>CAYTMI010000026.1:0-19493 GCA_964438865.1 uncultured Anaerolineaceae bacterium | reverse complement strand
CAGTGCCGCCCCCGCGGCTTAAGAAATGTGTCCGTCAGATCGGGGCAACCCCAGTGCAGTTCTCATGGTCACCTGAGGAGCATCGGACAGCAAAGCCCCGCCGCGCTGCTCCGACACGCGGAGAACGTCTTTGGGTAACCTCCGCTGCGCGCACGATTCCGCGGTGGTGTTGACTTCGTCGGGCGGCCGACTGATGTATGACGCCATGAGAAGGAGCGCCGCTCCGGCTCCCGGCGCACGGTCGAGCTTCGGCCCACCAGGCAGCACTTTGTGCGGCTGAACTTCGGATGCCCGCGCCCGCTGCTGGCAGAGGGACTCGATCGAATCGCACGCGGGCGAGCCGAGGCGGGTTAGCGGTTGAAATTCGGAGGGCGCTTTTCGAGGAAGGCGGTGACCGCCTCGGTGTGGTCCGAGAGGCGACGGGCTATCTGATCGCGGAGGTTTTCGCGCTCCATCACGGCTTCGAGGTCGGGATCGAGGGGGTTCTTCCGCAAGAGCTCCTTGATCATCATGACGGCGCGGGTTGGGTTGCCGGCGATCTCGGTGGCCTTCGCCATGGCGGTATCGAAGAGGGCTTCAGGTTCGGTGACCTGGGTGACCAGCCCCATGCGCAGCGCTTCCTCGGCCGGGACCATGCGGCCGGTCAGGCACATGTCGGTGGCATGACCGAGGCCGACGAGCTGGGCGAGCAGGCGAGTAGAGCCGAGCTCGGGCATGAGGCCCATTTTGATGAAGCGGATGCTGAGCTGGGCGCGCGTCGAGGCGATGCGGACATCGAAGGGCAGGATCATGGTCAGGCCGACTCCGACCGCGTAGCCGTTGACGGCGGCGACGGTGGGTTTCGATTCGCGGATGAGGTGGGTGAAACTCACCCCGCCGCGCGCGAGCGGTTCGCCGGCGCCCTGGGCGTTGGCCTGGGCGCGGTTGGCGAAGCCGCCGAGATCGGCGCCAGCGCAGAACGAGCGACCCTCGCCCGTGACGAGGATCGCACCTACGGCGGGGTCGTTGTTCCACTTCGACACCTGGTCCTGGATTTCGACGCTCATCTGGCCGGTCCAGGCGTTCAGCTTGTCGGGCCGGTTGAGGCGAATGACGCCGACGCGGCCGATGGTTTCGGTGAGGATCTGTTCGTAAGTCATGAGGCACCTCCGGGGTGAGCGTGGGGACAGTGGCGACCGTGTCTCAGTCTGGACACGCGCGCACGGATGTCGAGGTCGCCGAAACGCGCGGGTATCTGATCGGTGGTCGTGGCGAAGGAGAGGCTTCGAGCGAGAGGCGAGAGTTCTATCGGGTCCGCAGACTCACTCATGGCCTGCAGCCTACGCGAATAGCGGCGTTCGTTGAACGGGAGAGGGCTCTGTTCGGCGGTGGCATCGCCGTCAAGCTCGTCAGAGTCGCTTTGCTGAGCGCGTCGGCGGGCCTGCCCCGGGTGGGAGTTCAGCAATGCGGCGACCCCGTCCGCCAAAGCTCTCGCCGTTCTCCGAGCGGGACTGGGGCGGGACCAAACGCACCATCGTGCGCGTTGGACGCCGGCGGGGGGCTCGCGTAGATTCGATCTGGGCCCGTAGCTCAGCGGAAGAGCAGTGGACTTTTAATCCATTGGTCGTGGGTTCGAATCCCCCCGGGCCTACCAAGGACTCAGTGCCTGCCATAGTCGCTCTTGCGGTCCACCACTGGACTCCTTCGCGAGCACTGGACTCGTTTCAGAACGCCCCGTGGTCAGGGCGAGTCCAGTCCCCAGGTTTCCTCGGACTCGCCGTGTGACGGGCTGCTGGCAGGTGCCCGGGCAGACTCCGGTGGCTCACGCGCCGGGCGATTCGCTGAACAGGAAACTCCCGATCCTTTGGTCGGCCCGCTCCGATGCTCCGTGCTCACCGAGGTCACGAATCGGCGGACGGGAGACCAACGACATGAACCGAGCGATGTGGTACTCCTGTCGCAACATGTCGGGTAAGATGTCGCTCGATACCACTTGGGGGGCATCCGATGAAGTCCACCGCCGTCGTCGTTGCAGCCTTCGCGGTGCTGTTCTTCTCCGCCTGTTCGGGTGGCTCGAACTCGGATGAGCCGGTAACAACCGTGTCCGGCGGCGAGAGCCCTTCCGCCACGAAGGCAACCGGGTCAGCGACGACCGCGAGCAGTGCAACGCCAGCGCCGAAGCAGAGCGCGGTCGTCCTCAAGCCGTCGATTGAAGAGGCCCTGAGCTGCCGCGTCCCGCCGATCCGGCCAGCGGCCGGTGGTGGCACCGCGCCCCTGCAACGCCAGGATCTCGACCAGACCGTCTTCCCCGGCGCCAGTTGCAACGACGGTACCCCGGCAGTCCTCAATTTCCGGCCGTACGAAGGTGAAGCAAACCGCAACAAGTGGCTCATCGCGCTCAATGGCGGCGGTAGTTGCGCCAATGCGCAGGACTGCGCCAACCGTTGGTGTGGGGTCGACACCAACTACGACGCAGACAACATGAGTTCCGCCAACTCCGGCGCAGGTTCCCCCGACGGAGGCATCCTCCGCCGGACGGCCGACAATCCGTTTGCCAACTGGAACCAGGTCGAGGTGCGCTACTGTTCGAGTGATACGTGGGCCGGGACGGGCGGCGCCATCTCCTTTACGGCCAAGGACCCCAAGACCGGCAAGGACGTTACCTACCAGATCAACTTCGCCGGCAACGTCGTTTACGAAGCGGTGGTTGCCACTCTGCGCCGGGAAAACGTGCCGGCACTGGTCTACACCCGGAACAGCCGGCGCGTGGAGATGCCCGACCTCGACGAGGCCTCGGAGGTCGTTTTCGCGGGCGGGTCCGGGGGCGGCCAGGGCGTCATCTTCAACCTCGACCGGCTCACGGGCACGCTTCGCGCAGGCCGCAACCAACCCGTGGTGCGCGGGCTCATCGACGCCATCGTTGGGCCGGACAACTCAACGATGGGTTACGGCACTTCCGTCCCTTGCACGACGAACAAGCTCTGCTCCTACGAGGCCGTCTACAAGGCCGTCGCTGCGAACAGCGTCGACGTCGTCAAGCGCGTGACCGATCAGAGCTGTCTCGACTGGCACCAGAAGAATGCTCCCGGTACCGAGTGGCAGTGCTTCGACGCGAGCCACGTCCTTGGCCATCACATCACCACGCCGTATTTCGTACGCATGGGTCTCACCGACGTGCTTATCTCAAGTGGCGACATCGAGCAGGGTCTTACGGGACCCGACGGCAAGCCCTTTACCAGGGCATCCTGGGGCCTCGCCCTTCGAGACACGCTCCTCAACCTCCAGCAGTCGGTCCTTGGGGGCCATGAGAAGAGCGCCATCACGAAGGCGCCGGGGATCTTCGCACCATCGTGCGACAAGCACTACACCGTCTTCAACAACGAAGCCACTTACGACGTGACCACCAACGCCGGCGGCAAGGCCTACACGCTCTTCGAGGTATGGAACAACTGGGTCGCCGGCCGGAAGCCGGAGGTGGTCATCAGCTCGGACCCGCGCACGGACAAGTGCACGGGCGGCTGAAGCCTGGACGAGCGCGCGTGACGCTGGTCATCACCGTTGGCGGACGCCAGCGCCTCCCGCAACTCAGAGAATCTCATGCGTCAGCCGGGCATCGGCGAAGTGTACTCACAGTCAAGTATCGTACGATCCAGTCGTCAGCTCCCTCGATGAGGTGTTCAAAGGACTGGCTGGGGAATTGGCGGCGCTCGGTTGACCGGCCGGACTTGGCGGGGCAAGTCAGGGCAGCTTCTTGCCCGGCGAGCCATGCTTGTCGAGGCCCGACGGGTCGATTGGGGACGAGCACGCATGGACCTGTTTGGCTTCGAGGACGTGGCGGCAAATTACGACAACTACGTGACGGCGCTCGGCTCCGATACTGAGGCGGTCCACGACGGAGGCGGTCGTTTCCGTTGCCTGGATAGACGTCGGCGATGAGTTAGGACAGACTCCGGGCATGAGCTTCCCGATCGCCGAACACACCCTGAAGACGGACCGCCACACGACCGGCTACCTCGCCTGCGGGCGCGAAGACGGCCCGCTCGTGATCTTTGTCCATGGCTGGCCAGAGCTTTCGCTCAGCTGGCGGCACCAGCTACCTGTGCTGGCCGCCCTTGGCTTCCGCTGTATCGCTCCCGACATGCGTGGATATGGCCATTCGACGATCTATTCACGTTATGAGGACTACGCCCTGGAGCACTCGACCGCGGACATGATCGACCTCCTCGACTCGCTCGGCCGCGAGCGGGCCGTGTGGGTTGGCCACGACTGGGGCAGCCCGGTGGTCTGGAGCATCGCCAGCCACCATCCTGGCCGCTGCTTCGGCATCTCCAACCTCTGCGTCCCCTACATTCCTGAGGGCTTCACCCTCGAAAACCTGATCCCGCTGGTGGACCGGCGGATCTACCCCGCGGACGAGTACCCGGCCGGTCAGTGGGACTACCAGGTCTACTACCAGGAGAGCTTCGAAGCTGCGAGCCGGACGTTCGACTCCGACCCCTACAACGTGGCGAAGCTCCTCTTTCGGAAGGGGAACTCGGCCGGAGTTGGCCAACCCTCCCCCACCGCGATGACCCGCAAGATGGGAGGATGGTTCGCCGGCGGACCGGTGCCGGACCTTCCGCGCGACGCCGACGTGGTAACCGAGGCCGACCTTAGCATCTACGCCGCCTCCCTCGCGCGGAACGGCTTCTTCGGACCCGACGCCTGGTACATGAACCACGAGCGCAACGGCGAATTCGCCAGGCGCTCCGTCAACGGCGGCCAGCTCGACATGCCGGTGCTGTTCCTTCACGGCCGCTACGACTTCACCTGCGAGACCGTCGAATCCCGCCTCGCCGACCCGATGCGCGGCGCCTGCCCGGACCTCACCGAGGGGGTCGTCGACTCCGGCCACTGGATGGCGCAAGAGAAGCCGGTCGAGGTCAACGCCGCGCTCGTGCGCTGGCTAGCGCAGAAGTTCCCGGAGCTGTGGCCGGCATGAGTATCGGGAGTGCCGGACACCGCGGGTACCGCATCCCCGCATCGGGCTAGCGGGACGGCCGTGAGCACGAACTCAGGCTAAGCAGCACGTGCGCGGGACGATCCATCTGGACGCGGGACGCGGGAACCCCGGCCGGGCAGTGCCCCGCGCGCTTCGGTTTGCGGCCAACCTGAGGAGATACGCGGCGGCTGGGGCCGTTCGGTGCTGCAAGCGGGGACCAAGGGCCGTGTCACGCCGAGGCGCTGTTTGCCAGAATGACAGCGCGCCGGAGGAGGCAACCCTTCGTGGGCGGCGTTGCCGTGCGTCTAACCCGGCTCCGTGCCAGCCTCAGGGCATCAGTCCGTGGCTTTCAGAGCCGTTCGAGAAGGAGATTGCCGTGTTCAAGACCAGGTTCACCGAGATGTTCGGCATTGAGCATCCCATCGTCTGCGGGGGGATGACGGGGGTGGGCACCGCCGACCTCATCGCGGCCGTGGCCAACGCTGGCGCGCTGGGCTTCCTCACCGCCCTGACCCAACCCACGCCCGAGGCGCTTCGCAAGGAGATCCAGCGCTGCCGGGAGATGACGGACCGGCCTTTCGGCGTGAACCCCACGATCCTGCCGACGATCAACCCGGTCCCCTACGACGAATACCGCGAAGCGATCATCGACAGCGGCATCAAGATCGTCGAAACAGCAGGGAGCAACCCCGAGCCACACCTGCCGTCGTTCCGGGCCGCCGGCATCAGGGTCATCCACAAGTGCGTCGCCGTCCGGCACGCCGTGAAGGCCGAGAAGATCGGCGTGGACGCGATCAGCATCGACGGGTTCGAGTGCGCCGGGCACCCGGGTGAAGACGACATCCCAGGGCTGATCCTCATCCCGGCCGCCGCCGACCAGGTCCACCTCCCGCTGATCGCCAGCGGCGGCTTCGCGGACGGCCGCGGGCTTGCGGCCGCGCTCGCGCTCGGGGCCGACGCGATCAACATGGGGACGCGGTTCATGGCCACGGTCGAGGCGCCGATCCACGAGAACGTAAAGCGCCAGATTGTCCTCAACGATGAGCGAGCGACGGACCTCGTCTACCGCAAGTTCCACAACACGGCCCGGGTCGCGAAGAATGCCATCTCCCAGGAGATCCTCCGCATCTCGGAGCAGCCCGATGCGAAATTCGCGGACATCGCCCAGCTCGCTTCCGGCGCCAGGGGCCGCGTGAACGTGATGGAGAGCGGCGACGTTGACGGCGGGGTCTGGTCGGCGGGCATGGCGCAGGGCCTGATCCACGACATCCCGACGACGGCCGAACTCGTCTCCCGCATCGTCCGCGATGCCGAGGCTATTGTGCGCGACCGGCTGAACGGGATGCTGCGGTAGGACCGGGGGTCGTCCTGACGGGCACCGGCTCTGTGGCGCGGCCGTGGCAGCGTTCGGCTATTATCCTCGGGATTGCGCCCGGCCGCGGGTCACCTGCGGCCGGGCCGCCCGGACCACGTGACAGCACCCAACCCGGCACAATGAATGGAGAGCATCAGCATGAGCGAAGCTTGGATTATCGACGGGGTTCGTTCGCCGCGCGGCGGCGGCAAACCGGGAGTCGGGAGTTTGACGCACATCCACCCCCAGCGGGTCCTCGCCCAGGTGCTGAATGCGCTGCGCGAGCGAGTCGGGTTCGAGACGGCTGACGTTGAGGACGTGATCATGGGCAATGGCTCTGGCGTCGGCGACCACTCCATGGACATCGCCCGCATGGCGACCCTTGACGCGGGTTGGCCGGTCACCGTCCCCGGCGTCACCCTGCACCGCTTCTGCGGTTCCGCGCAGCAGGCGGTGAACATGGCGGCCATGAGCATCATGGCCGGGCAGCAGGCCCTCGTGGTGGCGGGCGGGGTCGAATCGATGTCGCGCCCGGCACCGCTGAGCGTTGACGGCTTCACGGCGAACAACGCCCACCTCTACGCGCAGTATCCGCTCGTACCGCAGGGGATCTCGGCCGACTTGATTGCCACCATCGAAGGCTTCTCCCGGGGGGACGTCGACGCCCTCGGGGTGCAGAGCCAGGCGCGCGCGGCGGCAGCGATCGACGATCATCGCTTCGACCGGAGCGTGGTGCCTATCTACAACGACGACGGTACGCTGGCGCTTGACCACGACGAGTTCCCGAGGCCGGGCACGACGATGGAGGGCCTGGCCGGGCTGAATCCGTCGTTCGCCAAGATCGGGGCGATGAATCCGCCCAACGACACCCGCACCTACGACGAGATTTGCAAGGATGTCTATCCACAGATTGCACGGGTCGAGCACGTCCACCACGCGGGCAACTCGTCCGGTGTCGTCGATGGCGCGAGTGCCGTGCTGTTGGCGTCTCCCGAGTATGCGAAGGCCCATGGCCTGAAGCCTCGGGGCCGCATCCGGATGACCGCCACAGCCGGCGCGGAACCAGTGATCATGCTGACCGCCCCGGCTCCAGCGGCAGAAATCTGCCTTCGAAAAGCCGGCATGACGAAGGGTGACATCGACCTCTTCGAGATCAATGAGGCGTTCGCGGCGGTGGTCCTGAAGTTCCAGCGCGAGTTCGCCATCGACCATTCGCGCCTGAACGTGAATGGCGGGGCCATCGCCCTGGGTCACCCAATTGGCGCGACGGGCGGGATGCTGATCCAGACGGCGCTGGACGAACTGGAGCGGCGCAACCTCTCGACCGCGCTCATCGCGATGTGCACGGGCGGGGGCATGGGGACGGCGACCATCATCGAACGGATGTAGCCTCCAGGGCAGTGGTTGGACACGGAGGCACCAAGGCACCAAGGGTGCTTTGGGGTTGGTGCCGGCCGGGGACGACAACGCTCCCTGCCCCGGGGAGAAACTTTGTGTCTCCGTGCCCTGGTGTCGTAAGAAATCCGGAGCCTGGGCAAAGTTACGGGCGGGGTAAGGGGGCGAAGTGCGGTTCGCGCTTTTCGATGAGGGCGCGGGCGCCTTCGGATGCGTCGGGCCGGGCGACGGCGTCCCACTGGACCTTGTCGGCCTCGCGGAACGATTCGGGGTGGGGCGTCCCCATGTGCCGGTAGAGGAGCTGCTTGCTTTCGGCGACGGCGAGCGGGGCGGCACTGGCGGCGATGAGGTCGACGTAGGCGCGCGCCCGGCTGAGGAGGTCGTCGGGCTCCACGAGGTATTCGACGAGGCCCAGGCGGAAGGCTTCGGCGGCATCGATGCGCTTGCTCGTGAGGAGGAGGTCGAAGGCGGCGCCGGGGCCGACGAGACGGGGCAGCAGCCAGGTCATGCCGTGTTCGGCGATGAGGCCGCGCTTCATGAAGGTGGTGCTGAAGCTGGCCGCGGTGGAACAAATGCGGACGTCGCACTTGGTGGCGAGGACGAACCCGCCGCCAGCCGCCACTCCGTTGACGGCGGCGATGATCGGCTTCGGGGCGTCGAGGAAGTAGGAGAAGAGGCCGGGCAGTTCGGCGCTTTCGACCGAGGCAGGCCCGCGGTTGCCGACGCCGCTGACGGTGTCCATGAGCGCCTGCGAATCCAGGCCCGACGAGAAGCCACGGCCGGTTCCGGTGACGATGATGCCGGCGACTGCGGGGTCGGCGACGGCGAGCGCCAGGGCTTTGTGGATTTCGCCGAGGGTGTGGTAGGTGAAAGCGTTCAGCTTCTCGGGCCGGTTGAGCCGGATGACGGCGGAGCGGCCTTCGACCTCGTAGACGATGTCGGAGAATTGGGTCATTGCGGGTGCCCCCTTGCGGCCCGCGGGCGATGGCGGGCCGGCGAGGGAGATGGTACTCCAGGGGACGGGGGCCGTGGGGAGGCGCGGTTCGCTAACCTCCCTATCCGGAGCAGATCCGGGGCACTGCACCCTCCCTTACGGTCGGGGTTCTGTGTTGGGCGCGGCCAGCGGGGCTCTGGGCGGTCGACCCGCAGCCCTGTGCCCTCACCCCCAGCCCCTCTCCCGACTTCTGTGCACACCGGCGGGAGAGGGGAGCAACGGGCTCGGTGGCGGTTTTGGAGGGCCGCCAAGTCTCCTCCGGAAGTACTAGTCCTTCGGCTGGGGGGTCATCCGGAGGTAGGGCTTGATTGTCCGGTAGCCGGGGAAGAGTTTGTCGGCTTCTTCCTTCGAGACACCGGGGAGGATGACGACGTCTTCGCCCTGCTTCCAGTCGACCGGGGTTGCGACCTTCCTGTAGGCGGTGAGCTGCAGCGAATCGAGGACACGGAGGATTTCGTCGAAGTTGCGTCCGGTGGAGGGTGGGTAGGTCAGGCTCAGCTTCACCTTCTTGTCGGGGCCGATGATGAAGACGGAGCGGACGGTCCCGGTCGCTTCGGCCTGGGGATGAATCATGTCGTAGGCGAGGGAGACCTTGCGGTCGGCGTCGGCGATCATCGGGAAGTTGACGGCGGACCCCTGGGTCTCGGCGATGTCCTTCGCCCATTCGGCGTGCCGGTCGAGGGGGTCGACGCTGAGGCCGATCATCTTGGTGTTGCGCTTGTCGAACTCGGGCTTGAGGGCTGCGGCGCGGCCGAGTTCGGTGGTGCAGACGGGTGTGAAGTCGGCGGGGTGGGAGAAGAGGATGCCCCAACTCTCGCCCAGCCATTCGTGGAAGTGGATTTCGCCCTCGGTGGTCTGGGCGGTGAAGTCGGGGGCGTCTTCGCCAAGTCGAACAGTCATGGGGTGGCTCCTTCGGGTTTCCACGCAGCCCCAGGGCGGGCGGAGGTGGGGTACCAGTATGCAACTTCCGGCGGCGGATTCAAGCGTTTTCGAGCGTGCGGAAGCGCGGTCAGTCAGGCAGGGGGCAGGACCGGCTTCAGGTCGTCGAGCAGGCGGGTGGCGGAGGATTCGAAGCGCGAGGGGTCGGCGTAGGAGCGGGCGACGAGCATGGCACCTTCGAGTGCGCCGAGGAGGAGGCCGGCCATCTCCGCTGCGGGGCCGTCGAAGCGAAGGGTACCGGCCTGGCGCCCCTCTTCGAGCACGGTTGAGAGCCAGGCTTCGTTGAGGTCGAAGAAGTGGCGGATCTGGTGCTGCATGGGCGCGGGCAGGGTGGAGTACTCGGCGGCGAGCATGCCGCAGAGGCACATGCGCTCGTTGCGAAGGACGTCGGCGTAGAGGCGGGCGTAGCGGGCGAGTCTTTCGGGCGCCGGGGCGCCGGCGGCGGCGATGGCATCAAGGGCGGCGCGAAAGGTCTCGGAATAGCGCTCGATGAGGCGGCCGCCGAGTTCGGCCTTGGTGCGGAAATGGTAGTGGAGGGTGGCCTTGGTTATGCCGAGTTCGGAGGCGATGTCGGCGTAACTGAAGCCGTTGAAGCCGCGGGTCTGGACGAGGCGTTCGGCGACGTCGAGGACCTGGGCCGCGGTCCGGGAGGGGGCTTCGTGGGCGACGGTCACACGGGGCATTCTACGATGTTAACGGGCCGGGGGCTTGACAGTCTATCTACTAGTTGGTAGAACTCGCTACACACCGGGAAGTCCCGGGGCCGGGACCCTATCTTTATGGAGAGTGACCATGCATTCGACCGAACACAAGACCTTCGCAACGCCCGACGAGACGCGCGAGTTTCCGCGGGGCCGGGCAGAGATCCTGAACGTGGGCGACGGGGCCGTCGGGCGGCTCGTCTTCCAGCCGGGCTGGCGCTGGTCCACGGACGTGAAGCCGATCGCGGGGACGAAGAGTTGCGAGGCGCCGCACTTCCAGTACCACGTCAGCGGGCGCCTGGGGATCCGGATGGACGATGGGACGGAGTTCATCGCGGGGCCGGGCGACATCACGTCGCTGCCAAGCGGGCACGATGCCTGGGTGGTGGGGGACGAGCCGGCGGTGACGATCGACTGGTACGGCGCGAGCAACTACGCCCGGAAGGGGTAGGGGCGGGGGCTAAAGTTGGAGGCTGGGTGCGGACCCGGCGGCAGCGGGCTCGGCGGAGATGCGAACGCGAGAACAATCACGGCGGGTGTAGTCCTTCGGGTGGCTGTGGGGGACGGACCCGTCTGGCATGACGACCTCGTGGAGGGTGCCAATGTGATGGCGGTTCGGGGACACAAGCTTCACGATACGCGAGATACCGCCCGCGTACCGAGGATCCCGGGCCGCGACCTCGTGTGCGATAATCTCGGCGAACACGCCTTCTGCCCGCTTGGCGGGCATCCGACTATCATTCCAGACGGACTCCATGACCAAGGGACTGACGACTTCCATGAGCACGCGCTTCCCAGCCATTCAGGAACTCACCACGGTGCGGATACGGAACGTGGTCCGAAGAGCGCTGCGCCCCGGGCTGGATGCGGAGTTGCTTGGCGACTTCCTGGCGAGCGTTGAGTGGGGCGCGGCCGACTCGGCGGGCCCCGGCGTTCGGGCCATGCTGGGACAGATCGAGGGCTGGGCCACGGCGTACGCGGAGGGAGAGCTCACGCGTGGGGCGTACGTGGCGCGGCTGCTGAGCCTCCTGCCGAAGGCGGACAAGCACTCCCGGCTGGCGACGGGTGAGGACGAGGCTCGGGTCACAGCGTCGGGGGCTCGTTAAGGGACGAGGCACGGAGCGGCATGCGGCCTCCAGACAGGGGCGGCGCTGAAACGTCGCGCCGCGGCAGTCTAACACGAGCGATCACGGCGGCGACTCGGCGGGGTCCCTACCTGCCGTCGCCTTGACGCCCCAGTACGTGCTCGATTGTGTAGAACGTTTGTTCTATACTGGTGGGCGACATGGCCGCCGAATCGCCTTATGCGGAACTCCACGCGCATTCCTGCTGGTCGTTGCGGGAGGGGGCGAGCGCGACTGACGAGATGGTCGACCGGGCGCTGGCGCTGGGCTACCCGGCGATGGCCGTCACCGATCACGACAACCTCTATGGGGCGATGGAGTTTGCCCGGGCGGCGCGCGAACGGGGGCTGAAGCCGATCACGGGCTGCGAACTGAGTGTCAGGGACCGGGGATCAGGGGCCAGGGATCAGGGATCGGGAGAGAGGGACCGGCATGTGACGGTGCTGGCGGAAACGGTCGAGGGGTATCGCAACCTCTGCCGGCTGCTGAGCCGGGCGTACCTGACATATGGCAAGGATGCGCCGCGAACGGACAGGGAGTGGCTTTTCGAACACCGCGAGGGGCTCATTGTCCTTTCGGGTTGCCGCGACGGGGTGCTCAGCCATTTGCCACAGGGGGAGGCGCAAGAGGTGGCGGGCGAATGGCGCGACGCTCTCGGCGCAGAGCGTTTCTTTGTGGAGTTGCAGCATCACGATGTCTATGGCGACAGCGAACGGGTGGCGGCGCTGGCGGAAGTGGCGGAGCGCGCGGGGCTCCAGGTGGTGGCGACGAACAACGCCCACTACCACGTGCGCGAACGGCACCGGCTGAACGACGTGCTTGTGGCGGTGAGGCATCGGCTGACGCTGGATAGTTCGCACCGGGAGCGGCGCCCGAATTCGGAGTTCTTCCTGAAGCGCGGCGAGGCGATGGCGCGGAGGTTCGCGGGTTACCCCGGGGCGGTCCCAAACACGCTGGCGATCGCCGAACGGTGCCGGTTCGACCTGACGCGCGACCTGCCATACCGGCTGCCGGACTACCCGGTGCCGGAGGGGGCATCGCCGGACAGTTTTCTCCGGGGGATCTGCGAGCGGGCGTTCCGGCGAAAGTACGGCCCGCTGGAGCCGTCGTTCCGGGACGAAGCGCGGGAGCGCCTCGAACGCGAGCTGGGGTTGATCGCGAAGCACGGGCTGGCGGGCTTCTTCCTGGTGTACTGGGAGTTGCTGGAGATGGCGGGGGAGGTGGCCCAGGAGCTGCACGGGCGCGACCGCAGCCTCTTTCCAGACGAACGGCCGGTGGGGCGGGGGCGCGGCTCTTCGGTCAGTTCGATCGTCTGTTACCTGATCGGGCTTTCGCACATCGACCCTGTCCGCAACAACCTCTACCTCGAACGGTTCCTGAACGAGGAGTTGCATTCGCTGCCGGACATCGACCTCGACTTTCCGCGCGACATCCGCGACGAGTTGCTGAAGCGGGTCTATGCGCGGTTCGGGGAAGAGCACGCGGCACTTGTCGCGGCCTTCCCGACCTATCGGTTCCGGAGCGCGGTGGTGGACATCGGCAAGGCGCTCGGGTTGCCTGCGCCGGTCCTGGCGAAGCTGAACAAACTCGGGGACGGATTCGCAAACGCCGATGAGGTGGCGGAGATGATGCGGCTGATCCCGGAACTGCGACCACTGGTGAACGCGCCGATCTGGCGGGACCTGGTGGCGCTGGCCGAACAGGTAGCAGGGTTCCCGCGGCACATCGGCCAGCACGTCGGAGGGGTGGTGATCTCGGCCGACCCGCTGACTTCGGTGGTGCCGGTGGAGCCGGCGCGGATGGACGGTCGTTATGTCTACCAGTGGGACAAGGATTCGGTGGATGACGCGCGGTTCGTGAAGATCGACTTCCTGGCGCTGGGGATGCTGAGCGCGGTGAACGAGTGTCTCGACATTATCGAAGAGGAGCAGGGGGTGCGGGTGGACCTCGGGAGGATCCCCCACGACAGCCCGGAGATCTACGCCTCGATCCAGGATGGCGACACGATGGGCGTGTTCCAGATTGAGAGCCGGGCCCAGATCCAGACGTTGCCACGGACGCGCCCGGCGAACCTGGACGACCTTGCCGTGCAGGTGGCGATCATCCGCCCGGGGCCGATTATGGCGGGGGCGTTCCGTCCTTATATGGAATACCGGCAGCGCCTGGCCCGGGGCGAAGCGGTGGAAGTGGACTATGGCCACCCGGAACTGGCACCGCTGCTGAAAGATTGCATGGCCGAGACGCTGGGTCACGTGCTCTACCAGGACCAGGTGCTGCAGATTTCCTGCGCCGTCGCGGGGTTCACCCCCGGGCAGGCCGACCGGCTGCGGCGGGCGATGAGCAGGAAGCGTTCGGTGGAGGCGATGCAGGCGCTCGCCGAGGAGTTCCATGCGGGGGCGGCGCGGCAGGGCGTGAGCCGCGAAGCCGCGGAAATCGCTTTCGAAAAGATGGCTGCGTTCGCCGCCTTCGGGTTCCCGAAGAGCCACGCGGTGGCGTTCGCGCTGCTGGCGTATGAGTCGGCGTGGCTCCGGTATCACTACCCGGCGGCGTACACCTGCGCGCTCTTCAATGCCCAGCCGATGGGATTCTATTCGGTGGAAGTGCTGACGGGAGACGCGCGGCGTCACGGGATCGAGGTGCTGCCGCCGGCTATCAACCTCAGCCGCGCGCGCACCTGGCCGGAACGCGACGACATTCGTCTTGGGCTTTCGCACGTGAAGGGGCTCGGCGGGACGTGGGCGGACGAACGCGGGAAGAGCGCGGAGGAGCGCCGCGAGGGGGTACCGAAACGGATTGTCGCGACGAGGGAGGCAGGGGGACCGTTCCGTTCGCTGTACGACCTGGTGACGCGAGCACGGCTGGACCGTCGCGAAGCTGAGGCGCTGATCCGGGCGGGCGCGCTCGACGAATTCGGGATGCCACGGCGTGAATTGCTCTGGCAACTGGGGGTTCTCACCCAGGGTGTGGGGGTAGACGAACGGCGCAAGGGCCGTCCGCGGAACTTCCAGCCGGCGCTGCCGCTGCCAACGCACCAGGACATGGCGACGCTGCCGCCCCTCCCGGAGTGGGAGAAGCTGGCGTGGGATTTCGAAAAGCTCGGGCTATCGGGCCAGCACCCGATGGCGCTGGTGCGGCCGCTGCTGCACGAAGGTCTCATCACTGCGCGGCACCTCGGTGGGCCGGGAAACCCCAACCGGCTGCCCGAAGGGATGGTGGTGGAGATGGCGGGGATGGTGGTGACGCGCCAGCGGCCTTCGACGGCGAGCGGGATCATCTTCATGTTGCTGGAAGACGAGTTCGGGCTGGCGAACGTGGTGGTCTACACGCGGCTCCAGGAACGGCAGCGAGAGCTGGTCCGGGCGACGCCGTTCGTCATCGTCCGGGGGCGAGTGGACAACGAACAGAGCGGCTTCCCGAACATCATCGCCGAGCGATTCCGGCCCTGCCCGCTGCCGGGGTTCATCGAAGAGCCGGAATCGCACAACTTCGGCTAGGCCCTCACCCCCCCAGCCCCCTCCTCCCGGCTGGCCGGGAGAGGGGGAGCAACGCGTGCGGAGGTGTTACTAAACGGCCGCTGATCCTGAGGATGTACCAGGGCGGCACAGGACTCTACGGAGCAACCGTCGCACAGATTGCGTAGGCGGTCACGGTCCAGTTGCCGTCGTAGGGGAGCGTCTCGGCGGCGACGACAGTCCATCCGAGCGGGCGGCCGGCGGAAAGCACCGGGTAGCTGGCCTGCACGGCGAGACCGGGGATCGTCTGGGACGGGTTGAGGAAGGCGCCGCCGCCGATCGCGTTCTTGCCCACGGGACAGAAGGCGGACACGTTGTGATGGGTGTCCGAGCTGTTGGCGGAGATGGCACTGACGACTTGCAAGCCGCTGATGCCCGGGGCGCCGGGTTGACCCTGAGGTCCTTCCGGACCGGGAAGGCCATCGGCGCCGACAGGCCCTCGTTCACCGGCAGGACCTGGCAGCCCATCGGCGCCGGCGGGACCGGGTTCGCCGGCCGCGCCAGGTGCGCCTTCGGGACCCGGGATGCCCTGGGGGCCGGGCTGGCCTTCACTGTTCCACGAAAGCGGCGTTTCGTTCTTTCGGCAGGGGCTGGCGGGCTGAACCACCCGGAGCTTGCCATCGCTGCTGACGCAGGCCTGGATGACGCCCGTCTTGGAGCCGGATTGGGCGAGGACGAGCGTGCCCCCCGCAAGCGCCAGAAGCGCAACCGCGACGGATACCGTGATGACCCGAGTGTTCATTCCGCACCTCCGCAAGGTGCCTCCCCAACCCCTGCGGCGAGTCTACAGCGGCCCCCGGCGGCGGAAGGGGGCGATCAAGGGGCCAGGAGGGAACGGCTTCGGACTAACTGGCGATGCGGGTGTCGAAGCGGTAGCCGTTGCCTCGGACGGTGCGGACGGAACGGGCGGCAGGGGTCTGTTCGAGCTTCCGGCGAATGTTCGAAACGTGGCGGCGGAGGATCTGGAGGTAGCGCGGGTCGGCGCCGGCGCCCCAGCCGCGTTCGATGATTTCGCCGGCGCTGACTGTGCGGTCCGAATGGGCGAGGAGGATGGCGAGGATCTCTGCTTCGCGCCCGGTGAGCAGGATCTCGGTCCCGTTGAGACGAAGCCGGCCGCGAATGGGGTCGAGTTCGAAGGGGCCGGCGACGACCATGTCGGCCTCGGAGACACCTTCGCGGGCCAGGGCCCGGATGCGACGCTCCACAGCCGGCGAATCGAGCGAGCCGCGGACGAGGCCGTCCATCTCCGGGCGGTAGTTGGCCGGGATGGCGAAGCCGGGGACGTTTTCGGGCATGACGTAGAGGACGGGGACAAGCCTCCACCGGCGATGCTGCTGGAACCGGCCGGCCACGGCCTGCTGCTCTTCGACATCCATCCCTGCAAGCACAAGCAAGTCATAGACGCGTTCGGCGGCGGCGGCCACCGGGACCGCGGGGTCGCTGCAGAAGTCCATGGTGAGGCGGTCGGAGAGAAGGTGCCGGCCCTGCATGGACGGCGGGAGCGATGGTTCGATGACGAGGACGCCTGGCACTTCCACCCTCCCCCTTCGATTCCGGTGACGGAGTCGCGCAGCTCTAACTGCCTTTGATCAGGCTACGGAGACACCGGGCCGGTGCGAATCGGGACTATCCCGAGTCAGCGGCGTGGGGATCGCCCAAGGGTTCCGCGCAGGGAATGGAGAGTGCTCAGAAACCCTGTTCGAGCATGTGCCGGGCGACGTCCCGGGGGTCGGGGCGATAGGTGCCGTTGGCGATCTGAGATCGGAGGACACGGACTTTTTCGGCGCGCATTTCTGGGGAGTCTTCGACGGCCAGGAGGGCGCGGGACAGTTCGCGGGCAGCATCGCTGATGCCGGAGCGATCGGGCGTGGCGGCGGCGCGGGCAGCGGCCCGGCGGCGGGCGACCGAAATGTCGTAGACCACGCCCTGGATGGGGGTGACGCCTGTGGGCTTCTTCAGCTCAGACATTTCCTCTGTCACCTCGTAGCAATCGTAGGCGGCGGACAGTGTGTTTACAAGACACGATTCAGACTCCTTGCACGAGAGTGCCGAAGACGACGAGCCGCTTCTTGAGGTCGGGCGTACAGGTGATGAGGGTGACCGTCGCAGAGTGGCTCGACCGGAGCACCCGGAGGTCGTTCGGAGAGACGACGGAGATCTTCGTGACGCGATAGGTGAAGACGTCGTCGCCAGAGAAAACTTTGACGGTGTCTCCGGGGGCGGCCTTCGCTAGTGTGGCGAAGACGGGGAGGTTGTCCCTGTCGGCGACGGAGACGTGGCCGGTGAGGACCATGTTGCCGGGCTGGCCGGGGCGGGCGGAGTCGATATGGTGGCCGGCGGAGCGCCAGGCGGTTTCCCAGACGAGCCTGCCGCCATTCTCCACGGCGCCGACGCCGGTGACCGGGGCATCGATGCCTGCTGATTCGACGACAACGCGGGTGGGAAGACTGCCGGCTGGCGGGGAAGCTGCGAGATCGGTGCCCGCTCCGGAATCGTGGCCGTCCTCGGCTGTAAGCGTGGCCGCTTCGGCGGTGGGTGTGCGGGGCGATCGCGAAGGCGCGGTTTCGTGCCAGACGAGCCATCCGGCGGCCGCGATCATCAAGACAGCGACCACGCTTGAAAGGGAGAGCCAGCCGCGTTTTCGTCCCTGGGATGCCATGGTGCTGCTCCGGCGGAGGTGAGGTGACGTGGGGGAATCGCTGCGTCGCCGCTCCCCCTAAGAGTCGTCACGAGGGCGGGAAACTTGACTCCCGGTTACGGGCGCGGGGGTAGGGATTGGAGAGCGAACGGGTGACAGGGACGTGGCCTGGATGACAACCGCCTCGTTCAGACCTGATGGGTGGGATAGGACGATTCGAGGATGGCCGCGCCATAGGCAGAATTGGCCTGGCGCCTGGCCGCGAGTGCCGCCAGGCGGTGGGCGGCGTCGTCCTGGCGGGCAGCGATGGCGGCGTCCATGCGGGCGTTGGCTTCGATCAGCGTGACCAGGGCTGCCGCCTCACCGGCGAGGACTTCGGCGGGCAGCCCGGCGACCAGGAGGCAGGCCGCTTCGTGCGCGGGTGCGCGTTCGAGGAAGAGGTCGTCGTCGCCGGCTTCGAGCGCAGCAATCTGCTGGACAGTCTGTTCGAGCGCGGCGGCGAGGAGGACGTGCATGGTCAGGCTGCCACCCGGGCGGGGACGGCGCCCCTTGCCTTCAGTTCGGCAGTGGCAACCTTCCAGGCTTGGGCGATGCGCGAGATGTGCTTCTCCGCTTCGTCGAGCTTCGGCAGGTCGCCGAGGGTGGCTTCGATGAGGCAGCGGAGGCAGTAGGAGTAGATAGCGCTGAGGTTCTTCGGGATTTCGCCCTGCTCGAGGTCGAGCGTGCAGAGCAGCTCGCCGACGATCAGCTGGGCGCCAAAGCCGGGCTTCGTGCGAAAACGGAAGAGGAGGAACCTCGTGGATCAGCCGGCGAGCACCGCGCCTTCGTCCGTGAATTCGGAAAGCAGGCGCTGGGCTTCCTCGGCGCTTTCGAGGCGGACGATGCCCTTGCGGATGGCGTAGCGGATGAGGTCGGTGCGGTTACGGGCGTGGAGCTTGGCCATGATGTGGGCCTTGTGGGCTTCCACGGTCTTGACGCTGATGTAGAGTTCGTTGGCGATGCCCTGGTTCGTGTAGCCTTCGGCGATGAGCTGGAGGACTTCGCGTTCACGCGGGGTGAGGGCTTCGACGCTGGTGCGCTGGTCCGTGCGCTTGGCCTGGTACAGGACCTCGGCAAGGTCAAAGCCTTCGTTGAGGGCACTGGAAAAATAGCTGTTACCGCGGTGGACGGTCTGGATCGCCAGAATCAGCTCGGAGACGTCAGACTTCTTGATGACGTAGCCCGAAGCCCCGGAACGGAGCGAATCGAGCAGCTGGTCTTCATCGACGAAGCCGGTGAGCATGACCACTCGGGTGCCGGGCGACGAGCGGCGGATCTGGCGGGTGGCTTCGAGGCCGTTGAGCCCCGGCATCACGACATCCATGAGGACGACATCGGGGTTGAGCTTTTCGACGGCCTGGACAGCTTCGCGCCCGTTTTCGACGTCTCCCACAACTTCGAGTTCCGGCTGGCTCCCGAGGAGCATCCTCAGGGCCTGGCGGATGACAGCGTGATCGTCCACGAGGAGGATCCGGATGGGGTGGGTCCCTCGGTTCCCGGACTGGCCGGAAGCCTGGGTCCGGGCGACCATGGACTGGGCGGGATGCTGAATGGTTGTCACAGGTGAACTCCTCCGCTGATGGGTGTGCCGCGATCCCGGCAGCGCGGACCAGACAATCGTGGGGCCAGACCGCTGGTGCGGGGGTCGGAACCCCCTAATACCACGATGCAGTCTAATCCCCACCCACCCCTAACCTATAGGGGTTCACCCCAATAGATTAGGGGTTCACCCCAATAGATCGCAGGAACAACCTGACTGCAACCCTTCTGCTACCCGCAGACCCTGGGGTTGCCCCGATCTGACGGACACATTTCTTAAGCCGCGGGGGCGGCACTG
>CAYTMI010000025.1:0-19648 GCA_964438865.1 uncultured Anaerolineaceae bacterium | reverse complement strand
CACCCCCACCGCGACACCCACCGCCACCCCCACCGCGACACCCACCGCCACCCCCGTCGCATTCATCCCCGGAACGGCCGACACGCCGACCCCAACCTCAACGGTCACGCCAACAGCAACGGCAACGCGCCAGGCCAGCCCAACGCCCTCGGCCACACCGTCCCCAACGGCCACGGCAACACCAGGCGCGGCCGTCTCCGGGCAGGCTGCCCACCAGTTCGGCAGCGGAGATGACGGCGGCGAAGACGAGGATTGCGCCGAACAGTACTGCCCGCGCCTTGACCATGGGAACGCCCGCGGCGGCGGCGACCTCCCGCACGTCGCCCAACTGCCGGCAGACGTTGTCACGCCGAACGATGTCTCGTTCAAGTGGAAGGTAGTTTCGACCAACTTCCTCCTGGCGCTGCTCCTGGCGCTGCTTTTCGGGACCACCCAGGCCGCGCTCGACGGCACCGTGGAGTCGCGCGAATCGGCGCTCGGCCGCTGGATCGGCGGAATGCGCGACCGCCTCCATCGCCTCACGTCCTGGCACCCGAGCATGCAGCGAGCCGCCCTCGTGGCGGTCATCCCAGTTGTCCTGGCCGCCTATGGCTTCCTCTTCAGCACCCTCGACTCCGAACACGGCTTTTTCAGCAAGGAAGCGGTCTTCCTCATCACCAGCCTCGGCATCTCGCTTGGGCTGGTCGAACTCTCCGACGATCTCGGGCGGTTGCTCTACGCCCTCAAGTTGCGCGCGAAGACGACCTTCCGGCTGAATCCGGCGAACTCGATCTTCGCGATGCTCGCGGCCCTCACGTCCCGGCTGCTTGCGTTCGTCCCCGGCTTCATCATTGGCGTCCCCGGCGGCGTGGAAGTCGACGAAGACAAGCTCAGCGAACGCCAGGGGATCCTGCTGTCAGCGATGGGCTGGGTGGGCATCGCCCTGGTCGCGGCGCTCGGCTGGCTCGGCGCCTGGCTGGTCGCCGAAACCCTCGGCGCCGGCGACCATGTGCTCGGCTTCATCGACGCCCCGTACATGCAGGACTTCCTCCTCGTCCTCTACCTTTCGGCCGTGGAAGTGATGTTCTTTGAAGCCCTCCCGTGGTCGGGGAGCGGCGGCCACGCGCTCTTTCGCTACAGCCGCGTGGCATGGGCCGTGATCTTCGCGGCGACCGCGTTCGTCGCGTGGCACACGCTTTTCAACCCGAACGGCGCCCTGATAGAGGTGTTCAGCCGCGTGAACGTCGTCGCCATCCTCGTCGCGGTGGCGATCTTCGACGTCGTGCTCTTCTTTGTCTGGAAGTACGCTCGCGAGGCGGCGACGCCGGCCGCGTCTCCCAGCCCCGGCGGGGAGTAGCCTCAGGGCCCCGGCGGGAGGGTGTACGAAAGCGCCAGTTCGCCGCCTGCCGCGCCCTTCACCACCGTCACGGGGAGTGTCAGTTCCACCTGCTGGATGAAACAGAGGGCCTCTTCGCCGCCACGGCAGTAGTAGACCGCCCCGAGCGCCGTCAGCGTGGCCGACCCCTCGCCGAGGGCGACCGGCACCGGGATCGAGACGGCGGCCTCGTCGCTGGACCACGCAAGCTCGCGTTCGCCCGGCTCCAGTACCGCCGCATTCGACGATGAGAGCACGAGCCGCGACGGCGCCAGGCTGTTCAGGTGGAATCCTTGCGGGCTGGCGACCGTGATCCGGAGGGTCGCCGCGCCGGGGGCCACTGACTGCGCCGGGAGGGTGATCTGCTGTGTGCGAGCGCCGGGCGCCCCCGATGCGACCGCGAGGTTCGAAAGCTGAAGCGTGCCCAGGATTCCCGCCGTTGGGTCGAGGGTGCGGACCAGGTGGTTGTTGGTATCGGCGATGTAGAGTTTTCCGGCGGCGAAACTCAGCCCGGAGGGCTCATCCAGCGCCCCGGAGGCGGCCGCGCCGTCGTTCCAGCCGCGTTCGCCGGTCCCCGCGGCCGTGCCGACCCGCCACTTCGCCGCGTCGACCGTGCGGATCTTGTGGTTGTAGGTGTCGCCCACATAGAGGGTGCCGTTCGCGAAGGCGATGCCCTGCGGGTGCTGCAGCCGGGCGGTCTTGGGGTCGCCGTCGATGTCGCCGTAATCGAAGAGGCCGGTGCCGGCCAGCGTTTCCACGTCGCCCTGTCCGGCGAACGGGACCCGCCGCACCGAACTCGACTCCGGGTCCACCCAGTAGAGGTAGCGGCCGTCGGTGGCGAGGCCGCTGGGCTGCGCGAGCGTCGCCTGTGTCAGCCGGTCGCCATCGCCGATCCCCTCGCGGCTGGTACCCGCGAAGATGGCGATGTTCCCCGTGGCCAGGTCCAGCGCCCAGATCTGGTGGACTCCCGCCATCGAGATAAAGAGTCTGCCGCCGTGGACAAGAACGTCCCAGGGTGACGCCAGCGCTGTGTCGCGCCCCCTGGCCTCGCCGCGCGGGAGGCGGTCGAGTTGGCCGCCGGTGCCGGCGATCGTCGTCACGTTGCCCGTCGCGAGGTCAACCGCGCGGACGGCGTGATTCCTGGTGTCGGCGACATAGAGGGTCGCGCCGTCGTCCGAAATCGCGAGCCCTTGGGGTTGCCGAAACATTGCCTCGGCTGGGCCCCCGTCGGCGAAGCCTTCCTTCCCCGAGCCGATCGCGCGTTCGAGTCTTCCATCGAGCGACGCCACGAGGATACGGTTGTGGCCCGAGTCGGCGATGAAGAGGCGGCCGCTTCGTTCGTCGGCCAGCACCTTCCCGGGGTAGGAGAGCACGGTCGAGGCCGTCGTCGCATCGAGCGCAAGCGGGAACGGAACCCGGCTGACAGCGCCCTTCGCGTCGAACTCGGCGATAAGCGAGGCCAGGATCGGTTGGAAGAGCAGGTAGACGCCTTCGCCCGCGTGGCCACCGACGAGGTTACCCGCCGGGTCGATGAGTACCAGCGTCGGCCAGGCGTTCGCCCCGAACGTCCGCCAGAAGACGAAGTCGGGGTCGTTCACCACCGGGTGTTCGAGGCCGTAGCGCTGGATCGCTTCGCGGACGCTGTCGTCGTCGTGTTCGGTGGTGTATTTCCCGGAGTGGACGCCGATGACGACGAGCGCGTCGCCGAACTCAGCTTCGAGTCGCTTCAGGTCCGGGATGATGTGCTGGCAGTTGATGCAGCCGAGCGTCCAGAAGTCGAGGAGGATGACCTTGCCCTTGAGGCCGGCCACGGTTGGCGGCTGCTGGACGTTGAACCACGTCAGCCCGCCGGGGAACTCCGGCGACGGGTCCTTCCCCGCCCAGGAGCGGTCGGAAGGCGATGTCCCGGGATTCGAATCGGCCAACTCGGACCCTCCTGGCTCCCCCGGCTTCTTCCCGACCCCGCTGCAGGCAGCGAGGAGCAGCAGGGCGACGAGGGCCAAGGCCAGTGTAGCCGCTGGCAGCCAGCGGAACGGAAACCCGGGAGGGACCATGAAGGCATGGTACGCCGGGAGCCGGCAACGTTAGGGAAGGGGGCAGCGCACCGGCGGCACTCAAGCCTTCGCAGGGCAAGGACGAGAACCGTCCCATCGGTCTGGGTACTTATGCTTGAAATTGACAAGCTATGGTAGCATGTGAACATGAATCAGACAGCAGTCGTGGTTCAAGACGGTCGACCCGCGGCTGACGGCGACTGGGGTGACTTTGTGACCGTCCAGGAAGGGGCCGCTCTGCTGCGGATCAGTCAGTCCACGGTTTGGCGCTGGGTGAAAGCGGGAGACCTGAGGGCTTATCGCATCGGCGGGCGCCGCGTCTGGCTGCGGCGTTCGGACCTCGCCGGGCTGGTGAAGCCTGCAACCGGCGGGGCGAAGGAGGCAGGCGTGATGGTGCAAGGCGAACGAGCCCACGAACGCCGCCTGACCGAAGCCGAACGGCACCAGATGCTTGAAGCTGCCGAGGCCGCGAGCGAGCTGCGAGCGAGGCTTCTCGACGCACACGGCGGCGAGATCTTCCGGCCTGCATACGAAGACATCGACGAGGCGCGCCGGGAGCGTTCGGAGACCCGGGGATGATCTGCGTCGATGCGAGCGTCGCGGTGAAGTGGATCTTCCCCGAGGATTACTCCACGGAGGCAGCGGCACTGCTCCAGGACGCAGCCGAACGAGGGGAGCGCATTATCGCGCCACATCTGCTCCCCGTGGAAACCACCAATACCATTCGCCGAAGGATGCTGCGGGACGCCCTTTCTCTTGCGCAGGCGCAAACGCTGCTAGAGGTGTTTCTCAGAATCCCCGTTACGCTGGCACCAACAGCTCCGGCCAGCAGAGCGGGTCTGCACCAGCACGCGCTCGCGCTCGCCGACAGATTCAGCCTCCCCGCGGTCTACGACGCCTATTACCTCGCGCTCGCCGATCTCCGTGGCTGTCCGTTCTGGACCGACGACCGCAAGCTGCTCCGGGCAGTGGGCGGCCATGCGCCGAACGTCCGGTGGATTGGGGAGTACGGTCGTCAGTAGCTTTGGATTGTGCTTCCCACGGTGTCCCGTGCTTCCGCGCCTAACCCCTGGCCCGGCTATACTCCACTCCCCATGACCGATTTCGCCGCACTCCAGGACGAAGCCCTCGCGGAGCTTGCCCGGGCCACCGAAGAAGCCACTCTCGAAGCCTGGCGGATCCGCTGGCTGGGGCGCCAGGACGGGCGCGCGAGCAGTCTCCTCCGCGGCGTGAAGGACCAGCCGGCGGAGGCCCGCGCCGCCTACGGCGCCGCCGCCAACGCCCTCAAGCGCGCCCTCGACGACGCCCTTGCCGCCCGCCAGGACGCCACCGCGAAGGAAGCGCTGGACGCGCTCGCCACGACTGCGGCGCTCGACGTTACCCTTCCGGGGCGCCCGCAGCCTCTTGGCCGCCTCCATCCGGTCACGCAGACCATGCGCGACTGCGTGAAGGCGTTCGCCGAGATGGGCTTCCGTGTCGCTGAAGGCCCCGAAGTGGAGTTCGCCGCCTACAACTTCGACGCCATGCGCATCCCCGAAGACCACCCCGCTCGCGACATGTGGGACACGATCTGGGTCGACACCCTGATCGATGGCGAACGCAAGATGCTCCTTCGCACCCACACGTCTCCCAACCAGGCGCGGGTGATGGAACGGACGGCCGAGCCCCCGGTGCGGGTCATCGTGCCGGGCAAGTGCTATCGCCAGGAAGCGACCGACGCCACGCACGAATGGATGCTCACGCAGATCGAAGGTCTCGCCGTCGATGAAGGCGTCCGCATGTCCGACCTGAAGGGCACGCTCTACGAATTCGCGCGCAAGCTCTTCGGGCAGGACCGCAAGATCATCTTCCACCACAGCTACTTCCCCTTCGTCGAGCCCGGCGTGGAGATGGCGATCGACTGTTTCATCTGCCGGGGCGCGGGCGCGGACTGCCGCACCTGCCACGGCACCGGCTGGATCGAGATCCTCGGCGCCGGCATGGTCCACCCGGAGATCATCGAGAACGCCGGGTGGGATTCGAGCCGCTACACCGGTTTCGCCTTCGGGATGGGCGTGGAGCGCGTCGCCCTGCTCCGTTGGGGCATCGACGACATTCGCCACTTCTACCAGAACGACCTGCGCTTCCTCAGCCAGTTCTGAGGCCGTTAGCTGTTGGCCGTTGGCCGTTAGCAGTCCGGAGCCAATTCAACCTGGGAGACCGTAGCCGGTGAGACCGTTCCGTGAGTTGAGAGTGTGGGAAGCGAGTCATGCCCAGGCGCTTCGCGTCTACGAGGCCACGTCCGCGTTCCCGCGTGAAGAAACCTACCGGATCACCAGCCAGATGCGCCGGGCGGCAGTCTCGACACCCTCGAACATCGCGGAAGGCTCCGCTCGGAGCGACGCTGAATTCCACCAGTTCCTCCGGGTGGCGCTGGGATCCGCGACTGAACGCGAGTACCAACTGCTCTTGTCGCGCGACCTCGGGTATCTTTCAGAGGCCGACCACAGCGGACTTGACCAGGATGTGACCGCCATCAAGAGGATGCTCGTGAGCTTCGCCCGGACCGTGAAAGAGTCACCCGCGCAGCGCCGGGATGCCACCAGCCAACGGCCAACAACCAATGGCCAAGAGCAGGAGGGCTCTGCCCGATGAAGCTTTCCCTGAACTGGCTTCGAGACTACGTCGACGTCGACCTTCCGCCCGCGGAACTCAAGCGAATCCTCCTCGACGCCACCGCCGAGGTGGAGTCGTATGAGGTCATCGGCGCCGGCTGGGACCCGGAGCGCATCCGCGTCGCCGAGGTGCTGGCGGTCGGCCCTCACCCCAACGCCGACCGCCTCCGCCTCGTCACCGTCGACGGCGGCTCCGGCCGCCAGCAGGTGGTTTGCGGCGCCCCGAACGTCGCCGTCGGCCAGAAAGTGGCGTTCGCCACCGAGGGCGCCAGCCTTATCGACGGCCACACGGGTGAGCCGATGAAGCTGAAGCTGCGGCCGATCCGCGGCGTCGACTCGGCAGGGATGGTGCTCAGCGAGAGAGAACTCGGCCTGAGTGAAGAACACGAAGGCATCCTCGTGCTCCCGGCGGGAGCGAAGGTAGGCAGGCCGCTCGTCGAAGAACTCGGCGACGTCGTCTTCGACATCTCCACCTGGGCGAACCGCGCCGACCTCCTCGGCGTGCTGGGCTTCGCGCGCGAAGTTTCGGCGTTGACGGGGGCGCCGCTGCGAGAACCCGCCCGGACTTACAGCGAATCTGGTACCGCGGCGGCCGACAGAGTTTCCGTGACTATCGAGGCGCCCGACCTCTGCCGGCGCTTCACCGCATCGGTCATCGAAGGCGTCACCGTCGGCCCCTCGCCCGCGTGGCTGCAGGAACGGCTCCTCCGCCTCGGGATGCGCCCGATCAACAACGTTGTCGACATCACGAACTACGTCATGCTCGAAACCGGCCAGCCGCTGCACGCCTTCGACTACGACCTCGTCCGCGGGCGGCGGATTGTGGCGCGGCGGGCACGGCCAGGCGAGCGCCTCCAGACCCTGGACGGCGTCGATCGCGAACTCGACCCGGAGATGCTGGTGATCTGCGACGGCGAAGGCCCCCTGGGCGTGGCCGGGATCATGGGCGGCGGCAACAGCGAAGTCAGCGACCGGACGACGACGGTGCTGCTGGAGGTCGCGAACTTCAAGGCGGGCTCCATCCGGCGCTCATCCGGCATCCTCAAGCTCCGCACGGAAGCATCGCTGCGGTTCGAAAAAGGCATCGGCCCGGAGATGGCCGAATACGCCCAGCGCCGCGCCCTCCACCTCTTCGAGCAACTGGCGGGTGGCCGGGTCGCTCGCGGACTGGTCGACGTCTTCCCGGGGAAGCAGCCTCAGCGGACGATCATCCTCGAAGCGGCCCGGATCGAGCAGGTCCTTGGCATCGCCATCCCGGTCGACGATGTGCGCCGCATCCTCGGCGGGCTTGGCTTCGGCTGCCACCACCTGCCGCCGAACCGCTACAGCGTCCAGCCACCCTACTGGCGGCCTGACGTGGAAATCCCCGACGACGTGATCGAGGACCTGGGCCGGATCTACGGCTACGACAAGTTGCCAGCGACGATGCTCCGCGGCAACCTCCCGCCGGTCGAACCCCGGCCGGTGGAGGAGACCCGCGAAAGCCTGCGCGACCTCATGGTTGCCGCCGGCTTCCAGGAGATCATCACCTACACCCTCACGGAGAAGGCGAAGCTGGTGCGAGTGGTCGAGCCGTCCGACGATCTCCGAATGGCGCCGCTGTCGGTGGTGAACCCGGTCGCGGCACAGCACACGTTCCTGCGGACCTCGATGCGGCCTTCTTTGTTCGAGACCTATGCCGCGAACCGGCGCCATCATGACGGCCCGCTGCGGCTCTTCGAGGCCGGTTTCGAATACCTGCCGACCGAGGCCGACCTGCCCCACGAACGGCCCGTCATCTGCGCGCTCGTGGGCGGCCCCCGGGAGACACGCTGGGGCCGCTCCGGGAGCGGCCGCCTCGACTTTTACGACGCCAAGGGTGCGGTCGAGTCCGTCTTCGATCGCCTGGGGATAACGCCCGCATTCACGCCCGCGTCGCTCCACGGGCTGCTCGATGGCCACACGGCCGAGGTATCGGCCGGCCGGGAACGGGTGGGCGTAGTCGCCCAGGTCCACCCGGTCACCGCGCGCGCGTTCGACATCGACGAGCCGGTGTTCCTGGTCGAACTCTGGGTCGAGGACATCGCCCGGGCGGTGCCCCCGCGGCCGGACTATGTCCCGCCGTCTCGCTTCCCGGAGGTCCGCCAGGACGTCGCCCTCCTGGTGGACGCTGGCATCGCCGCCGGGCGGGTGCTCCAGATCGCGCGCAACCACCGTTCGGGCTCGGTGATGCTCCAGGCCGACGTGTTCGACGAATACTGCGGCGAGGGCGTCCCCGAAGGGAAGAAGTCGCTCGCGGTCAGCCTTCGCTACCAGGCGCCCGACCGGACGCTGACGGACGACGACGTGGCGAAGATCCAGGCGGGGCTACTCAAGCGACTGGACAAGGAACTGGGGGCGACGCTGCGCGGCGGGTAGCCGCCTAAGCTCGCGCCGGAGCCTGCTCGTCGCGGGGCTGCCATTCGGTGCCCCAACGGTACATCGCCTTGATAACGGGCCCGAGCGCCTTGCCCTTTTCCGTCAATTCGTACTCCGCCCGGGGGGGGTGTTCGCTGTAGAGCGCCCGGGTGACAATCCCGTCCGACTCGAGTTGCTTCAGGCGCTCGGAGAGCAGGTTCGAAGGGATACCTTCGAGCGATTCCAGCAGTTCCGAGTAGCGCCGCATGCCCCGGCTGAGGTCCCGGAGGATGAGGACCGTCCACCGCTGGCCGATGACGTCCATCGTCCGGGCGACGGGGCAGACGTCCTGGCCCCGGTAGGCGCGCGCCATTGGCCCCCTCCATTGTTCGAGTCGTCGAAACAAAGCTAGCGAGTCACTTGACTTTTCGCAAGCACTGTAACCCCGGAGCATGACCCTGTCTGACGCTTCGCTTGACTTCCCGGCGCCTGTCATCGACAAAATACGATGACCGGCGAAGGAGGGACCAGCATGGGGCCGAAGCCCGGCGATGAACTGATCCCCATTGCCTGCGACCTCGGAGCGTTCGAACCCGTTCGGGATGCGGAGCATCGCAGACTGCTCGCTCGCGTGTCGTCCGCCGTCCTGGGCCGGGAGCCACTCGCCGACGGCTACGCGCTCCGCTACAGCCAGGACCCGGAGATGCTTCAGGACGTGGCCCGCTGGGTCGCCCTCGAACGCGACTGCTGCCCCTTCTTCACGTTCACAATCGTGATGGAGCCGCCCGGAGGGAGCCTCTGGCTCCGGCTCACGGGGCCGGACGGCACAAGGGACATTGTGGACCAGTTCACACAGCCCGACGCGAGGAGTTGACAGCGTTGTCGAGTCATCGTAATTTTACGATGCATCGAAAATAACCGATGAACCTGACGGAGGAGACCACCATGACCACCCGAACCGATGCTGAGATCCGCGAGAACGTCTCGAAGGCCTACGCCGGCCGCGTCCGCCCCGTGCTTGAAGCGCTCGACGTGATCCAGGCGGACGCCGGCGCCTGTTGTGCCCCGGCTGCCGGCAGCACCGCCGCCTCCTGCTGCGGCGACGAGGTCAGCGAGGACACCATCGCCCTCACCAACATCGCCAAGATGTATGCCGGCACCGACGTCGACAGCCTGCCTTCGAGCGTCACCGATGTCGCTTTCGGCTGCGGCAATCCCACCGCGATCGAAGCGCTGAAGCCCGGCCAGGTTGTCCTCGACCTGGGTTCCGGCGGGGGCATCGACTGCTTCCTCGCCGCGAAGATGGTCGGCGAAACCGGGCAGGTCTACGGCGTGGACATGACGCCCGAGATGATCGCCCTTGCCCGCCGCAACCAGGACAAGGTCGGCGCCAAGAACGTCGAGTTCCGCCTTGGAGAGATCGAGCACCTCCCGATGGCCGACGCCAGCGTCGATGTGATCATCTCGAACTGCGTCATCAACCTCTCGCCGGACAAGGACCAGGTGTTCCGCGAAGCCTTCCGCGTCCTTCGCCCGGGCGGCCGCCTGCAGGTTTCTGACATCGTCTGGACGATGCCGGTGCCGGAGTCGGTGAAGGACGACATTGAAAAGTGGGCCGGCTGCATCGCCGGGGCGCTGCTCGAAAGCGACTACCTCGCGAAGATCCGCGCCGCAGGCTTCGCGCAGGTGACCTCTGACGCGAAGGAATACGTCGGTGGGGTCGGGATCGCTTCCGCAAGCGTGGTCGCCTTCCGCCCCTGAGGCTCAACCGCCGGCGCTTTCGATGACCCCGCGGTCGCCATCGACCGTGACCAGCTGGCCGTCCTGCAGGATCGCGGTGGCGTTCCCGGTCGCGACGACGGCTGGGACGCCGTACTCGCGCGAGATGATTGCCGGGTGCGACAGGATCCCGCCGGTGTCGGTGACCAGGGCGCCAACGCTGGGGAAAATGATCGACCAGACGGGGGACGTGATGGGGCAGACGAGCACGTCCCCCGCTTCGATCTTGTCGAATTCCTCCTCGCTGAGGATGACGCGGACAGGCCCGGTGTAGCGGCCCGGCGCCGCGCCGATGCCCTTGAGGCTTGCGCCGGCCACCTGCCGCTGGGCCGCCCTGTCCTCTTCGAACACGCGCTGCGTCGCCCAGAGGATCGCTTTCATCGCCACAGCCGTCTCCGCGGGGAGGGCATCAAACGACGGCGGCGGACCCGGCGGCGTCCCATGTGCCGCCGCGGCCGGGTGCTCCAGCACCCACTTGCGTTCGCCCTTGCGCCTGGCGACCAGGTCCCGTGCGTCCCCGCCGGACGCCAGGCGCGCGGCCATCTCCTGCCATTCGAGGAAGAAGGCGTCGTCCGGGTCCGCCAGTTCCTCGCGCGCGACCAGCCTCCGCCCGGCCTCCCGGGCAGCGTAGCGAGCGAGCGCCAGGGGCACGCTGACTGTCGTGAATTCGTTGTCTTCACGGACCGGGTAGACGCGCTCGGCCCGCGCCAGCAGCCGGTCGAAGCGTGCCGCGTCGGCGGGGCGTGAGCTGAGCGCGGCGCGGGCAGCCGACGCCACCTCGCCGCGCTTCGTTGCCGCCGCGGCTGCCTCCGCTTCCGGGTCGTACCCCCGGGTCATCTGGTCGCGGATGAGCGTCATCGCCAGGTCGGGGAGTTCCGCGAGCGTGGGGTCGGCGACTTCGTAGCGCAGCGCCCGGCAGGCGAAGTCGTGCTGGTAGGCGTCGAAGGCGGCCGCGAACTCAGCGTCGATGGCGGGGAGCCGGGCAGCCGAGCCTGGACCGCCCCGTGAGATCGCCTCGCGCACGGCGGGACGCCCGGCAGCCATCCGCGTCAGTTCGGCGAGGCGCCGGGCGGGTTCGGTGCTGGTAGTCGAAAGCCCGGTGAGCAGCGAGAGTGCCCGGCGTTCGTCCCAGCCCAGCATCTCTTCGCAGGCGAAAACCAGCTCGACCATTGGCATCGACACGACGGCGAGCTTGAAGTGGATGTTGATGCCTTCGTCGAAGAACCGGCGGAGTTCGTCCACGTAGGCCATGAAGGCGGCGTCGTCCAGGGCCCCGAGGTCAACCACGCGGAGCCGGGCGATCGCCGCTTCCTGCCCCGGCCGCCATTCGTTGTACCAGCGTTCTACCCACTGGAAGGTGAGGTCGCTGCGGATGGCGGCGATGTTCGTCTTTACCCGGGAGCGGAGGCTGGGCACGGTCCGCACCGCCAGCCACATCAGCCACTTCGGCGGCGCCTTCCGGTCCTTCCCGCCGAGGGGGACCTGGCGGTTGTACACCCAGCCGCCGATCTCGCAAAACTCGATGCCTTCGAGCAGCGCCCCGGTCTCGGCGAAGACGCGGCGGAAGGCCTGGTTGATCGGCTCGATCATCAGCGAGCGCGTCATCGGCGAAAGGGGTTGCGGGTAGTGGCTCGATTCGCGGCGCCAGTACCCCGGCGGCGGGTCGGTGGAGACGGCTATCGGCGTTGCTGAGTCGGTCCCGGCGGACATGGCGCTTCTCCGGCTATCGTATGAAGGAGCAAGTGTAGCCCACGCTGACGCCCCGTCGACCCATACCCGCGACCATGCCCGAGGAGCCGCCCATGACCGCGCACCCGCACCGCGACCTCCACCAGGACAATCGTCTCTCCTGGAACGAGGCCACGAAGGTCCACAACAGCCACAAGGGCGACCAGGCGGCCTTCCTCCGCGACGGTGGCAGCACCCTTTTCCCGGAGGAAGTCGAACTTCTCGGCGACCTCCGCGGCCGCCGCCTCCTCCACCTCCAGTGCAACTCCGGGCAGGACACGCTGAGCCTCGCCAGGCTGGGCGCGGACGTCACCGGGGTCGATATCAGCGACGAGGCGGTGGCCTTCGCCTCCCGGCTTTCGGCTGACTCCCGCGTCCCCGGGCGGTTCGTCCGCGCCGACGTCTATGACTGGCTGGCCGAAACCGCAGCTTCAGATGAGCGCTGGGACGTGGTCTTCTCGTCCTACGGCGCCATCATCTGGCTCTCGGACCTGGTGGCGTGGGCGAAGGGGATCGCGGCCGTCCTCCGTCCCGGCGGGCGCTTCTGCCTGGTCGAGTTCCACCCGGCGCCGTGGATGTTCAACGAGCACTGGGACTTCGAATACCCGTACACCTCCGAAGGCAAGCCGATCACCTTCGCCGACGGCATCGGCGACTACGTGGGGGCTTCAGGCGCCGGGCTCGTGGCCGGCGATGCCGCGCCCGCCCGCGGGGCGACGTTCACGAACCCTTATCGCTCGCACGAGTTCGCGTGGGGCCTGTCGGATCTGTTCACCGCCGTCATCGAAGCGGGGCTCGGCATCGAAGTCTTCCGCGAATACCCCTACTCGAACGGCTTCAAGGGTTTCGACGGGATGGTTGAACTGGCGGGCCGGCGTTGGGCCCCGCCTTCGCGGATTCCCTGGATGCCGATGATGTACGCGATCGCCGCCCGCAAGCCCGCCTGAACCCTCCCGGGGTATGACTGCGGACATTGCGCCGCGCCGCCAGTCCCGCAAGGCTCCCTTCGATGCCCGGGTACTTCGAAAGCAGACCCGCCCTGCGCCCGCTCGCCCGCCGCGATTACCGCCTCCTGCTTGCGGGGTCGGTCCTCGTCGGCATCCTCACGCCCTTCCACCTGATGACTCAGGTGTTCTGGGTGAGCAGCGAGTTCCCGGACCGGGCGGTCGTCTACTCTGGCGTGCTGGCGGCGAGCCGGGGCGCTGCTATGGTCCTTTTCAGCCTCGTCGGCGGCGCGATTGCCGACCGGGTCGAGCGCCGCCGCGTGCTCCTGGTCTGCGAAACGCTCTCGCTCGGCGCCCACGCGGTCATTGCCGTACTGATGCTCACGCAGCCGTTCGGGGAAGCGACCGTTGCCGCGGTCGCCCTCTGGACGTTCCTCGCCGCCGGGGTGCAGTCGATTGATTCGCCGGCCCGGAGCGCGAGCATCCCCGCTGCCGCCGGGAGGGAGAACGTCGCTGCGGCGATCGCCCTGATGTCGGTGGCGGGCCAGTTGACCATGCCGCTCTCGCTGCCGCTCGTGGGGGTGCTGAATGGGGTGATGCCGTCGGGCGCGGTCTACGCCGGCTCGCTGCTGGCCTGGGTCGGCATCCTCCCCCTGATCGCCATGCTTCGCTTCCAGAGCCGGGGCGGGGCCACTGCGGTCTCGATGGTGGCGAACATCCGGACGGGGTTGCGCTACGCCCGCGGCCGCCGCCCGATCCTGGCGACGCTGGCGATTGTGGCCGTCGTCCAAGTCCTGGGGATGCCGATCGCGACGCCGCTGGGGCCGATGTTCGAAATCGAAGTGCTCGGCTTCACGGCGACGCAGGTTGGCCTCATGGGCGCGACGTGGGGACTCGGTTCGCTCACCGCGTCGGTGGGGCTGGCCCGGGCACGCGGGCTCACCCTCCGCGGCACCACCCTGGTGACGGTCGCGCTGCTCTTCGGAGTCGCCGCGCTCGGGTTCGGATACTCCCGCTTCATCCCCCTGACGGCCGTCTCGGACTACGGGATGGGCTTCGCCTTCACCGGCACCATGCTCGTCGCCAGCACGCTGGTCCAGCACATGGTGGACGACTCCGTGCGGGGGCGCGTCCTCAGCCTGTTTCCGTTCACGCTCGGCCTCGCGCAGGTGGGGACGGCGGTCGGGGGGCTGGTGGGCCAGCGGACGGGCCTCGACATCCTCCTCCCCGCGCTGGGCTGGGCGGAACTTGCCGGCTGCGCACTCCTCATTCTGGTCTTCCGTGAACTCGTTGGTGCGCGCGCGAGCGCCCCGGCCGTAGCACCCGTCCGGCCGCCGGCCTGATTCCGCGGTAGCCAGGGCCCGGGAAACGAAGAGAGCCGGCATGCGGGGTCAGCGAACCCTGCAAGAAAGGCGAACGTCAAGAATCGAGAGCGTCAATCTCCAGGACGGCTTCCGTCACCCCGCCGAGGTTGAGCGTGGAGAGGGCGTGGAGCCCCGCCCGCCTGAACTCGTCGAGCGTGTGGCCGGTCTCCCTGCAGAGTTGGGTCTCAAGCCGCCGGAGGCCAGCCGCGCGGGCATCCCGGGCCGCCGCACGAAGCAACGCGACGGTCGTGTCGTCCCGGTGATGCCCCGCGCGGAGGAGGAGGGTGAGCTCGCCGATGTCGTCGCAGGGGCTTTCCTTCCTGCGAACTCCAGCAAAGCCTGCCAGATCGCCAGCTGGGGAGGTCGCGACGAGGACGATGTCCCCGGCCGTGGCTCCCGGGCCGAAGAACGTCCCCGCAGGGTCGTGGTGGGTGCTGCAAGCGCCAAGGCAGATGTAGTGTACCCCCGGCGAGCCGCAGAACTGCAGCACCCGGGGCTCGTCTTTCCGGGCCACCCGGCTCACTTCGGGGCCGTCCTGCAGGCGTGGTTGGTCGAGTGGGGACACCATCACCGTCCCAGTGTGCCCGACGTGTCAAGGCCGCCGCGAGGCCACAAGGGGCGGAATTTCGGGGCCATTGGCCCGTCAGCGCCGGCGGCCCGCCTTCGCGGTCACGAGTTCGTGGCTGCGCCCAATCCACTCGGTGGCGATATCGAACTCTACCTCCTGTTCGACCCGGGCCGTCACCCAGCCATAGCGCCCCACGTAGGCGGCGACGGAGACGAACGGCAAGAGCAGCGCTGCCTCCGCTTCATCCGGCGTAAGCTTCACCGTCACCTTCAGCACGCCCTGCGCGTCGTGCCCGGTCATCGCGAAGATCTTCTTGTTCCCGGCCTTGAACACCGGGTCTTCGTGGCCCCACGGCCAGTCCTCGTATGCGCCCGGGAAGGCGAGCGCGAGTTCCCGCAGCTGTTCGAAGAGTGCTGGCATGGGGCGGAGTGTACCCCGGCGCGCCTTGCCGCGGTGACAGCGCTGCCCCGATACTCCACTCACTTCGCCACGTGGATGCAACCATGAGCCAGCCCGCCCTTCTCGGGGGGAATCCCTCGGTCACCACCGCCCTGCCACCCTGGCCGCTGGTCGATGCCGAGGCGGTCGCCGAGATCACCCGCGTCATCACCGAAGAGACGCTTTGCCCGGTGGGCGCCGAGGGCACCCAGGGCGACTTCGAACGCGCCTTCGCGGCCCTCCACGGGCGGAAATTTGCGCTCGCGGTCAACGGCGGCACCGCGGCCCTGATGCTCGCCCTCCACGGGGCTGGCGTTCAGCCGGGGGACGAAGTCATCGGCTCGCCCTTCACCTGGGGCGCGTCGGTGAGCTGCGTCCTCCAGAACCTCGCCATCCCGATCTTCGCCGACATCGACCGCAACACCTTCACCCTGGACCCGGCCTCCATCGAAGCCAGGATTACCCCCCGCACGAAGGCGATCGTCGTCGTCCACATCTTCGGCTTCCCCGCGGACATGACCCGCATCATGGAGGTCGCCGCCCGCCACAACCTCGCCGTCATCGAAGACTGCGCCCAGGCCCACGGCGGCAAGCATGCGGGCCGCCTCCTCGGCTCGTGGGGGACCGTCGGCGCGTTCTCTCTCCAGGCTTCGAAGAACCTGACGGGCGGCGAAGGAGGCATCCTTGTCTGCGATGACCGCGTGGTCTACGAGCGCGCGATGAGCATGGGCACCCACCCCCAACGCCTCTACGCCGAACTGGAACTCCCGGAGTTTCGCGAAAAGATCGACAGCCTCGCCTTCAACTACCGCATGCATTCGATGTCGGCAGCCATGGCGAACGTCCAACTGAAGTACCTGGAGGCGTGGACGCTCGCCCGCGGACGCAACGCCCGCGACCTCTACGACCAGGTGCGCGACCTGCCGTTCGTCGAAATCCCGGCGGCCCTCCCGGAGACCGACCGGCATGCCTACTACAACATCCCCTTCGTCTACCGGCCCGGGGTCATCCCGCTTTCACGCACGGAGTTCGTGGAGGCGCTCAAAGCTGAGGGTGTCAACGCAGGCATCTACGTGCGGGTGCCTCTCTACCTGCGGCCGCGGTTCCAGAACCATGACTATTTCGGCCGTGGCTATCCCTGGACGATTTCCGAAGAACCCGTGGTCTACCGCAAAGGAGACTGTCCTGTCGCCGAGGAGATGGCGCACGTGGAATTTCAGGTGGGCGGGAACTATTACGTGGACAGCGCGGAATTGATGGCCCAGGTCGCGGCGGCGATGCGGAAGGTGGGAGAACACGCGCCAGCGCTGCGGGGCTACTTTGACGCGAAGAAAGCGGCGGAGGCGCCGGCCGGCTGAACCGTCAGGGTGAGGCTTCGATCCCCCGGGAGATAGCGGGGGACGGCGCTGCCCCAATCGCCGGCGAATCCAGGTCGGACTCCAGGCGCTTTGCCTCGCGGTAGATGAAGTAGGCGGTCGCCCCCAGCAGTGCGGCACTGAACGGCCACGTCACCACCCGGCTCCAGATGACGTACTGCCCGACGGAGAGGTCGGACAGCATCAGCGCGCGGGTCAGGCCGAGGAAGAAGTCGAAGATCGCCCAGGCCACTGAAAGCCACATGAAGACGGGGGCGTCCTTCGCCAGGCGCGAGGCGATCTTCGGGAAGAGTTCCTGCGCGATCCCGCCCACCAGCGGCCGCCGGATCGCGATGCTGATCCCGAAGAGGGGGACGAAGAGGAACTCCGCGATAGGTCCGGAGGCCAGGTATGCCTTCTCGCTCGACCAGATGATCCCGATGGCGGCGGAGATGGCGACGACGACGAATCCGAAGGCGGTCAGCGAGCCAATCAGCCGGTCGCGCCGGTTCGTCGCAAAGACGAGCGCGGAGGCTGCGAATCCGCCAGAGATGGAGACCCACGGCGGCGCGACGCGGCTCAACCCCAAGAAGACCGCGACAGGGAGGAGGCTGAGGAGGATGCGAAGGTTCATCGTTGGCTGTTCGTCCGATAGGCGCCGGCGTGGAGTAAGTGTAGCCGAAAACGTGGCGTCGTGAAGTGGCCGGTTAAGGAATTAGACGATTTGAGAAGTTCATCTCAGGGTAACTCCTGAGGGGGTCTCACGTCCTCGGGGCGCAGTTCGCGGATGCTGTCCCGGTGCTCGACCGCGAGCCGGGCAGAGCGGCCCGGGCCGGGTGGGGAAGCTCCCTCCGCACTGTCTTCCCACGCTTCCCGCGGTAGGTGTAAGCAGCCCGTCCTCCCTCGACCTCAATGTTGGCCGCTTTCAGGTTGATGACCTCGGACCGCCGCCTCCCGGTGAGCACCAGCGTCAGGACGATGGCGCGGTCCCGCCGCCCGGGGACGGTATCGGGAATCGCAGCCAGCCAGCGGCGGACGTCGTCAGGCCCGAGGCCCCGTTCCCGGCGCGAGTTCGATCCCGCCGGGGAATGCCGCCAGAGCGTCGCAGGGGCTGGGGGACACCATGCCCATCCGGATCAGGAACCGGTAGAAGCTGCTCAGGCAGGCGATGCGCGCCCCGATGGTGATCGACGACGCTCGCTGCCCAGACTATTTCCGACTCGCCGGCCTACGACCCTGGATCGACGAGCACCTTCACATCGTCGTTGGGGTTCAGAAGGCGCTCGAACGCGAGATGCGTCTCAGAGCCGGGCACGATCGTCGTGATGACCGGGTCAACCTGAAGCCTACCTCGCTCGATCATCGCGATCGTGGCTTCGTAGTCCGCGCGGCTGTAGGCGAAGGCGGCGCGGACGGTGACCCGCTTCGTGACCCACACCGAGGGACGGATCGGCGCGGGATTGAAGGCGACGCCCACCATCATGACAGTGCCACCCGGCCTCACAATGTCGACTGACTGTTGAAGCGTGGCGGGGACACCGGCGGCGTCGAAAGCGACGTCGGGAGCGGCGCCAAGGCTCTCGGCGATCGCGGCGGGCAGGTCATCCACTTCGCGCGGGTTCAGCACGGTGTCTGCTCCCAAGAGCTTTGCCAGGGCGGCGCGGCGCGGCGCGGGCTCAACGACAGTCACCTTCCGAGCCCCGGCGGCCAGGGCACACTGCAGCGAGAAAAGCCCAATGGGGCCCGCGCCGAGGATCGCCACGAGGTCACCCAACCGCATACCGGAGAGCTTGACGGCATGGACGCCAACCGCCGCCGGCTCGATGGATGCCGCCTGGCGATCATCGAGCGCGTCCGGGACACGCATGAGCCGGCCCGCCGTGATCGTCGCGAGGGGACCGTAGCCGCCGGCGCCGAGTGAAGCGCCCGGCGCAGCCCCGGAACTGGCCCGCTGTGCATCGAGCCGGTAGTGCTGGTAGCAGAGTTCGAACTCGCCCTTCAGGCAGAACGGGCAGTTCCTGCACGGTTTCTGGGGAGCGCCGACGACGCGGTCGCCCGCCTCCCAGCCGGTGACGGCCTTGCCGAGGGCAACAATCGTGCCGCCGAATTCGTGGCCGAGGACGATGCCGGCGGGCGCCATGTCGCTGTCGTAGAGGTGGAGGTCAGAGCCGCAGATCCCGCAGAACCCGACTTCGACAACCACTTCGTTGTCTCCGGGAGTCGGGTCCGGGACCTCTTCGTAGCGCATGGACCGGCGGCCGTACAACACTGGCGCCTTCATCGCGGAGCCTTGCCCGGCGCGACGAGCACCTTCACGTTGTCGTCTCCGCGAGTGCCAAGCGTCTGGCACACCTCGTCGACTTCGTCGAGCCCGACGACGCGGGTCACCATGGTCTCTGGCCTGATCTTTCCGGCGGCGATCAGGTCGAGGGCCGCGCGGAAGAGGTCCATCCCGCCGAGCGACGCTTTGATCTCGCATTCCTTGCCGACCATTGTCAGGGGCGATACTTCGTCGAGTTCCATGTTCACGCCCGGAACGACAACCTGGCCGCCGGGACGAACCCACTCGATGGCCTTCTGGAGTGTCCCTTTCGCCCCGGCGCACTCGAAGACGACATCGGGGCCGCCGGTGTCGCAATGGTTCAGGAAGAAGGCGTCCATGTCGACGGCCGCAGGGTCGAACGCGTCGGTCGCGCCGCATTCGAGGGCCTTTGCCAGCCGTCCAGGCGAAGTTTCGATGACCCAGCAGTTCGCCGGGTTCGCCAGCAGGACGGACTGGAGGACAAGCAGCCCAATGGGCCCGGCACCGATAATCGCAACGTTGTCGCCAGTGCGAACGCGACTGGTCCGGGCGGCGTAGAGGCCGACCATTGACGGTTCGTTGAGGGCGGCCGCGAGGTCTGAGAGCGAGTCGGGGGTCTTTTCAAGCACGGCGGTATGGGTGAGGAGCAGCTCGGCATAGCCGCCCGCCAGACCGGTTGGGCTTGCCCCGAATTGACGGACATCCAGGATGAGGGGGAGTACCCCGGGAAAG
>CAYTMI010000024.1:0-29858 GCA_964438865.1 uncultured Anaerolineaceae bacterium | reverse complement strand
ACCAGCGCGGCGAGAGCACCTCGACCAACTCCATCGCCTCGATCTTCGCCTGGACCCAGGGGCTCTCGCATCGCGGCAAGATGGACAACACCCCCGAGGTCACCCGCTTCGCCGAGACCCTGGAGCAAGTCTGCGTGGAGGCGATCGAAGGCGGCGAGATGACGAAGGACCTGGCGCTCCTGATTGGGAAGGGCGCCCCCTGGCTGACGACCGAAGACTTCCTCGGGGCGCTGGACCGGCGGCTGCAGGCGAAGATGGGGTAGGGCTGGAGGGGGGACATTCAATGGATGTCAGGGTTGAACCCGGAGCGACGCCACTCAACCTCTCTCCGCAGGCGTTCCACCTCTGGGCGCGGCAGTATCTGCAGGCAAGGCACGACTTCCGTGCTCCGGAGCGATTCTCGCCCGTGCCATACCACCTCCTGTGCCTGGCGATCGAGCTCGAGTTGAAGGCCAGGCACCTCCAGGCCAAGACCCAGCCGGAAGTCAAGGATAGCTACGGGCACGACCTCGCGAAATCGTATCGCGACCTGGTCCCCGCCGAGCAAACCCTAACGGCTGACGAGGCGGTTGAGCTTGTTGCTGCGAGCAAGGTCTACAAGCGCAAAGGCTTCGAGTACTGGCTTCCCCGCGATGCGCTCACAGGATTCTCAGCTTTTCCTGATCTCGACGCACTCGACATCATCGCTGCGAAGCTCATTCGAGGTCACGGCTCTGCGGCGGCATCGGTCTGACGACGCACAGGCGAGGCGCGCGCCGTGGTATCGTTGACGCATGAAGATCAAAGATGTCGTCCAGCAATGGCCTCCCGTAGCGTGGGCAGGTTCTTACGGCGGCCGCGATCCTCTGGACCCCGATCCGGCTCGCGCACTCGTGCGCTCCGCCAGGGCCAAGGGGGATGGTGTGATCCTGGCTGTCGAGGATGAAGGCCGCGACCGTTCTGTGTGGTTGCCAGTCGAAGATGCGCAGTCGCGAGATCAGCTAGCGAATGCGATCGACAGGCAACGCGGAAGCAAACTGCGGGATCTAGGTGAAGTCGTCGTCTGACGACACACGCAGCGTCCGTCGCCGCCCATCGCCATGATGACCAACGCGGACCTGCGCGACGACCAGCTGTTGGAGCTTGATGTCGGCCGCGCCCAAGCCCCCCTAGGGCGCCAACTGCGATCCAGCGCAGCCAGCAGCCCCACCCCTTGGAAACTGGTCAAGGGTTGCCTCGATGTGAAGCCAGCTCCCCAGGGCGCTGCCGAGCCTCTTCACATCCGGGTCGATAAGTTCGGCGTGGTGTGGCTGCCGTAGGATGGCTCCCCTCGCCCAGGCGCTGTTGATAGGGACAGCGAGGCCTGGGAGACGGATGCCCGAGGTCATCGTCAAGTCAAGTTGGTGCGGCACTAGTGTGAGAGATCAGGCTCGCAGCCGCTTTATACCTAGTGCGATCTCCCGCGTCGATTGCAAGAGGTGAACACCAAGCTGTTCTTGGGTATTCGGATCCCGCCCGCTAACCATTATTAGGATGTAGTGATAAAGGCCGCGGTAGGTCCAGAGATCATCTTGATCAGAGCCAACCGCAGCCTGCATTCGCGCGATTGCCCTCCCCATCGCGTGGTTCCTCCCCATCAAGTCACCCATCTGAAAGTCGCCGATCAAGCTTGGCTGAGAAGCGAATTCGGCATCCGCTTCAGCCAGTTGCGCCATCGCATAGGAGGATGATTCGTCCAACCAATCCAAGAACGCCGGAGTTTGGTCGTCTCTTTTCCAGAAAACGCGCAAAGCGAGCGGCAAGATGTTCTCTTGAATCAGGTGGAGCAGTTCGTCCCTCACCTGAGGTCCGGCTGTCACAAACGCGGTGCGGTCGATGCAGTGCAGAAAGAAGGCGAGAGCTTCGACCGCGATGCGCCAGCGAGTTACGTCCGCCGCCGCGCCCAAGTCCCGCGCTGCGAACTCGCTCACGGCCATGGACTTCCCAAGGACCGCGCCCCGAAGTTGGCCAACAGCATCGCTCAGTTTGTCGAGATCGTCATTTACCTTCCGCGCCACCCTCGCCCCTCCCTCCGCCTCAACGGACAATGACGATATGCGCGCATCGTAGTGCGTCAGCACGTTGTCTGGCCATCGTCAAAGCCAAGTTGGTGCGGCACTAGCCGGGGAGGCATCCCGCAGGAACGCGAGCCACGGGACCGCGGCCGTATCCACCGACAGCTCGCGGCCGTCGTCGAGCGACACCACGAGCCGGTCGCGGTCGAACCGCGCTCCTGTGGCCGCCACCTCGGACGCCGGTTCAGCTTTCACGGAAATAAGCATGCCAAGCCTCCAGCAGTCGCCCGGAATTGGCAGAGACGATCCGGAGGATTCGCCGGACTTGAACGCCAGTATAGCCTCGGCTACGCTCCAACTGGACCATCGCGATCCCCCCAGCGGGGCCCGCTACGTGGTATCGTTGCGGCATGTCAGCCGCCATCAGGGCAAGAGTGGTCCGGGGAAGGCTCCGGGTCGATCAGCCGACATCGCTGCCGGAGGGCACGGTGCTCGATCTCGTGGTCGACGATGAGGGCGACGACCTCGACGAGGCCGAGCGCGCGGCGCTGAACGACTCGATTTCGCGGGCCTGGCGTTCGATTCAGTCAGGACGAGGCCGCCCTATGGAGGATGTGCTCCACGACCTCACCCAGCGGTGAGCGCCGCAGTCATCGTCTCGCCAGAAGCCGAGGCACAGGCGCGGGCGATTGACCGGTGGTGGCGCGAGAACCGCGAAGCGGCACCCGGCCTTTTCGCGCAGGAACTCGCGGCGACGCTTGCCACGCTCAGGGCGATGCCCTCCATCGGCCGGGTAGCGCCGCACCCCGAGTTGAGCGGCTTGCGCCGAATCCTGATGAGGGCCACGCGCTTCCACATCTACTACGTGACCAACCAGGACGCGGTCCTCGTGTTGGCGATTTGGAGCGCAGTGATGGGTTCCGGCCCGGATCTGAAGACCGATGGTGGTGCTGACCTGCTATGATCACGCCATGCGGACGACCATCTCGTTGACCGACGAGCAGGTACGAGATCTCGCAGTGTATTGCGCGGAGGATCGCATCTCGCGGGCCGAGGCGGTCCGTCGCGCCATCGATCTGTACCTGGCGAAACGCCTGCCCCTCGTCACGCGCAACACGAAGGACTTTCCCGCGGACGACCCGGGCGTCCACTTGCCCTACCGGCTGTAGGACGCCGGCCGCCGCCCGCTCACCCCAGGACGCGTTCGAACCAGATGCCGCCGGCGGGGCCGGGGCCGTGCAGCGGCCTGAGGCCCATCCGGCTCCAGAAGTAGGCGGCGAGGCCGAGGTCCGGCGGGGCAGAGGCGCGGAGGGCCTGATAACCCGCGGCAGCGGCGGCATCGATGATGAGGGCGGCGGCTTCGGAGCCACAGCCGTAGCCGCGATGGGCGGCGCCGATGCAGAGGGCTTCGATCGTAAGGACGCCGCCGGCGTGGGAGAGTTCGGCTGAACCGACCGTGGCGCCGTCGGCCAGGCGGATGATGGAGATGAAGCCGTCGGGGGAGGCTTCGAGGCGGACCCGGGCGCCCGTTAGCGGCAGGGGGAGTGTGGAGATCCCGGACGGCGGACGCTCCCTGACGGTCGCGGTTCGGTGCCCCTCCGGTGTGCCCGCTGTGCTCATCGTTCGAGCCACTCGGCGGCACGGGCGGCGACGGTGGGGGCGTCGGCGCGGACCATCGTGCAGCGGGGGAGGGCGGCGACGAACTGCGGCCCGTAGCGCTTTTCGTAGATGCGGCGGTCGAGGACGGCGACGACGCCGCGGTCTTCGCGATCACGGATGAGGCGGCCGAACCCCTGGCGGAAGCGAAGGATGGCCGCGGGGAGGGAGTACTGGCCGAAGGGGTCGTCGTACTGCTCCGAGCGGGCACGGTGGACGGGGTCCGTAGGCGGGAAGAACGGCAGGCGAGCGATGATGAGCATCGAGAGCGCATCGCCGCGGATGTCGACGCCTTCCCAGAAGCTCTGGGTGCCGAAGATGGCGGTGCGGGGGTTGGCGATGAGGTTCTCGGTCAACTGGCGCGGAGAACCGTCGGTCTTCTGGGCGAGGACGACGATGCCGTTGTCTTCGAGCGGCCCGCGGCAGCGTTGGACCACCTGCTGGAGGGCCGAATGTGAGGTGAAGAGGACGAGCGCCCGGCCATCCGATGCCCGCACGAGGCGCGTGACGGCCGAGGCGACGGCGTCGAGATAGCCGGGATCGTTCGGTTCAGGGACGTCGGTGAAGGCGGCGAGGAGCGTGGAGGACTCGTAGTCGAAGGGCGACCCGAGCTGGAGCATCCGCGGGCCTTCGAGGCCGAGGCGGCGGGCGGCGAAGTCCATACTCCCCGCCGTAGCGAGGGTGGCGCTGGTGGCGACGACCGTCCGGCGCTTCGAGAACAGCTCTTCCCAGAGGGTGGGGCCGACGTCGAGGGGCGCGGAGTTGAGGGATGCGGTGCGGTCGCTTTCGCGCGCAGCCCAGACCACCTGTTCGTCGCCAGTGCGGGAGATCAGTTCGGCCATGAGGGAACGCAGCTCGTCGACGCGGCGGGTAGCGGACTCGATCTCGCCGGCGAGGACATCTGGTTCTTCGACGGGGGCCGAATCGAGCAGGACTTTCGCCGCGTTCGCCCCGGAAGAGAGCGTCTGCTGAAGGGCCTTGTCGAGTGCTCCCCAGGCGGTGTCGACGGCGAGCCAGTCCGGCCGGGCTCTCACGGATTGGCCGATCAGGAGCGCGTCATCTTCGCCCGCCCCGGGAAGGTGGGAAGCGAGTGCTTCGAAGAACGGTGCGACCAGCGGGACCGCGGCGGCAACGCCGTTCTCCAGGGCGATGCCAGCCGAGTGGGCCGCGCCCTCCGGGAGCGCGCGGAGGAGCGTCGCAACGCCGCCCTCGCGCCCTTCGCGGCCACGGGGACGATGGAGGCTATCGAGGGCTTCGAGGAGCAGTCGGCGGCTGACGGTGCCCCCGAACTGCTTCGTCGCCTGGTCTTCGAGGTTGTGGGCTTCGTCGATGATCAGGTGGTCGTAGGCGGGGATGGCGCTGCCCCGGGAGGCGATGTCGGCGAGGAGCAGGGCATGGTTCACGATGATGATGTGGGCAGATTCGGCGGCCTTCCGGGCGCGCTGGAGAAAGCAACTGCCGTTCCGCACCCACTGCGACTGGCGGGTGAGGCAATCCGTGTCCTGGGCGGAGAATCGGGGCCAGGCCTGCCATTCGGAGGAGTCGAGGCTGAGTTCGGAGCGGTCGCCGGTCTCGGTCTCGGGGAGCCAGAGGAGCATCGCGGCGCCGAGCCGGGCGAAGTCGGGGTCGCCCATGCCCTGGCCGTAGCCCGCGACCCAGCGGCGAAAGCAGAGGTAGTTGGAGCGGCCCTTGAGGACGGTTGCCCGGAGCTCGGTGTCGTCCTTGATCGCGCCCATGCCGCGGAGGATCGAGCGAAGGGCGGGGATGTCCTTCCGGAGCAACTGCTCTTGGAGGTTGATGGTGTTGGTGGAGATGACCACGCGTTCGCCGTTGCGGAGGGCGTGGAGGGCGGCGGGCACAAGGTAGGCGAGCGACTTACCGACGCCCGTCCCGGCTTCGATAAGCCAGTGGCCGCCATCCGCCATCGCTTCGCAGACGGCGTCGGCCATCTCGCGCTGTTCGGCACGGTCCTCGAAACGGTCAATCGCCCCGGCCGCACACTCGAAGGCACGGGCGATTTCGCTCTTCAGCACGGGGACGCGAGGTTCGCGTTTCACCAGCGCAGGGGACTCAGGAACGGCGCGGACCGTGGGGATCTGGCGTTCGGTGATCGGAAGCGACCGCCACTCCTCGCCGGCGATCGCTTCCGCCAGCGGGAGGTCGTTGAGGCCGACGAGGCGGGCGAGCTGGCCGCGCAGTTCAGGGGCCAGGGTCTCCGCGTGGCGGCGCAGGGCGAGGAAGATCGCGGCGGCAGTCCGGGCGTCGGGGAGGGCACGGTGGTGTTCGCCGGCCTCCACACCGAGGCCGGCGGCGAGGTCGACGAGGTTCCGGGGCTGGCGGTGGGGCAGCAGGAGGCGCGACATCTGGACGGTGTCGATCCCGGGAACGCCGAGGTCCACGCGTTCGCGGCGGAGGCAGCCGAGGTCGAAGCGCACGTTCTGCCCGACGACGATGCTGCCACCAACGAACCGCGTGAGTTCGGGGACGATCTCGGCGAGGGGGGGGGCCCCGGCGACGTCGGCATCCGTGATCCCGGTGAGTTGCTGGATGAAGAGCGGGATCGGACGGCCGGGGTTAACCAGGCGCTCGAAGGTTTCGATGACGGTCCCATCTTCGGCGAAGCGGACCGCGCCAACTTCGGTGATGCGATCACGGTCGGGGTCGAGGCCGGTGGTCTCAAGGTCAAGGGCGACGTAGGTGCGTGTCATCGTGCGAACATCCGTGCGAACCGATGCCCAGTCTATCGCGGCTTGCGCGTGGGGGCACGGCCCTACGGTGGGGGCTGTGGGCGACGGCTGTTGTCGCGCGGGACGTGATGATCGTCGCAGCCCGAGAGGCCGGGGGTCGTCAGGGTCGTCCTTGAGAGCGATGTTCCCTCGCGCGTAGAATCACTGCCACTGGCATCCCCGTGAATGGAGAACCCTGCCTAATGAACGTCTACAACACCGCCGACATCCGCAACGTGGTGATCATGGGCCATGGGAGCGTCGGCAAGACGACCTTGAGCGAAGCCGCCCTCTTCGTGAGCGGGGGCACAACCCGCATGGGCAGCATCGAAGAGCAGAACACGGTCAGCGACTACGACGAGGACGAACACAAACGGAAGTTCAGCCTCAACCTCTCGCTCGTCCCGGTGGAGTGGGAAGGGCGGAAGGTGAACCTCATCGATACTCCGGGCTACGCGGACTTCGTTTCGGAAGTGATCTGCGGCGCCCACGCGGCGGACATGGCGCTGATCGTGGTCGACGCCGTGTCCGGGCCAGAGGTCGGGACCGACCGCGTATGGAACATCGCCGACCGACTGAAGCTCCCGCGGATGATCTTCGTGAACCGGATGGACCGGGAGAACGCGAATTTCGAGGCGGTGCTCGAAACCATGCGCGCCAAATGGGGCCCCACGGTGGCGCCCCTCCAGATCCCGATCGGCTCGCACGACGGGTTCCGTGGCGTCGTCGACCTACTCCACATGAAGGCCTACGTCGGCGACAAGGGCGACGAGGTCCCCATCCCCGAGGACCTCGTCGAAGAGGCCGACTCGCTCCGGGCAAAGCTCATCGAGGCGATCGTGGAGACCGACGAAGGCCTGATGGCCAAATATTTCGCGGACGAGGAGCTTTCCGAAGACGAACTCCGGCAGGTGCTTCACGGCGGGCTGGACCACGGGCTGATCATCCCGGTGGCGTGCGGGGCGGCTGCCCGCCAGATCGGCGTTCGGCAACTACTGCACAACATCGCGTTCAGTGGGCCATCGCCGGCGGACCGCGACCCGTTCGTGGCGGATGGCAAGGAGCTCGCCGCCGACCCGGCCGCCCCGCCGGTGGTGATGGTCTTCAAGACCGCGGCGGACCCTTATGTTGGGCGGCTGACCTACCTTCGCGTGGTGAGCGGCACCGTGGGCGCCGACAGTCATGTCTGGAACGCCAACAAGGGTGCCGACGAGCGGCTGGGCACGCTTTATGTCCAGCGGGGGAAGGAGCAGATCGCGGTGGCGAAGCTGGCGGCCGGCGACATCGGCGTGGTCGCGAAGCTGGCTCACACCTCCACCGGCGACACGCTTGGCACGAAGGAGCAGCAGTACATGCTGCCGCCGATCAGCTTCCCGAACCCGGTCTACAGCATGGCCGTCAAGCCCGCCTCCAAGGCGTCGGTCGACAAGCTGGGGCCGAGCCTGCAGCGGCTGCTGGAAGAGGACCCGGGCCTCCGGCTCAGGCGGGACGCGGCCTCGGCTGAGACCATCCTCGCCGGGTTGGGCGACGCCCACCTCGACGTGACCATCGAGCGCCTGAAGCGGAAGTTCAACGTCGACGTGGAGTTGGCCTTGCCGCGCGTCCCCTACCGGGAGACCATCGCGAAGAAGGCGGGCGCCGACTACACGCACAAGAAGCAGACCGGCGGCCACGGCCAGTACGCGCGTGTTGCGATGGAGGTGATCCCGCTGCCGCGCGGGTCCGGCCTGCAGTTCACCGAAAAGGTTGTCGGTGGTTCTGTCCCGAAGGAATTCATCCCGGCGGTGGAAAAAGGCGTGATGGAGACGGCGAGGGAAGGCGTCTTCGCCGGGTATGAACTGACCGACTGCCAGGTGGTGCTCCTCGATGGCAAGCACCACCCCGTGGACTCAAGCGAAATGGCCTTCAAGCTCGCGGCCTCACAAGCGCTGAAGGAAGCTGTCCAGGCGGCTTCAGCGACGTTGCTGGAGCCCGTGATGACGATCAGGGTCCATGCCCCCGAGGCCTACGCGGGCGATATCGTGAGCGACCTGAACACCAAGCGGGCGAAGATCCACGGCATCAACCCGGACGGCGGGACCAGCGTGATTGAGGCGGAGGTACCGCTTGCCGAAGTGCAGCGCTACGCCTCAGACCTGCGTTCCATCACCCAGGGCCGGGGCGGGTTCGAGCTGGACTTCGACCACTACGGCGAGGTCCCGGGGAACATCGCCCAGAAAGTGATGGCCGAACACAAGAAGGCGCTGGAGGAAGCCCACGGCCACTGATCCAGCGGCTATCTGCCGGCGGTGACCTGAACACGCACGCGGCGGTTCTTCGCGCTGCCGCCAGCCTCGGTGACGGCGCCGATGGCGAGTCCGTCGACGCGGGCGTCGGTTGTGAAGTTGCGCTGGAGCCAGCGGCCGGCGGCAGGTGCGATGGCCACCCCGGCGATGGCGAAGGTGATCGCCCGCGGCAGGTTCGCCACGCGTTTGGAGCCGGCCCCGGCGAGGGCGGCGATGGCGGCAAGCGTGCCGGTGGTCACCAGGGTGGTGCCACAGAGGTCCGTCACGGCGAGGTTAGGCTGACCTGATTGGAGCCGGGCGAGAGCCTCTGCGGCGGCTGATCGGACGTCGTCCGTGGAGAATGGGCCGGAGAGGGTGAATCCGCCAAAGTCGCTGAGCCCGAAGACCTTGCACCGGCCGCGGCGTTCGAAGAGCACCGCCACGGTGGCATGCTCGATCGCGTGGTGCTGGCGCAGACGGCCGATGAGGGCACTCACTCGGCGGCCAGGCCGGGAGCGTGGAGCCGGTACTTGAACGGTCCGGTGGCGGTCTTCACGGCCTCGACAACCATCTCGAAGGGCGCGCCGCTCCCGTAGAGGGGTTCGATCCAGATGCGCCCGGTGCCTCCCCCGGCTGGCACCAGTGCCGGCACCAGCGTGACGAGCAGTTGGCTTTGATAGCCAGCCTGGGTTTTCGCGGGCTTCAGCCACATGACGAGGGTGCCGGGGGCGTGCGAAAGTGCGCTGGTGCCGTCCTGGCCGCGCAGCACGCCAATCTGAGTCCCGCTGATGATCTTGGTGACGAGCACGTGTTCGTCCTCGATGACGAACGTGTCACCGACATCGATGCTCGCGGTGCTGCTCACCGTCACCGTGGTTGACTGCGCGGGGAGCAGCGGTTGGTCCGTGAGGTAAATGCCGAGGTCGGTTTCACGGGCTCTTTCGAGGATGACCTTCGTTTCGGCGCCAATGGCCACGCTGCCATCAATGCTCACGCTTGCGGCGTCACCAGGATGGCGCGCGACGAGCCAGGGGACCGAAGCGCGGACGCGGAAAGGAGCGATCCCGGTGCCGTTGTTGCGGACCGTGACCGTGACGGCGTTGGCCGTGCCGCCGGCGTAGGCAGTGAGCGTCGCCGAGGCGGGCCCGGAGACAGCCATAGCTGGCGCCTTGAGGTAAGCGGAAGCCCAGGTTGGGTCGGCCAGGGGCGTCGTGTCGGCGTGGGTGCGAGTCGAGTCGTCGACTTCGGTCGCAGGGTTGTCGGGCAGCGCTGTCGGGTAGTCCATGGCAACGCAGGAACTGGCACTGCCCTCGAAGCCGGCATCCTGGCAGGCCAGGAAGTTCTGAGGGTTGAAGGCGGCAGACACCGGTTCGCGCTGGAGGAAGGGCATGTTGAAAGCCTGGGCTTCCCACATGGGCTTGCCGTCCCGCGACGGCGGGTAGCGCATGCAGCCGTAGACGCGCTCGGGATAGGTGTAGCTCCCATAGAAGAACATGCCATAGCCGGGCGCGTTTTCGTTCTCGCAGTGGTAGGCCTCGCCGCGCAGGGGGTCGCGCTCGGGATTGAGCGGATGGTTTGAGAACGCGAACCCGTTGTAGCTCCAGACCGCGAAGTACCAGTCTTCGAGCGCGTTCGGGTCACCGGTGCCGGCAACCGGCCGGTAGCGCGGGGCGGAGTTCCATTTGTCGGCGAGGATGCGCACGCCTTCAGCTATGTTGAAGAGGAAGTGCGTGCCAATGGTCGCCTGGCGGGCGGACGGGACACCGGGCGCGAAGGCCGGCGGCGCGGAGAGGTGCGACATGCCGCTCGTGATCTGCCCGAGGCCGTAGCCACAGTCGGGGGACTGGAGCACGGGACCCACGCCGCCGTAGGGCACCGAGCCAGCGGCGTTGTTCCAGCTCGCCTCGATCCAGGCGATGGACTTATAGACGGCGGGCGGGATGCGATAGGCCGGGTCAGGAGCCGATGTTCGGTCGGCGCGGGGGCCGGCGAGGAGGCCCTGGTAGCGGACGTTCACAGGTTCGCCGGTGGCCAGCTGGTAAGGAAGCGGCGCGGCCTTGCCTTCGACGGCGAGTTCGATAGCGCGTCCGTAATCCAGGACGGAGTGCTCGAGTTCGAGGGTGTCGAAGTTGAAGCCCGTAGTGGGCGCGTGACAGTCGAGGTGGTCCGCCGCCGCCCCACCCGGGTGGGCGAACGCGTAGGCAAACGCGACCGCGGCCGCCGCCCCGGCAAACGCCGCGCGGGTTAGCGTGCCGCCCAACCGTAGAACTCCGTGTAGCCGTCGATGCGCTGCCGGGACCCGTCGGCCACGACCTCGATGGTCATCCGTCCCGGGGCGGCAAAGCTGGCACCGGTCCAGTGCTGCACTGCGAGCGCCCGGCCGTTGGCGGTGTAGGCGAGAGGGATATCGAAGCCAGCGGCGCCGCCCTGGGCAGAGACGCCGCCGCCGGGTTCGGCGCCGAAGGCAGGGCTACCGCCGGGAGCCCAGGCCACGCCGAGCTGCTGGCCTGTGCCGGGGACGGACTGGGCGCCGGCGTCAGCGGAGCCATCGAGGCGGGCGACGCGGGCGACGTAGTGAAGCCCGCCGGCGGTGTTGGTTTCGATGAACGCGACCCGAGAGCCATCCGGACTCAACTGCCAGTCGCGGGTGATGAAGGAACTGATGCGGGCGATCATGGCGCCATCGCGGAGAAGCGCCGAACCGGAGCCATCGATGACGACGGCAACGAACCGGCCGTCGTTGTCGAAGCCGACCGGGAAGGCCCCGATCACTCCGTCGGCGCCGCCAAGGGAGGTGAGGGCGCCATCGAGATGGACACGGACGAACGTGAACGAGCCGGGGGTCTCATCGAGCGACCGGGTTACGACGACGGAGCCGCTGTCTGAGGCCCACACCGGGCGCTGCAGGTAATCGAGTCCGCCGAGGAGGCGCGTGACGGTCCCGGTCTCGAGTTCGACTACGATGAGGGAGGCGACCGGCTGCGACCGGCTGCCAGTGTCGGCCACGATCAGGGCGAGGCGGCTGCCATCCGGCGAGACCGCACCATTCGAGGCAAACCCCGGCAGGTGCGGAATCCGGGCGATTTCGATCGCGGGCAGGGATGCATCGGCGGGAGCGGCGGCGATGACGTCCTCCGCCTCCCCCGCCTGGCCGAGGAGCAGGTAGTCGCCCGCTGGCGCCGCCGCGAAGGCCGTCTTTGTGCCCGGGACAGAGCCAGCGCCACCGAAGATAGCGGCGGCAATTGGAAGCACCGCGATCGCCCCGGCGAGGACGGTCAGCAGGATGACCAGGTAAGAAAGGTGGCCCCGCCTGGGGGCGTACCGTGCAGTAACAGCCAAACTCGACCTCCGCGCCCGGATGGCGCTATTCAGCGTTGAGTACCCAGCCAACGAAACCGATCCCGGCCTCATCGGCAAGACGGAGCCGTCGCTCCGGGGTGGCAAGCTCGATCGATTGAACGCACCCTGCAGCGGCGTCCGCAGGCCGGGTGCAGACGACGGCAGCCAGGGACGTACCATCCGGCGACCACGCCAGCGGCACGACGTAGGCCTCCGCGGACGACGGCGAGGACAGTTGTACCGTCCCGCCGGGGCCACCGAACTGGGGGACTCCGGTGCGAGGGTCCCAGGCGACACCAACCTGATCGCCGGCAGTGCCGGCAGGAGCGACGGTGCCGGTAGCGGTCAGGACGACCTTGCCGGCATAGCCCGCCTGGCCGTTCCCGAGTACTTCCACGTAGGCCATTCGGGCGCCCCCGGGGCTGAGCGCCCAGTCACGCGTGCGCCCGGGGCTGAGCACCGCTACCTTCTGCAGCCTGCCGCCGCGCGCCGCCCAGAGGGACGACCCTGAAGAGTCGATGACGACGATAAAGATGCGTTCGCCGTCGGCTGCGTAGCCGACGGGGGCGGCGACGAAGACGGCGTCGAAGCGGGCCACCAAAGTGGTTGTTCCGGCGGCGGCGTCCACCTCGACCACGTTTGCGGAGGTGCGGCCGGCCTCATCGGCGGGAGTCGACCGGACGACGGCGAGGCGCGCGCCATCCCCGGACCAGGCGATCTCGGACATGTAGTCAAAGACTCCGGCGGCTTCACGGATTTCGCCGGACAGCGGGTCAACGATCGAAAGGCGGGCTGCCGCGGTGGAGAGGTCGGCGATCGACAGGATGGCGATGCGGTCGCCGGTAGGGGCGGCCCGGCCGCGCGCGTGGAAGTTCAGGGAGAAGGGGAAGGAGGCGATGCGCCTTGGCTGGGCGCCCGGCTCATCCTTGCGGACAAAGAGGCCGTCAACGGTGGCCTCGGGGACGGTGTAGGCGACGGAGTGAACCCGGGCGATGTTGCCATTGCTGGCGAGAGGAGCAAGAGGCTCGTCGTTGGGGAGAGAGCGGGTCGAGAACACGGCCCACGCCACCACGGTCAGGACGACCGTGAGGATCGCGAGGAGGATGGAAGGAAGCTTCCTGGGCACGTGAAACCGCTGGTGCTGCACGCCGGGCACAAACACAGTGTCCACCTCGCGCTCGACGTTCCGTTTCGCCCCGGGGAGGGCTCTACGGCGTTGCTGACCCGGCTCCGAAGGAGAACCTTCGGCGGACCAGCCGCATCGAATTGCCGGTGGTACCCCCGCCGTACCGCCTTCGCCACAAAGCCCGACACCCTGCGGCAGTGCTCGGAAGACCCGGCCCGGGACGGTCCCGGCGGGCGCGGGGCGGTCTTCGCACTACCGCGAAAGTACCAGCGGGCATGCCATGCGTCAATGCATTCTTACCTCGTTGTCATGCCCGATACCCACGCGCCGGGCCAGAATCGGGCGACGTGGTAGCATCGGCCGATGGTCTGGTACCTCGACGAACTCCGCGAAAACCCGCAAGCATTCTTCGTCTTCTTCGCCGCCACGATTGTGGCAATCCTCACCGGCCTCGTCTTCCACGAGTTCACGCACGCCTGGACAGCGAACGAACTCGGCGATGACACCGCCCGGCGGAAAGGCAGGATGACCCTGAACCCGCTCGTCCACCTCGACCCGGTCTGGACGGCGGCAATCTTCCTCGTCGGTTTTGGGATGGCGAAGCCCACCCCGGTCCAGCCCTACCGGCTGAAGTACGGCCCGGTCCGTGGGAACGCGATCGTCGCCTTCGCGGGGCCGCTTTCGAACTTCGTCTTCGCCGGGGTGGCGGCGCTCCCGATCCAGCTGGGGCTGGTGGAATCCCGGTTCGAGGCCAACGTGGAGGCGCTCATACGCTTCGGGACGGGGGAGGAATACGTCTTCCTCTTCCTCTACTTCGTGATCTGGCTGAACGTCCTGCTTGGGCTCTTCAACCTCATCCCGATCCCTCCCCTGGACGGGTTCAAGGTCGTGGTCGCGCTCCTGCCCGTGAGCGTCGCCCGAGAGCTCATCCGGCTGGAGCCGTATGGCTTCGGCATCCTGATGACGATGTTCGTGGTCGGCTTCCTCACCGGCTTCAACCCTATCTGGTTCCTGATCGGGGGCCTGGCCGACTCCCTGTTCAACCTCCTCGTCTGATGTGGCACCGCGCCCGCCAGTTCGTCGATGCCGAGCGCCAGCCCACGGAAAGCGACCTCCAACTCGCCCGGGAGACGCTCACGCCAGAGTTGCTCAGGCTGTTCCTCGCGCAGCACCCCCGGGACATCGTCCACGCCGCCGGCACGGCCAGGTGGCTCCTCGAACGCGGGCACGCCGACCCCGACCTGGTTCTCGCCGCACTCCTCCATGATGTGGCGAAAGGGCACCAACGCCGCGCCGACCGGGTGGCGTACGTGGTCGCGGCCGCGGTCAACGCCGAACGGGGCCTTGCCTCGGCGCAATCGAGATTCGAGCTGCGCCGGGCGACGGCGAGGACACTGGTCCATTCAGAGGCCGGGGCACTGCTGTTGCGGGACCTCGGGACGCCTCCCCGGGTGGTCGACCTTACCTTTCGCCATCACTCACCGGCGCGGGGGGATGCTATGCTAGTGCTGCTGCAAGAAGCGGATTCCGCGAACTAGAGCGGCCCGGCAGCGTTCGGCGGGGTATTCATGGCACAGTCCCAGGTCGCCATCATCGGCACCGGTCTTATCGGCACTTCCATCGGCCTGAACCTCATGGCCCGGAAGGAACGGAATTACATCGTGGTCGGCGCCGACCGTGACCGGGGCGCTGCCCGCACCGCGAAGAAACTCGGCGCGCTCGACAAGGAAGTCGGGTCGATCGAAGAGGCCGTGGAAGGCGCTGGGCTGGTTATCCTGGCGGTCCCGGTGATGGGGGCGCGCCGGATTCTCCAGGACGCCGCTCGTTATGTGCAGCCGGGGACCGTGGTCACTGACACCTGCAGCACCAAGGCCGACATCATGCGCTGGGCTGAAGAGTTCCTCCCCGCTGGCGTCCACTTCGTGGGGGGGCATCCGATGGCAGGGAAGGAAAAGAGCGGTCCCGAAGCCGCGGCCGTCGACCTCTTCCGGGAAACAACGTGGGCCATGACGCCATCGCCGCGGGCCGACCAGGGCGCGGTCGAGGTGGTGCAGGGGCTGATCGAGTCGGTGGGGGCGTACCCGCTCTACATTGACCCGGCCGAACACGACCAGTACGCCGCTGCCATCAGCCACGTCCCGCTGCTGATCTCGGTCGCGCTGTTTCGGATGGCACGCGACAGCCAGGCCTGGGACGACCTCGCGCTGCTTGCGGGTCCGGGCTTTCGGGACCTCACCCGGCTGGCCAGCGGCGACCCCACCATGGCCCGCGACATTGTCAGCACGAACCGCGAGGCGATCGTCCATTGGTTGCGGCGTTTCCGCGACGAACTCGACACGGTGGCGAAGGCGGTGGAGGTCGGCGCCGAGCCCGTCAACGACCTGCTGACGAGCACCAAGCTCGACCGCGACGCCTTCATCCTTAACCCGCCACAGCGCCGCCGGGTGGAAAAATTCAGCGCACCATCGGCACAGGACGCGATCGGGCACATGTTCGTTGGGGGAATGTACGACCGGCTGAAGCAGATGACGACAGCCAACGGGCAGGGCAGCGGGGGCCCTCAGACGAAGGACAGTGACCGGGAACTGCGCCGCAAGCTTGGGATCGAAGACGACGACGGCCGATGAGCGTGCCGGTGAACCGCCCCGACCGGGTCCGGGCGACGATCACGGTACCGCCCGATAAGTCCGTCTCTCACCGGGCACTGATCTTCAACGCTGTCGCCGACGGTCGGGCAACCATCGACCACCTCCTCGACTGCGCTGACGTGCGTTCGACCGCGGGCTGCCTGGCGGCGCTCGGCGTTGAGATCGACTGGCCGGCAGGAAGCACACGCGCGACCGTCACCGGGCGGGGCCTCCACGGGCTCTTCGAAAGCGATGATGTCCTCGACTGCGGGAACAGCGGCACAACCATGCGGCTGCTTTCGGGGCTGCTCGCGGCGCACCCGATCCTGAGCATCCTCACGGGAGACGAGTCCCTCCGCAGCCGGCCAATGGCCCGGGTGATTTCGCCGCTGCGAAGGATGGGAGCACACATCCTGGCGCGGAAGGGAGACGCGGTCGCGCCGATCGTGATCAAAGGCGGGAACCTGCGGGGAATCGCCTTCGACAGCCCGGTGGCGAGCGCGCAGGTGAAATCAGCCGTGCTCCTGGCAGGGCTGTATGCCGAGGGGGAAACGACCGTCCGCGAACCGGAGCGCTCCCGGGACCACACAGAACGGATGCTGGCGGCGATGGGCGCAGAGATCTCCAGCGCCGGCGCCGTGGTGGTACGGCCAGCCTCCCGGCTGGCGCCGCTTTCGCTGCGCGTGCCGGGGGATATTTCGAGCGCGGCGCCGTGGCTGGTTCTCGGGGCCTGCCACCCGGACGCGGAAATCGTCCTCAAGGGGATGAACACCAACCCGACGCGCACCGGTCTCCTGGACATTCTTGCGGCGATGGGGGCGATCATCGAGATCACCGAAGAACGCACGATGGGCGGCGAGCCGATCGCCGACGTGGTGGTGCGGACCTCGACGCTGCGGGGCACGGAGGTGGGCGGGGCGCTCGTCCCCCGGGCCATTGACGAACTGCCGCTGGTCGCCCTGCTCGCCTGTTTCGCGGAAGGCACGACGGTGGTCCGCGACGCCGCCGAACTACGGGCGAAGGAGTCAGACCGCGTGGAGTCGGTGGTGCGGGTGCTCGGGCGGATGGGGGCGCGAGTGCGGCCGCGGGACGACGGATTCGTTGTCGAAGGGCCGGTGAAGCTCCACGGCGCGCGCATCGACGCGGGCGGCGACCACCGGATCGGCATGCTCGCGGGGATCGCGGGCGCGCTGGCAGAGGGCGAAACGCGGGTGGAGAACGGCGCCGTGGACGTGTCGTATCCTTCGTTCTGGGAAGAACTGGCCAACGCTGCTTCGGGGACAGCCACAATCCGATGATCGCGAACCCGCTGGTGATCGTCCTCCACGGCCCGTCTGGGGTTGGGAAGGACACTGTCATCGAAGCCCTCCGGGCACGCACGGGCATCCATCGCGCCACCAGCAGCACCACGCGGGCGCCTCGCGACAACGAACAGCACGGGGTCGACTACTACTTCCTCTCGAAGGAAGAGTTCCTCCGGAAGGTCGAGTCTGGCGATTTCGCCGAGCACGCGGTGGTCTACGGCGACCTGAAGGGGCTGGAGCGGATCGAAATCGAGGGTCCGCTCGAACGCGGCGAAGACGTGATCATCCGGACCGACGTGCAGGGCGCACGCACCTGGCGCGAGCGCCTCGAAGGGGCGGTCTTCATCTTCCTTGTTGCCGAAGACCGCGAAGCGCTGCGGGGGCGGCTGATTGAGCGCCGGACGGAAGATGGCGAGTCGCTGGCTCGTCGCCTCGCAGAGCTCGAAGAAGAGCTTTCGGACGTCGAGAACAACCACTACGTCGTGGTGAACCATCACGGCAGGCAGGCCGAAGCGGTGGATGAGATCGCCGCCATCATCGCCCGGGAAAAGCGGGAAGAGGCGCGGCCAGCGGTTCGCCTCCGCGACTGATTCCCCGGTCCCCCGGCTGCCCGTACGATGGCCCGGCTCAGCGCAGAGGAGGCGGCCATGGACCCATCATTCGCGAAATTGTTTGACCTGTCCGGGAAGGTGGCGCTGGTCACGGGCGCGTCCAGCGGCCTCGGAGTGGCGTTTGCGCGAGGGCTGGCGAGGGCTGGCGCCGACGTTGCGGTCACCGCGCGCCGGCAGGAACTGATCGACCAGACAGCCGAGATGGTCCGCTCATTCGGTGGCCGTTCGAGTGCGATCACTGCCGACATCACCGTGGACGAGCAGATGGAGGGGCTCTTCCGCCGCGTCGCGGAAGAATTCGGGCGGATAGACATCCTCGTGAACAACGCCGGGTACACCGACCGTTCAGGCCTTCGCCACGACCAGTCGAGCACCAAGCGGATCCGCTCGATCGTGGAATTGGACCTGCTGGCGACGATCAACGGCTGCCGGCTCGCGGCCCAGCAGATGCTGCTCCAGGGCAGCGGGACGATCATCAACGTCAGCTCGATCCTGGGCCGGGTTGGGAGCGAGTTCCGCGCCGCTTCCTATCACGCGGCGAAGGGCGGCGTGGACGCGCTCACCCGTGTGCTTGCGCTCGAATACGCGCGCGAGAACATCCGGGTGAACGCGATCGCACCGTCATACTTCGCCGGCACGGAAATGATGGACAAGGTCTTCACGGCCACGCCCGGCACGAAAGTGCAGGCGGAGACGCGCACGCCCATGGGCCGCCTCGGGCAGCCGGAGGACCTTGAGGGCGCGGTGGTCTTCCTGGCGTCTGATGCCGCCCGCTACATCACCGGCCACATCCTCTACGTGGACGGCGGCTGGACCGCCGGGGGCGGCTATCACCAACTGCCGCCGCCGTGGGAAAGCTCGCCGGGCCACCAGATCACTTAGAAGTCGGGGTTGGCAATTCGATTGCGATGTTGCAGAATACGGTCGAACATCTGTGCGGTTAGCGGGGGTACATTGAGCGTTCAGAAGCCAAGAGCCGCTGAGTTCTTTGCCGGGATCGGCTTGGTCCGCAAAGCATTGGAGCATGCGGGATTCGAGGTCGTGTGGGCCAACGACATCGAACCCACGAAGGCCGAAATGTATTCGGCCAACTTCCCGGGCTCGCATCTGGTTCTCGGGGACGTTCTGGACCCTGAGGTGGTGGACGGGCGCAACATACCCGACATCGAGCTTGCTACCGCGTCGTTCCCCTGCACCGACCTCTCGCTAGCGGGGAACCGGGTCGGCTTGGGGGGCAGCCAGTCCGGGGCCTTCTGGGGTTTTCTCCGCGCTCTCTGGGAAATGGGTCCCCGCAGGCCGAAGGCGGTACTCCTCGAAAACGTTCCAAGCCTCGCCAGTTCTCATGGAGGCAAGGACCTCCGCGTGCTCCTTTCCGAACTCAACGGCTTGGGCTACGTGATCGATATGCTGGTCGTCGATGCTCGCCACTTCGTGCCACAGAGTCGTCCGCGCCTGTTTATCATCGGGTCGCTGGACGAAGTCTCCGGGCATGCGGCATGGGAGGCGAGCGAACTCCGGCCACAGTGGATGAGAGATCTCCTTCTGAGCCACCCGGAGATTCGGACGCGGGCTCTCCCGCTTCGGCTGCCGCCGAGAGCCGTCACGTCCCTCGAAGACGTCCTAGAAAGGCTCACACCTTACGATGACCGGTGGTGGGATGGTGAACGGGTTGGTCGATTCTTGGCCTCACTGTCTCCTCTCCAAGCTGAACGTGTTCGGCACATCTCGGGGAGCCTGTTCCCCACGTGGGCGACGGCCTATCGGCGAACAAGGGAGGGCAGGGCGACTTGGGAAGTCCGGTCCGACCATATCAGCGGTTGCCTTCGTACTGCCCGGGGCGGGTCCAGCAAACAAGCGGTGCTCGAGTCAGGTGGGGGCAACCTCAGGATTCGGTGGATGACTGGACTTGAATATGCCCGGCTACAAGGTGCGCCTGACTACGACATCTCGCGGTTCCGCGAGAACCAGGTGATATTCGGCTTTGGCGACGCCGTCTGCGTGCCTGCCGTGGCCTGGCTGGCGGAGCAGTACCTTTATCCTCTTCTCACCGCAGAGACCTCCACGTCCCAGACACGAGTCGCGTATGCCTAGGCGAACGACGTCCGCCGATACTCTTCCATGCCGCCACCCTGCTCAAGATATCGACTCGGTCAAACTGCTGCTTCGTGACCTTCCCGCGATCATCCCAGCCAATCTCCAAGAGCGAGGGATCGATCCCCAGCGATGGCCAACATTGTTGCGAGCAGCCGTCGAGAGCCTCCGTGGAACCGCTTCAGCAACGACCTCGCACAAACACGCCTTCCTTTCGGCAATCCTCGACTACGGAGTGAACGCGCAAGTCTTCGCGGAGTGGCTATTTGTGGGCAGTGGGAATCGCCAGGACTACAGGGTGACACTGATGGACGGAACTCTAGTTGCGATTGAAGCGAAGGGGTGCGGCGACGGGAACAATTTGACGATTTGGGACCGACCCGCTTGGGCCAATGAGTTCATCGTGTGGTCTCAGTGCCCCGACAGCCTGATACACCAGCCCGGAGAAGGAGTATGGTCAGCCATCAGCACCCGATTGATGCCAAAGATGGTGGCCGAAAGGGCTGGCGTGGACGCCTTTGTGTTTCATGACGCCCGCTGCGGTTCCGATGATCGAGTGTGTCCGAAACGATTCGGCGTGACCGGACTGCGGTCCACAGCCACCGAGGTGCCGAGTCAGTCCGGCACTACGGATTGGCTCCCGCCGCCCTGTATCTACCTCTTCCCTCAGACCGTTCCTTCGAGGACCAACCGGGAGCCTCAACTTCACTCGCTTGGGACCTGCAGATTTGCGGATAGCTTGCTGGACGTGTTCGGGGTCCCGCCGGATCACCGCCGAGCGTACGTCCATGATGCCGCGCTGCGAGTCCGCAACATAGAGGACGGGTTACAGATTCAAGCCGAGGTCACTTCCCGGTGTTGGCCCGACAGCGAGCCGCGTACCCAGACGAGCACCTGGAAGCTCCTGCGCCGCGAGTATTAGTCGGCTGTCATGACAGATACCGTCGACCGGGCCACCCGCAGCCGTACGATGGCGCGGGTTAGGTCTCAGGACTCCAAAGCTGAGATGGCGGTTAGGCGTGCTCTGCACCGCGCCGGGCTGCGCTATCGGCTTCATGCCAGGCGGCTCCCCGGTACTCCGGATCTCGTTCTCCCGCGGCGCAATACGGTTGTTTTCGTGCACGGCTGCTTTTGGCACAGGCACCCGGGATGCAAGGAGGCCGCCATGCCGAGTTCCAACTCCGCCTATTGGGCAGCCAAGTTCGAGAGAAACGTTCAGCGGGACCGCCGAGACATCGCAGAACTTCGCACGATGGGCTGGGACGTGATCGTCCTTTGGGAGTGCGAGATTGACGACGGTTCCGTTGCCGCGCTCGCAACGGAACTACTGGATCGCGAACACCGGTGAGACGCATCGTCACCAGCTGCCGCCACAAGCGGCTGACGGTTCGGGCCCTGAGCGGGCTCCCGGGCGGTGTTACCCGCCCTTGCTCGCGCCGGTGATGTCGGCCATGAGGTAGAGGGCCTCCTTCTGCCGGGCCTGGACGAGCATCGTCGTGACGCCGGCGTCTTCCCAGGCGCGATAGCGTTCCTGGATGCGCTCCACCGGACCGACCAGCGACATCTCGTCGCAGAGGTCGTCGGGGACGGCATCCGTGGCTTCGGCTTTGCGGCCCGCGAGGTAGAGTTCCTGGATCTTGGCGGCGGCTTCTGTGTAGCCGTACTTGATCGCCATCTCGTTGTGGAAGTTCTTCTCTTTGGTGCCCATGCCGCCCATGTAGAGGGCGAGGTTCGGCTTCATGGCGGCGAGTCCCGCCTTCACGTCGTCGGTGATGGCGACGGTGCAGCCGGCGGCGATGTCGAAATCCTTGAAGGACTTGCCGTTCCCGGCGCGGCGGAAGCCCTCTTCCAGCGATGGCTTGAAGAGCCCGACGCGCTGGGGGGAGAACCAGATCGGGAGCCAGCCGTCGGCGAGTTCGGCCGTGTTGCGGATGTTGATTGGGCCCATCGTCGCCAGGTACACGGGCAACTGGCGTCCGTGGAGGATGCTCTTCAGCGGCTTGCCGAGGCCGGTGGCGCCGGGGCCTGTGTAGGGCATCTGGTATTCCTCGCCGTGGTATTCCACGGGCTCATCGCGCGCCCAGATCTTGCGGAGGATCTCCACGTACTCGCGGGTGCGGGCGGCGGGCTTGCCATAGGGGACGCCGTGCCAGCCTTCGACCACCTGCGGCCCCGAAAGCCCGAGGCCGACGAGGACACGCCCGCCGGAGAGCTGGTCGAGGGTGGACATGGTCATGGCGCACATGGCGGGGGTGCGGCCGGGGATCTGCATGATGCCCGTCCCGAGCTTGATGCGGGTGGTTTTTCCCGCCAGGTAGGCGAGGGGGGTGACGGCGTCGGAACCATAGGCCTCCGCCGTCCAGACGGAGTCATAGCCAAGGCGCTCAACCTCCAGGACGAGGTCGAGCGGGAGGGTCATCTGGGCGCCGGAATAGCCGATGTTGATCGCAAGCTTCATTGGGTTCTCCTTGGTGGGGCGAATTGTACGCGCTATCGAGAGAACAACGCCCCCGCTGAGGCAGCCACGGCGGCCGGGCGCTAAGGTGGATGGGATGGCAGCCCGAGCAGAGGGATCGCATGGCCACACGCACGTTTCCACCTTCGCCGCGAGCACGGGCGAGGGGGTACGGGCGCTCAAGTGGGGCACCGCCGGGCTGGCCGCCACCACGGCACTCCAACTCGTGCTCCTGCTCTTCAGTGGGTCAGTGGCGCTGCTGGGCGACACCCTGCACAACGGGATCGACGTCGGTGGTACGGCGGTGGTCTGGGCGGCCTTCCAGCTTTCGCGGCGTGCACGCTCAGATCAGTTCAGCTATGGGTATCACCGTTTCGAGGACTTCGCCGGGCTGTTCGTGGTCGTCCTCATCCTCGCCGGGGCGGGGATCGTGCTGTTCGAATCGGCGACCGCCTTCGGCCACGACCGCGAGGTCGCCCGGCCGGGCCTGACGCTGGCCGCGGGCGCGATCGGCTTCCTCGGGAACGAAGGCGTCGCCCAACTGAAGATCCGGACCGGGCGGCGGATCAGCAGCGCCGCACTCGTCGCCGACGGCCTCCATTCGCGGGCCGACGGACTGACGTCGCTGGGAGTGGTCGCCGCCGGGATTGGCCTGCTGCTGGGCGCGGCGTGGTTGGACGCGAGCATCGGCTTCGCCATCGGGCTGGTGATCCTCTGGACGGCATGGGGCTCGGGCCGGGAAGTCCTGCTTCGGCTCCTCGACCATTCCGACCCCGTGCTTCGCGCGGAACTGCTGGCAGTGGCGGTGACCGTGCCGCTGGTCGCGCACGTCAACGAACTTCGGCTCCGCCAACTGGGGCGGACAGTGCATGTGGTCGCCCAGGTGTGCGTCCCGTCCGACACGCCGCTTGGCCTGGCCCATGATGCCGCGGAGGCGCTCCAGGCAGCCTGGCTCGAGGAACTGCCCCCGGGGTCGGTGGTCGACATCCACCTGGACCCGTACTACCCCGACGGTGTGCACGCGGGGCACCCCCTGGCCATCTGAGCGTCCGTCGGCATTGGGCGAGGTGGCCGTACAATGGTGCCACCCACACCTGATTCGCCCGAGGAATGCATGACCGTCCACGTGAAATGGTTCGCCACGCTCGTGAAGCGCACGAAGTCGAAGCTGCCGATGACGGAAGTCGAATGGCGCGACGGCCTCACCCCCCACACCGTCTTCACCGCGGAAGGCTTCAACGACGCTGACATGGAGGCGGTGATGGTGATCATCAACGACTCCCAGGAGACGGCGAAGACACCCCTTCGGGACGGCGATCGCCTGGAGTTCATGGTCAGCATCCAGGGCGGCTAACCGGCTCGCGGGCTACCAGGGCCTGCGGGACTTAGTCCAGTCGAACGGCACGATCCCGTCTTCGGCGAGCTGCCAGATGGTGGCTTCGGCGCGGCCGCCGCTTATCTCGAGGAAGCCGATCGTCCCCAGTTGGGTGTCCAGGTTGTGCGGATAGGTCGGCGAGCCGGGGTTCACGCAGAGGGTGCCGCCGATGGTGTCGATGGCCTCGACGTGGGTGTCGCCGTAAATGAGAACGTCCAGGTCGGTGCGCCGGAAGTAGCGCATCATCGCGCGCTCAAGCGTCAGGTGCGGCGGGTATTCGGGGATCGGGACGTCGTGGGTGAGGCCTACGCGCAGGCCTTCGAACTCCAGCACCCAGGCTTCGCGGAGGCGGGGGTGGTCTGGCTGGATGGGCCGGCCGCCGGAGCCGTCCTCACCGTTGCCACGGGCCGCCCAGAGAGGGGCGATGTCGTGCAACTGGTCGAGGACGACGAGGTCGTGGATGTCGCCCGCGTGGAGGATGGCATCGACTCCGCGGAAGGCGTCGAAGACCTGCGGCCAGAGTTCGTAGCGGGCTTCGGGGATGTGGGTGTCGGAAATGAGGCCGATGCGCAAGGACGGCACCCGTGGTGGGATGTGGGATGGCTGAGTGTGTCGCGCCGGCCGGTTAGCCGCCACCGCTCAGCGCGTCAATTCGAAGACTTCGTTCAGGCGGCGGACCTGGAGGATGGCGCCCGAGGCCTGGACGCCCTGCCGGAACCCTTCTTCGTCCATGTGCCAGGTGAGCGGCGGACACCAGTCGTCGTGGTGGTTGAGGATGACCCTGCGGGGCTTGAGGATGCTCGCCATGTGGGCGACGAAGCCGGCGTGGCCGCGTTCGAACGGCACCCCGTCAAGGTTTGGCGTCGAGGGGGCGATAGAAAGCAGTGCCACGTCCGGCCGGTAGGCGGCAACGGCCTCCCAGGACGAGGTGACCATGCCGGGGGTGTCGTGCCAGAAGAGGCGGAAGCCGTCCCATTCGAGGAGGTAGGCGAGCGGCCCGCCGTCCTGCCGCTGCTTCTCGGGGATGTGGGCGAGATGGGCGAGGGCCGCCTCGCAGAGTTCGGGCGCCTGCTTGCGGAGGTCGTCCCGCCGGGCGCTGGTGTCGCGGCCCTTGGGGTCGGGCCACTCGCGGAGGCCGTTGAAGCCGTGCAGCGAGGGGAACACCCGCAGGCGCACCGGCCCCACCTGCAGCGTTTCGCCGCCGACACACGGAGTCACGCGGGCGCCGGGAACACCTTCCTCCTGGACGATCTCGCAGGTGAGCGCGGAGCCGATGACTGCCGCGCCGGTGTTCTTCGCGATGAGGCCTGCTTCGGCGACGTGGTCGAAGTGGGAGTGCCCGACGAGGATCCAGTTCGCCCGATCGATCCCGGCTGCCCTCAAGCGCAGGGGGGCGGCAGTGGGTGCGCGGTCGACATAGGCATCGAGCCAGACAACCGTGTCGTCGACTTCCAGGCGCCAGGTGGCCGTGCCGAACCATTCGAGCGTTGCGCGCATACGGGTCTCCGGGCAGCAGTAGGCAAAGCATAGCGGAGCGGCGTCTTGCCGTCGGCGGTTACTGCACGCGGATGTAGAACCCGAAGGAGATGTCGCCCCGTCCCTTCCAGACGGCGAAGACGTTGAGGACGTACTCGCCGGGGGCGAGACTGAGGCCGGCCAAGAGCGCTCCCTCAGCCGCGGGAGCCCGGCCGGCCGCGGGGTCGACTACGTAGTCCCCGCCGAATACTGAGTTTGCAAGTTCGGTAGTTGCCACGATGTTGGGCCCTTGGGTTGGCCATACCTTCACCTCAGCAAGGCGGACAAACCGCCGAAAAGAGGGAAACAGAGATGACGTTCCACACCACGACTCGCCGACCACTCTTCCGGGTCCCCAATCGAAGGCCGTTGCTCATCTCCGTCGCGAGCGCAGCGTTTGGCGCTGCTGCGACCGTCGCAGTCATCGCCGGCTGGTCGGCCTTCGGCCCGGGCCACGCGGCCAACGCGGCCGGTCAGACCACGTCCGCCAGCGCCCTGTCGCTGCGGAGCTACCCGGCCAGCCGCGAAGGCGTCCGCGGGCCTGTTGACACCGACGCCTCGCTCGTGAACGCGCTGCCCATCGGCCGCCAGACCAACTACCCGGCCAGCCGCGAAGGCGTCCGTGGCCCCGTCGACACTGATTCGTCGTTCGTCGCCGCCGTCAGCGCCTCGACGCTGCCCAACTTCCCGGCCAGCCGCGAGGGTGTCCGTGGCCCCGTCGACACTGATTCGTCGTTCGTCGTCGCCGTCAGCGCCTCGACGCTGCCCAGCTACCCGGCCAGCCGCGAAGGCGGCCGCGGGCCGGTCTCCGTGGACTAACCACCTCGCTCACGGCGAGCCAGTCGGCAACCATCGAGGCCGGAGCAGACACTCCGGCCTCGGGCTTCTCCTTCGCATTCTCCCTTTACCAGTGGCCATGACGCTCAGGCTCCGGGGGTATACTCGCCGCTATGTCAACGCTCCCGGCCCCGGACACGCTCCCTCTTGAGCTCACCTCCTTCCTGGGCCGTGAGGGAGACGTCGCCCGGCTGAGCGAGGCGATTGAGAGCGAGCGACTGGTGACGATCGCCGGCGTCGGAGGCATCGGCAAGACTCGGACTGCCATCCGTGTCGCACGGCTCACCGCCCCCGGCTGGCGCGACGGCGTGTTCTTCGTCGACTTCGCCCCCCTGCTTCCCGCCGACAGTCTGGAAGAGGCCATCCACCAGGCTCTCGGCGGGTCACAACTGATGGCTGACCCGCGCCGGGCGCTCCTCGAACGCATTGCCGGCCAGCACCTCGCGATCGTCCTGGACAACTGCGAACACGTCCTCGACCAGGCCGCGGCGGTGGTTGAGGCGATGCTCCGGGCTTGTCCGAACCTCCACATCCTGGCCACCAGCCGGCGAGCGCTGGGCGTCCCCGGCGAATTCGTCTGGAGGCTGCCCCCGCTGCCGCTGCCGCCCCCCGCCGCCGACCTCGCTCTTGAAGCGCTCGGCGCCAGCCCCGCGGTAGCCCTGTTCGTCGAACGCGCCCGACGGGTCAGGCCCGAATTCGACTTGACGCCCGAGAACGCCCGGGCTGTCGTCCAGGTTTGCCGCGCCCTCGACGGTGTCCCGCTGGCCATCGAGCTTGCGGCCGCCCGCCTCCGCATGTTCTCCGCCGGGCAGCTTGCCGAGCGCATTCATGAACAGCTGACCCTCCTTTCGGGTGGCCCGCGTGTTGGCCCCGAGCGCCAGCGGACCATGCGCGCCGCGATCGCCTGGAGCCACGACCAGCTCGACGAACCCGAGCGACTCCTCTTTCGCCGCCTGGCCGTCTTCAGCGGCGGCTGGACCCTCGAGGCGGCTGAAGGCATCTGTGCCGATAACGGCATCCCCGCCGATGGGGTCCTAGACCTCCTCGACTCGCTCGTGGACTGCTCCCTGGTAACCGCCGATGCCGACGCTGCCGAAGCGCGCTTCCGCTTCCTCTTTCCGGTGCTCGAATTCGCCCGGGCGGAGCTTCTCGCTTCGGACGAGGCCGAGGACTTTGGCGCCCGCCATTGCCGCTGGTTCGCGGCCTTCGCGGACCGGGCCGAACCCCAACTGACGGGTCCCGCCGAGGTGTTCTGGAGCGAGCGCCTGGAACGGGACTACGACAACCTGCGATCAGCCCTGGCCTGGGCCGAGCCTCATCGCACCGAGCTCGAAGCGGGACTCCGGATCGCCGGCGACCTGCTCTGGTTCTGGTCTGGGTTCGGGCATTCTCGTGAAGGCCTTCACTGGTCCCGGCGGCTGCTCTCGGTCGATCCCTCCGCCTTCCCAGGCGCGCGGGTCGGCGCCCTCCTTACGGCGTCCTGGCTCGCCGTGGTCGTCGACTCGCTCGACAACGCCAACAGGTATGCGTCCGAAGCGCTGTCGCTTGCTCGTGACTCGGCCAACCCGCTCTCGGTGGCACGCGCGCTGGGGTTGAACGCGTCCAACTCCTGGATGGGCGGCGCGTTTGAACAGTCCAAAGCCTATGCGCGCGAGGCGCTGGATCTCGCTGAAGGCCTCCCGGACCAGCCTCCCGACGTGGTGGAGATCCTGTTCGATCTGGGGATCGCCGAGGCGGAGTCCGGGAACCTCGACGCCTCCGAAGAGTTGCTCCAGCGAACTCTCGATCTGGCCGTGGCCGGCGGCAGCCGCCGGCAGCAGGCGTCCGCCCTGATTATCGTCGGCGAGTCTCTACGACGCCGTGGCGACTTCAAGCGAGCGGACGAGTCCTATCGAACCGCTCTGGCGCTCGCCACCGAAGGGCGTGCGGCGCGCCATATCGCATTGGCCAACCTCAACCTCGGCCTGGTCCGCGTGCTCGCCCGTGACTTCGCGGGCGCACGCGGCACGCTCTCCACGGTGCTCGGGCAGGGCCTTCAGACCCAGGCGAGGCTGGAGATCGCCCTCTCTCTCATGGGTCTCGCGGCACTCGAAGCCATCTCTGGCGATGCTGCCCGGGCCGCCCGCTGGCTGGGCGCCGTCGAGAATGGCCTCCGTGGACTCGTCGTCCAGGCTGCCGACCAACCCGTGCTCGATCTCGCCCGTGACACCGCCAAGCAGAAGCTCGGCTCCCGATTCGCCGTCGAGATGGAGGCCGGCCGCGCGCTCGACCTGATGGAAACCGCGCGGGAGGCACTGGCGCTGGCCGGCCCCGTCCCTGCGCGTCTGGCCGCGGCCGCACCCTCGGTCCTCAGCGCGCGCGAGACGGAAGTCCTTCGCCTCCTCGTCGAGGGCGCCAGCAATCGCGAGATCGCGGAGCGGCTCGTGCTCAGCACCCGCACCGTCGAGACGCATCTCGCCAACGTCTACGCCAAGCTCGGCGCCCGCAGCCGGGTCGAAGCCGTGCGTTTCGCCGTCGAGGCAGGCCTGATGACACTGACCGGACCAAAGACGGCGGCCCCGGCGCGCGAGGCGGCATCTCACGGTCAGCGGTCTCGGCCGCCGAACTAGCGCGGCGGCCTGGTGCCGTCGGCGGCTATTGGACACGGATATAGAACCCGAAGGAGATGTCGCCCCGTCCCTGCCAGACGGCGAAAACGTCGAGGACGTAGTCGCCGGGGGCTGATGGCGCTTCCCGGGTCGCCCCAGCAGGGGAGGGCGAGAGTCCAGCCATCCAGACGCGACCTTGCGGCCCTGGCGACGGGAGCGGGCCGGTGACAGGCCTCCATGTAAGCGAGACCGTCGTCGGGGTTCCGCCCTCAAAGTCGAGCGCCACGGCCTCGCGGGGCTTCATCACGAGGGGGTGGACGTTGGTGATCGGCCCGACCATATCGACGCAGAGGGTCCCCCAGCAGCGACTGCCGTCGCCGCCCCGGACCGTCCTTCCGCCGGCAGTGGCGAAGGCGCCCGGCACTGGCGCGAGGGTCGGTCCCCGGCGCGTCGTCTCCGCGGAGGGAGAAGGTTCCACGGTCTTCGTGGATGGAGCACCGCCGCCGTCACGTGGGGAGCAGGCGACTGCCAGCAGCAGAAGCAGGAGGACTGCGAACCCGAAGAGCTTCATCTGCTAAGAAGAACGCCGGAGAACTGCGAAGAGTTCCCCGGCGCTAACCCTTCGTTAGAGACGGATGTCGCGCAGCCGCGACTGGAGGTCGATGTAGTGGTCGGCGGCGTGGCGAAGGTTGGTGGCCGTGCTCGAAGCAACGGCGATAACCTCCACGCGGACGCCCTTGCTCTGAATAAGCTCCACAAGCCGCACGAAGTCGCCATCGCCAGAGACGAGGCAAACAACGTCCAGGCGATCGAGCATCGTGATGATGTCCAGCGCCATTTCGATGTCGACGTTGGCCTTCACGGTGTTGTCGGCGAACCGCTTGAGGGGCTTGGTAACCACCTTGTAGCCCTTGTCGAGGAAGGGCTCGACGAAGCGCTGGGTCTCGATGCTCACGGAGGGGTCATCGTGCACCGGCGAATAGGCGACGGCGCGCACGAGCTGGCGGCCGCTGGTGAGGAGTTGGAGCACCTTGCCCCAGTCGACGCGGGCGCGGCTGCGTTCGAGGCCGAGTTCGACGTTCGCCGCATCGACGAAGATGCCGACACGCGCGGGCGTGGTCGCGGCGGCGCCACCGCCACGGCGGGCAGCCTCTTCCTGGAGCCGGACAAGCTGTTCGATCTGCCGGCCCTGCTGTTCGATGGCGCGGAGGATCCCGCTGGTCGAGGCATCGGCGGGGGCGGCGCGGCCACCGCGGTGAGCGGGGGCCGCGGCCGGAGCCGGGGCATCGGCGGGGGCGGCGCGGCCACCGC
>CAYTMI010000023.1:0-31921 GCA_964438865.1 uncultured Anaerolineaceae bacterium | reverse complement strand
CCAGTGCCGCCCCCGCGGCTTAAGAAATGTGTCCGTCAGATCGGGGCAACCCCAATGTGCGTTCTCATCCACCCTCGGGAGGGATTAGTGCGCGCGAGCTTCCGTCCGTCCGAACCACACTTGGAGAAGTTCACGACTTTGGATGGGTTTAACGAGGTCATGGCCGTTGGATTCACGCCGTGGCTGATATCGGAGTACGTTCAGCAGCCTCCACAGCTCACCTTCGGGTTCTTGTCGAACACGTTTGCGCGAATAGCCCGCCGGACTGGCGCGGAACTGGAAGTTCCGCTTGTGATTGAGTCGCCGACTCCTCCCGCCGGTAGCCGGATCCTGGCGTCCGCTCGCGCTCAGCCGCGAAAGCCCGCGCCTCAGCGCCGGATACGTTATCGCTAGCAGGGTGTTGAACATCGGTATGTTTCATGTCGGTCCCGTCGGGGGCAGATTCGGAAATCACGCTGCGCAAAGCGTTATTGTCGACCTGGCGCCGACAACGGCGTCTATCCAAGCCTCGCCTCGCCCTGCTGGACTGGGATAACACGCTTCGGCGGGGCTTCACGGCCGTCGATTGGATACGCTTCCTGCGGGATAAACACCTGGTCCCCACCGATAGTGTGACTGCGATGGAAACAGCTCTGACCGCGTTCATGACAGGCCAATCGAGCTATAGAGCGTTCGCCATGCGGGCCGCGCGAATCGTGAGTCATGCTTACCGCGGGCTCGACGTGAGGCGGGTATCCGCTGCGGCTGGTCAGTTCGCGGAGGAGCAACCTTCTCTGTTTCCGTGGACTCAACCTCTCGTTGAGGCGATTCGGCGGAGGGACTGGAAGCCCATCGTGGTGTCTGGAGCCCCCCAAGAACCACTGCAGGCGATGCTTCAGCCTCTCGGCGTCATTGCTTCATTGGCTGAATGAGACAGCACCGCCGCCGGCCGCGCCGCAGGCAGCGAGCCTCGAGCGGCAGCGGGAGCGGATCGCTGCCTGGCTCAAAGACGACCGGCTGCTGCTCACGCGCATCCACGAGCTGCTTGCCCGCGACGGGGTCGCCGTCTCCTACACCACCCTGCGGCGGTACGTCCGCCGGGCAGGGCTCTGGAAGCAGCCACAGACGACGGTGTGGATGGCGGAGTGGCCACCGGGCGAAGCGGCCGAGATGGACTTCGGCAAGCTCGGGATGCTGACTGACGCCAGCACGGGCAAGAAGCAGACGCTCTGGGCGTTGATCGTGACGCTCCCCGCCAGCCGCTACCCGTTCGTCTGGCCGATGTATCGCCAGACGCTGGACGAGACCATCGCCGGGCTGGAAGCCGCCTGGCGCTTCTTTGGGGGCATACCGAAGCGCGTCATCCTCGACAATTTCGCGGCGGCGGTGGCCGGGCCTGACCCGCTGGAACCACGGCTGACGCGCGGCTTCCTCGAATACAGCCAGGCGCGAGGCTTTCTCTGTGACCCCGCGCGCGTGCGCAAGCCGCGCGACAAGCCGCACGTCGAGGCGGCCGTGCGCTACGTCCGGGAGCGCTTCTTCAAGGGCGGCAGCTTCCGTGACCTGGAGGATTGCCGCCAGCAGGCCGAGCACTGGTGCAGCGAGGTCGCCGGGTTGCGCGTCCACGGCACTACGCGCCAGCTGCCCCGGGCAGTCTTCGAGGCGGAGGAGCAGCCAAAGCTCCAGCCGTACGACGGCGTCGCCTACGACGTGCCCCTCTGGCGGGAAGTCACCGTCCACCCCGACCACCACGTCCAGTTTGAGCAGGCGCTCTACTCTGCGCCGGTGGCGACCTGTCCCCCGGGTACGAAGCTGGAGGTGAGGGGCGACCAGCAGCTGGTGAAGCTCTACAAGAGGGGTGAACTGGCAAAGGTGCACCCGCGCCAGCCGCGAGGTGGACGCGCCAGCGACCCGGAGGACTACCCGCAAGAGAAGACGGCCTACGCCCGCCGACGCCAAGGGGTCCTAGCGTGGCGGCGCAGACGTCGGTCGGGACGTCCCATGCGACCAGGAAGAAATGTCTGGACGTCAAGACGATCCGCCGCCCACTCCGGCACCCCTGACCACGCCACCGCGATACAAAACAGAAGTGGGGAGGCGAGGGCACACCGGAGCAGTTGGGCCTCGAGCGTCGTGTTCTGAGTTCAGCCCGGACAGGGGCCACTTCAGGGGCCACAGCCCGCCGCCTACGGACCCTGTCGACGCGTGCCGGTCTCAAGAGAGTCGAGTGCCTGCAGGAGGAGGCGGCGCGCCCATGTCGATGCGTCGAGGTGTTCGGCGTTGGCCGCCGCCTGAATGCGTTCGCGATCCCGCGGCGACAGCCGGATCTGCAGGAACTCTGACTTGGGAAGGATGTTGTCACGGTGCGACATCGTGAGACACACGTTACGCCGGTCAGGCCAGCCGACGGTCTCACAATGTGTTACACTCAACGAAACAGGAGGAGTGCAGCCCACATGGAAGGGAGCCTTGGTTCAACGATCCGGTCACTCCGGAGGCAAGCCCAATTGACGCAAGCTGAGTTGGCGCAGAGAGCCGGATTCTCGCGTTCTTACGTGAGCCGGCTTGAGGGCGACACCATCGGGAGCCCCTCAGCCGACTACATCCAGCGCCTTGCACGAGCCCTCGGAGTCGACCCGTCGCTCCTGGCTCGTGCTGCCGGTTACGTTGCCCCGGCGCGGAACAGCGATGACGAGCGCAGCGCCGTGCTGCGGTGGATAGACGAAGAGAGTGCTGCGTGGACCGCTGAGGAACTCCGTGTGTGGGCCAGAATCATGCTCTCGACTCGAGCGGCCATCCGCACCTGGCGAACTTCCTAAACCAACGCGATCACCAACGAGCCAGTAGGTGACCCGTACCAACGCGATCTGCTGCTGGCACTACAGACCGCAGACATGATATTCTCAGGATTGAATCGGCGGTCTTGGAGCGTTATCTAGTGTCTAGACAAGTGTCAAGGTGTTCTTGCATAACTTCGGCTGCTAAGTCGGTCGTTCGGAAAGTGTGGCCATGAGGGTCGCTCTCTTGGCCCGCGTTTCAACGGTAGCCCAGGCTGCTGAAGACCGTCACTCACTCCCCGCCCAACTTGGTGCGATGCGCGACCGCTGCACTCGCGAGGGTTGGGAGATCGTCCGGGAGTTTCACGCCCCCGGCGAATCAGCGTTCACGGCCAACCTAGCCGAGCGGCCAGTGCTCCTAGAAGCGGTGCGGGCGGCCGAGGCCGGCGACTTCGACATCCTGATGATCCATGAGTCCTCCCGGCTCGCACGCAAGGCCCGCTTGCACTTCGAGGTAACGGATCGCCTCACTGCCTGCGGCGTTCGCATCCTCGAAGCCGGTGAACCGCTGCTCGACGCGAGCCCCGAGACCGGCATGATTGCAGGGGTGAAGTCGCTGCTCAATCAATACTGGTCGGAGAAAATGTCGGAGCACATACGCAAGGGCTACACGCGACGGCATGCCCTGGGGCTCCCCACCGGCGACCTGCCTTTCGGGTACGCGCCCGTTATGAAGCTGGGAGAGGACGGCCACGACGTGGTCGACACGAAGCTGCCCCCGGTCATCTTGCCCGACGAGGGTGAGGCCGTCAGGGCCGCGTTCGCCAGCTACGCGCAGGGCCGCGGCTACCTCGCCATCGCCACTGACCTGAACCGGGGCGGTTTCCGCCCGCGCTCCAAACGCGGCCTGACGGCCTTCACCGCCTCGTCCGTTCGGAGCCTGATCGAGAACCGCTTCTACGCCGGCTTCGTTTCCCACCGCGGCGACGAAGCCAAGGGAGCACACGAGGCCATCCTCACTGAGGAAGAGTGGGTGCTGGCGGTGAGCCGCGTCCGCAAGCACCAGAGCAACCGCTCCAACAGCTACGGTGCCCTGCTCTCCGGGATGCCGCTGTGCCGGCACTGCGGGGGACCTGTCTGGTCGCGCCGGGCCGGCGAAGGGCTCCACCACTACTATTGGGAGCCGTCCCGTGTCCGCGGGCGCACCTGTGCCGCGTCTGGCCGGAACTGGCGCGCCGCCGACGCCGACGCGCTGGTCGCCGACGTGGTGAAGCAGATGCACCTCCAGCAGGACTGGCTCGACTACGCGGCCCAGATCGCCGCCGCCCCCAAGGACTTCGTCGCGATGGAGGAGGCGCGGCGGTCGTTGATGGCAGAGAAGGATCGGGCTACGAAAGCGTTCGTTGCCGAAGCCCTGCCCGAGGCAGAGTGGAAGCGCATCGTCCGTCGGATCGACCTCGAACTGGCGGACATGCCGGTGGCCTCCACCAAGGTCGCCACCGGAGCGTTCTCGATCGCGTCGATGGCCGAAGCGTGGGAATGGCTCCCCCCTGCCAGCCGGAACAAGCTGCTCCGTACCCTGTTCGTCAACGTCCAGATGGACGTCGTGGGCCGCGAGATCTGGGTTGAGCCGGCCGAGGAGTTCGTCGAAGCCTTCAAGGCCCGGCGGATCTACTGCGCCGAGTCGAACCCTGATTCACACTTCGCTGGCTCGGAACCCTCAGATTCAGACGACGGCGAAGCGAAGTGCGGACCTACCCCCGACAGGACTCGAACCTGTGCCTTCGGCTCCGGAGGCCGACACTCTATCCGCTGAGCTACGGGGGCCTGCTTTTATCCTAGCGCGAGCCCCCACTAGCCGCATCGCGACGAACGCCCACGTTTGACCCGCCGCCCGCCCGGACCCACAATCCGGGCCAATGCTCGCCCGAGTCCTCAGCTGTGCGGTGATCGGGCTCGATGGCGAGCTGGTTGAGGTCGAGGTCGACATCAGCCGCGCCCAAAACCCCACCACCACCGTCGTCGGCCTCCCCGATACCGCCGTCCAGGAATCGCGCGAACGCGTGCGCGCGGCGATTCGAAACAGCGGCCTCACCTACCCCTTCAACAGCCGTATCACCATCTCCCTCGCCCCCGCTGACCTCCGCAAGGAAGGCCCCGCCTACGACCTCCCGATCGCCGCCGGGATGCTCCTTGCCAGCGGCCAGGTCGTCGCCGACGTCGAAGATGCTGTCTTCCTTGGCGAACTCGCGCTCACCGGCGCCGTCCGCCCGGTCCGTGGCGTCCTCCCCATGGTCGCCCTCGCCCGCGACCGGGGCATGAAGCGCGCCTTCGTCCCGGCTGCGAACGCGGGGGAGGCTGCGCTGGTCAAAGGCATCGAGGTCTTCCCGGTCGAGGGCCTCGCAAGCCTGGCCGCCCACCTCATGGGCGCCGTGCCCTTGCCCGCCGCCGTTCCCGCCGAATCCCGGCCCACGGACCTTCCCGATACCATCACCGACTTCGCCGACGTTGTCGGCCAGGAACACGCCAAGCGCGCCCTCGAAGTCGCCGCCGCCGGTGGTCACAACCTGATCATGCGGGGCCCCCCCGGGAGCGGGAAGACACTCCTCGCCCGGGCCATCCCGTCTATCCTCCCACCGATGACCGCCGCCGAATCGATGGAAGTGACGCGCATCTACAGCGTGGCTGGCCTCCTCCCGTCCGGCGCCGGTCTCATCACCCGGCGGCCCTTCCGGTCGCCCCATCACACCGTCTCAAACGCCGGCCTGGTTGGTGGCGGCTCGATGCCGCGCCCCGGCGAGATTACCCTCGCCCATCGTGGCGTCCTGTTTCTCGATGAGTTGCCCGAATTCGACCCGCGCGTCCTCGAAGTCATGCGTCAGCCCATGGAGGACCGGATCGTGACCATCAGCCGGGCGAAGCTCTCTGTCACCTTCCCCGCGAACTTCGCCCTCATCGGTTCCATGAACCCGTGCCAATGTGGCTTCTACGGCGACCCCGACACCGATTGCACCTGCCCTCCGCAGATGGTCTCCCGCTACCAGCGGCGCATCTCCGGCCCCCTCATGGACCGCATCGACCTCTTTGTCGATGTCCGCCGCGTGCCCTACGAGAAGCTCTCGACGGCGTTGCGCGGCGAACTTTCGGCTGCCGTTGCCGCCAGGGTGGCGGCCGCTCGCGAGGTCCAGTACGCGCGATTCGCCACCCCCGACAACCGTGCCGAGCGCACCAACGCCGACATGGCCCCCGCCCAGGTGCGGGAATTCGCCCAAACCCGCATGACCCCCTCCGCTGAGACCGTGATGCGGATGGCCGTGGACCGCCTGAACCTTTCCGCGCGGGGCTTCCACCGTGTCCTCAAGGTCGCCCGTACGGTCGCCGACCTCGCCGGGAGCGATGCCATCGACGCACCCCACCTGGCCGAGGCAATCCAGTACCGCGAGCGCACCGGATGAGAGTGGAAGGCTGCCGCCCCCGGCGCTAGAGTAGGCGGGGCGGCGAAGCGGCTGCCCGAATCCTTCCCCCGGGGTGTACGACGTGGACGCAAGCGCGGCCAATGGCCTCACTCGGAATATCGCCCGGTCTGTCCGCAGCCTCAGCTACGAACGCCTCCCGGCGGACGTCGTCTTCCTCGCGAAACAGTGCGCGCTCGACTGGTTCGGCGTCACGCTCGCCGGCGCCGATGAACCCCTCGCCCGCATCCTCCGGGAACAGGCCTTGGACGAAGGCGGCATCCCCCGCGCCAGTCTTGTGGGCCGTCCCGAACGCGTCACCCTCGCCCAGGCCGCGCTGGTCAACGGCGCCGCCTCCCACGCCCTCGACTTCGACGACGTCCAGATGACGATGAGCGGCCATCCCACGGTGCCGGTCTTCCCTGCCGTGCTCGCGCTTGCGGAGGGCCAGCACGCGGCCGGCCGCGACCTCGTGGCTGCCTTCGTCGCCGGCTTCGAAACCGAATGCCGCGCCGGCGCCTACGTGATGCCCGGGCATTACGCCACCGGCTTCCACGCCACCGGAACCCTCGGGACGTTCGGCTCGGCCGCCGCCTGTGCCCACCTGATGCGCCTCGACGAAGCCGCCTGGCTGAACGCGCTCGGTATCGCCGGCGCCCAGGCGGCGGGCCTCAAGGCGATGTTCGGCACGATGTGCAAGCCCCTCCACGCAGGGAAGGCCGCCGCCAACGGCCTCCTTGCCGCCACCCTCGCGGCCCGCGGCTTTACCAGCGCCACCGATGTTTTCGAGGCGCACCAGGGATTCGGCGCCACCCAAACCACAACACCAAATCTCGACCGCGCGCTCCGTGGCCTCGGCGACGACTACGCCATCCGTGGCGTCCTCTTCAAGTATCACGCCGCCTGCTACGGCACCCACGAAACGATCGAAGGCGTCCTCCGCCTCAAGGAGAGCCACGGGCTCAGCCCCCGCGACGTCGCATTCATCCATCTCACCGTCCCGCCCGGCCATCTCTCCATGTGCAACATCCAGGAACCGGCCACCGCGCTCGAAGCGAAGTTCAGCTTGCGCTTCACCGCCGCCCTCGCCCTCGCCACCGGCGATACCAGCGAGCAGGCCTTCACCGACGCTGCCGTCCGGCGCGCTGACCTCGTCGCCCTCCGCGACCGCGTTTCCGTCGCCGCGGCTTCCCGCGAGGCGGCGGGCGGCATCGGCGCCGGCACCGAAGTGCGCGTGACCACCGTCAGCGGCGCCGAACTCGTCGAACGCGTGAACCTGGACGTGCCCGCCACCGACCTCGACCGCCAGTGGGACCGCCTCGCCGCGAAGTTCCGCTCCCTCGCCACGCCCGTGCTCGGCCGGGAAGGCGCCGAAGCCCTTCTGGCCGCCGTACGCGACCTCGACACCATCAACGACATCGCAGACCTGGCCGCCCTCGCCGTCCCCGGCCGCGAAAGAGTGCCCGCGTGAGCGAGGAAATCGCCAGCCGTGCCAGGTTCTGGCCCAAGGGCCACGCCTACGAGGAATTCGAACTCGGGCAGACGTTCGAGCATCACTGGGGCCGGACCCTGAACGAAGGCGACAACAGCCTCTTCAGCAGCCTCACCCTCAGCTACAACCCGCTCTACTTCAACGCCGAGCTCGCTCGCGCCCACGGCCACCCCGGCATCGTCCTCAACGCGAACCTCGTCTTCCTCACCGTCTTTGGGCTCTCCGTCGAAGACCTCAGCGAAGCCGGCGGCCTCTTCCTTGGCGTCGACGGCCTCACCTTCCACCGCGACTGCTACCCCGGCGACACCCTCACCGCCCGCAGCACCGTCATCGACATGCGCGAATCCGGAAGCCGACCCGACCAGGGAATCGTCACCTGGCACACCGAGGGCTACAACCAGCGTGGCGAACTCGTCATCGATTTCCACCGCACCAACCTGATTGCCCGGCGGAGGCGCCCATCATGACTTACATGACCGAGGAACGGCTCCTCATCCAGAAAGCCGCCCGCGACTTCTCCATGAAGGAAGTCCTCCCCGTCGCCAACGAACTCGACAAAGTCAAGGGCGACATCCCCATGTCGCTCCGGGACCAGATGGGCGAACTCGGCTACTTCGGGATGCGCATCCCCGAAAAGTACGGCGGCCTCGAACTCGGCGCCTTCGAATACATCGTCGTCGCCGAAGAGCTCGCCCGCGGCTGGATGAGCGTCGCGAGCATCATCGCACGTGGCAACGGCCTTGGCGGCGGCTACAGCGAAGAGCAGCGCCAGAAGTACCTCCCGCGGATGGCCCGCGGCGAATTCCTCGGTGCTGTTGCCCTCTCCGAACCCGACGCCGGCTCCGACCTCGCCAACGTCAGTTGCAAGGCAACGCGCGACGGCGACGAGTGGGTCATCAACGGCAGCAAGATGTGGTGCACCTTCGCCGATGGCGCCGACTTCATGACCGTCCTCTGCAGGATCGGAGAAGTCGACCCCGCCCGCCGTCACGCGGGGACCTCCATGTTCTTTTTCGAAAAGGAACGCGGTAGCCTGCCCGCCGGGATCAACGGCAGCCCGATCAACAAGATCGGTTACCACGGCTGGAAGACCTGGGAACTCCACTTCGACAACTTCCGCGTCCCGCTCGCCGCCCGCCTTGGCGCGGATCGCGGCGACGACAGCGGCTTCAAGTCGGCGATGGGCTTCCTGGAGACCGCCCGCGCGCACACCGCGGCGCGGGCCATCGGTCTCGCCCGCGGCGGCCTCGAAGATGCCACGAATTATGCAAAGCAGCGCGTCCAGTTCGGCAAGCCCATCGCCAGCTTCCAGGCCATCCGCTTCAAGCTGGCCGAAATGGCAGCCGAAATCGAAGCCGCCCGCCAGTTGAACTACTTCGTCTGCGACGCCATCGACACCGGCCGCCGCTGCGACAAGGAATCGTCGATGGCCAAGTGGTTCGCGAGCGAGATGTCGGAGCGCGTCACGAGTCAAGCCCTCCAGATCCACGGTGGCTACGGCTACACCACCGACCTCCCGGTCGAGCGGTACTGGCGCGACGCCCGCCTCACGAAGATCTTCGAAGGCACGTCCGAAATCCAGTTGCGCATCATCTCCGACCGCATCATCGGAGACCGTTGATGTCCGGCCCGCTGACCAGCCTCACCGGCGCCAACAACTTCTTCGAGGATTTCCGGCCCGGGGACGCCTTCCGCCACGCGCGCGGCAAGACCATCACCGAAATGGACAACGTCCTGATCACGAACCTGGTGATGAACACTGCCCAGGGCCACTTCAACGAAGACCAGATGGCGAAAGGCCCGCTCAAGCGCCGCATCGTCTTCGGCGGCATCACCGCCTCCATGGTTATCGGCCTCGCGATGCAGGACACCGCCGAGAACGCCCTCCGCGAACTCCGGCTCGACGGTATCCGCTTCCGCTCGCCCGTCTTCCACGGTGACACCCTCTACGCCTACACAGAGGTCATGGAGACGCGCGACAGCGATCAGCCCGACGCCGGCGTCGTCCGTTTCCGGCATCTGGGCCTCAACCAGGATGGCAAGGTCGTCTTCGAAGGCGTGCGTGACGTGCTCGTGAAGCGCCGGAGCCACTGGGGCGACCGTTGAACTCTGCCGGGCTTCCTCCAGGCGCGCTCGACGGCGTCCGCGTGGTCGACCTCACGCAGATGCTCTCCGGGCCCTACTGCACCATGCTCCTCCGCGACCTCGGTGCGGATGTCGTCAAGGTGGAGCCACTCGATGGCGACCCCACGCGCCAGAACGCCCTCGCCCCGGGTGACACCGTCCGGTCCTACGGCGGCTACTTCCAGAGCATCAACCGCGGGAAGCGCAGCGTCGCCATCGACCTCAAGACCGGCGCCGGCCGCGACATCATCCTTCGCATGGTGCGCGACGCCGACGTGCTCGTGGAGAACTACAAGGTCGGCGTGATGGAGCGCTTCGGGCTTTCCTACGAAGCCGTCCAGGCCGCGAACCCTCGCATCGTCTATGCCTGCATCCGCGGCTTCGGCGACCCCCGCACCGGCGAGAGCCCCTACGCCGAGTGGCCCGCGTTCGATGTCGTCGCCCAGGCGATGGGCGGCATCATGAGCATGACCGGGCGCCCCGGCGAGCCAATGCGCGCCGGCCCTGCTATCGGCGACATCGTCCCCGGGATGATGACCGCGCTCGGGATCGTGGCCGCTGTCTACTCCGCCTCCCGCACCGGCCGGGGCCAGTTCCTTGACGTCGCCATGTACGACACCGTGCTCGCGCTCTGTGAGCAGATGGTCTACCGCTACTACTACCTCGGCGAAGTCACCGAACCGTCGGGCAACGCCCACCCCTTCCTCTGCCCCTTCGACGTCTTCCCCACGACCGACGGCGCGGTGACCATCGCGGCTCCCCTGGATCACCTCTGGCACCGCCTCTGCCTGCTCATCGACCGGCCCGACCTCGCCGCCGACGAAAGCCTCGTCCGCGCTGCCAGCCGCGTTCGCCAGGCGCCCCGCGTCCGCGAGGAGCTCACCCGCTGGACTTCGGCGCGCACCAAGGCCGAAGTCGTGGCCGTGCTCGGCGGCAAGATTCCCTGCGGCCCGGCGAACAACATCCTCGACATCATCGCCGACCCCCACACCGCCATCCGCGGCATGCTTCCCGAAATCGAACAGCCCGGGCTCGACCACCCCGTGCGCGTTCCCGGCAGCCCCCTGAAGATGACGGAAACGCCAGCCGGGCCCCGGGGACGGGCGCCCTTGCTCGGCGAACACACCGAAGCCGTCCTTGCTGAGGCGGGATTCACATCCGCGGAGGTGGCCGCCTTCCGCGTCGGCCACGCCATCCGCTGACAGGAAAAGGAGACACAACATGCAGAGAATCCGCCGCTCCGAGCTTTCCACCCCCGGGAGCAACGAAGAGATGATGGCCAAGGCTGCCGCCAGCGCCGCCGACCTCGTCTTTCTCGACCTCGAAGACGCCGTCGCTCCCAACGAAAAGGTCGCATCGCGGGCGAAGGTGGTCCACGCCCTCCGGACCCACGACTGGGGCCGCAAGACGCGCGCAGTCCGCGTCAACAACCTCGATACGCAGTGGTGCTACGAAGACATCATCCACGTTGTCGAAGAAGCCGGGGACTGTCTCGATGTCATCATCGTCCCCAAGGTGAAGACCGCCGAGGACGTCCGCTGGGTCGACACCCTTCTCTCCCAGATCGAACGCAAACATCGCTGGGAGCGGCGCATCGGCATCGAAGTCCTCATCGAGGAAGTCCAGGCGATGATCAACGCCGCCCCGATCGCCGCCTCCACTCCCCGCCTCGAAGCCATCATCTTCGGCCCCGGCGACTATTCCGCATCCCAGGGGGTGCGTCCGGATTCCGTCGGCGGGATCAGCAGCGACTACCCCGGCGACGTCTGGCACTACGCCCGCAACCAGGTCATCATCGCCGCCCGCGCCGCCGGGATCGAAGCGATCGACGGCCCCTTCGCCGACTTCCGCGACGCCGAGGGCTACCGCCGCGAATGCACTCGCGCCAGCGTCCTCGGGTTCACCGGGAAGTGGTGTATCCACCCCGCCCAGATCAGCATCGCCAACGAGGTTTTCTCGCCCTCCGAACGGCAGGTGGCCCGCGCCCGCAAGATGATCGCCGCGATGGAGGAAGCCGAAGCCAAGGGCCTTGGCGCCGTGGCCGTCGATGGCGTCATGATCGACGCTGCCTCGGCGCGGCTGATGCGAAACATCACCACCCGCGCCGACCTCATCGGCATGTGAGCGGGCTCCTCCGCCCCACCTCGGGCCCACCTCGCTGATGGAATCGCTCACAGGGAAGCTGCTGGTCGCCGCGCCGAGTCTCGTCGACCCGAACTTCCGGCGCACGGTTATCATCCTTTGCCGCCACAACGCCGACGGCGCGATGGGTGTCGTCCTGAACCGCCCTCGCGCCGATGTCCACGTCGTCGACCACCTGCCCGCATGGGCCGAACACGTCTCCAGTCCGCCCTCTATCTTCATTGGCGGCCCGGTTGAACGCACTGTCGGTATTGGCCTCGGCCGTCCCCCGGCGGATGGTCCCGAACCCGCAGGCTTTCAACGGGTCACGGTCGGCCTCGGCCTCGTAGACCTCAGCCAGCCTCCCTCGGGGGACGCCCCCTTGCTGGACGCCTGCCGCATCTTCGCGGGCTACGCAGGCTGGTCGCCCGGCCAACTCGAAGACGAGATCAAGGAGGAGGGGTGGTTCGTGGTCGACAACCTCCCCGGCGACGCCTTCACACCCGACCCGGAAGGACTGTGGCGCGCGGTCCTCCGTCGCCAGCCTGGCAAGCTCGCAATCTTTGCCTACTTCCCCGACGACCCCAGCCAGAACTGACCGTGCTTACCCCACGCGCTTGAAATAGCGCCCGGCGAGGACGCCCGCGGGGCGGCCGGCCGAGTCGAAGTCCACGAACGACCAGACATTCTTCGCTCCCCCGCCCTTGGGCGCCGCGAGAAAGTAGCGGCCATCGAACGGTTCCAGGCTGTACGTCTCGTCCGGAGTCCCCGGTATTAGCGAGCGCCGCTGGCGCACGGTCGCACTCAGGGCCCCGTCTTCGTCGATGATTTCGACCGCGGCACTCAGCTTCTCGTAGCGGCCGCGGTAGGCGGCTCGGTCCACCTGGACACCCCCGGAAGGCTCCGGGAGCGACGGCATCGTAAAGCCGGCAAGCCCTTCGAACGCCTCCCCCACCAGCTTCCGGGCCAGCGCCGGCATGTTCCCGCCGTTCGTGAGCAGCACCACGGCGAGTCCGTCATCCGGGGCGACCCGGACGGCGGAAAACTGCCCCAGGGTGCCGCCATCGTGCCCGATAACGCGGTGTCCGCCCCAGTCGAAGATCATCCAGCCGATGCCCCACGCCGCCGGGTCGCCGGGCCGGTCGAAGCGGTGCTGAGGCGTCTGCATCGACGCCACGGACGCCGCCGAAAGGACCCGTTCGCCGCCCGCGGCAACGCCGCCGTTCATGTGCACCCGGGCGAACCGGAGCACGTCGGTCGCCCGCGCAAACGGAGTGGCGCCGGCCGGGGCGTTCGACCGCGGCAGCGCCCAGATCGGGGCCACCCGCACCGAGCCATCCGGCCCGATAACGTGACCTGCGGCTGCCCGGTGGACGATCGCTTCTTCGGGCAACGTCCCCATCGTGATGGCCCCGGACGGCAGAAGCAGTCGCTCCCGCAGCGCTCGGTCCCAGGTCATGCCCGTCGCCCGTTCGATGACCCGCCCAACGATCGAGAAGCCCGCGTTGCAGTACGAATGGTGTGCCCCCGGCCGGAAGTACTGCGGCAGCACCGAACAGGCGACCAGGTACCGCTCCAAGCAGTCGTCGCCGCGTCCCGTGTCAAGGAAGAAGTCGCCGTCGATGCCGCTCGTATGGGTCAGCAAATGCCGCAGCGTGACGAGCCCCTCCAGTTCGCGCGAGGCGGTCGTGAACTCTGGGAGGTACTGCTGCACCGGCACGTCCAGGTCCAGCTTCCCCTCGTCCACCAGTTGCATGACCAGCGTCGCCGTGAACAGCTTCGTGTTCGAGCCGATCTGGAAGACAGCCTCAGGGGTGGTTTCGACGCCGGACGCCACGTTCACCACGCCGGTCGCGAACACAGTCTCTTCTCCCCCACGGAGAATCCCCAGCACAGCACCGGGCACCCGGTAATGCGGCGCCAGCTCTTCAAGGCGCCCGCCAAGGCCCGCGATCACCGCCTCTGCGTTGGAACTCATGCCACCACTCTTCCCGGGCTGGATGCCCGAACCGTACGCAGTCTTCGGCACCACCGTCAACGCGCCCGTCGTTGTCGGCAAGCCCGGAAGATGCCATGGTTCGGATGGGCCCCGGGATTCCGCCGGGGATTCGAGCGGAGCCGCCGGTGACCACCATCCGACTGCTGTTTCGCTACCTCGACAGGTACCGTGGGCGGTATCTGCTTGGCTTCTTCACGCTCCTCGGCGCCTCCGTCATCGTCATGCTCCCGCCGATGATCCTCGGACGCGCGATCGACGCCATCCGCGACGAAAGCCCCTCACGCTGGACGCTCGCCGCCTATGGGGGGGTCATCCTCGCACTCGCCTGCGTCGAAGGCTTCCTTCGCTTCGCCGCCAGGCTCCTCGTCTCCGGCACCTCCCGCAAGCTCGAATACCAGCTTCGCACCGATCTTGCGAGCCACTTCATGAAGATGGACCAGGGCTTCTTCCTGCGCTCCCAGACCGGCGACCTCATGGCCCGCTGCACCAACGACCTCCAGATGGTGCGCGACCTCATGGGGCCGACCCTCATCGACCTCTGCCGCGTCGCTGCCATGCTCGCCATCGGATTCGTCTTCCTGCTCACTGTGAACGTCCGCCTCGCGCTCATCGCCTTTGCCTACTTCCCCGTCGTCGCCGTCGTCATCTCCACCTTCAGCACCGTTGTGGAGGAACGCTACCGCGCCGTCCAGGACCAGTTCGGCACCCTCTCGACCCGCGTCCAGGAGAACATCTCGGGCATGCGAACGATTAAGGCCTACGCCCAGGAGGACGTCGAGACCGAAGGGTTCGCCCGCGAGAACCGCGAGATGATGCGCCGCTCCATGAACTGGGCCTATTACACCGCGGCGCTCTGGCCCCTGATGGTCATCGCCACCGGCGCCTCCACCGTCCTCGTGCTCTGGTTCGGCGGCCACGACGTCGCCTCCGGGAAGATGTCGCTGGGCCAGTTCGTCCAGTTCAACACCTATCTCATCCTTCTCGCGGCCCCCCTCATGTCGTTGGGGTGGACCGTCACTTCCCTCCAGCAGGGCACCGCCTCCCTCAAGCGCATCGGCGAGATCCTCTTCGCCGAGCCCACCATCAGCGGCCCTGCCCAGCCGCGCACGCTGGGTCCCATCCGCGGCGACATCGAGTTCCGGCACGTCAGCTTCTCCTACACCGGCGAACCCGTCCTCCGCGACCTCAGTCTGCGCATCCTGCCCGGCACCACCGTCGCCGTCGTCGGCAGCACCGGCGCCGGCAAGACCACCCTCGTCAACCTCCTCGCCCGCCTCTGGGACCCGGACGAAGGCCAGGTCCTCCTTGACGGCGTCGACATCCGCGAGCTTCCCCTCGAACAGGTGCGCGGCGCGATCGGCTTCGTCCCCCAGGAGACGTTCCTCTTCTCCGACTCGCTCTTCGACAACATCGCCTATGGCCGCGCCAACCCGGCAGCAGCCGAGATGGACTTCGCGCTATCGACCTCGCAGCTGGTGAACGACCTTGCCCAGCTCACGCACGGCCTCGAAACGGTCATCGGTGAGCGCGGCGTCACCCTCTCCGGCGGCCAGAAGCAGCGTTCAGCGCTCGCCCGCGCCATCATTAAAGACCCGCCCATCCTCGTCCTCGATGACGCCCTCTCCCATGTGGACACCCACACCGAGGAGGAGATCCTGCGCCGCCTGCGGGAATTCATGGCGAGCCGCACCACCATCATCGTTGCCCACCGCACCTCGACCGTGTCCGCCGCCGACGTCATCGTCGCCCTCGAGAACGGCCACATCGCGGAGATGGGCACCCACGACGCGCTCCTTGCCAAACAGGGCGTCTACTGGCGTCTCTACACCCGCCAGCTCCTCGCCGAACAGGTCGCCGAAGACGAAGGCGAACCCGAAGAAATGCTGGACGTGCCCTGACATGGTGATGGACTTCGACGACCTCGACCTCGAACACCAGGTCGGCGGCAAGGTCTACGACGGCCGGCTCGGCCGCCGCCTTGGCCGCTACCTTCGGCCCTATTCGCTGCTCGTTTCCGTCGGCGTCTTTCTCCTGGTCGTCCTCGCTGCCCTCGAAGTCGCCAGCCCCCTCATCCTCCGCGAAGCCATCGACGGCCAGATTTCGGAGAAACGGACCGACCGGCTTGCCACGCTTTCGTTCCTCTACCTGGGCGCCCTCGGCGGCATCTTCATCCTCCGCTACATCCAGTCCGTGCTCATGAACTACGTCGGACAGCGCGTCATGATGGACCTCCGCATGCAGCTTTTCGCCCACCTGCAGCGCATGTCCATCGCCTTCTTCGACCGCAATCCCGTCGGCCGGCTGGTCACCCGCCTCACCAACGACATTTCCACACTGGAACAGGTCATCTCCCAGGGCGTTGTCCAGATCCTCGCCAGCCTCCTCACGGTCGGCGCGATCATGGTAGTGATGCTCTGGCTCGACTGGAAGCTGGCGCTGCTCATGTACGCGTTCCTCCCGCTACTCATCCTCGCCGTGCGCTACTTCGCCACGACCCAACGCGAAGGTTACCGGCAGCAGCGCGCCTGGCTCGCCCGGATCAACGCCGACCTCAACGAAGACATCTCCGGGATGCAGGTCATCCAACTGTTCGGGCGCGAAGAAGAAAACCTGCGCCGCTTCGACCGCCGCAACCAGGGACTCCTCCGCGCCAACATGATGGTCCTCACCTGGTACGCCATCTTCGAACCGACCGTCGTCCTCTTCGGGGCCATGACCACCGCCGCCATCATCTGGTACGGCGGCGGCCGCGCCATCGACGAGTCCCTCACCCTGGGCACCCTCGTCGCCTTCACCCAGTACATGCAGCGTTTCTACCACCCCATCCGCGACCTCTCGGACCGCTACACCACGCTCCAGTCCGCCATGGCCTCCTCCGAGCGCATCTTCCAGGTGCTCGACGAGGAAGAAGAAGTGACCGATATCCCGAACCCCCGCCACCTCGCCGAAATCAAGGGCCGAATCGAGTTCCGGAACGTTTGGTTTGCCTACGACGAAGAGAACTGGGTGCTCAGGGACATGTCATTCACGCTCGAACCCGGGCAGCGGATCGCCATCGTCGGGGCAACCGGCGCCGGCAAGTCGACGATGATGAACCTGCTCAACCGGCTCTACGACGTCCAGCGCGGAGCCATTCTGGTCGACGACGTCCCCGTGACCGAGGTCCCCCAGCGCGAACTCCGGCGCCACGTTGGCATGGTCCTCCAGGACCCCTTCATCTTCACGGGCACGGTCGAAGAGAACATCCGCCTGCGTGACCCCGCGATCTCCACGAAACAGGCCGTCGCCGCAGCCGAACTGGTGGGCGCCAGCGCCTTTATCGAGCGCCTCCCGGACGGCTATCAGACCATCCTCGCGGAGCGTGGTGCCAACCTCTCGACCGGCCAGAAACAGTTGCTCTCGCTCGCCCGCGTCGCCGCTTTCGACCCCGAAATCGTGCTTGTGATGGACGAAGCTACGGCCAGCATCGACCCCGAAACCGAAGCAATGCTTCAGCGCAGCATCCGCCAGGTGACTACCGGCCGGACGTCAATCATCATCGCCCACCGCCTGAACACCGTGCGCCTCGCCGACCGCATCCTCGTGCTCCAGCATGGGCAGCTGATCGAGTCCGGATCCCACGCCGAACTGATGGCGCGGGGTGGCTTCTACCGGCGACTGTTCGAACTGCAGTACAAGGACCAGGATCTCGGCGCGGCCGGCGTGTAGCGAGAAGGGCGGCTACTTGTTCTTGGAGGCAGCTCCGGCTGTGCCCGTCATCCCGCGCATGAACCGCTGCATCGTCTCAGGGTTCAGCCAGTTCCAGGGCGCGTTCGCGGTCTCCGTAAGCCACTGTTCGAATTCCTTCGAGGCTTCCGCGGTCATCTGTCCCAGTGTCACATTCGCGGCGACAAGCGCGCTCGCGGCGGAGAACATCTCCCCCCAGCGGGCGAGGACGTCTGCGTACTGCGCCCCGAACGCGAGCGCGCCCTCGGAAGGCCCGTAGAAGCCACGCGGTGCGGTCACGAGAGCCACCATCCAGCAGGGTTACAGCGCATCGGTCAGCCCTCCTTCGCGCGAGTATACGCCCCGCCGCCCGGCCCGGAACACGAATCAGAACATTTGTGTTGACATGCGAACGCCTGTTCTTTATGCTCTCCGCACCATACGAACGGATGTGCTGCTACCGTGGTCGACCCAATCCTCACACTCATCTTCGACGTCTTCCTCATCGGCTCTGCCCTGGCCATCATCGCCGGGCTTCTCCAGGAGCACCGGACCAACCGCATTCCCTCAATCGGGATGGGGGCAGGGCCGCGCAAGAGCCAGGGCACCTTGCCCGAGCCCAGCCAGATCAGCCAGTACCAGGCCCGCCGACGCCCCGCGCGGCGGCGAGTGGTCGCCTAACCACCCTGGTTCAAGAGCACCGGGGCGAACCCCAGCATCCCACGTAGCAGGTTTACTTCACCGCGGTGACCGTTCAGGTGGATCACCAAATGCAGGTTGATCGACTCGCCGAGCGTCTCGATCCGCTCACCCAGCTTCACTTCGCGGGCCAAGTCCCCATCCGTGAGCGAGCCGAGGAGGTCGTTCGCAAGTTCCGCGACCTTGGCCTGGTACGCCTTGAACTCGTCGACGTTCCCGATGTGGATCTCGTGTGCCTGTTCGTTCGACTGCCCGGTCCCGAACCCCTTCTCCGGAAGTCCGGTCCGTTGCGCCCACCCACCTGTCTCCCATTCCACCTGCTTCCCCTGGAAAAGTTGCTGGAAGAACAGGTCCTCGATGCGGGCCGCGTGCCACATGCACCAGGCGATCGAATGCGATTGGCCCTCCGGGACGAAGTGCAGTTGATCGAGGGAAAGGCCCTCGGGTGCGCCGCGAAACCCGCGGTGGATGAACTCCAGAGTTTGCTTCATGAAGTCAACTGCAGGCATGGCGATCCTCCGCGTGTGAACGTGGGTTAGCAGGCACGAGCCTTGCGCCCCATTCTACTGGGACAAGCGCTCGCCTTGCCACAGGCAGGCTCCGGGAGTGTGACTTGTACCGATGAGCCCGGCTATGCCCGGGCACTCAGGCCAGCGACTCCCCCGCCGCCGTCCCCCCACGCCGAGTCCGCCCGCCGGGTTCCTGACCGGGCCCTATGCTAGACTTCCGGGGACCCCACCGTCTGAGGTAGCACCCGGTGCCCGACAGGATTCTCGTCTGTGTGGCCTGGCCCTACGCCAACTACCTGCTGCACGTCGGGCAGGTGGCGGGCGCCTACCTTCCGGCCGACATCTTCGCCCGCTACGAGCGCCTCGCCGGCAACGAAGTGGTCATGGTCTCCGGGTCAGACTGCCACGGCACGCCCATCACCGTCAGCGCCGACAGGGAGGGCGTCGAGCCCCGCGTCATCGTTGACCGCTACCACGAGAAGATCCTCGAAGTCTGGGAACGCCTGGGCATCAGCTTCGATTGCTACACCACCACGCTCACCGAAAACCACTACAGCACCACCCAGGAAGTCTTCCTCCGCCTGCTCGAAGGCGGCCTCCTTTACCGCCACACCCAGGACCAGCTTTATGACGAGCAGGCCGACCGCTTCCTCCCCGACCGCTACGTCGAAGGCAAGTGTCCCCGCTGCGGCTATGAAGAGGCCCGCGGCGACCAGTGTGATAGCTGCAGTTCTCAGCTTGACGCCGTCGAGCTTATCAACCCCCGCAGCCGGATAACCGGTGCTACTCCCGTCGCCCGCCCATCCGAACACTTCTTCCTGAAGCTGACGGCGCTCGAAAGCGAACTAAAGGACTGGGTGGGTAAGCAGGCGCACTGGAGGCGCAACGTCCTGAACTTTACCCTTGGGGTGCTCAACGAAGGGCTCAAGGACCGTGCTATCACCCGCGACATCAGTTGGGGCGTCCCGGTCCCGGTCGAGGGCTATGACTCAAAGCGCATCTACGTCTGGTTCGACGCCGTGATTGGCTACCTTTCGGCCACCCGTGAGTGGGCCCAGCGGCGGGGCGACCCCGACGACTGGAAGCGCTTCTGGCTCGACCCCGCCACCAAGTCCTACTACTTCATCGGCAAGGACAACATTCCCTTCCACACCATCATCTGGCCGGCCATGCTCCTCGGCTACAAAGACCTGAACCTCCCGTATGACGTGCCCGCCAACCAGTACGTGAACTTCTCCGCCGGCCAGAAGCAGAGCAAGTCCAAGGGCACCGGCACCTGGGTTCTCAACCTGCTCGATACCTACGCCGCCGACGTCGTCCGGTTCTACCTCACCCACATCATGCCCGAGACCAGCGACTCCGAGTTCCGCGAAGAAGAACTCATCCGCACGAACAACGACGTGCTCATCGCCACCTGGGGCAACCTCGCCAACCGCGTCATCGCGATGGTCCATCGCAACTTCGGGGGCGTCGTCCCCGCTACCGGCGACCTCGCGCCCGAGAGCGCCGGCCTTATCGACGAGGCCCGGCAGGCCTTCGAAACCGTCGGCGCTGAGTACCACCACTGTCACTTCCGCGGCGCCCTCGGCGAGGCCCTCAAGCTCGCCCAATCCGCCAACCGCTACCTCGATGAACGCGCACCATGGAAGGCCGTGAAGACCGACACCACCCACGCCGCCGAGACGCTCGCCACGGCCCTCAACGTCATCAACGCGCTCAAGACGCTGCTTCACCCCATCATCCCGTTTTCGACGGCCCAGCTTCACGGCGACCTGTCGCAAGCTGGCACAGTCCTCGAAGCGGGCTGGCGGTGTCAGCCGATCGCCCCGGGCACGGTCCTCCAGCCGCAGCGCCCGCTCTACACCAAGATCGAAACCGAGGCGGCACTCCGCGCATGACCCCCTTCTTCGATACGCACTGCCACATCCAGGACCCGGGCTTCGCCGGCAGTGAAGCCGAGGTGATCGCCCGCGCCAACGATGCCGGCGTCGGCGGCATGCTCGTCTGCGGCTGGGATGGGCCATCGAACACAGCCGCCCTCGACCTCGCCGCGGCGCACTCCGGCGTCTTTCCCGCCACCGGCTTCCACCCCCACGAAGCCCGCACCGTCACCCCGGCCATGCTGGCCGAACTCGAATCTGTCGCTTCCCTCCCGGAAGTCGTCTGCGTCGGCGAAATCGGCCTCGACTTCTTTCGCGACCATTCGCCGCAGGACTTCCAGCGGCGAATCCTGGACGAACAGCTGGCGATCGCGGTCCGCACCGGCAAGCCCGTGAGCGTCCACAGCCGCGGAGCCGAAGATGCCATCTACAGCCACCTCGAAGCCTATGTCCGCCACTCGCCGCTGCCCGCACTGGGACGCCCGCCGGGGGTCATGCACTGCTTCGGCGGCAACCTGGAACAAGCCCTGCGCTACGTTGGCCTCGGCTTCGCCATCTCCCTTGCCTGCACGGTGACCTATCCGAACAATCGCGAGGGCCGCCTCTTGGCGACTGCTCTCCCCCTGGGCTCCCTTGTGGTCGAAACCGATAGCCCCTATCTGCCGCCGCAATCGCTCCGCGGCAAACGCAACGAACCGGCCCACCTCCGTCACGCTGTCGAAACGGTCGCGGCCCTCCGCGGCCTGCCCTTCGAAGACGTCGCAGCGGCGACTTCGGCCACGGCCGCCCACATCTTCGCCGTCGCAGTCCCGGTGGCGGTGGCCGCATGATCCAGGCCACGCTCTCGACGCTCTACGGCCCTGTCGCCGAGGACATGGTTCTCGTCGAAGACCTCCTCGAATCCACGAAGCAGGTCGAGATTCCCGCCCTTAAGAAGATGCTCGACCACGCCCTCGATGCGAAGGGAAAGCGCCTGCGCCCCGCCCTCGTCCTCCTCGCTGGCACCTTTGGCGAATACAACCTGAACCGGCTTGTGCCGCTCGGGACAGCGATCGAACTCCTCCACACGGCAAGCCTTGTCCACGACGACGTCGTCGACGGCGCCGCCAGCCGCCGCGGCCGCCCCACCGCCAATAGCATCTTCGACAACGCGCTCACGGTGCTCCTGGGCGACTATATGTTCGCGAATGCGGCCGAGATGGTGACACGCACCGGCAGTCTCCCCGTGACCCGCCTCTTCGCCCTCGCCCTGATGAAGATGACCAGCGGCGAACTCGACCAGGACGCCGCCGCCTTCGACGTCAGCAAGGACATCCAGAACTACCTCTGGCGGATCGGCGGGAAGACGGCTGCGCTCATCGCGACAGCGACTGAAGGCGGCGCCATGCTCGGCGGTTGCCCCGAACCAACAGTCGACGCCCTCCGTACCTACGGCTGGAGCCTCGGGATGGCCTTCCAGATTGTCGACGACATCCTCGACTTCAACGGCGACGAGGTCGAAATGGGCAAGCCGGTCGGCAGCGACCTTCGCGAAGGCACCATCACCCTGCCGGCGCTGCTCTTCATGGAACGCCACCCACGCGAAAACCCGATCAAGAAGTTCTTCACCGCCCGCCGCGGTCGCGAAGAGTACCTCCAGGACGCAATCGCCCGCGTCCGCGAAACCGGCGTCCTCGATGAGTCTATGGACATGGCACGGGAGTACGTCCGCCGCGGGACAGAAGCCATCGCGAAGCTCCCGGACAGCGAAGGCCGCCGCTGCCTCGAAGAGATTGGCGAGTACGTCCTCCGCCGCCGAAGTTAACCGATCGGCGGGTTGACGGGCGCCGCTACCTTCAGGACGCGGCCGTTGTCGTACATCTCCGTCACCTGCGTGGATTTCACCGCGTTCCCGTAGAGGTCGCTGAGTTCGCCCCGCCGGGCGGCCGACCGCAGGTCCCGCAGTTCCTCGATTTCGCCCTTGCTGCGCTTCTTCTTCGGCTCGGGCTTGTTCACTTCGGGGTGCTCGTTGGGGCGCCCTGAATTCACCAGCCGTGAGACCTTCTGCTCCAGGTGGTAGAACTTCCCGTCGTCGGGGATGCGGCGGGGATAGCCGTCGCGATACGTGAACGCCGCGAACGATGTCGGCATGATCCGCGGCGCGTCTTTGTAGCACTCGGGGCAGGGCACAGGTTCCCGCGCCTCCCGGATGGGCCGCAGTTCTTCGAAAATGCCGTTACAGGCTTGGCAGTGGTATTCATACAGGGGCATTGGTTCCGGTTACCTCTCGTACCGCTCATCTTCGCGCGGAACGGCCCAGTTCGCCACCCTCCGCGGCGTTTTCCTTGCCCCGCCGTTACCGGGCGGCGGTCACGCCTGCTGCGATGGTCCGGTAGTGCATCTCCCCGTGGCGGGCAGCCGTTGCCTGCGGACCCCCGTAGATGGCGCGCGCAGCCGCCGCGTCGTCCTCACTGAAGCTGTAGAGCATCGGGTTCTTCATGATGCCCAGCTTGGTCGAGTGATTGACCCCGATGCAGTGGCCGAATTCGTGCGCCAGCACCGTGTGCCGGGCCGCTTCCGAAAGGCGGGAGAACTCCGCCGGGTCCACCCGGATCTCGCACGACTTCAGCACTCCGCCGGACTGGACGACGTTCGCCTGGGCTGCCTGCCCAGGGTGATAAATGGGCGGGAGCAACGGTCCGGCCACGATCCGGATCTGTGTGCCGGCACCGAAGCGCAGGCCACTCACCGACTGCCACCTCGCGGCGCTGGCGTCGGCATAGGGCTGGAGCGACGGCTCGGCGTCATAGCCCACGACCGCCGCCTCCCACTGAAACCCATGAAGTTCGTAGGCCCTGGCGTCCACCGCAAACGCGGCGAGCACCACCGTCACGACCGCGACAACCGTGGCGACGAACCCGGCCACCAGCGCGCGAGGGCCGGAACGCGGGTCTTCGTCGGCGTAGTCTGCGGTCATCCCGGTGGGGTCCCCCGTGCGCGATTCCCGTCATCCACCAGCTGTTCACGGAGAGGCCGCGAAAGTGGATGACCGGTTGATCGATAGGGTAAGCCCTTACTGGTTTCCCCGGGCGCCCGGGAGGTAGGGAAAGCCATAGGAATCGCGTAGGAATGGGGTGATCGTCCGCCCGCGCCGCAGCGACGGAGCTACACCTGGCCGGGGAGCGCCTGGACGTCACGAAGGTAGCGAGGCAGGTTCAGCTCGCGGTCCAGGTGGTACCTCACGACCGCCCCGAGAGCCGCCCGCAGCTCCGCTTCGACCTCCGCCAGCATCCGCAAGCCCCCGAAAGCGCGAACATCGACCGTGCGGGCGTAGCGCAGGACCTTGATCGCCGCGACGCTCACCAGCCGGCCCTCGCCAGCCACCGGGCGGCAGTCGAAGCACACCAGCCCGCCCGCGGCCGGGGCGAGCAGCGTCTCCTCTGCCGGCAGCCGTCCCCCACAGAGGGTGCATGCCCCAAGTTGTAGTTCGTAGCCTGCCGCAGCCAGTAACTGGAGTTCGAAGTGCCGCGCCACGTTGGCGGAAAGCCCTTCATCCAGCGCCTCCAAGAGGTCTACGAGCAGGTGATAGATCTCCGCCGCTTCTGCGTGCTCGACCGTGAACCGGTCCACCAGTTCGACGCAGGAAAGCGCCACCGCCGTCCGCTCCAGGTCTTCGCGAACGCGCCGGTAGGGGTTCACCGTCTCGGCCTGGGTGAACACATCCAGCGAACGCCCCTGCGCCAGCATCAGCCGGCTCCGCGTCAACGGTTCGAGGTGCCCTCGCATCCGGCTTCGCGCCTTCCGCACGCCCCGTGCGACCGCGTCGAACTTCCCCTCCCGCTCGCTGAACACAGTGAAAATTGTGTCCGCTTCGCCGATGTTGCGGCGCCGGAGGATAACCCCCTCGGTCTTGTACACCCGCGGCCGGTCGGCCATGCCTAGATCTCCTGGCGCCCCTCGAACGCGCGGGACAGGGTGACATCGTCCGTGTATTCCAGGTCGGCGCCACTCGGCAGGCCCCGCGCCAGCCTGGTCACCCGGACCCCCAGCGGGCCTGCGAGCCGCTGCACATACATCGCGGTCGCTTCCCCTTCGAGGCTCGGGTTCGTGGCCATGATCACTTCGCCCACTTCTTCCTTCAGCCGCACGACCAGCTCACGCAAGCGCAGGTCCTCCGGGCCGACTCCGTCCATCGGGTTGAGGACGCCGTGAAGCACGTGGTACAACCCCCGGAAGCCGGTCCGTTCGATGGCGAGGATGTCCAGCGGCTGTTCGACCACGCAGATCACCGTTTGGTCGCGCCTCGCGTCGGTGCAGATGCCGCAGGGGTCAGACTCGGTGATATTGAGGCACCGCGAACAGAGCTGGATCCGCTGCTTCACGTCGACGATGGCCGTCGCCAGCGCCGACGCTTCCTGCTCCGGTACGCGAAGGATGTGATAGGTGAGACGCTGGGCAGACTTCGGCCCCACTCCCGGCAGCCGATGAAAGGCCTCGATCAGTCGAGTGATCGGCTCCGGCGTCCCGCTCTGCCCCCCGGCCATCGCTAGAGGCCGGGCCCGAGGCCGGGGATGTTCAGTCCCCCGGTGATCGCGCTGAACGACTTCGCCTGGAGCTCGTTGGCCTTCTCCGAAGCGTCACCGATCGCCGCCATGATCAGGTCCTGCAGCATCTCAACGTCGTCCGGGTCCACCACATCGGGTTGGATGGCGATGCCCATGATCTTCTGTTCGCCCGACATCGTGATTCGGACGGCGCCGCCACCGGCCGTGCCCTCAACCGAAGTCGCGGCCAGTTCTTCCTGTGCCTTCGCAAGCATCGCCTGGGCGTTCGCCAGTGGGTTCGCCCCGCCGCCGCCACCTCCCATCCCCGGGAGCGACGCGCCACCGCGCCTCATGTAGCGGTTCCGGCCGCTGCTCTTCGCCATCGATCAGTTCTCCTTCTTCACCGGCGTGGCGCCCATCGCCTTCGCCGCTTCGGCCAGGTGCCCGCCCTTCGGCCCCGGTCGTGACGATGATTGGCTGCGCTCCAGTTGCCGCACCTTCAGCGTCACGGGGCGCCCCAAGATCTTGCCGGCCTCCTCCTCAACCAGCGCCCTCCCCTTGTTGGCGACGATGTCCATATGGAAGGGATGATAGAAGCCCAGTTCCAGCACGTCGCCGCCCATTTCCACGACTTCGCAGGATCCGTTGAGCATGCCGGCAATCTTGATGTCCGTGGCGCGGCAGCGGCGCATAAGGTCCTCGATGAACGCCTGCTCGGGGGTCATGTTCACGCGCGATTCCGCCGCCGGTGCTGCCGCCTGGCTCCGGGGCACCCGTGCGGCCTGGCGCTGGTCCATGCCCCCGCCACCCGCGGTGACAGCCACCGGCGCCGCGTCGGCGGGTCCGAGGATCGCGCTCGCGCAGGCGACCTCCAGCGGGACCGGGCTGGCGGGATCGAGCCGAAAATCGGCCCGGGCCAACTCCGCGATCGCCGCTGCGATGGCCCGGACGTTGCCCCGCCGTTCGCGCAGCCGCTCCAGCAGCCCCACGTGCCGGTGCCCGGCAAGGTCCGCCGCCGGCGTCCCCCGGACGATGTGCGGCAGCACCTCCCGCAGCACATCAACCGTGTCCCGCGTGAATCGCCCGATGTCCAGACCGTCGTCGGCCACCGCGCGCGCAATATCCAGCGCCGTGGCGAGGTCTTCATCGACCAGCGCCGCCGCGAGCAGTTCGCTGCGCTCGTCGTGGACCAGCCCCAGCGCCGCGAGCACATCGTCCGTCGATGGGGCATCCCCGTAGCGTGCGACCACCTGTTCGAGCAGGGTTATCGCGTCGCGAAGCCCGCCCCTGGACTGCACCGCAATCGCAAGCATGCCCTCGTGGGGCACCTTGAACCCCTCTTGCCCGGCGATGTAGCCGAGCCGCTCCACGATCGCCTCGTTCGGCACGCGGTGGAAGTCGTACCGCTGGCAGCGCGACATGACCGTCGCCGGCACCGCATGAAGTTCGGTTGTGGCAAGGATGAAGAACGCGTGCGGCGGGGGCTCCTCCAGCGTCTTCAGCAGGGCATTGAACGCCCCTTGCGTCAGCATGTGGACTTCGTCCAGGAGGTACACCTTCCGGGCGAGATCGCTGGGGGCGAAGGCGATCCTGTCGCGAAGTTCGCGGATGTCGTCGATGCCCCGGTTGCTGGCCGCGTCCATCTCCACCAGGTCGAGGGCGTTGCCCCGCGCGATTGCCTCGCACGATGGACAGGCGTTGCAGGGCTCCCCGCCCTTCAAGTTCACGCAGTTGAGGGCACGCGCGAGGATGCGGGCGGTCGTGGTCTTACCGGTGCCGCGCGGCCCGCTGAAGAGGTAGGCATGCGCGATCTGCCCGGTGGCGAGCGCGTTTCGCAGCGTGGTGACGATATGGTCCTGTCCGACGACCTCGTCGAAGCCGCGCGGCCGCCACTTGCCGTAGAGCACAGGCACCTCTTTCGGGGCTGGTTGACCTCAGTATAGAACAGATGTGCCGCGCGGGAGAGCGCTACTGGCCCCCCGGCTCAATGCTGGTGGACGTACCCCAGGTCCCCGAGGTAGTGCTCTTCCCGGGCCCGCATCCGCGCCTCGTCTTCGGGGCTGCCAACGTGGTCGTACCCGCAGAGGTGCAGGATCCCATGCACGAGAAGATGCGCCAGTTCGGCGTCGAGTGGGTGGCCGATCTGTTCGGCCTGGCGCGCCGCCGTCGGCAGAGCGATTGCGATGTCGCCGAGCAGAATCTGGTCGGCGATCCCCTGGACGAAGTCGTCTGCCTCGTCCGGGAACGAAAGCACGTCCGTTGGTTCATCCACGCCCAGGAAGCGGCGATTCATCTCCCGGACCTCGTCGTCATCGGTCACGAGAATGGCCAGCGCTGTCTCCACCGCCACCGACTCGCCATCCATGACGCGCTCGGCGAGGGCCGTGAGCGCGGCCGCATCGATGGTGGGCGAATCCTCGGTCACTTCAAGCGAAATGTCGTACGCGGGCACAGGTACAGCCTAACCGATAACCAGGGTGCCAACGGCGTCCCTCGCCGCATCAATCAGCGGCATGGGGATGACGCCGAACACCAGCACCCCGGCCGTCGCCGCGGCCAGCGCCAGCATCAGGGCCGGCGACGCGCCCACCGGTTCGTCGCTCGCGGGGTCGCCAAGGAACATCTGCCTCGCCACACTTAGGTAGTAGTAGCCCGAAACCACGCTGTTGAGCACACCGATGATCACCAGCCAGGCGAGGTCCGCGTGGATGCCGGCGTTGAAGATGTACATCTTCCCCCAGAAACCGACCGTCGGGGGGATCCCCGTCAGCGAAACCAGGCAGATCCCCAGTGCAACCGTCAACACGGGCGACCGCTTCCACATCCCGCCGTAGTCCTTGATCTGGTCGCTGCCCAGTTTCTGGGAGATGGCGATGATCGCAATGAACGCGCCGAGATTCGTGAACGCGTACGCTGCCAGGAAGAGGAGCACGCCGCTGGCGCCAAGGGTGAATTCGTCCGCGCCGCTCGCGGAGATCGCCGCCAGCCCGATCAGGAATGTCCCCGCCTGGGCCACCGACGAATACCCGAGCATCCGCTTGATGTCGGTCTGGACGATGGCCATCACGTTCCCCACCGTCATCGACACCGCCGCCAGCACGGCGAAGATCATCGACCAGTCGTCGCTCAGGAACTTCGGCCCCAGCCCTTCGATAAAGACGCGGGTGATGACCGCGAACGCTGCCGCCTTGGAGCCGACGGAGAGGAACGCCGCCACCGGCGTGGGCGCGCCCTGGTAGACGTCCGGCACCCACATCTGGAAGGGGACGATCGCCATCTTGAACCCGAACCCGGCGATCAGCAGCACCGAAGCAAGCACCAGCAGCGAACGGTTCGATTCGCCGCCGGCCGCGATGGCGGCGGCAATCTCCGGCAGCAGCGTGCTGCCGCTGAAACCATAGAGCAGCGCCATGCCGTACAGCAGCATCGACGACGCGATCGCCCCGAGGAGGAGATACTTCAGGCCCGCCTCGCTCGAACGCTCGTCCTTCCCCCATCCTGCCAGGATGTACTGCGGGATCGATGAAAGCTCCAGCGAAACGAAGATCGTGATCAGGTCGCGTGAGGCCGAAAGGAACATCAGCCCCGAACAGGTGGTGAGGACGAGAGCGTAGTACTCGCCCTGGCCACGCCCTTCGCGGTCGACCCAGTCAATGGAAGCAAGGACAACCGTCGCTGTGATCCCGGCGAAGAGGTAGTAAAAGAAGACGGCGTACTTGTCGAGCGCGAGCGTACCGTCGAACGCCGTCTGATAGTCGTCCCGGCTCACCCAGGAGGTGGTCCAGAGCGCGGAGACGGCCAGCGCGACGAGCGCGATGTAAGGGAACAGTCTTCGCTGCTGGGGAAAAAGCGCGTCCGCAAGGAGGATGGCGCCGGCGCCCCCCAGGACGGCTAGCTGCGGGCCAACGATGTCGATGCCGTCCACTAGCCCACCCTCGTCATGATGCTGTCGATCGCCGGGTTCAGCATGTCCATCACGATCGCCGGGTAGACGCCGAGCAGGACCACCAGCGCCGCAAGCCCGATGACCACGGAGTGCTCCCACCACTGATGCTGGTCACTGACCCCGTCCCATTCATGGCGGACTGGGCCGAAGACAACGCGCTGGAGCATCCAGAGGATGTACCCGGCGGAAAGCACGACCCCGAAGATGGACATCAGCACCGCCCATTCGTAGCGCTGGAACGTCCCCAGGAAGACCGTGACCTCAGCCACAAACCCGGCAAGCGCGGGCAGCCCCAGGCTCGCTAGGCCCGCGAACACCAGCCCGGTCGTGATCAGGGGCATCTGCCGCACGAGACCGCCAAGCCGGCTGATTTCGCGCGTGTGGGTCCGTTCGTACATCAGGCCCACCATCACGAAGAGCAGGCCCGTCACCACCCCGTGGGCGAGCATCTGGTAGGTCGCACCGACAAGTCCCGTCTGCCCGAGGGCCCCGATCCCGAGTAGCACCAGTCCCATGTGGCTCACCGACGAATAGGCGATCAGCCGCTTCACGTCGGTCTGCCGGAGAGTGATGAACGCGCCGTAGAGCACGCTGACGGCGCCCACCCCGGCGAACCAGATGCTGTAGTCGTCCGCCTGGTCGGGGAGGATGGTGACGGATATGCGCAGGATGCCGTAGCCGCCCATTTTCAAGAGGACGCCCGCGAGCATCACCGAGACCGCCGTCGGCGCGTCGCTGTGGGCGTCCGGAAGCCAGGTGTGCAGCGGCACCACCGGCAACTTCACCGCGAATCCCACCAGGAGGAAGAAGAACGCAAGGCCGAGCGGGATGACGGGGTTCGGGAACGACTCCTGCTGCCCCAACTGGACAATGTCGAACGTGTCCGCGCTGAACGCCAGGGTGAGGATGCCCACCAGCATGAAGGCCGACCCGGCGATCGTGTACAGCACGAACTTCGTCGCCGAGTACTCCTTCCGGCCGGATCCCCAGACGGCGATGAGCAGGAACATCGGGAAGAGTTCGAGTTCCCAGAAGGCGAAGAAGAGCAAGAAGTCCAGCGCCGTGAACACCCCGAGAACCGACGTGCTCAGGACCATGAGGCAGGCGTAGTACGCCCGCTGGCGCTGCGTCACGCTGAATGACACGAGCACCGAGGCCATCGTCAGGCAGGTTGTCAGCACGACAAGCGGCAAGCTCAACCCATCGACGCCGAGGTGGTAGCGAAGATTGAAGGCCCCGACATCGACCCAGGGCTTGTCCACGACGTACTGGAACCCACCCGCGCCGCCGTCAAAATCGAAGAACAGGTAGATCGAGAGCGCCAGCGCGGCCAGGCTGCCGAGCAGCGCGACGTACTTCGCGTATCCCTCGTATTGCTTTGGCAGCAGGAGGGCCAGGGCGCCGGCAGCGGCGGGCAGGAAGACAAGGATCGTCAGCTCCACCGCGCCCCTCCTACAGCGGGTTCGCCGCGAAGACCGCGACGACCACGATGACGACGCCGGCAGCGATGCCGAGGCCGTACGTTTGCATTTGCCCGTTCTGGATGCCGCGGAGCTGGCCGCTCACCCACCGAGCGGAAGTCCCGGCGCCGTTGACGGCACCGTCCACCACGTACTTGTCGTTCAGCTCCAACAGCCGGTTCCAGCCGCGCTGCAGCACCGTCCGGACAAGGAAGTCTTCGTACAGCCGGTCAAGGAAGTACTTCTGTTCGAAGACCACCGCCACTGGCACGGCTACGTTGCGGATGGATTCGGAAGTCACGAAGCGCTTGTAGTAGATGACCCAGGCGAGGCCGATGCCTGCCAGCGCCACCGCCGAAGAACTCAGCGCGATCCCCCACTCGAAGGAGCTCCCGTGTTCGTTGACCTGTGGGAGGGCGCCGTTGATGAGGTCTCCGAACCAGCTGTCCACGGGGCCGCCGCTGATGTTCAGCCAGCCGGCCGCGATCGCCGGCACCGCCAGGATCAACAGCGGCGCCGTCATCACCCACGGCGATTCGTGGGGATGCGCAGGGTCGCCGTGGAAGTGCGAATCCTCGTCGTGGTGGTTCACGGGCTCGCCGCCCTTATACGTCCCGAAGAACGTCAGGAAAATGGCCCGGAACATGTAGAACGCAGTGAGGAACGCGACCGCAAACGCAACGAACCAGAGCGCGCGGTTGTCCCGCCACGCGTCCAGCAAGATCTCGTCCTTGGACCAGAATCCCGCCAGCGGGAAGATCCCCGAAAGGCTCAGCGCGCCGATCACGAACGTCCAGAACGTGATCGGCATGTGCTTCCGGAGCCCGCCCATCTTCCGCATGTCGAAGGTGTTCGTGGCATGGTTCACGGAGCCGCTGCCGAGGAAGAGGAGCGCCTTGAAAAAGGCGTTTGTGAAGAGGTGGAAGATGGCTGCGACGTACCCGAACGTGCCCAACGCCAGCATCATGTAGCCAAGCTGGCTCACGGTGGAATAGGCCAGCACGCGCTTGAAGTCCGTCTGCACGAGCGCAATCGTCGCCCCCACGATCGCCGTTATCGCCCCGATCCAGGCGACGACCTCCCTCGCGTCGGCCGAAGCTTCGAAGACCGGGAAGAACCGCGCCACCAGGTAGACGCCCGCCGTCACCATCGTCGCCGCATGGATAAGCGCGGAGACCGGCGTCGGGCCTTCCATCGCGTCCGGGAGCCACACGTGCAGCGGGAACTGGGCGCTCTTGCCGGCGGCCCCGGCGAA
>CAYTMI010000022.1:0-35703 GCA_964438865.1 uncultured Anaerolineaceae bacterium | reverse complement strand
GTGATCCAGCCGTACCAGATCGCGTTCTTCCCGTTGCCGTACTCAGCCTTGATGATCTTCGTGGTGATCGTCGAGTACGGCTCGAGCTTCGCCTTGAAGTCGTTGCCGAGGTTGTCCTTCAACTGCTTGGTGATGATCGCGCTCACGCCTGAATAGGCGCCTTCCCAGATGTCCGGGATGTCCACCGTGATCTCGCCGAGAGCGGGACCGCCGCCGGCCTCCCACATCTTCTTCGCTTCCGCCAGGTCCTTCGCCCGGTCCTCAAGGTAGCCCGGGAAGGTGATCAGTTCCTTCTCCGGGATGGTGAAGGCCTGTTGGGTCGGCGGCGGCTCGGCCGCAATCACGCCACGGCCCTGGAACATCTGCTGGACCAGCGCCCGCCGGTCAATCGTCCGGTAGATCGCCCCGATCAGGTTCGGGTCGCTCCACGGCTTTGACCCGCCATAGTAGGTGCCCGCCATCGGGTTCGCCGAGAACACGGGCTTCTCGTAGATCTTCCCCTCGTAGCGCTTCTTCAGGTCGTCCAGGATCGCCTTCTGGCGCGGGCCGTAGGCGTCGATCTGCTTCTGCTCGAAGGCCGCCTGGAGGGCAGCCTCGTCCGTGAACAGCGGCACGTAGTCGATCCCGTCCGGGTACACCGGGTAGACCGACTTCTCGAACCGCCGGAAGCTGAGCTTACCCTCGGCCGTGAAGGTGTTGAGGGTAAAGTTGCCCGTCCCGATGATCTGGTCCGCAGAGAACTTCTGGTAGTCCTTTTCGAACTTCGCGACCGCCTCGGGCGCCTGCACCTTGACGTACGAGCTCGCCAGGAGATTCATGAGGAACGGGTTGGGCGTCGTCAGCGTCACCTTCAGCGTACTGGCGTCCACGGCCTCGGCCTTGTCCACCATCCCGAAGTTGGCCTTACGGTAGAAGTTGATGTCGTCGGCGCCGTCGGCCGTCTTGCCGATCTTGTTGCGCATGATCATGGCGGCGGCGTCCGCGGCGGTCGCGGCACGGCCGTTCACCGGCGCCTTGTCGTGCCAGAGCAGGCCCTTCTTGATCTTGAAGACGGCGGTCGTCTTGTCCGGCGTCTCCCAGCTCTCGGCAAAGCCCGGGCCGATCTTGCCTTCCGCGAAGCTTGACCACTGCACCACACCGTGCTGGGTGTAGCCGATGAGCACCGCGAACGGGGAGAACCGGCTCCGGTCGGAGTCGAACGTGTCCCAGGTGTTGTTGGCGCTGCTGAAGCGGGCGACGCCACCCTTCTGTGGCCCGGCTGGCGTCGGGCTTGCGGCCGTCGTCGCCGTCCCCGCCGGGGCGGTGGTGGCGGTAGCGGCGACCTCTTCGTCATCGTCGCCGCAGCCGACCAGTGCAAGGCCAGCTGCGCCGACGCCGGCCGTGGCCGCACCGCCAACGAACTGGCGCCTCGAGAGACGGCTGCTGTCGAGCCGCCTTATCCAGTAGTTCTCTGCCATAGGTTCCTGAACAACCCCCTCGTTTTGATCCGGGCCGCCCCCCATAAGCTCTTACGATGCAAGGGATAGACCGGATTCCCGAGAATGCTAACGAAGGTTTCGTCTTAGTCAAGCCTTTCACGGCCCGCCGGGCACGAAATTCGTTGGACGCAGCGGCCGGCCCCCGCCGGAAAGTGAGGGCCTGGGTCGCCGGTTCGGATCCTGAGCCGCCCCTCCCGTCAGGCCGGGAGAGGCGCCCAGGTCGATGGTTCTAGGCTGGGCGGCCCGACCAGGTCGGGTCTTTCTGGTTGAAGGATACGTCCCGGCCGAAGTTCTGCGCCGTGACGAAGGGCTGGGCCTCTCCCGTCTTGTAGTAGTTCCAGAAGAGGGTGTTGCTGATGTTCACCATGTTGTACGGGACGCCGCCACCATGGATCTTGATCAGCTCGCGGGCGGTGTTCTTGCACAGCTCCTGGCGCTTGGCGATGTCGAACTCCCCGTTCAGGGCGTTCGTGTACTCATCCACCTTGGCCGACTTCACCGCGTAGGCGGCGAACTGCGGCTGGGCCGAGTTGTGGGTCGCGAAGAGCAGCGCGCTGGGCTCGATGTCCTGGAGTTCCGTGATCCAGCCGTACCAGATCGCGTTCTTCCCGTTGCCGTACTCAGCCTTGATGATCTTCGTGGTGATCGTCGAGTACGGCTCGAGCTTCGCCTTGAAGTCGTTGCCGAGGTTGTCCTTCAACTGCTTGGTGATGATCGCGCTCACGCCTGAATAGGCGCCTTCCCAGATGTCCGGGATGTCCACCGTGATCTCGCCGAGAGCGGGACCGCCGCCGGCCTCCCACATCTTCTTCGCTTCCGCCAGGTCCTTCGCCCGGTCCTCAAGGTAGCCCGGGAAGGTGATCAGTTCCTTCTCCGCGATCGTGAAGGCCTGCTGGGTTGGCGGCGGCTCGGCCGCAAGCACGCCACGGCCCTGGAACATCTGCTGGATCAGCGCCCGGCGGTCGATCGTCCGGTAGATCGCCCCGATCAGGTTCGGGTCGCTCCACGGCTTCGTCCCACCGTAGTACGTCCCCGCCATCGGGTTCGCCGAGAACGAAGGCTTTTCGTAGATCTTGCCTTCGTAGCGCTTCTTCAGGTCGTCCAGGGTCGCCTTCTGGCGGGGGGTGTAGGCGTCGATCTGCTTCTGTTCAAAGGCCGCCTGGAGGGCAGCCTCGTCCGTGAACAGCGGCACATAGTCGATCCCGTCCGGGTACACCGGGTAGACCGACTTCTCGAACCGCCGGAAGCTGAGCTTGCCCTCGGCCGTAAAGGTGTTGAGGGTGAAGTTGCCCGTCCCGATGATCTGGTCCGCCGAGAACTTCTGGTATTCCTTCTCGAACTTCGCGATTGCCTCCGGTGCCTGCACCTTGACATAGGAACTCGCCAGCAGGTTCAGCAGGAACGGGCTTGGCGACGCCAGCGTCACCTTCAGCGTGCTCGCGTCCACCGCTTCGGCCTTGTCCACGATGGCGAAGTTGGCCTTGCGGTAAAAGTTGATGTCGTCGGCGCCGTCAAGCGTCTTCCCGTTCTTGTTGCGCATGATCATGGCGGCAGCGTCCGCGGCGGTCGCCGCCCGGCCGCTCACCGGCGCCTTGTCGTGCCAGACCAGGCCCTTCTTCACTTTGAAGACGTAGGTCGTCTTGTCCGGCGTCTCCCAGCTCTCGGCGAAGCCAGGGCCGAGCTTGCCTTCGGCGTAGCTCGACCACTGCACGATCCCGTGCTGGGTGAAGCCGATGACCGCCGCGAACGGCGTGAACCGGCTGCGGTCGGAGTCGAACGTGTCCCAGGTGTTGTTGGCGCTGCTGAAGCGGGCGACGCCACCCTTCTGTGGCCCGGCTGGCGTCGGGCTTGCGGCCGTCGTCGCCGTCCCCGCCGGGGCGGTGGTGGCGGTAGCGGCGACCTCGTCGTCATCGTCGCCGCAGCCGACCAGCGCAAGGCCCGCTGCCCCCGCACCGGCCGTGGCCGCACCGCCTACGAACCGGCGCCTCGATAGGCGGTTGCTGTTGAGTTGCCGTGCCCAGTAGTTGTCCCGAGTCATTAGCTCCACATGCTCCCTCGAAGTTGCTTGCCCACCCTATCGATGTAAGCGATGCCTTCGATAGGGTGGACGACTGGCATCCTACCCTTCCCATGCCGCGCGTCAATCCCCGAAATCCTGTTCGAACGAAAAAACCCCGGGGCTGGCGGTGCGGTGCCAGCCCCGGGGCCGAGGGTCCCTTCCGAAGAAGGGAAGTTCAGGTAGTTTGGCCCCTTGCGGGGAAGGAACGTTAGGTTGGCCGGCCCGACCAGGTCGGGTCCTTCTGGTCGAAGTACACGTCCCGGCCGAAGTTCTGCGAGGTGATGAAAGGCTGGGCCTCGCCCTCCTTGTAGTAGTTCCAGTAGAGGTTGTTGTTGATGTTGACCATGTTGTACGGGACGCCAGCGCCGTTGAGCTTGATGAGCTCACGGGCGGCGTTCTTGCACAGCTCCTGGCGCTTGGCGATGTCGAACTCCGTGTTCAGGGCGTTCGTGTACTCGTCGATCTTGTCCGACTTCACCGCGTAGGCGGCGAACTGCGGCTGCTTGGAGTTGTGGACCGCGAACAGCAGCTGGCTCGGCTCGATGTCGGTCAGCTCGGTGATCCAGCCGTACCAGATCGCGTTCTTCCCGTTGCCGTACTCAGCCTTGATGATCTTCGTGGTGATCGTCGAGTACGGCTCGAGCTTCGCCTTGAAGTCGTTGCCGAGGTTGTCCTTCAACTGCTTGGTGATGATCGCGCTCACGCCTGAATAGGCGCCTTCCCAGATGTCCGGGATGTCCACCGTGATCTCGCCGAGAGCGGGACCGCCGCCGGCCTCCCACATCTTCTTCGCTTCCGCCAGGTCCTTCGCCCGGTCCTCAAGGTAGCCCGGGAACGTCACGAGTTCCTTCTCCGTTATCGTGAACGCGGCCTGGGTTGGCGGCGGCTGCGCGGAGATGACGCCACGGCCCTGGAACATCTGCTGGACCAGTGCTCGCCGGTCGATCGTCCGGAAGATCGCCCCGATCAGGTTCGGGTCGCTCCACGGCTTCGTCCCACCGTAGTACGTCCCCGCCATCGGGTTCGCCGAGAACACGGGCTTCTCGTAAATCTTGCCCTCATACCGCTTCTTCAGGTCGTCCAGGGTCGCCTTCTGGCGGGGCCCGTAAGAGTCGATCTGCTTCTGCTCGAAGGCTGCCTGCAGCGCGGCCTCGTCCGTGAACAACGGGATCCAGTCGATCCCGTCTGCGTTCACCGGGTAGACCGACTTCTCGAAGCGCCGGAAGCCGAGTTTGCCTTCGGCAGTGAAGGTGTTGAGCGTGAAGTTGCCCGTCCCGATGATCTGGTCCGCAGAGAACTTCTGGTAGTCCTTCTCGAACTTCGCGATTGCCTCGGGCGCCTGCACCTTGACGTACGAACTCGCCAGCAGGTTCAGCAGGAACGGGCTTGGCGCCGCCAGCGTCACCTTCAGGGTGCTTGCGTCGATCGCTTCGGCCTTGTCGACGATGGCGAAGTTGGCCTTGCGGTAGAAGTTGATGTCGTCGGCGCCATCAAGCGTCTTGCCGTTCTTGTTGCGCATGATCATCGCGGCAGCGTCCGCCGCGGTCGCCGCCCGGCCGCTCACCGGCGCCTTGTCGTGCCAGACCAGGCCCTTCTTCACTTTGAAGACGTAGGTGGACTTGTCCGGCGTCTCCCAGCTCTCGGCGAAACCGGGACCGATCTTGCCTTGGGCGTAGCTCGACCACTGCACGATGCCGTGCTGGGTGAGGGCGATGACCACCGCGAACGGCGTGAACCGGCTCCGGTCGGAGTCGAAGGTGTCCCAGGTGTTGTTGGCGCTGCTGAAGCGGGCGACGCCGCCCTTCTGCGGGCCAGAGGGCGTCGGGCTTGTGGCCGTCGTCGCCGTGCCGGCTGGTCCGGTTGTGGCGGTTGCGGCGACCTCGTCGTCATCGTCGCCGCAGCCGACAATGCCGAGCGCCGCAGCGCCCACACCCGTAGCCGCCGCCCCACCGACAAAGTGCCGCCGCGAGAGGCGGCTGCTGTTGAGGCGCTTTACCCAGTAGTTCGAATTCGTCATGTCGCCAACCTTTCGAGTCCCCTCGTCCTGAGGTCCGCTTACTCTACGGTGGTCAATCCGAACAGGATTGCAAAAGAGAACGACGTTCGGACATTGTAGAAACGTTCTATAGCTGGTATAGACGTCAACCTATCGTTCGGTAAACAGACAAGGCTGGTCTTCCGGCCGATGCACTCGGCAGGGGCGCTCCCGCACGGCGCCGCCGTCCTCAGCGCCCGCGCAGGCGTGGGTCCAGTTCGTCGCGGAGCGCGTCGCCAGCGAGGTTGAACCCGAGCACCGTCAACGTGATCGCCGCCCCCGCGAACACCGACTCCCAGGGGTGAACGTCGACCGCCTGGCGCCCCGCGTTCACCATCTTTCCCCAGGTCGTCTTGTCGGCTGGCCCAAGGCCGAGGAACGAGAGCGACGCCTCGGCCAGGATGTAGAGGCCGATGCTAATCGAGAAGATGACGAGGACAGGGGCAACGATGTTGGGCAGGACGTGGCGCGCCATGATTCGGGCATCGCCAGCCCCATACGAGCGCGCGGCCTCCACGTACGACATCTGTGAGACCGAGAGCACGGCGGAACGCACGATGCGGACCGACGAAGCGAAGCCCAGGAACCCCAGCGCCGCCACCGTGAGCGCCAGGCTCGGCTGGTCCATGATCGAAACGATCAGCATCAGCAGGACAAGCCCGGGGAATGCCTGGATCGAATCCACGAAGCGTTGCAGCACCAGGTCGAGCTTCCCGCCGAAGTAGCCCGATATCACCCCAACGACCGTCCCCGCGATCACCGCGATCAGCGATGCCCCGACACCGATAATCACCGCCAACCGCGTACCCACGATGATCCGCGCGTAGATGTCGCGTCCGAACTGGTCGGTGCCGAGCCAATGGTCTGCCGTGAGCGGGTCCGCGTAGCGAGTCAGGATGGTCGGCGATCCGAGTTGCTTGTCCGGGTTGGCAGCGATGTCCAGCGGATTCGCAGTCGGGTTGTAGTCCGGGTTCGTAGTCTCGAACCTTTCGGTGTCGCCGTAACGTTGGACAGCCGGCGCGAGGATAGCCACGGAGAGGATGCAGGCGACGAGGATCACTCCAGCCGCGCCCAGCTTATTGCGGCGGCCCAGCCTGGCCGCGGTCCGCACAACGCTTCCGAAGGAGCGCCTCTTGCGGCGGTCCAGGTAAACCGGCGTGAGAAGCGCTGCGGGCTGTTCGAGATTGGCCAAATCGGGACTCCGAGCTTAGGTGTATCGAATCCGGGGGTCGATCCAGGCGTACACCACGTCGACCGCCAGGTTCGTAGTAACGATAACGAAGCCGATCAGGAGTACGGTCCCCTGGAATGGCGGGAAGTCCCGCGTGTTGAGGCTGGTAAACAAGAATCGGCCGACCCCCTGGATGTTGAACATGTTCTCCAGGATGATCTGGCCGCCCACGATGCCGCTGATGGTGAGGCCCATCACGGTCAGCACCGGGAGCATCGCGTTCTTCATGGCATGGCGTATCCAGACGCGGCTGTCGTGCAGTCCCTTGGCCCGGGCGGTGCGGATGTAGTCCTGGCGCATCACTTCGAGCATCTGCGACCGCAGGATCCTCATGATGCCGGCGCCGCCCGAAATACCACCAGCGGCCGCCGGGACGATGTAGAGCTTGGCCGCCGCCTCCGGGTCCGTCCAGAAGTGTGGCCGGCCGACGACGTCGATCTCGAATAGGGAGAACCTGACGACAAAGAGGGCAAGCAAGAGCGCGACGAAGAAGACGGGCATCGCCAACCCGAGGATCGAGAACGTGCGGAGGACGTAGTCCACCCACGTGTCCTGTTTTACAGCGCTCAGGATCCCGATCGGGATGCTCAGCGAAAACGAGATCAAGACGATGAGGCTGCCAAGTTCCAGGGTGGAGGGCAGACGCCGCCCGACTTCGCTCCAGGTCGACTTCGATGTCTCGTAGGACGTTCCCAGGTCCCCCCGCGCAAGCTGACCGATGAACTTCCCGTACTGGTACCAGAGCGGCTTGTCGAGGCCCAGCTCCTTCCGGGCGAACTTGATCGCCTCGCTCTGGTCCGTGAGCGAGGAACCCGAGGCAATGCGTTTTTCCGCGAAATCGCTGGGAAGCGCGTTCGTGGCCACGAACACCAGCGACGCCACGAACCAGAGGACGAGGACATTGAGTAACAATCGACGAATGATGTAGTTAGTCAACGTCTTTTCCTCCAGTCCGTGGCGTCGTCGGAATCACACCTCTCGCAGTACCGTCAGACCGAACGGCTCTTGATCGCGTCCGTGTAGGTCGGATCCTTCGGATTGATGTAGGTGAGCTTGGCGCCCAGGTGACCAGAGAAGATGTTGTACCCCTCGCCAGCCTTGCCCGCGCTCGGATCCTTCTTCAGCGTCCCGTGGAGGTAGTTCCAGTACGCGGCCCGGCTAATGTAGTTGTACAGAACAACGTTCCCGAACTGGCCGTTGTTCAGGATGATCTTCTGCGCCTGCTGGATCAGGTCCCGCGCCTTCGTGAGGTCCGCCGTCAGCGTCGCGTCGCTGGTCAGCTTGTCCAGCTCCGCGTTGTTGACGTGCTGCCAGTTCTGGCTTCCGCCCGAGTTGAAGGCGGCGAGCAGGTCATTGCGCGGGTCCGGCGAGTTCACCTGGCTCGTCCACGACATCCAGTTTGGGAACTTGCCGTTCGCGAGGTTCGGGATGATGTCGTCGTTGTAGGTGCACTTCGTGGACTTGAACTGGGTAACGCCGAGGGCTTCGTTGAACATCTTGATCATGATCTGGTTGGTGTCCGGATACGGCCCCAACCAGGTGTCCGTCACCCTGATGTCGACGTCCCCGAGGGCCGGCCCGCCACCGGCGTTCCAGAGCGCCCGTGCTTCCTTGATCTCGGCCGCGCGGTCGATCCGGTAGCCGGGATACGTGATCAGGTCGACCGGCTTCAGCGCGAACCCTTCCTGCAGCCAGGTCACCGGGCCGCTTACCTGGCCGAGACCCTGGTGGAACGTGGAGATCATGAGGCGCCGGTCGACCGCGATGTTCATGGCCTTCACGAGGTCCACGTTCTTGAACTGGTTGTTCATGTTGAGGTGCAGGAACACCGTGTTCGCGACCCCCGTCAGGACCTCGTACATCTCGTTCTTGTGGGCGTCGAGGATGGCCTTCGTCACGGACGCGTCCGGCGAAGCCCACGCGTCGATCTGCTTTTGCTCGAACGCGAGACGGGCGGCCGTCGGGTCGGCGAACAGGCCGACCGGGAGGATCATGCCATCAAGGTGTGGCTCCCCCTTGCGGAAATTGAGCGGGTTCTTCTGGACGTGGACGTCCTCGTTCGCCCGCCACTTCTTGATCGTGAAGGCGCCGCTCGCCGGCATCGCCTCTTCGGTGAGGGTGTTGTGGGTCTTTTCGAACTTCTCCGTGGTCTCCCGGTTGGGGACCGTGGCAAAGTAGGCCGCGATCCGGGTCAGGAACGCCCCGTTCGGCTTGGGGAGCGTGAGTTTCAGGGTGGAGGCGTCGGGCGTTTCAACCTTGATCCCGGCGTAGTCCGACTTGAAGCGGAAGGGAACCTCACTGCCATCGGCCAGCTTCCCTGCTGCCTGCCGTTCTATGTGCCACTTGAGATCCGCGGACGTGAGCGCGCGGCCGTTGGTGAGCGGCGTGTTCTGCCACTTCACGTCCTTGCGAATGGTGAACGTGTAGGTCTGCGCGTCCGGCGTCTCATACTTCTCGGCGAGATCGCCTTCGAGGTCGCCCGTGTCCGGGTTCGAATACCGGACGATCTTGTTGAGCACCTGGTTCGACAGCCAGGAGGTCTCGTCCCGGAAGTTGCGGTGGACATCCACCGAATCGAACTGCGAGCCGCCCAGCCAGATGCTTCGCAGGATGCCGCCGTCGACGGGCCCAGCGGCCGGGGTCGGGCTGGCTCCCGCCGTCGTCGGGACAGGCGACCCGCCCGCGGTTGTTGGCGTCGCCTCGCCCTCGTCGTCATCGCCGCAGCCAACCAGGCCGAGCGCCGCGGCGCCCACACCCGTGGCGGCCGCTCCGCCGACGAAGTGCCGGCGCGAAAGGCGGCTGCTGTTGAGCCGCTTCACCCAATAGTTCGAATCCGTCATGTCGCTAACCTTTCGAGTCCTCTCGTCCTGAGGTCCGTTTTACTTTACGTTGGGACATTCGAACGAGATTGCACAACCGAACAACGTTCGAACACTATAGAAACTTTCTATAGCGTCATCGACGAACCTTACCGATCGGTAAACCCTGCGACCGACGGGTCCAGCCAACTCTCGCTGTCCAGGTGTTGCCCCCAGAACGGCGTTGCCGGCAGCCCGGACAGATGGGGCCAGCGGAACACCTCCGACCACTGCAACACCCAGTCGAACACGCCGGCGCCGCCTTCCCGCAGGATCGCGGTCGCGATTTCCCGGCAAACCGCGCGACGACGGTCCGCGTCGAACTCCGTCGCCAGCCGGGCGACCGCGTTCGCGACGACGCCCGGGATCGGCCCGAGACCCTCGGCCTCCGTCCCCCTGCCGTACGTGTCCACGAGCGCTCGCGATGGGTCAGGGTCCGCGAATGGCGGGCCCCAGCCGAACCAGAGCGCGGGCGTCCCGTTGCCATACCGCAGTGCGGCCACCTTTTTCGCGATCGTCGTGTAGGTTTCGACTGCCGCCCGGAACTGTCCCCCGCCCAGCACGTCGTTGAGCCGCCCCACAACGATCGATGAGGCGGTGTAACGGGGGTCGAAGATGCTCGGGAAGTCGATGATGACCGGCCCGAGGGCGGGTCCGCCGGCGGATTCCCAGCGGCGGCGGGCATCAGCCGCGGCTGCGGCAGCGTCGGTACCGTGGCCGGGGAACAAAGCGAGCGCCCCAGCATCGAGCGCGAAGTCCCTGAACAACGTCGCCACCGGCCCCGCGACAACGGCCCGCCCCCCGAAGAGGGCATCCACCAGCCATCCCCGGTTGAGCGCCCCGCTCAGTGCCCGGCGGAGCTCCGGGTTGGACCACGGCGGCGCGCCCGTGAAGACCGTGGAGATGACGGGGCTGTCTTCGTATCGGCGCGCCTCAATGGCTCCCCCGGCCTCGCTTCTCACGCTCGGGGCTTCCCGCCGGTCCCGGAGCAGCACCTCGTCCAGTTCGCGACGGAGGAACGCCTCGGAAGTCGCCAGGTGCGGCGGCACAACCACCAACCCGTCGAGCAGCGGCGGCCGGTGCCCCCCCGCGAACGCCCGGAAGACCAGCGAACCGTCGCTTCGGCTGCCTTCGTAGGAGAACGGCCCCGAACCGGCCACCTGCTCCGCGTTCGCCTTCCCGAACGAGCCGCCGTAGGCAGCCACCATCTCCGGCGCCTGCACCACCGCGAACCGCGAGGCCAGCGTGGAAAGGAAGAACGGGTCCGGTTCGGCGAGTTCGAAGACCACTTGCCCGGCCGCAGGACTGGTTACCCGCCGGATGTTCGCCAACTCGGCAGGGCGTTGGGCCAGCGGCAGCTTCAGCCCCCGGGCGTCTTCGGCGGCGCGCCGGAAGTGCTGAACGACATCGTCCGCGGTCACCGCGCGCGACGGCAGCGGCCCTCGCTCCTGCCAGCGGGCGCCGGTCACCAGCCGGATAGCGACGGTCTGGCGGTCCGGCTGCTCCCACTCGGCCGCAAGGTCGCCTCCCAACTCCCCCCGCGCGAAGTCGTCCCAGGTGATCAGCCGGGAATGGGTCCGCCCCAGCACCTCAGCGACCGACGGCTCCCCCGTCCGCAGGCTGTCGAAGCTGTCGAACTGGAACGACGCCGGCGAAAACAGCCGCGCAATTCCGCCTTTCACCCGGCGGTCAGGCGTCGGCGACGGCGTGGAGGCGGGCTGCGGCGAAGGGGTCGCCTCTGCAGCGGACGGGCGGCCAGACCCCGAATCACGCTGGGCGAGGATGGCCGCTCCGACGGTGCCCGCGGCCGCGGCGGCTATCCCGGCGCCGAGGAACCGCCGCCGCGTCCAGCGGCTGCGGCCGTCAGCTCCCATGGCGACCCCAACGGGCGGGCTCCTTGCGGACGATGGCGGCGGCGCTCACCCGTCCATCGTAGCAACCCCGGCGAAGGGGCCGCGAACCAACCCCGCGAAGCCTTCGATGCGGTAAAGTAGAGCGCATGCCCGGCCGCACAGCGGTCCGGGCTTTGAGGTGTTGCGTGCCAGGAGAACTCGTTGGCGTGACTGCGGCGATTGCCGATCTGCTGCTCCCGGCCTTCGGGAAAGGTGGCCGCGGCCCCGTGCGCATCGGCCTCCCCGAAACCGCGAAGCCCGCGGTTGCCGCCGCCTTCGCCGCCCGCCAGCAGGGGCCGGCGCTGCTCCTTGCCGCGACTCCCGCGCGGTCGCTTGCCCTGGCCGAAGAGGTGGCCATCTTCCTCGAAGACGTCCCCGTCGTCCGCCTGCCCGAACGCGAGCAACTCCCCTACGAAATGGCCCGCGACGACCCCACCGTCGCCGTCGAGCGCGCCCGGGCGCTGGCGGCGCTCCGCGGGGATGGCCGCGCCCTCGTCGTTGCTTCGTGGGCGGCGATGGCAGAACGTTGCGCCGGGCCGGGCGTCCAAATCGCGGGCGTGGACCTCTCCGCCGGCGGCAGCCTGGACCCCGGAGCGCTGATGTCGGCGCTCGAGGCGGCGGGCTACGAGGTTTCGCCGGTGGCCGACCACCAGGCGACGGCCGCCCGCCGCGGTGGCATCGTCGACGTCTTCCCCGCGGGCGGAGAAAGCCCCTTCCGCGTCGAGTTCTTCGGCAACCAGGTCGAGAGCATCCGCCAGGTCGACCTCGCCAGCCAGCGCAGCATCGCCCGCCTGGACCGCCTCCACCTGCCCCCGGCCGCCACCGGCACCCGCGAGGCCCATGAAGCTGCGGCGGCGCTGCTCGACCGCATCCAGGTCGATGGCGAAGGGGCCGAGGCGGTGGCCGAACAGCTCCAGTTCCTCGCCGAGGGGAATCGCAGCGCCTACGAGGGCTTCCTTGAACCGCTCCTCTACGAAACCACCGCCCTCGACCACCTGGCCCCCGGTACCGCCATCCTTTTCGACGACCCCGAAGAGGGCCAGGCAGCGCTCGAACGCCTCTTCGAACACCAGCAACGCACCCGACAGGAACAGGAGCAGCGCGGCACCATTCCCGCCGGCCTGCCGCCACTCACCGCCCGCCCCGACGACGTCGCCGAAGCCCTCCTCTCGCGGCCGGGCGGCGTCCATCTCCAGCGCTTCGGCGCCGAAGAGCTGGGGGCGCGCCGCCTGCCCATGCGCGTCACCCCGAGCTTCGCCGGCAAACTGAAGCCCCTCGCGCAGCAGGCCGCGGAGTGGGCCAAGCGGGGCCTCCCTGTCGTCATCGCTTCCCAGCAGGCCCTCCGCCTGGCCGAACTCATGGACCAGGAAGGCATCCACGTCCGCCTCGCCCGCCGCGCCGCCGAAGCCCCTGCCTCCGGCGAAATCGTCCTCGTCCCCGTGGCCGTCGGCGGCGGCTTCACCCTCGACGACCGCCTCATCGTCATCAGCGACGCCGAGGTCTTCGGGTTCCGCAAGCGCCGCCGCCCGACGCGTGCCCGCCAGGGCATCAAGAGCGACCTCGTTTCGACCCTGGAAACCGGCGACTACCTCGTCCACGCCGACCACGGGATCGCCCGCTACGGGGGCCTCGTCCGGCGCACCGTCGACGGCGCCGAGCGGGAGTACCTCGAACTGCAGTACGCGGAGGGCGACCGCCTCTACGTCCCCGCCGACCAGTTGGAGGCCGTCACGCGCTACGTGGGCCCGGCCGACCATCCCCCGGCGCTGACCAGGCTGGGCTCGCAGGACTGGGCGCGTGCCAAGCGGCGGGTCAAGGCCGCCGTTGTCGAACTCGCCCACGAACTGCTGGAGCTGTACGCCCAGCGCGAGGCGGCCGAGGGCCACGCCTTCGCCCCGGACGGCGCCTGGCAGATGGAGATGGAAGCCGCCTTCCCCTTTGTCGAAACCGCCGACCAGCTCGAGGCGATCAGCGAAGTGAAGCAGGACATGGAGCGCACCCGCCCCATGGACCGTCTCATCTGCGGAGACGTTGGCTATGGCAAGACCGAGGTTGCCATCCGCGCCGCGTTCAAGGCGGTAGCCGACGGGAAGCAGGTGGCAGTGCTCGTGCCCACCACCGTCCTCGCCGAACAGCACGGCAGCACCTTCCGCGAACGAACCGCCGGCTTTCCGGTCCGCGTCGAAGTCCTCTCGCGCTTCCGCTCCGACCAGGAACAGCGCGAAATCGTCGCCGGGATCACCAGCGGCGATGTCGACATCGCGATCGGCACGCACCGGCTCCTCCAGAAAGACGTTCGGTTCAAAGATGTCGGCCTTGTGGTCATCGACGAAGAGCAACGCTTCGGCGTGGCCCACAAGGAGCGCCTGAAGCAGATGCGGGCGGAGGTCGACGTCCTGACGCTTTCGGCCACACCCATCCCCCGGACCCTGCAGATGTCGCTTGCCGGCATTCGCGACATGAGCACGGTGATGACTCCGCCGGAAGAACGGCTGCCCATCCGCACCTACGTCCTCCAGTGGGACGACGAGATCATCCGCGAGGCCATCGACCGCGAGCTTCAGCGCGGCGGCCAGGTGTATTTCGTCCACAACCGCGTCCACAACATCGAACGGATCATGTCGCGCCTCCAGGAGATCATCCCGGAAGCGAGCGTCGCCATCGGCCACGGCCAGATGCACGAAGACCAGTTGGAGCGGGTGATGACCGAATTCGCCGCCGGCGAACACGATGTGCTGCTCTGCACCACGATCATCGAAAGCGGCCTCGACATCCCCAACGCCAACACGATCATCATCAACAACGCCGACCAGTTGGGGCTGGCCCAGCTCTACCAGCTCCGGGGCAGGGTGGGCCGCGCTTCGAACCGGGCCTACGCCTACCTGCTCTACGACAAGGACCGCGCTATCAGCGAGCCGGCCCAGAAGCGGCTTGAGGCGGTCTTCGAAGCGAACGAACTCGGAGCCGGCTTCCAGATCGCCCTCCGCGACCTCGAAATCCGCGGCGCAGGGAACGTCCTCGGCACCGAACAGAGCGGCCACATCGCCGCGGTCGGCTTCGACATGTACTCGAAGCTGGTCGCCGAGGCCGTTTCCGCGATCAAGGCCGCCGTCCGCCCCGGCGAACACCACGCACCGGCGCCGGCGCCTGTGCCGCCGATCGACATCCCCATCAGTGCCCACATCCCCGAAAGCTACGTCGCCGACATCCACGCCCGCCTTGCCGTGTACCAGCGCGTCGCCAACATCGAATCCGCGGAGGGCGTCGCCGAGATGCAAGCCGAATTGCACGACCGTTTCGGCCCGGTGCCCCTGACCGTCGACAACCTGCTCTACGTTGCCCTGGTGAAATCGCTCGCCCGCCGTGCCCGAGCCGAAAGCGTGAAGACAGACGAGCACATGTTCCACATCCGGGTGCGGGGCGGAGTAACTCAGGCGCAGAAGGCAGCGGTCGAAGGGCTCGGGCTCCCCGGCGTGCTCGTCGGCCCCAATCAGGTCCGGATCGACCGGCTCACCGCGGGCGGCCAGTGGATGCAGCTCCTCGTCCGCATCCTCCGGGCAATGAGGCGCGAGGACTGACACCCCGGCACTCCCAAACTCCGAAACTCCGAAACTCTGAGTCTCGGGACTCGGGACTCGGGACTCGGGACTCGGGACTCGGGACTCGGGACTCGGGGGTATACTCGCCCCAACTCAGCTCCGGGAGTGCCCAATGGCCGTCGTCGTCGAACGCAGTTCCACGGTTGAGCGCGGCGGCGCTCGGAAGTTCGAACAGCTTTCCCGCGAAGGCGTCTAGCCCTACATGGAGGCCCGCGGCTGCAAGATCCTCGGCCTCTTCGTCATCATCCACGGCGGCCCGAGCGACGAAATCGTCCTCCTGACCGCCTACCACTCCATGGCCCACTGGGAATCCACCCGCGACGAGGTAGCGCCCCCGCCTGAGGCCAGCGTCGAGGCCAAGGCGCTCTATCCCGCCTTCCGCGACGCCCTCCTCGCCCGGCGCGACCTGACGAAGGTGAGCAGCACCCGCGTCCTTCGCCCGATCACGAACTGGGTGGAGATACCCGTCCATCCCGGGTAGCCGGGCGGCGATGCTACGCTGTCTCCGTGGACCACTGGGAACAGCGCGCGCGAAAGATCGAGTCCCGCCGTTCGCGGATGCAGAAGCACGGCCGCAGCATCCTCACGGCGATTTCCTCGGCTGAACGGCGGCGCGAAAAGCAGCTTCGCGAACGTGCCGCGAAGCGCGCCCACCGCCAGCGCTGAGGGCTGCACCACACGGCCGCGGGCGCGATACTGGATTCGTGGCAGACGAACCGAACCTCTTCACCATGCTCTCCGCGTACCGGCCCGGCTCCCCGGCGACGCCCTTCGAGGCCTACTGCATCAACGGCCTCGCCTACTTCCTCGGGCAGCGCCACCGGATGCTCACCGCGCTCTTCGGGCAGGCCGTCGGCGCCTATGGCGAACCGCTCGCCCTCGTCGAAGTCCAGCCGCGCATCGCCGACGTTGGCATCGCCGATCTCCTCCTCACCTTCGAAGGCGGCCAGCAGGCGCTGGTCGAGGTCCAGGTTGAATCAGGGCCGGACGAAAGCCTCCTGCCCGCGCTCGTCCAGGCTGGCCGTTCCTGGAGCCCGCCCGCGGGGCTCGTCCTTCTCGGCCTTGGTGCCGCCGCCGCACCCGAATGGACGCCCGTCACCTGGTTCGAAGTCATCGATGCCCTCCAGGACGACCCGGACCCAATGGCCCAGCAGTTCACCAGCTTCATCCTCAACGACATCCTCGGTCTCGGCGATGTCCCCCTCGACTCTGCACTGGCGACGAACCGGCTCTATGCCCTCGGCGGCGCCGCGGTCCGCCGGAAGTTCGGCAGTGGTGTTCGTTACGTCAACAGCGCGTCCCGTCCCATGAACGGCCGCTACCGCTACCTGGGCACGACCTTCTCCACCAGGGGCGACATGGCCTACTGGGTCGGCCTCGTCAACGAAAGCCTGCCGCTGAGCGAGCACTACCACCTGATGCTCGCGACCAAGGAGACGCCCGTCGCCGACCGCGCGGACCAGCCCCGGGCGACGGGCGATTGGAAAGCCTGGGACTACTGGACCGGGCTCGGCCGCGTCGTCCGCCCGATCACCGCCCACGACTACGACCAGCTGCTCTCGCGGCTCCGGCTCTGACTCGCCCCTGATCGCCGGGACAGCCCGCCCCGCTGCGGGGACGAGCTGTCGATGGAGTGTGCTGACGAGACCGGCCGCTGGGGCCAGCCGCTGTTCTCAGGCGCCGCGAAGCTTCTTCAGCTGGCCGGCGTGGTCGTTCAGGTGATAAGCGAGGATCCCGAGGACGCCCCCGACGGTCTGCTTCCCGAGGCGGGGCACTTCGAATTCCTGCGTGAGCTTGTCGCCCGGGATCTGGTCGATCACAGCGACGAGCTTGGCCTGCGCCGCCGGCATCCCGGTGGCGGCATCCGCAGCAGTGGCGAACGACGGCTGGGCGCGCTCCGGTCCTGGTACCCCCAGGAAGCCAGCCAGCCCCCCGCCGAAGAAGGTCGCCGCGCCGGCGACATGTTCAGCCACCTGGCGCGCGTTCCAGGCTTCCTCGCCCTCCCCATGGGCAGGAGCCTTTTCCCAGTTCGCGCCGGCCTGCTTCAGTTCGGCCATGTAGCCTTCGTAGGCCGTCACGATGTCCTTCTTGTACTCAGCAACAGTCGATGCCATTGGTCTTTCTCCCGTTTGGTGTGTTGAGATTCTCAAGCATGGGCCGCAAAGGTGCTACCGCCGCCGCGGCTCCACCGGACGGGCTCAGCCGCCGAGCCGGACGAGCGTGCGCCCCTTGATCTGGCCCTTGAGGATCGCGGTGGTCGCCGCCTCCACGCCGTCCAGGCCGATTTCGTGCGCGATCGAATCCAGCAGACCCTTCGGTTTCAGGTCGGTCGCGCAGCGCTTCCAGATCTCCACTCGCCGGTCCATCGCCAGGTTGACCGAGTCGATGCCCAGCAGGTTCACGTTGCGGAGGATGAACGGGATCACCGTGGTCGCGATCGCGGTCCCGCCCGTGAGCCCCGAAAGCGCCACCGAGCCGTTCCGCTTCATCGTCCGGAGCAGGTAGGCCGTGGTCGAACCGCCAACCGGGTCCACGGCGCCGGCCCAGCGTTCCGTCTCGATCGGGCGGGCGCTCTCGGCGCTCACCTCCTCCCGCGACAGCACCTCGGTCGCGCCGAGGTCGCGCAGGAACTGGTGCTCGGACGTCTTGCCCGTGCTCCCCGCGACCGTGTAACCCCGCCCGGCGAGCATGCTGACGGCCGTGCTCCCCACGCCGCCCGTCGCCCCCGTAACGATGACCGGCCCCTGGTCTGGCCGCAGCCCAAAACGCTCAAGGGCATCGATCGACTGCGCAGCCGTGAACCCCGCCGTCCCCAGCGCCATCGCTTCCTTCGTCGTCAGGCCGGCGGGGAGATGGGCGACCCAGTCGGCCGGAATTCGGGCCATCTCCGCGAACCCGCCCGGGTGCGCCACGCCAACGTCGTAGCCGATGACGACGACGGCGTCGCCTTCCTTGAACCGCGGCGACACCGAAGCGAGGACGCGCCCCGCGAGGTCGACGCCCGGCACCATCGGGTAATTGCGGATGATGCGCCCGCCGGGGCTGCAGGCGAGGCCGTCCTTGTAGTTCACGCTCGACCATTCGACGCGGATGGTGACATCGCCGGGCGGTAGGTCGGCTTCGTCGAGTTTCTGGACGCCCATGCTGAAGTCGTCGCCGGTCTTGTTCACCACGAGGGCTCGGTAGGACACAGGATTCTCCCGGGGGTTAGTGCAGAAAGCGTGGCCCCAACCGGGGGAGCACGCAACCACGGCGAAGTGGTTGGGGAACGGCCGCCAAATCTGTAGGCTTTGCACCATGCCCGACGACCTCGACCCGGCAGCCTTCGCGACCCACTTCGCCAGCCCCCGCCGCTTCCGCCAGGCGTACGTCCACGAGGGCCGCGGCGGCGTGCCCCTCCTGCTCGTCCACGGCTGGCCGGAGACGAAGCGCATCTGGTGGCGAAACATCGCCCCGCTCGCGGAGGCCGGGTTCGAAGTGATCGTCCCTGACCTGCGGGGCTTCGGCGAATCCGACATCGGCACCGACGGCTTCCACGACATCGTCGCGCACGCCCGTGACCTCCACGCACTCGTCCACGACCATCTCGGCCACGAACAGGTCGTCGTCGCCGGCGGGGACCTCGGCGGGCCGGTCATCCAGGACCTCTCGCTGCGCTTCCCGGGCTTCGTCGAGCGGATGGTGCTGTTCAATTCGCCCGTGCCCTTCGACAAAGAGCGCATGGCGGGGCTGAACACGCGCGCCCCCCGCGAGGCCGCCGACTACTACTGGCGACAGGGCAACGAACCGGACGAACTCGCGGCCGAACTGGCCACGCCCGGCGAGCGCCGGCGCTATGTCGCCACCTTCTACACCTCGCGCTTCTGGGCACACCCGGGGGCGTTCACGCCGGCCGCGGTCGACTTCATGACCGAGCCCTTCGCCGACGGTGCGAAGCTGCGCGCCAGCTTTGGCGGCTACGAAAGCGCCTTCCATGAACGCGCCTGGAGCGAACTGCCGATGTCGGTGCAGCACAAGCAGAACCCGACGCACACGCTCATCCTCTTCGGCCCCTCCGACCACGTCCTCTACCCCGACTACGACCGGATGGCGGCCATCACCTTCCCGGACCACGTCGGCCCCTACCTCCTCCGCGACTGCGGCCACTTCGTCCAGTGGGAGGCGGCCGACGTGCTCAACAACACGCTCCGGGCGTTCTCCCGGGACCTGCTACGGGCGTAGGCCTGCAGCCTGCGCGATGAAGGTGTCAAGGGCAGCCTCAAGGTCGCGTCCGCGGTTCCGTCCGCGTTCGGCGATGAGAGCCACCGCTCGGCGCGCATCCTCGATGTCGGCGGGCGACGCGGCTCCAAGCAACCCCCGGATGTCCTCTGCGTCGCGCAGGCGTTCGTCGCTCATCGAAAGGAGCTTCATGGCGATGAGATGACCCGAGCGCGCTACCGGGACGGTCAGTCCGCGGATCAGCTGAACACGCTCGGCGGAGGCAACAACCTCCGCTTCGATCCCCGATGTATGGAAGAGCAGGTCGACAAGGAACTGGGTGCCGGAAGCCGCGGGGCACCACAACCGAACGGTGACCAGGGCCGCGGTCTCCCGGTCCTCCAGCAGCGCCTCCACTCTGTATCCCGCCCGCAAGAGCCTCGTGACCAGGGCCTCGGCGTCGCTATCACCGGAGACGATAACCGCTACATCGATGTCGTTCGTGAACCGCGGGGCGCCTCGCGCGCTTACGGCAATCGCGCCCACGATGGCCCATTTCGCGCCCGCGCCGGTGAGGTCACGCTCGACGCGCCTCAACGCCCGGTCGAATGCGCTCACTTCTTGGTACGGGGCCACTTGCCAGGGACCCCGACGCCGTCACCGTGCCGCGCCCCCGGCCGGGCTCGTAGCCAATCTCTCAGGCGTTGAGCCAGCTCCTCTTCCCCTTCGTCAGGGTGCCGACGGCGAAGGTTCTCCACCATCATCGCGACACCCCCGTCGGCCATCGCAAGGGCCGTTCTCACACCGGTCGGCGCGTCCATCGACAGGGAAGGCGTCATGCTGTTCATTCTACCGTATTCGGGCGAACCGGTGTCCGCCGGCGACCTGCCCCGGATGGTGGGGCAGCTTTCACGTCCCGGATTCGCGCTTTTCCCGCAGGCCCCGCTCGCTCGCGGTTTCCTTCCGAGGGCTCGCGGCTTGCCTGGCGCGTTTCGCCGCCGCCTTCGTCTGGGGGCGAGGCTCGACCGGCGCTGACTCGCGTTCGATGCGGGCAGAGATGCTCGCGGCGGCGGTGGCGGCGGCAGCTTCCGGGGCGCTGCCCACGACCGCGGCAACCGGCTTTGACCGCCTGCCCTTTGGCAGCAGCACCGGTGCCGCGACGAAGGCGGCCTCCAGCCTGCCTGCGGCTTCGAGGATCGGCCGCAGATACTGTCCGGTGTAGCTCGCCGGATTGAGCGCCACTTCCTCCGGCGTCCCCGTCGCCACCAGTTCGCCGCCACGGTCACCGCCCAGCGGCCCGAGGTCGATGATGTGGTCCGCCGCCTTGATCACGTCAAGGTGGTGTTCGATGACAATCACGGTGTTCCCCGCGTCGGCGAGCCGTTGAAGCACGTGGAGGAGGTGGGCGACGTCCTGAAAACTCAGGCCGGTCGTCGGCTCGTCCAGCACATAGAGCGTCTTCCCGGTGCTTCGGCGCGAGAGTTCGCTGGCCAGCTTGATCCGCTGCGCTTCGCCGCCGGAGAGCGTTGTCGCCGGCTGCCCGAGGTGGATGTACCCGAGCCCTGTCGCCTCCAGCGTCTCCATGATGCGCTTCACCCGGGGAAAGCGGTCGAAGAACTCGTGCGCCTCCGAGACGGTCATGTCCAGCACTTCGGCGATGTTCTTGCCCCGAAAGAGCACCTCGAGCGCGTCCCGGTTGTAACGCTTCCCGTGGCAAACCTCGCAGGGGACGGTCACATCCGGGAGGAACTGCATCTCGACGACCTTGTAGCCATCGCCAGAGCATTCCTCGCAACGTCCGCCCTTCACGTTGAAGCTGAACCGGCCGGCCTTGTAGCCGCGCGCCTTCGCCTCTGGCACCGCCGCGAAGAGGTCGCGGATGATGCCGAAGGCGCCCGTGTAGGTCGCTGGGTTCGACCGCGGCGTGCGCCCAATCGGCGACTGGTCGATGTCGATGATCTTGTCAAGGTGCTCGATGCCCTCCACCGCGTCGTGCTTGCCAGGCCGCTGCCGCGAGCCGTGGAGGACCTGGCTGAGCCGTTTCACGATGATCTCCGTGATCAGCGACGACTTCCCCGACCCGGACACCCCCGTGACCGCGACGAACGTCCCCAGCGGCACCTCGACGTCCAGCCCGCGGAGGTTGTTTTCGCGCGCGCCGATGACGCGAAGGCGCTTGCCGTTGCCGGCCCGCCGCTTCGCCGGGACAGGGATCTCCCGCCGGCCCGCCAGGTAGGCGCCGGTGATGCTCCGCGGGCTCGCCTTGATGTCGTCCATCGTCCCTTCGGCGACGACGTGGCCGCCGTGGACGCCAGCGCCGGGGCCCATGTCGATGATCCAATCGGCGGCGCGCATCATCGCCTCGTCGTGTTCGACGATCAGCACGGTGTTTCCAAGATCGCGCAGGCGGATCAGGGTGCGAATCAGCCGGTCGCTGTCGATCGGGTGGAGGCCGATTGAGGGTTCGTCGCAGATGTAGAGCACGCCCATCAACGCCGAGCCGATCTGCGTCGCCAGGCGGATGCGCTGCGATTCGCCGCCCGAAAGCGTCCCCGACACCCGGTCCAGGGTCAGGTAGTCCAGCCCCACGTCGACGAGGAACTCCAGCCGCCCGCGGATCTCCTTCAGGATCTGGTAGGCGATCGTCTGTTCGCGGCTGTTCAGGGGAGTCTCCGGCCCGGCGAGGTGCTCGGCCCATTCCCGTGCCTTCACGATGCTGAGGCCCGTCACCTCGGCGATCGACGTGCCATCGATCTTCACCGCGAGCGCTTCCGGCCTGAGCCGCAGGCCCTTGCAGGTCGCACACGGGATCGCCGCCATGTACTTCTCGATCTCCGTGCGGATGTAGTCGGAGTCGGTCTCCTTGTAGCGGCGGGCAAGGTTCGTGACCACGCCTTCGAACTTCGTGTCGTACACCTGGGTGCGGCCGTACTGGTTCGTGAAGCGCAGCGAAAGCACCCGGTCCCCGGTCCCGAAGAGCACCGCTTCGACCTGCACTTCGCTGAGTTCGCGGACCGGCTGATCGACGCTGAAGCCCTGGTCTTCGGCGACCGCCTCCAGTTGCCGCATGTACCATGTCGCCACCGCCGGCGACTTCGCCCACGGCTCCACGGCCCCGCCGGCAAGCGACTTCGTCCGGTCGGGGATGATGAGCGAAGGGTCGACCTGCATCTCCACGCCGAGGCCGGTGCACCTGGTGCAGGCGCCGTGGGGGCTGTTGAAACTGAACGTCCGCGGCTCGACTTCGCCGAAAGAGAATCCATCGTAGGGACAGGCGAAGTGCTCCGAGAACACGCGCTCGGCCAGGGGCCCCTTCGCGTCCATCAGGGCCACGTGCATCACCCCGCCGCCCAGCTTCAGTGCCGTTTCGACCGAGTCCGCGATCCGGCTCGTCGCCGTGTCGTCCGTCCCCGGCTCCGGGACGATCAGCCGGTCGACGACAACGTCGATGTCGTGCCGCTTGTTCTTGTCGAGCGCGATCGGCTCGTCGAGGTCGCGGACCTCACCGTTGACCCGGACGCGCACGAACCCCGCCTTGCGCGCGTCTTCGAGGATGGCGGTGTGCTCGCCCTTCTTCGCCCGGGTCATCGGCGCGAGGATGAGCAGCCTCGACCGTGGCGGGTAGGCCAGGGTCGCGTCGACGATCTGCTGGACCGTCTGGCGCTCGATCGGTCTGCCGCAGGTGGGGCAGTGGGGCCGCCCCGCGCGCGCCCAGAGCAGCCGCATGTAGTCGTAGATCTCGGTGACGGTGCCGACCGTGGACCGCGGGTTGTTCGAAGTCGCCTTCTGGTCGATGGAGATGGCCGGGGAGAGCCCGTCGATGTGGTCGACGTCGGGCTTCTCCATCAGCCCCAGAAACTGGCGGGCGTAGGCGGAGAGTGATTCGACGTAGCGGCGCTGCCCCTCGGCGTAGATGGTGTCGAAGGCGAGCGACGACTTCCCCGAGCCGGACAATCCCGTTATGACGACCAGCTTGTCGCGCGGGATCTTGACGTCGATGTTCTTGAGGTTGTGCTCCCGCGCACCGCGGACGGCGATGTGGTCGAGTGGCATTGGCGCTCCGAGTCCTCGGTGTCGCGTGTCCATCCGCTGGTGGGTCCGCGGCGCGGAGCGCCAGTGTAGCACCCATAGAACGCCCGTTCTAGCTCAGTCCTCAGTCCTCCCTCCTCCCTCCTCCCTCCTCCCTCCGAAGTGGTGTATGGTGTATACATCATGAAGCGTAAGCAGGTTTACCTCGAAGAGGAGCAGGACCGCGCCATCAAGCGTATCGCCCAACAGCGCGGCGTCTCCGGCGCGCTGATCCTCCGCGAAGCCCTCACAGAGTACCTCGCCGGCCACGAGCCCCCCGAGGTCGAGCGCCCCGAAGATCACCCCCTCTGGGGCATCATCGGGATGATCGACGACGCCGAAGGCCCCACCGACATGTCGATAAACCACGACCACTACATCTACGGCGGCCCCAAGAAGTACCCGCTTGCCTGATCTGTTCGTGGACACGGGCGCCTGGGCGGGTCTCGCCGACCGCCGGGACGGTCACCACAGGACTGCCACTGATTTCTTCCGGACACTTACGCGCGGCCACCGGCTGTTCACGTCGAACTACGTAATCGCCGAGGCCTGCACCCTCATCAGGATCCGCGGCACGCACCGCGACGTCATGCGCTTCAAGCAAATGGTCGACGATGCCGTGAGGTCCCGGTTCCTGACCGTCCTCTGGATCGACCACGAAGTCGACGACCGCGCCTGGTCACTCTTCGAACGGTACCCCAACCTGGTGCTCTCCCTTTGCGACTGCACCACCGCGGTCCTCGCGCGCGAGCAGGGGATCGATGTCATCTTCGGGTTCGACGGCGACTTCCGCGCCCTCGGTTTCGACCTGCGCCCGGCCCCCTGACCTACCGCCGCACCCGGTAGCGCAGGTAGACCTCCCCCGTCTCCTCGTTCGGGATCGCGTGGAGGAGGTCAAGCCGCGGGGCGGTGTCGCGCGTGAATGGGTGGTCGCCGCCGACCCCGCTGAGCGTGGCGCGCCCGCCGACCACCACCGGCCCCAGCGTCAGGAAGAGTTCATCGACCGCCCCCAGCCCGAACAGCCCGGCGTTGATCTCAGGGCCCCCCTCGACCAGCACCACCGCAGCCCCGAGTTCCTCCCGCATGTGGCCCAACATCGCCGCCAACTCGCCCCCGGCCGGCACGCGGACGACCGGCCGCCCGATGGCAGCGACCGCGGTCGCGCGCTCTTCGGGGCACGACGCCGACAGGTAGACGACGGCGTCGAAGTCGCGAGCGGTGAAGAAGATCCGCCCCAGGGGGAGGTCGCCGCTGCGGGAAACGACCGCAGCCAGGGGCGACGGCGGCTTCCCGGCGCCAAGACGGATCCCCTCCAGCCCGGGGTCGCCCAACCGCGAGGACGCGCCGCTCGCCCGCAGCGTACCCGCCCCGGTCAGCACGATGTCTGCGTTGACGCGAAGTTCGCGCATGAGCCGCTGGTCGACCGCCGACCCGATCCCCGCTTCCGTCTCTTCGATGACCGTCTTGCCATCGGCCGACATCACCATGTTGACGACAACGTAGGGCCGCCCCGGCGGTGCCGGGGGGAACGCGAGCGACGTGTAGTCGGGCTTCGGCAACGCGATCAGGCCGGCGGCAGGTCGGCGACCGGATCGAACTCACGGTAGTAGCACGACTGGTTGTCGGTGTGGCAGGTGGGGCCCACCGGGCGCGCCCTCACCAGGAACGAGTTCGCCTCGCAGTTCTTCCAGAGGCTGACGAAGTTGAGCACGTTGCCGCTCGTCGCGCCTTTCTCCCAGAGTTCGTCCCGTGAGCGGCTCCAGAAGGTCACGTGGCCCGTCTTGTAGGTGTGGGCGATGGACTCGCGGTTCATCCAGGCAAGCACGAGCACCTCGCCCGTGTCCGCGTCCTGCACGACGGCCGGGATCAGTCCCTTCTCGTCGAAGCTCATGATGGTTTCTTCAGACAACTCATCCTCCACGGTGACGCCTGACGGCTCTCTGCCGGCCCGGCGTCGGGTGTTCGAATCTCGCGCCGCCGGGTCACGCACGGGCGCGTGCGGCCCGGCTAGGCGTGGCCCTCTGCCTGCGCCCGCACCGGACGCACCGGGATGCCCGCCGCCGCCAGGCGTTCCTTCACTTCGCGGATGCTGTAGGTACCGAAGTGGAAGATGCTCGCCGCAAGCACGGCGTCTGCCTTGCCCTCGGTCAGCGCTTCGATCATGTGTCCCGGGCCACCGGCGCCGCCCGAGGCAACGACAGGCACGGACACCGCCTCGCTGATCGCCCGCAGCATCGCGATGTCGTAGCCCTTCTGATGCCCGTCCGTGTCCATGCTCGTGACGAGCAGCTCTCCAGCCCCACGGGCGACCGCGTCCTTCGCCCATTCGACCGCGTCCAGGCCGGTCGGCGTGCGCCCTCCGTGAACGAACACCTCCCACTTCCCCGGCTTCCTGGGGACGGCGCGCGCGTCGACCGCCACCACGATGCACTGGCTCCCGAAGCGGTAGGCGCCTTCGTTGATCAGGTCCGGGTTCTGGACGGCCGAAGTGTTGATGCTCACCTTGTCCGCCCCGAGTTCGAGCATCACCTTCATGTCCGACGCGCTCCGGATCCCTCCGCCGACGGTGAACGGGATGAACACCTGGTCGGCCGTCGCCGCGACCATGTCGTAGACCGTCGCCCGGTCGTCGGATGATGCCGTGATGTCGAGGAAGACCAGTTCGTCGGCGCCTTCGCGGTCGTAGAGACGCGCCAGCTCCACCGGGTCGCCGGCGTCGCGCAGTTCGACAAACGACACGCCCTTCACCACCCGCCCGCGGTCGACGTCGAAGCAGGGGATGATCCGGCGGGTCAGCATCGCGCCGCCTCCGCCACCGCAGCCAGCGCTGCCGGGAGGTCGACGGCGCCTTCGTACAACGCCTTGCCGACGATCGCGCCCTCGCAGCCAATCTCCGCCAGCCGCACCAGGTGCTCGACCTTCGCCACCCCGCCGCTTGCGACCACCGGCACGGTGAGTTCGCGGACGAACGTCTCCAGCGCTTCGAAATTCGGTTCTGTGAGCGCCCCATCGCGCCCGATGTCGGTGAACATGATCCGCGGCACGCCCGCCTCGACCATCCGCTTCGCCAATTCGAGCGCACCCTGGCCCGTGCCCTTCAGCCAGCCGTCGGTGACCACCTCGCCGCCCTTCGCGTCGATCGAGACGACGATCGCGCCGGGGTGACGTGCCGCCGCCTGGCGGACCAGCCCCGGGTCGCGTACGGCGGCGCTGCCGAGTTGCACGCGTGCCGCTCCGTAGGCGAAGGCCGCATCCACCGCGTCGATGGTTCGAATCCCGCCGGAGACTTCGACCGGGATCTGCAGCGCTTCGCAGATCTGGCTCATGATGCCGTCGTTCACGGGAGCGCCACCCCTGGCGCCGTCGAGGTCGACGACGTGCAGCCGCGGGGCGCCAAGCGCCTCCCACTTCCGCGCCATCGCCACCGGGTCGTCCGAATACTGCGTCTCTTTCGCGTAGTCGCCGTGGAGCAGCCGGACGCAGTGCCCGCCGCGCAGGTCGATCGCCGGGATCACTTCGAAAGTCATCGCTCGGCCAGCGTCGCGAAGGTGGGATGCACCAGCGGGAAAGCGTCGGAGCGCGCCCAGCGGATGAAGTTCCCGTAGAACCGGAGCCCGTCGTCGCTGCTCTTTTCGGGGTGGAACTGGGTCGCCACCACGTTTTCGAAAGCGACCACGCTGGGAAACACGACGCCGTACTCCGTCATCCCCAGCGCATACGACTGGTCGTCCAGCACCGGGTAGAAGCTGTGGACGAAGTAGAAGTAGCTGCCGCTGGCGATGCCGTCGGTGACCGGGTGGCTGTAGAGCCAGTCGACTGTGTTCCAGCCCATGTGGGGCACCTTCAGGCCGGCGTCCTTCGGGAAGTGCCGGACCTCGCCGGGGACGACTCCAAGGCAATCCTGGCCGTCACCCTCCTCGGACCAGTCCAGCAGCGCCTGCAATCCCATGCACACGCCGAGGAACGGCCGGCCGGCGGCGATGTATTCGCGGACCGGCTCGACGAGACCGCGCGACTCCAGGTTCGACATCGTGTCGGCTGCAGCGCCGACCCCGGGCAGGATCAGCGCACCCGCACGGTCGATGTCGGCCGGGTCGGCGGAGACCACGGGCGTCTCAGCCACCTTCGCGACGGCTCGCGCCACGCTCCGGAGGTTGCCCGCCCCGTAGTCGATGATGACAACCGGCCCATCCATAGGACAGCCAGTGTACCAGAGGAGGTCCGAGTCCCGGGTCCCGAGTTGCCCTCCCTCCTCCCTCCTCGCTCCTCCCTATAATTCCCCCATGGCCGAACCCGCCGCCCTCGACCAGTACGCCGCCCGCCTCCGCAGCGAAGAGCTCCGGTCGCAGTTGAACTATCACAACCTCCTCTACTACCAGCGCGACCAGCCCGAGATCGCCGACGCCGAGTACGACGAGCTGATGAACGAACTCCGGGCGATAGAGGCGCGTTTCCCCGAGCTCATCACCCCTGATTCGCCCACCCAGCGCACCGGCGCCGCCCCCCTTGCCGCCTTCGAAACGGTCGACCACCGGCTCCCGCTCTTCAGCCTCAGCAACTGCTTCAGCGAGGACGAACTCCGGGCCTGGCACCGCCGCGCCGCCGAACGTGTCGAGCGCGAGGACTTCGCCCTCACCTCCGAACCCAAGATCGACGGCCTCGCCATCGCCCTCGTTTACGAAGGCGGCCGGTTCGTCCAGGGCGCCACCCGGGGCGACGGCCGCCGCGGCGAAAACGTCACAGCCAACCTCCGCACGGTGAACTCCATCCCCCTCTCGCTTTCCGGCAGTCCACCATCCCGGTTCGAAGTCCGGGGCGAGGTGTACATGCCGAAAAGCGGCTTCGAGGCCATGAACGCGGCCATCGCGGAGGAGAACGTTGCTATCGCGGTAGAGAACGTCGAGAGAGTGCGTGAAGGGAAGAAGCCGCGCGCCCTGTCCGCCCTGTATTCCAACCCGAGGAACGCCGCCGCGGGGGCGGTCCGGCAGAAAGACCCGGCAGTCACGGCAAGCCGCCCCCTGGCAATCTTCGTGTACCAGCTTGGCTGGTGCGAAGGCGCCGCCCCCGCCGGTCAGTTGGAGATCCTCGACTGGCTTTCCGGCATGGGTTTCCGCACGAACCCCGACGCCCAGCGCCACGACTCCGTCGACGACGTCTTCCACCGCATCGCCTGGTGGGGTAAGGAGCGCGAGCGCCTCGACTACGACATCGACGGCGTCGTCCTGAAGGTCGATGACACCCGCGACTGGGACCGGATGGGCGTCGCCGGCCGCGAACCGCGCTGGGCCACCGCCTTCAAGTTCCCGCCCCAACAACGCACGACGAAGCTCCGGGAGATCAAAGTCAACGTCGGGCGCACCGGCGTCCTCACCCCGTTCGCCGTCCTCGAACCGGTCGTTGTTGGGGGCGCGCGCGTGGGCATGGCCACCCTCCACAACGAACAGGACATCCACCGCAAGGACATCCGTGTCGGCGACGCCGTGGTCGTCCAGCGCGCCGGCGAGGTCATCCCCCAGGTCGTGGCGCCCGTGGTCAGCCTCCGCACCGGGGCGGAGGTCGAATGGGAGATGCCCGCCCGCTGCCCGTCCTGCGGCGCCGAGGTCGCCCGGGATCCCGAAGAGGTCGCCGTCTACTGCCCGAACACCGCCTGCCCCGCCCAGCAGATCCGGATGCTCGAACACTTCGCCTCGCGCGGGGCCATGGACATCGAGGGCCTCGGCGAGAAGATGGCCTACACCCTCTTCCGCGAGGGCCTCGTCCCCGACGCCGCCGGCATCTACGACCTCACCGCCGAACGGCTCGCTGCCCTCGAACGCATGGGCGCGAAAAGCGCCGAGAACCTCATCGCCGGAATCGAAACGAGCAAGTCCCGTCCCCTCACGAACGTCATCTTCGCCCTCGGCATCCGCCACGTCGGCTACGAGACAGCGCGCGTCCTTGCGAGTCACTTCCGCAACCTCGAAGCCGTCCTCGACGCGCCCGTCGAAGCCCTCCAGGACGTCGACGGCATCGGCCCTGCGGTGGCGAAGTCCATCGCCGATTGGGCCGCCAGCCGGGAGAACCGCGAGGTCGTGGCGCGGCTGAAGGCCCACGGGGTGGACTTCGGAGGCGGAATGCCCGAACCGGCGAGCGACCAGCTTGCGGGCCTCACCATCGTCGTTACCGGGCGCCTCGAACGGCTTTCGCGGCAGGAGGCCGAAGACCGCATCCGCGAACACGGCGGCAAGGTCGGCGGCGCCGTGTCGAAGGCCACCAGCATCCTCGTGGCTGGCGCCGAAGCCGGGACCAAGCTCGCGAAGGCCGAACAACTCGGCGTCCGAACCATCGACGAATCCACGTTCCTCCGATTGGTGGAAGAAGGGCCCGCGGCGCTCGAACCGGAGTGACCCGCGAGTGCGCGTCTGCGCGGGGTCGTCTACATTCGCGCTACCACCACGGCCCACCACCAACCACGGAGCGACCAGTGCCCGATGCCATCTTCGCCCGCGACGGGGACGCCTTCGTGCCCACCGAGCGCGCCTGCAGCCCCTGGGGAGCCGGCCTCCTCCACGGTGGCCCCGCCGCCGGCCTCCTTGCCCGCGCCATCGAGAACGCCCGTCCCTCGCCCGGGATGATGGTGGTCCGCCTCACCATCGACCTCTTCCGGCCAGTGCCCCAGGAGCCGCTCCGGGTGCGCGTCGACACCGTGAGGACCGGCCGCCGCATCCACGTCTGTGATGCCACCCTCTTCGCCGGCGAGACAGCGGTCAGCCGCGCGACCGGACTCCTCCTCCAGCCGGCGGAAGTTGGGTTGCCCGAGTCCGCCCGTCTTGGCGGGATGCCACCGCCCGGCCCCGGTGGGCTCCCCTCGCGGACGGGCCTCGGGGGCGACTCGGGCCCGCGCTTCCCGGGCTTCCACTCCACCGTGGAGGTTCGGCACGTCGCGGGCGGGTCCGGTGGCGGAACCTCTACCGCGTGGGTGCGCATCCCCTGCGATTTCGTCGAGGGCGAAGAGACCTCGCCCCTCGTCCGCGTCGCCGCCACGGCCGACTTCGCCAACGGGATCAGCCACATCCGCACCGACAGCGACCGGATGGGGTTCATCAACACCGACATCACGCTCTACCTCCACCGGCCGGCCGTCGGCGAATGGATCTGCCTGGGGGCCCACAGCGGCGCTGAGCCCTACGGGATCGGCATCATCGAAACCACCATCCACGACGAGCAAGGGCCAGTCGCCCGCGCGCTCCAGGCGTTGCTTGCGAACCCAAGGGCGGGCGGCTGAACGCTGGCCACTCTCACGGCGCTGCCGGCGCCTGAGCTTCCCGGGCACGGCGAAGGCTGGTCGCACGCGAGCGCTGGCGCGTGATAGTCTGAACAGACCGCAACCTTAACGTGAGAGTGAGAGTGCGCGTGGCACTTCCCCGGACTTTCATCGCGCTCGAAAACCCACGGTTCCGGCTCCTCTGGTACGGGAACATCTTCTCGTTCCTCGGCATGCAAATGCAGGTCATCGCCCGCGGATACCTCGCCTTTGAACTCACCCACAAGAACTCGGCCCTCGGCGGCGTGATGCTGGCCTTCGGCGTGCCCCAGCTCCTCCTCTCGCTCTGGGGCGGAGTCATTGCCGACCGGCTCCCCAAGCGCCGGGTGCTGATGGTTTGCCAGTTGATCATCGCCTCGAACTCGGTCTGGGTAGCAGCGATGATCTACACCGACCACATCGCCTACTGGATGCTCATCGTCGCCGGCGTCGTCCAGGGCGCCGGGTTTTCGTTCATCGGCCCGGCCCGCCAGGCCTTCATCAGCGACCTCGTCGAGAAGGACCGTCTCGGCAACGCCATCGTCCTCCAGCAGCTTTCAATGAACAGCACGCGCGTCATCGGGCCATCCATCGCCGGCATGTTCATCGCCGTCGAAGCGATCGGCATTGCCGGCGTCTACCTGATCACTACCCTCGGCTTCATCATCGCGACGATCTTCATGCTCTGGCTGCCGCCCGGGAATCCGAAGCCCCGGGAGGTCCAGCGTTCGCCCCTCGCCGACCTCACGGACGGCCTGAAGTACGTCTTTGCGCGCCGCGACGTGGGCCTCCTCATCCTCGCCTCGTTCGCCGTGGTCATGGTCGGGTTCCCCTACCAGTCGTTCCTCCCCTCCATTGCGAAAGACGTCTACGGCGTGGGCGCCGGCGGGCTGGGGACGCTCTCGTCGGTGGGCGCCGTCGGTGCGGTCATCGCCACCGTGATCGTGGCATCGGCGAGCCAGAAGCGCTCGTTCCTCTACCAGCCGCTCGCCGGAGTGATGTTCGGCTTCGCCCTGATCGGCCTCGGCGCATCGTCCACCTTCGCGATCGGGCTGGTCGCGATGATCTTCGTCGGCGCCATGGCGAGCGCCTTCCAGTCGCTCAACAACTCGCTGGTGATGACGCTCACGGACTACGAGTACCACGGCCGGGTGCAGTCGATGAACATGATGAGCTGGAGCCTCTTCGGGCTGGCGGCGCTGCCCATCGGGATCATGGCGGACCGCATCGGCATCCAGGAGATGCTCGTGCTGCAGGGGGCGTTCTGCGTCGTCGCCATCATCGCCATCGAGTTCTACCGCCGGACTTCGGGCACCCGCGCCGTCCATCCGCCACCCACCGCCCCCCACACCGAGAGCGTCGCCGGCGGCGGCTGACCGAGCGCCAGCGAGGGCCGGTAGCCGCGGCCCACCGTGGCCGCATCGCCTGCCGCCCATCCCCCCGCCGCGCGCCAGCCACGACCGCATCCGCCCCCACCACGCCCACCGAACCGCGACCGTAAGGAAGCGCTCGATTCTCTCCCGCCACCGCGCCGGGCAGCCCGGGACATCCTGCCGCGAAAACAGTACCGCGACCGTAAGGAAGCGCTCGATTTCTCTCCCGCCACCGCGCCGCGCTGCCTCCGAGACGCCCTCCGCGAGCAGACAGTACCCCGACCGCCAGGAAGCGCTCGATTTCTCTCCCGCCACCGCGCCGGACAGCCCCCGAGACGCCCTCCCCGAGAAAACAGTACCCCGACCGCCAGGGAGGGCTGGACGCTCCCCCCGCCACGGCGCGCGGCCTCTGAGACGACTTCATCACGAAAAAAACACGACTTCGAAGTCATCGGGCGCCGAGGGCCGAGGCTCGTGTGCAGGGTTCAGAAAGTTTCGCGGGTTGAACGCTTAACGCACCGGGTACGCGTGGGTTCGGCGTGGGTAGAGGGTCGTGGGTAAGGCAGTGCGGAGAGCCAGGCCGAGCAGGGTTGGGGCAGGGTGTGCCGAGGTCGTAGGAGTGGCAGGTCATGGGTGGCCTCTCGCGTGGCGGTGTGGGTTCCACGATTCGGGAGGGGGCGTGGAGGTGGAAGGGGTGGGTGGCACGCGTGGGAGGGGGGGAATGAGGAATGAGGAATGAGGAATGAGATCGTGGCGACGGCGAATCCCGTCGAGGCTGGCGCGGGGAACCTGTGGGGGCAGAGGCGCGGGACGCTCCCTCACGGTCGCGGTTCGGTGGGACCTGCCCGCCGCCCATGGTCGGGTATACTCCGCGCGTGGCTGCGACGCTGGCGACCAACCTCCTCTACTTCGGCGACAACCTCACCTGGCTGCGCGAACAGGGGCGCTTTCCCGACGAATCCGTCGACCTGGTCTACCTGGACCCTCCGTTCAACAGCAACCGGAACTACAACGTCCTCTTCAAGGAGAGCGACGTGCGCGAGAGCGAAGCCCAGATCCACGCCTTCGAGGACACCTGGAGCTGGGACCGCGAGGGCCGCGTCCAGGAGGTCTTCGACGACTTCTGGATGACGGCGCCGGAGAAGCCCAAGCAGATGCTGAAGTCGATGATCCTGGCGCTGGGGCACAACGACGTGACGGCGTACCTGACGATGATGGCGCCGCGGCTGGTGGAGCTGCACCGGGTGTTGAAGCCGACGGGGAGCCTGTACCTGCACTGCGACCCGACGGCGAGCCATTACCTGAAGATGATGCTGGACTCGATCTTTGGGCCGAAGAACTTCCAGAACGAAATCTCCTGGAAGCGAACCAGCTCGCATAACGACGCGGCTCAGGGCCTGAAGCGCTTCGGTCGTACTCGCGACGAGATCCTGTTCTACGCGAAGGGCACCAAACCGACGTTCAACCATCAGTTCTCCGACTACAGTGAGTCCTACCTAGCGTCTCACTACGGAGGCGCCGAGAAGGACACTCAACGAAGGTTCACCACCAGCGATCTCACTGCGGCCAAGCCCGGCGGAGATACCTCTTACGAGTGGCATGGGGTTGTTCCTCCGAAGGGAAGATTCTGGGCGTACTCACGCACAAACATGGAGGCGTTCGAGGCGGAAGGGCTTCTCGTCTACGGGCGAACTGGCGTCCCGCGACTGAAACGCTATTTGGACGCGATGAAAGGCGTAGTGCTGAGCGACTCTTGGGACGATGTGCCGCCGGTGAACTCCCAAGCGGCAGAACGCCTCGGCTACCCCACGCAGAAGCCGCTGGCGCTGCTGGAGCGGATCGTCTCGGCGTCGTCCAACCCCGGCGACGTGGTGCTCGACCCCTTCTGCGGCTGCGGGACGGCGGTCCACGCGGCCCAGAAACTCGGGCGCCAGTGGATCGGCATCGACATCACTCCGCTCGCGACCAACCTGATCAAGGAGCGGCTGGAACAGGCGTTCCCGGGGATCAAGGTGCCGATCGAAGGGTGGCCGGTCGACATGGCCGGGGCGGTGGAACTGGCTTCGCAGTCGGACAAGTACCACTTCCAGGACTGGGCGGTGCTGATGGCGAAGGGGCGTCCGGCGGGCGGCGAACGGAAGAAGGGCGCAGACCGTGGCGTGGACGGGGTGATCCCGTTCGTCGATGGGACGGCAGGTCCGAAGCGGGGGGTCATCTCCGTGAAGGCAGGACGGACGGGGCCGGACCACGTGCGCGACCTGGCGGGCGTGGTGTCGGGCGACGACGACGCGGCCTTCGGGGTGCTGGTGTGTCTGCAGTCGCCGACGAAGCAGATGAACGAAGCGGCGCTGGCGCAGGGGGTGTGGGTGTCCGACTTCGACGGCGCCACCTACCCCCGGATGCAGATCCTCAGCGCCCAGGACCTGATCGACGGGGTGCCCGTCCGCATGCCGGGGTCGCGGACGGCGCGGTTCGCGGAGGCGGCGCGGGAACGGAAGCGCGAGGGGACGCAGGGGAGGCTGGGGTGACTGAGCAAAGGGAAAGTGACGGCTGGACTGGCGACCTTCGGCAGCACTTTTGGTCGGGTTCGGCCGTGCTCGGTTCGATCGCCGCCCAGACCGTAGCTGCGGCACATGAGGGCGCCACGGTCACGGAGGTTGTGGCGCTCCAGGTTCTCGGCTCGGTGCTCGCGGTTTGGGCGGCATATCGCATCGGGAAGGTGAGCGCCGCGGCCACGGCCCGCGAGATGATGCGCCCTCATGCCAGGTCGGCATTTCGCCGCGCATGGTCGCTGTACGCGGCCCTCAGTCGATTCACCGCAACTATCGCCGAGCGGAGGGAGATTCTGGAAAGGGCCGCTACAATGAACGATGGACAGATCGCCTCCGATCGAGTGATGGACAGTCTCGGCATATTAGAGGCTCAAATTGTGGAGCAGATAGGCACCGCCAGCGATGCACTGGAGGATTGGAGAGACATCGTCCCAGAAGATGTGGCTGAAATCGAGCGTCGTGCCAAGGAGGCTAGCCGTGGAGGGTGAACGCGTTCCGGTGACGGGAAAAGTTGCTAGAGTAATCGGTAGCCGTGAAGTGGTCATAAATCGTGGTCAACAACACGGCGTCACACTTGGCATGATTTTCGCTATATTAGACCCAAAAGCACAGGATATCAAAGACCCGGATACGAATGAAGTGATCGGCTCGATCTTTCGTCCAAAGGTTTATGTGAAGACAACGAGAGTCGAGGACAGGATATCAGTTGCAGCAACCTATCGGGCCATAACGGTGAACGTCGGCGGCCACGCTGCGTCGTGGACGGGAATGGACGCGATTAGTAAGATGCTGCTGCCTCCAAAATACGTTGAACGGCCTGAGACGTTCAAGACCACCGAAGCAGCTTGGGAAGACATCGCGGAAGCCGACAGCTACGTCAAGACCGGCGATCCAGTGGAAGAAGTGATCGAGGACGTACTCCCCGATTAGGAGTCCTGATGGAGGGAGATGGGTGGCGGCCGATGCGCCCACGGTGGGGCGCGGCTACCCCTGATCCCTGACCCCCGATCCCCCACCCCCCCCGCCCCCCCCCCCCCCCCCCACCCCCCCCCCCCCCCCCCCCCCCCCCCCCCCCCCCC
>CAYTMI010000021.1:0-36219 GCA_964438865.1 uncultured Anaerolineaceae bacterium | reverse complement strand
CCCGGGGTACTCCCCCTCATCCTGGATGTCCGTCAATTCGGGGCAAGCCCACTTCTTCAGGGTTAGGCCCTGGCTACGAACACGAGGCCCGGCAATCGACCGCCGGGCCTCTCTTTATGCCCCGAATCCCCGGGCGCCGCCGGCGGGTGGTAGCCTCGTAGCGTGGACAGCTTCTCCGCCATTCGCTTCGCATCCGCCCTCGGCCCCGCCCCCGTCCTCGGGGCGAACTTCGTCTACCGCGAGACGGTAGCCAGCACCATGGATGTCGCCCGGGAGATGGCCGCCGCGGGCGCGCCCCACGGCACGCTTGTCCTCGCCGAGGAGCAGACTGCCGGCCGCGGCCGTCGCGGGCGAGACTTCCAGAGCCCGCCCGGTGGCAATCTCTACTTCACACTCGTCCTTCGCCTGCCCGTCGACGTCCACCGGCGGCTCCCGCTCATCGTCCCGGTGGCGGTCGCGCGGGCTTGCCGCGCAGAGGGCGTTGAGGCGCTGATCAAGTGGCCCAACGACATCTGGATTGGCTCGCGCAAGCTTTCCGGCATGCTCATCGACGCGGAACTCGCAGCCGAAGGCCCGCTCGCCTTCCCGGGGATCGGCATCAACGTCAATACCGACCCATCAACGCTCCCCGGTCTCGGCGACGTCGCCACCAGTCTCCGCAACGAACTGCACCGTGACGCGGACCGTGAAGCACTCCTGGCCCGCGTCTGCTGCGAACTGGAAACCTGGCTCGTTGCCCCGGCCGAGGCGGTGACCGCCGCCTACCGAGCGCTCAGCGTTGTCCTCGGAAAGCCGGTGGTCGTCCACCCCGCGGGCGGGGAACCGTACGAAGCCGTCGCTACCGGCATCGCCTCCGACGGCGCCCTGGTCGTCTCGCTGCCCGGCGGCCGAGTCGAATCCGTGGTCGCCGCCGACGTCTCCGTTCGCCCGGTCACGGCCTGACCCGCCTTAGCGGGAGCCTGCCTCGCGGTGTGGTAGCATGGGCTCGAATCCGCGCAGGAGCATGCCCGTGGGCGTCTTGATTACCGTCATCGTTGTCGCCGTCGTCCTGCTCATCTTCGTTGCCTTCATCTGGAACATCTACAACGGGATGGTCCGGGAGCGCATCCGGTGCAAGGAAGCCTGGGCGGGAATCGACGTCCAGCTGAAGCGCCGCTCCAGCCTCATCCCGAACCTCGTGGAAACGGTGAAAGGCTATGCCGCCCACGAAAGGGAGGTGCTCGAGAACGTCACTCGCGCCCGGGCCCAACTTGACACCGCCCGCCAGGGTGGTCACGCCGCCGAAGCCGCCAAGGCGGACAACATCCTCACCGGCGCCCTTCGTTCCCTCTTCGCCGTCGCCGAGGCCTACCCGGACCTCAAGGCCAACCAGAACTTCCTCGAACTCCAGCGCGAACTGACCGACACGGAAGACAAGATCGCCTACGCCCGGCAGTTCTACAACACGAACGTCGCCAGCTACAACGAGCAGCTCGCGGTCTTCCCGAACGTCATCTTCGCTGGCATGTTCAGCTTCCAGCCCGCCGAATTCTACGAAGCCGAAGCCGCCGCCCGCGAGGACGTCAAGGTCAGCTTCTCGGCGACGTAGGTGGAGACGGGACGCGTCCTCGTCTACGACCGCATCGGCGCGAACAAGCGCGAGACGTGGTTCCTGATGTCACTCTTCGTCGTGCTCGGCGGTGGGCTCGTCTCTGCCTTCCTCTTCGCTTGGGGTGTCCCCTCGGACCAGCTTCCGGGGGCGCTCTCCTTCGTCGGCATCGCCCTCATTCTCTACGCGCTCGTCAGCTACTTCGCCTCTACGACCGTGGTGCTTTCGATTTCCGGCGCGCACGAAGTTACGAAGGACGAGGAGTGGGAGTTCGTGCGCCGCACCGAGAACCTCTGCATCGGCGCAGGCCTGCCCATGCCGCGGACCTGGATCCTTGAAGATTCCGCGCCCAACGCCTTCGCCACAGGGCGTGACCCCCGGCATTCGCACGTCGTCGTCACCCGCGGCCTCCTCGACAAGCTGGAACCCGCCGAACTCGAAGGCGTCCTCGCCCACGAACTCTCTCACATCGGGAACTACGACATCCGCGTGATGACCCTCGTGACAGTGCTCGTTGGCGTGATTGCGCTCATCTCCGACCTCGCCCTGCGCTTCAGCTTCTGGGGCGCCGGCAGCCGCCGGGGAAGCAAGGACAAAGGCGGTGGCGCCGCCGCCCTCATCGTCCTTGCCCTGGCCATCCTCGGCGCCATCCTCGCACCGATCATCGCCCAGACCATCCGCTTCGCGGTCAGCCGCCGCCGGGAATACCTCGCCGATGCCAGCGGAGCACTGCTCTGCCGCAACCCGGAAGCGCTCGCTCGCGCGCTCGAGAAGATCTCGTCCGACACAGAACCGCTCGAGGCGGCGAACAAAGCTACCGCCCACCTCTACATCTCGAACCCGCTCAAGGATCACTCCAGCTTCTTGAACAACCTCTTCAGCACGCACCCGCCGATCGAGGAACGCGTCCGGCTGCTCCGCAGCATGTAACCGCTGGCGCGTACCGATACCGTTCGTGGTGGATGGGGGGAAGGGCAGGGGGCCAAGGCCGAAGGCCTATGGTGCCGTGGGACGGTCTCCCGACCGGCGGCGCTCTCACCACTAAGGTGGTGACGTTTCGCCCCCTGCACGCAACAGGATACGCCCGCCGGCGCCGCCTCCCAAGGGTCGTTGGGCTCACGCTCGCGGGCCGTTCGACCCACACGCAACGAGGCCCGCAGGTTTCCCTACGGGCCTCGTCGTTGTTGGTTTGCCTCAGATGAGCGTTGCGCGACCGCAACCCTCGCTGGGATTGGCGGTTAGATGCGCTCGATGATGGTGCTGATGCCCATCCCGGCGCCGATGCACTGGGTGGCGAGACCGTAGCGGCCGCCGCTGCGCCGAAGCTCGTGGGCGACGGCCAGCACCAGGCGGGTGCCGGTGGCGCCGAGCGGGTGCCCGATCGCGATCGAGCCGCCGTTCACGTTCACGCGGTCCAGCGGGATGCCCAGTTCCCTGCAGGTCGGGATGACCTGGGCTGCGAACGCTTCGTTGAACTCGACCCGGTCGATCTGGTCGGCGGTGATCCCGGCGTGGCGAAGCGCCTTCTTCGTCGAAGGCACCGGGCCGAGGCCCATCACCTGGGGCTTCACGCCCGAAACGCCGAACCCGATGATCCGGGCCAGCGGCTGCAGCCCGAGTTCCAGCGCCCGTGCTTCGCTCATGATGATCGCTGCGGTGATCCCGTCGTTCGTCGGGCAGGAGTTGCCGGCGGTGATCCGCAGTTCCTGGCCCATGGGGCTCACGATGCCCTTCACCGGGGCGAGCGCGCCAAGCGTCTCGATGTTCGTCCCGGGGCGGATGCACTCGTCGCGGTCGAAGATGATGGTCTTGCCGCGGCTGTCCGCCACCCAGTTGCCCTGGTCGTCAAACACCGGCTCTTCGACTTCGAGCGGGATGATCTCGTCCTTGTAGGCGCCGCGCTCATAGGCGGCCACAGCCTTGCGGTGGCTTTCGACCGCGAACTGGTCGAGTTCTTCGCGGCTGAGGCCATAGACCTCGGCCACGTTCTGGGCCGTCTGCGTCATCGAAAGTATCGGCGAGTAGTCGAGAATTTCGTCCTGGAAGGCGACGCTGAAGTCGTCGAAGTGGTTCTTCGCCATGTTCCGCTGGACGGCGTTCTGCTCCAGGCGGCGCTTGTTGAATTCGGTGATGCGGTTGGTTTCGCGAGCGGCACCGCCGCCACCAAGCTGACGGCCCATGCGCTCAATGCCGAGGGCGATGCCGCATTCGGTCGCGCCGACCATGATCGACTGGGCCACGCGGTGGAGGGTTTCCATGGAGGAACCGCACTGCCGGTTGGTGTCGAACCCCGAGATCTCCGCCGGGAGGCCAGCAAGCCGCGCCACCGTGTCGGCGCCGATACCGGCCAGTTCGGCCGCGCCGGCGACGTTCCCGAGGCCGATGTCCTCGATCATGTCATCCGTGATCTTCGGGTTGCGGTCGAGCAGCGCCCGGAGGACGGTTGCGCCGGCTTCGTCCAGCCGGGTGGCGACGAGCTTGCCGCGCCCACCGCGGCCGAATGCCGAGCGGGCGCCATCGACGATGACTGCGTTCTGAAGCTTCAAGTTGCCTTCCTTTGGTGCGCCTGGCCCATGCGAGGGGCCCGTGGGGCATGCCACGGAAGAATACCGGAGATCGCGCCCGGACGCGATCGCGAGTTTCGCTCCCGTTGCCGGCCGCGTTAGGCCTCCCGCACCGCCTGCTCCATCGCCGCCGCCACATCCGCGTAGCTCGTGCCGCGCTCTACTTTCACCGGCGGGCCAACGTGGACCCGGACGCGCCCGCGCGGGAATGGCAGCCAGCGCCCGTCCCGGAACCCCGGCCGTAGCAAGTCCACGCGCATCGGGAGGATCTCGACGCCCGCCCGAACCGCGAGCCACCCTATTCCCGGGAGGAAGGGCTGCATCTCTCCGCCCGTGGTCAGCTTCCCCTCGGGGTAGATCATCACGTTCCAGCCCTCGGCCAGCATCGCCGTGACGAACTCGAGGCTTTCGCGGATACCGCTGCCCTCTTTGGCCAGCGGGAAGGCGTTCCCCACCAGGCTGGCCCCGAAGCCGCGCACCCGGTTGCCGTAGATGTCCGTGGATGCGGCGCCAACCATCACCCGCCGCCGGAAGCGTCCCGGCATCGCCGAAAGCAACATCGCCCAGTCGAGGTGCATGTTGTGGTTGCTGACCACCAGGCAGGGGCCGGTCACCATCCCAAAGTGTTCCCTGCCGCGGACTTCCACGTGATAGAGCGTGCGCAGGACCGGGACGCCGACTCCCCGGATGAGCGCCGCCCGCAGCCATCGCACCGCCCGCCACCGGGGCCAGGACGATGCCGAAGCCTCTTTCTGGTGCCCGCGCCCCAGCCGCCGCCAGAGGCGGGATATCGGCCGGAACGGAAAGGATGCGAGGCGGATCACCGGCCTCGCTCCCGGCCGTGGTCACGAAGCGAAGCCAGCTTCGGACTCACTTTCTGGGGGTTAGCGACGGCTGTCCCGGCGGCCGCCATAGCTCCCTCCACCCCGTTGCTGGGGCGGGTTCGCCTTGTCGACGTTGATGGCCCGCCCGTCGAGTTCCTTGCCATTCAGTTCGCTGATCGCCTTGCTGGCTTCGGCGCCGGTCGCCATTTCGACGAAGCCGAAGCCCCGCGCCCGGCCGGAATCGCGATCCTTCGCCACGGCAGCCGATTCGACGACTCCGATCGTTTCGAACAGTGCCCTGAGTGTGTCATCTGTGGTGTCGTACGAAAGACCGCCAACGTAAAGCTTGGTTGCCAAGAGCGTCTCCTGCTGCAACCCGGCGAACGGCCGGGGACGCCCTCCCGGGACTGGCTGCCCTGTGTCTACATCGGGAGGAGCGTATGCAGGGGCAGGCTCCTTCCAGCATACATCCCCGGCCGAGGAAGCGGCGGCGTCTGCTGGATCAGCTGCCTGGCTCCTCCGGCTTCACCCAGAGCCGCAGCCCGTCCGTGCGGGTCACGCGGAGGCTCGCCCCGGCCGCTGCCTTCCCGCCGTCCTCGATCTGCGCCTGCCAGCGCTGTCCGTCCACCTGTACCCACCCTCCGGGGGACATCTCGACCCCGGCCACCGCAATCCTGCCGACCAGCGCAGCCGGTCCGGTCAGGGCGCCCGGCCCTCGCAAACGGGCGACTGCAAACGTCATCGTCCCGAAGCTTCCCAGCAGCATTACCGCGATCACAACCAGCAGCCATTCGGGCGGGCGGAGGTCGGAAGGCGTGTCCCGGAAGGCGATCACGGCGCCGAGGACGAGCGCGACGGTACCGCTGCCCCCGAGGATGCCACCCGGCACGAACAGCTCCATCGCGATCATCGCCAGCCCGAGCAGGATCAGCACCAGGCCCACGGTGTCTACCGGCAGCACGTCGAACCCCAAGAACCCGAGCGTGATTGCGATGACCCCGGCCGTCCCCGGGACGATGAGCCCGGGGTTCGCAAGTTCGATGAGCAACGCCAGGAAGCCAAGCGAAATGAGCAGCGAGGCCACCGTAGGGTCGGCGAAGAACCCGACGAAGTGCTCCCACACCGTCATCTTCGTGTTGACGCGCTCCGCCCCGGTCAGGCCGGATAGCGTGACGCTGGTGCCCGGCCGCAATTCCAACTCCCGCCCCTCGGACTGGCGCAGCAGGTCTGCCAGGTCATTGGCGACGAAGTCCACGACTCCGAGTTCGACCGCCTCCGATTGGTCCACGGCGACGGCATCGCGCACCGCCTGTTCGGCCCAGTCGGCGTTCCGTCCTCGAAGTTCAGCGATCCCCCGAATGAAGGCGACGGCGTCGTTCTCGACCTTCCTCCCCAGCGTCCCGCCGATGTCGCTGCCGTCACTGTTGATCGCCGAGGCTGCGCCTATCGAAGTGTTCGGGGCCATCGCGGCGATGTTGCCCGCCATGGTAATGAACGTGCCCGCGCTCGCCGCCCGCCCGCCCGGCGGGTACACGAACACCGCGATCGCCACGTCGCTCCGTTCCATGCGCTGCACGATTTCGCGCATCGACGAACTCAGACCGCCGGGGGTGTCGAGTTCGATGACAACCAGCAGCGCCCCGTTGTCCTCGGCCCGGCGGATCGCGCGGTCGAGGAATCGCTCCATCACCGGGTCGATTGCGCCGTCCGCCGTCACGACATGGACGGCCCCGTCCGGCGCGTCGCCTGAACATCCCGTGGACGCGAAGAGGACGGCGGCGAAAGCCAACAACCCGGCTGCTGCCCGGTACATCGTCAGCCCAACATACTCGCTCCGGGGGAGAGCCTGCTACCGGAGCGCGGCCGGCCTACTTCTGGACGAGTTGGGTGAGCACCCCGCCGGTGACCGACGGGTGGATGAAGACTTGGCCCTTCACGGGGTTCCCAGGCCCCGGGTCGCCCACCAGCCGGATGCCCTTCTCCCGGAGGTCGGCCAGCGTCTTGTCGAGGTCGTCCACCTTCATCGCGACCAGGTGCACACCTTCGCCCAGTTCGGCCAGCCGCTTGGCGATCGGCCCCTGGTCGCCGAGGTTCGAAACGAGTTCGATGTACGAATCGCCGAAGCGGAAGAACGCCATCTTCATCCCCGCCGCGGGGACTTCGTTCCGTTCGCTTGCCGGCGTCCCGTAGATCGCCTCATACCGCCCCACGGCGGCGTCGAGGTCCTTCACCGCGATCACCACATGGTCCACGCCCTTGAACATGTTCAGCCCTCACCTGCAAAGATGGGGCAAGGCTACGCCGGGCAGGGACGCGGCACAAACGCCGCCCACTCGCGCTAGACCAGGTCGCCGCCGCAGGCAGAAGCGGTGGTCCCGAACTGCTGGTAGGCCTTGATGACGTTGCGGCCCACCGTCCAGCGGTGCACCTCGTCGGGGCCGTCGACCAGCCGCTGGGAGCGGATCTGGGTGTACCAGCGCGCCAGCGGCGTGTCCTGGCTGTACCCGAGGGCGCCGTGCAACTGGAGCGAGGTGTCCACTACCTTGTGGACCATGTGCGCCAGGAACACCTTCGCGATCGAGTTCTCCTGCCGGAGGTCCAGCCCTTTCTCTGCCTTGTAAGCGATGTGGAGGAGCATCAGCCGGGCCATGTAGAGTTCGCTCGCGCAGTCCGCCAGCATCCACTGGACGCCCTGGCGGTTGGCGAGCGGCTGCCCGAATGTCGACCTTCCAAGGACGTGCTTCGCGGCCATGTCCAGGGCTCGCTGTGCCATCGCCACGTTGTGCATGCCGTGTCGCAGGCGCCCATAGGCGAGCCGATGCTGGCCCATGTTGAAGCCCTCGCCCTGCCCGCCCAGCAGGTTTTCGTGGGGAACCACCAGGTCCTGGATGAGCACTTCCGAATGCCCGCCCCCGAGGATGTGACTGAGCGGGCTCTCCACCGCCATCGTCTTGATGTCGCGCTGGATCTGATAGCCCGGGTTCGGGAGCTCAACGATGAACGTGCTGAACTGCTTGTGGCGTGGCGCGTCAGGGTCGGTTTTCGCCATTACCACGGCGATGTCGGCGACGCTCGCGGCGCTGCTGAACCACTTCTCGCCGTTGATCACCCAGTTGTCGCCATCGCGGACGGCGCGGGTCTGCATGCCGGTCGCGTCAGCGCCGGCCGCCTTTTCGGTCATCGAATAGCAGATTCGCTTGTCCCCGTTGAGCAGAGGCTTGAGGTATTTCTCTTTCTGAAAGGGGGTGCCGTGGATCAGGAGCGTGAGCATGGTCGCGTCGTCCGGCCCCTGGGTGTTGAGGGCGAGGGCGCCGAGGTAGCTTTCGCCAAGCTCCATCTGCACGAGCGCGTTCGCGAGCGGCCCCAGGCCCATCCCGCCGTACTCCTTCGGGATGAACGGGCACCAGAGCCCCTGCGCGCGGGCCTTCACGCGGAGGTCGGCCAGCACGTCCTTGTAGGGCCGATGCTGGAGTTCTTCCTCCGCCGGTACGCAGTGTTCCTGGACGAACTTCCGGACGCGCTCACGCACTTCCTTCGCCTCTGCGGGGACCTCAAAGTCGACTGCCATGGTTGTCCGTCCTTTCTGGTGCGAATGGCGCCACGCCCCGCGGCGCGGGCGGGCGATGGTTTAGATTCCGCTCCCGCCGGCCACGGTCAGGAGCGCGCCGGTGGTGTAGCTCGATGCCTCGGAGGCGAAGTAAAGCGCCGCACCGACGATCTCGTCGGGCCGCCCGCCGCGGCGGAGCGGGATGGTGGTCCGTGCGCGCTCGTTGAACGCCTCCATGTCCCATGCCTTCGAGATGTCCGTCAGGAAGGGGCCCGGGAGGATGCAGTTCACTCGCACTTTTGGCGCGAACGCATCGGCAAAACCGATGGTCATCGCGTTCAGGCCTGCCTTCGCGGCGGCGTAGGTGATGATGTTCGCCTTCGGGTGCAGCGAGCCGGTGCTCGAAACCATGATGATCGACCCGCCGTCGCCTTCGGCCATGCGGGTGCCTACGATCGCGGTCAGCCGGAACGGACCCTTCAGGTTCACGTCGAGTACCTTGTCGTAGAGGGCTTCCGTGACGTCGCCGACGCGATCGTAGATGGGCGACATGCCCGCGTTGTTCACGAGCACGTCGACATGGCCGAAGTGCCCGTAGGCGGTCTCGGCGAGGCGCTCCACCTGTCCCCAATCGCCCACATGACAGGACACGGCCAGCGCCCGGCGGCCCGTCTCCCGGCGCACCTCGTCAGCCAGTTCTTCGCACGAATCGAGCTTGCGGCTGGCGATGACGACATCGGCCCCGGCGCGGGCGAAGGCCAGCACCATCTCCCGGCCCAGCCCACGGCTTCCCCCGGTCACCAATGCCACCTTCCCGGTGAGGTCAAAGAGCCTTTCCTGGTCCATCGTCGCAATCCTTCGCTGGCGGTTCCTGCATCCTACGGTAAGCCCCCGGCAGACTCCACGGCCCTCGCGGAAACGCACCGTAACGAACGCCCATCGACGATCCCATCCGTATCGTCTAACGTGGAACCATGGCCGACCGCGTGGAACGTGAGATCGAGGAGATCCTCGCCAAGCTCGACGGTGATCAGCCGCCCGCGAAGCAGCCCGGTCGCGCCCCCGTTTCGATCGCCTCACGCCGCAAACGCAACCCACGGGTTCCGTTCAAGCTGCCACGGCCCCGGGTCTCGCCGGCTGGCCTCCTCTTTGTTGGCGCCGGGATCATGCTCTTCGGGCTCGTGGCCGCCAGCTTCTGGTCGCCGGCCATCTGGCTCTCCTTCGCCGGGGTCATCGTCTTCCTCGGGGCCTTCGTTTCTTCGTTCTTCCGAACGCCAGCGGCGAAACCGCAGGCGAAGGGCGTCTTCTGGCGCGACCGCTACATCGAATATGCGCCGGCCAACGAAAGTACGTTTGCGCGCCTGAGAAAGCGATTCCGGCGCTGACCCGTTTTCGCGCGTTTTACGGCCTTGGGCCTACCGTCGTCCCCATGAAGTTCGCGGCCGCAGGGTTTCTCTCCCTCTCCCTCCTCGTCGCGTCCTGCGGTGGGGAAGCCGGCGGCTCGACCACAGCGTCGTCGCCCGCGGGTGAAGTGACCCCCGTGCCGAGCGCCGCCGCGCATCCAGCGACGCCGGACGCAGCCGCTCGCCAGGCGGCCACCGGCCCGGCTGAGCATGACGGCCAGCGTGCCTTTGCCCACGTCCTCGAACTCTCCAGCACTATCGGTTCCCGCGTCTCCGGCACATCCGATGAGGACGCGACCGTTACCTATATCGCCGGCCAGTTCCGTTCGAGCGGCTACGACGTCGAGGTCATGGAGTTTACGTTCGAAGGCGATCGGTTCACCCCCGCAACCGTGCAGGCGGCCGGAGGGACGCCTATCGAGGCCATGACCATGGCAGGGAGCGGTTCGGGGAAAACCTCCGCCTCCGCCGTCTACGTTGGCCTCGCCGACGCCGCCGGCATCGCCGGACGCTCGCTCGCCGGGAAGGTCGCCATCGCCGACCGTGGTGTGTTGCGCTTCAGCGAGAAGTACGACAACGTCAAGGCTGCGGGGGCGGTCGGCCTCATCATCGTCAACAACCAGGCCGGGTCCTTCAGCGGCAATCTTGGCAAGGATGTCTCCGAGATCGTGGCTGCCGTGCCCCAGGAAGCGGGCGCCGCCCTGAAGGACGCCGCAAGCTCCGGCAAGGCCATCTCCCTCGAGGCAAAGCCGAAGGTCCGGAGCGAGTCCGTCAACGTCATCGCCCGTGCTCCGGGGACGAAGATCTGTGAGGTCGTCGTCGGCGGCCACCACGACACCGTCCCCGATGCCCCCGGAGCGAACGACAACGCCAGCGGTTCCGCGAACGTGATCGAACTCGCCCGTGCCTTCGCTGCCGACGGCCTCGACGCCGGCCTCTGCTTCGTCACCTTTGGGGCGGAGGAGTCAGGTCTCTTCGGCAGCAAGGCATTCGTCGACCGTCTGACCGCAGAGAAAGCCCTTCCTGCATACATGGTCAACCTCGACGTGACCGGGATCGGCACGGAAGTCGAGGTCATTGGGACGAACGAAATGAAGACGCGCGCGCTCCTGATCGCGGAGAAGGCCGGCATCCGCGCGCGGGCTTCCAGCCTGCCCGCGAACAGCGGCAGCGACCACCAGAGCTTCACCAGCGCCGGGGTCCCGGTGGTCTACTTCTCCTCCGGCGACTTCGGGACCATCCACTCCCCGCGCGATGTCTCAGCCGATGTGTCCGCGGCCGAACTCGACCTCATCGGCGACCTTGCCTACGCGGTGATCCTCGACCTCCTGAAGAACGGTTAGCGGGTGAAACCTTGACCGGACAGGGGTAAGCTTCGCCCCATGCTGACACCTGCCGACGAATACCTCATCCACCAGACCCCTCACACGTTCGACACCGTCTTCACCAGCGACCGCAACTTCTACGACCGCTATTTCTACAACGGATACCGGCGCGACGGCGGCGTCTACTTTGCCCTTGCCATGGGCTTGTACCCCAACCGTGGCGTGATGGATGCGGCCTTCGACGTCGTCCTCGACGGCCGCCAGTACGTTGTCCGGGGATCGCGCGCGCTCGGCCCCGACCGTATGGACACGCGCGTGGGCCCGATCCGCGTGGAGGTCCAGATCCCCCTCCGGCGCGTCCGCATCGTCGTCGAACCGAACGCCTACGGGATCACCGCTGACCTCGTTTTCGAGGCCCGGTCGGTCCCCTCGGAAGAACCCCACTTCCTTCGCCGCAGCGAAAACGTCACGGTCATGGACTACACGCGGATGACCCAGCACGGCTCGTGGACGGGCAAGCTCAGCGTCGATGGCCGGGAGTTCGACATCTCCACCGGCACCTGGTGGGGAAGCCGCGACCATTCGTGGGGCGTCCGCCGCGTCGGCGAACCCAACGCCGGCCGCCCGCCTTCCGAAGCGCCGCAGTTCTTCTGGAACTGGGCGCCGCTCAACTTCGAAGACCGCTGCACCCTCTTCACCGTCTCCGAACTCCCGGACGGCTCCCGCTGGCACCAGGCCGGGTCCATCCTCTCGCTCTACCCGGATGCTTCAGAAACCCAGGCAGCGGTCGACCACAACCTCGTCTTCGAGCCCGGGACGCGCTGGCTGAAGGGCGGCAAGATCACCCTTGCCCCCGCTGCCGGCGAACCGATGGAGATTACGGTCCAGCCGCTGTACCACTTCCTGATGAAGGGCCTCGGCTATGGCGACCCGAAGTGGGGCCACGGCATGTGGGTGGGTCCGAACGAAGTCGATGGCATCCAGTACGATCTCGCGAAGGAGAAGCCGATGGAGAACCTCCACGTGCAGACTGTCTCGCTCGTGAAGGCTGGCAACCGCGAAGGCATCGGCATTTACGAGGTCATCCTGATAGGACCGCACAAGCGCTACGGCTTCGAGGGCCTCATGGACCCGGCGCGCTAAGAGCCCCGGGGAAGGCTGCCCTCGTAGACCTCGGCCATGCCTTCCAGTACCACGTCGGCGAGGGCGAGGATGCTCTCGATTGCCTCGATCGCGTCCTCAGTTGGGAGCCCGGCTTCCGCGGCGATCTGGGAGGCTGTCTCCTCCAGGGGCCGGCGGAAGTTGTTGAAGGTGGCTACCGCTACCGTGAGCCGCACGTTGGCGCCCACGAGCGTGCGCCCGTACTCACGCCCGATGGTGCGCGCATCTTCGGCGAAGCGTTCCTTGCGCGAGTCCGAGGCGATGAAGCGAGCGAAGAGGTCCACCAGTTGCCGGCCCATCAGGCGCATGCGATCCCGGGTGTCGGCGTCGAAGCTTTCGAACGCGGCCATGGGGTTGCCCTGCCGGCCGCGGCTCATGCGCCGTTTCACCCGGGCGAGGGCGATGTCGCTGATGTGGTCCGTGTCCCGTGAGGCTGCCGCCGGGGCGCCCGAGGCGATGTGCCGCAGGTCATCTTCCGAAACCCGCCGATGGCCCCCCGGCGTCTTGTACGACCGCACCTCGCCCGCGTCGGCCCAGCGCCGGACCGTCGATTCGCTGACTCCCAGCAACTGCGCCGCGGCGCCAAGGGTGAGCCACGTTTCCTTCTGCGGTGGTTCAGATGACATCGTGCAAATCTCCCAAATCGGGCAAATCATGCACCCGGAGAGGTGTGGCTGTCAAACCCTGTTTCGCATCCTCCATCGGAGACCGCATTTCTGAACAGCGGGTCAACCACGCGACAGCTGAAGTAGCCCCCCATCCGTTCGTCTACTTTGGGAGCATCTCACGGCCGCCGTCAGGCCCGGAGAAGCCTCCGGCGATCCAGACCGCGACGTTGACAAGGAGGGGGAAAGCGATGACGAACGCCAACAACCCGGCTACGGTGAACGCCGTCAACTGGAGGTTGCGGGTCGACACAGCCACGATGATCCCGGTGCCAAGTCCGAAGAGGAGAAGAACTGCGCCCATCGACGTAAACGCCGTTAGCCATCCCGCGGCGATCAGCGCGGACGCTAGTGCCATTCCCGCAACGAACCAGGGCGATGCGGAGCGGTCGCGGGTCATTCCCACGGGCTCAGTACCCCCGGCTATCCCAGAGGATGTCCCCCGCGCCGCTCAGCTTCGCCTGGTAGCGCGCGGCCACGAACAGCAGGTCGCTCAGCCGGTTGAGATAAGGGATGACCTGTGCGCTCACCGGCTCTTCCCGCGAGAGGGCCAGGGTGATGCGCTCCGCCCGCCGGCAGACCGTCCGCCCGACGTGAAGCTGCGCCGCGGCCGGGTCGCCCCCCGGGAGGATGAAACTCTTGAGGGGCTCGAGGTCTCCGTTCCAGCCGTCGATCCACTCCTCCAACTGGGTGACGTGGCGCGGCTCGATCCCCGGCACCGCCCACTTCTTCTTGTCGTCCTCCAAGATGCAAAGGTCCGAGCCGAGGTTGAAGAGCACCTGCTGGATGACGAAGAACGCTGGCCGCATCGACTCGTGAAGCCCGAGCGCGACGGCCACTCCGATGACGCTGTTCAACTCGTCCACAGTCCCGTACGCCTCGATCCGGAGGCTGTCCTTCGGCACCCGCTGGCCGCCGCCCAGCGCGGTCGTGCCGTCGTCGCCGGTGCGTGTGTAGACGCGGGTGATGTGGACCATGCCCCCACAGTAGGGACGCGCGGACGGAAAGGGAAGGGCTATTCCAGCGGGATGATGCCGCGCGAATGGAGGGCAGCCCTGTACACCTCGACATACCGCGTCGCCGAAGCGCGCCACGAGTGGTCGCGGCTCATCGCCTCTTCCTGCAGGTGCGTCCACGCCGCGCGGTTGCGGAACGCCCGCACCGCACGTTCGAACGCCCCCGCAAACGCGAAGCTGCTGAATTCGTCGAAGAGGAACCCGGTCGCGTGGTCGCCGTGTTCGTCGGGGTCAAGGATCGTGTCCGCCAGGCCGCCGGTCTTCCGCCCGACCGGGATGCATCCGTAGCGCATCGCAATCAGCTGCCCCAGGCCGCAGGGCTCGTACCGCGAGGGCATCAGGAACATGTCGGCGCCGGCGTAGATCCTCCGGGCCAGCCCTTCGTCGAATCGCTGGACGGCGGAGATCGTGCCCGGGTGCGCCGCCGAAAGCGCGTTCAGTTCAGCTTCCAGCGCTTCGTCCCCCTGCCCGAGGACCACGAGCTGTGCACCCGCGGCCAGCATGGCCGGCGCCGCCTGGATGACGAGATCGACGCCCTTCTGTTCGGTCAGCCGTGTGACCATGGCCGCCAGTGGTCGGCTCACCGCGTCCAGCCCCAGTTCCTTTCGCAGGGCCGCGGTGTTGGCCGGCCGGTCCTCCAGCGAAGAGAGGTCGAACGGCGTGGCGAGGTTCGGGTCCGTCCGCGGGTTGTACACGTCGAAGTTCAGCCCGTTGATGATCCCATGGAGGGCGTCGGCGCGCAGCCCGAGCAGCCTGTCGAGGCCCTCGCCGAAGTCGCGCGTCAGCACCTCCCGCGCGTAGGTCGGGCTGACCGTCGTGATCCGGTCCGAGTAGTAGATCGCCTGGCAGAGGTAGTCGTTGAAGTCGTCGGGGCCGCGGTAGCGCAGGTTGTGGATGGTGAACACCGAAGCGATACCGCGGAGGAGGGGATGGCCCCAGGAAAGTCCTCGCAGCGCGAAGGCCAGCGGCGCCGTGTGCCAGTCGTTCAGGTGCAGGATGTCTGGCGTCCACGGGCCCTCAGCCAGCATCTGCAGCACCGCCCTGCAGAAGAACTGGTAGCGCAGCAGGTCGTCGGCCTCGCCATACACGTCGCCCCGCCCGAAGTAATGCCCGCCGCGGACAAGGTCGACCGGCACTCCGCCTTCGCCCCGTACCGTCGCAACGTCCACCACGTGGTCCTGCCCCAGGAACTGCACTCTCAGCCGGCTCCTCAGCGTCGCGGCCTCGAATGCGGCATCGGCAGATTCATGGCAGGGCATGACCACGTGGACATCGTGTCCCATTTCGTAGAGCCTGGCGGGCAGGGCTGAAGCGACGTCGGCCAGGCCACCGACCTTGGCCAGGGGGTCTACTTCCGCGGCCGTGTAGAGGATCTTCACGGGGTGCCGTCCAGGAAGAGCAGCGCCTCCAGCTCCCGCCGTGCTTCGTTCGCCGCGGTCAGCCGCCAGAGCGCTTCCTTTTTCACCCGTCCGGAAGCGGACCCTTGCCGGATAGCCCGGCTCGCGTAGAGCGCCACCTCCGTCAGGAGCAGCAACCCGCGGTGCACCATCGTCACGTCCCACATCGGCCGCCCGCTCGCCCACCAGAACTGGCAGCTGTGGAGCGCGGGCTGGAACCGGTCTCCGGCCATGCTCGCGAACTTCTTCGCTTCATCGGAGTCCGCGTAGCGCCCGGCCACGGCCAGCAGTTCTTCGCAGTGGCTGATGTACTCCCACTGCAAGTCGTGGAGCCGGTTCCCAGGAGCCCGCCAGAGTGGGTACGGGTTGTGCGCCGCCACGTCGTCGCGGGTGGTGCTCCAGGACGAAGGGTAGGGTTCGATGACTTCCCCGGCCGGGAACAGCGTGACCAGCTCGCTCGGCTGGACCATGTGGACGCGCGTCGTGTGCCGTTCGTGGCGCCCCCGCTGGGGCTTCAGACCTTCGTAGGTCGCCGCCAGGAATTCGCGTTCCCAGCCTCTCACATGGTGCCCGTAGGTCTCCGCGTCCATGGCCGTGACGACGTAGGCCTCTTCCCCTGCCCCCACGCGTGCGAGGTCTTCGATGAACGCCTGCGGGTTCGTTTCCCGGAATGAGATCCGGTTGCTTCGTGAGTCGTCGCGGAAGAGCACCGGCATCGTCTGTCCGTCGAGTGGCACGCGGTGAACCACGTTCGTCGGCCATTCCGCGGTGCACGCCACTCCGCTGATCATGAGCCACTCGTGCCCAAAGCCGGCGATCGAAGGCAGGATCTCGGGGCTGTAACACATCTCCGGCGGGAAGAACCCCAGCGGCCGGTAGGCAGGCCCGAACAGCCGCGAGTTCACCTGTGCGTTCTCGGCTATCGCCCGGCGCCGCTCCTGCTCCGGGATGAGCGGGAGGATGGGGTGGTAACGCCCGCTCCCCACGAACTCGATCTGCCCGCGCTCGGCCAACTCCCGCAGCCCGGTCACGACATCGCCGAGCCCGTGGTCGGCGAGCAGCTCGGTCAGCACCGCGTTCATGTTCACGGCGGCTCTCGCCTCAGGGTGCTCCCTGAGCACGGCGATGACGGGCCGGTACGACTCCTCCGTCGCCTTGCGCAGAATCTCGTGCGTCTGCGTTGGCGGCTGGTAGAAATGGAGGAGTTGGGCCCACGCGGTCATCGCGAGGCGCTGCCAGTTCTCGCAAGATAGGCGGTGGGGTCGATCCCCGGGAAGGGGTTGTCCAGTGCCTCCAGTCCGGCCACCAGTCCGTCCAGGCCGGGGTCGCGGCTCTCCATCGCGTCAGCGATTGCGTCGAAGCGGTCGCAGTGCGAACGGAACCGCTCGACCGCGTAATCGTGCGCCTGCCCGGTCGTCATCAGAAACTGCCAGTCCGAAGCCTGGAGCAGGAGGAGTTCCCGGGCGAGTTGCCGGGTGGCCGGCGTGTCTTCGCGCAGCAGCCTTTCCGCCCGGGTTTGGCGGGTCCGCACTTCCGGCCAGGTCCAGGCGGTGTCGGGGTTGAGCCAGGTCCGGTGGTCGCCCCCGTTGCCCCACGATCCTTCGGGGAGGTCGATGGTTTCCTTCGGCGGCACCGCGGAAACGTAGTCCCCGGCCGTGGTCAGCAGCACGTCCGGGTCCGCTGCCAGCCGCCGGATCGTCTCCTCCAGCCACTCGACACCTTCCAACCACCAGTGCCCGAACAGCTCCGTGTCGTAGGCCGAGACGACCACCCCGGGCTCTCCTGCGCCGGCCAGGTAGCTGTCGAGTTCGCTGCGTACCACGTCGTGGAAGTGCCGCGCGTGCCCGCGGGCGACTTCGGCCGCGGCGGTGTGGTCGTACTCCAGTTTGTCGCCGAGGTCGACTTCCGAGCCCGTCACCCGCCAGTAGTGGAGGCCGCTCTCGCCGTCCTTCTTGTGAAACTCGCGGTAGGCCGGGTCACCCGGGTAACCGTGGGAGGCCGACCACACCTGCTTCCCCGTGCGCTCGTTCCTGGCGATCACCTCAACCGGCGAGCGCCCCACCGTGTAGGCCCGGAACGATGTGCCGTGAGTCGATTCGATCCGGACGGGCGCCGCCACCGGTCGGCTCGCCTCCGGATACGGCCCAAGCATCCCTCCCAGCGCCTTGCCACGCGCGCGGCCGCCTGTCACCAGGTGGGTTTCGACGAAGAACACGCGGAGGCCCTCCGCGGCCAGCACCTGCTCCAGGCCCGGCCGGTAGGCGCACTCCGGCAGCCAGAATGACCGCGGCCGCCGACCGAAGTTCGCCACGTGCGACCGGACCCCCGAATGCACCTGGAACCGGACCGCATTCTCGTTTTCGAGCAGCGGCAGGTAGCCGTGCGTTGCGGCCGAGGTCGCGACTTCGATGTGGCCGCTCGTTTCCAGGATGCGGAGCGCCTTCAGGGGGTCCGCCTTGATCTCGTTCGTGTAGAAGTCGCGGACCGCCTCGTACCGGGCAAGATGGAAGGCGGCCGTCTGCCGGAGTAGCGGGCTGCTCGCGGCCATCCGGGCTACATCCTGGCGGGCGCGTTCGATGCGGTCGTCGAGGTACCGCCGGAAGTGTTCGCCCATGAGTGGGTCGGCCATCTGTTCGGCGAGGATCGGGGTGATGTTGATGGTCACCCCCAGCGAGCCGTGGATCTCCCCCGCTAGCCGCCGGAAGGCGCGCAGCAGCGGCAGGTAGCATTCGAGCATCGCTTCGTGGAACCACTCTTCGCCGTGCGGCCACCGTCCCGACTCCCGGCAGTAGGGCAAGTGGGTGTGAAGGACGAAAGTCATGCTGCCAGCCGTCATGCGCGTTTCCTCTACGACCAGCGTACAAGGCCCGTGGCGAACGGGTTGTGCAGGTCCGGGTGGCCCGGCATCACGCGGATCGCCCAGCCAACCCGTCCGGCCATCCCCGGCTCGAAGCTCCCCGCGTACGTGCACACGGTCCCCCCTTCGCGACTCAGGAAGTCCAGCCGGCGTTCCCCCGTGGGGTGCAGCGTCCCGTCGACCCCGGCTTCTCCATAGACCACGTCGACATGCAGATCGCCAGGTTCAAGCCCATCGAGGTCCACGTGGGCGGTCACTTCAACGCCGGCGCCGAGTTCCAACTTCCGGCCGTCGTCTCCCTCGGCCCCGACCACCTGCACCCGCGGCCACGCTTGCCTTACCCGGCCAATCCAGGCCGAGAGTGCGCGCGCGGGGGCGAGCCCATCGGCGGTCAGCCTTCGCCAGCTCTCCGCTGCAGGTCCATAGGCCACCCGGTTGTAGTCGCCCACCATCCGGTTCGTATTGAATTGCGGGGCGAACGCCGCCACCGACGCCTTCATCCGGGCCACCCAACCCTGCGGCAACCCGTCGGCATCCCGCTGGTAGAACAGGGGGCCGACTTCGTTCTCCAGGAGGTCGTAGAGCGAATCCGCGTCGAAGGCGTCCTGCACATCCGGGTCGTCGCCGGGGCGGTTCGCACCGATCGCCCAGCCGAGGCCGGGCCGGTACGCCTCCCACCACCAGCCGTCCATCACGCTCAGGTGGAGCGCGCCGTTCGCGGTCGCCTTCATCCCGCTCGTCCCGCTCGCCTCAAGCGGCCGAAGGGGAGTGTTCAGCCAGACGTCGCAGCCCTGGACCAACGACCGTGCCATCGCCAGGTCATAGCCTTCGAGGACGACGATGCGGTCGCGGAATTCCGGCCTCCTGCTGAACTCCATCACCTCACGGATCAGCCGCTTCCCCGGTTCGTCGCGAGGGTGGGCCTTCCCCGCGAAGACCAGCTGGATCGGCCGGTCAGGGTGGTTCAGGATCCGGGCCAGCCGCCCCGGGTCGCGCATGATCAGGCTTGCGCGCTTGTAGCCGGCGAATCGCCGCGCGAACCCGATCGTCAGGACGTGGGGGTCGAGCGCCTGTCCCAGGGCCGTGTCAGTCGCGAGCACCCCGCGTGCCGCGGCAGCCTCCCGGCTTGCGGCCCGCGCCATCGAAACCAGCCGCTCCCGCTGGCGTTCGTGCGTGTCCCACAGTTCACTTGCCGGCAGCTCGGACATCCGTTCCCAGGCTGCCCCGACCGGGTCTTCTCGCCAGCCGGGCCCGACGAACCGGTCGAAAAGGTCTGCAATCTCGGGCGCCACCCAGGTGGGGAGGTGCACGCCGTTGGTCACCGCCGCGATCGGCACTTCTTCCGGCGGCAGCTCTGGCCAGGCGGAGGCCCACAGATCCCGTGCCACCCGGCCGTTCATTTGGGAAACACCGTTCCGGAACCCGCTCAGCCGCAAGCCGAGCAACGCCATCGAGAACGGCTCGTGGCCATCCCCCCGGTTCGAACGCCCCAGCGCCAGGAACTGTTCGGCGTCCATACCCAGGCTTTCGTGGAAGTGGCTGGCCTGCCGGTGCACCAGGTCCGACGGGAACAGGTCGATGCCCGCCGCGACGGGTGTGTGCGTCGTGAAGACCGTCGCGGCCGTAACAGGTAGGGCCGCTTCGTCGAATGTCGCCCCCGCCTCTTCCATCAGGACGCGGATACGTTCGAGCCCCAGCAGGGCCGAGTGGCCCTCGTTCATGTGGCAGGCGGCCGGCCGCAGCCCCAGTGCCCGGAGCACGCGGACGCCGCCGACGCCGAGCACCATCTCCTGCTGGAGCCGCATCTCGAGGTCGCCGCCGTACAGCCGCGACGTGATCGCCCGGTCGGCATCGGAGTTCTCGGGCGTATTCGTATCAAGCAGGTACAGCGGCACCTGGCCCACCTGCAGGCGCCAGGCGTGGACCGTCACATGCCGTCCTTCGAGAGGTACTCGCACCGCCAGTGGCCCCCCGCCTTCCGTGAGGACGAGGTCCATGGGCTGCATCGCCAGGTCCACCGGGTGGTACTCCTCGCGTTGCCAGCCGTCGGGGCCCAGCACTTGCTGGAAATAGCCTTCGTTGTAAAGCAACCCAACTCCTACCAGCGGCAAGCAGAGGTCGCTCGCCGATTTCAGGTGGTCGCCCGCGAGCACTCCGAGGCCGCCGGAGTACATCGGCAGACTCTCCGTCAGCGCAAATTCGAGCGAGAAATAGGCGATGACGTTCGCCCCGCCATCTTCCCCGAATGGGTCGCGCCTGGGCCGCGCCATGTACGCCGCGAACGTCTCCTGCACGTGCTTCAAATGAGCGAGAAAGCCCGGGTTGGCCGCCAGCTCGTCGAGTTCCGCGGGGGGCATGAGCTGGAGGAGCCGCACGGGATTGTGGCCGCACCCTTCCCATCGGGCCGGGGACATCCGTTCGAAGAGCGCCGTAGCGTCGCCATTCCAGGTCCACCAGAGGTTGTGCGCGATCGTCCGCAGCGGTTCCAGCGGGCCGGGCAGGTGAGGCTCGATGGTGACGGTCCGGGTCGCGCGCAATGCCATGCCTGTCATGGTAGCGCGGCTCTCCGCTAGCCTCCCGCAGGGTTAGCCCACAGCGCCGACCGCACCATCCCGAACCCGCCTTGTTGTTCCGACAATGCCCCCGTGCCACCATGAGTCCCATCGGGGCCCCGGCACACTCGTCCCGGGCTATTCACCCCCGCCTGAGACGAGATGGCCCTGCGCGCGATCCTTTTCGATATCGGCGACACACTCTGGGATAGCCGCAACGCTCCCCCGGGTGCCGAATTTCGCCGCCTCGCCGCCGAGCGCGCCGCCCAGGTCCTCCGCGAATACGGGGTGCACCACGCGGACCCCGACAACGTCGCCCGCCGGGCCTGGGACGCAATGGAAGCGGCGATGAAGCTCGCCCGCGCCACGGACCTCATCGAGCCCGACTACGGGGCCGTCGCCATGCTCGCGTTGGCCGAGCTGGGCCTCGACCTCACGCGCGAACGCGCCGGCCGGCTCCTCGAAGCGACCTACATCTCCGGCATCGAAGGCGGCAAGGCGCCCTTTCCCGACGCTTCGGAGACACTTCAGGAGCTCCGTTGCCGGGGTTTCCGGCTCGCCGTCATCACCAACCGCGCTTTTGGCGGCGAACGCTTCCGCTCCGACCTCCGGGAAGCCGGGCTCGACATCGGCTGGGACGTCGAAGCCGTCTCCGTGGAAGTGGGCTACCTGAAGCCCCACCCGGTGATCTTCCGCCATGCCCTTGAAGGGCTCTGTGTACGGGCCGAGGAGGCGCTGATGGTCGGGAACTCCCTCGCCGAGGATGTGGCTGGCGCCCAACAGGTCGGCATGCTCGCCGCCTGGCGCCGTTCGGCCCCCGACGCCGAAGCAGTGACCCCGGACTTCGTCTTCGACGAACTCCACGAACTTCTCGATATCCCCCTCCTGGCGGCAGCCGGATGAGCGCGAACGAGCGGCGCCAGTGGGGGGGGCGGTTCACCGGCAGCATGTCGGACCTGACCCGCGACTACACCGCCGGGGACGACCGTACCCTCTACGAGGACGACATCGCCGGGTCCGTCGCCCACGCCAGGATGCTCGGCGCCACCGGCATCATCCCCACGGAAGACGCCGTCAGGATCGTCGCCGGCCTCGCCGACGTCCTCGCCGACTTCCGCGAAGGCCGTGTCGAATGGCGCCCCGAACTCGAGGACATCCACACCCATGTGGAAGTCCTGCTCCGGGAGAAAGTTGGCGAGGCAGCCGGCCGCCTCCACACCGCCCGCTCGCGGAACGACCAGGTCGCGCTGCTCAACCGTATGCTCGTCCGCCGCCTCTGCGATGACGCCGCCGAAGGCTGCGCGCGGCTGGTGACCGTCCTCTGCGGCATGGCCGAGACCCACGCTGCCGACCCCATGCCGGGATACACGCACGTCCAGCGCGCCCAGCCCGTGACCCTCGGGCACCACCTCCTCGCCTACGGAGAGATGCTCCTCCGCGATCGCGACCGCTTCCGGGACTGCCGCAAGCGCGTCAACGTGATGCCGCTCGGCTCCGGCGCGCTCTCCGGTTCGCCCTACCCGCTGGACCGGGAGATGGTCGCCCGCGAACTCGCGTTCGACGGTGTCACTCGCAACAGCATGGACGCGACCGCCGACCGCGACTTTGTGGCCGAGTTCACCGCCGCCAGCGCGATCACCCAGGTCCACATCTCGCGCCTGGCCGAAGAAGTCGTCCTCTGGGCGAGCGCGGAGTTCGGCTTCGTTCGCCTCCCTGACGGCTTCGCCACCGGCTCCAGCATGATGCCCCAGAAGAAGAACGCCGACGTCGCCGAACTCGCCCGCGGGCGCACCGGCCGGGCCATCGGCGAACTCGTGAACGCCCTCGTGATGCAGAAGGGTCTGCCCTTGGCCTACAACCGCGACCTTCAGGAAGACAAGACGGCCGTCCTCAATGCCGCCTCTGCCCTCCTCCCCACCCTCGAAATCTTCGCCGCGATGATGCCCGCGCTCGAATTCAATCTCCCGGTGATGCGCGCGGCCGCAAGCGCTGGCTTCTCCCTCGCCACGGATGTCGCCGACTACCTGGTCAAGAAGGGCATGGCGTTCCGCGAGGCGCACGGGATCGTCGGGTCACTCGTGCGCGAATGCGAATCACGGCGCTGCGAACTCCACCAACTCCCACTCGACGTCTACCGCCAGGCCAGCTCGCTGTTCGAAGCCGACATCCTCTCGCTCGACGTCGACTCCGCCCTCGCGGCCCGCGACCTTCCCGGCGGCACCGCCCCGCGCCGCGTGCGCGAAGCCGCGGCTGCGTTACGGGCTGCGCTGTAGGGCCGCCGCAGCGCCGCTGGTTGCGGTACCATTCAACCTGACGGCGAAGGAGGGACTCGCAGGTGGCACTTTCCCCGGCCTCCATCAAGAGCGAAGCGCACCGCATTGTTGACCAGCTCGGAGACGACGCTAGCTGGGAGGATCTGATGTACGCAATCTATGTCCGCGAAGCGGTCGAGCGCGGACTCCGGGACGTGACGGCGGGCCGCGTGGTGGATCACGCGACCGTGCGGGAGGAATTCGGACTGAAGCGGTGAGGGTCGTCTGGACCGACGCTGCCCGGACCGACCTCAGAGGCATTCGCGAATACATCGCCCGCGACTCGCCTGTGTTCGCCGGGCGCGTAGTCGAACACATCTTCAGGCGTGCCGACCAGCTGGAGGCGTTCCCCAACTCGGGGCGAAGCGTCCCCGAGCATGGCGCTCCCGACGTTCGCGAGCTGATCGAGGGCGCCTACCGGATCATCTACCTCGTTGGCGAAGAGGAGGTGACTATCCTGGCCGTAGTGCATGGGGCGCGCTCACTCGGCGGTTAGCGATGCCACTTCAGATGGCTTCGGGCACGCGGAGTTCGATCCCGTCGACGGGAGGTAGCGGGTGACGCGTGGTGAGCCCCAGCAGGACCCACTCTTCGAGCACTCCCCGCAGTTCCTCCCGGCACGCTTCGACCGTGGGGCTCGTGGCGTACACGCCGTCGAGGCCCGGGATCTCCGCGTAGACCGTTGCCCCGCCGTCTATGAACTCGTAATGTGCCCGCCGCATCGCGGCATCGAGGTAGGACGAGAGGACGGGGGTGGAACTCATGCACCGAGTATACCGCTTCCGGGAACGTACCCGGTGGCTGGGGGGAGCGCCCCCTCAGTCGGTGATCAGCTTCACCAGCTCCTTCGTCGCGTTCGCGGCGGCGACGACCTTTTCCTTCTCTTCGGCCGTCAGCGGCAGTTCGAACGTCCGCTGGATACCGCCTTCGCCAAGCTGGCAAACCGTCCCGCTGAACACGTCGCGGATGCCGTATTCGCCCTGGTGATAGACCGAGCACGGCATCAGCCGCCGGTGGTCCAGCAACACGGCCTCAGCCATCGCAACCGTCGCCGTCGAGGGCGCGTAGTAGGCGCTGCCGGTCTTGTAGAGTTCGCCGATCTCGGCCCCGCCGCGCATCGCCCGCGCCACCAGCGCCTGGATCTTGTCGGCCGGCAGGAGGTCTGTCAGCGGCACGCCGCCGATGCGCGTCTGCGAAACCACGGGCACCATCGTCGTGTCCGTGTGCCCGCCGATAACGTAGCCGTGGACGTCTGCTGGCGACACGCCGAGCGCGTCTGCCACGAAGTAGCGGTAGCGGGCGCTGTCGAGCATCCCGCCCTGGCCGAGGACGCGCTCCCGCGGGAAGCCGCTCGCCTTCATCGCGACATGGCACATCGCGTCCATCGGGTTCGCGAAGATGATGAGGACGGCCTTCGGGGAGTGCTTCGCCGCTTCGCTCACCTTCGCCCGGACGATGGCGGCGTTGCCGTTCAGGAGTTCCTCGCGGCTCATGCCGGGCTTCCGAGGTGCGCCCGCGGTGCAGATGATGACGTCCGAATTCGCCGTCTCTTCCCAGCCGTCGGTCGCGCTGATGCGGGTGCTGAAGCCTGCCCATGCGGCCGCCTGGCCCTCGTCCATCGCCTTCCCGAAGTGCATCGTGCCGGCGTACTGGGGGTCATCCTGGAGGACGACGTCGCAGATGTTCTTTTCGATAAGGCGCTGGGCCATGGCCCCGCCGGTCATCCCGGCGCCGATGATGGTGACCTTCTTCCGAGGCATGAAGCGACTCCTGGAGGCGAGTTTGTTGGACGAAGGATACCACCCGGCCGGGATAAGAATCCCCGGATAGAGAGCTTCGATGCAGGGATTGACCCGGCGCGGGCGCGACACAGGACGCGACGGGCCCCCCGCGCCGCTGAAGACCCAGCCCCCGGAACGGCCGGACCTCCTAACCCCTAACCCATCACCCCTATACCCTCAAAGCGTGGACCAGTCGCGCATCCGCAACTTCTGCATCATCGCCCACATCGACCACGGGAAGTCGACGCTTGCCGACCGCCTCCTCGAAACCACGGGCACGGTCTCGAAGCGCGAGATGTCGGAACAGCTCCTCGACTCGATGGACCTTGAGCGCGAAAAGGGCATCACCATCAAGGCCGCCGCCGCCCGCATGACCTACCGCGCCGCCGACGGCCAGGAGTACGAATACAACCTCATCGATACCCCCGGCCACGTCGACTTCACCTACGAAGTGAGCCGCAGCCTCGCCGCCTGCGAGGGCGCGGTGCTGGTGGTCGACGCCTCCCAGGGGATCGAGGCTCAGACCCTCGCGAACGTCTACCTGGCAATGAACCAGGACCTCAAGCTCATCCCGGTCATCAACAAGATCGACCTTCCCCACGCCGAGCCCGAACGCGTCGCTGCCGAACTCGAACGCGTTATCGGCTTCGACCAGTCGGAGGTCATCTTTGCCAGCGCCAAGGAAGGCACGGGCATCCCGGAGATCCTCGAAGCCATTGCGAAGCGGATTCCCCCACCCTCGGGAAGCGCTCGCCAGCCGCTCCGGGCGCTCATCTTCGATTCGAAGTACGACGCATACAAGGGCGTGGTCGCCCATGTCCGCGTGTTCTCCGGGACGCTGGAGGGCCGCCAGACACTCCACCTGATGCAGACCGGCATCGACTTCGAACCGCTCGAATACGGCACCTTCCAGCCACAGATGCGCCCGCTCGCTGTCCTCGCCTGCGGGGAGGTTGGCTATGTCGCCACCGGCCTCAAGGACGTCGCCGACTGCCGCGTGGGCGACACCATCACCCTCCAGGCCGACCCCGCCGCAGAGCCGCTGCCGGGGTACCGCCAGGCCAAGCCCATGGTCTTCGCCGGCATCTACCCCACCGATTCCGACCAGTACCAGGAACTCCGCGAGGCCCTCTCCAAGCTCAGCCTGAACGACGCTTCGCTTGTCTACGAGCCCGAATCGTCCGTTGCCCTGGGGTTCGGGTTCCGCTGCGGCTTCCTCGGGCTGCTCCACCTCGAAATCGTCGGCGAGCGTCTCGAGCGCGAATACGACCTCAGCCTCCTGACGACGGCGCCGAGCGTCGAGTACCAGGTCCAGCTCACGAACGGCGAGACCGTGCTCATCGACAACCCGGCCGACCTCCCGGACCCTTCGAAGATCGCCGAGGTCCAGGAACCCTGGGCCAAGATCGACGTGATCACGCCCAGCCGCTACATCGGCCAGGTCATGGAACTCGTGACGACCCGCAGAGGCCAGTTCCTTCGCATGGAGTTCCTCGAACCGGAAAGCGAACTCGCCCCCGGCGAAGCCCGCGTCATGCTCGAATACGACATCCCCATGGCCGAGATCCTGGTCGACTTCTACGACAACCTGAAGGGCTCGACCAGCGGCTACGCCAGCCTCGACTACCACCTGTCCGGGTATCGCCCGGCCAGCCTGGTGAAGGTCGACGTCCTCGTCAATGGCGTGCTGGTCGACGCCCTTTCGCTGATCAGCCACACGTCGAACGCTGCCCGCGAAGGCCGGGTGCTGGTTTCGAAGCTCCGCGAACTCATCCCCCGCCAGATGTTCGACGTCCCCATCCAGGCGGCCGTTGGCGGGCGGATTGTCGCACGCGAAACCATCCGCGCCATGCGCAAGAACGTCCTCGCCAAGTGCTATGGCGGCGACATAAGCCGCAAACGCAAGCTGCTCGAAAAGCAAGCCGAAGGCAAGAAACGGATGAAGCGCGTCGGCAACGTGGAGATCCCGCAGGAAGCCTTCATGGCCGTCCTCAGGCTCCGCGAGGACTGACCCTCAGGGTGTCACTGCATCGCCGGCCCGACAATGAGCACGGGCACCGGGGAGCTCCGCACCACCTGCTCCGCCACGCTCCCGAGGATGGCCCGCGCCACTCCGCTACGGCCGTGGCTCCCCATCGCGATGAGCCCCGCGCCCAACCGTGACGCCTGGTTGACAATCTCGTCCGCCGTCTTGTCAGACCACTCGACATGGAGCTTCGTCTGAAGCCCCGGCATGTGCCGGGCGGCCAGCTCGCGCAGACGCGCGAGCATCTCCTGCCCAGCCCGCTCGAGGGCTTGTGTCCGGTCTTCGGCGGCCACGCTGGGCGGTTCCTCAGCGCGAAGGATGGAACCCGCCGGGGTACCCTGCGGGGTGAGCGAATGGCTGAAGCCCCTCGATGCGAGCGTCGCATGCACGTCCTTCGGGTGAATCACCGAAAGGACATGGACATCGGCGGCCGCCGAAGCCGCCCACCCGCCGATTGCCGCCAAGACTTTCCCGCTCGTCTCCCCACCGTCAATCGCGACAAGCACTTTCATCCCCGTGGCCCCCTTCCCTGTGAGCGCACAGTATAGCGACAGTATATGCGTTGGATAGACGCGCCGGGCGTCAATCATTCAGTCGGCGAATCTCCCTGCAGCGACGACGCCCTGCTGCCCTCTGTCCTAAGCGCCCTCGAAGGTAAGCTCGGGCCATGGTTCTCCAGCTGGCCTTTCACGGCGCTGCCGGCACCGTCACCGGCTCCCGGTTCCTCCTCAGCCACCATGGCGGTGAGGTCCTCGTCGATTGCGGCCTGTTCCAGGGCCTCAAGGAACTCCGTCTGCGGAACTGGGCGCCACCCTCCTTCGACGTCCGCCAGCTTGACGCTGTCGTCCTCACCCACGCCCACATCGACCACTCCGGGTACCTCCCGAGGCTCGTGCGTGGCGGCTACCGGGGACCTGTCTATTGCACCCCCGCTACCGCCGAACTCGCCGAGGTCCTCCTCCTCGACGCCGCCCGTCTCCAGGAAGAAGACGCCAACTACGCGAACCGCAAGGGCTTCAGCAAGCATCACCCTGCCCTCCCGCTCTTCACCGCACGCGACGCTGAGAACGCGCTTCGCCAGCTGCGGCCGGTGTCCTACCACCAGTGGTTCGATTCAGCGGGGTTCCGCGTGCGCTTCCGCCAGGCCGGACACATCCTCGGGGCCGCCAGTGTCGAAGCCGTCGCGCCCGCGGACGATGGCGACACGACCATCGTCTTCAGCGGCGACCTCGGCCGCTATGACGCTCCCCTCCACCTCGATCCCGAGCCGCTGCCAGAATGCGACACCCTCGTGCTCGAATCCACCTACGGCGACCGCCTCCACGACCCGGCCACGCTCGAAGAGCAGCTTCGCGGCCCCTTGCTCGCCGCCATCCGCCGCCGCGCGACCATCCTCATCCCTGCCTTCGCTGTTGCCCGCGCCCAGGTCGTCACGCTCTTGCTCCGCAAGTTGATGGACGAACACAAGCTCCCCGAGATCCCCATCCACATCGATAGCCCCATGGCCGTGGACGTCACCCGCATCTACAGCCGCCACATGGGCCGTCACGAACTCGATGGCGACGCCGCGTCACGGCCCGGCGGCCCGCTCTTCCCGCAGACCATCTGCTTCCACCGGACGGTCGAAGAATCCCAGCGGCTCAACGACCTTCCCGGCCCGCGGATCATCATTTCGTCCAGCGGGATGCTCACCGGCGGGCGCGTCCTCCACCACCTTCGCCGGCACCTCACCAACCCCGACAGTCTCATCGTCCTTGTCGGCTACCAGGCGGCGGGTACCCGCGGCCGTGCCCTCATGGAAGGCGCCCCCACCCTCCGGATGCACGGCGAGAACATCCCCGTGCGCTGCCACTGGGTGTCCATCGAAGGGCTCTCCGCCCACGCCGACCGCGACGGCCTCCTCGACTGGGTACGCACCGCGCCGCGTCCGCCGCACACGGTCTTCCTCGCCCATGGCGAGCCCGAGGCGACGGCGATGCTCGGCGAGAGACTCCGGGCGCGAAAGGTCACGACCATCGCTCCAAAGCTGGGCGACCGCTTCGCCTTCGTCCCCGGCTCCCGCACCTGGCGCTCTGCCGGCCGCGACTGACGCCTGCGACTGTTACGTCTCTGTTTCCGCCATTGCCCCGGTTTTCCCTGCAGGCAGATAATCAACCCGGGCCCATCACGATTCGAACCTCGCTCAGGAGTGAATATCTATGGCTTCCATCAAGGCGTTCGTGCTCATCGTCGTCGACCCAGCGAAGACCATTGATGTCTTCAACAAGCTAAGCGCCGTCGAGGGCATCAGCGAGGTCTACCAGGTCATGGGTCCTTACGACATCGTCGCCGTGGTCGATGTCCCCACCCTGACCGACGTGCCCGCGGTCATCAGCCGCCACATCCGGGCCGTCGAAGGCATCGAAAGCACCACCACCTGCGTCACCTTCCCGGAAGCTGGCAACTAATCCGCGGCCTTAGTTTCGCACCAGTTCCAGTTCCCCCTCGCGCTGCCACTTCCGAGCGGGTGTGAGGACCACCGGCGTCAGTTCAGGCGCCTCGTACGAACGTTGCACCTGCTCCGCGGGCGGCGTGCCGTAGGGCGTGCTCCGCTGCTTCGGTATCCGCCCGACCGACCGGATGAGTGCATCCATCTCCGCCGGGGGCAGCTCCTGGCCGTGCTCCGTGCCGGCCGCCCGCGTGATGCTCTCGTTCATCAGCGTCCCGCCGGTATCGTTGCAGCCGGCGTTCAGACATGCCTTTACGCCCTCGGGCCCCATCTTTACCCACGAGACCTGGATGTTCGTGATGTGCGGGTGGAGCGCCAACCGCGCGACCGCGTGCATCAGCACCGCCTCACGGAAAGTGGGGCCCTTCCGCGCCCGCCCCTTCAGGTAGATCGGCGCTTCCATGTGCACGAACGGCAACGGCACGAACTCCGTGAACCCGCCCGTCCTCTTCTGCAGATCGCGGAGCCGGGAAAGGTGACGTGCCCAGTTCCGGGGGCCGTCGACGTGCCCGTACATGATCGTCGCGGTGGTGCGATAGCCGGCCCGGTGCGCGGCCTCCATCACTTCGAACCACTGCGCCGTCGTCAGCTTGTCCGGGCAGAGGATGGCGCGCACCTCGTCGTCGAGGATCTCGGCGGCGGTGCCGGGTAGCGTCCCCAGCCCGGCTTCCTTCAGCCGCCCCAGGTATTCGTCCAGCGAAATGCCCAGCGTCGCCGCGCCCTGCCACACTTCCAGCGGTGAAAACGCGTGGATGTGCATGCCCGGTACCGCGTCGCGGACCGCCCGCGTGATCGCCAGGTAAGTCTCGCCCGTGTACTCAGGATGGATGCCGCCCTGCATGCAGACTTCGGTTGCGCCGCGGCCCCAGGCCTCGATCGCCCGCCGCGAGATCTCGTCCGTGCCGAGGTCGTACGGCTGGCCGCGCAGGTTCTCGCTCAGCTTGCCCTTCGAGAAAGCGCAAAACTGGCAGCGGAAGTAGCAGATGTTCGTGTAGTTGATGTTGCGGTTGACCACGTACGTGACCACATCGCCGTTGACCTTCCGCCGCACCGAATCGGCCGCGGCGCAGACGGCGTCGAACTCTGGCCCCCGCGCACGGAACAGCCGCTCGATTTCCGCTTCGGTCAGGTCTTTCCCGGCCAGCGCCCGCTCGATGATCGGCGTGACCGCTGTATCTCCGGGTGTGGTCGGCAGGCCATGGACGAGGTCCGCATACGCAGCCGGCACGTCCGTGTCGATGCCCGGCGACCATGCTTCGGTCCGCGCGAACCCCTCGCCGTCGATGGCCCGCAACACGGGCGTCCGCAGCGCCTCGTCCTGCCAGCGTGCGAGGTCCTGGTTGTAGGCGGGGTAGACCGCCAGCCGCTCGACCAGTTCCTTCCCGCTGGCGGCGGTGTTCCGGCGAAGGTGATCGAGGTGGGGCCACGGCGCCTCCGGGTTCACGTGGTCCGGCGTCACCGGCGAAACCCCGCCCCAGTCGTTCAGCCCGGCCGCGACCAGTCGGGGATACTCGTCATAACTCAGATTGGGCGGCGCCTGGATGTTCATCTCCGCCCCAAAGATGATCCGCGCCACGGCGATGGTCCAGAGCAGGTCATCGAGGTCGGGTTCGGGCGCCCCGGCCATCTTCGTCCCGTCCTTCGCCCGGAAGTTCTGGACGATGATTTCTTGGATGTGTCCGAACTCTTCGTGGAGTGCGCGCAGTGCCAGCAGCGCCTCGACCCGCTCTTCCCGCGTCTCGCCGATGCCGATCAGGATGCCTGAAGTGAACGGCACCGCCAGTTCGCCCGCCTGCCGCATCGTCTCCAGCCGCACCGCCGGCCGCTTGTCGGGCGAACCGTAGTGGACGCCCCCCTTCTGGCAGAGCCGCTCGGACGTGCTTTCGAGCATGATCCCCTGCGAGACGGTCACCTTCCGCAGGGCCGCGATCTCGTCGCGCGTCATCACCCCCGGGTTCGCGTGGGGCAGCAGTCCCGTCTCCTTCAGCACCAGTTCCGCCATCGCCGCCAGGTACGAAATCGTGGTCGGGTGGCCCATCTCCGCGAGTTCGCGGGCCGCCACCTTGTAGCGAAGTTCGGGCTTGTCGCCCAGCGTGAAGAGCGCCTCATGGCAACCTGCCGCTGCACCAGCGCGGGCGATTTCCAGCACCTCGTCCGGGGTCATGTAGGCGCGCTGCCCCGGCTTCGGCGGGTGCGCGAAGGTGCAGTAGTGGCAGACGTCGCGGCAGAGCTGCGTCAGCGGGATGAACACCTTGCGCGAATAGGAGATCAGGTTGCCGTGCCCGCGGTCGCGCAGGGCTGCCGCGGCATCGAGGAGTGGCGCAAGGTCCGTCTCGGCGGCGAGGGCCATCGCCTGGGCGGGGGTAGGACTGCGGCCTTCGAGTGCCGCCGCGAGGATGTCGCGGGTGCTGCCGTTCATGCTGGCCTCCGGTGGCCGGGCGTCGCGAGATCCTCAAGCGAAGATGACGGAGTCAGTCCAGAATTCGAACTTACCCCTTCGCGCTGGTAGCATAACCCACAACGCCTGTGGGAGGTCAAGAAGCCATGTCACGCCGGGTCCGCTGCCCCATCGCCAGCTCCCTCGACATCGTCGGTGACCGCTGGTCGCTGCTCATCGTCCGCGACATCCTTCGCGGCCACCACCGCTTCTCCGACCTTCGCGAATCGGTCGAAGGGGTCCCCTCCAGCATCCTTTCGAACCGGCTGAAAGTGCTCGAGCGCGAGGGCATCGTCTCGCGCCGTCCCTACTCCGACCGGCCGCCGCGCGCCGCCTACATGCTCACGTCGAAGGGCCACGCTCTCGGTGTCGTCGTCGGCGCGCTCTCGTCCTGGGGCGAAAAGTACGGCGAGCACGACCTCTCGATCGTCGACAACGCCTGCGGCCACGGCGTCAGCCTCATCTACCACTGCGAGACCTGCAACCGCGCCTCCCCCCGCAGCCGAGTGCGCCTGGTGGAGAGCTGAGGGGGAGGGTACAAAGTCAGATTGACGTGCCGTCGATGGCAGAGTCATACTCTGGGTATGAAAGCTGCCGTCTCGATCCCTGATGACATCTTCACCCAGGCCGATCAACTGGCCCGGCGCCTGAAGACCTCTCGAAGCCGACTCTACAGCCGGGCGATCAGCGAATTTCTTGCCCGCCACGCACCTGATCAGGTGACCGAGGAGATGAACCGTGTGTGCGATGAGGTCGGAGAAGAGTTCGACCCCTTCATGCGCGTTGCAGCCCGCCGGGTTCTGGAGCGAAGTGAGTGGTGATCTCACAGGGCGAGGTCTGGTGGGCGGACCTGGGGGAGCCAACGGGGTCGGGGCCGGGGTTTGCACGGCCAGTGCTCGTCGTGCAAGGCGATTCGCTGAATCAGAGCCGCATCGCGACCGTGGTATGCGTGCCACTCACCGGCAACCTGAAGTGGGGCCAGGCACCGGGAAACGTGATGCTGCCGGCGACAGCGACCGGGCTACCGAGGGATTCCGTCGCCAACGTGTCGCAGATCGTTTCGCTCGACCGGAGCCTCTTGAGGGAGCGTGCGGGCAAACTCGATCGTCCACGTCTTGGACTTGTCATGGTAGGAATAGACGTAGTGCTCGGAAGGTAGACGGCGCAGAGCTCCTGCGCCCGGCCGCCGCGCGCCGCCTGCGTGCTCACATCGAAGGGCCACGCCCTCGGTGTCGTCGTCGGCGCCCTCTCCTCCTGGGGCGAAAAGTACGGCGAACACGACCTCTCGATCGTCGACAACGCCTGCGGCCACGGCGTCAGCCTCGTCTACCACTGCGAGACCTGTAACCGCTCCTCCCCCCGCAGCCGCGTGCGCCTCGTCGAGAGCTGAACCGCGCTGGAGGGAAGGCCGGGATGCGGGGATCCGCCGTCGCTATTGGGGTTCGCTTCGGTCCGGGGGTGGCTGCGGTCCACAGGGCTCCATGTAGCTCAGAGGGATCGTCACGCTCTGCGAATGGTCATAGAGGGCAAGGTAGATGCAGCCGAGCAATTCCCCCGCCGGGGAGCTGACAAGGTACACCAGGAAGTCGCGGTCGTGCGGGTTGACTTCGACGGCTCGTGTCTTTTCGCTCGGGACGCTTATCCGCTTGTACGGTGTTTCGGCGGACGCGACCAGGACATCGCGTGGCGTCTCGTTGTAGATGTACACCTTCGCTGGAACACAGGCCGAGAACGCGAACAGCGCGCAGGCCGCGCACATTGCGGTGAATGTCGCCACGGGCCACCGACCGCGGAGCGGCGGGAGCAGGGTGAAACCCGTCAACGAAACTACTTCAGAACTTTCTCGCCGGCGATGGAATATACGATGCTGTCGGCTTCGGCGCTGTAGAACGCCACCCAGTAGGTCCCTGTGCTATCGGGATGTGGCTTGAACCCTCGCGGTCCCCCGCCGAACGAGGGCTGTGCGGAGAGGACGACCGCCCAGAGTGGCCCCTTGCCGGTTTCAGGTATCCCTGGAATCGCCTCCTTGAACTGGACGAGCCGGGGAGTCTCGGCGAGCTCAGGAGGGTCGCCCCAACGAACCAGGGCGGACTTAATGGCGGCCACGGTGGCATCGTCGGGGGATCTTCCGGCCGGCCCGCCCGCAGGTTCCGCGAACACGCCATGGGAGGCCAGGATCCGGTCATTCACGGTCTGCAACAGCGGAGGACTGGGCTGCTGCGAAAGCACGCCAGTCGTCCCCAGCACCAACAGTGCGGCGACCGCACTGAAAGCAAGAATAGTCAAAGCTCGAGTTCTATTCATGGCGGACACCGCCGATCCCAAATATCGAATCTGCCAGCATAATAGTAGGTGAGTCCGAAGAGTGATGAATTACTGTTAGCACTGTAGCCTCCGAGTGGCGTCCAAGAGCCAAGTGACTGCAGGTCCAGTACGTTGTAGTAATTCACGTCGTAGAACACGAATGGGACGACCCGGTCTCCGGGCATCTGGTCGGTTATGTTCGCAGTCTCACCAAGGGTCTGAGTAAGACGAGGCACACCAGGGTAGAGTGTCAGAGTGTTGCCCCACGTGACCCCAGCATATTGGGTTTTGGTTTGGCCGCGAGGGGAACCGGAGTAGCGATAGTAGAGGATCGTGTAGTACTCATACTCGGAGGACGAGACAGGGCCTTTGAAGTCGTAATGTTACCAAGGTTCGGCCCCAGATACCCACTCTCGGTAGACGCGGTTAGTGCCGCCTGCGCCCCACATCCCAGTCTTCACGTAGAGGTCGACCGGTAAGGTGTAGGTGTCCGCGATCTGGACGAATGCAGACGAGTGGCCGTACAGGGGGTAGGGATGGTAGCCCTGCCTCAGCATAGCATAAGCCCCGCCCGTATACCGGCCGAACGACGAATTCTGGACCTGGCCCACCCAAGACCACGTCGGGTCGGAGATGCCCCCTATGTAGCAGCCGTAGTAGTCGGCTCTGGCAGGCGCGGCCAGCGGCCCACGCACAGCAGCGGTTGCACCGACCACGACGAGCACGACCACGAGGGCAAGGCGTCGACCTAGGCGGGCGCAGTTGATCAAACGAAGAAATGGGCAGCTTCGGACCTTTGGCTTCATCGCCGCCTCCAATCTGCTGGCTGCGGACGCTAGCACGAACGCGGGTCCGGCGTCTTGACGCCGGACCCGCGTTCGGCAGGATTCTCCTGCTCGTGGTGAGTCACCTCTCGCTTGATGCGGTCCAGACGTGCCAGGCGCCCGCCCCTCCCCCCGCCGTTTGCCGCCCTCTCCCAACCGGCGGTATCCTTAGCTTTCGACTAAAAGCGCCCGCGCTCCGGAGACTCCCTTGCACGTCATTGGCCTGACCGGCGGCATTGCCAGCGGCAAGTCCACGGTCACGAAGTTCTTCCGTGACCGGAATATCCCGGTCCTCGATGCCGACCTCCTCGGCCATCGGACGTACGAACCGGGCACGGACACCTTCCGCGCCGTCGTCGCCACCTTCGGCGATGACCTCGTCGCGCCCGACGGCACCATCGACCGCCGCGTCCTCGGCGCGAAAGTCTTCGGCAAGCCGGAGGAACTGAAGAAGCTGACCGACATCGTCTGGCCGGGCATCCGCAAGCTCGCCACCGCCCAGCTCTCGGAACTCGAAGTCGGCGGCAACAAGCTTGCCGTCCTCGAAGCGGCCGTCCTCTTCGAAGCCGGCTGGGAAGACCTCGCCGACGAAGTCTGGGTGGTCGTGGTCGAACCGGACAACGCGGTCCAGCGCCTGGCCGCGCGCAACAACATGGACGAAGCAGCGGCCCGCGCCCGGATCGCATCGCAGCTTTCGAACGCCGAGCGCACCGCCCGCGCCGGCATCGTCATCGAGAACAACAGCACGCTGGCAGACCTGGAAGCGGCCATCCAGCGGGCATGGGAAGCATTGCAGCAGCGGCTCAAGGCCGCTGCCGGGAGGTAACTGGTTTGTCTGACACCGCACACCCGGTCGCCACCATCCACGCCGTTGAGGAGTACACCGTCCAGGACGAGCCGTACTACCTGCCCATCGGCGATGAAGTGGCCCTGTTCGAAATGGCGTACGAGGAGCGGATCCCGGTCCTCCTCAAGGGCCCCACGGGCGCCGGCAAGACCCGCTTCGTCGAATACATGGCCTACAGGCTTGCCAGCCCCGTCACCCGTGTTTCGAGCGCCACGGGGAAGGCAGCGGAACACCGCATGCCGCTCATCACCGTCGCCTGCCACGAAGACCTCACCGCCAGCGACCTCGTCGGCCGCTACCT
>CAYTMI010000020.1:0-49606 GCA_964438865.1 uncultured Anaerolineaceae bacterium | reverse complement strand
AGTGCCGCCCCCGCGGCTTAAGAAATGTGTCCGTCAGATCGGGGCAACCCCAAAGGAGGAAGTGGAGGAGTGGAAGCTGCGTGACCCGATCCCTGCCCTCGCTGCCCGGCTGCGGGAACAGGGGGTGTTGCCGGATGTCGCGGTCGAGGCGCTGGAAGCGGAGGTCGCGAAAGAGATAGAGGACGCGGTGGCCTTCGCGGAAAGCAGCGATTGGGAGCCGCTCGCTGAGCTTGAGAGATTCGTCTATGCGGAGGGGGTGGCGCCATGAGCGGAGAACCAGCGCGAATGACGTATCGAGAGGCGGTTCGGCAGGCCCTCCGCGAGGCACTCCTCACGGACGAGCGGGTCTTCCTGATGGGAGAGGATGTGGGCCGCTACGGCGGCTGCTATGCGGTGAGCAAGGGACTGCTGGAGGAGTTCGGGCCGGCGCGCATCCGGGACACGCCACTTTCCGAATCGGCGTTCGTGGGGGCTGGTATTGGCGCCGCTATCAACGGGATGCGGCCGATTGTCGAAATCATGACCGTCAACTTCAGCCTCCTCGCGCTCGACCAGATCGTGAACAATGCGGCGACGCTGCTGCACATGTCGGGCGGCCAGTTCCCGGTGCCGCTCGTCATCCGCATGGCTACGGGGGCGGGGAGGCAGGTGGCGGCGCAGCATTCGCACAGCCTCGAAGGCTGGTACGCGCACATCCCGGGGATCAAGATCCTGACTCCCGCCACGATCGAAGACGCGCGGGGCATGCTCCGGCCTGCGCTCGAAGACCAGAACCCGGTGCTCATCTTCGAACACGCGCTGCTGTACAACACCGAAGGCGACTCCCCCGTGGAGGGGCAGACAGTGGACATCTCCACAGCCCGCGTGCGGCGCGAGGGGCGCGATGTCAGCGTCTTCGCCTATGGGGGCACGCTCGACAAGGCCCTCCAGGCGGCGGCGAAACTGGCGGAGGACGGCATCGAGGCCGAGGTGGTGGACCTGCGTGTGCTCCGGCCGCTCGACACGGCGGCGATTGTTGCCTCGGTGACGAAGACTCGCAGGGCAGTCGTCGTCGATGAGGGCTGGAAGAGCGGCGGCATCTCCGCGGAGATCAGCGCCCGGATAACCGAAGGGTGCTTCTACGAACTCGACGCGCCCGTGGCCCGGGTCTGCACTCGGGAGGTGCCGATCCCGTACCCCAAGCACCTCGAAGATGCGGCCCTGCCGCAGGTCACGGCGATCGTCGCCGCAGCGCGGGAATTGGTGGGGAACCGTGGCTGAATTCCGCATGCCCGCGCTTGGCGCCGACATGGAGGCGGGTACGCTCATCCGCTGGATGGTGAAGCCAGGGGACATGGTGAAGCGTGGGGACATCGTGGCCGAGGTGGAAACCGACAAGGCGGATGTGGAGGTGGAGATTTTCCAAACCGGCACGGTGGTGGCATTGCTGGTGGGCGAGGGCGAGAAGGTGCCCGTCGGGACGCCGCTGGCGACGCTCGGCCCGGCAGGGGCCGTTGGCGCCGTTCCTGCCGCCATGCCACCGCGTACCGCTGAGAAAGCGGGACCGCTCCCCACGCCCCGGCCCGCGGCAGCGCCAGTTGCGGAGCACCCGCGACGTGGCGGGCGGATCACTCCGACTGCACAGCTGCTGGCCGAGAGGCTTGGTGTCGACGTCAGCGCGGTCGCCGGGAGCGGCGTCGACGGGGCGGTCACGAAGGCGGACATCGAACGCGCTGCCAGGACCCCACGGAGGCCAGCAACGGCAGAACCGGCACGGCTGCGTTCGTCACCGGCCGCCCGGCGGCGAGCGGAGGAACTGGGGGTCGCGATCGCCTCGCTGCGGGGGACGGGACCGGGGGGCGCCGTGACGCTTTCGGACGTCGAGCGCTCGCCCGTCGTTCCCGCTGCCCCGCCCCCGCCGGAGAGGTCCCGGCGACCGGCTGAGGTGCCCTCACCGGGGGCGGCCCGGATCCTCGCCCGCCGCCGCGCCATCGCGGCCGCGATGTCGCGTTCGAACCGGGAGATCCCCCACTACTACCTGGGCACCCGGATTGACATGACCAACGCGCTGGAGTGGCTCGATCGCACCAACCAGAGCCGGCCCCCACAGTCGCGCCTGCTCTACGCGGCTCTGCTGCTGAAGGCGGCCGCCCTCGCCGTCCACCATGTGCCGGAGATGAACGGCTACTGGGCGGACGACGCCTTCCAGCCGTCGCTGGCGGTCCACCTCGGGATGGCCATCTCTCTCCGCGGAGGCGGTCTCGTCGCCCCGGCGATCCACGACGCAGACAGGCTGGGCCTGGACGAACTGATGGAGGCCCTCCGCGACCTGGTGACGCGCGCCCGGGCCGGGTCGCTTCGGAGCTCGGAGCTGGCTGACCCAACGATCACCGTGACGAACCTGGGCGAACAGGGCGTCGAGACCGTGTTCCCGGTGATCTTCTCCCCCCAGGTCGCCATCGTGGGGTTCGGCAAGATCACGCGCGAACCGTGGGCGGTGGGGGAGCTGATCGGCCTGCGGCCCATCATCCGCGCCTCGCTGGCGGCCGACCATCGTGCGAGCGACGGCCACCGCGGGGGCCTCTACCTGAACGCCATCGAACGACTGCTCCAGGAGCCGGAAAAGCTGTGAACCGGGAAGCATTGCGCACCGCAATTGTCGAATCGCTCCGCGAGATCGCCCCGCAGGCCGACTACGAACACCTCGGCGACACGGACGACATTCGCGACTGGCTGGACCTCGACTCGATGGACATCCTGAACTTCGTCATCGCGGTCCACGCGCGGACGGGGATCGACGTCCCTGAACGCGACTATTCGAAGCTGGGGACGATGGCGGCGGCGCTGGCCTACCTTGCGGGCCGGGCCGACGGGAACCGGTAGCAGTGGCCCCGCAGGGACTCTCACCCGGGCCTGGTCCCGGGTGCCGGGGCCAGCGGGACGCGCTTGACGCGGTTTCACGGTGCGGGTCCGCGACTCGAATACTTGCATAAGAAATCCGTATGCATCATGGTTTTCCCTGATGATGCCGTAACAAAAGTCACATTCGATGGCGTCTACTTACTGTCAACCGCATGTCCACCGGTCGAGCGGTGGGCGAAGCGGAGGCGGGGTGACGAAATGAGCACAGCTGTTGTCGTGCGGAGCCTGGCGCGACAGCCAGTGGCTGCCCCACCCGTCCGGGATGGGGAGTGGTTCGCGGCCGTGTACGAACGAACGGTGCGCCCGGTGTACCGCTACGCGGCGATGATGCTTCGGGAGGCCGAGGGTGCAGAGGACGTGACTGCCGAGGTCTATCTTCGAGCCTGGCGGATGCGCCAATCCTACCGGGGGGATGGAAGCGAGACGTCGTGGCTGCTGAGTATCGCCCACAACGTTGCGGTCTCGTGGCTGCGGGCGCGAGCAAACGTCCAGCAGGCCACTCCGTTCGTGATTGAGCGCGGCGATAGTTCGGCCGACGACCCCGCGAGGCTCACGGACGGCGAACCCGATAACGACCGGCTGGCGGAGGCCCTCCACCGGCTCACCAGTGAACAACGCCAGGTCATCTTCCTCCGGTTCTTCGAAGGCCTATCTCACGACGAAGTGGGCCAGCGTCTGGCGATGAACCCGAACGCGGTGCGCGCCGTCCAGTTTCGCGCTCTGCACCGGCTGCGGCGGTTGATGGAGGCCCCCAATGCTTCGACGGCATGAACACACGGCTGCATCGGCGCTCGGCCGCTGCATCGACCGGCTACTCAAGGGGAGTAACTGGGAGAACGAACTCCCGGGGGAGTCGCCTGAACGCGAAGAGGTGGCTGGATTGATGGCGGTGGCACAGCGGCTGCTTGGGATGGCACGGCGGACGCGGACCCTTGATTCGGCGGGGAAGCGCCGGCTCTGGCAGACCACGGAGCGAAACCTGCATGACCAGAAGGCGGTAGGGCGCGCCTGGCTCTCCCCGGCACTGGTCCCTCTCTGAGGCGGTAGACGCGTTCCGTCCGCCGCGCGCTGCCGCAAGGCGAAGTGCGGACAGCCTGGCAGATCCTGCATTACACAACAGAAAGAGGTGCATTTCAGATGCGGGACTTTATTCTTCGAACTGCAGCAAGGCTGCACAGCTTCAGCCGCCGTGATGAGGGCGTCACGGTCATGGAATACGGCGTCACCGTCGCCCTCGTGTCCCTTGTCGTCGCTGCGGCGCTGGCCATCATGGGCCAGACCGTGATGGATGCCATCGAGGCCGCCATCATCGCGGCGCTGTAGCACCCCAGAGTGGGCGAGGTTCCCGTGCGAACGGAGCACCGGGACCTCGCCCACCACCAACACCCCACGGAGGGATCCAAAATGAAACGGGAGCACGGCCAGGCCGCCATTGAATTCGCCCTCGCCCTCCCGTTCCTCCTGGGATTCATCTTCTTCATCGTGGACGTGGGGCTGCTGGGCTACTCCTACGTGAGCGTGACGAATGCGGTGCGCGAGGGCGCGAGGTGCGGGGCGGTGGGCGGCACGAATAATGCTGTAACCACCCGAGTCCAGCAAGCCAGCGGCGGACTGGCGAACTTCAGCGGCGTCAGCAGCCTGGCGCGCGGCAGCACCATTGGGAGCGACATCAGCGTGCAGGCGCAGTTCACCTACGACTGGGTGACACCGATCTCGCTGGTCCCGGGGCTGTCCAACTTCACCTTCGCCCGGGAAGCGACCATGCGGATGGAAACGGCCCCGCCGTACACGAAGGCGGTGTGCTGATGAACGCGCTCAGGCGGACCTGGCAGACTGTGAACGGCGGCGCGGGGGAATCCGGGCAATCGATCATCATGGTCGCCCTTTCGACGTTCTTTCTCCTTGCGATCCTGGCGATCGTGGCTGAGTCGAGCCTGATCTACATCCAGCGGCGAGACCTCCAGAACGCGGCCGACGCGGCTGCCCTGGCGGGCGCCCAACGACTTCCGGAGGACCCGGCCCTCGCCGTCTCTGATGCGAAGGCCTGGGCAGCGAAGAACGTGTCCGGGCTGATGCTGAACGAGGCGGAGGTCTTCGACGGCGACCTCGCAATTCGTTCCACAGTGAAGAAGCGGGCGGAGACGATGTTCAGCGGACGCTTCAGCTTCGGCCGGCCGGAAATCACCGCCCGTGCCGCCGCGAAAGTGCGCGCGCCCCAGCTTCTCGGGCCCGGTGTGGTCCCGCTTGCGATAAGCGACGACACCCCGAGGACGGGGCAGGTGACGCTGAAGGAGTTCGCCGGGAACAATTCCGAACCCAGGAGCAGCTACCAATTGCTGGACCTGCCCGGGGGAAATGGCGCGAACGACGTCTGCAACTTCCTCATCGGCGGGAGCCTGGAACCGATCACAGACCCCGTGGACGCGAAGCCCGGGAACGTGTCGTCTTTGCACAACTGCCTTATCACGCGGATGAACGCGGCAGCGGCGAACAACTGCCGGGACATGGCGCAGGTGGCGCCGGCCGGGCTGCTCATCGACCGCTGCAACCCACTGGGCGCTGCCGGGCGAAACGCGGCCGGCGTGCAGCCCACGGCGGTGGTGGTGGTCCCGGTGGTCACGAACTTCTGCAACGGGGCGTGCGACCTCGACATCGTCGGCGACGGGGCTGACTTGCGGCAGTTCGCCTACTTCCTCATTGACCGCAGCACCGTCGAGCCGATTGGCGGCGGGCCGACCTGTGCGCCGCCCGGCAACGGCGGCGGTGGTGGCGGTCGCGGCGGTGGCGGTGGTGGTGGTGGAAACGGCACCGGCCAGTGCTGGGGATCACCGGGCGTTTCCTCCGGGCTGCGCCCCTGCCGTTACAGGAGGGCGGCGTGCCCATCGCGGATTACGGGCCAGGCGCGGTGGTGAAGGTGGTGCAACTCATCGAATGACCCGGCGGCAGGCAGATTCGCCAGCGTCCAACCCAGAGCGGAGGTCTTCTCATGAATCGTGCAAGTTCCCTTTCGATCGGTGGCAGCAGCAGGCTGGGACTCCTGCTCGCGGCTGCGCTTGCGGCCGTTGCCGGCGTGCTTGTCTACGCCGCGGTGCAGAGCGCCGGCGACGGAGGCAGCGTCACCTCGGTGACCGGGGGCAATTCAGCCTTCGTGCTGACGGCGAAGCGAGACATCCCCGCGCGGACAGCAATCACCGCGGACATGCTCCAACTGACAGAAGTGCCGTCAAACGCGCTGCTGGCGGGAGCGGTCGCCGAGGACGGCCTGGCCGTTGGGCGGGTCGCCCGCATCCCGATCTACAGGGGCGAGCAGTTGGTCGAAGAGAAGCTCGCGACGGCGGGGGATGACACCGGCCAGCTGGGACTCCCGTACGTGGTGCCGAAGGGCAAGCGGGGCATGGCGGTGAAGGCGGACAGGGTCGTGGGGGCCGGTGGACTGCTGCGGCCGGGCGACCGGGTAGACGTGCTCGGGACCGTGGAAGTGCGGTACCAGTCGTTGAGCGGCAACACCGAATTCCGGGACACGCGCTCCTTCATCCTCGCGCAGGATGTCGAGGTGCTGGCCGTCGAACAGAAGATCGAGAACAAGACGGTCCCACAGCGAACTGGATCATCGACAGATGACGGCACGCTCGTCGACCAGGCCGAACCGCAACCGGATGCCACGGTGGTGACGCTCGCGATCACGGCCCTGGAGGCCCAACAGATCCTGCTGGTGGAAGTGAAGGGGACGATTCGCCTGGCGGTCCGCGCACCCGGAGACACCGAGGTTGCCGAGATTACCGACAGCACGTTCCTGAGTCTTTCAGACCCGGAGTTCCAGAAGGCCGTGCAAGAGGCGATCAAGAACGCCCGCTAGCGCCGCCGGGGGCCCCGCGGGGCCGAATGAGGACAGGAGGCAGAACATGGGACGGAACCCACTGGTCATGATCGTCGATGAGCGGGCGCCGGTCCGCGCGGAGGTCCAGGCGATGCTTTTGCCGGCGCGGCTGGCGGTGGTGGCCGACTGCGGATACGGCGTCGAAGCTTCATCGCTCGCGGAGGAAACGCGGCCGAACCTGGTGCTCGTGGCGATCGAAGAGCCGATTGTCCGGGCGTTGCAGACGGTATCGTCGATCCGGAGCATCCTCCCGAACTCCCCGGTGATTGCCTATTCGAGCACGACCGACTTCGGGGTCGTGCGGCAGGTTATGCAAACGGGCATCCGGGACCTGCTGCCGCAGCCGCTGAAGGCGGGGGAACTGCTGGCGGCGATCGAAAAGGCCATGCGAAACGCCGACAGTGCCGGGGGCCCGGAGGCTGCGCCAGTGCGTTCGGCGGGGACGATCCTGACGGTGTTCGGGGCCAAGGGCGGCATCGGCAAGACGACAATCAGCACGAATCTCGCGGCCGCGATCGCACGGGATTCGGGGAGCTCTGTGCTCATCATCGACCTCGATACGCGCTTCGGCGACGTCGCCATCATGATGGACGTGGAGCCGCGCTTCACGGTTAGCGAAGTGGCGGCGGCGCTGCCGACCATGGACCGGGAGACGTTCAAGAGCGCCCTGGTGGAGCACAACACCGGGGTGCACATCCTCCCAGCGCCGCGTCACCCGAACGAATGGCGCAACGTCACCGCCGAGGAGATCAAGGAAGTGGTGCGGTTCGCTGCACGGCTCTTTGACTATGTGATCCTCGATACGCCGGGTGTGTTCAACGACATCGTGGGCGCGGCTATCGAAGTTGCGACGCAGGTGCTCGTGATCACCAGCGTGGACATGGCCAGCATCAAGGACACGTCGCTGATGTTGGACCTGCTGGAAAGCGAGTCGTTCCCGCCTGAGCGGCTGTTCATCACGGTGAACCACGCGAACGGGGCGAATTCGATCCGGGCAGCCGACATCCAGCGCGTGCTCCACAAGGAGATCTTCTGGGAACTGCCACACGACTCCGAAGTGAGCCTGGCAACGCAATACGGCAAACCGGTGGTGGTGACGAAGCCCCATTCGCGTGCCGGAGAGAGCTTCGCCGGCATGGCCTGCAAGATCACGGGGAAGGCGCCACTCAAGGAGCGGCGGCACTTCTTCCGGGTGACCCGGAGGCCCGCGGCCCAACCCGTGGGCCGCGCATGAGACGGAAGGGGTAGCCACCATGCCTGACATCGGACGATCGGACGGGGGCACCATGTTCGGCCTGACCGGGCCTCGCAAGCCAGCGGGGACGTCGCTCGCGAACTCGGCAGTGCATGTCCTCAAACCCAGCGAGGGACCGGACCTGGCGGCGATGGTGGAGTCCATCCACGAGTCGCTGATCAACAGCCTCGACGTCGAGAAGTTGCGAGGGGTCGAGAGCGGCGAGGCACGCAAGCTCGTGGAAGAGGCGGTCCTTTCGCTGGTGGTTGCCGGCGACTACCCGGTCTACGGCGAACTGCGTCAACGCGTTGTCTCGCGAGTTTCGGACGAAGTGCTGGGGCTCGGCCCCATCCAGGGGCTGCTGGACGACCCCGGGATCTCCGAGGTGATGGTGAACGGCCCGGAGACGGTCTACTACGAAGCGAACGGGGTCATCCAACTGAGCGACGTGCGTTTTCGTGACGATGAGCACGTCCGGCGGGTGGGGGAACGGATCCTGGCGGAGATTGGCAGGCGGGTGGACGAATCAACGCCGATGGTTGACGCCCGGCTGAAGGATGGGTCTCGGGTAAACATCACGATCCCGCCGGCGACGCCCAGGTGCCCCACGATCACCGTCCGCAAGTTCCGCCGCGACCGCTACCAGATGGAAGACCTGATTGCGGCGGGGACGCTGGACCAACGGATGGCGGATTTCCTCGGCGCCTGTACGACATACAAGCTGAACACGCTCATTTCGGGCGGCACTGGGAGCGGCAAGACGACGTTCCTGAATGCGCTTTCGGCCTACATCCCACGGACTGAACGGATCATCACGATCGAGGACCCGCTGGAGCTGCTCCTGCAACAGCGGCACGTCATCGCCATGGAAGCGCGTCCCCCAGACATGACCGGGCACCACGCCATCACCCAGCGTGATCTCCTTCGGAACGCCCTTCGCATGCGCCCGGACCGGATCATCATCGGTGAGGTCCGAGGGGCGGAAGCGTTCGAGATGCTGCAGGCGATGAACACTGGACACGAGGGTTCGCTCAGCACGGTCCACGCGAACTCGCCCCGGGACGCTCTTTCGCGCGTGGAGAACATGGTGCTGATGGGAGGGATCGAGCTCCCGGTATCGGCGATCCGCGAACAGCTAGCCGCGGCGTTGCACCTCATCATCCAGTTCCAGCGCTTCTCCGACGGCGTCAGGCGAATGGTGAAAGTGACGGAAGTGACCGGGACGGAGGGGGCGGCCGTCACGCTCCAGGACATCTTCGTGTTCCAGGTGGAGAAGACGGCGCCAGACGGACGAGTCAGCGGGCGCTACCGGCCGACGGGATTGCGGCCAACGTTCACGGACATACTGAAGGTTGCAGGCTGCGACTTCGACGCGGCGATCTTCGTGGACGGGGTGCGGCTATGAACGCTGCGCTGCTGGCGGCTCTCCTGGCTGCGCTCAGCGCCTTCGTCGGAGTCGGCGCCCTGACGGGACAATTCGGGACGAACCAACGGCGAGTGTTGGAGCGGGCGGTGGCGTTCACCCGCCCGCGGCCAGACGCCCCGGGAGGCCGTCCGCCACGGGTCGAACTGCTGCGCCCCGATGCGCTGGCGAACGGTTCGGCATTGAGCAGCCTGCTGCGGCGGTTCCACTGGGCCGTGGGCCGGGCGTTGCTGCTGGAGCGCGCGGCAATCCCGATGAAAGTGAGCGAATATCTGCTGGTGGTTGGGGCCAGCGCCGTGGCGGTTGCGGGAGCGGCTGCGGTTGCGAGCGGCCTTCCTGTCGTAGGCCTCGGATTTGCGGCCGCCTCCGTGGTGGGCTGGGAGACGTGGCTACGGGGCCGGGCGCGGCGCCGTCTTGCGCTGTTCGAAAAGCAGTTGCCGACCGCGCTCGACGTGATGTCGACGTCCCTGAAGTCCGGTTTTTCGATCATGGAAGCGGTAGCGACGGTCTCCCGCGAGATGGAGGCGCCGCTTGGCACGGAGTTCGAGCGCATCCTGAATGAGGCACGCATCGGCGGTTCGTTCCAGGCGAGCCTGGAACGAATGGTCGAACGGGTGAGGAGCCGCGACCTGCGGTTAGCGGCGCGGGCGTTGGAGGTCCACCGCCGGGTGGGCGGCGACCTTGCGGCGATTCTCGAAAGCGTAGCGGCGACCATGCGGGAACGTGAGGCGTTGCGCGGCCACGTGCGAGCGTTGGTCGCCCAACAGCGCTTCGGTGCGATCGTGGTGGGCCTGCTGCCGGCGTGGGTCGTGGGGTTCCTCTTCGTGTTCGACCCTCAGTTCATTTCGCCGCTCTGGGAAGAGACCGCCGGACGGTTGATGTTCGGCGCCGGCATCGGCATGGAGGTCGTGGCCTTCTTCGTGATGAGCCGAATCACCAGGATCGAGGTGTGACTATGTCGGTGCTTGCGGCTGTGTTTGCGGCGCTTGCCGCATTCGTGGGTGCGTATTCGCTGGTCACGCCAGGACCGCGGCGGGGACTTGCCAGTCGCCTGGGGCGATTCGACCGGACCGACGCCCAGGACCGGGAAGACGTGCTGGCGCTGCCGTTCGCCCAGCGCGTGGGGGTCCCGGTCGCCACCCGGGTCAGGGAATGGCTTTCAAACATCCTCCCGGCGACCATCGTGGCGAGAATCGAGAAGCAGTTGTTGGTCGCCGGGGAACCGCTGAGCCTGTACGCATTCCTGGGAGTCCAAATGGCGGCCGTTGGTACGGCCGTCCTTGGGGCGCTCGCCGGGCTGGCGACCGTCCCGGCGGGCCTGGGGAGCGTCGCAGTCGCGGGTGGCGCCGTTGTCGTGGCGCTGCTCCCGGTCCTGTGGCTCTCCAGCCGCGTCACGGAACGAAAGCAGGCGATCCTACGGTCGCTCCCAGATGCCATCGACCTCATCGTCACGACGGTTGAGGCTGGTCTGGGCATCGACGGCGCGCTGGCCGAGGTTGGCGCTGAGACACCAGGCCCGCTGGGGCTGGAACTTCGGATGACGGTCCGCGAAACGACGCTGGGCCGAAGCCGGCGGGAAGCGCTGCTGCGGCTCATTGAACGGACGGAAGTCGCGGAGCTTCGGACGTTCGTCCAGGCGCTCATCCAGGCTGAACAGACCGGCATCCCAATCGGGCAGGTGCTGCGGACACAGGCTGCCCAGGTGCGGTTGAAGCGCCGCCAGCAGGCCGAGGTCCAGGCACAGCGGGCTCCGGTGAAGATGGTGCTCGTCCTGGTGACGATGGTGCTGCCGGCGATGCTCCTCTTCGTTCTCGGCCCGGCCCTCCTGCGGATCTCCGACGTCATCTGACGGGGCGGAGGCCGGGGCCGCGCGGGGCCTGTGAGTTTCGGGCGAGTCCGCGGCGGCGTATCCTCAATCGCCAGCGCGCAGAGGAGAAGACCGCCATGCCAATCACTACCCAACCGTTCGGACGCACGGGGCACGAGAGCACGCGCGTCATCTTCGGCGCCGCCGCCCTCGGCCGGTCGACGCCCGAGGACGCCGCGGTGGCGCTCGAGCTGCTGCTGCGCTATGGCATCAACCACATCGACACCGCGGCAAGCTATGGCCGCTCGGAACGACTCGTGGGCACGTGGATGCCGGAACATCGCGACCGCTTCTTTCTCGCGACCAAGACGGGTGAGCGGACCTACGAAGCCGCGCGGGCACAGATTCGCCACTCCCTCGAACGGCTGCAGACGGACCACCTGGACCACATCCAGCTGCACAACCTCGTCGACCCCGGGGAGTGGGCGACGGCGATGGGGCCCGGTGGAGCGCTGGAAGCGGCGATCGAGGCACGCGAAGAAGGGCTGGTGCGCTTCATCGGCGTAACGGGGCACGGGGTCACCGTCCCCACCATGCACCTGCTCAGCCTCGAACGCTTCCCATTCGACTCCGTGCTCCTGCCCTACAACTACACGATGATGGAGAACCCGGCCTACGCATCAGCGTTCGAAGAGCTTGCGCAGGTGTGCGGGGAACGGCAGGTGGCGCTGCAGACGATCAAGGGCATCACGCTGGGGCCATGGAACGAGAAGGAGCGGACGCACACGACGTGGTACGAGCCGCTCAACCGCCCCGGGGACATCGCGCTGGCGGTGAACTGGGTGCTGGGACGTTCGGGGACGTTCCTGAACACGGTCGGGGACGTGTCGCTGCTGCCGGCGGTGTTCGAAGCCGCGTCGAACCCTGGCCCGCGTCCCACGGATGCGGCGATGGAGGCGCTCGTCCGCGAACGGGGGATGGCTCCCCTGTTCGTCTGAATCGCGGCGGTACCGGAGCGGTATCAGACTGACCGTGGGCGCGGTATCCTGCGCCAGACGGCGGCTGGCGGCATCGAACAGCCCACTCCCGCCGGCGAGGGGGAAGACCGTGCGTAACGATTTCCAGACTCTGATGTTTTCGGTCGAGGACGGGATTGGCCGGCTGACGCTCAACCGACCGGAACGGCTGAACGGCATCACCAACCAGATGATGCGGGAGCTTTACGAAGTGCTCACGGAACTGCCGGCCATCGCGGCGGCGCGGGTGGTCGTCCTGACCGGCGCCGGAAAGGGATTCTGCCCGGGGGCCGACCTCGGACACTACAGTTCCGGAGCCGCCGAAGAACCGCTGGCACAGGAACACTTCCAACTGACCGCCATGCTCCACGAGTTGCCGCAGGTGACGGTGGCGGCGGTGAACGGGGCCTGTGCGGGCGCCGGCCTCGGCTGGGCGGCGGCCTGCGACTTGCGCTATGCGGCCCGGGGCGCGAACTTCAATTCGGCGTTCCTTGGCGTGGGGATTTCCGGCGACATGGCCGGGCCGTGGTTGTTGCCGCGGATCGTCGGGGCGTCGCGGGCGCGTGAGCTCTTCCTGATGCCGGGGAAATTCGGGGCGGAAGAGGCGGAACGAATCGGGCTGGTATCGAAGGTGTTCGACGACGACGTGTTCCGGGCGGAGGTCGACGTGATCGCGGCGCGGCTCGCGGCCCAAGCACCGCTGGCGATACGGGCGATGAAGCAGAACTTCATTGCAGGGGAGAACATGAGCCTGCGGGAGTACATCCGCGTCGAAACCGAACGCCACCAGCGGACGGGCGCTTCGGAGGATTCGCGGGCGGCGTTCCGGGCGTTCGTGGAGAAGCGTCCACCAGTGTTCCAGGGCCGGTAGGGGGCAGACATGTGGCTTCGACTGCGGCAGATTGCCTTGATTGTGAAAGACGTGGAGGCCGTGGCGGCGGACCTCTCGGCGGTGTTCGGGCTGGAGGTCGCCTTCATCGATGAACACCTGCCGGGCGCATACGGACTCCAGAACCGGCTGCTCCCGGTCGGCACGCAGTTCGTGGAGCTGTGCTCGCCGATACGCGAGAACACGGCCGGGGGGCGATACCTCGAACGCCGCGGCGGCGACGGCGGCTACATGGTGATCTGCCAGTGCGACGACCATGCCCCGCGGAAGGCGCGCGTGAAGGAACTGGGGCTCCGGGTGGTCGCGGCAAGGGACACCGAGACTTCTTGCCTGATGCAACTCCACCCCCAGGACACGGGCGGCTCGTTCCTCGAGATCGACTGGCACGCGGGCGCGGACGAATCGCCGCCGTTGTGGACGCACGCCATCCGGGGCGAATGGTGGAAGAAGGCACACACGGACCGGGTGCGGGCGATCGTGGCGGCGGAACTGCAGGACCCGGAGCCGGCGAAGCTGGCAACGCGATGGAGCGAGATCGTCCAGGAGCCAGTCACTCAGGATGGCGCGGGGAACCCGGTCATCAAGCTCGACAACGCCGTGCTGCGATTCGTCCCCTGTACCGACGGGCGACCGTCAGGACTGGGCGGGCTGGACCTCGCCGCAGCGGACGCGGAGGCCATCCGGGCAACAGCGTCGCAACGCGGGCTCCTGCGGGACGACGGCGCCATCCTGGCCGGCGGGATGCGCTTCCGGCTGGTGTGAAGCGCTGACTTCCGGGGCGGCTACGGGAGGTAGGCGATCCTGCTCGTTGGGCCCAACTGGCTCTTGAGTATCTCCTGGGCGTCTTCGACGAAGTCGACGAGGAGCGGCCGGGTTTCCCGCGGGTCGATGATATCTTCGACGGCGAAAGCGTGGGCGGTCCGGAAGGGAGATTGGAGGGCATCGAGCCGGGCTTCGATCTCCGCCCGCCGGGCATCCGGGTCGGGAGCGGACTCAATCTCTCGCCGGTAGGCGGCTGCGACGCCGCCTTCGATGTGCATCGAACCCCAGTGCCCTGATGGCCAGGCGTAGCGCCGGTACATCGCCGTCCCGCCGCGGTAGTGCAGTCCGCCGGCGACCCCGTAGACCTGGCGGAGGATGAAGGTCATGTAAGGCATCTGGGAGAGCGAGAGGAGGGAGACGATGCGGGCGCCCGCCCGGACGATGCCCTTCTTTTCCTCTTCGAGCCCCACCATGAATCCAGGTTCGTCGCAGAAGTAGACGAGGGGGAGGTGGAAGGTGTCGCAGAGCTGGAGGAGGCGGGCCGTCTTTTCGCCGGCGGCCCTGTCCATCGAGCCTCCGAGGTGGCGGGAGTTGTTGATCATCACCCCAACGGGGTAGCCGTTCACGCGGGCCAGGCCGGTGATGCGGGAGCGGCCGTAGAGCGGCTGGACTTCGAAGAACGAATCGCGGTCGAGGACAAGTTGCAAGAGCCGGTAGGGGTCGAAGACCCGGCGGCGATCACGGGGGATAAGGGAAAGGAGCTGTTCTTCGCGCCGGTCCGGGGAGTCCGCAGGTTCCGAACGCGGGGCCATCTGGCCGACGTGCTGGGGCAGATACGAAAGGAACCTGCGGACCTGGAGGATGGCGTCGGCTTCGTTTTCGGCCAGGTTCGCGACGACGCCAGACTGGCGCACCTGGATGTCCTCGTTCCCCAGATCCTCCTTCGTGATGTCGATCCCGAGCCCGGCCTTGACCACGGGCGGGCCTGCCACGAAGAGCTGGCTTGTGCCTTTGACCATGACGTTGAAATGGCACATCGCTGCCTGGACCGCGGGAAGGCCCGCGACCGAACCCATCACCGCCGAGACGACGGGGACCATCTGGAGGATCTCGGCCTCAAGCACGCGGTCGTTGGCGGGGAGGTAGGTTCGGCCCATGGCCTCGAAGCTCCGGACACTTCCACCGGTGGCGTCGAGCAGCCGAACCAGGGGTATGCGGTTCGAATAGGCGTGTTTGATGGCCCAGCCGCTCTTGTCGGCGATCGAGCCATCAGCCGAGCCACCCCGGATGGTGAAGTCTCCGCCATGCACGACGACTTTGCGGCCGTCGATCTTGAGGACGCCGGTGACGGAATTCGCCGGGGTCAGCTTCTCGAGCCGGGTCCCGTCCCAATCCGGCCGGCCCGCGAGCACGCCAACCTCGTTGAAGCTCCCGGGATCGGCAAGCAGTTCGATCCGCTCGCGGACGGTGAGCTTGCCGCGGCCCTTGTGAAACGCGACGGATTCAGCGCCGCCCATCTCGCGCGCCATCTCCGCGCGGCGGTGAAGTTCGTCGATGTCGGATTGCCAGGACACGAGGCCACTCCTTGAGGCCCGGCTGCGAAGCCAGGGGGCGCACCGCGGAGTCTACGGCATCGGGGAGCGAGGGCGTTGGGTGTGCACGACGGGGAAAGGTCAGGCCTTTTCGAAGTCGCAGCGGACCCAACGGTCGGTAGGCACGGGTTGCCAGTCCATCGAGAGGTGGGCGAGGTGGCCGTACCCGCCGGCAAGGCCGATCCACTTCACCATCCCGGGTTCGATCTCGTTCGCCCCGCCCCAGCCGGCGTACTGGGACCCGTCCCAGCCGTTGTAGGAGACGATCTGCCCGGGGCGGACAGAAGGAGCGAGGCGGGCGCGGACCTGGAACGAACCGAGGTCGTTGAAGACGCGGATGAGGTCGCCGTCGGTGACGCTGCGCGCGCGGGCGTCGGCGATGTTCACGAGGGCGGTGGGTTCGCCACGGTGAGTGCCCAGCACCACCTTGTTCGTGTGGTTCATCGAATGGACCGACCAGCGGCTATGGCCGCCCGTCATCCCCAGGGGATACTCGCCGCCCATGCGGGGACTCGGCTTGTGGACGGGCAGCTCTTCTCCCGCCTCCAGGAACCAGTCGTGGTCGATGTAGAACTGGGCACGGCGGGCGAAGGTGGGGAAGGGCACGCCGCGTTCGACGTGGTCGCGGAACGGTGCATGGGTCTCGTTGGCCTTGAGGGGTGACGCCTGCGAGAGCGCCAGCGGCGTCAGGCCCCAGTCGATGAAGCGCACGTGGCCCTTCTCGCGGAAGGTCTGCAGGGTGGTGCGGGGAGGGAGCGTCCCGGCGAGGGCGGAATCGCGGACCTGTTCGTCGGCAAGCCGCTCGTAGTCGGCATAGTAGCCGTTCATCGTGTATTCGTTCACCAACGCGTCGTAGCGCCGGGTGTTGCCGCGCTCGTCGGTGATCTCGGCCAGGCCGCGGGTGGCCGCGCGTTCAGCCATCTTCGCAAGGAGGGCCGAATAGATGTCCCATTCGTTCTTCGACTCGCCGGCCGGTTCGGCGGCCTTGTCGGAGAACGTGAGGTTGAGCACGTGGGCGCCGGGGAGGGCGAAGGCGATCTTCTCGTAGTGCTGCGCGGCGGGGAGGAAATAGTCAGCGTAGAGGGCGGTTTCGTTGATCCGAAAGTCGATTTCGACGATGAGCTTGAGCTTCGGCCAGAGGTTCGGAAGGAGCGCGTTCTTGCCGCCGCGTGTCCGCCGCAGCATGTTGCCGCCGCATTCGATGAGGACGCGGGGCGGCTGGTCCGGTCGCGGCCTGTCGGCGCCCTCCCACCAGCCCTTCGCCAGCGCTTCGTTGAAGTACTCATCGAAGCTGCGGGGGAGGGACTCGTCGCCCCACTCCTTCACGTTCCAGCGCTGGTCATAGCCGGCATGCCAGTACCATCCGAACACGGGCGGCGCTGTCCCGCCGGTCACCTTGCGGGGGCCCCGGTTCGCACCCGCAACGGAGCGCAACAACCCTCTTGGGCCGCGGGCCATTTCCCGGACCGCCATTTCGGTGGTCATCGTGGGGTCCAGCTGCTTAATCATGGCGATGGCGGAGTCGCGGGCGGCGAGCACGATTTCGGTGTTCGCGGCGCCGGGGCCGGGTTTCGCCAGCGCGATACCCTGGCCATCGTGGAGGCCGGCAGACCACATCCGGATGCCCGCGCCCTTGTTGCCCCAGTTGCCGCTCGCCGCCAGCGCCAGGCACATCGAGCGTTCGATGAGATCGCCGTGGTAGAGCTTGCAGGCGTTCGCACCGAGGAGGATGTTCGTGCGCTTCCTCGTCATCTTCCGGGCGAGGTCGCGCACGACGGAGGGGTGGACGCCGGTGGTCGCCTGCGCCTTCTCCGGCGTGTAGCCGGCGTCGAGTTTCCGGCGGAGGATCGCGTAGACCGGCTCGATGGCGACCTTCGAACCATCGGCGAGGGAGGCTTCGAACTCGCCTTCGAGGGCGACGTCGAACCCGGCGAGGCGCATGTCGCCGCGGTTGGCCCGGCGAAGGCCCGTCCGCACGTCCCACTGGTAGAGCTGGTCGTCTCGCCCGTCGCCTTCAATGTCGGGCTGGCGGAGGTAGCGGCCGGTGTCCTTCCTCACAAGGAAGCTGAGGTCGGTTTGCTCTTTGAGGAAGCGCCAGTCGGCGATATCTTCGGCGAACATGACCTGCGCCAGGCTGAGCGCGAAGGCGGCGTCGCTCGCACCCTTGACCGGGATCTGGAGGTCGGCATGGACGTGCGTGGGGTTGATGTCGGGCGAGATGTTGATCACTTCGGCGCCGTTATAGCGGGCTTCGGCAACGAAGTGATAGAAGGGGATGCGGGTGTAGACGGCGTTCATGTGCCAGAGAAGCACGATCTCGCTGTGGAACCAGTCATCCGCCGAGGACTCCGGGCTGAACTTCCCGAACGTCTCGTAGAGGCCGATGGAGAAGTCGTTGATGGAGCCGTTCGTATCAGTGCCGAGTCCGCCGATCGTGTTCATGAAGCGGTTGGTCGGCACCGCCGTCACGACCTCCGGGGTGCCTTCGTGGACGATCGACTGGGGGCCATTCTCTTCGATCGCGTCGATCAGGCCGTCGGCGATCTCGGTAAGGGCCTGGTCCCAGGTGATCCGGTTCCACTTGCCTTCGCCCCGTTCGCCCGCCCGTTTCAGCGGGTAGAGCACGCGGTCGGGGCCATAGAGTGATTGGCTCCAGGAAACGCCCTGCATGCAGCCCATGGGGTTCCAATCGGGCACGCCCTCTTCGACGGTGCCGACGGTGCCGGATTGCTCTTCGCGCCAGACCATGCCGTTGCGGACGTAGACGCGCATGGGGCAGTTCCCGGGATAGCAGTCCACGCAGTGGGTGCCCCAGTAGACGGCGTCCCACTTCCAGCGGTCGCGGTAGAGGTCCTGCGGGCCGGTATAGATGGGCGAGTCGCCGGTTGTGCTCATCGAAGGATCTAAGAGGCGGGGTGGTGCAACGGGCCATGACCGTGATCATCTGCGGGAAAGTGGCCGCCACTCTTGCCCGACGGACCGGGCGTATGTCACCCTCGCGCGGCAGGGCTCCGAGGGGTCCGCGGGAGGGTCACGGCGATGCTGAAGACGAAGAGGATCTCGCACCCGGCGTTCTCGGGGTCCCACCGCGAAGAGACCATCCGGTTCTATCGCGACCTGCTGGGGATGGAGATTGTGTTGCTCCAGGGGAACCTGGACGTAGCGGAAGAGAACCACTTCTTCTTTCACGTGGGCGAAGACAACTTCATCGCCTACTTCCTGCCGAAGCCCGGGATCGAGACGAACCTGCCGCCGGCGCGTTCCGGTTCTGGGTGGATGGACCACCTGGCGCTGGATGTTGAGCCGGGATCGATCGATACGTGGTGCGAACGGCTGCGGGGAGCCGGGGTGGAGTTCGATGGGCCGATCGACCGCGGATACGAACGGTCGGTGTACTTCAAGGACCCGAACGGGGTGACGATAGAGCTGCTTTCGTGGCTGACGGCGCTCCCAGATGGGTCCTCACAGGCGGAGGTGATCCGGGCGGCCCAGGTGTTTCGGGAACTCCGGGGAGCGGACTTCATCGAGGACGAGGACATCCACGATGCGATCCGCGGGCTCGCCTGACTCCGGCGCGTCCGGGGGCCCGGGAAAGCTGGGACAACGGAGCCATCTGACGAAAATCATGTTTCATACGGGATTCCTTCGCTGTTAGGCCCTCCTATGTCTGGACGAACGTAGGGGCTACCCCCTAACGTTCACTGGCATGTCACTGCCCGGACACCGGGCGGTGCAGGAGGTACCACATGCGACGGCGGCTTCTTCTTCTTGGCGTTGGCATCGCCAGCCTCGGTGCCATCTTCGCGAGTGCAGTGCTCGCCAACCCGACCAGTACGTCCCCCACGACTGCCAGCGGCAGCGTAGCCGTACAGGCGATCAGCGGCCTCTCCGTGGCCCTGACCAACCAGGACACGATAATCCCGGCGAACGGCTCCGCTTACAAGGTCGCCGACGTCATGGCCGGCGAGAACGACTCCGATTACAACATCGCGGCCACCGGCGTGGCAGTGACAACCCAGGGTACGGCGGCGGGCACCTGCACCGGGATCACCCTGTCCGGCGCCAACATCACGAGCACCCAGTACACGATCTCCGCCACGACGAACCTGAACGATCACACCCTCCTCGCGGACAGCGCCACCGCCGACACCGACGTGGGCGACCTCTCGCTCACGCTCCCGGTGACGGTAGGCAACAACTGCGTCGTGACCGGCGCGGTGGTGACGGTCACCTTCCAGGCCCAGTAAACAGCCCCCTACGGGGACCACGAACTGAGTGACATCCATCGAAGCGATGCCTGAAGCCGCTGCCCGCGTTACGGACGCGCCCGCCGCCCCTGCTCGGGGCGGCGGAGCCGTGTCCGCAAGGCGCCGGGGTGCTGGCCTGGTGGGAGACGTTGCCCTGGTCATCGGGGCGGTGCTGCTGGTCTCAGCGGCGTTGCTCTATGGCGGGCTCCAACTCCTCGGCTACCGCTTCTACGAAGTCTCATCCGACAGCATGGCACCGAAGCTGAACCGCGGGGACGTTGTCGCCGCCCACCGCGTCGATGGACACGACGTGGAGGCAGGGGATGTCATCGTCTTTCGCCGCGAAGGCTTCAGCGACCCGATCGTCCACCGGGTCGTGCGGATTAAGTCCGACCCAGACATCCAGTCGATCCTGAAGGACCGCGATGGCAAGGTGATCCGGACGGAATGGGCCTACGCGCCGCGGACGTTCTGGACCCAGGGCGACGCCAACAACACGGAAGACCAGCAGCCGGTGGAAGAATCGGCGCTGCTGGGCAAAGAGCGGTTCACCGTGCCCTGGCCGCTCAACCTGCTCGCGACGAGCGTGGACCGCACGCTGCTGATCATCGTCGGCGTGACGGCGATCGTGGCGTACGTAGCCTGGGAAGCATTCGACATGGGCCGGGGCCTGGCGAAGCGGCGCAGGGGCAAGACCGCGCCACCGGGGGAGCAGCCATCATGAGGCGGCACCTCTTCGCAGCGATGGGCGTGGCACTGCTGGTGCTGGGCGCGATCCCGCCCGCGTGGGGCCTCCGCGCGAACCCGACGGCGACACAGACAGCAACGGCGGGCCCCGTCGGCGTGGAAGTCGTCGCACCTCCGACACCGGCTGAGTGTGACGGGATGACATTCGACGTGGTGATCGTGGGCACCGCCGGAGACGACGTCATCACCGACTCGCCGAGCCGGAAGGCGCTCATCTTCGGTATGGGCGGGAACGACCACATCGACGGCGGCAACCACGCCGACTGCATCGTGGGTGGCGACGGGAACGACGAACTCGAGGGCGGCGAGGGCGACGACGTTATCCTCGGGGGTATCGGCGACGACGAGCTTGAGGGCGGGAACAGCAATGACACCCTCTACGGCGGGGCGGGGACGGACGACCTGAACGGTGGCAACGGCGCGGGCGACAAGTGTGAAGCCCTCGACGAAGGCGGCACACGGGTCAACTGCGAGGCGCTGCCGTGAGAATTCGGCGGCTTGCGGTAGCCTCGCTCGCGGTGGCAGTCTCGATTGCGGTCTACGCCGGCATGTCCGGGGCAGGCCGGGCGGAGGTGGTCGCGCTCCTCGGCGAGGTGCGCCTTGTCGACCGGGCTACCGAAATCGCCGCCAACGGCCGACCCCACGACGTCTCCGATATCCAGGTGAGGGCGACCGAGCCGCGCGTGGAGCTGACCGGGATAGAGGTCACGAACCAGGGGTTTGCGGCTGACTGCGGCGTGCCCGTGAGCGAGATGCCCTACTCGGTGGGCGGGAGCCCTCGGACCGGCGAACTGCCGCCTGACTTTGTCGACGCCGGAGCCTGGTTGCGCCTGCAGATGCCCGTGACGGTCGACGACGGATGCACACGGTCGGGCGCCGTGGTGACGGCCTCGTTCATGCAGGCGGAAGACCCGACCCCAACTCCCACCGCCCCGGCGACGCCGACATCGACGCCAACGCGAACGCCAAGTCCCACTCCGACGCGAACCCCCAGTCCGACACCGACGAGCACGCCGACACCGACGCCCACTCCGGCGCCTGAGCCTCCACCTCCGCCACCGCCTCCGCCGGCCCCTCCGGCAGCGGCAGAACCCGCGCCCGTGGTCGTGACGACGGCGAAGATCGTGCTGGAGTACAGCATCCCGCTTGAGACGAGTCCCTCTCTGTTCACGCTCACCATCGGCGGCGAGGGCGGCGTCTCCGGTCCTGGCCCCCGGCAGGCCACTGGCCCGGTGGGAATTGCGAGCGGCAGAATCATCACGTACGTCGCGCCGGACAGCCTTACGACGAGCACGGGCAAGCTGATGCTGACCCTCGACGAGGTCATCTGCGTCTCCGATCTGCGGGCGACGGTCGCAGTTTCGAGCGTGGCTTCGTTCCAGCTGAGCTTCCTGACAGGTGGCGAGGTCGTGACCTGCACGGCGTACTACAGTGCGGTCGCTGGCGCGGTGACCTCGGGGGCAGCAGCCGCCACCCCCACTCCCGAACCGCCAGCCGCGGCGGAACCCAAGGTGGAGCCCCCACCGCAAAGCGAAGCCGCACGACCAAAGATCCTGCGGACGGTTCCGACCTTCGGAGACGTGATCTCGGGGAGCCCGAAGGCGGCAGGTGCGAACTTCCTGCTGACTCTGGTCGTCGTCCTCCTCCTGCTCATCAGTTCCGGGCTCTTCAACCAGACCGTCGAGGAGAACCGGGACGACATCGAAGGCTTCTTCGAACGCTTCGCGAGTCCGGTCGTCGCGCTGGTCGCGATCTTCGGGCGGGTGTGGAGCCGGGCCGCGGGGGGCAGCTCCGGGGTGAGCCGGGTGGCCGCCCCGATCGGCGTCCTCATGCTCACCGGCCTTATCTACGGTTTCCTCGAACCCGGATTCGGCTTCAACAGCAAGAGCGTTGTGGTGTTCGCGAGCCTCGTTGTAGGTGGCGGCGTCGTGACCTACCTGTACGAAGGCGGCGAAGCCTGGATCACGAGGCGGCGGCTTGGCCTGGACGCGGGTGTGCGCCTCTACCCTGCGTCGATCGTGATCGCGGTGGTTTCGGTGGCGCTCTGCCGGGCGGTTGGGTTCCAGCCGGGAATTGTCTTCGGGTTCATCGCATCCAGTGTGCTCCTGGTCCCGGCGACGGTATCGCGGCGAGACTCAGGGGGAGTCCTCATCTGGCCAGCCCTCGCCCTCCTCGCCGTCAGCCTGGGTGCGTGGCTCCTGGTGGCCCCCCTGCGGGAGATCAGCGAAGGGCAGAGTGGGATCCTGGCGGCGCTGCCTGAGTCAATCGCCGTCGCGGTCTTCATCGTGGGCATGGAAGGCCTGTTCTGCACAATGATTCCGCTGCGGTTCATGGACGGGAAGCGGCTCTGGGACTGGAACAAGTGGGTCTGGCTGGCGGTGTTCGTGAGCGTCAGCTTCCTCTTCTTCCACATCCTCTTCTATCGCGAAGAGGCCTACTTCGACGCGCTTCGCAACACGAAAGTGGTCGGCGCCGGCGCGGTGTTCACCGCGTACCTCGCCGTCACATTCGGCACCTGGGGCTTCTTCAACATTCGCAACCGCGGCGAAGGCGGACGGCCGGCCTGAGGTGGTCACCGGTGCGTCAGCGAGGGAGAGAGGGGCGCACGCCAGGCCGGCCTTCGTCAGGCGTCGAGGCGCCAGTTGAGTTCGTAGACTCGCATCGGCTCTTCGAAGCCGCGCAGGGGGAACTCGCCCCGGTCGGCGAAGAGGAAGCCCTTGCCGGCGACGAGTTCGCGGACGACGTTCGCGACGAAGATCTCGCCTCCCGCAGCCTTCGAGGCGATACGGGCTGCGAGGATGACGGCCGTGCCGAAGAGGTCCTCGTCCTCGGCGATCGGTTCGCCGGCGTTGATGCCGACGCGGATGGTGAGGGTTTCGTCGCCCTTCGCGCTGTAGTCGGCCAGTGCGGTCTGGAGGGAAATGGCGCAGCGGAGGGCCCGCTGGGCTGAATTGAACGAGGCGAGGAAGCCGTCGCCCATGGTCTTCACTTCGCTGCCGCCGTGTCCGCGGAGGGCTTCGCGGGTCATGCGCTCGTGGTCTCGAAGCAGCGTCCGCCCCTTTTCGTCACCGAGGCGCTGCATCATCGCGGTGTGGCTTTCAAGGTCGGTGAAGAGGAGGGTGCGGAGGGAGTCGTTGCCATCGGGGCCGGCCTGGCCTCCGCGGGCGGCGGGGCCGTCTTTCGCTGCCGCCCCCATCTTCAGGTTCTGCTCGACCTGGCGTTCAGCGAGTTCGTCGCTCCGGTAGGCGAGGGTGACGCGCCCTTGTTCGGCGGTGGCGACGTCGTCGCGGCTCAGCCAGAAGTCCCGCCTGCGGGGAGCGTCCACCTTGAAGAAGCTCCCGCTCGATGAGACTTCACGGACCTTGCCGATCTGCCTGGCATCGCGGGTGAAGATCGGCGCTCCAGCGTTCAGGGGGATGGCGACTGGCGCCTCTGCCGCCGGGCCAGTCCCGGAAACGCGGGCGAGTTCGGCGCGCAGGGCAGCGGCGCTGGCGGGCCGTTCCTCCGCACGCGGGGAGATGAGCGAACGCACCAGCGACTCGACCTGCAGGCTTATGTTGCCGTTGAGACGACGGATGGAGCCCGTGCCCCAGCCCGCGTACTCCTTTTCTGCCGCGACTGCGGAGGAAAAGGGCGGGCGCCCCGTGAGCATCTCGAAGAGGACGCAGCCCATGGAGTAGACATCGCTCCGAGGGTCGAGGTGTTCGCCGCGCAACTGTTCGGGCGGCGAGTATGGCGACAGGTGCTGGGCCTCCACCTGGCCACGGTCGAGGGCGATGGTCAACCCGAAGTCACCGAGATGGGGCCGGCCTTCGGCGGTGAACCAGATGTTGCCGGGCTTGATGTCGCGGTGGGTGACGCCCTTGGTGTGGGCGAATTCGAGCGCTGCGACCAGCCCTGTCGCGATCTCGAGGCCGCGATGCACGCCGATGCCACGCGCGCCGGATTCGGCCATGAGTTCAGCCAGGGAGCCGCCGGACATGTACTGGGCGACGATATAGGGGGTCCCGTTGTCATCGCCAACGTCGTAGGTGGTGACGATGAAGGGGTGCTCGCCGAGGCGGGCGATGGCGCGGATATCGTGCCAGAGACGCTGGGTGGAGGCCGCATCAAGTCCGGCCGTGTCGAGGGTGGTGAAGGCGACATCGCGTTCGACGATACGGTCGTGGGCCAGGTAGACCGCTTTCCGGCCGACGCAGCCGAGTTCCTTGCGGACGACATACCTGCCGCCGAGGAAGCTCTGGCCGTGGCCGGGGGCCGCGGGTGCGCCCTCCGGGGCATGTCCGCGGCCGTCGCGCTCCAGGCGCCTGCGGGCCGCCGAGAGGAAAGCCGCCGCGTCACCGTCGTCCGGGTCGAGGTCGAGGACACCCTCGGCCAGGTCACGCACGCGGGCCCATTGGGCCGCTTCGACGGCGGCGTCGATCTCCTCGAAGAGGGCGTCGATTCGTTTCTGGACACGTGGGGTGGGCATCGGTTCCGGGATGATACACCTAACGTGCACGGCGTGGGACAACTTTCCGGTGCCATTCGCTTGGGCTTTTGCGACACGCCCCGGGCCGCGCAGCCGGGGGCCGCGGCTTCCCGCCGGCACGATGACGGCGTATCGTCCGCGACCATGAAGTTCGGCGTTCTGCAGTTCTTTTCGTGGTCGCGGCGGGTCCCGCTGGAGACCGTTTATCAGCGCGCGTTCGAACGGATCGCGATCATGGACGAAGGCGGCTACGACGCCGTCTGGCTGGTGGAGGTCTCCGTGCGAAGACTAAGCCCGCTGCGTATGTCAATCCGTCGCTCGGGCGCGTAGACTCCCGCTGTGATGGACGAGATGCCCCAGGTCCACTACGCCAGGAGCGGCGATGTGCGGATCGCCTACTTCACGCTCGGCGACGGCCCGAACGACGTCCTCATCGCGCCCGGGGCCGCGTCCCATCTTGAGCGGTCCTGGCGGGTGCCGCTTCTCAAGGAGTTGTGCCTCCGTCTGTCGGAACTCGGGCGCGTGATCACCTTCGACAAGCGTGGGAACGGCATGTCCGACCGGGATGCAACGTTCACCTTCGACGAACGGCTTGACGACATTCGCGCCGTTCTCGACGCGGTGAGCAGCACCCAAGCCCACCTCATCGGCATCTCCGAGGGGGGACCGATGTCGGCCGTGTTCGCCGCGACCTATCCCGAACGTGTGCGCTCCCTCGCCTTCTATGGTTCATTCGCGTCGTGACGGCAGCGTCCCGGACACCCATCGGGCGACCCCCGGGGCATGGCTGAGTTCGTCCGCGACACGGAACGCCTCGTGGACGGCTTTGATGACGATGTCGTGATTGGCGAGTGGGTGCGACCGTTCGCTCCTGCCACGTACGCTGAACACCCCCAACTCCTCGAAGCGGCCTGTCGGGGGGTGAGAGGCACCGTCTCGCCGAGCGGTTTCCGCGCCCACTGGTCCGCGGTTTACGAGGCCGATGTCCGCCGCGTCCTTCCAAACGTCCACCAGCCAACGTTAGTCGTTCACCGCACCGGCGATCTGGGCGTTCCTGTGGAGTCTGGCCGATATCTCGGCGCGAGTATCGCTCAAGCAAGGTACCTGGAGTTGCCGGGCACCGAGCACGTAGCAATCCCGGTAGATGAGCTTGTCGCCTGGATCGCGGAACAGAGCCTCAAAGAGAGCGACGCGCCCCGCTCGGATCGCAGGCTCGCGACGGTGTTGTTCAGCGACCTCGTGAGATCCACGGAGTCGGCTGTGAAGGTTGGTGACGCTGCCTGGAGGCGTACGCTCGATCAGCACGACCGCGCCGCGGAGTCCGCGGTCACCAGCCACGGTGGGCGGCTCGTGAAGTCAACCGGCGACGGGATTCTCGCCACCTTCGACGGTCCGAGCCGCGCAGTTCGCTGCGGCCTTCATCTCCACGAGGTTCTCGCACCCTTCGGCCTGGAGGTTCGCGTCGGCATGCATACGGGCGAGATCGAAACGCGAGGAGACGATGTGGCGGGCATCGGCGTGCATATCGCGGCGCGAGTGTCGGCAATCGCGGGGACCGGGGAGACGCTGGTCTCCAGTACCGTGAAAGACCTCGTCGCGGGATCCGGGCTGGTGTTCGCAGACCGCGGGCGGCACGCGCTCAAGGGAGTCCCGGACGAGTGGCAGGTGTTCGCCGCAGCAGCCAGGTAAGTCCCTTCAGCTCCACCAACTCCAACCCTGTAGCTGACTCGACGGGGCTCGCCGGAGCCCGGTTCGTTTGCTCCGCCCTGCAGCGGCTTCACGAGATGCGCCCGGCCGCGTATCGTCCGCGACCATGAAGTTCGGGGTTCTGCAGTTCTTTTCGTGGTCGCGGCGGGTCCCGCTGGAGACCGTCTATCAGCGCGCATTCGAACGGATGGCGATCATGGACGAAGGCGGCTACGACGCCGTCTGGCTGGCTGAACACCACTTCAACACCTACAGCGTGTGCCCTTCGCCGCTGATGATGGCGACCCACGTGGCGGCGCGGACGAAGAACCTCCGAATCGGCACCGCGGTGACACTGGCCGCGTTCTACCATCCGCTGCGGTTGGCCGAGGACGTGGCTTTGCTCGACATCCTTTCCGGGGGCCGCGTGAACTGGGGCGCCGGGCGCGGGTTCGACCCGGTGGAGTTTCGCGCCTTCGAAGTCCGCGTGGAGGACAGCGCCGAGCGCTACATGGAGGCCGTGGACATCGTCCTCGCGGCCTGGCGCGAGGGGAAAGTGACCCATCACGGGAAGTACTGGGACATCGACGAGGTGGAAGTGCTGCCGCGGCCGATGCAGCAGCCGCATCCACCGGTCTGGCTCGCGGCGACGTCGCCCGATTCTGTCCGGAAGGCGGCGGAGCGCGGGTTCACGATCCTGATGGACCCGCATGCCAGCCACGGGGAGATCGCGCAGAAGCGGGCTTTGTACCAGCAGACGCTGGAGGCCGCGGGCCATTCGATGGAGGGCAGGACGATCCCGATGGCGCGGCTGCTGGCGGTCGCGAAGACCGCGCGGGAGGCCGAGGACGTCGCGCGAGAGGGTGCCCGGTGGACCATCGGGTCCTATGCGAAGGGGCTGAACCCGGCCGAGGACCCCGTTGGCCGCTACGTCAACGACGTGATCATCCACGGGACGCCGGAGATGGTTGTGGACCGTCTGCAGGAACTCCGCGACGAACTGCCGCTGGACTACCTGATGTGTTCGCCGCTCAGCCACGAATCGTTCGTGCTGTTCACGCAAAAGGTGCTCCCGCGCCTGGCGTGACCGACCGGGGACTCCAGGGCCGGCCTGTATGATGCGGCTGGTGAACTTCCGCAAGCTGTGGAACCTGGACCCCAACGTGACCTTCCTGAACCACGGGTCGTTCGGGGCCTGCCCGCGAGCGGTCCTCGACGCGCAGGAAGAGCTGCGGGCACGGATGGAGCGGCAGCCGGTGCAGTTCCTCTCCCGCGACCTCGACGGCCTGCTCGACGGCGCGCGCGAGGTGGTGGCGGGGTTCGTCGGCGCCGACTCGGCGAACATCGCTTTCGTGGCGAACGCGACCACCGGCGTGAACACGGTCCTGCGGTCGCTCCGGTTCGAACCGGGCGAAGAATTGCTGGTGACGGACCACGCCTACAACGCCTGCAGGAACGCGCTCGAATACGTGGCCGCGCGGGACGGGTCGAAGGTGGTGATGGCCGCGGTGCCGTTCCCGGTCGCGGGCGACGACGAGGTGGTCGCGGCCGTGCTGGGCGCGGTGACCCCGAGGACGCGGCTGGCGCTGATCGACCACGTGACCAGCCCGACGGCGCTGGTGTTCCCGATCGAGCGGCTGGTGCGCGAACTGGCAGCAAGAGGCGTGGATTCGCTCGTCGATGGAGCCCATGCGCCGGGGATGGTGCCGCTGGACCTGGAGCACCTGGGCGCGGCCTACTACACCGGCAACGGGCACAAGTGGGTGTGCGCGCCAAAGGGCGCCGCCTTCCTCTACGTGCGGCCGGACCGGCAGGAGGGGCTTCGGCCGCTGGTCATCAGCCACGGCGCGAACCGGCCGCTGCGGGGCCGCACGCGGTTCCAGGCCGAATTCGCATGGATGGGCACCGGCGACCCCACACCCGCGCTCTCCTTCGCCAGGGCAGTCGAGTACATGGCGACGTTGCTGCCGGGCGGCTGGGACGAACTTCGCGCCCGAAACCGCGGGCTAGCGCTCGCCGCGCGGGAGATGCTGGCGGCCCGGCTGGGACTGGCGCTGCCCTGCCCGGCGGAGATGGTGGGCAGCATCGCGACGCTGATCCTGCCCGACGCGAAGGACGACGACCGGGAGTTCATCTTCGACGCCGACCCACTCCAGGCGGCACTCCGGGAGAGGCACGGTGTGGAGGTGCCGGTCTTCGCGTGGCCCGCGCCGCCAAAGCGGCTCCTGCGGATCTCCGCGCAGCTCTACAACGAACCGCGGGATTACGAGCGCCTGGCGGAGGGGCTGGCGGAGTTGTTACGAATGTGACGGCGTTGGCTTGACGGGCCGCCCGGACGTGAACGCGGTGGAGACGATTGCCAAGCGCCAACTGGGAATCGCGGCGGACTTCCGGCCCCGCTGGGGTTAGGCGCCCGTCGCCTCGACCCGGTTGCCTGGCCGGTTCGGATCGTGCAGGGGGGACTGCCCTCGCTGGCACTCGGGCTACTGATGGCGCGGCGGGCAGGGAACCCGCTCGCGCCTGCGAGGGCGCCTGGCTCCACGGTCATTGACGGGACCGCGGGGTGCGCGTTACATTGTTACCTGTGTCCCGTGGTAGTTAGGATCCCAGGGGACAAGAACAGGAGGCACGGCGATGGCAGAGACGGTGGAACAGGTGAGCGTGGACCGCGTGCAACTGGGCGTTCGCATGGAAAAGCGGATGGTCAAGGTCCTGAAGGGCCTCGCGGAGTTCAATGGCGTCAGCCTTGGCCAGCTGCTCGAAAAGATTGTCCTGCACTCCTTCGAACCGGTACCGGGCGAGGAAGGCGAAATGGCCGCCAGCCCCCATAGCAAGCGAGCGCTTGAAGCGATCGCGGCACTCAAGCGGGTCTACGGCATGGACTACGACACCCATGCGACGTACCAGTTCCAGGAGGCACGAGCCGGTTCGGAAGCCGAGCCCGCGACGGACGAGCCGGCGACATCTGCCTAAGGCCCGCCGGCCCTCCCGCGGCGGCCTTCCGGCGGAGCGAGCTGGCCATCGACGACCGGCTGGCACTTGGGGCACCATGCGGTGCTGCGAATGTCGATGCCCTGGGGCGCGCTTCGGATGCGCGTCAAGCATCGCCGGCAAGGTTGGCCGGAGCGCATGTAGACGAACATCGAGGGGCGAGGGATGGTCTTGCCGTCGACGGGCTTGCCGACGCTGGCGCGGAGGAGGTCGCGGGCGGTCCGGATGATGCCGAGGATCGCGTCGTCGTCCAGGTCTCCGACGCGGAGCCAGGGGTTGAGGCCGCGGCGGAAGAGTGTCTCGTGCTTCCAGATGTTGCCCGCGCCGGCCATGGCCTTCTGGTCCATGATCGCGTCGCCGAGGGTGAGGGCGGCGCGGGCAGGCTCGCGGAAGCGGCGGAGGGCCTCGGATTCGTCGAAGGCGTCGTCGAGGAGGTCGGGGCCAAGGCCGCCGATCGGGGCGTAGTGCTCAAGCGCACGCTCTTCGATCAGCTCGATGACCGGCGCCGAGAAGTTCACTACAACCGCCCCGGGCACTTCGAGGACGAGCCGGGCCTGGGATTCTGGGCGCTGCCACGGTTCGCCGGGGGCGTAGACGTGCCAGGTGCCGTACATCCGCAGGTGGCTGCGGAGGGCGAGTCCGTTGTCAAAGCTGATGATGACGTTCTTGCCCGTGGAACGGACTTCCGTGCAGGTTGCCCCGACGATGCGGGCGACCTGGGGGACGGGGCCGGGGCCATGGCTCCGGGCAGCGGTCACGGGCTTGCCGAGCAGCGCGGGCCGGAGCCCCGCCGCGAAACGATAGAGCGAGTCACCTTCCGGCATGGGACACCCGGGAGGGCTGAGGGCGAAAGGTGAGGCCCCGGTAGCCGTCGAGGAAGCTGCAGGCGCGGAAGGCGGCGGCATGTGGCGAGTCCGCCGCGCTCACCCCGTTGATGCGCTCGACAACGAGGGGCCGCCGGGCCTCGGCGGTGACTTCGGCCGCCAGGGCGCCAATCGCCATTGCCGCAACGCGCTCGTGAGCGAACGCGGGGAGGGTGACCACTGCCCGGCCGCTCCGTTCAACGTAGAGCACCGGCTCGCCATCGGCGAGGACGACGCGAGCCCCGGCCGCGCGCGCGAGCACTCGCCGGTCGCCTTCCTCGCGGGGCCATGGCAGCGCGGCGCCGTAGGGGTTGGCGGGGTCGGTGGCGGCGAGGACGATGGCATGGGAGTCGTCGGGCGGGTCGCGGTGTGCCCGGAGGCGGTCGACTGCCCCGGGGATGGCAAATTGCGTCGCGCCGAGCCCTTCGATGAAGTAGCCGCGCCGGATGCGGCCGCCTTCCTCCATCGCATTAAACACGGGGTAGAGGGCGGCGAACCCGCCGGGGACGCCCTCGGCCGTGACTGCCTCCCGAGTGACGACGCCGTAGCGTTCGAGCATCGCCATCGCCAGGGCGTGGGCGCGGGCGGTCGGTGAAGCGCCGCGCTCGCCGCGCCCGAGTGGGGTAAGTGACCAACGCCCGGCCGCTTCCGGGGGGACCAGCGAGCCACGGCCGCGAGGATTGCCGGTGGTGGCGCGCCGGGGCCAGGCCAGTGCCCGGACAGGGGCGAAGGTGTCGTTCGTGACAAGGCCCGCCCATGCGAGTTCCCAGAGCGCTTCGAGCGTTTCCTTCGGCGGCGAGGCCGTCGCGACGCCGGCGATCTCGGCGAAGAAGAGGGCGCCGCGAGAGCGGAGCGCTTCGAGGATGGCAGTGTGGATGGGGCCGCCGGGCTGCTCGGCGGGTTGTGAGGGACCGAGGGCGGAAAAATGGTCACGACGGTGGAGGGCTACGCGGCCGTCGTCGCGGCCGATGGCGCCGCGGCCAACCCAGGCAACCTCGCCCGCGGCGCCCAGTTCGTCCAAGAGGCGGGGCTGGTAGTCCGCCACACGGCTGGCGAGGATGTCGCGCTCAATGACGGAGGCGGGGAGAGCGAGGCCTTCGAGCTGGGCGACCACCTCGCGCAGACGGTCGCTGCCCCTCAGGTCGCTGCCGACACCCTGCCAGCGGGCGAGGAAGCGGGCGAAGGCGGCGCCATCGACGGCTTCTACTTCGCGGCGGAGGCGGGCGAGCGAGCGGCGGCGGAGAATGCGGAGGACTTCGGGGTCGCACCACTCCCGTTCCTGGCCGCCGGGCCGGAACTCACCCTGGAAGACGAGGCCGCGTGATTCGAGCGCCCGGAGCGCGTCGCGGACGAGTCCTTCGGGGATGGCCCAACGGGCGGCCGGCGCGGAGGGGACGAAGGGGGAGTGGGTTCGAGCCCAGCGCCCGACCAGGCTTTCGAGGGCGCCGTCGGCGGGCTTGAGGAAGACTTCGGGCACCCCCATCGGTGGCGAAACGCCGAGAGCGTCGCGGTAGCGGCCTGCGTCCTCTATCGGTATCCAGCGCTCTTCGCCGGCGATCCTGGCGCGGCAGGCGCGGCGGCCGGCTTCGAGCTGTGCCAGCCACGCCGCTGCCTGACCGGCCGGATCGACGCGAAGCGAAATTTCAGCGGTAGAGAGGTCGCCGACCCGGCGGAGAAGGTCGTGGAGGTGGTCAGCGTCGCGCGCCTTGCGGCCGTCGGCGAGGCCCTGGAGTTCGAGTTCGGTCTGAAGGAGGGCTTCGGGGTCGAGCAGTTCCCGGAGTTCGTCGTCGCCGAGGAGGTCGCGGAGGAGGTTGCGGTCGATGGTGAGGGCGTGGGCGCGGCGTTCCGCGAGGGGCGCGTCGCCTTCGTACATGTAGGCGGCGACGTAGTCGAAGAGGAGCGAGCGGGCGAAGGGCGAGGCTTCCTGCGTTTCGACCGGCACGACGCGGATTTCGCGGCTGCGGACGGCGGTGAGGACTTCCACGAGGCCGGGCAGGTCGAAGACGTCGCGGAGGCATTCGCGGTAGGTCTCGAGGATGATGGGGAAGGAGCCGTAGCGGCTGGCGACGGCGAGGAGGTTTTCGGAGCGGCGGCGCTGGAGCCAGAGCGGCGAGCGGCCGCCCGGGCGGCGCTTCGGGAGCAAGAGGGCGCGCCCGGCGTTTTCGCGGAAATGCGATGCGAAAAGTGCCGTCCCGGCGAGGCGATTGACGACGAGGTCCTCGACCTCTTCCGGCGCCGGGAAGAGCATGGCTTCCACGGGCAGTTCGTCACTGCCGGCGAAACGGAGGGCGATGCCGTCGTCGCTCCAGATGGTCTGGACGTCAAAGCCGCTGCGTTCGGCGAGCGCCGCCTCCAGCGCCTGGGCCCAGGGAGCGTGGACGCGCCCACCGAAGGGAGTGAGCATGACGATTCGCCAGTCGCCGAGTTCGTCGCGAAAGCGCTCGACGACGATGGTGCGGTCCGTGGGCAGCGCCCCGGTAGCGGCCTTTTCTTCGGCGAGGTAGGCGAGCAGGTTCTTCGCGGCGAGGTCGTCGAGGTCGTGGCTGGAGGTGAGGCGGGCGATGGCCTTCGACTCGTCGCGGATTGCGTCGATCTCGCGCGTGAAGGCGCCGATGGCCCGGCCGAATTCGAGCGGGCGGCCGAGGCCGTCGCCTTTCCAGAACGGCATCTTGCCGGGCTCCCCGGGGGCGGGGGAGACGATCACTTTGTCGCGCAGGATCTGTTCGATGCGCCAGGTCGTCGCACCGAGGACGAAGGTTTCCCCGGCGCGGCTTTCGTAGACCATCTCCTCATCGAGTTCACCGACGCGGGGACCGCCTTCACCGAGGAAGACGCCGTAGAGCCCCCGATCGGGGATGGTGCCGGCGTTGATGATGGCGATGGTCTTGGCGTCGCGGCGGCCGGAGAGAACGTTCGTCTCCCGGTCCCAGATGATCCGGGGGCGGAGGTCGGCGAACTCGTCCGACGGGTACTGCCCGGCAAGCATCCCGAGGACGCTTTCAAGTGCCTCGCTGCTGAGGTCGGCGAAGTTGTAGCTGCGGTGGATAAGCTCTTCGAGGGCGGAAACGGTCCAGTCATCGACGGCGCAGATGGCGACGATCTGCTGGGCGAGGACGTCGAGGGGGTTGCGGGGGACCTCGGTCTTTTCGATGAGCCCTTTGTGCATGCGCTCGGTGAGGACGGCACATTCGAGAAGGTCGCCCCGGAACTTGGGGAAGATGCGGCCGCTGCTGACGGCGTCGACCTGGTGACCGGCGCGGCCGACACGCTGGAGGCCGCGGGCAACCGACTTCGGGGACTCGACCTGAACGACGAGGTCGACCGCGCCCATGTCGATCCCGAGTTCCATGGAACTCGTGCAGACGAGGCCGGGGAGGAGGCCCGCCTTGAGACGCTCTTCGATTTCGAGGCGCTGTTCGCGGCTGACCGAGCCGTGGTGAGCGCGCAGGAGTTCCTCCCCGGCCAGTTCGTTCAGGCGGGCGGCGATCCGCTCCGATAGGCGGCGGTTGTTGACGAAGATGAGCGTCGAACGATGGCTGCGCACGAGCTGCAACAGTTGCGGGTAAACCGCCGGCCAGACCGACGTGCGGGATTCGATGTCGCGGCCGTCGGGCGTTGGGCCGTGGACCGGGAGATTGTCTCCGGGGCGGGACATGTCCTCTACCGGCACGATCACCTTCAGGTCGAGTTCCTTTGTGCTCCCGGCGTCGACGATCCGCACCGGGCGGGCGCCGGCGAGGTAGCGGGCGATTTCGTCCAGCGGGCGCTGGGTGGCGGAGAGCCCGATGCGTTGCGGCGGCTTCTCCGTGAGCACTTCCAGGCGTTCGAGGGAGAGCGAGAGGTGGGCCCCGCGCTTCGTCCCCGCCATGGTGTGGACCTCATCGATGATGACGGTCTCGACCGACCGGAGGACTTCGCGGGCGCGGGAGGTGAGCATCAGGTAGAGGGATTCGGGGGTGGTGATGAGAATGTCGGGGGGGTGGCGGCGGATGTCCTCGCGTTCGCGGGTGGTGGTATCGCCGGTGCGGGTGGCGATGGTGATGTCCGGCAGCGGCAGCCCCTCGCGGGCGGCGGCGATGCGGAGGCCGGCCAGCGGGGCGCGAAGGTTGCGCTCGACGTCGTAGGAAAGTGCCTTGAGCGGCGACACATAGAGGACATGTACCCCGACCGGTGTAGCGCCTTCCGGGGGTTGGCGCCTGGCCGCCCACGGCCGTGGCTCGCGAGGGACATTCGCAAGGCGGTCGAGGCACCAGAGGAACGCGGCAAGCGTCTTCCCCGAACCGGTGGGGGCGAGGAGCAGCGTGTGGTTACCCGAGGCGATCGCATCCCAGCCGAGTACCTGAGCGCGCGTGGGGGCAGCGAAGGTGTCGCGGAACCAGGCCCGGGCGACGGGGCTAAAGCGATCAAGGATGTCAGCGGGCGCGGGGGCCGTCATGCCGGGCATTGTGCCAGATCAGCGGCGCCGTAGCACACTTGTTCGGACGCGTCGGGCACGACAAAGCCGCCTGGCCCGGGGTGGGGCGTGGCGGCTGCCGTTGGCGCTGGATCGCCGTGGTTAGGCTTTGGCGCCCGTGAAGGTGCCGCTGCCGAAGGCGCCGAAGGCGACGGTGCCCGACATCGAGTCGCCGTCGAGGGTGCCGGCGAACTTCAGTTCCATCTGGCCCATGGGGCCTGCGACAGTCGCGGAGAAGGCGACGGCGTTCCCGTCGATGGTGCCGGCGACGGGTGCAGCGCCCTGGGCGCCGGTGAAGTTGCCGCCGATGCTGCCGCCGCTCGACGTAAATTCGGCGGTCACGGGGCGAGGGCCCATCGGGGACTGCATGGTCAGGTTCCAGTTGCCATCAATAGCCAAGTAGGACGTACCTCCAGAGGGTTGCGGAGCAGTATGCCAGATCCGAACCAGATTCGCTTACCGCGTGGTAAACGGCCTTCACGCCACGGGCGGCGCGGGCGCGGGCTCGAACCCGATTAGACCAGCACGGCCCGCAAAACGAGACCCCAGGGGAACAGGGCCACCGCCACCTCGACAGCGGCGACGGCGATCCGCAGCCGGGAGGGAATGAGGATTGCCCCAAAGACAGCCGATGCGACCGCGAGGATGAGCAAGGCGAGCCCAATGCTGAAGAAGGTGATGTAGCCAGCCAGGACGAAGGCAACGCCGGACACCAACGAGAGGGTGGAATAGAACCGGCGGTGACTTTGCGTCATGTGCGACCCCCGGTGTTGTGTCACCGGGAACCCGCGCAATGGACGCCCGACACCGCGGCCGCGCCAACAGAGACGTCACCCGAGGGGGAACGCGCCCACACTTCCACCGAGTACGATCCGCGTTGCCGGCATACCGCGGGGTCGTCGGGGCGCGGGCCATCGGCCGCCGGAAACACGAATTCGATGATGTCGGCTGCTACCAGGTACGTGAAGGAGAGCGGCTGATCCGGGTCGTTGAGGTAGCGCAGCTCGATTCGGAACCCGGTCTCCGTCGCGAACGAGTCGCGCCAGGCCACGCAGAACGGCTTATGTGCGAGGGCCACCGTAGCCCCCGCGCCCATCACTTCGCGCGGAGGCTTGCAGACCTCACCGCCGAGGAAAAATGACGGAGTCGGCGTGGCGCTCACGGGGGTGGGCGACGCTTCGACGGTCGTGCCGACCGTCGGCGATGGCAGGGGCGCCGTTGGGTCACCGGTATCGCCGGGGCCACAGCCGGCGAGCCCGGCGGCGAACACCAGTCCGGCGGACAGCAGCAACAGCAACTTCATAGTCGCCTACGGCTTCGAAAGAGGATGACCGTCCGGGTAGCCTGCCTGGAGCCCTGCGACATGGGGCAGAGAGTACCACTGCCGCGTCGCCGCCTATTGAGGGGCTCGGCTACAATCGGAGGGACTCTGGAGGCCGCCATGTCCGAACCGAAGCAACCGTCGCTCTTCTCGCAGGAGGCGCTCGCGAAGCTTTCGCGGGCGGTACATGGATGGGAGGAAGGGCCGCTGGCGAAGACGCTCAGCCGCCAGCCGGAACGCGACGAGGTGTTCTCCACCAGCAGCCTCCCGGTGGAGCGCCTCTATACGCCGCTCGACATCGCGGACCTGGACTACGAGCGCGACCTCGGCTTCCCGGGCGAGTTCCCCTTTACGCGGGGCGTCCAGCCGACGATGTACCGCGGGCGCCACTGGACGATGCGCCAGTACGCCGGCTTCGGCACCGCGGAAGAGTCGAACCAGAAGTTCCGATACCTCCTGAGTCAGGGGCAGACGGGAATCTCCGTGGCCTTCGACCTGCCCAGCCAGCTGGGATACGACTCGGACGACCCGATGGCGATCGCTGAAGTCGGGCAAGTGGGCGTCGCGATCGACTCGCTGTACGACATGGAGACGCTGTTCGAAGGCATCCCGATGGACAGGGTCTCGACATCCATGACGATCAACGCACCGGCGGCGGTGATGCTGGCGATGTACGTCGCCGCAGCCGAGAGGCAGGGCGTTTCCGCGGAGAAGCTGAACGGGACCGTCCAGAACGACGTGCTCAAGGAATACGTCGCGCGCGGGACCTACATCTTCCCGCCGGGCCCGAGCGTGCGGCTTGCCGCGGACATCATGGAGTACTGCGCGAAGCAGGTGCCCCAGTGGAACACGATCAGCGTCAGCGGCTACCACATGCGGGACGCGGGCTCGACGGCGGCGCAGGAGATCGGCTTCACCTTCGCCAACGCCTGTGCCTACATCGACGAGGCGCTTTCGCGAGGGCTGGCGATCGACGAGTTCGCGCCGCGGATAAGCTGGATCTTCAACACGCACAACAACTTCTTCGAAGAGATCGCGAAGTACCGGACGCTGCGGCGGCTCTGGGCGCGGCTACTGGTCGAGAAGTACGGTTCGAAGGACCCCCGTTCGCAGATGCTCCGCACGCATACCCAGACCGGCGGCAGCACGCTCGTAGCCCAGCAGCCAGAGAACAACATCGTCCGGGCGGCGGTCCAGTCGCTCGCGGCGGTCATCGGCGGCGTGCAGAGCATCGCGCTCAGTTGCTTCGACGAGGCCCTGGCGCTCCCGACCGACGACGCCCAACGGATCGCCCTTCGCACCCAGCAGATCATCGCCCACGAGACGGGGGTTGCCGACACGGTCGACCCGATGGCGGGCAGCTACTTCGTCGAGCACCTGACGAATGAACTCGAACGCCAGGCGCGCGATTACATGAAGCAGATCGACGAGGCCGGCGGGGCCGTGAAGGCGATCGAAACCGGCTGGATCCAGGCGCAGATCGCGGAGGCAAGCTGGCGCTACCAGCAGGACGTCGATGAGAAGCGCCAGATCATCGTCGGGGTGAACGAATACCGCGAAGGCGGCGAACAGCCCCCTGTTATCTTCAAGGTGGACCGGCGATTGGTGGACCACCAGCTGAAACGGCTGGAGCACCACCGGCGGGAGCGGGACCAGGCGGCGGTCGCGGCATCGCTGGCGGCGCTGACACTGGCGTGCGGGGGCGCGGCGAACCTGATGCCGCCGATCCTCGACGCGGTCCGTGCCTATGCCACCCTCGGGGAGATCTGCGGGGCGATGCGCGAGGTCTTCGGCGAATACCGCCCGGTCACGGTTATCTGAGGGCGATGCGACGATGAAAGTGCTCAAGCTCTGTACCAGCGACGAGTTCACGAGCGAGATCCCGGACGAGCAGCGCGCCTACCGGGTCGCGGAGCGAGTGATTGCGGAAGCCACCGGGGAGCCGGTCGAGACGATCCTGAAGCCGATCTGGCCGAGGGCGGAGCTGCCGGCGATCATCGAGCGGTGGATGATGGAGCACCAGCCAGACCTGGTACTGTTCGTGGTCTCGCCGTTCTGGATGACGTTTGAATCGGTCCCGTTGAAGCTACAGCGGCGCTTCAGGCGCGTGGGCAAGGCGGTAGGGAACCTTGGGACCAGGACGACGAAGATTCCTTGGCTCGTGACCCTGCGGCCGTATCAGTTCGCGCGCCGAGTCGCCATCCGGACGATAGGCGGCGCCTACCATTTCGAACCGGAGTACATCGCAGACCTGACCGATCGGTGCGCCCGGGTGATGCTGCGCGAAGAGACGGCCGGGCTTGTCATCCGGGGGCCGCTGGTGGCGCTCGGCCGCCACGGCAGCACCGGGACGCTGCGCCGCGCCGAACTCCGCCGGCTGGAAGCGCACCGCCGCCTGAAGGAGATCGCAGCGCGGCTCCACGCCGGGTACGTGGGGGCCGATTCCGAACCTTACAGGGAGCGCGGTCCCGATGCCGTGCACAGCACGGCGGCTGCGCATCGCGAGCGGGGGATGATGGAGGGGCAGGCGCTGGCAGAGGCGTGGAAAGCCCTCCACCCTTCGGTGGCCGCGCGTCAGCACTACCTGTCACAGGGGGGCTCCAGATTCCGGTGAAGGCTGGCGGCCCGCATGCGCCAAGAGTTCCCCGCGCGTATATTCCGGCGGGCGGAAGGTGCGGGCTGGACCGTCACCTTAGCTTTGGGAGGACTGCACGTGGCTAAGAAAGTTGTTGCCATTTCACGAGCTCTGGGGGCGAGCGGCGAAGAGATCGCCCAGGCCGTGGCGAAGGACCTCGGCTACCGCTACGTCGACGACGAGATCATTTCGCGCGCCGCGCAGGCCGCGGGGGTCGCGCCGGACGTGGTCGGCGAGGTGGAACGCACGAAGCCGCTCATGTCCCGCATCCTGGAGTCGATGGCAGTCTCATCGGCCGGGGTCGGGGGGATGGGTGAGCTCGCGGTGGCGTTGCCGACGCTCCCGAGCAAGGGGTTCGAACAGCTGATCCAGCAGGTTATCCGCCAGGTCGCCGAAGAGGGCGACGTCGTCCTCGTGGCGCACGGGGCAAGCATTCCGCTGGCTGGAATGGCCGGGCTGCTCCGGGTGCTGGTGACGGCCTCCCCAGACGTCCGGGCCGGGCGCCTCGATGGCTCCATGAAGATGGGCGAGTCGAAGGCGAAGAAGGCCATCGAGGATTCGGACAAGCAGCGAGCGGACTTCCTGAAGCGCTTCTACAACGTGAAGCAGGAACTCCCGACCCACTATGACCTTGTGCTGAACATGGACACGGTGTCGGTCGCCGACGCGGTGAAAACGGTGGCCGCGCTGGCGAAGGGGTAGGAGCGTCCGCTCACGCGGGAAAGGAAGCCGTCATGGCCGCCTGGAGTGAGTTCGAACAGTCGGCTCCCGAAATTGCGCGCCTGGCGAAAGCGCGGTTTGCGACGACAGATCTCGTGTTGCTGGGTACGCTGCGGCGCGACGGCTGGCCTCGGATAACCCCGGTTGAGTACACGTTCTACGATGGCGACCTGGTGTTGGGGATGATGTGGCAATCGAAGAAGGCGCTCGATCTCCTTCGCGACAGCCGGTGCGTGGTTCATAACACCACTTCGAACAAGAGCGGACAGGAAGGCGACGTCAAGCTATACGGCCGGGCGGTACCGCTCGCCGCCGGGCGGGAGGAGGGCTACTGGCAGCACATCTTCGCGCTGCTGAACTGGCGCCCGGCCGGACCGGCGCACGCCTTCACCTTCGGTATTCAGTCAGCGGCGTATGTGGCGTTTTCCGAGACCGGGACGATGCGGTGGCTCACCTGGCCCGGGGGCCAGTGGCGCGAACAGGCGGAGGGTGGGGTGTAAGGGCGGGGATGGTGGGCCCGCCGGGATCCGAACCCAGGACCATTGGCTGTGCGGTTGGTCCCCGGTCAGTCCGGCGGCACGAGCGGCCGTTCGAACACCTGCTCCCAGACCGCGTAAGCCGGCTTCTGCTGGAGCGACGACGTGACCACACCCATGGTCGCGAAGTTCCGCAACCCCTCCAGCCGGTCGGCGGGCATCCCCCAGGCGGGGTCGTCGAGGTCGAGGTCCGCGAAGACAAGGAGCACGACAAGTTCCGCGTCCACTCCGTCGAGCAGTTGGAACAGCCGCCGGAAGTACGCGGCTTGAAGTTCCGGCGTGCTCGGCCCAGCCACTGAAGTGGCGGTGCTGCTCCAGCCTCCCTCGACCTGGATCAGCGGCTTCCCACTGGCCACCGCGAACCGCCTGTAGTAGTCGGACGGGATGTCCGCCGGGTCTTCGAAGAAGAAGCCGGGGTACGACGAGAGGCCGAGCACGTCGAATCCCGGGAAGTCTGCCAACAGCGTGAACTGGTCCACGCCCGAATCTGGGAGCGGGGGCCGCTCCCAAGCATCGTCGACCTGGAACGACACGAACACCTTGGTCTGGGGGCTGAGGGCATGTACGTCGGGGACGAGCCCGTTGACCATGTCGCGCAGAACACCGTAGAGCGCGGGGTCGCCGCGGGCGCCGAGTGTGTTGATCTCCGAGGCGAGCCCCATGTACTCCGGGTGCAGCCGCCGGGCGAGCGTCCGTACCCACTCCTCGTGCAGCGCCCGGATCTCCGGCTCCATGATCGACCGGCCCAACGCTGTGAGGCTCGGCGCCTCCGCGCGACGGTTCAGCCCGTCGAGCGGGTCGACCAGGATGACCAGCTTCAGCCCGCTCCCGCGGAGGAAGTCCACCAGCCCCACGAACTCCTCGTCGACGATCTTGTCCATGGGATCTCCGGCCAGGATCCGGGCCCACGGCGCCTCGCGCTGGATGATCGCGTACTCCGACACCTGCGCCATGACCGGAACCATCTGGAGCAGCGCTGCCACGGTTGGGTGCGGAGTGACAATCCCCCATCCCATGCCATACGTCCGTACCGGGGCGTGCGGTGTGTCGTTCGCCAGGCCGACGGCGACGAGGCGATGCGGCGTCTCGCCGGGAGACGCCTGACCCAGGCTCCCGCTCCCGCTCCCGCGGATGATGCCGGCCAGGAGGACGGCAACAGCGGCCAAGGCGACAGCGCGGCCCACAATCGTCACCCGCGGAGCATACGCCAGAGCTCTCCCCGATCGCAGCCGGCGATCTCACCACGGCCAGCACTTCCGCTCCCGCCATCCGCACTACGCCAGAGATTGCTGGACGACCCGGGAGGGAGTGGGTCGAGCCGGGAGGCACGGCGGCTTGTGGCCTGGTGGGCCCGCCGGGATTCGAACTCAGGACCGTGCGCTTCGGGTCACTTCGGCTCCGGAACGCCCGAGCCTTGCGGTGTCGTCAGCCTGGTCTCGTCGAACGCCGGGTCGACGCTCTTCGCCACCGCTATCAGCGTCTCCCGCGGCACCTCTGCCTTCAGGCCGCTCACCGCGTGGCTCACGCCCTTCCCGTCGACCCAGAAGAGCGAACGCGCCGGGTCGTAGTACTCGGCCACGGGGCGGCCCGGCTCCTGCGGCCCCTTGGACGCCTCGACCACGATCAGGCCTCGCGCCGGCTCGCCGAACAGCATCCAGTTGGCCCGGAACCCCTGCTCACCGCCCGAGACATCGCAGTTCCCGTTGCCCGCAACCAGCACCATCGAGTTCGCGGCCTTCTCCAGGCGGAACCCCTCGGGCGCCGTCGGAGCAACGACCCCCTGTACCCGTGCCTCGTCCTCGCTCATCGGGCGCACCTCAACCAGGCACACCGTCCCGAAGGAAGGATCCAGCCTCGCGGCGATCGCCCGGGCGGTCTCTTCAGACAGGCTGCCGGGGTGCCAGTTCATGTGGAACTGGTACCTCGTGTTCGACCAATACGCGGAGCCGTTCCCGAACCGCCCGGTCGCCGCGACGCCCTCTCGCCCGAGACTCGACACCCCGATGTTCAGCATCCCCTTCTCGTCGCCGTAGATGGCCTGCAGGGTCAGTTCCGCGATCCCTTCCAGCGCGGGCGCCTGGCAGCTCGCGGCAGGCGGGTCGAAGAGCATGATCTGCGCCTGGACTTCCTTGAGCCCGGCGGGGATGAGCCCGCGGGGGTCGGCGATGCCGCGCGCCATCGCGTCATCCCAGGTTCCTTGGCGCTGACGGTAGGAGCACGATTGGTCGACGCCGCCCGCGAGTTGGTTCACCGCCTCTTCGATCGCCGCCTGGCTCGACGGGGGCGCTCCTCCGATGGCCGCCGTCGCCATCATGCCGCCCTGCTGGATGGACGGGTTGAACCCCGCGAAGACGCCGAACCGGTAGCCGTCCTTGGCGAAGTCGGCGCTCCCGATGAGGATTACGTTCGGCCGTCCGCCCTCGTCGGGCGTCTGCGTCACGTGGACCGCCTGCCCACTGGCCTGGTGGATCCACGTCGTTTCGAGCACTGTTCTTGGCGGCGACTCAGCCGTGGCGCAGTCCCGCTCGGCCCGGATGGCGAGGCCCGCGAACTGGAACCCTTCCCCGAGAAGCTTCGCCGGGAACCCGCCAAGCGCCGGGTCCACCTTGCCACCGTTCAGAACGCCCTCCAGCGGCGCCGGGCAGCCGCTCGGCCAGAATTCACTGATCATGGTGCTGCCCGGGAACCCCACGTCAGCCCGCGAGGCCCCACTCGGCGGCGTGGCGCTGGTGCCTTCGCCGTTTTTCCCCGCTGGCACGAGGGGAACATCCGGCTTCCCCCCACCGGCCTGCGAGTCGCCCCCGTCCGTGAGCGGCGACTCGCCGGCGCCCAGCGTCGCGTTCGCCGCGAGTACCCCTCCCGCGAACGCCGCCAGGAGGGCGATCCCTCCAACGACCCCTACGAGCACCAGCCGGGTGCGAGACGTGGATGCGAACGAGCCGCGCATAGTGAAACCTCCGGCGCCGGACTGTGAAGCCCCGCCATACTGGCTCTAACGCCGGACACTGCCGGAAGGTTCCACCTCCGCCCCTCGGGCTTGTGACGAAAAGGGACGGAGGAACCACCGTGCAGCCACTGTGCCGCCGCGCACAGGCTGGTGGGCCCGCCGGGATTCGAACCCAGGACCAACCGGTTATGAGCCGGCCGCTCTCACCGCTGAGCTACGGGCCCCCGCGGGAGGCCAGTATATACAAACGGCCGGGATTGCTCCCGGCCGCTTGCGTTTGAACTGAGGTCGGCTCTCGGTGAAGGAGTTACCAGCTGCGTCCGCCGCGGTCGCCGCCACGGTCACTGCGGCCACCGCCGCCGCTGTCACTGCGGCCGCTGCCGCCATAGCCGCCGCCGCCACTGCGGCCACCGCCGCCGTAGCCACCGCCGCCGGAGCCACCGCGGTCACCGCCGCCGTAGCCGCCACCGCCGCTGCGGCCGCCGCCGCCAGCGCCACCACCGTAGCCACCGCCGCCACTGCCACCGTAGCCGCCACCACCACCGACAGAGCGGGGCTGGGGCTGGAAGCAGTCGCTGCAGTAGACGGGACGGTCACCGCGGGGCTCGAAGGGCACCTTGGCTTCCTTGCCGCAGGAGGCGCAGGTCACGCTGAACAGTTCGCGCTGGGGCCGGCCAGCTCCGCCGCCACCGTCGGTCTTGCGAGCCCGGCGGCAATTAGGGCAGCGTCGAGGTTCGTTCGTGAACCCCTTCGATGCATGGAATTCCTGTTCGCCCGCGGTGAACGTGAACGCTGCACCGCAGTCTGAGCAAGTGATCGTTTTGTCGGTGAAAGGCACCCGACGACCTCCAAACAGATTTTCCGGATTCCCAACGGTCATCGAGCGCCAGGTGACAGAAGCCTCTCCGTGAGGCCGATGGATCGCGGGTACCGCGGCCACAGTACCACCTTTTTCCCCTCGCTGACCACCACAAATTTCGGGTTGCCTGTTGACAGCCACAGCGGGGACGATGATCAATCCGGGCGTGAAGAGGGAAACGGCACCACCAACACTGGCCGGCAGCACACTGCTGGTGCTTTGCAGCACCCTCCTCATCTCGATGATGAACTCATCGATGACGACGGTGGCGTTGCCGGACATGCAGCGCGACTTCGTGGTAACGCCGGACGAGCTGAGCTGGGTGGTCGCTGCTTTCCTCATCCCCTTCGCGGCCGGGACCGTGGTCTATGGCCGGCTTGCTGACCTGTTCGACACGCGGCGCATCTATCTCTTCGGGCTCACACTTTTTGCGGTGGCATCGCTGGCTGTCGCCGTCGCCCCGTCGTTCGAATTGATGATCGCCGCACGGGTCCTGCAGGGTCTCGGGGGCACGGCCGTGCCGTCGCTTTCGATGGCGACGATCGTCCGGACGACCAACCCTCAACAGCGCGCCCATGCGATGGGCATCACCATCGTCACGGTCGGCATCGGATTTGGGCTCGGACCGATCGTGGGGGGCGCGCTCACTGAATGGGGGAGCTGGCGGGCTCCGTACATTGCCGCATCCAGTGCGGCATTCATCCTCCTCCCGGCGGCGGCTGCCACGCTGCCTTCGCTGAAGGCGGTCGCCGGTGAGCGCTTCGACTACTGGGGCGCGCTGTTCCTGACGGCGGCCGTGACCGGCGACATCATCGCCCTGAATCGGCTGCCCCATGACGCGGGCGACCCCTACGGGCTTGCGGGTCTTGCGGTTTCGCTGCCGCTCTGGGCCGGGGTGGTGGTGCGAACGGTGACGGTGCGTGAGCCCTTCATCGACCGGGAGCTGGCTTCGAACGCCCGGTTCATGGGCCTCTCGGCCGCGGGGTTCGCCGCCCAGGGGACCCACTTCGCGGCGGTGGTGTTGATCCCGCTCTTGTTGGCGCGCTACCACGACATGAGCGCACTTCAGATTGGCCTCCACCTCTTGCCGGGGGCGCTGGCGCTGGCGCTGTTCGGGCTCATCGGGGGTGCGCTGGCGAACCGGATCGGGAACGGGCTGCTCCTGGTGATTGGCTGCTGGTTGCTCTTCGTTGCGGCACTGACATTCCACTTGAGCGGCGTCGGCTGGTCACCGGCGGGCATCTCCCTGCTGTACGTGGTGCTGGCGGCGGGCTATGGCATGGTGAACGCCTGCGTGGTCAATGCGGCGACCGCTGAGCTGCCCGAGGAATCGACCGGCGTGGCGGTGGGGCTGTTCAACCTGACCTTCTTCCTCGGGGGCGCGGCCGCGGTGGCCCTGGCCGGGGCGGTCCTGCGGGCTCGATCAACCGCCCTGGAAGCCTTCGACCCGATCTTCCCCGGCCGGGCGATCGAGTTCAGCGATGCCATGCTCGTGGTGACAGGGTTCGCAGCCGCGGGGTTCCTGCTGGCGGTGCGGTTCGCGCCCCTGTGGAAGCCGGAGCGGTTCCGGCAGGCGGTCGCAGACGCGGTGGCGGAGTCCGAAGTGGCGACGGCCGAATCGACCACAGCCGCCTCAGTTCACAAATGGGCGCTCAAACCGCGTGCGAAACCAAACGCCTGAATCGGTGGAATCCCGGTAGCACAGGGGGCGGGCGGCGGTGCTATACTGGCACCGGTTCGTCCCACGAAACGCCTGCCCCGGGCCCAACGGTCCCCTCCTCGGGGAAGTCGCGGGAGCACGGTTGAGACGAGTCCCGCCCGGCGAATGCAAAGCCGGGAAAGGGCCCAAGTGCCGCCACGGAATGTGGTAAGGAGGCTTGGGAAGTGGGAACCAGTCCGCCCTTCACCTCTGCATGACCCCGCCCTGAGCGCCGCCGTGTGCTTGCGCGGTGGCGCGTGGACCCTCCAGCGAAAGGATGGACACGCTCATGCATCCTGATACTTTCAAGAGCCGTTCGAACCTGACGGCGGCCGGGAAGACCTTCGCCTACTACCGCCTCGGGGCGCTCTCCGAAGCCGGGACGGGTCATCTCGACCGGCTCCCGTTCTCACTCAAGGTCTTGCTCGAAAACCTGCTCCGCTACGAAGATGGCCGCGGCGTGACCCGCGACGACATCGCTGCGCTCGCCGGGTGGACCCCGAACTCCGGCGATGACCGGGAAATCGCCTTCACCCCGGCCCGCGTCCTCCTCCAGGACTTCACCGGCGTGCCCGTGGTGGTGGACCTCGCCTCCATGCGTGAGGCGATCAAGGCGCTCGGGGGCGACCCCAACCAGATCAACCCGCTTCAGCCCGTGGACCTGGTGATCGACCACTCCGTTCAGGCCGATTACGCGGGGACCAGCGACGCCTTCGCGCTCAACGTCGAACTCGAATTCGAACGCAACAAAGAGCGCTACGCCTTCCTCCGCTGGGGGCAGCAAGCGTTCGCGAACTTCCGGGTGGTGCCGCCGGGGACGGGCATCGTGCACCAGGTGAACCTGGAGTACCTCGCCAGCGTCGTCTTCCGCAAGGACGAAGGCGGCACGACGCTCGCCTACCCGGACACGCTGGTCGGGACCGACTCGCACACAACGATGATCAACGGCCTGGGCGTCCTCGGCTGGGGCGTCGGCGGGATCGAAGCGGAGGCGGCGATGCTCGGGCAGCCGGTCTCGATGCTGATCCCCGAGGTGGTCGGGTTCAAGCTCACCGGCCGGCTCCCGGAAGGCGCGACCGGCACGGACCTCGTCCTTCGGGTCACCCAGATGCTCCGGGCGAAGGGCGTGGTCGGGAAGTTCGTGGAGTTCTTCGGCACCGGCCTCTCATCGTTGCCGCTGGCATCGCGGGCGACGATCGCAAACATGGCGCCCGAATACGGCGCCACGATGGGCTTCTTCCCGATCGACGACGAAACACTCGCCTACCTGCGGTTCTCGGGGCGGGATGAGGAGTTGGTCCAACTCGTCGAGGCCTACAGCAAGGCCCAGGGGCTCTTCCGGACCGACGCCACGCCCGACCCGGTGTTCTCGGACGTCCTCGAACTCGACCTCTCGGAGGTGGAGCCGGCGATCGCGGGGCCAAAGCGGCCGCAGGACCGGGTCGCGCTCACGGACGCCAGGGCCGACTTCGCGAAGAACCTGGCGACGATGGTGGAGCCGGCAAAGCTTGGCACCACGGTGCCAGTAACCAGCGGCGGCCGGCAATTCGCCCTTCACCACGGCTCGGTGGTGATCACGGCGATCACGAGTTGCACGAACACCTCCAACCCTGAGGTAATGCTCGGCGCCGGACTGCTGGCGAAGAAGGCCGTGGAGAAGGGCCTGAAGACGCCACCATGGGTGAAGGCCAGCCTTGCGCCCGGGTCACAGGTGGTGACCGAATACCTCGACGCCGCCGGGGTGACGCCGTTCCTCGACGCGCTCGGCTTCAACCTCGTCGGCTACGGCTGCACCACCTGCATCGGCAACTCGGGGCCGCTGGCACGCGAGGTGACGGACGCCATCCACGAGGGCGGCCTGGTGGCGGCGGCTGTGCTCTCGGGCAACCGCAATTTCGAGGGCCGCATAAACCCGGACACCCGGGCCAACTACCTCGCCTCGCCGCCGCTGGTCGTCGCCTATGCCCTTGCCGGGCGGATGGACTGGGACCCCGCAAACGAGCCGATCGGCCAGGGCAGCGCCGGCCCGGTCTACCTTCGCGACATCTGGCCGTCGCAGGCGGAAGTGGAAAACGCCGTCCGCACGAGCGTGCGCTCGGAGATGTTCCGTCGCCGCTACGCGGACGTCTTCCGGGGCGACGAGAGGTGGCAGAACCTGGAGACGCCCACCGGCGACCTTTTCAGGTGGGACCCGTGGTCGACTTACATCAAGAATCCGCCCTACTTCGACGGGCTCACGGCGACACCCCCGCCGGTGACCGACATCAGTGCGGCACGGGTGCTGGCGATGCTGGGCGATTCGATCACGACCGACCACATTTCGCCCGCAGGGAACATCAGCGCCACCAGCGCGGCCGGGGTGTACCTGCGCGAGATGGGGGTTTCGAAGGAAGACTTCAACCAGTACGGCGCCCGCCGCGGCCACGACGAAGTGATGGTCCGGGGAACGTTCGGCAACATCCGGTTGAAGAACCAACTGGTGCCGGGCGTGGAGGGCGGGGTGACGCTGCATTTGCCGGGCGCGGAGGAGATGCCGATCTTCGACGCCGCGGTCCGCTACCGGGCGGAAGGCGTGCCGCTCATCATCCTTGCCGGGAAAGAATACGGCTCGGGCTCGTCGCGAGACTGGGCCGCGAAGGGCGTCAGCCTGCTGGGCGTGAAGGCGGTCATCGCCGAATCGTACGAGCGCATCCACCGGAGCAACCTCGTGGGGATGGGCATGCTGCCGCTGCAGTTCCTGCCGGGGGAGACCCGTGAGTCGCTCGGATTGAGCGGCCGCGAGCGCTATGGCGTTGCCGGCGTCGTGGGCACGCTCCGGCCGGGACAGCGGCTGACGGTGACCGCCACAGCTGACGACGGCGCGACGACGACGTTCGAGGCGCTCTGCCGGATCGACACGCCGGTCGAGCTCGAATACTACAAGCACGGGGGCATCCTCCAGTACGTCCTTCGCCAGCTGGCGGCGAAGTAGGCGCCAGCAACGGCTTTGTCCCCGGGCGCCGGGGATGAGGCCCCGAAGAGATCACCAAACGGCGCGTCCCCGGCTTCGGGCGCAGAGAAAGGCACAGGCGAATCGCATGGCAAAGATCAAGGTGGCGAACCCGGTCGTTGAACTCGATGGCGACGAGATGACGCGAATCATCTGGCAGTTCATCAAGGACAAGCTCATCCTCCCGTACCTGGACATCCAGCTCGAGTACTACGACCTCGGCATCGAGCACCGCGACGCGACCAACGACCAGGTGACGATCGACTCCGCCAACGCGATCAAGAAGCATGGCGTGGGCGTGAAATGCGCGACAATCACCCCGGACGAAGAGCGGGTGAAGGAGTTCAACCTCAAGGAGATGTGGAAGTCCCCGAACGGGACGATCCGCAACATCCTCGGGGGCGTCGTCTTCCGGGAGCCGATCGTCTGCAAGAACATCCCGCGGCTGGTGCCAGGCTGGACGCGGCCGATCGTCATCGGCCGCCATGCCCACGGCGACCAGTACAAGGCGACCGACTTCCGGGTCCCCGGCCCCGGCACCGTCACGATGACTTACACCCCGGCGGACGGCGGCGCGCCGGTGGTGCGCGAAGTTGCGAAGTTCAGCGGCGGCGGGGTCGCGATGGGGATGTACAACTTCGACGACTCGATCCGCGACTTCGCCCGGGCCTCGCTCCGCTACGGCATCGACCGCGGCTGGCCCGTCTACCTTTCAACGAAGAACACCATCCTCAAGGCCTACGACGGCCGCTTCAAGGACATCTTCCAGGAGGTGTTCGAAGCCGAGTTCGAGAAGGATTTCGCGGCGAAGGGCATCACCTACGAGCACCGCCTGATCGACGACATGGTGGCGCAGGTGCTCAAGGGGTCCGGCGGCATCGTCTGGGCCTGCAAGAACTACGACGGCGACGTCCAGTCCGACATCGTCGCCCAGGGCTACG
>CAYTMI010000019.1:0-53335 GCA_964438865.1 uncultured Anaerolineaceae bacterium | reverse complement strand
TCGCCAAGCGCCAGGAGCTGTGCAAGAACACCGCCCGCGAGCTGATCAAGATCCACGGCGGCGGCATCCCGTACAACATGGTGAACATCAACAACAACCTCTTCTGGAACTACTACAAGGCCGGAGAGGCCCAGCCCTTCATCACCTCGCCGAACTTCGGCCGGGACTCGTCCTTCAACCAGAAGGACCCGACCTGGACGGGCCGGCCCGCCTAACCGGGCGCCCTTCGACAGGCACAACCCGACGGCGCCCTCCCCGTGATGGGGAGGGCGCCGTTCCATACCCGGCGGCAGCGAGTTGACAGTCGCATACCTGCGGACAGTGGCGTAGACTCCCGGCATCCAGCCGAAGGGCTGCCGCGTAATGCAGGCAGGAGAGCGGATGGGGCCGGTGTGCTGCCCACTTGAACGCAGGGGCCCTGTGCGGTCTATACTTCGCTGCTGCCACCGGTGGGAAGGTCAACCGCCGCAGGGCCTATCTGAGGAGGACGGATGAGGAACTACATCATCAGGCGGACGCTGATCAACATCCCGGTGATCCTGTTGGTGGCGACGATGGTGTTTTTCGCCACCAACGTCCTTCCCGGGGACTTCGTTGCCCAGCGCATCGCCCAGAACAACCCGACACCCAACGGCAGCCGGGAAGAAGTCGAGGCGCAGATCCTGAAGATCAAACAGGACCTCGGCCTCGACGAGCCGCTCCCCGTGCGCTACGTCAACTACCTCGGCAACCTCCTCCGCGGCGACTTCGGGACCTCGTACCAGAGCGGCCAAAGCGCGCTCACCGACTTCAAGCATGGCATCCCTTATACGCTCCAGCTTTCGCTGATGGCGTTTGCCGTGGCGCTGACCACGAGCATCCCCATCGGGATCATCTCGGCCATCCGCCAGGATTCGCCGATCGACTACTTCCTGCGGTTCTTCGCAATCCTGGCCGTGGCCGCGCCGAACTTCTGGGTGGCGACCATGCTCCTGCTCTACGTCGTCCGCTGGAAGCTCTGGGACGTCCAGCTCACTGAGCACCCCTTACTCTGGGAAGATCCCATCGGAAGCTTGAAGCTGTTTGTGATCCCTGCCGTGGCGGGCGGGCTTGCGGGCGGCGCGGGCATCATGCGGCTGCTCCGCTCCCAGATGCTGGAGGTGCTTCGCCAGGACTACATCCGCACGGCCTGGGCGAAGGGTGTGCGCGAGCGGACCATCATTGTCCGCCACGCCCTGAAGAACGCCCTTATCCCCGTGCTGACGGTTATCGGTCTGACGATCGCCGGCCTCCTGAGCGGCAACGTCGTCTTCGAATACCTCTTCGGCATCCCCGGGGTCGGCGCCCGGATCCTCTCTGCCATCACCCGGCGCGACGTGCCGGTCGTCCAGGCGTTCGTGGTGATCATCGCCACCTTCGTCGTTTTCGTTAACCTTGTGATCGACGTGCTGTACGGCATCATCGATCCGCGCATTCGATTCTCCTAAGCGAGGCTTCACATGGCTCAAGAGCAGGGCGTCATTCAGCTACCCGGCGTGGGCATTCCCCGGAGCCTCAGCGATCGGCCGCTGCCGGTGCGGGTAGCCGTCCATTTCGGACGGTTCATGACCAGCAAGCCGCTTGGAGGGGCAGGAGTAATCGTCATTCTCACGGTCGTCTTCATGGCGGTCTTCGCCCCTGTGATTGCGCGCTACGACCCGGAGGCGGTGTCGAAGACGTCGCGGCCCGAGTGCGGGACTACCGATCTGGAAGCGCTGAAGACGGTAGCCAACTGCTACAGCCCTCTGCTTATCGAAAAGGCCGACTCGGACCCGATGGTCCGCCTGACTTATTCGTCGGACCTCTTCCAGAAGGGGGAGATCATCCAGACCATCGCGTCGCCGTCGAGCACTCACTGGCTCGGCACCGACAAAGTCGGGCGCGACCTCTACGCCCGGATCGTCTGGGGTGCGCGGCTGGCGCTCCTCGTGGGCGTCGGCGCGGCGCTGATCGCGGTTTGTTTCGGGACCATCCTCGGGGTTGTCAGCGCGTACTTTGGTGGGCTGGTTGACATGGTCATGCAGCGCCTGACCGACGCCTTCTTCGCCTTCCCGGCGCTGATCTTGCTCTTGCTGTTCTCCCAGGTGGTGGAGAACCCGAACAAGTACTTCAACACGGTAGCTCTTGGGATCGTGGGCATCGCCAGCGTCACACGCATCGCCCGGAGCGCAGTGCTCTCGACGCGGGAGGAGGTCTATGTCCTCGCGGCCCGGACGGTGGGCGCTTCCGACCCGCGGATCATGTCCCGGCACATCCTGCCCAACATCATGGCGCCGCTGATCGTCATCTTCACGAACTCGATCGGACTCTACATCCTTGCGGAGGCGAGCCTCGCCTTCATCGGCCTGGGTGACGCGACGGCGGTTTCCTGGGGCAAGATGGTGAACGAAGCCCGCCAGCTGGGCCCCGCCAAGCCGCTGATGGCACTCTTCGTCGGCTCGGCGCTGACCCTCACGGTGCTCGGCTTCAACCTTGCCGGGGACGCCCTCCGCGACGTCCTCGACCCGCGCCTCCGCGGCCGGGGCGGGCGAGCGGGGTTCTAGCCGCGCAGCCGTCGCTCCCATCAACCACGAGCGGGCCCGGTTCCATGCCGGGCCCGCTCCGTCTGTTGGCTGGGACGATGCCGGAGGCTACCATAACGCCCAATGCCTGAAAACGAAGCCGCTCTGACGCGGACCATGGTTGGCATGCGACGGAGCCTGAGCGACCGGCCGGGATGGCAGCGTACCCTGGTCCACAGTGGCCACTTCTTCGCCCGCAAGCCGCTTGGTGGCGCCGGTGTAGTCCTGATCTTCGCGGTCCTTTTCATGGCAGCCTTCGCAGGCATCGTTTCTCCGCACAATCCCGAAGCTGTCGCGAAAGTCAGCCGCCCTGCTTGCGACGCCGCCACCGAGCGGCTCATCCAGGAGGCGATCACCGCCGGCACGCCGCTGCCCTTGAACGCCCCACAGTGCTACAGTCCCTTCCTCCTTGCCCGGGCCGAAACCGACTCGTTCGTCCGACTCCAATTCCCCGCGGAGTTGTTCCAGCAGGGCGACGTCGCCCTCGTCAATGGCACCCCATCGGCTGACCACCTGCTGGGGACGGATCGCGTCGGCCGCGACCTGCTCTCACGGATCATCTATGGGTCGCGGTTGGCGCTCCTCGTCGGAGTCGGCGCCGCCTTGATCGCGGTGACCTTCGGGACCGTCTTCGGCGTGGTCAGCGCCTATTTCGGCGGCTGGGTGGACATGGCCATCCAGCGCGTGACCGACGCCTTTTTCTCATTCCCGCCGCTCATCCTCTTGCTGGTGTTTTCCCAGGTGGTCGAGAATCCGAACAAGTACTGGAACACCATCGCGCTGGGGATTATCGGCGTGGCGGGCATCGTCCGGGTGGCGCGCTCGGCCGTCCTGACCGCCCGCGAGGAGGTCTACGTGCTGGCCGCCCGGACGATTGGGGCGAGTGACCGCCGGGTGATGGCCCGGCACATCCTTCCGAACATCCTGGCGCCGCTGATTGTCGTGTTCACGACCTCGATCGGCGCCTACATTCTCGCCGAAGCCGGGCTGGCGTTCATCGGCCTCGGCGATCCCACGGCGATTTCCTGGGGCAAGATGGTGAACGAAGGCCGAGCGCTCGGGCCGGCAAAGCCGCTGATGGCGCTCTTTGTCGGGTTGGCGATCACCCTGACGGTGCTGGGGTTCAACCTCGCCGGTGACGCGCTCCGGGATGTGCTCGACCCACGCCTCCGTGGCCGCGGCGGGCGAGCGGGGTTCTAATCGGCGGCGGCGGCCTGCGCTTCGTCGAGCAGTTCCGCGATATGCATGACCCGGGCGGAGATTCCCGCCTCGCGCACGGCGGCCTCGTATTGGAGCTGGCATCCCGGGTTGGCGGTGACGATGACGTCCGGCGCGGCGTCCCGGAACTGGGCGGCCTTGCGGGCACGTAGCTCCGCCGACATCGCAGGTTGCACGAGGCTGTAGATGCCGGCCGCGCCGCAACAGAGGTCCGCGCCGGGGGTCTCCACGAGGCTGCACCCGTCGACGTTCCGGAGGAGGTCGCGGGGCTGCTCGCGGATGCGCTGGGCGTGAACAAGGTGACAGGGGTCCTGGTAGGTGACCCGGGCCGGGAAGGTGGCCGGGGGCTGTTTCGGGAGCGCGGTGGCGTATTCGGTGAAGTCGCGGACGCGAGCGGCGAACTCGCGAGCGCGGGCGGCGTAGGCCGGGTCGCCGGAGAGGGTGTCGCCGTACTCCTTCATCGCCGCACCACACCCGGCCGAGTTGACGATGATCGGGGCCGGGGCCGTGCCCGCGAGGGCGTCGATGTTGCGTCGGGCCAGTTCGCGGGCGAAGTTGAGGTCGCCTGCGTGGGCGTGGAGTGCCCCGCAGCAGCCCTGCCCCTCCGATGCGAGGGCGGCGACCCCCTGGCGGGCCAGCACCCGCGCGGTGGCCCGGTGGACGTCGCCGAACATCTCTCCCATGACGCACCCGGTGAAGAGCACGGCGGATTCCACGGGTTCAGCCACCGCCGGGAGGGAGTCGCCGGCGCGGAACGGCCTGCCAATGTGGCGGGGAAGCTGGGCTTCGCCACGCGCAAGGGCGGGGATGAGCCGAAGGAGCCCGGCGCGGCGGCCGAGGCCCCGCAGTGGCGAGTTCGCAAGCCATCGCACGGGAGTCACGGCCACGGCGAGGATGCGTGGATTCGCCAACACCCGCCGGAGGAGGAGCTTCCGGAGACGCCGCCCGGTTCGGCCCGTGGGTGCCCTCGCGTCCAGCTGGGCACGGGCGTGCTCCATGATCCGGCCGTAGGGGACGCCGCTGGGGCAGACGGCTTCGCAGGCGCGGCACTGGAGGCAAAGGTCCCAGTGGCCCTGTACCACCGCCGTGAGTTCGATCCGCCCTTCGTCGATCGCCCGCGCAAGGTAGATGCGCCCCCGGGGCGACTCCACTTCCAGCCCGGTCACCGCGTAGGTGGGGCAGCTGTTCAGGCAAAGGCCGCAATGGACGCACTTGGCGAGGTCATCCAGGGATGGCGCCTCGGCGGGGTTCGGCCAGTTGGAGTGCTTAGATGCCACCTATGAACCTGCCCCGGTTGAAGCGCCCGGCCGGATCGTAGGCTGCCTTCAGCCCCCGCATGAGCGGAAACGAGCCCGGCACGTCGCCCCAGGTGTCGACCTCCTCGCGGAAGCTGCGCGGCAGGCGTTCGACGACGACCGACCCTCCAGCTGCCGCGACCGTCGCCCGCAGACGGGCTAGCGCGGGCGCGAAGGACCGCAGCGGTGGCAGGGTCGCGGCGTCCCACGTCGCCCGGACAACCCCGGCAAGAGGGTGGACCACAATCCTGGCCGGGCGGATCGCCTCGACCTGGGCCGTGAGAGTGGGCATTTCCGAGGGGAGGGCCACGCAGCGAAGGGAGAGGACTTCGCTGTCGCGGAAGCCAAGGTCACGGGCGTGGAGGTAAGCGGAGGAGCCGTCGACGATGCGGGCGTCGGCGCCTGCGATGGCAATCGCCGCGCGCGCTGCCGAGGGGTGCAGCCGAAGGTGGAGGCGCCAGTGGTTTTCGTGGCGTAGCGCGTCGGCGACTTCGGGCCGAAGGTCGGCGCGGAGGACGGCTTCGGCGGCCGTGCAAGCATCGGCGAGGCTGTCGAAGGTGACCTCGACGCTGGCCGTATCGGCGCGCGGGAGGACGCGAAGGGCGACTTCGGTGACGATGCCGAGCGTCCCAAGCGAGCCGCACCAGGTACGCATGAGGTCGTACCCGGTGACGTTCTTGACCACCCTTCCGCCAGCGCGGACGAACTCGCCGTCTGCCCTCAGTACCGTCATCCCGAGGAGGAAGTCGCGGGGACTGCCGTAGCGGGTGCGGAGGGGGCCGGCGGCGCCCGAAGCCAGCGTGCCGCCGATGGTCGCGCGTTCGGCCAGGGGCGGGTCCACGGGAAGCCACTGCCCGCCCGCGGCGAGGACGCCAGCAAGCTGGCCGAGGGTGACCCCGGCCGGCGCCAGCACCGTCAGGTCGTCGCGTTCGAGGTCGATCTGCCCGGCCAGGCATCGGCTCAGGTCCAGCAGCGCGAAGGGGCCGGAAGGCGCGCCGCCGAAGTCGAGCTGGGTGCGCCCGCCGGCCGGGACCAGCGTCAGGTTGTCGTTCGCGACGACCACCGCGCGGAGCTCGTCGAGCGTCTCCGGGACGAACACGGTTTCGGGTTCGCGCCCACCGACGGAAGGAAGTGGGCCGGCCAGCGTATCAGACATAGGCATCGGGCCCGGCGGCGCGGAGGGCCGCGTCGTTGTGCGCCATCTCGCCGCAGCCGGTGCCGCCGGGAAGCAGCTTGCAGGGGTTGAAGCCACCGTTGTTGCCGAAGACGGCGCGCAGGCGGCCCATGTTCTCGAGGTCGGTTTCGCTGTAGAGCCAGGGCATGAACTGCTGTTTTTCGAAGCCGATGCCGTGCTCGCCGCTGAGCGACCCGCCGGCGTCGACACAGGCGCGCATGATCTCGGCGCCGGCTTCGAGGACGCGTTTCGTGGCGCCAGGTTCGCGTTCGTCGAAGGCGATACAGGGGTGGAGGTTGCCATCGCCGGCGTGGAAGACGTTCGCGATCGGAAGGTCATACCGTTCGCTGACTTCGGCGACGCGGGCCATCACCTCCACGAGCTTCGAGCGCGGGACCACGCCGTCGAGGATGTAGTAGTTCGGGGCAATCCGTCCGAGGGAACCGATCGCGCCCTTCCGCCCTTTCCAGAGCAGCTCGCGGGTGGCGGCGTCACGCGCGACTCGCACTTCCTTCGCGCCGTTTTCCAAGCAGGCGGCGCGGGCCGAGGTGGCCTGGGGCTCGACAACGTCCGCGATGCCGTCGAGCTCCACGAGCAGGACCGCGCCGGCGTCCGGCGGGTAACCGCACTGGAGCCCGGCTTCGGCGGCCTGCAGCGTCGTCCGGTCCATCATTTCCATCGCCGCGGGGATCATGCCGGCGGCGATGATGCTAGAGACCGTGTGGCTCGCCTGTTCGATGGTGTCGAAGATGGCGAGGAGGGTGACGATCGAAGCCGGCAGGGGGAGCAGCCGCACGACGACCTTCGTGGCGATCCCGAGCGTGCCTTCGGAGCCGATGAAGGCGCCCCGGAGGTCGTAGCCCGGTGTCTCCACGACACGGCCGCCGAGCCAGGCGATGTCGCCCGCCGCGGTCACGACCTCCAGCCCGAGGACGTGGTTGGTGGTGACGCCGAGCGCGAGGCAGTGGGGGCCGCCGGCGTTTTCGGCGACGTTCCCGCCGATGGTGCAGGCCTTCTGGCTGCTCGGGTCTGGCGCGTAGAACAGCCCGTGGACTGCGGCGGCCTCGGAGAGCTGGATGTTCGGCAACCCCGGTTCCACGACGGCGATACGGTTCACGGGGTCGATTTCGAGGATGCGGCGCATGCGGGCAGTGGCAATGACCACGCCCCGGCGGGCCGGGACCGACCCGCCGCTGAGACCGGTTCCCGCTCCCCGTGGGGTGATCGCGAGGCCGAGGCGGTTGCAGAGGCGCACCACTTCGGCGACCTCCTCGGTGGTTCCCGGAAAGACCACGGCGTGGGGCGCGCTGCGTTCGATCGTGCCGTCGAATTCGTAGACGAGGAGGTCTTCCGGTCGCCAGAGCACGTTCGCGTCACCGGCGATGCGGGAGAGGCCCCCGACCAGCTCGCGGCGGGTGGTCATCGGTCGCCTTCGGGAATCTGGCATTCGCGGCAGAGCCCGAAAATCGCGAAGTGGTGGAGATCGGGCGCGAAGCCGAAGTCTCGCTGGATGCGGCCGGCGAGGTCGTCGAGGTAGCTGTGGTCGAGTTCGGCGACGTCTTCACAGCTGGTGCAGATGAGGTGGTGGTGGGGCTGCTCGGGCGCCCATTCGAAGACGGCGTCGCCGCTGCCCATGTCGGTTTCGGTGGCGAGCCGCATCCGCTTGAGGACGTCGAGGGTCCGGTAGACGGTGCTAACGTCGACGAAGGGGTAGACCTCGCGGACCTGGTCGCCGATGTGGGCGGCGGTGAGGTGGCCCTCGGCGTGGCGGAGGGCGCGGACAATCATCATCCGCTGGGGGGTGAGCTTGTGGCCGGCGCGGCGCAGCAGGTCTGCGGTTTCGTCTTCGCAACTCATGCGAATCTCAGTGTACAGGGACTCGCTATTGCTGACCCCGCGCAGGGACAAAGGGCTGAGCCAGGGAGCGCGAGCGGTCGAGGATCTCTGTATGCCGTCCCCGGATTTCGTGCTCTCGCAGGCTTCATCCACACCGGCTGGCGGTGGGCGTTGCCCCCAATGCGAGGGCCGGCCGCCGCTGGACTTGTTCCGGCGGATGGAGGTCGCATCGAACGCGCCGCTCCTGTACTGCCCGCGTTGCCACGGCTTCTGGGCGGTGGGAGACGCACTTGCCAACGGAGTGGCTGACCCACAAGACGAGCACCCGGCCCTCCGTGCGGCCGTCGCCCCGGCACGCTGCCGGAAATGCATGGGCCACCTGCGCGAAACCGGCGCCTGCGTCCGCTGTGGCTGGACCCGGCCGGTGCTCGCCTGTCCAGCCTGCTTTGCGCCGATGTCCCGAACGAAGATGGGTTCCGTGTTCGTCGACACCTGCGGGGCCTGCCGGGGGGTGTGGTACGACGTGGGCGAACTCTGCCGGGTGTATGACATCCCGGAGCCGCTCAGCCTGGTCGCCAGGGTGACAGGGACCACCGAGCCCGGGCCGACCGATGGCGAGGTGTTCCTGCAAGCGCTCTGGGTGCTATCGCGGCTGTTCCTGCCGTTCGTCTGACTTCCCCCGGAGGCGCCCGGGGGCTTGCCGTCCGCGGTATCATCCGGTCGTGACACGGTTGCTCATCATCCTCGCGGTCCTCGCGTGTTCGGCGGCGGTCCCCTCCAGATCGGGCGAGGCCGAAGGTGGCGTGGCGCATCGCGCGATCATCCCGCTTGTCTCCGGAGGTGGCGGCACCGCTCTCGCCTGCGGGGGAGCGGGGCAGCCCGCGGTCGCGGTCCTGGTCGACCCCGCGCTGGAGCCACGGATCCGGGCGGGGCTCACGCGATTCGAGAACGACTTCTGCGTGCGCGGATACGCCGCCGTCGAGCGGCGCAACGACTTCGGGAGTCCGGGCGGCCTTCGTGCCTACCTTATCGGTCTCAACGGGCAGCTCAAGGGGAAGCTGGCCGGGGCCATACTGGTGGGCGACTACCCCCGGGTCTACCAGGAGGTGATCCTGGTCTCCAGCAACCCCTCGATCCCGTCAACAATCGAAGAGGTGCTGAGCTTCCAGTACTACGAGGACTTGGACGGTGTGTTCAGCGCGTCGCCCGGCTATACGTCGGCTGGGGCACATCCCTACTCTTACAACGTCCACGCAGGTGACGTTGACTGGGAGATCTGGGTGGGCGTGCTCCCGCGATACGGTGGGTCAGTGGATGCGGCCGTGGCCAACCTCAACCGCTACTTCGACAAGCACCATCGCTTTGTGTCGGGGACTCGGACGATTCCCCGGGTGTTCCTCGAGATCACGGAGCACTTCCAGCCCACCACGCAGTCCGATTTCGATTTCCTGCTCGGCGCCATGCGCAGCGGCACATACGCGTGGACCCCCTGGAGCAATGACGGGAATGCCCACCTGTTCATGGACGCTCCCGCGTTCGGGTCCACCGTGGAGGCTGGCTATGCGGAACTGGCCGCCGGGAATGCGGACTGGGTGTCGCTGGAGGCGCACGGGTGGTGGGGCGCGAGCGGCCTGCTCACCATCGACCGGGTGCGTACTGACGGTATCCGGGCGTACTTCGTGTGGAGCGACGGCTGTGCCGTCGGGGATCTGGATCGGCCGGTGAACTGGCTATCCGAGGTCATCTACGCCCCGGCGAGCGAGGCGCTCGTGGCGAAGGGCACGACCAACAACTCCGGCGGCATGGGCAGCAACGTCAACGGGTTCTCTGGACACAACATCGCGACGGCGATGGCCGCGGGCAGTTCGCTGGGCGCCGCGATCGTGAGCCACGTCAACGCGCCGCTGCTGCCTGGGTGGTCGGCGAGCCGCGAGTTTCACTTCGGGACCCCGGTGGTGCTTGGTGATCCCACGCTCACGATCCGGTAGACCCGCGACTACCAGATGCCGAGGGCCATGCGGACGTCTTCACTCGCCATCGTCCGCGGGTCCCAGGGCGGGTTCCAGACGATCTGAACGTCGACGTCCTTCACGCCCGGGATCTCCTTCATCTTCGCGTAGACTTCGCCGCGAATGACGGGGCCGAGTGGGCAGCCGGGGCTGGTCAGCGTCATCGTCACGAGGATGTCGCCGTTGTCCCAGGTGATGTCGTAGACGAGCCCGAGTTCGACGATGCTCATGTTGATTTCGGGGTCCTTCACCTCGGAGAGCTTGGTGCGCATCTCTTCGTAGGTGGGTGCGGTGGTGGCTTCGGCCATTGGGGCTCCTCCTCAGGCTGGGGTGGTGGACGGTTCGAGCCCTTCCTGGAGGACGTTCCAGGAGAGCATCGCGCACTTGACGCGCACCGCGAATTTGGTGACGCCCTGCAGGGCTTCGAGGTCGCCGAGGTCGGCGGTGGGTTCGGCGCCTTCGAGCATCATCGCCCGGAAGTGCGCGATCTTCGTTTCGACTTCCGCGATCGTCCGGCCTTTGACCTCTTCGGTCATCATCGAAGCGCTGGACTGGCTGATGGAGCAGCCCGAGCCTTCGAAGGCAATGTCTTTCACGGCGCCGCCTTCGAGGACGACGTCCATCCGGATTTCGTCGCCACAGACCGGGTTCACGCCCTCGACGTGGCGGGTGGCGCCGGCAATGGTCCCGTGGTTCCGGGGCTTCCGGTAGTGATCGATGATCACCTCGCGGTAGAGGTCGTCCAGGGGCAGGCCGGGCTGAGTCACGCGAACACCTTGATGGCCTCGCGGATCGCCCCGGTCAGGCGGTCGACGTCGGCTGTATCGTTATAGATGTAGAAGCTGGCGCGGTTGGTCGCGGGGACGCCGAGGCGCCGCATTAGCAACTGGGCGCAGTGGTGCCCCGCCCGGATTGCGACCCCGTACGAGTCGAGGATGGTGCTCATGTCGTGCGGGTGGATGCCATCGACGGTGAAGCTCACGGCGCCGCCGCGGTGCTCGATATCCGCCGGCCCCTGCACGCGAAGGCCGGGGATCGCCTTGAGGGCGTCGATCGCGGTCGCGGTGATCGCCATTTCGTGTGCCCGGACCGCCGGCATCCCGATGTCGCGCAGGTAGTCCAGCGCCGCGCCGAAGGCGATCACGTCAGCGATATTGGGGGTTCCGGCTTCGAACTTGTGCGGCAGGTCGGCCCAGGTGGACATGTCCGGGTGGACCAGGGAGATCATCTCGCCGCCGCCGAGGAACGGGTCCATTGTGGCGAGCAGGCCTTCGCGGCCCCAGAGGACGCCGACGCCGGTGGGCCCGAGCATCTTGTGGGCGGAGAACGCGTAGAAGTCGCAGCCGAGCGATTCGACATCCACGGGCAGGTGGGGCACGCCCTGGGCTCCGTCGACCAGCATGAAGGCGCCGGCGGCGCGAGCTACTTCCGCCACGTCGGCCACCGGGTTGATGACCCCGAGGACGTTCGACATGTGGACGACGCTGACGAGTTTGGTCCGCGGCCCGACCAGCGAACGCAGGTGGTCGAAGTCCAGGTAGCCGGCGTCGGTGACGTTGGCGTAGCGGAGGACCGCGCCCTTGCGGAGTGCCAGCAACTGCCAGGGGACGATGTTGGAGTGGTGCTCCATGGTCGAGAGCACGATCTCGTCGCCCTCGCGGATGTTCGCGTCGCCCCAGGCTCGGGCCACGAGGTTGATCGCCTCGGTCGCGTTGCGAGTGAAGACGATTTCCTGGGGCTGGGCGCCAATGTGGGCGGCGGTCTTGGTTCGCGATGCCTCGTAGGCGGCGGTCGCCCGCTGGGCGAGGGTGTGGATGCCGCGGTGGATGTTCGCGTTGTCGTGCTCGTAGTAGTGGACGAGCGCGTCGATGACCTGGCGGGGCTTCTGGGTGGTGGCGGCGTTGTCGAGGTAGACGAGCGGGTAGCCGTTGACCTCCTGATCGAGGATCGGGAAGTCAGCCCGCAGGCGGCGGGGGTCGATGGGCGAGCGCGTTACCAGCCCGGTTTCCGTCAGCGTCATGTGACTTCGACCTCGATCTCGCCGTCCTGCACCCGGGCGGGATAGGTCCGAACCGGGCGGACCGCCGGCAGGGTGAGCGCTTTGCCGGTGACGATGTCGAATTTCGCGCCGTGGCGGGGGCATTCGATCCGGTTGCCGTCGAGCCGCCCCTGGTCCAGGGAGCCGCCATCGTGCGTGCAGACGTCGTCGATCGCGTAATAGCCGCCGGCGGAGTGACAGATCGCGAGGCGGCGCCCGGCGACTTCGTAGGCCGCGGCGTGGCCTTCCGCGACATCGGCGGCGCGGCCCACTTTCAGCCAGCTCATCCCGTGGCCTCCATCCTCGCTTCGAGCACCGCTGCCAGTTCATCGCGGAGCGCTTCGTCGGGGACGCGGTCCAGCACCTGGCCGAGGAAGGCGCGGACGAGCAGGGCCTCTGCGGCCGGTCGGCCGATGCCGCGCGTCTGGAGGTAGTACAGCTGCTCTTCGTCGACCGGGCCGGCGGTGGCGCCGTGGCTGACGCGGATCACGTCGTTCGTAAGGATTTCGAGGACGGGGTCGCTTTCCGCTTTCGCGTGGCGGCTGAGAAGGAGGTTGCGGTTCTCCTGGTTGGCGTTGGCGTTCTTCGCGCCCAGGCCGACCCGCGTGAGGCCGTAGTACACGGAACGCGATTCGCCCTTCAGGGCGGACTTGAAGAGGAGGTCGCTGCGGGTGTCGGCGCCGATGTGGTCCTGGGTTGTGTAGAAGTCGATGTGTTGGTGGCCGTCGCCGAGGAAGAGGCCGTAGAGCTCGCTGGAAGAGCCGCGGCCGGCGAGGGAGGACTCGATGTGGCTCTTCACCACCTGGCCGCCGGTGACGACGGCGAGGCTGATAACGGCCGAGTCTCGCTCCGTCGTCGTGCGCTGCTCGCTGAAGATGCGGGTGCGGCTGCCCCAGCGGTGGAGGGCTGTGTATCGCACCGCCGAGCCCGGCCCGGGGACTATCTCAACTACGGGAAGGACGACGATATCGCCGTCGCTCGAACGGTAGTCTTCGATGACGCTAACGCGGCTGTTGGCGCCGGTGACGATGAGCGTGTGGGGCGCGGCCAGCTGCCTGTCGTCTTCGAGGACACGGACGATGCGGACGTTGCCCTGGGCCTCGACGTTGGCGGGGACATCCACGAGGACCCCCCCGCGCTGGAAGGCATAGTGGAGGGCAGTGAACTTGCTGCGCCCGGCGGGGACCGCGGTCGCAAGGTGCTTGTCGATCAGAGCGCGCTGGCTGGCGTCGGCGGAAGCGAAGTCGGTCACCGTGACTCTGTCACTCCGGGCTTCCGTGGCGACGGTGGCACCGTTGTGCTGGAGAGTGACCGGGGTGGCGGCGGCGAGGCCGTAGCGGTTGCGGATGTCCGCTTCGGACGCGGTCGGGCCGAGTCCGGGACGGTAGCCGCCGAGGTCCAGCCGCTCGACGTCGAGGTACTTCCACGGCCGGTCGACACGGGTGGGCATGGCCATCCGCGCCGCGGTTTCGGCCGCTTCCTGCCGAAGCGAGGCGAGGCGAGGGCTATCGCCCAGCTGTGCGCCGAGGGTGCGGCTCGCTTCGGGCGAGAGGTTCCCCGCCGGGGCCGCCGATTCAACAGCAGACGTCATCTGCGTTACCTTCCTGTCTTCGTGGAGCGAACCGGCCTAGCCGATCGCCCCTTCCATTTGCATCTCGATGAGGCGGTTGAGCTCCACCGCGTACTCCATCGGCAGTTCTTTCACGATCGGCTCGACGAAGCCGTTGACGATCATCTTGGCGGCGTTTTCTTCGCTCAGCCCCCGGCTCATGAGGTAGAAGAGCTGGTCTTCGCCGAGCTTCGAAACGTAGGCCTCGTGCTGGATGTGGACGTCGGGAGCGTCGATCTCCATCGTCGGGTAGGTGTCTGAACGCGAGGTCTCATCGATCAGGAGCGCGTCGCAGCGCACGTTCGACTTTACGTTTTCGCAGCCTTCGTAGACCTTCAGGAGGCCGCGGTAGCTGGTCCGCCCGCCGTCCTTGCTCAAGGACTTGGAGATGATGGTGGAGGTGGTGTTCGAAGCCGCGTGGACTATCTTGCCACCGGCATCCTGGTGCTGCCCTTCGCCGGCGAAGGCCAGCGAAAGGATCTCGCCGTGGGCGCCGGGCTCCATGAGGTAGATGCTGGGGTACTTCATCGTCAGCTTCGAACCGAGGTTGCCGTCGACCCACTCCATGACGGCGTTCTCGTAGGCGACGGCGCGCTTGGTCACAAGGTTGTAGACGTTCGTCGACCAGTTCTGGATGGTCGTGTAGCGGACGCGGGCGTTCTTCTTGACGATGATCTCGACGACGGCGGAGTGGAGCGAGTCGGTGCTGTAGATGGGCGCGGTGCAGCCTTCGACGTAGTGCACTTGGCTGCCTTCGTCGGCGATGATGAGCGTCCGTTCGAACTGGCCCATGTTCTCGGTGTTGATGCGGAAGTAGGCCTGGAGGGGGACGTCCACCTTCACGCCCTTCGGCACGTAGATGAAGGAGCCGCCGGACCAGACGGAGCTGTTCAGCGCGGCGAAGCGGTTGTCGCCGGGGGGCACCACGGTCCCGAAGTACTCCTTGACGATGTCTTCGTGTTCGCGCAGGCCCTGGTCCATGCCGACGAAGATGACGCCGAGCTTCTCCAGGTCCTCACGGATGTTGTGGTAGACGACCTCGGAGTCGTACTGGGCGCCGACGCCGGCCAGGTACTTCTTCTCGGCCTCGGGGATGCCGAGCTTGTCGAAGGTTTTGCGGATGTACTCGGGGACGTCGTCCCAGGACCGTTCGTCGCGGTCGGTAGCGCGGACGTAGTAGTGGATGTTGTCGAAGTCGATCTCAGTGAGCTGGTTGGTCGTAGCCCACTTTGGGTTCTCCAGCTTGCGGAAGCGGGCGAGGGCATCGAGCCTGAAGTCGCGCATCCACTGGGGCTCGTTCTTGATCTCGGAGATGGTCTTGACGATCTCCGGGGTAAGGCCCTTGTTCGCGGTGTAGAGGGCTTCTTCCTTGTCGTGGAAGCCCCACTGGTACTCTTCTTCCTTGATCAGCCCGGCGCTGGCGCTCATGTCGGCCTCCCTCAGGCGGTCGCGACGGCGGCTTCGATTTCGTCGTAGCCGGTCGCTTCGAGTTCCTCTGCGAGTTCTGGCCCGCCCGACTTCACGATCCGCCCGTCGATGAGGACGTGGACGAACTGTGGCTTGATGTAGTTCAGCAGGCGCTGGTAGTGGGTGATGAGCAACAGGCCCATCTCCGGGTTCATGATGGCGTTGACGCCTTCGGCAACGGTGCGGAGGGCGTCGATGTCGAGGCCGGAGTCGGTCTCGTCGAGGACGGCCATGGCCGGCTTGAGCATCGCCATCTGGAGCATCTCGGCCCGCTTCTTTTCGCCGCCGCTGAAGCCGTCGTTTACGTAACGGCGGGCGAATTCCTGGTCAACCTTGAGGAGCCCCATCTTCGCAAAGAGGAGTTCCCTGAATTCGCGGATGGGGACGTCGGCGCCGCGAGTGGCGTTCACGGCCTGCCGGAGGAAGTTGACCATGGTCACCCCGGGGATGGCGACGGGGTACTGGAAGGCAAGGAAGAGGCCGAGGCGAGCGCGTTCGTCCGGCTTCAGCGCGAGAACGGATTCGCCGCGCACGAGGACGTCGCCGCCGGTGACGGTGTAAGCGGGGCTGCCCATCAGGACGTTCGCGAGCGTGCTCTTGCCCGAGCCGTTGGGGCCCATGATGGCGTGGATTTCGCCGGCGTTGATGACGAGGGAGAGGCCCTTGAGGATCTCTTTGTCGCCGATGTTCGCGCGGAGGCTGCGGACCTCCAGGAGGGGTGCGTTGGACATAAGGGCTAGCTCACTTCAATCAGGAGTTGGGGGCCGCGGACGGCGCGGACCAGGTATTCGCACACGGGCGACCCCTTGACGATGGTGTCGAGTTGTTCGACATCGAGGCCGAGGAGCAACTCGATTGCCTGACGGTCGGATTCGCAGGGCAGCGCCGAAATCTCGGCGGCCTTCCCGTACGGGCAGGCGCCGTTGACCAGGTGGAAGCCGTCGGCGTCGGCGCGCCAGGTCTCGAGGATGCCTTCCTGGCGGAGGCTCCGCGTCACCTGCCCCACCCGTTCGGCCGGGTTCGCGGTCGCGACGGAGGTGACCTCCCAACGGTGGCGGGAGGCGAGCGATTCGGCGACGCTCGTCATCACCGTCGAGATCACCGTTTCCTGTTCGCCGAGGCCGCGAAGCATGCGCTCGAGGAGGTCGGCGTGGGCGGCGGGGATGGCACCGGCCGCCGATTCTGTTGCGTGGTAGGCGTGGTAGGGGCGGCCGGTGGCTTGCTTCACGGCCCGGACGCCAACCAGCCCGTCGGCGCGAAGGTTGTCCAGGTGGCGGCGCACCCCGGCCGTCGTGATCCCGAGGTCCGCGGCGAGTTCTTCGACTCGGGCTTCGCGGCGCTGCACGACAAGTTCAAGAACGCGTTGGCGTGTACCCTGCATGCCCACAGTGTAGGGGTGTCGGGGCGAGTTTCCAAGCTTTTTCTACTTATTTGTTATAAAAGTCGTCTATCGCCCCGAACGGCGCGACCCGTTCGTCGGGGGCGCTTGTTGGGCATCACGGGACCCTCAGGTGTGGACCGCCTTGCTGCGGCTCCAGAAGCGGCGGCGTTCGCGGATGGCCCGCGGGTCGCTGGACGTCATCTGGCGCTGAATCGCCACCGACCGCACGAATTCGGAGCCGAGGAGGAGGATGGTGCCGTTGACGTACATCCAGAAGAGGAAGGCGAAAGCGGTGCTGAAGCTGGCGTAGATCGCCGTGTCCTTCGAAAAGGGCGTTGCCGAGACGAAGGCGGCGCCGACGTTTTTCAACAGTTCGAAGAGGAGCGTCGCGAAAGCCGCCCCCGCCAGCGATTCAGACCAGGCTGGCCGCACCGTCGGGATGAACCGGTAGAGGGAGGCGAACATCACGAATGAAGGGATCCCGAAGATGACCCACGACAGCGCGGTCGTGAACGGGTTCGTGCCCAGGGAGAGGGGCCCGAAGCCAACCGTTCGTTCGAGGACCACCTGCAGCGTCGCCGTCAACGAAAGCGAGAGCCAGATGAAGACGGCGAGCGCGGGGATGAGGCCGATGTCGATGAGCTTGCCGTGCCAGTAGGGGCGCCCGGGACGGTGGCCGGTGGCGTTGAGCCCGCGCCGCACAGCCGCGAAGACCCCGCTGCCGGACCAGAGCAAGCCGAGCACTCCGAAGGAGAGGCCGGCGATGCTCATGTCCTGGGCCCGCGCGACCAGCGTGTTGACGTCGGCCTGGACCGCCGGCGACTCCTCCAGGGGCAACTGGTTGAAGATGAAGTCGACAATCTGCTGGCGGTCGACGACGAGGCCGAGTACGGAAATGGTGATCAGGCTGAGCGGGATGATCGAAAACAGGGCGTAGTAGGCGATGGCGGCGGCGTAGGTCGCGCCGTTGTCATCGAAGTAGAGGCGGATGGTCCGCGCGACGACGGTGACGGGGGTGCGGATGAAGTGGGGACTGCCGTGCCAGGTGCCGCGGATGGCATCCCGGACGGCGGCCAGGGCGCGTCCGGCTGGTCCCAGGCGGTGGCGTCGGGGCCCGGGCACGCGCGGGGCCGGCGAGGTGCCGGGGGCCATGTCAGCCGCGGGCACGTCCCACGTCTCCGCCGGGCGGGGCGGTGGACTGCTTTCCTGGCCGGCGGGAGCCGCACCCATGCAGGCTATTGTAGATCGCGGCGCCCGCTCTACCGCGAATCCAGCCGGTGACCGTTGCGGATGAGTGCCGTGATCGCCTCGTCCCAGGCGGGGGCGACGCGGCCCCACGCGAACCGTGCGGCCGATTCCCGGAACGCCCCCATGTCCCCCGGCGGCGCGAGGATGGCCGCGTGCAGCAAACTCAACAGTTGCTCTTCGGACTGCCAGAGACAGCGGCCGTGGAAAGATTCGGGGACAAGGGCCGGATAGTTGAACTGCGCCGGGGCCACCGGGAAGCAGCCGCAGTAGAGCGCTTCGACCATGCCGACGCCGAAGAATTCGTGCCGGGCGGTGCTCACGACGACCTTGCTCGCCCACAGCAGCCGCGCGTAGGCCTCGCGGCCGGGGAGGTACCCGGCGTGTTCGACCAGCCCCGGGAGGTCCGCCGCGAGGCCTGACAACGCCGGGCTTGGGTTCGGCCCCGGCTCTCCCGCCAGCGCTACCCGGAAGTCCAATCCCTCGGCGGCGAGCTTCCGGACCGCGCGGGCGAAGGTCTCCGGCGCCTTGTCGAACTCCCAGCGGTGGTTCCAGAGCAGCAGCGGCGGGAGGGCGGGGTCGCGCGCGGTGCGGCAGTCGTCCAGCCATTCGAGCTCGACGCCGACCGGGAGCACGGCGCTCTTGGCCTCGATGGTCTCGATGGCCGGGGGGTGAAGCCAGTTGTTGGGTTGGCCGGCTAGCGTCCGTAGCGCGGCGAGGAAGTCACGGCGGTGGTAGTCGGAATTGAACGCCACCCGGTCGGCGCTGCATGCGGAGAGGTAGTTGATCTGCCCGAACCAGGAGTTCAGCCTGGTGCCCCGCAGCCGTGGGTAGGTGAACTGGTTTTCGTGCATGTAGAGGAGCACGGGGAGGTGCGCGAATCGCGGCCGGGTGAGGGCCAGGAATGCCGGGAGGTCCAGCATGTCGGTCGCTATGAGGGCATCGAAGTGGCCTGAGAGTGGAGAGGCGGCTGCCGCCAGTTCTTGGGCGCCGAGGCGCATGCGGCGGCGCCATTCGCCTTCGGGGAGCGTCAGCGGGACGATCTCGTGGCCGCTGTGCGCGGCCAGCCCGTCGAGGAAGGCGCGATGGCTGCCGCCGTAGAAGGGCTCGACGAAGAGGACGCGTGCCATCGCGGGCCTACAGGTGCCCGAGGTCGCTCAGGCGCTGCATGATCTCGGCGAACTCGGTGTCGGCGTCGTTCACGGCTTTGTACTGGGTCACCACGTAGCCCCCGTACTTTTCCACCAGGTACCAGTCGTCGTCGATGATGATGTCCGGCCGCGGCTCCACCCGGGGGTCCTTGTCGAAGCAGCCGTCGACCCAGGGGCGTAGGCCGTGGAGGTCGACGATCCGGTTCACGTAGTGTTCGCCGCCGGCCGACCAGACGTAGACGGCATGCCCGGCTGCCTTCAGCCGCTGCATCGCGTCATGCGCTCCCGGCCGCAGCACATTGATTTCGTGGTTGACGAAGACGAGGGTGTGGTCGACGTCGAAGAAGACGTTCATGCCCGGCGGAAGCTGCTCATGCCTCGGCGACGGCCAGGCCCCAGACCGGCTGGAAACGCCACGTGCGGACGCCTTTCACGCGGATCTTGTGCTTCTTGCAGAGCTTCCTGGCGGCATCGGCGTAGCCCGCGGGGACATACACGAAGAGGTCGCCGAATTCGGAGCAGGGCAGCCACCGGGTCATCGCGCTGACTTCGGTGACGCTGTCGGCGGTCTCTACCTGGACCATCATCCGCAGCCACTGGCCGGGGCGACCCACGACGACGATGTCGGGGAAGAAGTCTTTGCCCAGGACCTTGCCGACGGACATGCAGGGCGCCGGGACATTGACGCACGTCTCCATGTCCGGGTGGCTGGCGCTGGGGAAGGGGAACCTCGACTTCGCGACTTCGGCGACAGTCCCCTCGTGGCGCTGGTCGCGGAGGTACTTGACGGTCACGCGCGCTACCTCGCTGCGGGTTTCTGGTTACCGCTGATTCTAGTGGCCCCCGGCGGGAGGGTCGAACGGGCCTAGTAGAAGAAGGGCCGGGTGGCCTCCGGAGAGGGGCCGGTGGCCCCGTTCGGCTGGAACCAGGGTCGTGTAGAGTCGGCGCCACGGTGGCTGACTTCGAGACCGGGGCCTACATCGTCATCGCGGCGCGGCTGCTGGTGCCGCTGCTGATCTTCCGCTGGCAACTGACCGGGGGCATCGCGGCCATGCTCCTCGACGGCGCCGATGTCATCCTCATCGATATCATCAAGCTGGGCGGATTCGGCGGACACTACCACCAGACCGACAAGCTGCTCGACACGTACTACCTCGCGATCGAATGCGCCGTGGCCTGGCGCTGGGTGAACCCGCGGGCGCGGTGGCCGGCGCTCGCGCTCTTCGGCTTCCGGATGGTTGGGGTAGCCGCCTTCGAAGTGACCCAGGACCGGATTACGCTGTTCATCTTCCCGAACATGTTCGAAAACTGGTGGCTCTACTGTCTGGCGGTGGCCCGGTTCTGGCCGCGGTCGGTGAAGAGCGTCGCCATCCCGACGCTTATCCTCCTCGTGCCGAAGATGGCGCAGGAGTGGCTGCTCCATTTCACGGAGGCGAAGCCCTGGTCGTGGTTCAAGGCGAACGTCTTCGACATCCGGAAGCTGTAGCGTGGTGACGCCAAGAACGGGCGTTCTGCCATATTTCGCTTGACACTTACCTTTGCAGGGCCAACGATGCCCGTGAGCGGCTTCGGCCGCGACGCCTAGCCCGCTGAAAGGCGGGGCGGGGGAACCAGTTTTCGGGGCGAGTCCGCAAGGGTCCCACCATCCGGTGGCGATGACGGCGGAACGGCTATCTCCGGCCGTAGCCCGGCAGCTAACCTCGGCGGCGTGGGAAGTACCTCATTCGAGGCGCTTCTTCTATGGCCATTCGTCTTGGCCGCTCCAATCGCATCTTCGAAGACCCATCGGCCGGGAAGCCCATCCCGTCTCTCACGGCGTCATCGCTCCGGGCCGAACGGCTCTGGAACATGCTCCCGCTGGCCGTCTCGGTGGCGATCGCGAGCTCGGTCTTCTGGGGGCCGTTCGCGGCTCCCCAGGTGCTGGCCGTGGGGATTGTCGCCTTCTTCGCCTACTGGCTTATCCGCTCGTATTCCGTCGTGGGCGCCTGCCTGGTCGGGCTTCGCCGCATCAGCCAATGGAAGAAGACCAACTGGGTGGCGAAGTATTGCGCCTGGCTCCCAGGCCACCCCGAAGCCGAGGCCTGGGATTGGGCCCGCCACATGGTCATCATCCCCAATTACAAGGAAAGCGAAGAGGGCCTTTCGCGGACGCTGGATTCGCTCGCGGCGCAGGCGAACGCCGGCCAGATCGTCGTCGTCATGGCGATGGAAGCGCGCGAACAGGGCAGCCGCGCGAAGGCCGCCCGCCTGGTGATGCGCTACCGGGCGCGCTTCGGCGAGATGTTTGCCACCTACCACCCGGCCGGCCTCCCCGGCGAGACCCCGGGCAAGGGTTCGAACGAAGCCTGGGCGGCCCGCGAAGCCCACATTCGACTGATCGAAGACGACGGCGACGACATCCGCCGCTACTCCGTGACCAGCTGCGACGCCGACGCAGTCTTCCACCCTCACCACTTCGAAGCCCTGAACTACCTTTTCCTTACCGCCAGGGACCGCTACCGGACCTTCTGGCAGCCCACCATCTTCAACAGCAACAACATCTGGGACATCCCCGCGCCGTTGCGGATCATGGACGGCCTTTCCGGCGTGAACCGTCTTTCGAACGTCGTCCTCCCCGGCAGCGTGAAGTTTCCGACCTCGTGCTATTCGCTCAGCTGGCAGATGCTCAGCGAGGTCGACTACTGGGACGAAGAGGTCATCCCCGAGGACTGGCACGTCTACCTGAAGTGCTGCTTTACCCTTGGCGACCGCGTGAACGTGGAGTCGCTCTACCTGCCGCTCGGCAACGACTGCGTGCTCACCGACAGCTACCGCAAGACGATGAAGGCGCACTACACCCAGAGCGTCAGGCACGCATGGGGCGCGAGCGACATCCCCTACGCCTGGCGCGCATCCGGGAATGGGCGGACCCCGCTGAGCCGGCGCCGGCGCTTCCTGCTCACGGGCGCGGTGACGAAGGTCCACACCCTCTGGGTGGCGCAGTGGTACATCATCACGCTCGGGTCGCACATCCCCGTCTTCCTGAACGACAACACGGGGGCGAACATGCCCGGCTGGTGGCTGGCGCGGCCCTTCCAGCTTCCCGGGCCGAGCTGGCATCTCGGCGAGATGATCAACGGCGACTTTTCGAACCCGGTGAGCCCGTGGCTCTACCTGACCGTCGCCAACTTCCTGATCTACTTCTGTCTCTTCCCGCTCATCGCCCTGATCATCATCGAGCTGAAGACGCGCCCGCCGCGCCCGTCGTACGTTTCGTTCCCGGCGTTCGTGGGGCAGTTCCTCTTCTGGCCGCTGATGGCATTCGTGACCTTCTTCTGGGCGAGCCTCCCGGCGCTGAACGCGCAGTGGAAGCTCGCGAGCGGCCAGGGCCTCATCTACCGTGTTGCTGAAAAGGGCAGCCGCAAGGTCGCGGTCCCGGTCCCGGCAAGCCACGGCTCCGCCCTCCCGGAACTGGCGGCGGAGGCGGAGTATGGCTCGGCGGCTGGTGGTGGCGGCGCCTGATCGCGTAGTTCAACGCCTATGACTTCCCCGGTGGTGGCGGCTTCGGCCGCCACTTCCGTTTTCGCCCCCGTGCGGCTTCCGGTGCCCGCCCGCGTCACGTATGGTGCGCAGTCACTGGAGGCAGGAACCATGGCCACGATACAGTCCGCGACCGGCCCGATCGACACCGCCGACCTCGGGTTCACGCTCATGCACGAGCACGTCATCGCGTCGTGGGCGCCGATGATCCAGCAGTACCCCGAGATGTTCGACCGCGCTGCCCAGATGGACGAGATCGTCGCCCCACTTGTGGCTGCCCGGGAGGCCGGCGTCCGGACCATCGTTGACCTCACGCCCATCGACCTCGGCCGCGACCCGGTGCTCATGCGCGAGGCCGCGCGCCGGTCGGGGCTCCAGATCATCGTCGCGACCGGGCTCTACTACGGGCTTCCCTACTACTTCCTCTATCGCCCTGACCAGGAGATGACCGACCTTTTCGTCCGCGACATCACCGTCGGCATTGGCCAATCCGGGGTGCGGGCCGGGGTCATCAAGTGCGCGACGGAGCCGGATATGCACCCCGCGAACGAACGGGTGCTCCGCGCATCCGCCCGCGCCCATCGCGCCACCGGCGTCCCGATCTGCACCCACACTCACGCCCACAACCGCACCGGCCTCGATCAGCAGCGTGTCTTCAAGGAAGAGGGCTGCGACCTCGGCCGGATCGTCATCGGCCACTCCGACGACTCCGACGACATCGGCTACCTTGAACAGATCATCCAGAACGGGAGCTACTGCGGGATGGACCGCATCGGCATCCAGCGGCCGCGCACCTCCGAGGAGCGCGCGGACATGATCGCCCGGCTCGTCGAGAAGGGCTACGCGGACCGGATCACGGTGTCGCACGACACCTCCTGCCGGTTCGAATGGGCACCCGAGGCGATGCGCGAGGCGATGCCGACGTGGAACCTCACGCACATCCCGAAGGACGTGGTCCCGATGCTCCGGGAGCGTGGAGTGAGCGACGCGGCGATCGAGCAGATCACGGTGAAGAACCCGCGCCGGATCTTCGAAACGAACCAGCCGTATTAGCCGCTGCCAACGTGCGTCTCCCGCCAGATGGTGCAAGATACCCTCGGCGAAGGAGGGTGTGATGAAGCCGGAAGAGTGCCTCGCGGTCCACAGCGGAGAAACGCGCGTCGATGGGCTCGATGGCCCCATCACCATCGTCCGTGATCGCTGGGGCATCCCCCACATCCGCGCTGGTTCGACGCACGACGCCTTCTTCGCCCAGGGGTTCTGCATGGCCCAGGACCGCGCCTGGCAGATCGAACTGATCCGCCAGATGGCCCACGGGCGCGCCGCCGGCCTCCTCAACCGCGGCCTGCTCGGGCTGGACATCCAGAACCGGACGCTCGGATTCGGGCGCCTGGCGGAGGCGGAGTGGGCACAACAGGGCGCCGGAGCCCGCCTCGTCCTGGAGGCATACGCCGCCGGGATCAACGCCGCCATCCGGACGCAGCCCGTGCCATTCGAATTCCGCGCTATCGGCCACGAGATGCAGCCGTGGTCGCCCGTGGATTCGCTCGCAATCATCAAGCTCGTGAACAGCGGCCAGCAGTGGGCGTCGAAACTGAAGTTCGGCCAGGTGGCGGCAGCGCTCGGGGCGGCAGCGGTGGACGCGCTCCTCCCGGAAGTGCCGGTGGGCGCCGCGCTGATCGTCCCCTCCGGGGCGAGCTGGACGGGGCAGCCGCACCCCTTCCGGGAAGACATTGTCCGCGCGATGGGTGAGCCCGACGGCCCCCTGGCCAGCGGCGGCGGCTCCAACTGCTGGGTTATCCACGGCTCCCGCACGGCGAGCGGGGCGCCACTCGTCGCCGGCGACCCCCACCTCCAGATGACGCTGCCGGGCCAGTGGTACGTCGTCCACATGGAATGCCCCGAGTTCACCGCTGCCGGGCCCTGCAATCCCGGGTACCCGGGGCCCGTCTTCTACGGTCACAACACGAAGGTCGCATGGACGATGACGCACGCCCAGGGTGACCGCTGGGACCTCTACCGCGAGCGCATCCGCCGTGGCGGGAACGGCCCCGAAGTGCTCTTCCGTGGCGAGTGGGCGCCGCTGGCAAGGCTGGACGAGCGGTTCGAGGTCCGCGGCGGGGAAGCTGTGACCGCGCCGGTGTGGTCGACCCGCCACGGCCCGGTGGTCTTCGGCGACCCCGCCCGCGACCAGGAAGTGATCGCCGCCCGCTGGGGACTCGCCGAGCCTGCACACGACACGGAGGCGATGGTGGCGATGCTGCGCGCTTCGTCGGCCGGGGAGGCGGGCACCGCACTCCGGCGTTACGACTCCGTGAGCGGCAACTACTGCTTCGCCGACACGGCCGGGGACATCGGCTACCAGTATGTGGGCCGAATCCCGAAGCGCCCGGCCTGGCTGGTCCCGGTGCCCGGGTGGACCGGCGCCCACGAGTGGGACGGCTCCGTCGCCAAGGCCGACCTGCCTGCGGAGGACAATCCTGCCAACGGCTACCTCCTCACCGCCAACAACCGGACGACCACGCCCGGCTATCCGCATTACCTCACCTACATGGCTAGCCGCTTCCGTGCCGACCGGCTGCGGGAGTTGATCGAAAGCACACCCCGGTTCGGCGTGGACGACATGCGGCGGCTGCAGGCGGACCAGGTGAGTATCCAGGCGCGTGAAATCGCCGCGGCGGTCGTCAGCGTCGCAACCACGACGGAACCGGCGCGGGGGCTGCAGGTGCTCCTGCATGGCTGGGATGGGCACCTCGCCGTCGACAGCCCGGCCGCGCTGGCGCTGGACGCGATCTGCGAGGCGCTCGGCGCCCGGACGGTTCGTGCCTACTTCGGGCAGGTCCCCCAGACATCGGACATAACGCTGATGGAAGAGCGCCGCATCCTCCACGCGAACCTGACCTCACGTTCGCTGCTGTTCCTCGGGGAGGATGCGAACTGGGACGAGGCGGTCGACCGCGCGCTTCAGGCGGCCGCGGAGGCGCTCGAGGCTCGCTACGGCAAGGACACCGCTGGCTGGCGCTGGGGCTCAGCCCACACGATCCACTGGCGGCACAACCTCGGCCGCGATGACCAGCTCGCCGCCGCGCTCAACCTCCCTCCGCTGCCGGTGGGGGGCGACGCGAACACGCCCTTCAACACCTCGGCCGAGCGCGATGGCAAGGTCGCGGTCGGCGTCTCTTACCGCCAGGTCTTCGACCTTGCGGACCTCAATGCCGCGCGGATCTGTATCCCGCCGGGGAACTCGGGCCAGCCGGGTTCGCCCCACTACGCCGACAACGTCGAACGCTGGCGGGACGTGGAGTACCACCCGCTCTACATCAAGTGGGACGACATCGAGGCGAACGCGGAGGCGCGCCTCGTGCTCAGCGGCGCGCCCAGATGAGGATGCGTTTGAACGCGTAGAAGTAGGGACGGGTGTCGGCAAGCTGCGGGAGCAGAGCCTCCCGGTAGCGCGCAAGGAACTCGGCGTAGACGGTGGGCGTCATCCGCTGCTGGTAGTCGGTGAGGAGGGTGCCCTTCACCCATTCGATGACGTCATCGCGCGAACCCAGGTGGTGGCCATAGACCTGGAGACGGACGGTCTGTTCGCGAAACCCGAGGCGGTCCAGGCGCTCGGCGTACCACTCGGGCGGCATGACCGGCCACTGGCGCCGGTACCCTTGCATCTCGGTGACGAAGGGCTCTTGCCCCGCGAGCGCGAAGGCGGTCACGTGGGAGGGATGGTCGTGATTCGCGGGCATCTGCACGGCAAGCTGTCCGCCCTCGCCGAGGCTGGCCGCCAGCCGTTCGAAGAGCCGCTCATGGTCGGGAACCCACTGCAGCGCCGCGTTCGAAAACACCAGGTCGAGGGGGGACCGCGGGGCGAAGCGAAGGATGGTGCCGAGCTTGAAGCGCAGGCCCTTGCCCGCGAACTCCGCCGTGCGCTCAAGCATCGTTTCCGAGTTGTCGACGCCGGTCGTGCTGCGGGCGCCGGTGCGTTCGTGGAGCAGCTTCGTCAGTTCGCCGGTGCCACAGCCAAGGTCCACCGCCCGGCCGCCGGGTATCGACTGCACGAGCGCGAGCAGGTCGAAGAACGGCTGGCTGCGTTCGTCGCGGAACTTGTGGTACTGGTCCGGGTTCCAGGGGCTGCTCGTCATTCGCTGCCTACTTGATGATGGCGTGGGCGCGCAGGTGTTCGACTTCGGTGGGGAGCATGTCGAGCCACTCGTGGAGCACATCCGTCGTGTCGCCGCCGTGCTCCGGCATCGTCTTGCCGACCACGGTGGGGGTGCCGAAGAGGTGGATCGGCGAGTTCGGCAGCTTGAGCGTGCCGGGCTTCCCGTAAGGCAGGGGGATATCGACGAGCATCTTCCGGGCGGCCACGTGCGGGTCGTCGAAGAGGTCCGCGACGGTGTTGACCTTGCCTATCGCGCAGACGTTCGCGGGCTCGATGATGGCGAACCACTCGTCCGTGGTCTTCGCGGCGAGCGCGTCGTGGAGGGCGTCTTCGAGCGCGTCGATGTTCTCCAGGCGGGCGCGGTTGGTGGCGAAGCGGGGGTCGAAGGCCATGTCGTCGCGGCCGACGAGGGCGCAGAACAGCTCCCACTCCTTCACGTTGGCGATGACGATGGAGCCGTCGGCGGTGGGGAAGGGGCCGAAGGGCGCCAGGAGCGCGTGGCGGCTGCCCTGGCGGGTGGGGTCTTCGTTGAAGGCGGAATGACGGACGATGGCGTTTTCGCAGAGCGCCATCTGCGCCTCCATCAGGGCGACATCGAGGAGCTGGCCCTTGCCGGTGAGGTCGCGGGCGCGGAGGGCGGCGAGGATGCCGAGGGCGAGGTAGAGCCCGCCCACCATGTCGCCGATGCTGACGCCGACGCGAGTGGGTGGCCCCCCCGCGGCGCCGTTCATGCTCATCGTCCCGCCCATCGCCTGGGCGACGGCATCGACGGCGGCCATCGCTGAATAGGGGCCGGTCTGGCCGAAGCCGCTGAGGGAGGCGTAGATCAACCGCGGATTCTCGGCGCGAAGGGCTTTGTACCCGAGGCTGAGGCGGTCCATGGTCCCCGGGCGGAAGTTTTCCGTGACGACGTCGGCGTGGCGGGCCAGGCGCTTCACGAGGTCCTTTCCCTCGGGCGCTTTCAGGTCGATGCAGATGCCCCGCTTCCCGCGATTGGGGCTGAAGAAGAAGGTGGAGATGCCCTCGTAGTAGGGGCCGAAGCCGCGCTGTTTCTCTTCGGTTTCCGGGAACTCCACCTTCACGACTTCGGCGCCGAGGTCGGCCAGTTGCATGGTGGCGAAGGGGCCGGCGAGCGCCCAGGTGAAGTCGAGGACGCGGATACCGGAGAGGGCGGCGGGTGGGGGTTGGCTCACGGGGGTATGGTAGCGAGTTCGCAGTGCTCAGTCCCGAGTCAGCGCCCCTTGAACCTCGCGGGGCGCTTTTCGGCGAAGGCGCGGGCGCCCTCGGCGGCGTCTTCGGTCTTCATCAGTTCGGCGTACGCGCGGGCTTCGGCGCGAAGGCTGTCGTGGAAGTGCATGTCCAGGCCACCTTCGTACATCAGCTGTTTCATCGCGCGGACCGCGAGGGGGCCGTTCTCGGCGAGCTTCGCCGCCCATTCGAGCGACGCCTCCAGCGCCTGCCCTTCGTCGACGAGCCGGTTCACGAGCCCAATCCGGTGGGCTTCCCTGGCGTCGATGCGTTCGCCGAAGAGGACCATCTCCATCGCCTTGCCGAAGGGGATGTACCGTGCGAGACGCTGCGTCTGGCCGCCGCCGGCGACGATCCCGCGCTTGGCGGCCATCGTCCCGAAGGTGGCGTTGCGGGCGGCGACGCGGAGATCGCAGCCCAGCGCCAGCCCGAACCCGGCAGCGAGGCAATGGCCGTTGACCGCGGCGATCACGGGCTTCCAGATGCCGTCGGGGGTCAGGCGGCTCTCGCTCCGGCGCTGGCTCCAGTCATTGTCGGAATCCTGGACGCTCTTCACGAGGTCGCGGCCGGCGCAGAACGCCTTCGTCCCGGCCCCGGTGACGACGGCCACGAGCAGGGAGTCGTCGTGCTCGAATTCGTTCCAGGCGGCGCCGATGTCCGAGAACATCTGGGGGTCGATGGCGTTCATCGCCTCCGGGCGGTTGAGGGTGATGACGAAGGTGGAGCCGTTGCGCGCGGTGTCGATGGGCATGCGCGCAGTGTAAGGGACGGGGGCGGCGATGGGGTCAGGATGTTGCCGCGTCGAGCGCCGCCAGCAGGGTTGCCTTCAGGGCCACGAACTCGGGGGAGGTCACAATGCCGGCCTCCCGGGGCCGCGGGAAGGGGACCGGCACCCCGGCGACGATCCGCCCGGGCCGGGGGCTCATCACGTAGACGGTGTCGGAGAGGAAGAGGGCCTCCTCCACGTCGTGGGTGATGAGGAGGACGGTCCGGCGGTCGGCCAGCCAGACGTCCTGGAGCCAGCGGTGCATCTCGCGGCGGGTGATAGCGTCGAGTGCGCCGAACGGTTCGTCCAGGAGGAGTGCCCCCGCCGGGAGCAGGAACGTCCGCAGGAGTGCGAGCCGCTGGCGCATCCCGCCGCTGAGCTGGGATGGCCACGCTTTTTCGAACCCCGCCAGGCCGAAGGGGCCGAACAAGGCTCGCGCCCGTTGCCTCGCTTCCGCATGGGAGATGCCCGCGACCTCGGCGCCGAGGGTTGCGTTGGCCAGAGCTCGCCGCCACGGCAGGAGGAGGTCCTTCTGGGGCATGTATGCGCTTCCCCCAGGGGCGCCGATCACCGCCCGCCCGTCGATCGTTGCCTCCCCCGAATCCGGGGTCAGGAGGCCGGCGAGTACCCGGAGGAGGGTGCTCTTGCCGCAGCCGCTCGGGCCCACCACCGTCGCGAAGGTGCCACCCGGCACCGCGAGGTCGACCCCGTCGAGGGCGGCGACATCGCCGGCCGCGCCACTGAAGGTGTGGCGCAGCCCGCGGACGTCGATGCCGCCATCGGCCGCGCGGCCGGGGCTAGGGGAGGTAGTCGTTGCTATAGGCCTTGCTCACGTCGACTTGCTTCTCGGTCAGCTTCGCATCGCGGAGGAACTTTTCGAAGCTTACCCAGATCGCGCTGTCCTGGAGACCCCATTTGCGCCCGGCGTCGACGTATTTGGTCGTGTGATAGGCCTGGCTCAGCTTCACCAGCTTCTCATCGAGTTCAGGCGCACCCTTCAGGAGGGCGGCGGCGGCGGCGTCCGGGTCCTTCATCGCCTCCTCGTAGCCACGGCTGGTGGCTTTGAGGAAGTCGCGCACCTGGTCCGGGTGGTCCTTGAGCATGGACTCGCTGGTGATGAGAAGCGGCGTGTACCAGTCGGGGATGCACTTGAGGTAGTCGGCGAACTTGAGGGAGGTGACCGGCTTGTTTACGACCTGGTTGTAGCGGATGGCGTCCCAGCCTTCGAAGACCCAGACGAAGTCGAACTGGTTCCCTTCCATCCCGGCCAGGTAGTCGATGTTGCCGACTTCGACGAACTTGATCTTCTCCGGGTCGCCGCCGTCACAGGCGACGAGTTGCTTGATCAGTGCTGTCTCGAGCGCGCCGCCAAAGCCTCCGTAAGTCTTGCCGGCGAGGTCGCGGGGACGCGTGATCCCTTCGCCCTTGAGGGCAATGAGGCTGGAGTCGTTGTGCTGCTTGATGGCAGCGATCGAAACGATCGGGACACCCTCTGCCCGGGCGGGGATCACGGCTTCCTGGATCGACACGCCGAATTCGGCTTTGCCCGCCCCGACGACGGCTTCCACGCCCCCGGCCGCGGGCTCGACGATCGTGACGTCGAGCCCGGCGTCGCGATACCAGCCTTTCTCTTTGGCCAGGTAGATGCCTGAGTGGTGGGTGTTCGGGGTCCAGTCGAGCATGAGGGTGACCTTTGTGAGGCCGCCGTCGTCGTCGCCTCCACAGGCGGCGAGGCCGAGGGCGAGGGTCGCGAACACGAAGAGGGCAAGACGTTTCATTGGTGTTCCTCCGGTTTGGTGACGTACATCCAGGGGGACGCGACGCGGGAGAGGATCTCAACCGCGACGAAGAGGGCGATGCTCATGAGGGCGATAAGGACGATGCCGACGAAAACGCGGTCCGTCCGGAAGGCCGTCTGGGACCGCGTGATGAAGAGGCCGAGGCCGGAGCTGGCGCCCATCCACTCGCCGATGACGGCGCCGACGACCGAGTAGGCGGCGGCGATGCGGAGGCCGGAGAAGAAGGCTGGCGTCGCCCAGGGGATGAGCACGTGGCGGAGCACTTGCAGCCGGTTCGCCCCCATCGAGCGGACGAGGTCCACCATCTCGCGGTCGGCGCCAGTAAGGCCTTCTACGGTGGAGACGACGATGGGGAAGAAGCCGACGAGGGCGACGACGACGATCTTCGGGGTCATGCCGAAGCCGAAACCGACGATCAGGATTGGCGCGAGGACAACCATGGGGATGGTCTGGCTGACCACGAGCAGTGGGTAAAGCACCCGGCGGATCAGCGGCACGGTCGCCATGATTGCGGCGAGGGCGACGCCTACCGCCGCTGCCCAGGCGAGCCCATAGACGGCTTCGGTGCTGGTGGTGCGGATGTGGGCAGGGAGCGTCCCCCGGATTTCAAGGAACGCCCGCCAGATCCGGCTGGGGGCGGGCAGGACGTACGTCCGCGTGTCGAAGACGCGCACCCACGCTTCCCACCCTGCGACGAGCAGCGCCAGGAGCACCAGCGCCGGGAGATATCGCCGCGCCACGCCAAGGCTTCGCCGGACCATCGGCCGCGCCTCCATGTTAGTGGCGGAAGTCGCCGGTCAGGCTGCCGATGGTCGGCTGGTTCACGGGCAGTCGGGCCTGTTCGACCTTTATCACGGACACGAGTGCGTTCGCGCCCGCTTCCAGGCAGGCTTCGTGCACCCGGCGGACCAGCGGCCAGAGGTCGTCGGGTTCGCCTTCGATGGTTGTGCCGAGGGCTCCGACTTCGTAGTGCAGGCCCGATTGCTGGATGACCGCGATCGCGGCCTCGATGTGGCGATAGCGGCGTTCGGCATCGCCCGGGGGGAATGGCAAGCACTGGATTTCGACGATCATTGTGGACTCTCCGGCGGACTGGATTGCGGACAGCGTGGAACGTGCAGGGCTGGCCTGCCTTTCCGCTGCCGGTCGCCGGGGGTTTCTCCGGGCCAACAAAAAGGGGCCCGGAAAGCCGGACCCCACGCGAGTGATCTCTCGTGGTTCCGATCGCTTTCCTACGCACGTATTACCGTGGTCAGGTTCAAGGGGACTGTCTCAGCCCGAAGGCACCCCCAGCGATCCCGAACAGCTATTAAGTTGTCGCCATCACGCTACACCCGCGGGCCGGGCGCTGCAACGCGCGCGCGTCCACCAGGCGTTCACGCGCGGTCACCGTTCCGACACCGGCTGGAGACGGTCGGAGACAACCGGTGAACCGATACTGAACTACGGGTGCGCGGCGCGCGCCACTTCCGTTGCCGGACGAACTGTGGGCCTTCCATTCGGTCGAACGAACCCCAGGAGCGCGGCCGCTGTGCCGGGGCAGAAGAAGCCGGTGCGCCATGGCATCCGCCTCAACCGGCTCACCCTCGCCGCTTGCGGTGCCCTCATCGCAGGAGAGGTCTGCGTCGCCCTCTGGCTGAACCCCGCGGCCGGCATCCTACTCATCATCTGCACGGCCACGCTCCTCGTCGGCATCCAGTCCACCGCGGTGCTGGCGGCGCGGAGCGCACCGGCGCCACAGCCGGTGATCGACCCGCGGTCGCTGTTCATCGACGAAGTGACCGGCCTCCCGAACCACCAACGGCTCATCGAAGAAGTCAGCCTCGGGATTGCGCGGGCGCAGCGGTACAGGACGCCGATGGCCATCGTCCGGGTGGACGTGGAGCGGCTGGCCGGCCTCCGCGCTGCCTGGGGAGCCGAGGTCGGAGCAGAGGCGGTGGTCCACACGGCTGGCGTCCTCCGCCGCGTCACCCGGGCAGCGGACTTCCTCGCGAGTCTCGGCGAGGGCAGGTTCGTGGCACTGCTCACCCAGTGCGACGGCGAACATGGCGGCGTCTTCGCCGGGCGGGTTGCGCTCGCTGCCGCGAACCGTCCCCTGGAAAGCGAAGACCAGTGGCGGCTGCCCATTTACGTGGCGGTTGCGACAACGGTATTGGAATTCGATCCCGCGAAGCACCGCGGCGCGTTCGACTTCCTTGCGGCGGCCGGGTGCGATGCCGCTCCGCAGCGGACAGCGGCCGCGGGCCCCCACACCCGCCGCAGCGCGGCCAGGGTGCAGGAACCGAGGCCGGAGGCCGCGCCCGTGCGGGACTACTACGCCGATGACGCGCCTGCTCCCGATTTCGCCCAGGCCTACCGGGACCATCTCAAGAAGCGGGCTGGCTGAGAATCCTTGCCGCCGGGAAAGGGCGGCCCGGAGGCGCCTAACGGCAACGCGGCCTCCAACGGCGCGCCCAGCGGCAGACAGCAAGACGGCGGGCACCCCTCGTGGGAGCGCCCGCCGACGCCGAATTCGGTGCTGGAGGAGGTTAGCCCTTGCTGGCGAGGTAGGTCGCGAGCGGCGTCTGCGCGTTCCACATGGGCACGGCGCCTTCAAGGCTGGTGATCTGCTTCCAGTTCGACTGCACCCACTCGGCGTCCTTCATGTCGTCGAGGCCGGGGCGAAGGCCGGGGCCCTTGACGATGGCCGCGCGGTTGAAGTTGCCCGCGCCGGCTTCGATGATCAGGCCGCTGTCGTTGCAGTCCTTCGAAACCATGTAGGTCACCGCCGGGACAACCATCTCCGGCTTCAGCTTCTCGACCATGTCCTGGGGCATGACGGTCTGGGTCAGGCGGGTGCCGGCCACGGGGGCGACGGTGTTGACGTTGACGTTGTACTTGGCGCCTTCCTGCTTGAGGACGTTCATGAGGCCGAGCATGGAGGTCTTCGCCGCGCCGTAGTTGGCCTGGCCGAACTGTCCATAGATGCCCGAGGACGACGTCGTCAGGACCACGCGGCCGTAGGACTGCTGCCGAAAGACCGGCCAGGCGGCGCGGAGGACCGTGAACGAACCCTTGATGTGGACGGCGAAGACCTTGTCCCAGTCTTCTTCGCTCATGTTGTGGAAGGCGACATCGCGGAGGATGCCGGCGTTGCAGATGACGACGTCGAGGCGGCCGAAGGTGTCGATCGCGGTCTTCACCATGTTGAAGCCGCCGTCGTAGCTGCTGACGCTGTCGTAGCTGGGAGCGGCTTCGCCACCGGCGGCCTTGATCTCGTCGACGACCTTCTGGGCGGCGGCGCGGTTTTCGCCCTGGCCGTGGGGGTCGCCGCCGAGGTCGTTGACGACGACTTTGGCGCCGCGCTTCGCGAGGTCGAGGGCATAGGCCCGGCCGAGGCCGGCGCCGGCGCCGGTGACGAGGGCGACCTGTCCGTCGAATCGAATTGTCATGTCTTCTGAGCTCTCTTTCCGAGTGGTGTTTCCTGCAAGGCCACGGGCTGGTGCGGAGTGCCGTGCCGGGGCGGTGCGCGCAATTCCTGAGGGTACCAGTTCTTCCCGCTTATTTCCCAGCCGCGCAGGGCGACCTCGGCGGCACCGGGTATAGTGGTTCCCATGCCGGGCAATTTCTGGGACGAAGCGGAGCCGGGGGAAGACCTTACCCTCAAGCTGCACCGCGTGGCTGCGAAACCATCGGAGCAGCCGGGGGCGCTTCTGGTCATGCTTGAAACCAGCCGCGGGATCATCGAAGGGGTACTCCATCCCGTGGAAGGCGGCACGACTGCGGTCATCTGCGTCGGCGGGGCGCTGGGGGGGCTCGATGGCCCGGCCGATGCGATCTACGCGCGCCTCGCGTCTCTTCTCGGGCCCAGCCGCGTCACCGTCCTCCGCCTCAGCTACCGCGAACCGAACAACTTCGAGGAATGCGTGCTCGACGTCCTCGCCGGGTGTTCGTTTCTCCGGGGGATCGGGGCGGCGAACGCGGTGCTCGTCGGGCACAGCTTCGGCGGGGCGGTGGTCATCAAGGCCGGCCAATTGGCGGACATCGTCTGCGCCGTGGCCTCGCTTTCGCCGCAGCTTTTCGGGACGCGGCAGGTGGAGGAGCTTGGCAAGCCGCTCCTCCTGGCCCACGGGATGGCCGACAACGTGCTCGACCACGAAGCCAGCGAAGACATCTACCGCCGCGCACTGGAGCCCAAGCGGATCGTCTTGTTCGCCGAAGCGGGGCATTCGCTGTTCCAGGCGAAGGACGCGCTCGATCGGCTGCTGGCGGAGTGGATACCGGAGCGGCTGGCTGGGAGCCCGATGGATGGGGGCCGCAGCGAGCCCCCGCCGGGCTGACCTTGTCGAGCTTTGATTCGCGAAGCGCCCCGCAGAATGCGATTGTGACCAAGATCCTCGTAGTGGATGACGAGCACCATATCGTCGATCTGGTTCGCGGCTACCTGGAGCGGGAGGGGTTCGTCGTGCACGCGGCCTACGATGGGCCGAGTGCGCTCGAACGGGCGCGCGAGTGGAGCCCGGACCTGGTCGTGCTGGACGTCATGCTACCCGGGCTCGACGGGATCGAAGTGTGCCGGCAATTGCGCCACTTCTCCGACGCGTACGTGCTCATGCTCACTGCGCGGGCGGAGGAGGTGGACCGGATTGTTGGACTCACCGTCGGCGCTGATGACTACCTCACCAAGCCGTTTAGCCCTCGGGAGCTGGTGGCGAGGGTCCGTGCCATGCTGCGCCGTCCGCGGACCCCGGCGGTCCAGGAGACCGAGGGAGACGACGTCCCCTTGCGACTGAACGATCTCGTGATCGATAAGAGCCGGCACGTGGTCACGCGTGACCGGGCACAGATCGACCTGACCGCCCGCGAGTTTGCCCTGCTTGCGATGTTCGCGGAGCAGCCGGGACGAGTATTCAGGCGCGCTCAGATCCTCGATCGCATCTGGGCAAGTGAGTTCTACGATGAGCACGTGGTGGAAGTCCATGTCGCCAATCTTCGTCGCAAGCTCGGCGCCGACCCCGCCCGCTACATCCGGACGGTCCGCGGCGTCGGGTACAGGGCAGTGGAGGGGACGTAATGAACGAACGGAACCGGTTCCTCGGGACTATGCGTTCGCGCTTGCTGGTGAGCCATCTCGGCGTCTGCATCGTCGCCATCGTGGCCCTCTTCGTGACGGTTCGGATCACTGCGCCGAGTTTCTTCAACTATCACATCGGCAACATGAGCTTCATGCACGGCCCCGGCGGCCCAGAGATGACCGCCGAAGCGGCACAGATCGATGACGCGTTGACACGGTCGCTCAATGAAGGATTCCTGGTCGCGGCAGCGGTCGGCCTCCCGCTTGCCGTCATCGCAAGCGTCCTCGTCGCCCGGCAGGTGTCGAGGCCGGTGCGTTCGCTGGCATCGGCGAGCCACCGCATTGCCGATGGCGACCACGCCCAGCGGGTTGCGGTGGGCGGACCTGTCGAACTGGAGGAGCTAGGCGCGAGCTTCAATGCCATGGCTGCTGCCCTGGAAAGTGTCGAGCGGCGGCGCATCGCGCTGATTGGTGACGTCGCGCACGAGCTGCGCACACCGGTCACGGTCTTGCGGGGCTACGTGGAAGGGCTGGCCGATGGCGTGTTTCCTGCTTCCGCGGAGACATGGACGAAGTTGGCCGAGGAGACAACGCGACTGAGCAGGCTGGTCGAAGAGCTCCAGGAACTGTCACGCGCTGAGGCCGGACAACTTTCGGTTACGGTTACGGCGGTCAATCCGGCCGATATCGTGAAAACCGTCGCCGAGCGGTTACGGGTGCCGTTTAGTGACAAGGGGTTGCGCCTCGACGTGCTCGCACCGGACGGCCTCCCCGCCGTGGTCGCCGACCCGGAGCGACTCGTGCAAGTGCTCTCCAGCCTGCTCGGCAACGCCCTCAGGTACACCCCGGCACCGGGCACTGTGACGATGGCTGCGAGGGAGGAGGGCGGGGGAGTCGCGTTCTCGGTGCGCGACTCGGGAATCGGGATCGAAGCGGCGGATCTCCCCCAGGTGTTCGAACGGTTCTATCGCGTAGACCGGTCCAGGGCGCGGACGTCAGGCGGAAGCGGCGTGGGGCTGACTATCGCCCGCGCTCTCGCGACGGCGATGGGCGGCGTGCTCCGAGCAGAGTCGGCCGGCCTCGGCAAGGGGTCGACGTTCACCCTCGTGCTCCCAACCGCGAAATAGGGCCCGGCCCCCCGGTCGGAGCCCAGCCGCGTCGGTTTCTTGAGCGAATCTTGAACCGGGGGCTGCACGTTTCTTGAGGTTCGAGCGCGATGATAGATCTGCGTTCCGGACGGCGGGACGCGAAAGGAGGTCAGCCATGATGGGTTATGGCGATATGGCCAGTTACGGCTGGATCTGGATGACCATCGGTATCGTCTTCTGGATCGCCGTTGTCGCGCTCATCGCAGGCGCGTTCACCGGCACGGGCCGGCGTGAGCCCGCGTCCGCCAGTGCGGAAGAGATCCTGCGCCGGCGGTACGCCGGTGGCGAGATCAGCGAGACCGAATTCGAATCAGCCCGGCAGATGCTGCGTCGCAGCTGACCGCCACACAGATCGAACAGGAGAAACGAAAGTGAACACAAGGAAACTTATCCTCGGCGGCACAGTGATGGCCGTCGGCATCCTCGCGCTGGGAAGCATCGGCTTTGTCGTTGCCCAGACCGGCGACACCCCAGACGGCGCAGGGGCGCACGGAACCATGGCCGGGCACGAGCAGATGGGCAACCACGCGGGCATGACGGGGCGTGAGTCCATGGGTGCGATGGGTGACATGTCCGGCCATACCGCCGGGCAGCAGGCCACAATGCATGAAGCAGCGGCCACGGCGCTCGGGATCACGGTGGCCGAGTTGGATGCTCAGCTCGCGGCCGGGACGACCATGGCCGACATCGCCGCCACGAAGGGCGTCGATCTGGCGACGCTTCGAGCCACCATGCAGGGGGCGCATCCCGACGGCCACGGCGCGGAAATGGGGGCGGGTGGGATGACCGCGTGCCCCGCGCACAACCAGTAGGGTAGCTGCGAGCCGCTCGCGGACCCGGCAGGGCCTGCCCTCGACTGTGAGGGCAAGGCCCTGCCGACGATCCACCCGACGAAGAAGAGGAGGGGGCGACCAATGAAGCTCCAGCGCGTCGCTGCAACCCTTGTGGCCGCTGGCGGGACGGTGGTGGTCATCGCGAAACACCGCCCGGAAACCTGGTCTGGAGCTGGAGCAGGGTGCCGCTCCCGCGGATCCCCGAGACGCGGTCGAAGGATGAGAACACTGGCGCGATGGCGAAGAGTTGTGGTAGCGTACGCGTCCGGCTGAAAGGGAGGGAGCTATCGGCGGGGTAACGGGCTTGCTTCGTACAAAGAAACGAGTTTGATGTCATCTCCCAATACGTCAAGCTCACGCTCCTCGATTCCATCGGGGCAGCAGTCCTTCCGGACTTAGCGCGCTCGGCTAGATAGCCACCTCCTTTCAGCCCCCTTCCCCTTCTCTCCATCGTCATCGACTTGGGCAGAGCCGCCCTGCTGCGGCGCCGGGTAGTCGCGTCTCGCCGCCGACAAGAAGAACGGGGCTCGCGGCCATCTCCCAATGCCGCGAGCCCCAGGTTTCCCGAAAGCCTCGGGTCAGCAGTCCTTCCGGACTTAGCGCGCTCGGTTAGCTAGCTACCTCCTTTCGGCGAATCTCGCGACTGCTTCGTTCCGGGGGCCAACACTGTTCAGGGAACGGATGTTCCGGCGCAGGAACGCGGGCAGTTCAGCGTCTTCATCGGTGATCACGCCGGTGAGGCCAATGTCGGCCAGGCGGCGGTTCTCGCGCGGGTCGTCGAGGGCGATTGCCTTCGGCGGGAAGCCGGTGGCAATCACGGTCATGAAGACTTCGTCGCCGACGCGCGGGTCGACCACGGTCCCCCAGATGATGCTGGCCGAGGGGTCAACCACTTCGGCGACGACGCGGCCGGCCATGTCCATCTCCCGCAGCTTCAGGTCGCCGCCGTGGGTGATGTTGCAGAGGACTTTCAAGGCGCCGTCGATCGACTGGTCCAGCAGCGGGCTGGTGGTGGCGGCGCGGGCGGCTTCGACTGCCCGGTTTTCGCCGCTGCCACGGCCGACCGCGAGCAGAGCCGGGCCGGCTTCGCTCATGGTCGCACGGACATCGTTGAAGTCGAGGTTGATGGACCCGCTCTGGCTGATGATGTTCGAAATCGACTGGATCGCCTGGCGGAGGACGTCGTCGGCGGTTTCGAAGGCTTGCTCCATGGTCGCGTCCGGCGGGCAGATTTCCATCAGGCGCGAGTTCGGGATGGCGATCAGCGTGTCGACCTTGTCGCGGAGGCGGTTGACGCCCTCTTCGGCCTGGCTCATCCGCTTCATGCCTTCCCACATGAACGGCTTGGTGACGACGCCGATGGTGAGGGCGCCGCATTCCTTCGCGATTTCGGCGACCACCGGTGCGGCGCCGGTCCCGGTGCCGCCGCCCATCCCGGCCGTCACGAAGACCATCTCGGTGCCGCGGAGGAGTTCGTAGAGTTCGTCGCGGCTCTCGTCGGCGGCGCGCTCGCCGCGGGTGGGGTCACCCCCGACGCCGAGGCCCTTGGTCAGGCGGTCGCCGATGCGGATCTTCGTGGGCGCATCGGAGGCCATGAGGGCCTGGGCGTCGCTGTTGAGGGCGACGAAGGCGACGCCCGGGATCTTGGCCTTGATCATGCGGTTGACGGCGTTGCAGCCGCCGCCGCCGACGCCGATGACCTTGATGTCGGGCAGCATGTTGGATTCGTAGCGTAGGCTCATGGCGTGGTCCCTCCCCTGTAGAAATGGCTGGTCGTGCTTGGTGAAGTCGATGATGGACACCGGTTTCCTCCGTGGTGGGTCACTGGGGCATAAGCGCCCTTCCGACTGAGATGAGGCGTTGGACGATCGAAGCGCTCCGGTTCCCGATCGGGACCGGCGCGGTGCTGGCTGTGGGTTCACGGCCCTGGAGCGAGAACTCCACGAGCCCGATCGATGTGGCGTAGGCGGGCGTCCCGATGAGGTCGGTGAGCCCCGTGTACCGGCGGGGCCGGCCGAGGCGGGCGGGGATGCCCAGCCGCGCTTCCGCGACTTCGGCGAGGCCCTTCAGTTGGCTTGTGCCCCCGGTGAGGACGAGCCCCGCGGCGATGCGGTCGAGGTAGCCCGCCCGCTTGAGTTCGAGCGCGACCATCTCGAGGATCTCCTCTGTCCGGGCCTGGAGGATTTCGCAGATGTGGACGAGCGGGACGGCCTTCCGCGTCTGGGTGCCGAAGGCCTGGATCTCCACCGTGTCCCGTTCGGACTCGCGATCGGCGTAGGCGGCGCCATACTGGCACTTCACCGCCTCGGCGCTCTCCCACGGGCAGCGGAGCACGCGGGCAAGGTCGTTCGTGAGCTGCGACCCGGCCATCGGCAGGCAGACGGTGTGGGCGATCGAACCTTCGTCGTAGACGGCGATCGAAGTCGTGCTCCCACCGATGTCCACCACCGCGACGCCCTGCAGCCGTTCCTGCTCCTCGATGACGCTGGTGGCCGAGGCGATCGACTCGAGGACGATGTCGTCGACCTGGACGCCGGCGCCTTCCACGCACTTCGTCAGGTTCTGGATGGCCGAAATAGCGCCGGTGACGATGTGGGTCTCTGCGTCCAGCCGGCCGGCCGACATGCCTATCGGGTCGGTGACGGGGTCGGTGCCGTCGATCCAGTAGCCCCGCGGGAGGACGTGGAGAACCTGGCGGTTCGTGGGGATGCTGATCTGGCTGGCGGATTCGAGCACGCGAGCGCGGTCGTCATTGTTGATCGGGCGGCCCCGGTCCGGGATGGCGATGATGCCGCGGTTGTTCTGGGAATTGATGTGGTTGCCCGAAATCCCCACCACGGCGCTCAGGATTCGCATCCCGCACGACTGTTCGGCCTTCTCCACGGCGATCGAGATTGCTTCGCGCGCCGACTGGATGTTGTCGATGACGCCGCGCGAAAGGCCCGCCGCCGGGGCAACTCCCACCCCGAGGATGCGGGTCTCACCGCCTTCCCCAAGATCTCCGACAATCACGGCGACTTTCGTGGACCCCACATCGATGGCTGCTACGGTGCTTCGGCGCTTCATGGGCTTGTCCTTCGTGGGTGGGCTATTGCAGGACCGGCCGGTTCCCAAACCGGAGGTCGATGGTCGTGTAGTTGATGCCGCGGGACTGGGCCTGCTGCGACATGGCGGCCCATGCAGCGAGCTTGTAGGCGATCGAACTGGAGTCCCCGAGCAGGCCAACCTGCCCGTCGGCGGTGGTGACCTGCACCCCTTTGCCGGCGACGTAGGCGACTTCCGTCACCGTCGTCCCAAGCTGGCGGGGCAGCCGGTCGTAGATCTCGGCCGCGGCGTCGACGGCCTGGTAGCTCACGCGGTCGCCCTGGAGGAGCGACGTGAGTTCGGAACTGCGGATGACGGGGGCGTTCGGGCCGGGCGGGATGGTGCCGAGGACGACGCCTTCGCGGTCGATGGTGTAGCGCACGCCGCCCTGCTCCCAGATGCCCCAGGGCTGGCGCTCGACGACGATGATCTTGACCGTGTCGGGCCACTTCCGTTCGACCCTCACGGAGGAGACGAGCGGCAGGCGGTAAAGTTCATCCTGAGCAGTCGCAAGGTCCGCGTCGAACATTCGCTGGCCGAGGAGGCCGCTGCGCTGCACCACAGTCTCGGGGCTGATCCGCTCGGTGCCCTGCACTTCGATGTCGTTTACTTCGAAGAATGGCGACTGCCAGAGCCAGGCTCCGCCGCCGAGGACGAGCGCGACAGAAGCCATGACGGCGAGGCCGGTCAGCCACGCCTTCCCGAAGTGGAAGTTGGGCCGCCAGGATCCCCCATCCCCGCCACCGTTACCGGGCGGCCGCACGCCCCGGCTGCTGCGCCGGACGATGATGCCTTTGCGTTCGCCGACGCTGGCGCGGGCGCGGCGGACGATTGTCCGCGGCCAGCGCTGCCGGGGCCTGCGCTTCACGATCATCGCCGGGCCCTCCTTTCGTGGCGGGAGAACCCGAGTTCGAGGATCCGCGTGAGGAGGTCGCGGTAGCTCAAGCCGCTCGCTTCCCAGAGCTTCGGGTACATGCTGATGTTGGTGAACCCGGGGATGGTGTTCACTTCGTTGGCGACGATGCCGCTGGCGGTGACGAAGAAGTCGACCCGCGCGTAGCCTTCGCAGCCCATCAGCTTGAACATCCGCAGCGCCATCTCGCGGACCTCTTCGGCGACTTCCGGGGCGATCCGGGCGGGGATGTGGAGTTCCGTGCGGGACGATGGGTCGTACTTGCTTTCGTAGCTGTAAAACTCGCGGTCGGGGGTGATTTCGCCGACGATGCTCGCTTCCGGGTGTTCGTTCCCGAGGACGGAGCATTCGACTTCGATCCCGGTGACGGCGGATTCGATGACGGCCTTGTCGTCGTAGGCGAAGGCGCTGCGGAAGGCTTCGTGGATGTCTTCGCGGGAGCGGACGCGGGTCACACCAACCGAACTCCCGCCGTTCGCCGGCTTCACGAAGCAGGGATAGCCGATCTCCTGTTCGACGTAGCGCTCGGCCACCTTTTCGAAGCCATCGATTTCCCACAAGCGGACGACGCCGTAGCGCGGGACGGGGATCCCCGCTTCGGAGAACAGCGCCTTCATGAGCGCCTTATCCATGCCGATCGCGCTCGCCGCCACGCCGGCGCCTGCGTAGGGCAAGCCCGCGATTTCGAGGAAGCCCTGGAGGGTGCCGTCCTCCCCGTAGGTGCCGTGGACCAGGGGGAAGACGATGTCGCAGCCTACGAGGGCGGCGAGTGCCTCCACATTGCGCAACACCGGGCCGCGGTCGGCTTCGAACCCGCGCACATCGGCGCCGAGGCCGGCTTTCGTCTCTTCTGGGGTCAACCACGAACCCGTGCGGCTGATGGCGATTGGCACCACTTCCCAGCGGGCAGGGTCGAGCGCGGCGATGACGCTCTTCGCGCTGAGGACGCTGACTTCGTGTTCGCCCGAACGGCCGCCGAAGAGGACCGCGACGCGCTGTGCCATCACCACGCCCCCACAAAGGCGACTTCGCGTTCGAGGCGGACGCCGAACTGGTCGAAAACGCGCCGCTCGGCTTCCTCCACCAGCGAAGCGACTTCACTGGCGCGCGAGTTCCCGTAGTTCACGAAGAAGTTGCAGTGCTGCTCGCTAATGGCAGCGTCTCCCCGGCGGGCGCCCCGGAGCCCCACGTCGTCGATGAGTTTCCAGGCGGGCCGGTCGGCGGGGTTCTTGAACATGGAGCCGGCATTGCGGCCGCGCGGCTGGGCGGCGAGGCGCTTCTTGTCGTGGCTGGCGGCGCGTTCGACGAGGGCCGCCGCGTTGCCGGGCGCGAGCAGGACTTCGGTTTCGAGCACGGTCTTGCCGGCGAACTGGCCGCGGGTGAAGACGCTGCCGCGGTAGACCAGCCCGAGCGCCGGGGCGGGCACCCAGTCGCGGGCGCCCGCGGCGTCCTGGAGGAGCACCCGTGTGAGCACGTCTGCGAGGCAGCCGCCGTAGGCCCCGGCGTTGTAGACCACGGCGCCGCCGAGTGTGCCGGGGATGCCCACGGCCCAGGAGAGCCCATCGAGGCCAGCGCGGCACATCTTGCGGGAGAAGGCGGCGAAGCTGGTGCCGCTCTCGAGGCGGAAAGTGAGTCCGTCGCTTGCGGGGTGTTCGGTGCGCGCACGGTTGTCGAGCACTACCCCGCGGATACCGCCATCGGCAACGAGGATGTTGCTCCCGCTGCCAAGCACGAGGACTTCGGTGCCGGCGTCGCAGGCAGCGCGGGTGGCGGCCCCAAGGCCGTCGCTGCTCCGGACCGTGACAAACAGGTCGGCCGGCCCCCCGATGCCGAAGGTGGTGTGGCGTGACATCGGTTCGTCGCGGCGAATCTCGCCGTAGGTTCCGAGCGTGGCCTGGAGGCGGTCGAGAGCGCTCATCGCAGCAACTCCAGCAGCTTCGGGCCGACTTCCACCACGTCGCCGGCGCCGATGGTGAAGATGACGTCCCCGGGGACGGCGGCCGCTGCAGCCATGCGTGCGGCGGCGTCGAAGTCGGACGCATAGGACGCCTTCGGGTTCGTGATCGCGGCAGCGAGGCCGGCCGCGCTCTTACCGGCTTCGGGATGCTCGCGGGCGGCGTAGGTCTCCACGACGATCAGCGCATTGAGGCCGTCCCAGCAGGTGAGCCATTCGTCCCAGAGGTAGGCGATGCGGCTGTAGGTGTGCGGCTGGTAGACGCCAATCAGCCGGTGCCCGGGGAAACGGCGGCGTGCGGTCGCGATGGTGGCGCGGACCTCGGTCGGGTGGTGGGCGTAATCGTCCATGACGAGGACGCCGCCCGCTTCGCCGACCCGCTCGAACCGGCGGCGGGCTCCGCGGAACCGGGCCGCGGCGCCGGCGATCGTTTCGAACGGCACCCCAACGTGGAGCGCCACAGCCGTCGCGGCGAGCGTGTTGAGGACGAAGTGGGTCCCGGGCACAGTCACCCTGAGTTCGCCCACGCGGACGCCGCCGCGGGTGACGGTGAAGCTGCCGCCGTGGTCCCCGAAGACGATGTTCCGGGCCATCCAGTAGCGGACGCCCTCGATGCCGTAGGTCTCATGGCGCAGAGGGTCGTCGCCAAGCTGGTCACTCACCCGCCGGGCGCCGGGGTCGTCGCCGCAGCAGAGGAGGAGGCCGCCGCGTTTCACCTTGCGGCCGAATTCGACGAACGCTTCGTGGTAGGCGGCCGGCGTGCCGTAGTAATCGAGATGGTCGGGCTCAACGTTCGTGACGACCGCGATCTCGGGGGTGTATTCGTGGAAGGCGCGTTTATACTCGTCCGCTTCGACCACGCAGAGGTCGCCTTCGCCCCAGGCCGCGTGGCCGCCAAGGTCCACGCTTTCGCCGCCGAGGAGGTACATCGGGCGGAGGCCGGCTTCGCTGAGGATGAAGGCGATCAGGCTCGAGGTGGTTGTCTTGCCGTGGGCCCCGGCGACGGCGATGACGCGCTTGCCCTCCATCAGCCTCGCCACCATCTGGGCCCGGAGGATGACCGGGATGCCCCGCTTGCGGGCTTCGGCGATCTCAGGATTGTCATCATCCGCGGCTGCGGTGGTGACCACGAGGGCCGGGTCGCCAAGCTGGGAGGCGGCGTGCCCTTCGAAGACGCGGGCGCCCATCCGTTCCAGCCGGTCCGTGAACTCCGAGCGGCGCAGGTCGCTGCCGGTGACGGTGACGCCGCGCTCCAGCAGCAGTTGGGCGATTGCGGACATGTGCATGCCGCCGATGCCGACGAGGTGGACGGGGCCGCGAATCTCGGTCATCGCTTCGCCACCCCGCAGATGATGGCCGCGATATCGGCGGCGGCGCCTGGCCGGGAGAGCGCTTCCCCGGCCGCCCGCATCGTTTCGAGGCGGGCGCGGTCCGCGAGCAACTTGAGGAGCACGCTCGGGAGCGTCTCGATCGCTGTCTCTTCGAGGACGACCGCGGCGCCGGCGTCGGCGAGCCAGCGGGCGTTGTCGCGCTGGTGGCCCCCGGCGAAGGTCCCCGGCACCAGGATCGCCGGGAGGCCGGCCGCGGGGAGTTCGCCGAGGACGCTCGCGCCGGCGCGCATCACGGCGACATCCGCGGCGAGCATGGCGATGGGCATGTCGTCGCGGAAGCTGGCGGGGAGGTAGCGCGCCGCGAGGCTGCCCCCAAGCGACTCCTTCAGCGCGGCGGCTTCGGCAGCGTCAGCTTCGCCGGTGACATGGATCACCGTCGCTTCGGCGGCCAGGTGGCGGATGTTGTCGAACACGGCCCGGTTGATGGCCCGCGCGCCCTGGCTCGCCCCGGCAACCAGCACGACCGGCTCCGAGGCGTCGATCCTGAGCCGTGCGCGCGCTTCCTGACGGCTCACATTGAAGAACTCCGCGCGGACGGGGTAGCCGGTCACCACGGTCTTCTTCGCCGGGAGGTGGGCGAGCGCGGCCTCGGTCGTCGTGGCCATCCGGGTGGCGAGCCGCTGTTCGGCCCGGACGGCCCAGCCCGGGGCAACGTCTGGCAGGTACACCACCAATGGACGGCGAAGGAGCCGCGCGGCGAGGCTCGCCGGGAAGCTGGCGTATCCGCCGGTGCTGAAGACCACGTCCGTACGGAACGCCCGGAGCTTTCGCGCGGCGGCGAACGTCCCCGCGAGGACCTGCCAGAGGCTTCGGGCGACCTGCAACGGTCCCCGCCCCCGGACGCCTGCCGCGGACACGGCTTCGAAGGCGATGCCGCGCGACTCGACCATCCGGCGCTCGCCACGGTTGTCGGGGCCGAAGAACCGCACCTCCGTCGCCGGCTCCCGCGCGAGGACGGCGTCGAGCACGGCAAGCGCCGGGAAGATGTGGCCGCCCGTCCCGCCGGCAGTCAGTGCGAGCCTCATCGCGGCTGCCTCCTGACGACGGTGCGCTCGCGGTCCATGTAGCCGCCGCGGTCGTTGCCGTAACGGGAGATGCTGATGAGGACGCCGGTGGCGAGCATGACCGCTGCGAGCGCGTTGCCGCCGTAGCTGATGAAGGGCAGGGGCACGCCCGTCAGCGGGATGACGCGGGTGATCCCGCCGATGTTCAGGAGGGCCTGCGCTGTCACCCAGGTCGTGATCCCGGCGGCCATGTAGCGCCCGAAGGGGTCCCGGCAGCGGGAGGCGATCTGGTAGCCGCGGACCATCAGGATCATGTAGAGGAGGAGCACCGCGAGCGTGCAGACGAGGCCCAGTTCTTCGCCGATGATCGCGAAGACGCCGTCGGTGTGGCTTTCCGGCACGTAAAAGAACTTCGCGCGGCTGGCGCCCAGCCCGAGCCCGCTGATCCCGCCGTTGCCCATCGCCATGAGGGCCTGCAGCGTCTGGAAGCCGTTTCCGGCGGGGTCGTCCTCGGCGTGGAAGAAGGCCGTAATCCGGTCGGCACGGTAGCCGGCGACCGTCGCCAGGAACGACACGGCGACGACGCCCGTGGTCGCGAGGGCGCCCATCTGCCAGATGCTCGCGCCCGCCACCCAGAACATGGTGACGGTGATGACGAGGATGATGAGGGTGGTGCCGAGATTCGGCTGGAGCATGATCAGGAGGCCGACCGCGCTGATGATCAGCACGAAGGGCAGGAGCCCGTGTTCCCAACTGCTGACGCTGTCGTTGCTTGCCAGCCACGCCGCCAGGTAGATGGAAACCGTGAGTTTCGCGAACTCGGCGGGCTGGATGGTGAAGGCGCCAACCCCGAGCCAACGCTGGGCGCCGCCGCCGTCGACGCCGATGACGAGCACCGCCACCAGCATCACGATCGTGATGGCCATGAACGGCACGGCAAGCGGCCGGTAGCGGCGGTAGTCGGTGTTGATCGCGCCGATCAGGAGCACGACTCCGAGGCCGGCCCACATCAGTTGCCGGAGGATGTAGTAGTTCGGGTTCCCGAATTCCGCCAGTCCGATGACGAAGCTGGCGCTGTAGACGGCGATCAGCCCGGTGATGGTCAGCACCGCAATCAGCGCGAGGAGCGCATAGTCGGGGCGGCCGGGGGTCCAGTCCCCGGTCCGTTGCGCGGCGGCTATGGCGTCACCTCCGCTTCGAACCCGGGCAGGACCGCGACGAGGTCGCGGAACGCCCGGCCCCGCGCTTCGAAATTCGGATAGGCGTCGAAGCTCGTCCCGGCGGGCGAAAGCAGGACCACGTCGCCCGGGTTCAGGGCCGCCGCGGCCTCGGCGACGGCCTCGTCGAGCGTGCCCACCAGGCGGGCGTCGGTCACGGCCCGGCGAAGGGCGTCGTGGAAGAGTGGCCCGGCCTCGCCAAAGCAGATCACCGCGTGGCAGCGCTCCCGCGCCAGTTGCTGGAGGCCGTCGAGAGGGAGGCTCTTTTCGCGCCCGCCGAGGAGGAGGACGACCGGTTCCGTGAACGCCCGGAGGCCGGCCATCGTCCGTTCGGGGGACGTGGCGATGCTGTCGTTGACCCAGGTGGCGCCGTTCGCGCGGCCCACGACTTCGAGGCGATGCGGCACTCCCTGGAACGTCTCGGCCGCTGTTCGCATCGCCGCCACGGGGAGACCCATCGCCTCGGCGACGGCGCAGGCCATCACCACGTTGGCGACGTTGTGGGCGCCGCGAAGCCGCAGGCGCGAAGCCGGGACGATGGTGTGCGAGATCCGCCCGGTGCGCGTGACCACCGAGCCGCCCTCGAGCCAGGCGCCGTCGCCGGCGACCTCGCCACGCGTGGAGGTTCGTACCAGGCGGCCCTTCACGTCGGTGACGAGCGCGCGGCTGGTGTGGTCGTCGACGTTGAGGACGGCGATGCCGCCAGCCTCCTGGTATTTCAGCAGGTTGCGCTTCAGGCCCACGTATTCGTCCCAGCTGAACTGGTCGAGGTGGTTCGGGGTAACGTTCGTGACGGCGGCGATCTCGGGCGAACGGTCCGTGTACTGGAGCTGGGTATGGCTGATTTCTAGGATGACGGTCGTCGCGTCCGAGATTTCGTCCAGGCGGCCCAGCAGCGCTTCCCCGATGTTGCCGCCGACGATGTGTTCGATCCCCGCGGCCCGGGCCATCGACCCCACAAGCGCGGTCGTGGTCGATTTGCCGCTGGAGCCGGTAATCCCGACGAGGTGTCCCTGGCAGATCTGGAGGAAGAGGCGCATCTGGGAGGTGACGGGGATCCCGAGTTGCCGGGCGCGGACGATCGCGTCGTTGTGGCGCAGCACCGATTGGGAGACCGCGACGAGGTCGTACCCTTCGGGGTCCAGGAGCGGGCCGCCGCTGACGACGCGTTCGACGCCATCAGGGGCGTGGGCGCCGGCAGCTTCGAGGGCGGCGCTGTCGCGGGTGTCGGAGATGGTCACGGAGGCGCCTTCACGCAGGAGCCAGCCGGCGAGGTCGCGCCCTTCGATGCCGAGGGAATAGACGAGGGCCCGCTTGCCGCGGACCTCTGGCACGCCTTCGCTCGGCCGCCGTCGCGTGGTCGCCATCATTCGGGCACCGCCAGTGCCAACGCGACGCCGAGCATGGCCGCCGCGATCGAGACGATCCAGGCGCGGGTGACGATCCTGCTCTCGGCCCAGCCGATCTCTTCCAGGTGATGGTGGAGCGGCGCCCGCCGGAAGATTCGTCTGCCGCCGGAAAGCTTGTAGTAGCCAATCTGGATGACGTTGCTGACCGCTTCGGCCACGAAGACGATCCCGATCAGCGGCATCAAGAGCCACTGGCCAGTCATCAATGCGACCACCGCGAGGCTCGACCCCAGCGCCAGCGCCCCGGTGTCGCCCATGATTACGAATGCCGGGTGGGCGTTGAACCAGAGGAAGCCCAGGTTTGCCCCGGCGATGATGAAGGCGAAGGTCGCGACGAATTCCTGGCCCTGGATGAAGGCGATGATCCCGTAGGCGATGAAGGCGATCAGGGTGGTGCCGCCGGCGAGCCCGTCGAGGCCGTCCGTAATCGCAACCGAGGTAGTGGTCGCGACGATCGTCGCCACGGCGATGGGGATGTACCAAACGCCCAGCTTGTAGTGCCCGGCCCATGGGATGTTGATGGCTTCGACTTCGATCTTGTCGTAGAGCACCCAGGCTGCGGCCACGCCGAGGACCATGAGGAAGGCGATCTTGAAGCGCCAGCTCAACCCGCCCTGGCGGCGGTGCTGGAGGGTGCCGAGGTCGTCCACGAACCCGACGAAGCCGGCAATGGCGATGGTGGCGATCGGCAGGAGGATGGAGCCGTGCTCGCGCCAGTCGACCGCCACGGATGCGACGATCGCCGTCGGCACCCAGATCATGAAGCCGCCGAAGGTTGGCGTGCCGGCCTTCTTCTGGTGCGACTCGGGCTGGTATTCGCTGATGTTCTTGCCCACCTTCTGGTACCGGAGGTAGCGGAGGATGGGGAAGCCGAGGACCAGGGCCAGGCCGAACGTGATCACCCCGGAGACGAGCGCGTGGATCACGGCTGGCCCTCCAGGATCGGGAGGATCGTCTCGAAAGCCATCGCGCGGGACGCTTTGACCAGCAGGAAATCTCCCGCGCGTAGTTCGCGCGCGATGGCGACCGCAGCGTCTTCCTTCGTGGCGAACCAGCGCGTGTCGGGATGGCCGGCCAGGGCTGCCGCTTCGACGATGGTGCGCGCGGTGTCACCCACGGCGACGAGGATGTCGCAGCACTCGGCTGCAGTGCGCCCGGCCCGGCGGTGTTCTTCGGTCTCGAACGCGCCCAGTTCCGCCATGCGGCCGAGAAGGGCGATCCGCCGGCCGGCGAGTCCCCCGAGCATCCGCAGGGCGCCGTTGAGCGACGCAGGACTGGAGTTGTAGCGGTCGTCGATGATCGTCGCGCCGGAAGAGGCCCGGACAACCCGTGCCCGGCCGCTGAGGCCCGACTCGCGAACCCCGGCGGCTGCTTCGTCCAGGGTCATCCCCAGCGCCAGTCCCGCGCCGATCGCGGAAAGCGCCGCCGGGACGACATGCACCCCCGGCAGGGGCGACGCCACCGGGACGGTCTCGCCTTCAAAGGTGACGTCGAAAGCCGTCCCGCCGAGGCCAAGGTCGGCGACGGGGCCCCGCCGGAGGGTCGCGCGCCGGCATTCGCCGAAGCTGATGACGCGGCAGCCGAGTTCGCCGGCCACCGGGGCGACGAGGGGATCGTCCGCGTTGATGATCGCCGTCCCTGTGGGCGGGAGGTAGCGGGCGAGGGCCAGTTTCTCTTCCTGGATGGCTTCGATGCTCCCCAGCTTTTCCACGTGGGTGAGGCCGACGTTGAGGACGATCCCGACTTCCGGCCGGGCGATCGCGCAGAGTTCGAAGATCTCCCCCCGGCTGTCCATCGCCATTTCGAGGACGCTCACCTGGTGGTCGCGGCGGAGGCTCATCAGCGCCAGGGGCAGGCCTTCGCGGGAGTTGAGATTTCCTTCGCTCTTGTGGGTGTTGAAGCGGCGGCCGATGACCGCGGCGGCGAGGTCCTTGGCCGTCGTTTTGCCTACGGTGCCGGTGATGCCGACCACCCGGGGGTTGCACTCCTGGCGCCAGGCGTGGGCAAGCCGCCCCACGGCGACGGTAGCCTCGGGAGCGACAACGATCGTCGCTCCCGGCCAGTCGCCCGCCGGCGGGCGTTCGCAGATCGCGGCCACCGCGCCCGCGCCCAGGGCGTCCCCCACGAAGGCGTTTCCATCCACATTCTCGCCGCGGAAGGCCGTGAAGAGGTCACCGGGGCGCACCCGGCGCGAATCGGCGGCGCCGCCGGTCACTTCGAGGTCCGGGCCGGCGATAACGCGGTATCCCGCGGCCGACATCTCCTTCGCGACGAAGCCGGTTGTGAGGTGGGCGGTCACGGGTTCACCGCGTACTTCGGCGCGTCTGGCCGGACGTTCATGTAAGCGAGGACTTCGTCGGCGAGGCTGGCGAAGACGGGAGCCGCGGCCTGGGTGCCCGTCATCAGGTCCTGGTTCTGGTCCAGCTTCACCATGATCAGGACCTTCGGGTTGTCGGCCGGGGCGAATCCGACAAACGAGGCCACCTGGCGGTCGTCGTAGCCGTTGGGGATGGGGACGTTCGCGGTGCCCGACTTGCCGCCGGCGGTGTAATTCTGGGGCTGGCCGGGATGGGAGTGGCCGGGATTCACCACCTGGTAGAGCATGGCGCGCACCTTCGCGCTGGTCTCTTCCGAGACCGCCCGGGAGACGATCTCCGGCGCAACCTCCTGGCGCTGGCCGTCGGGGCCCACGTACGCCTTCACGAGGTGGGGCCTCACGACGTTCCCGCCGTTGATGGCCGCCGCTATCGCCGTGAGCATCTGGATGGGCGTGACGCTGATCGATTGGCCGAACGCCTGGGTCGCTAGGTCCACCGGCGACCAGTCGCGGTCGGCGGGCCGGCGGACGATGCCCGAGGCCTCGCCGCTCAGGTCGATGCCCGTCGGGCGGCCGAACCCGAAGGCGTCCATGTACTGGTGGAAGAGGTCCGCCCCGAGGGCCTGCGCCATGAACACGGCCCCAGTGTTGATGCTGTTCTGGAGGACGCCGGTCATCGTCTGGGGTCCGTAGACGTTGTTGTCCCAGTTCCGGATGGGCACGTCGTAGATGTAGGTCACGCCATTGTCTACATAACCAGTATCCGGAGTGACGACTCCCGCGTCGATCGCCGCCGCCGCCGTGATCACCTTCATCACGCTTCCAGGCTCATACAGGTCCGTCACCGCCCGGTTGCGAAGGAGTTCGATCTGCTTGCCGTCGCTCAGGTCGAGGGTGCTGTATTGGAGGCTCGGCCAGGTCGCCATCGCGAGGATGTCACCCGTCGCAGGGTCCATGATGATCAGGGCGCCGCCCTGCGCGCGGTGGTCCTTCATCGCCTGTGCGAGCCGTTTTTCGGCGAGCGCCTGGAGGTGACGGTCGATGGTCAGGACGAGGTCCTTGCCCTGCTCAGGCTTGATCGCGATGTACTGGCCGAAGGGGATCGGCTCGCCGGTGGTGTCCCGTTCGTAGATGGCGCGCCCGGGCTTCCCCTGGAGGATGTCGTTGTATTGGGCTTCGATGCCCGCGAGCCCCACGTTGTCTTGCCCGATGAAGCCGAGCACCGATGCCCCGGTATCGCCTTCGGGCGTCATTCGCGCCGTGTTTGCGAGCGCGATCACGCCGGGAATGGCCGCCTTCAGGATCAGCCGCCCGGTTTCGTAGTCCACGTCGCGCTTGATAAGGACGTCGCCGCCCTCGCTCTGACGGACGGACGCGCGGAGACTCGCGGGATTCGCCTTGAGCAAGGGAGCGAGCGACTCTGACGCCTTCGCCGCTCGTTCGGCGTCCTTCCAGGCGCGGGGGCTGATGTAGATGTCCCAGGTGTCGACGCTGGTCGCGAGGACGTTGCCGTTGCGGTCGAGGATGGAGCCGCGGCGTGCGTAGAAAGTGTCGTTCCCCCGGCGGACGGCGGTGGCCTCTTTGGCGTAGCGGTCGTGCTGGAGCACCTGGACCTTCACGAGCTGGACGGAGACAAGCACGGCGAACGCCGCCAGGAAGGCGGCGGGCAACCATACCCTGAATGTGCCAGGGGCCCGGTGTCGTGACATACCGAACGCGCCTCCAGCCGGCGGGCCAATGGCCCCGGGTCGAAATCAGTCCGGCAGTGGCAACCACCTGAAAAGTGACCGCCACCATGGTTCAGCCCCGGCCGCTCGCGGTTGAGGCGAGGGGAGAAGTTCGGCCGGGATTTTCGCGGGGGCTGGCCCCGGGACTTCGACTGTGATGAAGATCGGGTTGGACGAAGGCCCCAGACCGATCTCCAGGGCGCGCCGCTCGATGCGATCCTGGGAGGTGAGGCGGGCGACCTCGGATTCGAGTTCCCCGATCTGTCCGTTGAGTTCGGCCTGCCGGGCCTGGAGCGACTGGACGCGGTAACCGCGACTGGTCGCCGAACTGTTTTGGAGCACCGGGAGCAGGGCGCTCATCCCGGCGAGGATGATTGCGGCGATGACCCACCAGTTCGCCTGCGCGACCGCCGGGGGGAAGTGGACGTTTCGGCCGTGGGCGCCAATCGGGCGCGGGAGTGTCGCCATCACGCTACCCGTTCGGCGGCCCGCAGCACGGCACTGCGAGAGCGCGGGTTGGCCGCTACCTCTGCCGCCGATGGCCGCACGGCGCGCCGCGTCAGCAACCGGAGCGTGGCGACGTGGCCGCAGCGGCACACCGGCAGTTCCGGCGGGCAGATGCAGTTTGTGGACTCGCGCCGCATGTACGTCTTGACGATGCGGTCTTCGAGAGAATGGAAACTGATGACGACCATGCGGCCGTTGCCGCCGGCATCAGTCCCAGAGCCGAGCAGGCCGTGGGCTTGCGGAAGGACCGCGTCAACGCTGTCGAGTTCGCGATTGACCCGGATC
>CAYTMI010000018.1:0-60238 GCA_964438865.1 uncultured Anaerolineaceae bacterium | reverse complement strand
CCGCATGGATAAGCGCGGAGACCGGCGTCGGGCCTTCCATCGCGTCCGGCAGCCACACGTGCAGCGGGAACTGGGCGCTCTTGCCGGCGGCCCCGGCGAAGATGCCCAGCCCGAAGAGGGTGACAACCCAGCCCTCCGTGTTTCCGGTTGCCCACTCCTGGATTTGGGCGATGTCGAACGTATCCGCACGCGTCCACACCAGCAGGAGCGCCGCCAACAACCCCAGGTCGCCGATGCGGGTGACGATGAACGCCTTTTTCGCGGCAGCCGCGGCGCTCGGCTTGTGGAACCAGAAGCCGATGAGCAAGTAGCTGCTCAGGCCCACCAGCTCCCAGAAGATGAAGAGCATGAACAGGTTGTCAGCCAGCACCAGCCCGAGCATAGAGGTGGTGAACAGGCACATGTGGGCGAAGTAGCGCCCATACCCCGGGTCCCCGGCCATGTATCCGTTCGAATACACCTGCACCAGCAGCGAGACCGTGGTCACCACCACCAGCATCACCGCCGTCAGCCCGTCCAATCGCACACCCAGATTCACTGTCAGCGGCCCGGCCGTGAACCACTCGTGCGTGTGCTGGAGGACCGCCCCGTCCGCGTCGACGGCCGCAAAGAGGGCGACGAACGAAAGGACGCAGGCTGCCCCCACGCCGGCGATGGCGAGATACCCCGCGACTGCCGGCAGCTTCCGGAAGTAGAGCACGATCAGGCCCCAGGCGATGAGCGGGCTCAGGAGGATCGCCCAGAGCATCCACTCCTCGATGTCGGGGACGGCGGTCACGGCTTCATGCTGGAGGAAGGGCATTGGCTAGATCTTCCTCAGGATTTCGCGGGCCACGTGGGCCTTGCCCGTCGGGACGTAAAGGGTGCGCGGGTCGGTCATCGCCGCGGCTTCGCCCCGCCCGATCGGCGGGATGATGAGCACGGAAAGACCCTCAGCCGCGAAAAGCTCGCGCCAGGTCTCTGCCAGGTAGGCGTTTCGGACGGACATGAATTCGACCCACATAGGCTTATGACTTCAACAGGTTGATTCGGTCGATATCGACCGTTTGGCGATTGCGGTAGACCGAGACGATGAGTGCGAGCGCCACCGCCGCCTCGGCCGCCGCAACCGTGATGACGAAAACGACAAAGGTCTGCCCCGCCACCGGGCGGTCGCTCACGGAAAACCGCGAGAACGCCAGCAGGGTGAGGTTCACGGCGTTGAGCATCAGTTCCACACCCATCAGCACGCCGATGGCATTCCGCTTGCTCAGCGCCACGAACAGCCCCAGCGAGAACAGGAGCGCACCGACCGTCAGGAAGTGTTCGAGTTCGAGCGTCATGCGAGCGCGTCCTCCGCCTCTTCCTCGCGGCTCCGGACCAGCATGATTGCGCCGACGAGGGCCGCGGTCAGCAGCACCGAAGCCAGTTCGAAGGGCAGTACCCACGTTGAAAGGAGCGCTTCTCCGAGTTCGGTCGTCGCCAGCTCTGGCGACTCCGCCACCGTCGCCCAGTCAGTGTCGTGGAGGACGAAAAGGAACACCGTCGCCAGCGCGACGACGAGCAGCAGCGCCGGCAACGCCATCGCCGTCTCGCCGTTGTCGCGCCCAGCCCGGGGCGTCAGCAACACCGCGAAGAGGACCAGCACCGAAATCGCGCCGACGTAGATGATCACCTGCGCCATGGCGATGAACTCGGCGGAGAGCAGGACGAAGAAGCCGGCCACGCCGATGAACGCGAGGATGAGGAAGAGGACCGCGTGGAGCAGGTTTCGTGACACGACAACGCCCCCGGCGGCCCCGAGTGTCACCGCAGAAAGCGTCCAGAAGGCGAACGTAACGCCAAATCCTTCCATCACTTGCCCCCCTTCCCGGCTTCCGGCACCGGCACGTAGCCGCCGGCTTCCTTCACCAGCCGAGCCCGCACGGGGTTCCGCTCCGGCCGGTAGCCAAGGAACCGGGACCACGCCCAGATCACGCCAAGCGCCCCCCAGATGTTCACGACGGCGAAGATGTAGAGGTAGCTGTCGTCGAGTTCCTGCTCCACCCAGAGCATTCGCTCCGTCGCCACAAGGACAAGGTTCATCAAGGCGACCGGAAGCATGAACTTCCAGGCGAACGCCATCAGCTGGTCGATGCGAAGCCGCGGGAGGGTGCCGCGCGTCCAGATGAAGACGAAGTAGAAGAGGTGGGTCTTGCCGATGATGATCATCCAGGGCGGCACCCACTGGTCCAGCCCGAACATGGACCAGCCGCCCAGGAACACCGTCGCCGCGAAGGCCGAGGCCGCCAGCGCGTAACCGATGTCCATGCCGTAGAAGAGGCCCCACTTCATGCCCGAGTACTCGGTCAGGTAGCCGGCGACAATCTCCGACTCTGCCTCCGCGATGTCCGTCGGGGTCCGGTTCAGTTCCGCGCTCACGGCGATGAAGTAGATGGCCAGCGCCAGCGGCTGGAGGAACACGACCCAGATGTCGAACTCCTTCTGCCAGAGGACTATCCCCTGGAGGCTGGTAGTTCCCGTGAAGAGAACCACGCCCAGCAGCGCCAGCACCAGCGGCACCTCGTAGCTGATCGACATCGCAACGATGCGCATCGCCCCGAAGAGGCTGTACTTGTTGTTCGCGCTCCAGCCGGCCATGAACGCCGCCAGCACCGGCAACGATGAGACTGCGAGGAAGTAGAGCAGCGCCGGGTGGATGTCGGCCAGGATCATCCTTGGCCCGAAGGGGATGACCGCGAACAGCAGGACGGCCGGCGCCACGAAGACGATCGGCGCCAGGTACATGACCGCGCGGTCCGCGCCCCTTGGCGTCAGCGCTTCCTTTTGCATCAGCTTGATCGCGTCGGCGATCGGTTGGAGTAGCCCGAAAGGGCCCACCCGGTTCGGGCCGTAGCGCGACTGCATCCGCCCGATGAGCTTGCGCTCGCCGTAGACACCGACGATCAGCTGCGACGGCAGGACGAAGATGAGGAAGCTCGCAACAAAGCCGATGAGCGCCGCCAGCACGTAGACAATCCCGTGCGGCAGGATCCTGTCGGCGCCTTCGAGGATCTCCCGCGAGAGGTTCGAGAGGTCGCGAAGGTCGTACCAGTTATCCGTAACCAGCGTTGGGAGGGCCATCAGCGGTCGATCTCCCCGACGACGACGTCGATCGAGCCAAGCACAACGATCGCGTCCGCGATCGTGCCGCCGACGGTCATCTCCTTCAGCGCGCTGAGGTTGATGAAGCTGGGGGCGCGGATGTGGAAGCGGTACGGCGAGGGGCCGTCGTCGCTCACCAGGTAGTACCCCAATTCCCCGCGAGATCCTTCGACACGGGCATAGGCTTCGCCCGGGGGCGGCCGCAGCGCCAGCGGCACCTGCGTGCTGTGTGGGCCGCCCGGGAGTCCGTCCAAGGCCTGGTAGAGGATCTTGATGCTCTGGCGCATCTCCTCCAGCCTCACGATGAAGCGGTCGAAGCTGTCGCCCTGATAACCGATCGGGATGTCGAAGTCGTACTGCTCGTAGCCGCAGTAGGGGTCGGCCTTGCGGAGGTCCCAGGCGATGCCGGAGCCGCGCAGCATCGGCCCCGAAAGGCTGGCGTTCGTCGCCTGCTCCGGCGTCAGCACGCCCACGCCGCGCGTCCGGGCGAGGAAGATCTCGTTGCCGACGAGTAGGCCTTCCATCTCATCGATGTACGGGACCAGTTCCTTGAGCAGCTTCCGAACCGCCGGTTCGAATGCCGCCGGGAGGTCGAAGGCCACGCCGCCGATCCGCATGTAGTTGCACGTCAGCCGCGCGCCGCAGGTCATTTCGAAGATGTCCAGGATCTTCTCGCGCTCCCGGAAGGACCACATCACCGGCGTCTGCCACGCGCCGGTGTCGTTGGTGAAGGCGCCGACCGCCATGCAGTGGCTCGCCAGCCGCTGCAATTCGGCCATGATCACGCGGATCGCGTCACCCCGCGCCGGGACGCCGATCCCGGCCAGTTTCTCCACCGCCAGGCAGTAGCCGAGGTTGTTCGCCATCGAACTCAAGTAGTCCGTGCGGTCCGTAAACGGGATGTTCTGGGTGTAGGTTCGCTCTTCGGCCAGCTTCTCCATCGACCGGTGCAGGTACCCCATCACCATCTCGGCGTCGATCACCTTCTCGCCATCGACGGTCGCCTTGATCCGGAACACCCCGTGCGTCGAAGGGTGCTGCGGCCCGATGTTGAGGACGAACGGTTCCGTCTTGAGCGAGTCCGTCATGGCACCAGCCTCGTGGGAGGCTCAGGCCGCCGCGAGGTCCCCGCGAACTCGTTCAGGCCCGGCTGCAGCCCGCCCGGCATCGAAAGGAAATCCTTCCGCAACGGCCAACCCGGGTAGCCCTCCCAGAGGAAGATCCGGTGGAGGTTGGGGTGGCCTTCGAACTTGATGCCCAGGAGGTCGTAGGCTTCGCACTCCTGCATCCAGGCGCCGTGGAAGACTGGCACCAGGCTCGGCGCGACGGCATTCTCCCGGTCCCAGACCTCGATCTTCAGGCAGCAGATCTGGTTCCGCACGAACGACTGGAGGTGGTAGACGACCTCGAAGTGGTCCCAGTAGTCCACGCCACAGAGATTGGTCAGGTGGACGAAATCCGTCTCGGACGAAGAGCGCAGCGCCTCCATCGTCTTCACCAGAGTCTCCGGCTTGAGGTAGCAGGCGCCGGGCGTGGTGCGAGCGACCGACCCGGGCACGAGCCTCTCGGCGGCAGCAGCCACCTCATCGCCGGTCCATTCGCGGGTGCGCATCAGCGCCACTCCAGGGCGCGCTTGCGCCAGGCATAGAGGATGCCCAGGCAGAGGATGCCGATGAACCCGAGGCCCTCCACGTAGCCCTGCCAGCCAATCTTGTCGAACACCAGCGCCCACGGGAACAGGAAGATGATTTCCACGTCGAACAGGACGAAGAGCAGCGCGATGTAGTAGAAGCGGAAGTTGAACTGGACGAGGCTCGGACCCTCGGTGCGCAGGCCGCACTCGTAGGTGTCTTCCATCACCGAATTAGAGGCAGGGTTCGGGCGGATGCGGACGTAGCGCAGCGCCCACGACGTGACGACCGCGCCCAGCGGGAAGAGCAGGGCAATGATGGCGAGGATTCCGATTTGCCCGAATTCGTACACGCCCGGAGCCGTTTGTGAAATTCGTCCCGAAAGACGACCGGACTATAGCACGGCGGCCCCACGCGGACAAAAACGACGGGCGTCCCCGTTGACACGGCGGCTCAGGCTCGGCGCGCCAGCCCGATGGCGCCCTGGACACAGAAATGGCCGCCTACGGAAGACATCACGAGCGCCCCCAGGTGAATTTCTTCCGTAAGCGGCCAGTAGTCCCCGTCCGATTGGGCGGGGGCGCGGGTGCGGGACCCACAACCTGAGTATCGCCACCTTCCCGCCGCGATTCGCCCTCAACCGGCAACCTCCCCGTAAAATGACCGTAAACCATCCCTAAGCGAGGCCCCCTGTGCCCAATCCTGTCGTCGGTCTGGTCGGGTGCGGGCATATCGGCCGCTTCCATTCGCGCAACCTCCGCGGCGTCATCCGCACCGAACGCGTCCCCGCCGAGTATTCCGCCGTCTGCGATCGGGTTGTCGAACGCGCCGGCGAGTTCGCGGCCATCGTCGGGGCGCGCGTCGTCACCGCGGATGCCGATACCCTGCTCGCCACTCCCGGCCTCACCGCCGTCTACGTCTGCACCGAGACCGCTGAACACTCGGCTATCGTCCGTGCCGCCGCCGCCCGCGGCCTCGCCGTCTTCTGCGAAAAGCCGCTCGCCAAGACACTCGATGACGTGCGGGAAATGGTCGAAGCGGTCGAACGCGCCGGCGTCGTCAACCAGGTCGGCCTCGTCCTCCGCTACTCGCCCGTCTTCACCGTGGTGAAGGACCTGATCTCCGCGCCAGACCTTGGCCCACTCCTCACCGCACACCTCCGCGACGACCAGTTCTTCCCCATCCGCGGCCACTACGGCAGCCAGTGGCGCGGCAGCTTCGAACGTGCCGGCGGCGGCACACTTATCGAACACTCCATCCACGACATCGACCTCTTCCGGTGGCTCTTCGGCGATATCACCGCCGTCCGTTGCCACACCCGCGTCACCAGCGGCCACGAAGGCGTCGAAGACGTCGCCCTCGCCACCTTCCAGCACGCAGGCGGCCACCAGACCAGCCTCTCTTCCGTCTGGCACGCCCTCGACGAGCGCCCCTCTACCCGTCGCCTTGAGATCTTTTTCGAAGGCGGCTGGTTCGCCACCGAGTCCGACTTCATCGGCTCCATCACCTGCCAGTACCGCACCGGCGCCCCCGTCACCCTCGACGCCGACGAAGTCCTCGAACGCTACCGCGCCATCGCCGGCCTGGACGACGTCGAGTTCGACCTCGCTCGTCGCGGCATGTTGGAGGACTACACGTTCCTTCGCGCCGTCGCCGAAGGAACGCCCTCGTTCCCCGACTTCCGCACCGCACTCGTCGCCCACGAAGTCGTCGACGCCTGCTACCGCAGCGCCCGCGAAGGAATCGAAATCGCACTACCGGAGTAGGGATTGGGGGGCGGGGATCAGGGGTCACCGGGGCGGACCGTCCGAGCTGCGCGGCGAAGCATGCAGTCGAACTCCAGATCGCCACCGCCTCCCCGCAAGGGGCAACGGCCAACGGGCCTCCCCCAACCGCGCTAGAATGCCCGCGAGGCGCGCCAATCTCTCGCGGAGGACGCCAGATGACCCTCGACTCCGAACGGCTCATCGCCATGTACCGGGCTCTGTCCGGCAGCCACCGGGCGGAAGAAGCCATCACCGATCTCAATAAGACGGGCGTGCTGCGCGGCCACCATTCAGGCCTCGGGCACGAAGCCATCGGCGTGGCTGTCGGGTTCGCAGTCAGACCCGACGACTGCGTCCAGCCGAGTCACCGCTCGGGGATGATGCTCGCCCACGCACGCGGTGGGTACAGCCTGCGAGAGGCCGTCCTGAGCCAGTTCGGGCGCGCGCCGAGCGCCTTCGGGCAGATCGCCGGGCGGCCGCGCACCCTCACCATCGTCGGCCTCGTCGGCACCTGGGTACCGATGTCAGCCGGCATCGCCATGGCCGACCGCCTGCGAGGCAAGGATACCGTCACGGTCACCTTCTTCGGTGACGGCGCCGCCAACGAAGGTGCGGTCCACGAGGCCATGAACCTGGCCGGCGCGAGGCGGCTGCCCATGGTGTTCGTGGTTGAAAACAACGGGTTCGCCGTCAGTATGCCCTTCAGCGAGGCCACGGCGACCAAGGACCTCGCCGCCCGCGCCACCGGCTATGGGATGCCCGGTGTCCTGGTCGACGGCTTCGACGCGCTCTCCGTCTATGAAGTAGCCAACGAAGCGGTGGCGCGCGCGCGCCGCGGCGCTGGCCCGACACTGATCGAAGCCCGCGTGGTGCGGTGGGAGCCGCACGCCCACGGCATCGCCGACCTGCGCAGCGAAGAAGAGATGGCCGAGGCCCGCCGTCGCGACCCCGTGCGGGTCCTCCGCGAGGCGCTGGCCGGGGCAGGTGTCCTCACCGAGAAGCAGGCGGACGAGATCGACGCTGAGTGCAGCCGCGAGATCGCTGCCGCCGTGGACGAGGGCCAGCGCGCGAGCGCTGCAACTTCGGAACCGCCGCCGCTGAGCCCCGCGGACGCGTGGGCCCTCACCTACGCCAACTGAACGAGGAGCGCAGACCATGAACGACACCCTGTACGTCAAAGCCATCAACCGCGCCCTCCACGAAGAGATGGAACGGGACTCGTCCGTCATCGTCATTGGCCTCGATGTAGGCCGGCAGGGTGGCCTGTTCGGCGCCACCCGCGACCTCTACACCCGCTTCGGACAGGATCGCGTTATCGACACGCCCATCTCAGAGGCAGGGTTCACGGGGGCAGCTATCGGCATGGCGATGGAGGGGCTGCGACCTGTCGTCGAGATGCAGTTCGCCGACTTCGTGACCGTCGCCTTCGACCAGCTCTCCACCGTGGCCGCGAAGATGCACTACCTCACCGGGGGTGCGGTGAACGTGCCGCTCGTGGTGCGCATGCCCTATGGCGTCAACGTAGGCGGCGGCTACATGACGGGCGCAGGTCCCCACCACTCGCAGAGTCCCGAAGCCTGGTTCTGCCATATCGCCGGGCTGAAGGTGGTCATGCCGTCCACTCCCGCCGACGCCCTCGGCCTGCTCAAGTCCGCCGTCCGCGACGACAATCCGGTGATGTTCTTCGAGCAGAAGGGGTTGTACTACACCGCCTCCGGCGACCTTCCCGAAGGCGAACACCTCGTCCCAATCGGCAAGGCGGACGTGAAGCGCCCGGGCACCGACGCGACCATGATCGCCACCGGCGCGATGGTGGGCCAGGCGCTCGCCGTCGCGGCGCGACTGGCCGATGAAGGCATCTCCCTGGAAGTACTGGACCCACGCACGCTCGTACCCCTGGACAGAGATGCTATCGTCGCGTCGGTGGCGAAGACCGGCCGCGTGGTGATCACCCACGAGGCTCCGCAGACCGCCGGGTTTGGCGCCGAGATCGCAGCCGTGATCGCGGAAGAAGCCTTCGGGAGCCTCAAGGCGCCGATCCTGCGCGTGTGCAGCCGCGACATGCCCGTCCCCGCGGGCCGCATGGCCAGTGCCTCCGTCCCCACCGAGGCCCGCCTCGAAGCCGCCGTGCGCGAACTGCTCCGCGCCTGAGCGCTCTGGCCGCGTCGCTATGGATCCTGACTCGCGGCCGGTGTGCCATAGCCGGCCGCTATGGCACACCGGAGAGCGCGGTTTACCGGTCGATAAGACACATTTAGACTGCGAACACGCGCCACCGCGCACTGCGAAGGGATGCGTTCCACGCGCCCGAGGAGCTCGATGACCACCGAAACGCTCAAAGACCTCTACGAACTTGGCGAAGCGCCCCCGCTCGGGCACGTCCCCACGCGGATGCACGCCCAACTCATCCGCCAATCGCGCTTCGGGGAGCCCCACGGCGCGTTCCAGCCGGAAGTCGTCCCCACTCCCACGATCGGCCCCGACGACGCTCTCGTTTATGTCATGGCCGCGGGCGTCAACTACAACAACGTCTGGGCCGCGCTCGGCCGCCCGGTCGACGTCATCGCTGCCCGCAACAAGGCGGGCGAACCCGAGGATTTCCACATCGGCGGCTCCGACGCATCCGGGATCGTCTACGCCGTGGGCGACAACGTCACCCACGTGAAGGTTGGCGATGAGGTGGTCATCCACTGCGGCGCCTGGGACATCCACGCGCCCGAAGTCCTCGCCGGCGAAGACCCGATGTTCAGCCCCAGTTACAAGATCTGGGGGTACGAAACCAACTGGGGCTCGTTCGCCCAGTTCACCAAAGTCCAGGCCCACCAGTGCATGCCGCGCGCAAGACACCTCACCTGGGAAGCATCCGCCGCGCCGTCGTTGGTCGGAGCCACCGCCTATCGCATGCTCACCGCCTGGCCACCCCACAACGTCCGCGAGGGCGACGTCGTCCTCGTCTGGGGCGGCGCCGGCGGGCTCGGCTCGATGGCCATCCAGATCGCGTCGCTTCTTGGCGGGCGTCCCGTCGCCGTCGTTTCCAACGAATCGAAGTACGACTTCTGCCGCAGGCTCGGCGCCGTCGGCGTCATCAATCGCAGGAGCTTCAACCACTGGGGCCGTCTCCCACACTGGGAAGACACCGACACGATGAACTCGTTCACCATTGGGGCCCGCGCCTTCGGCAAGGCACTCTGGGACGCGGTGGGTGAGCGCAAGAACCCAAAGATCGTCTTCGAACACCCCGGCCAGGACACCATCCCCACCTCGATCTTCGTCTGCGACACGGGCGGCATGGTTGTCATCTGCGCCGGGACAACCGGCTACAACGCCGACATCGACCTCCGCTACCTCTGGATGCGCCAGAAGCGGCTCCAGGGCTCCCACTTCGCCAACGACGACCAGGCCTACGCCTTCAACGAACTGGTCCTCGCCGGCAAGATCGACCCCTGCCTCTCGCGCACCTTTTCCTTCGAAGAGACAGGCGACTGTCACCAGCTCATGTTCGAAAACCGTCACCCGGACGGGAACATGGCCATCCTCGTCGGCGCCCCCCGCCCCGGTATGACCACGCTCTAACGGCCCGAGGGCCCGGACAGGAGGCGGCATGCGCCGTGGGCAGCCGAGTCTCGCGGCGCTGGGCCTACTCGCGTGCATGGCCTTGGTTTTCGTCGGGTGCAGCAACAAGGAGTCGTCGCCCCCCACCGTCGAGGACGCCATCGCGGCAGTGACTCGGCCCAGGCAGGTGTACTACCAGGAGATGGAGTTCACGTTCGACAACGGGAATTCGCATGGCCTCGTGCGCGCCTGGTATTCCCCTTCTCGCGCTGCCGGACGGGTCGAGTACATCGTCAACGATGAGATCCAGCAAGTGGACCTCACCGCCGGTTCTCGACAGGTGACAGCGGACGTTGAGGATAACCACACATCCGAGCAGCGGGTCGACTCAATCCCCGAGAAGGCGCCCAACGCGGGCATCCTCGTGCTGCAGCACATCAGCGCGTGGCTCGCGCCCTCGGGCGGCACCGTCCCGGAGGCGACCGAGAGCGATGGCGTCCCCGCCTGGCACGTCACGTCCAGCGGTCCCGGCTATCCCGGCAGCGAAGAGCAGGACTGGACCTTCACGTATGACCTTTACCTGCGGCGCGACACCCTTCTCCCCATCCGCCTGACCGTGACGGGCCACCCGCCGGAGAGCGAGGCCGTCCCTTGGGGTGACTACCGCGCAGTCAGGACCGAGTTCCTCGACGAAGCTGCCGTGCCCGCCGAACTGTTCGACGCCGACAGGTTGTTGGCCGGTCCGCCGACTCCGCGCAGATGAGTCGCTGGACACGCACATACCGCCCCGCCCGGCGATAATTGGCGCTCGACCCTTGCCCGAAAGGCCTCCTGCCCATGGCCCGCGACTTCGCCGCCGACATCAACGACCCCATCGCCCGCGAGGTCGTCCAGAACGTGGGCGTTTGGGTGGACCGCGAGGTCAAGCCCGTCGCCTCCGAATTCGAACACGCCGACATGTACCCCGACCCCCTGGTGAAGGGCATGTCCGACATGGGGCTCTTCGGCATCAAGATCCCCGAAGCCTACGGCGGACTCGACCTCAGCTTCGAATGCTACGCGGGCGTCTGCATCGAACTCGCGCGCGGCTGGATGAGCCTCGCCGGGATCATCAACACCCACGTCCTCGTCGGCTACGCGATCAGCGAATACGGCACCGAGGCGCAGAAGCAGGCCTACCTCCCCCGCCTCGTCGAGCCCGAGATCCGCTGCGCCCTCAGCATCACCGAACCCGACGCCGGCTCCGACGCCCAGGCGATCAAGACCACCGCCCGCCGCGACGGCGACGACTACGTCATCAACGGCCAGAAGATGTGGGTGACCAACGGCCACAAGGCCGGCGTCTACCTGGTGATGACCAAGACCGACCCTACCGCGGAGCCGCGCCACAAGGGCATCACGGCCTTCCTCGTCGACCACGACATCCCCGGCTTCATCAAGGGCAAGAAGTTCGACAAGCTCGGCTACAAGGGCGTCGAAACCACCGAACTCGCCTTCGACGACGCCCGCGTCCCTGCCACTGCGGTGCTCGGCGGCAAGGAAGGCTCCGGCTTCCAGCACATCATGAGCGCGCTCGAAGTCGGGCGGATCAACGTCTCGGCGCGGGGCGTCGGCCTTGCCCAATCCGCCTTCGACGACTCGATCCGCTACGCCCAGAAGCGCCAGGCCTTTGGCAAGCCCATCTTCGAACACCAGGCCCAGCAGATCCGCCTGGCAGAGATGGCGACGAAGATCCGCGCCGCCCGCCTCCTCACCCTCGACGCCGCCCGCAAGAAGGACTCCGGCATCCGCAGCGACCTCGACGCCGGCATCGCCAAGCTGTTCTCGACCGAGATGTGCCAGGAGGTCGTGCTCGACGCCCTTCGCATCCACGGCGGCGTCGCCTACAGCAAGGACCTGCCGCTGGAGCGCTACTACCGCGATGCCCCGCTGATGATCATCGCCGAAGGCACGAGCGACATCCAGAAGATCGTGATCGCCCGCAGCCTTGTGAAGGACTACCCGATTTAGCGTTCAGGTCAGGTTCATCCCAGATTCAGGAGTGACAAGATGACGGTTTACGACGGTCGCGACAGGTTCGGCCGCTACTTCGAAGACTTCGAAGTCGGCGACGTCTACAAGCACTGGCCCAGCAAGACCATCACCGAGGCGGAAGACCACCTCTTCTGCGACATCACCATGAACCACCACCCCCTCCACTCCGACCGCTGGTACGCCGAGGAAGAGACGCAGTTCAAGCAGAACGTGGTCGTCGGCAACTTCGTCTACTCCCTCGTCCTCGGGATGAGCGTCCCCGACGTCTCCGGCAAGGCCATCGCGAACCTCGAGATCGAGTCGCTCAAGCACTCGAAGCCCACCTTCCACGGCGACACCATCCGCGCCGAGACGCTCGTCCTGGACAAAGTCGAGTCCCAGAGCAAGCCGGACCGCGGCGTGGTCACTGTCGAAACCCGCGGCGTGAACCAGCGCGGCGAAGAGGTCTGCTATTTCCGTCGCAAGGTCCTCGTACCCAAGAAGCACCCGGGCGCGTAAACTCCGCGCGCAGGGGGAAGCGCATGGCCGGAGCTCTGGAGGGGGTGCGCGTGCTCGACTGCACGCAGATTATCGCGGGGCCGCTCGCCGGGACCCTGCTCTCGGAAATGGGCGCCACCGTCGTCAAGGTCGAGCCACTCGAAGGCGAACCCTGGCGGCTTCAGGCCGAAGTCATCCCCAAGGAAAGCCGCAACTTCACCGTCCAGAACCGTGGCAAGCTCGGCATCGCCATCAACTTCAAAGACGCCCGCTCCATCGCCGTCCGCGACGCCCTCGTCCGCTGGGCCGACATCGTCCTCACCAACTACCGGCCCGGCGTCGCCGCGGCCCTCGGCATCGACTACGAATCCGTCCGCGCCATCCGCCCCAACATCATCTATTGCGAAAACACCGCCTTTGGCCCCGAAGGCCCCATGGCCGACCTCCGCGGCTACGACATCGTCGCCCAGGCCGTCAGCGGCCTCGCCACCTCCAACGCGAACGTCCGCGACGGCCAGCCCCAGATCGTCGCCTTCGCCCCCGGCGATGTCGTCACTGGCGTGGCGATGGCCTGGGCCATGACGGCCGCGCTCTATCACCGCGAGCGCACCGGCGAAGGCCAGGCTATCAACACCAGCCTGCTCCTTACCTCCCTCTTCCTCCAGCAGGGCTCGCGCGAGATCACCGCGCTCGACATCGAAACCCGGGAGAACTGGCTGGAGAAGCTCCGCGCCGCCCGCCAGCGCGGCGCGAACATCGAGCAGATCTACGTGGAGAGGCGCGCCAACACGCCCGAACTCGTCGGCAACATCTACTACCGCCTCTATCAGACGAAGGATGGCTACGTCGCCGTGGGCTGCCTCGGACCCGGCCCGCGGGACCGCTTCCGCCAGGCCGTCCAGATCCGGGACCCGCGCTATGAAGAAGGTTTCGACCGCTCACCGGAAGCCCTGCGCGCCGCCGGCAACGAACTCACCGCCCGGTGCGAGGCGATCTTCCTTCGACGCACAACCGAAGAGTGGGTGTCCTACATGATGACCCACGGTGTCCCCTGCGGCCCCCTGAACTTCATCGAAGAACTCCACGAAGACCCGCAGGTCATCGCAAACGGCTACATCACCGACTACGACCACACCCTCCTCGGCCCCATGCGCGGGCCGATGCCGATCGTCCAGATGACTGCGACACCCACCCGCATCCAGCGCGCCTCGCCCGCCCTCGGGGAGCACACCGACGAGGTGCTCGCCACCATCGGTTTCACCAGCGAGGACATCGCCCGCCTCCGCGACAAAGGGATCGTCGGCTAAGGGGGCGCCTCTACTTCTCCGGCGAAGGGCCTGCGGCGCCGTCTTCGAAGTCGAGGTCAAGCCGTTCGGCCTCCGCGCGGCGCTTCAACCTCCGGCGAAGGTCCGCCTCGATGGCCCAGCGTCGTGCCGGCGTCGCGTCCCCGGCGATCCTGAACACGGCCGTGCTGGCCCCGGCGGCCCGCGTCGCCACGATCTTGGGCGGCCCCGGCATCACCCCCGTGTTCTCCTTCGCCAGCTCAGCCGCTACCGCCGCCAGCAGTGCTGCCGCCTCGTCGCTCTCGCGGAACGGCACCCGGACCTCCACGAAGAACCGGCTCAGCCCCGGCGTCCGGTTCGTGGCGACGACGATGGCGCTGTTCGGGATGCTGTGCACGTTCCCTTCGCCATCGCGGACCACCGTCCGCCGCGGATTGATTTCCACGACTTCGCCCGTCACCCCGGCCACGGTGACCTGGTCCCCTACCGCGTACTGGTCCTCCAGCAGGATGAAGAGGCCGTTGATGATGTCGCGCACCAGCATCTGGGCGCCAAGGCCCAGAGACAGGCCCACGACCCCGACGCTTGCCACCAACGCGGTCACATCGAGGCCAAGCTCCGAGAGGACAAGCCCCACGCCCACGAATCCAAGCAGCACCCGGAAGCCCCAGTTCAGCACCGCCGCCAGCGTGTCCGCGCGGCGCTTCAGGGCGGGTTGGTCTTCGAACCGGAACCGCGTCGCCCGGACCAGCGCGTGGCTGAGGACGCTGCTCACCGCCATCCGGAACACGACCGCCAGCACCGCCAGCGCAAGCAGGATGACGAGCAACTGGACGAGATGCCCTGCATCCCACACGGGCCAGTCCTTGATCTCCGCCCAGTAGTCCAGGAACAACGGTGTCATCATGCCCGGCTCAGTGGCGCCAGGCTCTGGGCAAGCCGCTTGATGCCCGTGCCTTCGAAGGCCACCTGGATTTCGACATCGCCGCGGATAACCTGGACGCTCACCACCATGCCCTCGCCGAACTTGGGGTGCCGCACGCGGTCGCCCGCCTGCCACTCGGCCTCGGCCGGCCGGAACTCCTCCCGCGGGGGCGCGACCACGGTCTCCGCGAAGGATCGCGGCGCCGTCGACCCTGCCGGGCGGAGCAGGTGCTTGGGAATGTCGGCCAGGAATCGTGATGCCGGGTTCGCCGACCCCGTGCCCATCGCGTAACGGCGGAACGCCCGCGTCAGGTAGAGCCGGTCCTTGGCCCGCGTGATGCCCACGTACGCCAGCCGGCGCTCCTCCTCCATCTGGCGGGGGTCGTCGAACGATCGGATGTGCGGAAGTACCCCTTCCTCCATGCCCAGGATGAACACGGTCGGGAACTCGAGGCCCTTGGCGGCGTGGAGTGTGATCAGCGTCACGGCGTCCGACCCCTCCCGCATCTCGTCGACGTCGGCAACGAGGGCGACGTCCTGCAAGAACGTCGCGAGGTCACCCCCCTCCCCTGCGGTGTCTTCGTACTGGCTCATCACAGAGCGAAGTTCGAGCACGTTCTCCAGGCGGTCCTCCGACTCCGGGTCCGCATCCTTCAGGTACTGCGCGTAGCCGGTGACCGTGAGCAGCGAATCGAGCAGCTTCGTGAGGGGCTGCTCCCGTTTCCCCCGGAGCTGCTCGATTGCGTGGACGAAGGCCCGTACCGCCGCCGCCGAACGCCCGGCCACGCCGGCAAGGCTCCTGCCCTCCGCGACCGCCTCGCATGCGGCCCAGAACGTGGTCCCGCCGGTCGACGCCTCCCGGAGCCGCTGCACCGTCGTTGCCCCGATGCCGCGCGCTGGCACGTTGATCACCCGGAGCAGGCTCGCCTCGTCGTGCCGGTTGTGGACCAGCCTGAGGTAGGCGATCAGGTCCTTGATTTCGCGCCGCTGGTAGAACCGCACGCCGCCAACCAGCCGGTAGGGGATGCGGTGCCGCACCATCGCCTCTTCCACCGGCCGGGACTGGGCGTTCGTGCGGTACATGACCGCGATTTCTCCCGGGGTCGTCCCTGCGGCGATCAGGTTACCAACCTGCGTCGCGACGAACTCGCCCTCTTCCTCGTCGTTGTAGGCCTCATAGGTGGCGATCGGCTCGCCGCCCGTGCGTCCCGTCCAGAGTTCGAGCGGCTTTCGCCCCGGGTTCTTGCTGATCACCGCCGCCGCAGCAGCGAGGATCGGCGCCGTCGACCGGTAGTTCTGCTCCAGCAGATACACCGCGCGACCCGGGAAATCGGCTTCGAAGTACTGGATGTTCCGGACGTCAGCCGACCGCCACGAATAGATGCCCTGGTCTGGGTCGCCGACGACGCAGATGTTCCCGTGGACCGACGAAAGCTGCCGCGCCAACCGGTACTGGGCGGGGTTCGTGTCCTGGAACTCGTCCACGAGCACGTGCAAGTAGCGGCCCGCGTACTTCTCGCGCACCTGGTCCGACTCTTCGAACAGCCTGACCGCTTCCACGAGGAGGTCGTCGAAGTCGAGCGCCGAGGCCGCGCGCAACCCGTCCTGGTACTTCCGGTAGGCCCGCGCGATCACTTCGTCCCAGTAGCCCCGCGCCTTCTGTTCGACGTCCGCGGGGGTGAGCATCTCGTTCTTCGCCGTCGAAACAGCTCCTAGGACGCTCCGTGGGGAGAACCGGCGGGGGTCGAGGTGCAGGTCTTCGATGACGCGCTTCATCAGCGCCATCTGATCCGCGTCGTCGTAGATCACGAAGTCGCGGTCCACGCCGATGGCGGCGCCGTCGACCCGCAGCCATCGCGCGCACATCGAGTGAAAAGTCCCGAGATGGAGCGCGGCCGCGTCTTCGCCGAGCAGCGCGGCGGCCCGTTCCCGCATCTCCCGCGCCGCCTTGTTCGTGAACGTCACGGCGAGGATCCGCCACGGCGCCACCCGCCCTTCCCGGACGAGATGGGCGATCCGGTGGGTGATGACGCGCGTCTTCCCGCTGCCCGGCCCCGCTACAATCAGCACCGCGCCTCCCCCATGCTGGACGGCCGCGAGTTGCGGCGGGTTCAGCCCCTCGGCCGGCGTGGCGAGTGGTTCGATCGACGTCACTGCTTCCACTTTATCATTTGCTCAGGCAACTGAGCGATTTCCCCAGACCGCCGGGGATGGGATACTGCACCCGGCGGCGCGTTCGGGCGCCGAGAGGTGAGACGCATGTTCCTGGTGAGTTGGCCGGGCGGGGACTGGCAGGCCACCGTCAAGTACGTAGTGGTCATCCTTGCTATCTACTTCGCCATCCTCTGGGTAACACTCGTCTTCTGGGCCTACCGGGACATTCGCCAGCGCAGCCGCGACCCCGTCATCCAGGCCGCCGCGGTCCTGCTCGTGCTGCTCTTTTTCCTCCCGGGCCACTGGGTCTACCTCATCCTTCGCCCCCGCTACACCCTCACCGAACTTTACGAACGCTCCCTCGAAGAAGAAGCCCTCCTCCAGGACCTCGAAGACCAGAAGGCCTGCCCCACCTGCAAGCGCCGTGTGCTCGACGACTACCTCATCTGCCCATCCTGCCGCACCCAGCTGAAGGAACCGTGCCGCAACTGTGGCAAGCCGTTGAGCTACGCCTGGGTCTCGTGCCCCTATTGCGCCGCGGATAAGCCCGCTCGCGAGGTGCCGCGCCCGGCACGCCCGCCCGGGCCTCGTCCAACATCGCAGACTCCGGCCAGTCCATCGCGTACCCCTGAGCGTCCTCGCTCGGCCGACCGCTCCCGCGCCGCAACTCAGCAGGCTGCAGCCGCCTACACTGAGCCCCAGCGTGACCCTTTCGCGACGCGCCGAATCAGCGACGACGCGCCCGTCATCGACTCCACGAGCGACGCCGGGACGATCTAGAGAGCCAGGGCTGCGAAAAGGGCCGAGTCTTCCAGCAGGCTCGCCATTCGATCCAGTTTCCGTTCCCCCTGGAACCGCGTCTGGTCGAACACGCCCTCGAGCGCAATGACCGTGTTTTCCGTGTCGGTTCGTGAAAGAAGCACGGGCACGCCATTGGCCGTCGCCGCGTCGAACAGGTAGTCCGAGGGTCGCCGCCCGCCGGTGAGGATCAGGCAGGCCGGGTCGGCCCGCATCGCCGCCAGGTGCTGGTCCGTCTTGTCGAACCGCACCACGACCGCCTTCGCCGGGAAACGCCGGAAGTGCGGCTGGCTGGCGTCGGACGCGATCGGGGCGATGACAAGGTGGTCGCAGGTGACACCCGCGAGCGCCGGGTCGCCTTCGACCAGCACGTCGGCGTTGAGCAGCGCCTGCGCCTCCGCCACGCTGAAGCCGGCCAGCGTCCGGTCTTCGGCAACAGCGACGACAGGCTTCCCGGCAACCTCCGCGGGCACCTTCGCCATACTCGCCGCCGGAACAGCGGTCACGACCACCACCGACACATCGAGGCCGGCCGGGAGCGCCGCCGGGACGGCCCCACGCGCCACCAGCACCACTTTCGCACCGGGGATCGCCGCCTGCGCGAGGTCGGCTTCGACCACGGTGAGGCCGTCGCCCGCCGCCGGAGCCGATTCCGCCGGTTCCGCAGGGCTGCCGGGGGCGAACGCGAGGGACGCGAAACAGGCGGCATCGGCTGTGGAGTTCGCGCCGCCGGCCAGCCGGACGAGCCTCACGGTCTGCCCCCCGTAGGCATAGTGCCGCGCGATAGCGGACGCGACGCCGCTCTTGCCTTCGCCGGGAGAAGCCGATGTGACGACAACGGTTGGCACGCGAGAACTCCGTGGGCGCACCGGGCGCCACGCCGATTGTGACGAACGCCACGAATTGCGGCAACAGCGGCACCCCACGGACCCGTCCCGCCGTAGAATCGCCCCATGACTGTCACCCGCCGCGTCTCTGTCGAACGGAACCGCCTGCGCTTCGCCGCCGCCCACATGGCCACCTTCCACGGCGGCTGCGAACCGCTCCACGGCCACAACTACGATGTCATCGTCGAACTCGAAGGCGACCTCACGGAAGACTCCTGGGTCTGGGACTTCGGCGACCTCAAGCGCGCCACCAAAGCCATCGTCGACGACCTCGACCACCGCTTCATCCTCCAGCTCCGCAGCCGGGCGCTGACCATCGACGAGACGGGGGCCACATGGAAGGTCCGCTTCGGCGACCGCGGTTATGTCTTCCCGAAGAGCGACGTCGCCGCCCTCGACATCGATAACTCCACCGCCGAGCGCCTGGCCGAATGGGTCGCGACGCGCCTCGCCGTCCACCTTCGCAACGAAGGTGCGGCCACGGCCCGGAAGCTGACCGTCGGGATCGAAGAGATGCCCGGGCAGGCCGGCTGGTATACTGTGGATCTGTGAAGTCATCCTTGGCCAATGGAGCCCCCTGGAGGGTCTGATGCAGGTGGATTGGGACAAGGCAATCAACGACATCCTCGCCGAGAAGATGGCGTGCCAGGGCTGCAACGCCCTCGGCGAAGAGATGATCGTCGGCTACACCCGCAACGCCGAGGCGGCCGAGTTCGCCCTTCGCTGCCGCGATTGCACCGACAAGACCGACTGCGACGCCCGCAAGCTCGTCGTCGTCTGCGAAGCCTGCGCCCGCACCTATCGCGTCAACGGCCAGAAGATGGACGAAGCCGCGATGATGGGCGTGATGCTCGACGAGTGCCGCCACAACCTCGAAGAATCCGTCGACTACCTCGCCGGGTACTGGAAGGAAGACGCCGAGATCGAGTACGAGGACATGGACAAGCGCCTCGACGAAGTGGACCCCGAACTCTTTCGCGAAGAAGACAGTTGGCGGCTGCGGCTCGAAGAGGAGTACCTGCAACTCCATCGCTGGTTCCGCGAACACCACCAGCCCGTGCCCGACCCCGGCTGGCGCAGCCAGTACGTCGAAGATGTCATCGGCCTCGGCTACACCACCCTCCTCGGCGACTGACCCCGCCGGTCGCTTTTCCCGAACACCGCCGATGCTATAATCAGGTTCCGGTCGCGGAAGTAGCTCAGTGGCAGAGCGCCTCCTTGCCAAGGAGGAGGTCGCGAGTTCGACCCTCGTCTTCCGCTCCAATCGCACACCCCGGAGGCCCATCGCAAGGTGGGCTTTCTCTTTGCCGTTTGGGATGACGCGCCCCTCGCGCTATCATGGACCCCGTCCGGCCGTCGCTTCGCCCTCCGTCGTTGGCTCCTCCCACGAGCAGCCCACGGCGGGCGGCCCACAGCCAACGGCCGACGGCACGCCGGGCCGAAGTGGCGGAATGGCAGACGCGGCGGTCTCAAACACCGCTGGGCTCAAACCCATGTGGGTTCGAATCCCACCTTCGGCACCAGGTCTGACATCGGCTGAGAGCCTGTCACGTGCCCCTGCAGACTGCTGCGCGTACCGAGCTGGGCAGCCCGCGCGCGTTCCTGGGCGTTTTGGTTGACAAGACTAAAACCCTGTAGGAGAGTATAGGTCAGGGTGACAAGAACAAGAAAGACGAGAGTTCCACCCGGGTACAACGCCAGCCCGTTCTCGGCTTTCGCCGTCACCCTTCAATCTCCGGAGGACACCACATGCCGCTTTCCGAGTTCAGTTCTCGAGTCATCGATGAATTCCGCGCCAACGGAGGACAGCTCACACTCTCAGTGGGAGACTACTCCCTCAAAGACGCGAAAATGCTCCTGCTCAACACCACTGGTGCGAGGACCGGACAAGGCCGGACCGCGCCGATGGGCTACTGGAAGGACGGGAACGACACCTATGTGATGGGCGTTGACGCGGGCGCGCCGAAGCATCCGCAATGGTACTGGAACCTCCTCGCCAATCCGGAGGTAACGGTGGAGATGGGCGCCGAGACGCGACGTGCGCGGGCCGTTGTCATCGAGGGCGCCGAACGCGACCGGCTGATCGAAAAGTTCATGGAGCAGGAGCCACGGTTAGGTTTAGTGAGAACGATGTCGCGGCTAGTGCCCGTGGTGCGGTTGGACTTGCTCTAGTGCTCTCTAGTGGTCAGCAGTCGAACGCCCCGTTCGGGTACGACGCGAGCAAGTTCCCGGCCTTCGCCGTCACGGTGGACGTGGTCATCCTGACTATGGCCGAGGGCGTCCTCCACATCCTTCTCATCCGGCGGGGGCAGGAGCCCTTCAAGGGCATGTGGGCGATTCCCGGTGGGTTCAAGCGTCCTGATGAGACGCTGGACGAGGCGGCAAGACGCGAGCTCTCCGAGGAGACCGGCGTCGACGTCCCAAGCCTGTTGACTCAGTTCGGCGCCTACGGCGATCCCGGGCGCGACCCGCGCATGAACGTCGTCACCGTCGGGTACCTCGCCGTCCTTCGCGAGGTGGGGGCAATCGTCGCCGGCACCGACGCAGCACACGCCGCCCTCGTCCCCGCCTCCAACATCCTTGCGGAGAAAATCGAGCTCGCCTTCGACCACTCGCGAATCGTCCGCGACGCGGTCGAGCGCGTCCGGGTCGAGCTCGAGGTCTCGGGCATCGCGACGGCCTTTGTCGGCACGACCTTCACCATGGCCGAGCTCCGGGCGGTGTACGAGGCGATCTGGGGCGTGCAGCTCGACGCCGCGAACTTCCGCCGCAGCCTCGTGGGCGAGGACGGCTGGGTGATCCCGACCGGCCGCACCGCCCAACCCGGGCCAGGCGGTGGAAGGCCTGCTGAGCTCTACCGGGCCGGGCGGGCCTGGAAGTACGGCACACCGATCCATCGCATCCAGACGAATCGAGAAGAGGAAGTGACCAGGTGAGAGCAGTCATACAGGATCGATACGGACCCCCGGACGTGCTGCGCCTCGACGAAGTCGCTCGGCGCGTACCGGAGGAGGACGAGGTGCTCGTCAGGGTCCACGCCTCGACGGTGACCCGCGGCGAGGCCATGGGCGTGCGCTCCGCCGAGTACCGGTTCGTGCGTGTGCTGACCGGCATTCGCCGACCGAGGCGGACGAGTTGTGGCTCAGAGTTCGCGGGCCGCATCGAGGAGGTCGGCGCGGCCGTAACGGAGCTCCGGGCCGGCGACGAGGTGTTCGGCATCCAGGCCGGCGCGAACGCGGACTACGTGGCCGTTCGTGAGAGCGGCTCGACCGCGACGTTGTCGCCCAGCGGCGTGATCGCATTGAAGCCGGCAGGACTGACGTACGAGGAGGCTGCAGCCATCCCCGACGGCTCGCTCCTGGCACTGACCATGCTTCGACCGGTATCCCCACTGCAGGGGAAGAGCGTCCTGGTTTATGGCGCCGCGGGGTCCATCGGCTCGGCGGCCGTCCAGCTCCTCGTCCGCCACTTCGGAGCCGACGTGACAGCCGTCTGCGATACGAAAGACGTGGAGCTTGTCCGCTCGCTCGGAGCCGGCGGGGTGCTCGACCGCTTTCGCGAGGACTTCACGAAGAACGGCAAGACCTACGACGTGATCTTCGACGCAGTCGGCAAGCACTCATTCCGACGCTGCCGGCGCTCCCTGAAACCGCGCGGGATCTACATCTCGACCGACCTCGGGTTCATGTACCACCTGCCGCTGCTCTCCCTCATCACTCGCGTCGCCGGGAAGAAGCGCGCGAAGCTCGGCATCGGCCGCTACTGCAAGGAAGACCTCGTTCTCATCAAAGAGCTCGTCGAGGCAGGCAAGTACCGGCCGGTGATCGACCGCACCTACGCCCTCGCCGAGATCGTCGAGGCGACCCGCTACGTCGAGACCGGCCAGAAGACGGGCAACGTCGTGCTCCGCGTCAGCGAGGCTGCGCTCGGCGCGCAGCATGAGCCCGCCGTGAGGCACGACGAGGAATTGCCGGCGTAAGGGTAGTCGCCCACGACCGGTGCGGCCCATGGAACGCGTAGATACCTGGTTGCCGAGCAGGGATTCGAACCCCGACCAAAGGCTCCAAAGACCCGTGTGCTACCGTTACACCACTCGGCGGTGACGATCCGCTCATTGCCCGTTTCGCCCCCTCGCGGGCCGAACATCGAGGAGGACCGGCATGACCAGGGAGTCCAAGGACGACGCTTGGGGCGCCGGCGGGAGTTACGAGCACTACATGGGCCGGTGGAGCCGCGAGATCGCGCGCGAATTCGTCGCCTGGCTCGATCAGCCCGCCGGCCGCGATTGGCTCGACGTCGGCTGTGGCACCGGCGCGCTCTCGGCGACGATCCTGGAGCGGTGCCAGCCCCGGTCGGTGCTTGGCGTTGACCCGTCCGACGGGTTCATCAAGTACGCACGCGACGCGAATTCCGACCCCGGGGGTCTTTTCGAAGTCGCCGGGGCCGGCGCTTTGCCCTGCGCCGACCACTCAATCGACGTCGTCGCGTCCGCACTGGCCTACAACTTCTTCCCCGACCGTCCCGGTGCGCTCAGGGAGATGCAGCGTGTCGCGAGGCCCGGCGCCGCCGTTTCCTTTTACGTCTGGGACTACCCCGGTGGCGGGATGGGCTTCATGGACGCCTTCTGGAAGGCTGCCGTGGCCACGGACGCCAACGCTGAGGCACACGTCGAGAGCACCCGATTCCCGTTCTGTACGCCGGAAGCGTTACTCCGCGAAGTCATCCGCGCCGGATTGGCCGATGCAGAGGTTCGGGCCATCGAGGTGGCGGCCCGCTTTAGAGATTTCGAGGACTTCTGGTTTCCGTTCACCCTCGGAGCCGGGCCGGCCCCGGCGTATTGCATGAGCCTTGGCGACGAGGCGCGGCACGCGTTGAAGCAGAAGCTAAGGTCTGAACTCGGAGACCGCCGCATCGAGTTTCCGGCGCGAGCGTGGGCGGTACGTGGCCGAGCGGGTTGAGACCGTAACCCAAGGCGGAGAGATGGGCGGGAACGGCTCAGGCGGCGGCCCCTGCTGTCAGAACGGCCGCGGCTGATCCGGTGCGCGCGCGGACGGCACCGGGATAAGTGAGGGCCGATCCACCCGGCGGCATGATCTGGATCATGTCGAACCATGGTTCGTTCGGCCCAGTGTTGCCTGACGTTCCCCGGGGGCGTCGGCGATTCCGGCCGGTGGCCGCTGCCGTGCGGCAAGGATGCGCCACCCGTTCGGGAACGAAGGGAGAGGGCAATGTCCGGCACCGACGCTCACGGGGCGCTTGCCGCCCGGCATGGTTACGGCGCCTCCGAGCGCTATCGCAGGATCCTTGAGTTTCTGATGTCACCGCTCCAGGCGCGGCTTGCGGTATCCCTTCCGATGATGCCAGCCGATCTCGCTGCCCAGGAGGCCGTCTCCGTTGAAACCGTGAACGCGGAGCTGGACGAACTGTTCAGGAAGGGCGTCGTCTTCCCGCGCAACTTCGAGACACGCGAGCACTACCGATTCGCCCGCACCATCCTGCAGCTCCATGACGCCAGTGAGTCGCTCGACGGGCTCGAGGGCCTCTACACCGAGGCCGAGAAGAAGCAACTCTGGTTCCTCTGGTGGGACTTTGTCCACAACGAGTGGGACGCGGACCGTATGCCCGAGATCGCCGCCACGAAGTCGCCACCCTTGCGCATCATCCCCGCCTGGAAGGCGATCAAGGACATACCAGGCGTGCTCCCGAGTGAGAGCATGAAGGTCATCGTGGAGGAGGCACCGTTGATCTCGGTCGTCTCCTGTTCTTGCCGGAAGCGCCAGGAATCCATCGGGAGTCCGTGCCGGCTTTCGCACGATATGAACTGCATCCAGTTCAGCCGCGCGGCTGAGTACACCAGGGGCCGCGGCCATGGCCGCATGCTGTCCAAGGAAGAAGCTCTTCAGCTGATCGAGGAGACCGAGGACCACGGCCTTGTTCACCAGTGGCCCAACGTGGCGATCCATAGCACAAACACGCTCTGCAGCTGCTGCGACGACTGCTGCGTCTTCCTCCTGCCCATGTCCGAGGCGAAGATTCCCTGGACGGTCCTCTACGCGAAGAGCAGGTTCGAACCCGCGAACGACATGGCGGCGTGCGACGGTTGCCAGGACTGCATCGAGCGGTGCCAGTTCGACGCGCTGACGATGGAGAAGGTCGGAGGGCACAAGAAGCTCAAGGCGGTTGTGAATTCAGAGAACTGCATGGGTTGCGGCGTCTGCGTCCTCGTCTGCGAGCCCCAGAGCCTGAAGATGGCGATCGTCCGGCCGCCCGAACACATCCCGTCGCCATCCCGGCATCCCGTGGAGGCTCACTCCCATGCGGGGTGAGGCCCCGCAACGCGCCTAAGGAAGCAGGTAGCCTGCGATGCACGAAGCCGAGGTCGAGCAAGAACTTTGCGATGGGTGCCAGGACTGCATCGAGGAGTGTGTGTACGACGCCATCGACATGGTACGCCCGAGCCGGGGGAAGCGCCTGAAGGCGAGCGTGGACCCTGACCGCTGCTGCGGTTGCTGGGCGTGCGCACCGATCTGCCCCCTCCACGGCATCACGATGATCTGGTTGGGCCAGCCCCAGCCTGTTACGTGAGCCTGGACGAAGAGCGGCGCCACGCATTGAGGCAGAAGCTCAAGTCTGATCTTGGCGGCCGTGGACCCATCGAATTTCCGGCGCGCGCATGGGCGGTACGTGGCCGCACGGGTTGAAAGCGCAACCTGATGCGGAGCCAAGCGCCTTCTATTCCAACGTGGTTGCCAAGCAGGGATTCGAACCCGACCAAAGGCTCGGATCTGCCAAAAGCTACCAAACTTGCCTGGTCGAAGCTGGCAGGCACTGCCTTGCGGGCAACCAGAACAACGAGTCCTGTCGTCGCGTCCGTCCGAGGAAGACCTGATTCATAGGCTCGTGACAGAACGACTCGGAACCCGGGCGATGAGACTTGCTGCACCGCGATCAGGGAGCACTATCCCATCCGTGGCGATCCAGCGCTGCCCGAATCTGGCTGAGCAACTCCGTGCCCATTCGGCGCCCGTTCGGGTATTGGTCGTTTCGATCCCAGCGCCAAGATGCGACCATCGCAAGCACCAAGATCCGGCACTCGCGGAGCAGTTCTTGATCGGCCCCCGGATAGCGCTCGCTTACCTCATCGGGCACATGAGCGATATCGAACTCGACAGGCCCCCGGCAACACGTCTCGAAGTCTATGAACAGCAGCCCGTTCTTGGTCCTGAGCAAGTTGCCAGGGTGAGGCTCGCCGTGCAGCAACTGCCCGGCGGCGCCCCGGTCGTCGATCGCCCGCCTCAGGCTTCGCAACGTGTTACTGAGAAGTTCACGGTCGGCGTCAGCAAGCGCCGGCGTGTGGTCGCGGCTCCCAACCAGCCGTTGAGCGTCCGCGACTCGGTCCGTGAAGTGCGGGGGCGTGACATCGATCTGCCGCATGCCGGCATGCAGCCGCTCGAGCGCGTGCGCGTACTCGGCTGGCGCGATCTCTCGGGGCGACACAGGTTCGTAGTAGGTCCACATGTTCATTACGAAGCCGTCACGCACGTAGACGCGTGGCTCGACTCGAGGTTCAAGCGCAGCCACCGGGCTATCGGTTTCAGCGAGCTGCCGAGCGACCTCGACTTCGAACTCTGCGCTCGCTCGATACGCTATGGGCGCGATCCGGGCAACGACGTCACAGGGCATCAGGCGTAGCACAAGTCGGTTCGAATCGTGAAGAACGACCGCGTCATCGACCGCCAGGCCAAGCGCTGAGGCACTCGACTTGGCCGCACCGACCGCGGACCGAACGTGTGACGTTTGCATCGTCGTTTTGCCCCTCGCTCATTCGTGCGGTCGTTTCGTGGCACTCCTAGATGGGAGCCTCGTCCGCTCGCTGGCTGCTTTCCTGTGCCGCCAGATCGACGAGGCCCGCCAGCAGCTGCCGACGCTGAACCTCGTGAGCTGGTTGCCGAGCAGGGATTCGAACCCCGACCAAAGGCTCCAAAGACCTTGTTCTGGATTCAGAAGCCTCGGTTGCCCCGGTCAATTCGGCCCGGCAAGTCGCATTCGCGACCCGCGTGACGAGTCCTGTTGTCGCCTCGTTTTGGGGCAACCAAAGGACTATATCAGGCAACCACACGCATGCGGCCAGACCCTCGCGCCCCACCTTCCTGCCTAGCGGTGGAGGCACCGAAAACCCGGCGTGCTAGTGCCCAGTGGCTCGACCGACCAGCTACTCGTCTCCACGATGGTGATCAGGCGAGCTGAAAGGGCTGGCGGGGTGCCGGCCGTCATAGCGTCGCGGCAAGATTGCGCCATGCTCGCGGGCGGACCCTTCCTCGGGTACGTTGGTGGGCCATTGCCATGAACGGAATCGAAGCTTCGACCTCTCCCCCTCCCTTGCCGCGCTGGTTCGGACCTAGAGCCAGCCCAGATGACCCGGCCGTCTCGGCCCTGATCGCCCGCGTCGCGCGAGGGGCCGGATGGGCAGACATTGGCGGTGGGTTCAACCTCAACGTGCGGATAGACGCTGAGCCGCCGGTTGTCCTCCGGGTTCATAGGCCCTGGGCCCGCCGCGGCCGGGTAGCGGGACTGCGGCGCCTGCGGGAGCGGCTCCAGCGGACGCAAGTCCGCGTCGCTCGGCCGATTCGGATTTCCGGCTGCGACCTCTTGAGGGTCGCTGATCGTTGGGCTGAGATTGAGGAGTTCATCGATCACGTCCAGCCACGGGCGGACGAGGACTCCTACGTCCGCCTATTCGAGGAGCTCGGACGCCTTCACACTGTGCTCAAAGCAGTCTGGGAGCCCAGTCCGCCCGAACCCCTCGACGACCACAGAACCTTCGGCCAACTGCGTTACTCGGTCGGCTTTACACGCCGCAGGCTCGGACCCCGCAGCGAGCCGGTCGTGCATCGGATGCGCCAACTGACTGGCGAGCTCTCCAAGCTCCGGAAGGAGGTCGAACTGCCATGCACTCCGATTCATGGGGACTACAAATTGGGCAACGCGGGAGAACTGTCAGACGGCTCATGGGCCACCTTCGACCTGGATTTTGCGAGGGTCAGGGAGCGGCTGTACGACATCGCGGCCAGCCTGCACCACGTCGCACAGGGCGGCGAATTGCTCGAGCCGCGACGACTGCTCGACGCCTACGAAGGCACGGCTCCGGAACCGCTGACTCGCGACGAGCACCGTTGGCTCCCCGGGGCTCTAGCCCTTGTACCCTTGCACTGGGCTGCCACCGCAGGGCTCGTGGGCGACGGCATCCACGAGGCCGAGAGCGCAATGACCGCCGCCGAGGCCTGGTGGTCGCGCCGGGCTGAACTCTCGTCGTAGTCCGGCGGCCGCGCTCGGGGACTGGAGTTCTCGGCCGAGCTCCGACTCCACTGAAGCGGCTGGCATGTCGCGCTAACCAACCTCTGCGATGAATGCGTGGAGGAGCGTACCCTCGTGCCTTAGCCTCCCACCCCGGCCGGCAGTCGCATAAGTGCCGTTTCCGAGCGTTTCGGACCCGGGCTTGGACGGGCTCGAGTGCATAAAGTTGCGGGCGGACACGGTCCTATGGCCGCCGTGGGACCATTTGCGGTCTGGACTCTCAGCCCCTGGCTAAGGCGCCGCTGTCGCCGAATCAAGATTCATGGTTGCCGAGCAGGGATTCGAACCCCGACCAAAGGCTCCAAAGACCCGTGTGCTACCGTTACACCACTCGGCAGGGCGTGAGCGCCGGGCGCCCGATCCAGATCCGAGAGTACAGGCGGACTCTGGAGGAGTCGAGATGGCCGAAGACCGGGAAGAACTGCTGCGCCACTACCGCGCCATGCGGGAAGACCTGCTCGCCGCCATCGCCAACCTCAGTGACGCACTCCTGACCGAACCGTCGCTCGACGGCTGGTCGGTCAAGGACCACCTGGCCCACCTCGCCGCCTGGGACGAGATCCGCGCCACCGAGGTCGTCCGCATCTCCGCCGGTCACGACTCAGCCTGGCGAATGACGGGCGACCAGGATGCGGTCTTCAGCGCCCTGGCAACCGACCTTTGGCGAGCACTGTCGCTTGAGCAGGTGCGATGGGAGCTGGAAACCTCGCGCCAAAGGTTGCTGGACGCGATCTCGTCTGCAACCCCGCGTGGCCTCGAATGGTCGCTCTACGGCGAGGCCGGCTTACGGAGCGTCCACGAAGCACAGCACACGGGCTGGATACGGCAGTGGCGAACGGAGAAGGGCATATAGCCGCCCGGCCGACTCGCGCCTTCGCCAGTCGCTGCGCTTTCCCGCCCGGCGCCGCGACCATCATCGCGATCAGCGCCTCGGTGACCCTTGGCTCCAGTCCCTCGGTGTGGCCTTTGCCCAGACGCACGACGTCGGCAATGAGGCGCCCGTCCCGCGCGTTGGGGTAGACGTAAATCTGCGCGGTCCCCGGCCGCGGCAAGAGGCCCCAGGCGGGTGTCGAGCTCCCTTCGCGCGTGGTGTCGTAGATCTGTCCCGGCTGGTCATCGACCACATCGGGCAGGCGGACACGCGCGCCGGCGCCGTACTTCTCCGCCCAGGGCGAAGTCTCGGGCAGCGAGACCATCTCGTGCTCACCGGTGGCGAAGATGAAAGAGATGTCACAGTCCGGCGTCGTGGCCCGGCCCGGCCTGGGCGCCTCGACTCCCTGTGGCATCTGGGGCATCGGCAGGCGCCCGCGGACGAAGAACGCCTCGGGAAGCTCGATCGGCCCGATCCGGCCCCCGGAGAAGCTCAGCCATCCGTCGACCCTGTCCGCGAAGAAGTCGGTGCCAAGGAGCCGGTTCGACGTCATCCCGCCCTGTGAGTGACCGACAAGCCAGAACGACCTGATGTTCTCCCTGCCGTACTTCACGAAGACGTAGTCGACGATGTTGCGGAGGTGGTCGTCGTCGGCCTCTGCGACCCATCGCCGCATCGGCTCCTTCGTTGCGCACGAGGGCGTCGCCACGACCAGGCGATAGCGTTCCTTGTAGTCGAACGCGGGGAAATACAGCCGCTGCCACCCGCCGACCGAGCCCCCACCATGCAGGTTCAGGAGGAACACCACCTTCTCGCCGGGTTGAAGGTCGTCCGGGTCGTCCAGGTAGAACTTCCGTCCCGTCTTATCGTCCACCGCGCTGATGCTGCCCATGTTGTTTCCCTCCCGCTGAGTCGCGCACATAGTCGCCCCGGCTCAGGTCCCGCGCCAGCCCGTGACGGTCGTCAACTGATCGACAGCGTCGCGCCGATGAAGCGGAGGCCAAGCCGCACCGCCACCCGCTGCGAAGACACGTTCGCCCGCGACGTGCTGTAGAAGAGTGTCTTGTTCCTCAGCGCCGGGAGCGACGCCCATCCCGAGGCCGCCGCTGCCGCGTATCCACGCCCGCGAAATGCCGGGACCGTCGCCACGCCAGTTTCGGCGCTCACCCCGGTGAGGCGGGCCGCGAAGGCGATGGACGCGATCCGACCCTCGTGGAGGGCCACGCACCACGGCGCCCAGAACTCGCCCACGTCCACGAACCCCAGGGCCGCCAGGGCCGCTGGCATCCCTTCTTCCGCCAGCCTGGCGAGCAGGCGGTCGCCTTCCGGGGTATCCGAAGAAACCAGGGCCGCGGCCGGAAAGTCATGGCCGAGGCGGTCCGGGAACACCCACGCCAACCCCGCCTCGCGACGCTCGACCGGCGCTCCGGCGGCAAGTATCCGCAGGTACTCATCGAGATGGACCGGGTTGCTGTCCGCCTCGCAAAGGGGCGGCTCGTCCGCGGCGACGCGCTCAATGGCCTGAGCGGCCTCGTCACCGACATCGTGGCGTATCCGGACGACATTTCCCGACGCGCTCCCTCCCAGGTACAGCCGCGGCCCGACCCCACCGTCCGGGGCCTGCCTGCGGAGGATCCGGCCGGAGTCCGTCAGGACGAAGCAGGTGGCGGCCTCCAGCGTCGGCAGATCGCAGTCGGCGATGTCGGGGCGCATGATTCGACTACGATAAGGCGCGTCGAAGGCACGGGCATTCGGCCGCATCGCCTGCGCAAGTGCCGTGAGGCTAACCCCGGAGTATCCTTGACCTCTCGCAGCGAACCCAAGACCGGCACCGAGGTGACCACATGGAAGACTTCCTCTGGGGAATCTGGAACGGACTGACGGCCTGGGTAATCCTCGTCGTGCACGTCTTCAACGGCTGGGAGCGGTTCCCGGTCTACAACCTCGGCCGCGACGGAGGCTGGTACCAGTTCGGCTTCCTGCTCGGGGCCGGGTCACCCTTCCTCGGCGCCGCCAACGCCAACCGCAAGCGCGATAAGGACAGGTGACCGCGAACCCGGCCCGGCTGACGGCCGCGGAGGACCAGGTGCAGCCCACTCCCTTCCCCGAGGCCAACGCCATCCTTCGCGAGATCCTGCCCGCTGTCCAGGCGGAATTAGGCGAAAAACTCGTCGGCCTCTACCTCTACGGGTCCGCCGCCCACGGTGGCTTCGACCCCGGCCTCAGCGACGTCGACCTGCTCGCCGCGGTCGCGACCGATCTCGACGGTCGGGAGTTCGACCGGCTCCGCCGGATGCATGCGCACCTCGCCGCTACCAGCCCCGAATGGGCCGACCGGATCGAAGTGCAGTATCTGCCGCTGCTGGCGCTGAGGACGTTCAAGACGCAGGCGCGCACCGTCCCCGTCATCAGCCCCGGCGAGCCGTTCCACTGGAGAGAGGTGGACAACGCCTGGACGATGAACTGGTACGACGTCCGAGAGAACGGCATCACGCTCGCCGGCCCTGATCCGCGGACGCTCATCGACCCGGTCTCGCAGGACGAGTTTGTCGCATCCGTCAGGGGTCACGCAGAAGAGTGGCGGACGTACATCAACCGCATCCCGCGAACGAGGGGCCCCCTGGCCTATGCCGTCCTGACGATGTGCCGAGCCCTACACACCTGCGGCACCGGCAACCAGGTCTCCAAGTCAGCGGCCGCGCGCTGGGCGCAGGCAGCCCTCCCGGAATGGGCGCCGGTCATCGAGCGCGCGCTTGAATGGCGCCGGGACTCGCCGCGCCACGCGGAGCCGGTGGACGACGCGGGGTTTCAGACAGCATCGGACTTCATCGACTTCGTCATCGACCGCGTACGCACCCAGTAGGCGCTTATGCGTGAGGTCACCAGAGTACGGCCGCCTGCGCCCCTCGCCACCCGGGCCGGGGTTCCGCCGTCAGTTGTTCTGCCAACTCCGGGCGACTGCGGCGCTTGACCCGGGTGCTAAGCTTGCGGCCCGGCCGGCAGAGGCCGAGTACTCATGGAGCTCGCTCGTGCCCACCCGCCGCCTCAACGGTTTCGACCTCTACTACGGAGACACCGGCAACGGCCCGCCCCTCCTTTTCGTCCACGGAATGTGCGGCAACGCCGGCGTCTGGGGCGGCCAGGTTGGGCCGCTCTCCAGGGACTTCCGTTGCGTCACCTACGACCGTCGTGGCCATACGCGGAGTACGCTCGGGAACATCGAGCAGCGCACCGTCGAGCTCCACGCCGACGACGCTGCCGCGCTGATCGAGGCTCTCGGGATCGCCCCCTGCCTGCTGGTCGCCAGCAGCGGCGGCGCCCGGATCGGTGTCGACCTGCTGAGGCGCTACCCGCAACTCCTCTCCGGCGCCGTCCTCTCCGAGCCGCCGATCTTTGGCCTCGATCCCGAGCACGGGGGCGCGACCGTAATGGCCGAACTCCAGCCAAAGATCCAGGCAGCCGCCGCGGTCGGCGGGCCACGCGCCGCCGTCGACGCCTTCTTCGACTACATGTGCCCCGGACTCTGGCACGTACTCGACGACTCCGGCCGCGAGCCATACCGCGCGAACCACGTCGAACTCTTCGCCGACCTCCAGATGCCCCAGTACAGCATCACCATCGACGACCTGCAGGTGATGGCCACTCCCTGCACCCTGGTTTCCGGCACGGTGAGCAACCCGGCGTTACGGCGCATCGCCGCCACCATCGCCGGCGCCCTCCCGAACGGCCGCCTCGTCGAGATGGCGGGCGTGGGCCACGTCACCTACGCCGAAGACCCTCCCGCGTTCGCCGCCATCGTCCGCGAACAGGCAGCCGCTTCCCTCAAGTAACCCACTCTGGTTCCCGTCAGGCCAGGTGCTCGCCAAAGAACGAACGCACTCGTCCCCACGCGTCCTCCGCGGCGCCGGCGTTGAACCCGACCTTCATCGGCCCCCAGGCGGAGAGCTTCGCCGCAACCCCGCGATGATCGCTCATGAAGCTGTGCCCGGCCTCAGGGTAGGTCTTCACGTCGCTGGCGACGGCCATCTCGGAAAGGAACCGCTCCAGCCGCGGGGCTTGGGGCCCAAAGACCCGGTCCCGGCCACCGTAGCTCCCTATCACCGGGCAAATACCCTCGACGCGGTCGCGTTCCTTCGGCACCGCGCCGTAGAACACGGCCGAGGCCCCAAGCGGAGCCTTCGCAGCAAACAAGAGCGCAAACCCGCCGCCCATGCAGAATCCGATCGCGCCCATTCGTGCCCCATCGACACCCGGTTGGGCCGCGAGCCACTGGCGGGCAGCCTCCAGGTCGTCGAAGGCGCCGCCACTCCCCCGGGTCAGAGTCCGCATCGTCTTCGCAACGCAAAGCAGGCGCGGCCCGCCCGTGTCGTAGAGGTCGGGCGCCATCGCCACGTACCCCATCGCCGCCACCTGCTTCACCTTCTCGCGAATGTCGGTGTTCAGCCCGAACAGCTCGTGGATCACGATGACGCCGGGCCGCGGCTCGCTCCCCGGAGGTGGCGGGGCGAACGCTCCACGCATTGGACGCCCGCTTCCGGACGGAAACGAGATCTCCTCGACACCTTCCACAACCGCCATCAGGCCCTCCTCGCGGCTATTTCCACACCTGCGCCGCCACCCGCAGGAAGTTCCCGTTGCAGATGCGCTCGAGCCGGGAATCGCTGTAGCCGTGAGCTTTCATCGCCCTCAGCACCGCCGTCAGCCCGGCGGCATCCTTCACGAACGCCGGGATCGGCGCGCCGTCAAAGTCGGTCCCAAACGAAACGTGCTCGTCCCCCACCAGGTTGATGATGTGGTCGAAGTGCTGCAGCACGACCTCCACCGGCACGTCCGCGTCGCCCTGCATGTCCGGGCGCAGGAAGTAGTTGGCGAAGTTGATCCCGATAGTCCCGCCTTTCTTCGCGATCGCCCGGATCTGGTCGTCGTCGAGGTTGCGGACGTGGGGCGAAATCGCCTTCACGCTCGAATGCGTCGCGATGATCGGGTTGGCGGAGGCTTCGATCATGTTCCAGAACCCCGCCGGGTTGATATGCGAAACGTCGAGGACAATCCCCAGCCGGTCGCACTCGGCGACGAGTTCGCGGCCAATTTCGGTGAGCCCACTCGCGGGAAGGTTGCCTTCGAAAGCAACCCCGTGGGCGAAAATGGTCGACCGACTCCAGGTCGGCGCCAGCACCCGCAGGCCCAATTCGTAGAAGACGCGCAGTTCTTTCAGGCTCCAGGAAATGGCGTCGGCCCCTTCGAACATGAACACCGAGGCGAACGCGTCGGCGTCGAAGGCCAGGCGGACCTCCTCCACCGTCCGGCACACGCGGAAGCGCCCTTCCGACCGGTCCGCGATCCGGAACACGTCGTTCAACTGGTCCATGGTGAAGGCGAGAGCATTCATCTCCGCCCGCTCGGTGCTCAGGTAGATCGAGGTGAAACAGCCGCCGAGGCCGCCCTTCATCGCCCGCGGCAGGTCGACGTGCCCACGTTCGGACTCCGCAAGGAAGTCACGGGGTACGGTCCGCAGGGGCGGGTGCCCCCCAGGCCGCTCCTTCATCTGCGTGATGAAGTCTTCGTGGCCGTCGAAGACGGGCGGGAACTCCCGGTTGAGCGGTGGGGTCAACTCCGCCGGATCCATTTGCTCGTCTTCGACACGTCCTCGATCTCCTGACCGGCTTTCGCCCAGCCGTTGAACCCCACCTCAAGGTGGGCAACGTTCGTGAAGCCCATGTCGAGCAACACCCGGGCCGCCAGCGCCGAGCGGCCACCCCCCGCGCAGTAGACGATCGTCCGGCGGTCGGCCTGAAAGAAGTCACGGTAATACTGCGAGGCGGGGTCGGCCCAGAACTCCAACATCCCCCGCGCGACGTGCTTCGACCCTGGGATCGCCCCCAGGTCCACCCGCTCCTGGATCTCGCGGATGTCGATCACCAGCGCGTCCGGGTTCGCAGCGACCTCTGCTTTCAGTTCCTCCACACGGAGGTTCTCGATCCCTTGCTTGGCTTCCTCCACCAGGTCCCAGGCTTTCTTGATTGGCATGCAGTCCTCACGATTGGCGAGCTGAGGTCGATTCTACGGCGATCGTCCATCGAGATCGCGAACCACGCCGCGTAAGATGGGCCCGGGAGGCATCATGCCCGAAGGACCGGACCCCGCCCAGCGCATCTTCGTCAGTTACATCGACAAGTCGCGCGAGTACTACCTCGCCCAGGACTACGGGAACCCCTATCGCTGGGCCTACAACCAGGATTCGCCGCTCGCGCCGCTGCGCAAACCGCTCGCTGAGTCGCGCATCGGCCTGGTGACCACCGCCAGCATCGTCGACGAAGGCCCCGAGCCCGAGCCTATGGATGTCCCAAAGGTGGTCTACTCGGCCGGTACCGCCAACCCGCCCGGCACGCTCTATACGGAGCACCGGTCGTGGGACAAGGAAGCCACCCACACCGACGACCTCGACTCCTTCGCGCCCATCCACCGCCTGCAAGAGGCAGCAAGCGCGGGTCGTATCGCAAGCGTCTCGCCGCGCTTCTACGGCGTCCCGACCGAGTACAGCCAGCACAAGACGATGGAGACCGACGCCCCCGAGATCCTCCGCCTCTGCCGCGAAGACGGTGTCGACGCGGTGCTCCTCGCCGCCCTCTGACCGGTCTGCCATCAGACCGTGAGTCTGACCGCGCGACACCTCGAAGAGAACGGCATCCCCACAGTCGTGCTGGGCTCCGCCCGTGACATCGTCGAACAGTCTGGCGTCCCCCGCTTTCTCTTCACGGACTTCCCGCTCGGAAACCCCTGCGGCGCCCCGTGGGACGTGGCCATGCAGACGGCCATCCTGGAGATGGCGTTCCGGATGCTCGAAACCGTCGCCCTCCCGCGCACCACCGTCCAGACGCCGTTCAGCTGGCCAAACGATGACTGGCGCGTCCGCTTCATGCACGTGGACGAGTCGAACCGCGCCGGACTCCGCGAAGCGGGAGAGCTTCGTCGCGCCCAGCAAGCCGTTCGGAAGGCACGAGAGGCAACCGCCGGGGCCTGACCGTGGTGCACCGCCCCGGCTCGGCGGGCCGTATTTCGAGCCCTGCGCGACACGCGGAATGACGGCCCATTGGCCCCTATTGTTGGGGGCGATTGGCCCTTTGCAGGAGCCCGCCGCGTGGGTGCTAGTGGCATCGTACGGAGGTGTGCCATGTTCAGTGTGAGCTCCGAAGGAGTGGCAGTCTCTCGAGTCCCGCTCCCCCTCCTTCCCCAGACAGCAGAAAGGCTACGGCTGGCCTTCCCCCTCGATCAGGACGACAGCTGGGTACTGCAGGTGGCCCACGACCGCGGCTGGGCAGAGGCCAACCGCGGCTACCTTGCATGGTACCGCGAACGAGGTCGCGCCGAGATGACCGCGCTGATGACCGCCCTCGGGATGAAAAACCCGCCATCTCCCCGGATCGCCGCCGAGTTGGTTGCCCTCGGGTACGAGGTGTTCATGCTCCCGCGCGGCTTTCAAGGCAGCATCGATCGGCTGACCGACGACTCCATCCGGATCAGCGTCACCGTCTGCCCCGTCTTCGAAAGGTTCGAACGGAACAACTGGAAGGGCATCACAGCCTGCAGCTCCAGCCACCACCGGCAAGGCTGGTATGACGCGATGGGCGTCGAAGCTGACGACAGCGTGGTCGGCGAAGAAAAATGGGGCGATGCGTCCTGCGTCTGCGAAATCACCTTCTCGGCCCGGTAGCCCGCCCGCGCAGGCAGCCCGGACTGCTCGCTGCGGACGTGAGGAATGGAGAAGGCCTGGTGGCCGGTGTCGCTCCAGCCGCCAGCCGTTCCTGAAGCGCGAGCGCGCGTTCGATGCAAGGATTCCCAGGTCGGACCTCTCGTGTCGAGACCACAGTGTAAGGTAGAGGTGTGGGAGGGCGATGAAATGGCGTTCCGATCGATCAATCCGGCGACTGAGGAGGTCGAAGCCACCTTCGAGGAACACTCGGACGAGGAGGTGGACGCCGCTCTCTCGGAAGTAGCCAATGCGTTCAGTCGCTGGAGGAAGGTCCCGTTCAAGGAACGAGCCACAAGAATGCGCGCGGCAGCAGCCTTTCTCCGAGCCAGCAAGCCCCGGTTGGCTGGTCTCATCACTGCCGAAATGGGCAAACCGCTTCGGCAGTCCGAGGCGGAACTTGAGAAATGTGCGTGGTGCTGCGAGTTCTATGCAGAACATGCCGCGGAGTTTCTTGCCGACCGCTCGGTGCCGAGTGCAGCCACCTCCAGCTACGTTGCATTTGATCCTCTTGGGCCGGTGCTCGCGGTGATGCCCTGGAATTTCCCTTTCTGGCAAGTCTTCCGCTTCGCCGCGCCAGCCCTCATGGCGGGTAACACAGCTGTCCTTAAACACGCAGCCAACGTCCCGCGCTGCGCCTTAGCTATCGAAGAGGTTTTTCGGGAAGCGGGCTTCCCCGCTGGTGCATTCCGGACCTTGCTCATCGCGAGCTCCAGGGTGGCAGCTATCGTCGCTGACGAGCGCATTCAGGCGGTGACTTTGACGGGAAGCGAGGCAGCCGGGGCGAGCGTTGCCGAAGCAAGTGGGCGCGCGCTCAAGAAGACCGTGCTTGAGCTTGGCGGCTCCGACCCCTTCATCGTTCTCGCGGATGCCGACGTCGAAACGGCCGTCCATGTGGCCGTGACTGCGCGCTTCCAGAACACCGGCCAGAGCTGCATTGCGGCCAAACGGTTCATCGTGGTCGACGAGGTGGCGGACGAGTTCAGCTCTCGGTTCGTCGAGGAGGTCAACCGCCTCCGGGTTGGAGCCCCGACCGACCCGGTAACTGAAGTCGGGCCTCTCGCCCGCCGAGACCTGCGCGACTCACTCCACCAGCAGGTACAGCGCTCCCTCGAAGGTGGGGCGGCCCTGCTGACAGGTGGGTATCAGCTGGAGGGACGAGGGTTCTTCTACGCGCCAACGGTGCTGGCGAGTGTGACCACCACCATGCCGGCGTTCGCGGAGGAGACATTCGGCCCGGTCGCCGCCGTGGTCAAGGCCAAGGATGCCGGGGAGGCCATCGCACTCGCTAACCGCTCGCAGTACGGACTGGGGTCATCCCTCTGGACGCGAGACATCGAGGCCGGCCGATGGTGGGCCCGCGAGATCGACTCGGGCTCGGTCTTTATCAACGGGCTTGTCACTTCAGACCCGCGTCTCCCTTTTGGCGGCATCAAGCGAAGCGGCTATGGCCGCGAACTTGGCGAATACGGGATTCGCGAGTTCGTGAACATTAAAACGGTTTGGATTGGCCCGTCCACGGAAGCTGCGAAAGCGCCACCTGCTGAATGACCACCAGCGCGGTGCCCAGAATGCTGATCGCCACGCCCCGCCGGGTACTGCCATGAATGTTAGTGAGCTGTTCGTCCGCTGCCTTGAAAATGAAGGCGTCCGCTACATCTTCGGCCTGCCGGGCGAAGAGAACCTGGACTTCATGGACGCGCTTTCGGGTAGCCAGCAGATCCAATTTGTTACGACGCGGCACGAGCAGGGCGCGGCTTTTATGGCGAACGTCTACGGCCGGCTCAGCACATACCCCGGGGTCTGCCTCTCCACTCTCGGACCAGGCGCCACGAACCTTATTACGGGTGTGGCGGATGCCCAGTTGGACCGCGTACCCTTGGTGGCGATTACGGGACAGGCCGCGCGGGAGCGAAGCTTCAAGGAATTCCACCAATATCTCGACGTGATGGCACTCTTCCGGCCGGTGACGAAGTGGAATGCGCGCGTTGAAGTGCCCGAGACTGTTCCAGAGATCGTACGCAAAGCCTTCCGCCTGGCGAGGCTGGAGAAGCCAGGCGCAACGCATATTGAGCTACCCGAGGACATTGCGGCCGCATCCGTCGTGGGGGATCCCATGCCAGTCCGACGTACGACCTACCCCGTGGCGCGGCCTGAAAGTATTGCTAGCGCGGCGGCACTCCTGCGGGAGGCGAAGCGACCGGTCATCCTGGCGGGCAACGGTGTGATCCGGCGGCAGGCGGCAGATGCTCTGGCGGGCTTCGCCCACCGGGTCAACCTGCCGGTGCTGACGACCTTTATGGGCAAGGGAGCACTAGACTATCGTGACGCGCTAGCGCTGCCGGCGATGGGACTCCTCTCGCCGGAGGCCTCGTTGGGGGCACTGGCCGACGCCGACCTCGTCGTGGCCGTCGGATACGATCTCGTAGAGTGGTCTCCTAACATTTGGAACTCGGAACGCACACGGACCATCATCCACATCGATAGCAGCGCTGCCGACGTGGATCGTAGCTACCTGCCCGCAACCGAGGTCGTGGGGGAGATCGGCGAGAGTCTGCGGACGCTGGGCGGTCGGTTTGACGATCCCTTGCCCGCATGGGATTGGCAGCAGTACCGGCAGTCTGTCGACGATGACCTCACGCCCGAAAGCACCGCGGGACTGATTCACCCGATGACCGTTGTCAGGACGCTGCGCCACGTTCTAGCAGACGACGATGTGCTCCTTAGCGATGTCGGGGTACACAAGCTGTGGGTGGCGACTCGTTTTCCGGCAGCGCAACCGAACACGGTGATCATCCCAAACGGGCTCGCTTCGATGGGAATTGCCGTCCCAGGAGCAGTAGCCGCGAAGCTTGTGCGCCCGGCGAAAAAAATCGTTGCCGTGACTGGCGACGGCGGCTTCTTGATGAATTCGCAGGAACTCGAAACGGCGAAGCGCTTGGGTACCGCCTTCGTCGTCGTCGTGCTAGTGGACAATCGGTACGGAGTCATCGAATTGAACCAAAAGCGACGTTTCGGCCGTACCTTCGGCGTGTCGTTCGGCAATCCCGATTTCGTTGCCTACGCGGCAAGTTTCGGCCTGCCTGGCTTCGCCGTCGAGCGGGCCGCGGACCTCGAGCCCGTACTTCGGCGGGCGCTCGATCTGACGGTTCCCAGTCTGATCGCCGTGCCTGTTGACAGCGCCGAGTCGCCCGCAGCACCGCGCTGACCAGATCTGATGCACTAACGCCGCCGACGGCGGGGAGGACGTGTTCGCGGACGTTGAGCCCGAGGGTGAGGTCGTCGAGGCGCTTGTCAACGGCGCTACCGAAGACCACCATCAGGCCGTCGCCCAGGTTCTTCACCTCCTGGCCGCCGTGGGCGGCGACCGCCTCGCGCAGCAGTCGGAAGTGCGTCCGCCGGAACTGCTCCGCCCCTTCCTCCCCCAGCCGCTGCAAAGTCTCGGTCGAGCCGACGAGGTCGGTGAAGAGGAGCGTGGCCGGCCTCGTGGCCATCCGTGCCGCAGCCTTCCGCCCCGCGCCCGGACCGCCCATCGAGCCGCGAGAGCAAGGCTATTCTACACCGTGATGCAAGGCCCGCGTCCGAACAACAGGCCCGTGTGGAAGGTCCACTCCGCGCCAGTCGAAGCCAGTCGATCAGTCGCGGACGGCCTGCCCCGGGCCGCCGCCCGCGGACAAACAGAGAGGCCTGCGCCACCGAAGCGCAGGCCTCAAACAGCGGTTATCGCTGAACCGTCTCACTGGCTCCCCGACGTTCGTCGCCGTCCAACCACTGGCCGGGCGCTTCGATGTACCGGGCAAGCCCACAGCGGCCTGAACGGGTTGTCCATGAGAGGCGAAATCCCGATGACTTAGTATGCGCCGCATGGCATTGGTGCAGGTACGTCGGCCTTGAGATCTGGCCGCTCCGGGCGTAGCTTCACGGCATATGGCAGCAATCTGGGTGGAGAGCCTCGGTCGCAGCTTCGAACAGGCCCTGGAGCTGTTGGCCGCGGCCGTGCGGGACTGCACGGACGAGTTGTGGGAAGCGCCCATGTGGAACGTTCCGGCCCCGGACCCCGATCGCCAGTTCCTCGGCTCGGACTGGAATCCCGTCACCGACCCGGCACAGCGCCGCGCCGTGGTCCAGCGCTGGGCCGCTCCGTGGAGCGTGGCGTGGCACGCACTCGAAGTTCTCGACTACGACCTGAACGGCGAGTCCGGCCCGTGGGCGCCGCCGCCTCCGTTCACTGGGCACGCTCACTGGCGAGATCTAACGAGCTTGCCCGCGGCCTGGTCGCGATCCGAGATGCTCGCTTACATCGATTACTGCCGCCAGCGGGTACGCAACATGCTGCCGGGCATGACCGACGAGAAGGCCGCAGCACCGCTGCCGTCGGCTCACCGCTACCGCGGCCAGCCGCACGCCTGGATCATCACGGCCCTCGTGGGACACACGACCGAGCACGCGTCGCAGATCCGGCAATTCGTGACCGCCGCTGGGATCGCGCCCGACACGTAGGACGATCCATGACGCCACCGCAACTCGTCGGTGAACTGATCCAGCGCAGCGATGCACTCGGGGTTTTGAAAGGCGTCCTGTCAGCCAGTTCATGGTCAAGGTCACGCCGCAGGCACGAGCCTCGCATCGACGATCGGCCAAACGTGTGTATGTGACGGACGAGGCAGCCGGCCGGGTAACAGAACAAATGTTTGGTGGCTCCCCGGCAGGGATTCGAACCCCGAACCTATCGGTTAACAGCCGAACGCTCTACCGTTGAGCTACCGGGGAAGGTAGTTCCAAGTCTGGTAGGGCGGGGCCAAAGAAGCAACACGACCGGCCGTCGGCGACCGACTTGACACCCCCGCGCCCGCCCCTACCATCCCCTGATGGCCGGACCAGCAACTCTTTCCGCCGGCCCGCAAGAAGGAGACACCCCGATGGCAGACCTCGCCGCCGCCGCCGAACAGTTCGCCCAGGACCTCATCGCCCAGAACATCGGTGGGCTCATGATGATCTTTACCCCCAACGGCATGGGCAAAGCCATGGCCATGCAGGCTCAGCGCCAGTCGGCCGGTCCCCAGGCTCCCGCAACCGGCTTCTCTGTAAACGTCATCGGCCCCGACGGCGATGACCAGGTCGTCGAAATTACCATGCAAAGCCCCGATGGCGACGGCGTTATGATCACCCGCTGGAAGGATGTCGCCGGCGCCTGGAAGGTCGACGACATGGCGCTCAAAGCCTGATTTCGCGTCCCAGATCTTTACCAGCGAGGGGCTGACTCCGGTGCCGGCCTCTGGTTCTCTACGGCTGCCGTTCCGTAGGATTGATGGATGGCCCGCACTTCCTATACCGGCGCGAAGCCGCTCCCCCTCCACATCCGCGCCCACCGCTTCCTCCTCGTCGGCTGGAACTTCGTCGCCATCTACCTGGGCTACAAACGCATCCAGCGGAAGAAGCACCTCACTCCCGAGGAGAAGGACCGCCGTTACTCCGCCCAGCATCAGCGTGCAGCGGAACGCATCTACCGGCTCGCCACGCGGATGGAAGGCCTACTGATCAAGACCTGCCAGTTCATCAGCAGCCGCGCCGACGTTGCCCCTCCCGAATACGTCGCCGTCCTCAGCCACCTCCAGGACCGCGTCCCTATTCGCCCTTTCCACGAAGTCGAAGCCCAGATCCGGCGCGAACTCGGCGCGAGCCCTGACGAGATCTACGACGCGTTCGAACGCATCCCGGTCGCCTCCGCCTCGCTGGCGCAGGTCCACCGCGCCCGGACGAAGGACGGTCGCGACGTCGCCGTGAAAGTGCAGTACCCTGGGATCGAACGCGTGGTCGAGACCGACCTCGGCAACATCTCCGTCCTCGTCCGCATCCTCGCACGCATCGAACGGAACTTCGACTTCCGGGTGCTCATGGACGAAATGCGCAAGTACGTCCCACGCGAACTCGACTTCGTCCTCGAAGGGCAGAGTGCCGAGCGCGTTGCCCGCGACCTCGCCCACCGGGCTGACATCCGCGTCCCGAAAGTCATTTGGGAACACAGCGCCCGCCGCGTGCTTACCCTCGAGTACATGGATGGGATCAAGATCTCTGACATCCCTCGCCTCGAAGCCGCCGGGATCGACCCCAACCAGGTCGCGCTGATCATGACCGAGGCCTATTGCGAACAGATCCTCGTCCATGGCTTCTTTCACGCCGACCCCCATCCCGGCAACCTGCTGGTCATGCCCGGACCCGTGGTCGTGTTCCTCGACTTCGGCCTCGCGAAGGAACTCCCGGACGAATTCCGGCGCAACTACGCCCGGCTCATCATCGCCATCATCGGCGGAGATCACGACGCCATGGTGCAGGCCTTCCGCGCTCTCGGCTTCAAGACCCGCTCCGACGACCCCGAATCTCTCATCGCGCTCGGCAAGTCGTTCTTCGAAGTCGGCGGCCCCGAGGCCAAGCCGTATGTCGACGTGGATGTGATGCCGGAAGTGAACGAACGCCTCGCCCGCATCCTCAAAGCGAACCCGGTGACCGAGATCCCCGGCGACGTGCTCTTGATCTTCCGGGTGATTGGACTCATGAGCGGGTTGCAGAAGCGCCTGGACAGCCGTGTGAACATGATCGACACAATCGCGCCGTACGCCGAAGCAGAGGCGGCAGGGGCCGCAGCCGGCTAACTCTTAGTTCGCTTCGCCTGGCAGCAGCGGCCCAAACACGGTGAGGGCGGCATCCGCAACCTCTTCGCGACCGATGTAGGCAAGCGCCGCGCCCTGAACCGCGATCACCACGACCAGCCCGCCTGTCAGCACATGGCGCAGCAGCCCGCGGCGGCGAGCGTCGGCGCTCTTGCGGGCCCGTTGCTGCTGGATCTCGCGGCTGAAGTAGACCTTGTCATAGTCGCGCCTAAGAACCGGCCGGGAGAGCACGGAGTATGCCTCGTTGAGCCGGGCCAGCGCCTCGCCGCCCAGGGTGTCCTCGGTCATGCTCATCGCCAGCTCGTCCGAGAGGCGCGCATAGGCATTCTCGATGCCGTTGAGGTCGGCGGTCGGAGGAAGGTTGAGAATTGCGTAGTAGTCGATGATCTTGGCCTGCGCCACGGCGGAACCCTCTATTCAGAAAGACGGCAGCGCCGGCGGCGAATCAAGGGCGGGAAGCCGCGTGTCCCCGAACGTTCACCCGCAGGCAAGGCCGCGGATGTAGTACCGCACCTGCTCGATCGGCGTTTCGCGGTCTATCGGCGCGCCGCCGAAGACGTGCGCGAGGATGAACATGTTGAGGATGCCCGTGATGGCCGTAGCGCAACTGCTCACGTGCCCCGCATGGAACGCCCCTATTTCAATGCCCTGCCGGAGGATGTCGTCCAGCGGATGACGGACCTGCTCGGCCAACGTCTGGGCGAGTGCTGCCATCGGCGCGCCCCCAAGCCCGAATACCTCCCGCAGGACCAGGGCGATGATCTCTTCCTGCGCGAGGAAGTGGTCCAGGTACCGTTCGGCGAAGGCCACCACCTGCTCCGAGGGAGGTGCGCCGGCCGGGACGCGGCTCCGGATCGCTTCCGCCATCTCCTCCAGGATCTGCCGGACAATGCTGACGTACAGCCCTTCCTTCGAGCCGAAGTAGTAGTAGATCATCGGCTTCGTCGTCTGGGCGTCGGCCGAGATTTCCCGCAACGAGGTGGCCGCGTACCCACTCTTGGAAAAGTGGCGAAGCGCGCTCGCGAAAATGCGGTCACGGACTTCAGACTCCCGGCCTGGCCCGCCCGAGTGAGATACCGTCGTCACAATCGCCTCGTGGACGTTTGCCGCCTGGGGAGTGCGGCCCTGATGGGCGTCTGCCACCCCGGTGAGTATAGGATCCGCGCCCCTTACGGTTCATGATGGGTTGCCCGGCACAACCCGGAACGCCACTGCCGGACCGTGCCGGGTCCCTGCGAATCGCCGCTCGTCGGTGGCGCCAGCCATGGCCGTGTGGCACCCTGAATGGTGGCTGCCGGGCCAGGGCACGGCGCAAGACGCCTTCGAAAGGTTGTGCTGGCTCAGCATGGAACTCGCCCGGCGCCTGGCGCTTCTCACGGTTGTCGCGACCCTCATCCTCATCGGCGTCGGAGTACTCGTCCGCGCCACCGGCTCCGGCCTTGGCTGTCCCGATTGGCCCACCTGCTACGGCGGCGTCCTGCCGCCGGCCAACAAACACCCCGTCATTGAAATGTCCCACCGCTTCACCGCGACCGCCGTTGGCCTGCTCGTCATCGCCGTCGCCGTGATGGCCTGGCGCCACTATCGGGACAACCCCTTCATCCTCTGGACCGCGATCATCGGCGTGCCCCTCGTCGGCTTCCAGGGCATCCTTGGCGCCATCACCGTGAAGAAGGAACTTCCCCCGGAGATCGTCGCCTCCCACTTGCTCACGGCGATGATTGTGCTGAGCTGCCAGGTTGCGGTCGCCGCCGCGATGTACATGGAAGACAGCACCTGGAGCCGCCGCCTGGGCGCCCTTAGCAGCGCCGCCCCCCGGCGGATCGGCACTGTATCGCTCGCCGCGATTGCGTGGCTCGCGGTGGTCCTCTGGGTCGGCGGCTATATGACCGAAAGCGGCGCCAGCACCGCCTGTGACAAGTGGCCGGGCTGCACGAATGCCGCCACCCTCCTCCCCGGGAGCGACGACCAGGAGATCTCGCACATGCTCCATCGCTACCTCGCGGGGGCGCTCGTCTTCTTCGTGGCCGCCGCCGTGGCGATCGCCTGGCGCCAGCGCCAGCACGTGCCCTGGGCCGCCGTGTTCGCCGTGGCCACGGCCGTGCTCTACGCGGTGCAGGTGGCCGTGGGCGCGCTCAACGTCTGGTACACCTTCCCGAACTGGCTGGCGATTTCCCACACGGTCCTCGCCTCACTCATCTGGACCGCCCTCTCCTCGGCGGTGATGCTCGCGCTCTACGTGCCGACCGCCGTGCGCGATCGACGCTCGGCCGCCAACGCGAGGGCAACCGCATGAGCAGTCTCGAAGCCATTGCCGCCCCCCGCCTCCAGGTCGTCGAAACCTTCCGCAACTACCTCTCGCTGACGAAACCGCGGGTGATCGTCCTGCTTCTGATCACCACCGTCCCGGCGATGATGGTCGCCGATCGTGGCTGGCCATCCGGCTGGCTGGTCCTGGCGACGCTGATCGGCGGCTCGCTCTCCGCCGGTGGAGCCAACGCTATCAACTGCTGGTACGACCGGGATATCGACGGCATAATGCGCCGCACCCGCAGCCGTCCGCTCGTCACCGGCGCGATCGAACCCGCCCGCGGTCTTGCGTTCGGCATTGCTCTCGGGGCGGGTGCGTTCGCATGGCTCTGGGCGACGGCGACGCTGATGGCCGCGGCCCTCTCTCTCGCAGCGCTGCTCTTCTATGTCTTCGTCTACACCATCTGGCTGAAGCGCCGGACCCCCCAGAACATCGTCATCGGCGGTGCTGCGGGTGCCTTCCCGCCAATGGTCGGATGGGCCGCGGTGACCGGCGACGTCTCCCTGGCCAGCCTGACGATGTTCGCAATCATCTTCATGTGGACTCCCCCCCACTTCTGGGCACTCTCGCTCCGGCTGAAAGACGACTACAGCGAAGCCGGCGTCCCGATGCTCCCCGTCGCCCGCGGTGCCGCCGCCACGCGCGCCCAGATCCTCCTCTACTCGATCGTGCTCGTGGTCGTGACGCTGGCGCTGGTGCCGGCCGCCGACATCGGCTGGATCTATGGGGCAGCGGCTGCCGTTCTCGGCGCTGGCTTCGTGCGTTCCGCCTTCAGGCTCTGGCGATACCCCGTCGAGGTCCCCCCGATGCGCCTCTACAAGTACTCGCTCCTGTACCTCGCGCTGCTCTTCGTGGCGATGGGTGTCGATGCCGTGGTCCTGCCCGGCTAGCCAACCCGAAGCGGCCACACCACGCCGAAAGCCTCTTCCAGCCACGCCATGTCGTGCTCATCCTTCGCGTCGGGTTCATATCCGGTGTGGAGTTCCACCTGCAACGCCGCCGTCAGGGTCGGGACAGTCACCCCGGCGATCGATCCTTGCGTGAATCCCGCAGCCGGATAGGGGTAGTCCCTTCCGCCCGGACCCGCCCCCGACTGCCACCCCACGCCGTCCCCGTCGAACGTCACCGTGTGCAAGTCGATGGACTGGCGGTCGGCACTCACCAGCACCGCACGCGTGGGAAGTGCGTCCAGCACCATTTCGAACCCCCACGGTTCCAGCGCCGCGCAGACGCGTTGAACCGCTCCAAGTTCGACCACAAGGTCGAGGTCGTCGTGCGCCCGGGTCTGGCGCCCGAGGATCGCGTCGACGCCCCATCCGCCATCCACCCAGCACCTGATTCCCGCCCCCTCAAGTGCGCTCACAATGGCCAGCACCACAGCCGCGGGCATCTCCCGCGCCGGTCGGTCCGTGTCCACTCCGCGGTCTTCGGCACCATCCATTCAGCGCCCAGTCTCCCACAAACCGGGCCCGCTGGCGGCCTCCCAATTCCTTGACGCCCATGGGAGCGCCAGATATAACTGCGATTGCGAAGCCGTTCACAAAGCGGCTGCGACCGGTTTTCGTGCCCCGGAGCCAGTGCCTGGGCTCCCCGTCCCAGGGGATCCGGGAATGCCAAGCAACAGGAGAACCAGCCTTCATGGACCAGCATAGCGACGCCCATGGTGCCTACGGCGGGCACGGCGCAGGGCCCCGCCCCGAGCCAACTTCGTGGGCCATCATGGGGGGGCTTACTGCCCTGCTTCTCGCCGCGGCGCTGCTCTGGTGGGCCAACGACCAGGAAAGCAACTTCGCCATGTCGTTCCTCGGCGCCGCCATCACCGTGACCGTCGTCGCTGCCGCTGGCTGGTTTGTCGCCGATTCCGCCGCCAAGAAGCGTGCCAACGAAGCGGCCGCGCCCGGGGGCGGGGAAGCCCGCTACACCCAGGTCGTGACCTTTGCCATCGCCGAAGGCCAACTCGCTGCCGCCCGGGCCGCCGGCGGCGTCCTTCACGCTCTCGACCACTCCGGCAGCGCCCTCCGCGGCCTCCAGGGATTCCAGGATCTCCGCATCACCGTGTCGCCCGCCCAGGTCGGGCCGTCGCAGTCACTCGTCGAGACGACCTGGGCCGGTCGCGAAGGCCTCGCCAGCTATGAAGAGACCCAGCGGACCATCCTCGACATCGTCAACCAGCACCCCGAGGACGTGGTTGCCGGCACCGTCCAGGTGTTCGACATGGAGGTCGTCCGGGACACAAAGGAGATGCGCTTCAGCCTTGGCATGGGCGCCGCTACCACGATCGTCTGCGGTCTCATCGTCGGCGGGTTCATGGTGGGCGCCGGTCTTACGCTCTTCGAAGACGACACCCAGGCCGCCGGCGGGGACGGCACGACGCCACCGGCAGGCGTGGACATCGACTGCGCGGACGGCGCCTGTACCCTTGTCGCGCGCGACAACAAGTTCGACCAGGTGACGCTTACGGGCGCGGCCGGAGCCGCAATCGACCTCACCTTCGAAAACAAGGGCAAGCTGCAGCACAACGTCCACTTCATGACCGCGCCCGGTGGCGCCGACCTCGCCCCCGGCAGCAACGGCAACATCATCCCCACGGGGACCGTCCAAGTGAAGTTCTCGCCGTCGGCTGCAGGTTCCTTCTACTACCAGTGCGACCTCCACCCAACCGAGATGAAGGGCACACTCACCGTCAAGTAACGGAACCCGAGGTTCAAACCTACCTGGAAGGGCTGTCACACGGCAGCCCCTTCTCGTTTTCAGGCGACATCCCCAGGCCGGCAGTTACTCGAACGCGTCGTCGATCAGGAGGTCGGTGTACTCGTCGTCGCCCAGCCCCGCCAACGTCTTCCACGCGTACTCGTTGTCCTCGCCGAGGAGAGGCGCGGCCTTCGTCAGCTCCGTCGGCGTGCGCGAGAGCCGGAATGCCGGGCCATCGTAGGTCCGAAGGCCCATGACCGGGTGCTGGAGCTTCCAGTAGTGCCCACGGAAGGCCAGTTGGGGGTCGCTGTGCAGGGCTTCCGCGCTCTGAACGATGCCGCAAGGCACCCCGAACGACTGCATGTGGGCCATCATCTCTTCGGTCGTCAACTTCCGGACGGGCGGCGCCTCAACTCCCTCCTCCGTGTAGAACGGCGAGTCCGAGGGCAGCCGCGTGAAGTCCTCGATCCAGTAACCGAGGTGGCGGTCGATCTCCTTCTGCTCGTTCAACCGCTGCCAGCGGCGGCGCATCCGGTCCATGTCACACCATTCCGGCCGCCCGAGCGCTGCCTTCAGCCCCTCCCACTGCTTCTCCGCGAAACAGGCAATGACCAGGTAGCGGCCGTCCTTGCAGCGGTAACAGCCGTGCGGCGCCGCCTCCGGGTCGCGGTTGCCGATGCGCTTCTGTTCGTGGCCATTCGCGGTCCAGTCGAGCACGGCGGTGCCCAGCGCGTGGACTGCCGCCTCCATCTGGCCGAAGTCGATGTACTGGCCGTGCCCGGTTCGGCGGCGGTAGTCCAGCGCGGCAACCAGTGCGACCGCGGCGATGTGGGGCACCAGGAAGTCCGTGTAGGCGATCCCGGTGCCGATCGGTGGTCCGTCCTCCCAGCCCGTGAGGTGGTTGAACCCCGCCGCCGCCTGGAGCACGTGCCCGTAGCCCGAATACCCCGCCCAGGGCCCCGTCTGCCCGTAGAGCGGCATCGAGATCATCACCACGTCGGGGCGGATTGCGCGGATGGTTTCGTAGCCCAGCCCAAACCGCTCCATGGTTCCCGGCGTGAACGACTCGGTGACCACGTCGCAGGTCGCAAGCAGCCGCTTCACCAGTTCCGGTCCGCGGGGGTGTTTGAAGTTCACGGATGCGCCGAGCTTCGAGCTGTTGAAGTTGGCGTAGTAGCCGGAGTTGTCCACCCCCGGCGTGTCGTTGACGAACGGGCCCACCCGTCGCAGGGCTTCCGGGTACGTCGACGACTCGATCCGGATGACCTCGGCCCCATGATCCGCCAGGTACTTCGACACGGTCGGACCGACGCCCACCCAGGCGAAGTCCGCCACGCGGATACCGGTGAACGGCCTCTTCAGCGCCTTCTCGTCAACCACGATCCGTCCTCATATGACCATCCTCATCCGCAGGCGCCGGAGTTCGGCAGCGTCGAGCCCGAGGAGTTCGCCGTAGACCTGCTCGTTGTGTTCGCCGACCAGCGGCGCGCGGCCGCGCTGTGCCCACGGCGTCAGCCTCAGCCTGAACGGAGGACCCGGGTAGATGAACGACTCGCCGAGGTCCTCATGGTGGACGCGGACCCAGAAGTCGCGCGCGGCCAGGTGCTTGCTCTCCACCACCTCGCGCGGGGAGAACACCGGCGCCCAGCCGAAGCCCCGCTGCTGCGCCTGCTCTACGAGCGACTCCTTCGGCTGAGCCTTGCAGAAGCCGGCCAGCGTCTCTTCGACATACACGCGGTCCTCTGGCCCCAGCGGGAACGGTGCCCGAAGCTTCGCGCGCCACGATGCCGTGTCGAGGCCGCGCGCGTTGCCCGAGGCGGCCAGCCAGTCGATGGCCACGTCCGCGTTCGGGCCGATGAGCCCGCCGAGCGCGAGGCAGGTCACCCAGCCGTCCGCGGCTTCGTACAGGTAGCGCGGCCCGACGTTGCCGCCGACCATGCGCGCCACGCCCGGCCCGCGGTTGTTGATGTGCCGGATGTCCCACGTCTGCTGGGCGTTGTCGAGGGCGTTCGCGACCGCCTCTTGCATGGAGACATCAACATGCTGGCCGGTGCCGTCGTTCACGCCGCGGGCGTAGAGCGCGACCATGGCGCCCACGGCACCCTGGACGTTCGCCTGGGCATAGGCTTGCGGCGCGAGCGTGCGGACCGGGCCGCGCTCGTCGTCGCCGTTGAGGTACATGTGGCCGCCCATGGCCGAACCGACGATGTCGGTCGCGAGCATGTCCTTGTACGGCCCGGCCTGGCCGAAGTTGGTGATGCTGACGACGATGATGCCCGGGTTCGCCGAGGACAGCGTCGCGTAGTCGAGGCCGAGTGCGGCGGCGGCGCCGGGCATGCCCGTCTCGATGACCATGTCGGAGACGGCGGCGAGGCGGCGGACCAGGTCACGGCCGGCTTCGAGGCGGAGCTGGCAGGTGACGGAGCGCTTGCCGGCGTTCATCGCCCACCAGTAGAGGCTTGTGTTCGGCGCCGGCTGGTCCTTGAAGAAGGGGCCGTTCTGGCGGGTCGGGTCCCCGTCCCGCGGGGGTTCGACCTTGATGACGTCTGCCCCAAGTTCGCCGAGGAGGCGGGCGCAGAGCTGACCCTTCTCATCCGCGAAGTCGAGGACCCGGTAACCGGCGAGCGGGCCTGCGGGGTGGGGGAGCGGGACCGGGGGTGTTTCAGGCATCCCCCTTGTTCTACCGGCTTACGGGCCGTGGTTCAAACGGCGCGGAGGGAAGCGTGGCCATCGGCGCGGCCGAGGAGGGCCGCGGTCTCGCCGCCCATGGGGATGCGGCCGTCCAGCCCATCGGCCACGCGGGCGAGGAGGATGTCGATTCCCCATCGCTTTGCTGCCGAGACGAGGACGACGTTCGCAGGCGGGCTGCCGGCGCCGTGGAGGGCTGCTTTGGCCTCGTCGAAGTCGTGGACGCGCTTGCCGTCGTCGTTCGTGAGCATGTCGACCTTGTTCAAGGCGAGGAGCACGGGCTTTTCGGAGACGCCGAGGTCCTTCAGGGTCGCTTCCACGGTCTGGACGTGTTCGAAGGCGTTGGGGTGGGCGATGTCGACGACGTGGAGGAGGAGGTCGGCCTCTTCCAGTTCTTCGAGGGTGGCGCGAAAGGCGGCGACAAGGTCGGTCGGGAGCTTCTGGATGAAGCCGACGGTGTCGGTAAGGAGCACGGTTTCGCCGGTGGGGAGCCGGAGGCGGCGGGTAACGGGGTCGAGGGTGGCGAAGAGCCTGTCTTCGGCGAGGACATCGGCACCGGAGAGGGTTCGCATGACGGTCGACTTGCCGGCGTTCGTATAGCCGACGAGGGCGACGACGGGCACGCCGGCACGTTCGCGCTGACGGCGATAGAGGGAGCGGCGTGTCCGGACATCTTCGAGTTCGCGCTTGATCCGGGAGATGCGGCTGCGGATGAGGCGGCGGTCGGTCTCGATCTGGGTTTCGCCGGGGCCGCGGGTGCCGATGGCGCCTTCCATGCGTTCGAGGTGGGACCACTGGCCGGCGAGCCGGGGGAGGAGGTACTGCATCTGCGCGAGGGAGACCTGGAGGCGGCCTTCGGCGGTGTGGGCGCGGGTGGCGAAGATGTCGAGGATGAGGGCGGTGCGGTCGATGACCTTCACGCCAAGGGCCTTTTCGAGGTTTCGCTGCTGGGAGGGGGAAAGTTCATCGTCGAAGATGACGACGTTGGCATCGAGGTTCGTACGGGCCTCGGCGACCTCTTCGACCTTGCCCTTGCCGATGTAGGTCGCGGGGTGGGGGTGATGGAGATGCTGGGTGGTGGTGCCGACGACTTCGGCGCCGGCGGTGCGGGCGAGTTCGGCGAGTTCCTGGAGGGATTCTTCGGCGGGCAGGAGGGCGCCGCGCATGTCGGCGGCGACAAGGATGGCGCGGTCGGCGGTGGCGGCGGTGGAGTGTGGGGCGTTACGGGGCATTGGTGGAAGTGTAGCGAGTCCCGGGTCCGGAGTCCCGGTAGCCACGGGTAGGGAGGCTGACCGTGGCCGCATGACCCGCCACGCACTTCCCGCGCCACCTCTCCGCCTGACCCCTGGCCCCCGAACAGTACCGCGACCGTGAGGGAGCGTCCGCCGCCTGTCCCGCCACCACTGTCGCGCCTCCACACCCCCGCTTCGCATGTTCCAACGCCACCCCACCCCCTGGCGCCAGCGACCGCGCTGGCCTCCGCTCCCGCTCCGGCCACCCTCCGGGCCGCGCTTCCTAGTCGCCGCGCCAGGACCAACCGTACCGCGCCAGGCATGGAGCGGCGTCGCCCACCGTCATCCCATCCGTAGCCCGACTGCCAGGGAGGGCTGGCTGCTCCCGCCGACACCCCGCGCAGCCTCCGAGACGACCTCTTCACGAAAAAAACACGACTTCGAAGTCATCTCGGGCGCCTTTCCGGGGTGGCTTCCGGTGGCGGCGGCGGGACGGGCGGCGTCGTTAGGGGCAGGGTCGGGTGGGGAGGGGTGGAGGTGGAAGGGGGAGGTGGCAGCTTCGGGGGCGGGTGCGCGGAGACGCGAAAAGCCGGGGTGCCCCGGCAGTGCCCAACCTAGCCAGACGAGGACTGTCCGTGGCCCCGCATGAGCATGCAAGCTTAACAAATTGACTAGCGACCGAGGCGAATTGGCAAACCGTGCCATTCCTTGTCGAATCGATCAATCAGATTCTGCGCGACCGCGACGACCGCGGAGATATTCATTGGCATGGCCATTGCCGCCGTACGCCAAGCCCCACGTGCAATACACGGCAGCCGAGATGTAAGAAGAGCTTGCCAATCGTCAGGAGTCTATGTTACCGTGACCGAAGCTGAACCGTGGGGTCGCGAGACCCGCGTGGGCGGTACAAGACCAGGAGGATTCGTCAGATGGCGATGGCAGTGACCGACATGGCCGACATGTTCAAGGCAATGCTTGCCGCGATGGAAGAGGCGGGGGTTCCCGACGACCTTCGCGCGGTAGCGTTTGCGAAGGGGCTCGACCTGCTGGCCGCCGGCTCCCACCGGCCGGGTGGCGTGCCCCCAGCCACGGGGGAGGAGCCGAGCGCACCCAGCGAGGGCGGAATGGCGAGAATCGCGGCAAAGCTCAGCGTGAGCGTCGACGCCGCGCGCGAAGTGTTCGATCTCGACGGAGACAGGCTCGACCTGATAGTGCCCCCCGGACGACTGGACAAGACGAAGGCCCGGGCCACCCGAGAGATCGGACTCCTCATCAGCGCGGCGAGGCAGGCCAGCAGCCTAGACACTGACTGGACCCCGACTAGCACGATTCGGGACGCCTGCACGGAGTTTGGGAAGTACGACTCTGCCAACTTCGCGACGTCGTTGAACACCTTGGGCAACTTGTGCAGCTTTCGCGGCAAAGGGCAACAGAGGGAGGTTCGCGTCAACAGACAGGGTCTTGAGGAGGCCGGAGTCCTAGTCCGACGGCTGTCGGGACTGGAAGCGTGAGCTCCCAGAACTTCGGACTCTTGGTGCAAGCACTCGGTTCAGAGCCCGACCGCGTCTTGGTACTGTCTAACTCGGTCGCCACGACATCCGGGCAACCATGGTTCGCGCCATCTGACATCGGGCGGCTCTGCGAATCATTACGGATTCCGCGGCCGTCCAATGTTAGCCGTGAGTTGGTGAAGCTGCGGGATCGAAAGCTTGCGGTGCGCACGCAGTCCGGGAAATGGGGGCTGACGCCGAAAGGTGAGCAGCTTGCCGGCACTCTTGCCGGGTCGGCTGGGACGCCAACAACTCGCAAGGCGGCCCAGGCTGCTCCCGGCTCAGATTTCGGCCACGCGCGCCACACCGTGATTCCGCCCTCGTGGGCTCCGGTGAGGTTCGCCGATCCCATCGGACGACTGCTCGCTGAGTTCCCGTTCGACTCGAACGTGTTCTGCATGACCAGGTTCCCGAATGCACCGGAGGACACCAGCTTCCTAGACCCGGTGCGAGACGCAGTCAATGCGCTTCGGGAGATATGTGACGGCCACGGACTGAAGCTTCACCTCGCGTCTGACCGGCAACTTGACGACGACTTGCTTGGCAACGTGGTCGCCCATATGTGGGCCTGTCGATATGGCATCGGTCTGCTTGAGGATTGCGCTGGCCGCGGACTCAATTACAACGTGGTGACCGAACTCGGGGCGATGTTGATGACGGGTCGGCGATGTGCGCTTCTCAAGGATCCTTCCGCCGGAGCCCTACCTGCCGACATCGCGGGCCAGATCTACAAGCCGGTGTCGCTGGACGACATCACCGCCGTCCGGGACGCCGCACACCAGTGGCTCGCCGCCGATCTCGGCCTGGGGCTATGTCCCGCCTGCTAGCGCCGGTCGGGTCGAATGGTCTCAGTTCATGCGGCCACAGTCAGAATCCCCACCGCCGCTACCGGCTGCCCTAGGCTTCGAGGCCGATGCGGCCTTCGCCGTTGAGGCCGTAGCCGCGGCCGATGGTGACGCTGCCGCCACCTTCACCCTCGAAACCTGGTGAGACCCCGCGGTTCTCCAGCGGCTCAGCGATTGACGTGAGCGGGCGGAAGGAACAAGACTCACAACGTGATCCGCTCGTTCCGGGACCCGGAGACTGAGACCGTCTTCGCCGGGCGGCGGTCGCGACGGCTTCCCGGCGACATCCAGGTGGCGGCGCTTCGCAAACTGCTGCTCCTGGATGCGGCCCGCGACTTACGAGAGTTGCGGAACCCGCCGGGGAACCGGCTGGAGCTCTTGACCGGTGGTCGCACCGGGCAGCACAGTCTGCGCATCAACGACCAGTGGCGCGTGTGCTTCCGGTGGGAAGAAGGAGATGCCCATGACGTCGAAATCGTCGACTACCACGGTTGAGCCAGGGGAGTTGCTCCCGCTGATCCACCCGGGGGAGATCCTGCTCGAGGAGTACCTGAAGCCACTCGGGATGACGCAGGGTGCCCTCGCGGGGGCGCTTAAGGTGCCGGGTGGACGGATCAGGGAGATCGTCCGGGGGCACCGCCGGATCACGCCGGACACGGCGATGCGGTTGGGGCAGTATTTCGGGACGAGCGCGCAGTTCTGGTTGAACCTGCAATCGGGGTATGACCTGCGGGCGGAGGAGCGCCGGGCGGGCGGGCGGATCGCCGACGAGGTAGCGCCGATGCAGCGCACGGGGTGAGGATGGTGCAGGGTCTGACCAGACGCCGCTTGCTTACGCGCGCGGTACGGATGATCCGCGGGCTGGCGGCGGGAGTGGCTGGCGGTGAGGGGGCGGTGGGGGCGGTGGAGCGCGAGGTCGCGGTTGACCTGGAGGTTCATCCACGGCCGCGGGGTCGTCCCCACGGCCATCGCGAGGAGCCACGCGAGTTCGGGGGCGACGGGCGTCTCTTCGCGCACCGGCTCGTGCAACCAACGATGACCGAGCGCTGGGGCTAAGAGCCCCCGCGCCACCACCCCCTTCCACATCCCATCCCCCACCCGCGACCATGCCGCCATGACCGCCACATCCACGCCCGCTACCCGGCGCCCCCGGAACTCAGGACTCAGGACTCGGGACTCGGGACTCAGGACTCGGGACTCCCCACCCACACGTGCGCTCCCGTGCGCTCCCATGCGCTCTTCATGTGAAAAAACTTCCGAGACTCACTCATGACCGCCTGTAGCGCCACCACCCGCCGCGGCGCCCCCTGCGGCTTCGCCCCCCGCCGTGGCACCAACCGCTGTATCAACCACGAAGACGGCGCCCCCACCCGCGAGGCATCCGCCAAAGCCGCCTCCGCCTCCGTCGCCGCCCGCCGCTACCCTTCCGAATGGCTCGGCGAAACAGCCCTCAGCCTCCGGGATCGCGCCAGCATCCAGGCAGTCCTCGATGCCCTCGTCCGCCTTCAGCTCTCCGGCCGCATCTCCATCGCCCGTTCCGCCATCATCCTCCGCGCCTGCTCCATCGCCACCCGCAACTTCGACCGCCTTCCCTCCACCCTCTACGCCACCGAACGCCAGGACCACGACCCCACCACCTACTGGTCTATGCTCCAGGGCCTCCTCGGGGACGTGGACGACCTTCTGGAGGAAGCGGCCGAACACGACAACCCCCCGCCCCAACCACCCCCCCAGCCCGCCACGCCGTGAGCCCGTGCCCGCCGCTCTCACCCCGTGGCAGCCCCATGCTACCATCCAGCCAATGCGCTACGAGTTCACCGCCATCCTCGAACGAACCGAGGGCTGGTACATCGCCCAGTGCCCGGAAGTCCCCGCCGCCAACGGCCAGGGCCGCACCGTCGAAGCGGTCCTCGAGAACCTCGCCCAGGCGATCGAACTCATCTTCGAAGTTCAGCGCGAAGAAGCCCTCGCGGAAGCCTCCCCCAACGCCATCTTCACCACTGTCACCCTCGAAACCTGACCGCCAGCCTCCGGCGCCCACCGCCGCGACGTTGCCGGTGATAGAGACGGCGAACGCTCCCTGCCGGTCGCGGTACGGATGATCCGCGGGCTGGCGGCGAAAATCGGTGGCGAGTTCATGCGGCCACAGTGGGCCGCGGCTACCGTTAGCGCTTGCCCCAGGATTCGAGGCGGCGGAGGCCTTCTTCCATGCGGTCGTCGGTGGTGGGTGGTGACCTCCTACGGCCACGGTCAGAATCCTTACCGGCGGCTACCAGAACTTCAGGACTACGGGACCGGACGCCCTCAGCCGGTGGGGGCGAGGCGAGGGAGACGGCGGCGGGGGCGGTGCAGCGCGAGATCGTGGTTGACCTGGAGGTTCATCCACAACTGCGGCGTCGTCCCCACAGCCATGGCGAGGAGCCACGCGAGGTCGGGGGCGACGGGCGTCTCTTCGCGCAGCAACGACTCGATGGCCGCGGGGGACACTCCGATGTGGGCGGCGAACGCATCAGCTGACAGGCCAAGGGGGCCTAGAAACTCCTCGCGGAGGACTTCGCCGGGGTGTGCAGGGATGCGTGGGGCTGGCTTCACGATTCGGGCTCCTGTGCTAATGATAGTCCACCAGGCGGACGTCGTGGGCATCTCCATCGGCCCAACGGAAGACGATTCGCCACTGATCGTTTACGCGGATACTGTGCAGCCCGCCGAGGTCCCCCTGCAGGGGCTCCAGCCGGTTCCCCGGAAACGCACCAAGGTCTCCCAGCGCCGCCGCGGAGTTCACGAGGTCGAGCTTCCGCGCTGCGCGACTAACGACGCCGGGAGGAACGCGGCGGGTAAGCGCTCGGGGCGTTCCGTGGAACACCGCCTCGGTGAGCGTGTCCGCGAATGACCTGATCACGGCGCGTCTCCCTCTTTACATGCCGCCCCAGGATTCGAGGCGGCGGAGGCCTTCTTCCATGCGGTCGTCGGGGGTGGTGACGCTTAGTCTTATGTAGCCTTCGCCGTTGAGGCCGTAGCCGCGGCCGGGAGTGACGACGACGCCGGTTTCGTCGATCAGGCGGGCGGCGTAGTCGGCACTGGTGGTGCCTTCGGGGAGCTTCGCCCAGACGTAGAGGGAGGCTTTCGGGGTATCGACTTCGAGGCCGACGCGGCGGAGGGTTTCGACCATGCGGTCGCGGCGGTGCTGGTAGATGCGGTTGTGTTCGTCGATGCAGTCCTGGGGGCCGTAGACGGCTTCGATGGCCATGCGCTGGATGGCCTGGGGGATGCCGCTATCGATGTTGGACTTGACGCGCATGAGGGCGTCGACCATCTGGGGGTTGCCGACGACCATGCCGATTCGCCAACCGGTCATGTTGTAGATCTTGGACCAGGAGTTGAATTCGACGGCGACGTCGCGGGCACCGGGGACCTGGAAGATGCTGATGGGCTTGTAGCCGTCGTAGGCGACGTCGCAGTAGGGGTTGTCGTGGAGGATGGCGATGTCGTGGCGCCTGGCCCAGTGGACGGCGCGTTCGAAGAAGTCGAAGCCGGCGACGGCTCCGGTGGGGTTGTTGGGGTAGTTGAGCCAGATGAGCTTGGCCTTGTCGGCGACGTCGTTGGGGATCTTATCGAAGTCGACGAGCCAGCCGTTTTCGCGGGTACAGTCGACTTTGTAGGAGGTGCCGCCGGCGAACATGGTGCCGACTTCGTACACGGGATAGCCGGGGTCGGGGACGATGGCGATGTCGCCGGGGTCGATGAAGCAGAGGGCGATGTGGCCGATGCCTTCCTTGGAGCCGATGAGGGGGAGGGTCTCTTTCTGGGGGTCGAACTTGATTTCGAAGCGGCGTTCGTACCAGTCGGCGATGGACTGGCGAAGCTCGGGGAGGCCTTCGGATTCGGGGTAGCGGTGGTTGGCGGGGTCATCGATGGCCTTGTGGAGCGCATCGAGGATGTGCGGGGGAGTGGGGATGTCGGGGTCGCCGATGGCGAAGGTGACGATATCGACGCCCTGGGCGCGCTTGGCGGCGATCTTCCTGGAGATTTCGGCGAAGAGGTACGGGGGAAGGGACTCGACGCGCTTCGCGAGCTTCATGGTGGTGGGACTCCGAGGGGTGTGGCGGTTGGCGGGTGGCCGTGCGCCGATGGTGAGGAGATGGTAGCGGGAGGGCGGGGTTGGGGCGAGGAGGAGTGACGGAGTGTGGGAGTGACGGGGGACTGCCCTCGCTGGCACTCGGGCTACGGATGGCGGGGCGTGACGGAGTGTGGGAGTGGTGGGGTGACGGGGTTAGTCATCGAGCCAGTCGGCGTCGAACACGCGGGTGGCGGGGCCGGTCATGAAGACGGAGCCGTGGCCGTCCCATTCGAGGACGAGGTCGCCGCCGGGGAGGGAGTCGACGATGCGGTCGCCGGTGAAGCCACGGAGGCGGGAGGCGGCGGCGACGGCGGCGGCGCCGGTGCCGGAGGCGAGGGTGATGCCGGAGCCGCGTTCCCAGACGCGATGCTTGACGTGGCCGCGGTCGAGCACCTGGACGACCTGGAAGTTGGTGCGACGCGGGAAGATGGGGTGGTTTTCGACGAGCGGGCCGATGCGTTCGAGGGGGAAGGCGTCCGGGTCTTCGCTGACATAGTGGATGGCGTGGGGGTTGCCGACGCTGACGAGGGTGAGCTTGAGGTCGACGCCGCCGACGGTGAGGGGGAGGTCAGTGACGGGGCCGGGACCTTCGACGGTGGCGGGGAGGGAGGCGGGGTCGAAGTTGGGGGGGCCCATGTCGACGCGGGCGGCGGTGACGATGCCGTGTTCGCGGAAGAGCTGGAGGGTCTTGATGCCGGCGAGGGTCTCGACAGTGACCTGGTCCTTCGTGGGGGGGACAAGGCCTTCTTCGATGGCGAACTTGACGACGCAGCGGATGCCGTTGCCGCACATCTCGGCTTCGGAACCGTCGGCGTTGAACATGCGCATCTGCATGTCGGCGACCTGCGAGGGGAGGGCGAGGATGAGACCGTCGCTGCCGATGCCGAAGTGGCGGTCAGAGACGCGGCGAGCGAGGCCGGGCCAATCGCGGGCTTCGCCGTCGCGGGGCCAGACGTAGATGTAGTCGTTGCCGAGGCCGTGCATCTTGGTGACTCGCATGGAGAGATTGTAGCAGGGGGAGGGTGGAAGGAATCGGGGGCCTGCCCTCCCTGGCAGTCGGGCTACTGATAGTGCGGGGCTGGCGGTGCTACTGAGGCGTCAGGCGATGCGCCCACGGTGGGGCGCGGCTACCGGGGGCGGCGGATGGTGTTGGTGCAGGCGCCGGGGGCGACCCAGGCTGGGCGTCAAAGCCCACCTGGCTACTGGTCTCTCATCTCCCGCCGCATCGCTTCCAGGTTGGCGGAGAGGGTGCGCGCAACCTGGTGAGCCGGGCTGAGCGCACGCCTTGCGGACGTGACAGCCGCCTCCATGGCCTTGACCGCCTCGTGGCGCTGGCCGTTCGCCCAGTAAACATAGGCGAGGTTGTTGCGGCTGCCCAGCGTGGACGGGTGGTCCGGGCCGAGCACCCGCTCCATGTCGGCCAGGGTCGTTTCGTACAGGGAGATCGCCTTCTCCAGTCGTCCCGCAGACTCATAGGCGGCGGCGAGGTTGTTGCGGCTGCCCAGCGTGTCCGGGTGGTCCCGACCGAGCACCCG
>CAYTMI010000017.1:0-60422 GCA_964438865.1 uncultured Anaerolineaceae bacterium | reverse complement strand
CAGTGCCGCCCCCGCGGCTTAAGAAATGTGTCCGTCAGATCGGGGCAACCCCAGTCGTCGAGGACGTGTGGTTGGCCCCCGGCGGTTCGAGCCGCCTCCTCGTAGAAGCACCGGTCAGTTGCAGCCTCGACTACTACCGCTCCCTTATGAAAGACCGCCTGTAGGAGGTGGCTGGACCTAAGTACGGGGTCCCTGGCAAGCTTCGATACCTCTTCGTGCGAGATTGCGACCGCCGTCCCTACTGATCCTGAATACGTTAGGCGGGCGATGGCACAAGCGGTGGCCTCGACGCACCCAAGCACGATGTCCGGACTATGCGTAGCGATGACAAGGGTTGCGGACCGACGCGTAGCCAGCGTACACAGCGCAGTTGCGAGAATCCGAGAGGCCCGCCCGTGGAGGAACGCCTCCGGTTCGTCGATGAGAATGACCGTGGAAGGGTAGGCGGCGACCGAGCATAAGAGAGCCGTGAAACATTGGACGCCGTCCCCTAGCTCGCTCAGTGGGCGTGCCTTCTGTAGAAAGTCGAGGTGGGGCCCTGGCCCGCTGAGTGTGGAGGGGTCGACATCGGACAACTTCAAGGTGACGGTGGTTCCACTGGTGCGGTCAAGCGCGAGGTACAGCCCGAATGCCGTGAAGGTCGCGTCGCTGATGAACCGCTGAGACCGAGCGTCCTTGTAGAGTGCCTCCAAGAAGTTCTGTGAGGGGGCATTCAAGTCCCTCGCCTCTCGGTTGGCCACGAGCTGGAATCGACTTCTCCCGTCGAGACGGAGAACGGAGGGCCCCAGCAACGCGACGGCGACCGCGCCCCACTCGCCTCGCTGGCGATGACCGTCGAGAACCGACCGCTGCTGCAAGACGTCCGCTTGCTTTCCGTCTGCATAGAGCCCGAGGGAAGGAAATCGAAATCTGTCGGAGTCCACGTTCTGCACACCGAGGGTCTCTAGGACCGAACTCAGGTCGTCAGGTGTTCCAGGCACCTCCACCGTCGCCCCGGCCAGAATGAGCCCATTGCTCAATCCGCCGCGGCACCAGTGCTCTATTTCCCTCAGCGCGAGGCCCTTGCCGGCGTTGTTCGGGCCAACCAAGAGCGCCACGTTGGCGACGTCCAGGGTGACGAATTGACTGGGCCGACGACCGCCTCGGAACTCCAACGAGGTCAGCTTTAGGTGGCGGCCAGGGACTACGGCGGGTCGAGATTCCCCGTTGGGGGTTGCATCATCGTTCACTGGCGCGATCGTAACGCAGAGGCGACCGCTTGTGAGCCTCCGTTGACATAGGCCAGAAAGATCGGGCAGCGTTCGGGGCGAAACCGGCAGGGGTGTGGCGATGGCGACGGATGGGCGATTCGACCTGGTGATCCGGGGCGGGACGGTGTTCGATGGCAGCGGCGAGGCCGGCGTGCGGGCGGATGTGGCGGTGCGCGGGGACCGGATCGTCGCGGTCGGGGAGGTGGCGGGGCGCGGGGCGAAGGAGGTCGACGCGGCGGGGATGGCGGTGGCGCCGGGGTTCGTCGACGTCCATTCGCACGACGACCTGGCGGTGCTGATGGAGCCGGAGTACCCGTGCAAGGTGATGCAGGGGGTGACCACGGACATCGTCGGGAACTGCGGGACGGCGGTGGCGCCGTTCGCAGCAGCGCGGCCGATGTTCCGGGCGATTGGGCCGGAAGTTGAGATGGAGCCGTGGGAAGGGTATGCGGGCTACCTGGAACGCGTGGACGAAGTGCGGCCGAGCCTGAACATCGCGGCGCTCGTGGGGCACGGGACGATCCGCCGGGCGGTGCTCGGGAACGCCGAACGGGCGCCGGACGCCGGGGAACTGGCACAGATGGCCGCCTATGTGCAGGAGGGGATGGATGCGGGGGCGGTCGGCCTTTCGACCGGCCTGATTTACGAGCCGGGCCGGTATGCAGCGACGGAGGAAATCATCGCGCTGGCGCGGGCGCTGGATGGCCGGGGGCTCTACGCGACGCACATGCGGAACGAGGGGAAGTACCTGCTGGAGGCGGTTGCCGAGGCGATCCGGGTTGGGGAGGAAGGCGGTGTGGCGGTGGAGATTTCGCACCACAAGGTGGGCGGCGTTGACAACTGGGGAAAGGTCCGCGATTCGATCAAGCTGCTTGAGGCGGCGCGGGCGCGCGGGCTGGACGTGACCGCGGACCAGTACCCGTACACGGCGGGGAGCACGTCGCTGTTCGCGGTGCTGCAGAACAACGCCTTCAACGAACGCGGCGAAGAGGGCGGCCTGGGGCGGGCGGACCCGGCGAAGGTGCACATCGCCTTCTGCCCGGCGAACCACGACTGGGAGGGCAAGTCGATCCGGGAGATGGCGGACATCTTCGACCTGCCAGCGGAAGAGGCGGCGAAGAAGGTGGTGGAGGCAAGCGTGCGGACGACGGTCGTTATCGAAACCATGGACGAAGCCGACGTGCGAATGGTGATGGCGCACCCAACGACGATGATCGGATCGGACGGGGTGCCTGGCGGGAGCAAGCCCCACCCCCGGCTCTACGGGACGTTCCCGCGGGTTCTGGGGCGCTACGCGCGGGACGAGGGCGTTATCAGCCTGGCGGCGGCGGTCCACAAGATGACGGGGATGCCGGCGGTGAAGTTCGGCCTGAAGGACCGGGGGTTCGTGCGGGAAGGGGCGTTCGCTGACCTGGTGGTGTTCGACCCGGCGACAATTGCGGACCGCGCGACCTACGCCGACCCCTGCCAGTTCCCGGACGGCATCCGGGCGATCTTCGTGAACGGTGTGCAGGTGGCTGACCGGGGTGTGCACACGGGTGCGCGGCCGGGCAGGGCGTTGCGGAGGGGGGTCTAGTGCGGGGGGCGGTTGCCGATCTTAGCGAGGTCGCGGGATCGGGTGCCCTTCTTCGAGTTCGGCTGACACCCAGGCGAGCAGGGCGTCGCTGAGGTTGGTCATAAGTTCGCCGGGGGAGTCTCCCTGGGCGATGCAGCCGTCGAGTTCCTCCACTTCGGCCACCCAGCCAGGGGTGCCGTCGTCGAGGTCGCTTCGAACCACGAGGAGGTGGTAGGGGAGCCTCAAGTAGTCCTCTGGCTCCACCGCGCCGGTCATCCGTCGAAGCCGTGGGCGGGTTCGGCGGGGTCGCTGATGGCGGGGCGGGCCTGGAAGAACTGTTCGGTCGCGTAGAAACGCTGGCGGAGGTCTTCCGGGATCCGGGCGAACATGCTGTTTTCGCCAAACTGGCTGCGGTGCATGCCGGCGGCGGCGCGCTTGCGCTCCACGTGGTGACCGACGTCGTGGATGACGTGGACGGGCGGGTCCGGCTCTTTCATCGCGTTTTCGAAGCGGAGGCGGCGCTCAGGGTCGAGCGGCTGGGGGAGGAGGCCGCGCTCCTCCATCTCCATCCACATGCGGGCGAAGCGCTTCATCGTGAAGGCGCCCCAGTAGAGGCGTTCGGGGGACCAGGGTTCGCCGACGTAGGGAAAGGCGCGGGAGTCGCCCGCAGCGTCGTAGGCGGCGACCGTGTGCTTGTGGACGGCGATGTGGTCCGGGTGGCCGTAGCCGCCGCTCGGGTCCCAGGTGAAGACGAAGTGAGGCTGGACTTCGCGGATGATGCCGACGAGTTGTTCGACGACGGCTTCGGCGGGGGCCCGGTGGAGGCAGCGGGGGTCGTCAGTCTCGGGGGTGCCGGCCATGCCGCTATCGCGGAAGGGCAGCAAGCGGACGTCGGCGAGGCCGATCTGGGCCATGGCAGCGCGGAGTTCGAGTTCGCGGACATAGCCGAGGGTTTCGGGGGTGCCGAGCGATGGGTGGCTGATTTCGCCCACTTCGCCGCGGGTGGCGCAGACGAGGGTGACGGGGCTCCCGGCCTCGATGAAATGGGCGAGGGTCCCGGTGACCTGGCCTTCGTCGTCGGGGTGACCGTATACAGCAAGGATTCGGCGAGTGCTCATGGCCAAACATGGTACAGGGGTGACACGTAAGCCGGGACCGGGGGACGATGAACCTGCGCCCCCCGGGAGAAGTGATGGAACGCGGCCGGGGAGTCGATCTTGTTCATGTGAGGAACAACGTGGGGCGCCTTGCGCGGGTGGCCGGTATCGCGGGGGCCGTCGTCCTGTGGGCGGTCTTCGGGACGGCGCGCGCCGACGAATCGTACGTGGTGCAGCCGGGCGACACGCTCTCGGCGATCGCGTTCGAGTACGGCGTCAGCGTCGACGACCTCGTGCGCGCGAACGGCCTGGACGACCCGGACCAGATCTTCGCGGGGGAGTCGCTGGTCATCCGGCCGGCGGCGTATGCGGGTGGGGCACCGGCGGGGCCGACGGAGCGCTATCACCAGGTGGCGCCGGGCGAAACGCTCAGCGGGATCGCCGCGCAGTTCGGAGTAAGCATGGGGGCCATCGCTGCGGCGAACGGGCTTGCTGACCCGGACCGGATCGCTGCCGGGGCGTTGCTGGTGATCCCGGGCGGCTCCGTGGGGGCTGGTTCACCGGTACAGACGGCGGTGCGCGTCACCAAGGCCGAAGCAGAGGCGGCGCTGCGAGCGGCGGCACGGGAGTTCGGGGTGCGGGAGGGGCTTCTGCTTTCGCTGGCCTGGCAGGAAAGCGGCTGGCAGCAGCACGTGGTCAGCCATGCGGGCGCGGTGGGGTTGCTCCAACTGACGCCAGACACGGCCGAGTGGGCGCAAGACGTGGTGATGGGCGAGCGCGTGGACTGGGTGGGGACGGTCGAAGGGAACGCCCGGGCGGGGGCGGCCGTCCTTCGCCACCACATCGACTACTTCGGCGGCGACGAATGGATGGCGCTGGCGGCGTACTACCAGGGGGTCGCCGGGATCCAGCGCTACGGGCCTTACGCGGAGACGCGGCTGTACGTGCTGAACATCCTGGCGATGGCTCCCGGCTTCGAATAGCGGGGGCATCCCGGAAGGTGAACCGGGCCACGTACCGTCAACATTTCCGGCCGGGGGAGTGCGTACAATGGTTGGATGGAGCCACGGATTGCCTATGCCACCGCCGCCGACGGGACCCACATCGCCTACGCGGTGTCTGGTGACGGACCCTTCCTGATCTCGGTGCCGGCGCCACCGGACAACCATGTCCAGCTCGAGTGGCAGGACCCGGAGCGGCGGCGGAGCATCGAGCACCTTTCCCGCTACCGCACTCTCGTCCGCTTCGACGGCCGCGGTACGGGACTTTCCGACCGCGAGATCGCCGGGTTTTCGCTCGAAGCCCGGGTGAGCGACCTCGAAGCCGTGGTTGCGCGGCTTGGGGCCGAGCGGGTCTCGTTGCTCGCCGGGGGACACGGGAACCAGACGGCTATCGCCTACGCGGCCAAGCACCCCGAGCGGGTCGAGCGGTTGATTGCGGCGAACCCGTTCGTCCGGGGGAAGGATTTCATGCCGCTGGAGCGGCTGAACCTCTGGCGGGAGGTGCTCAAGGCGGACTTCCGGATGTTCACCGATGCTCTGAGCGCGGAGACGTACGGCTGGGGCAGGGCTGAGGGGCCGCGGTATGCGGCGTTTTTCCGGGAGTGTGTGACGGCGGAGACCGCGATCACGATCTATGACGCGATGCTGGGCGTGGACCTGGAGCCGCACCTGGGCCGCGTGCAATGCCCGGTCCTGGTCATCCGGACGGCCACTTCCGGGTGGGCGCCGGAGGGGGCGGTACGCCGGTTCGTGGCTTCGCTGCCGGACGGGCGACTGGCTGTGACTGGCGGTAACCCGGTGGAGGGCGTCACGGACGAAATGGTCCGCCAGATTGGCGAGTTCTTCGGCGAGGATTGGAGCGAGGCGCCCGCGGCCGCGACGCCGACCGCAAGCGCCGCCGAGCCCGAGTTCCGGACGATCCTTTTCACCGACATCGAAGGCCACACCGCACTGGTTCAGCGTCTGGGCGACGTGGCCAGCCGTGACGTCCTTCGCGAACACGAGAGGCTCACGCGGGCGGCCCTCCAGCAGCACGCCGGGACCGAGCTGAAGACGATGGGCGACGGGTTCATGGCATCGTTCGGGTCGGCGCAGCGGGCGATCGAGTGTGCCGTCACGCTCCAGCGTGCGCTTGCCGACCTCAACCGCGATTCCGTGGCCGGCGACCCGCGCTGGGAGAACCTCCGGGTGCGGGTCGGGGTCAACGCAGGCGAGCCGATCGCGGAGGACGGCGACCTCTTTGGGGCGGCGGTCATCACGGCATCGCGGATTGCGAGTTCGGCGGCGGGCGGGGAGATCCTGGTTTCGAACGTGGTCCGGGAGCTTGTCGCGGGGAAGGGGTTCCTGTTCAGCGACCGGGGGCAGCAGCAGTTCAAGGGCCTGGACGAGCCTGTGCGCGTCTGGGAAGTCGCGTGGCGGGAAGCCTGATGTCGGGGCCGGGGCCGGCGGGCGGGATTTCGGCGCCGTGAACCAGCGAATCCTTCTTCCCTTCCAGGCGTTCATCCGGACCGAGGCGTTCGGGGGGGTCCTCCTCCTCGCGGCTGCGGTCGCGGCCCTGGCGTGGGTCAATTCGCCGTGGGATGGCTCCTACGCCGGCCTCTGGGATACGCACCTCTCCGTCGATCTCGGTTTCTACGACCTGGAAGAGAGCCTCGTGCGCTTCGTCAACGACGGGCTGATGGCGGTCTTCTTCTTCGTGGTCGGGCTGGAGATCAAGCGGGAAATCGTGCACGGCGAACTGCGCGAACCGCGGCGGGCGGCGCTGCCGATGGTTGCCGCGCTTGGGGGGATGGCTGTCCCGGCGCTGATCTACACGGCCTTCAACGCCGGCGGGCCGGGCGCGCACGGGTGGGGTATCCCGATGGCCACGGACATCGCTTTTGCGGTGGGGGTGCTGGCGCTGTTGGGGAAACGGATACCGCTCGGGCTGAAGGTGTTCCTGCTGGCCCTCGCGATCGTGGACGACCTCGGGGCGATCGCGGTTATTGCGGTGTTCTACACCGACTCACTCTCCCTCGAGGCGCTGGGCTGGGCTGGGCTGACGCTTGCGGGGATCGCGGCGCTGAACCGGGCCGGGGTCCGGAGCTTCGCCGTGTATGCGCTCCCGGCGGTCGTCTTCTGGGCGGCGGTGCTCGAATCGGGGATCCACGCGACGGTGGCCGGGGTCGTCCTGGCGCTGCTGGTGCCATCGCGGCCGGCGGGGGACCGTTTGTTCTTCGAACACCGGCTGGCGTGGTTCGCCCGGCGCTTCCGTTCGGCGCGGGCGCGCGGGGCGGACGACGAGGTTGAAGTGGTGCTGGAGGGCGTCGAGGACCTGGCCCGGGAGGCCGAGGCTCCGCTCGACCGGCTGGAACGGCTGCTCCACCCGTGGGTGAGCTACGGGGTCGTCCCGATCTTCGCGCTGGCGAACGCAGGGGTCGCGATCAGCGCGGATTCGGTCCGGGATGCGCTGGGGAGTTCGGCCGGGGCCGGGGCGGCACTGGGGTTGTTCGCGGGAAAGCCCGTTGGGATCTTCGCGTTCAGCTGGCTCGCCGTGCGGATGCGGCTGGCGGCGCTCCCGGCGGGGGTGCGCTGGCTGGAGATTGGCGGGGCCGGGCTGCTGGCGGGGATGGGGTTCACGGTCTCGCTGTTCATCACGGCGCTGGCGTTCGACGACCCGGCGTTGGTCGATGATGCGAAGATCGCGATCCTCGCCGCGACTATCGTGGCGGGGGCGGTCGGCTACGCGTTCCTCCGCCGGGTGGCTGCGTTTCCGGTGGAGGAGATGACGCCGGGCACCGGGGACGGGGGTTAGCTTTCCGCGAGCTGGCGCAGAGATTCGCCGGTGAGGCGGTAGGTGGTCCATTCGTCCATGGGGATTGCGCCGAGACCTTTGTAGAAGGCGATGGAGGGTTCGTTCCAGTCAAGGACGGACCATTCGACGCGGCCACAGCCACGTTCGACGGCGAGGCGGGCGAGTTCGGCGAGAAGGAGCTTGCCGTAGCCGCGGCCGCGGTGGGTGGGCCGGACGAAGAGGTCTTCGAGGTAGATGCCAGGCTGACCCAGCCAGGTGCTGAAGTTGTGGAAGAAAAGGGCGAACCCGGCGCTGTCGCCTTCGTCCGTTTCGGCGAGGATAACCTCGGCGTAGGGGCGGGGACCGAAAAGGTGGGCGCGGAGCAAGTCGTGGTCGAGGGTCACGGCGTCGGGCTCGCGTTCGTACTCGGCGAGGGCGTGGATCAGCTCGATGATGGTGTCGAGGTCGTCCTCGACGGCGGGCCGGAGGGGCATGGTCAGGCCTCCACCAGCTCCACCTTCGACACCGTGGCGCCGTCCTTTGCGATGCGGGTGACCATCGAGCGCCCGGTCATGCCCGCGTGCTGGAGGGCTTCGAGCATGGCCTGGGCAGCCGGGCGGGCAACGTTTTCGGGGCAGATTGCGGCGACCGAACTACCGGCGCCGGAGAGCCAGGCCGCGTGGGCGCCGGCCCCTTTCGCCGCCGCGAAGATGTCGAACATCGGGGGAAAGAGGGCAGCGCGCTGGGGCTGGTGAATGCGATCCTGGGTCGCTTCGTGGAGGAGATCGAGGCGGCCAGTGCTCATGGCGGCGACAAAGAGGGCGGCGCGGCCGAGGTTGTGGATGACGTCGGGCTTGCTGTAGCTGTCGGGGAGGACCTTGCGGGCGTCCTTGGTCGCCATCGAGTGGTCGGGGACGAGGATGGCCATCTGGACGCCTTCGGGGTAGGCGAAGGGGGCGTGGAAGTAGCGGCCCTCGCCGTCGCTCACGCAGACCTGCATGCCGCCGAACATGGCCGGGCAGGCGTTGTCGCCGTGGCCTTCGAGATCGCTGGCGATGGCGAGGCAGCCGCCGTCGTCCAGCGGGCGGCCGGCGATTTCGTTGGCTGCGAGGGCGCCGGCGACGCGTGCCACGGCGCTGGCGCCGAGGCCGCGCCCGAGCGGGATGGCGACGTTGTAACGGGCACGGACGCCGGCCGGGCCAGTCTCCTTCAGCCGCAGGAACGTTTGGCGGATGGCGGTAAGCACCATCTTTTCGCCGACGTCTTCGGTGGGGGGCTGTTCGCAATCGCTGAAGGTGACGGTGATGGAGGCGAAGAGGTCGAGAGCGAGGCCGAGGCAATCGAAGCCGGCGCCCAGGTTGGCGCTGGTGGCGGGCACGCGGACGGTGATTGCGGTTGGCTCCATCGAAACCCGATCCTCTGTTGGAATTGAGGATGATAGCAGAGAGGCTTCTAGGCGCACCGCCAGAGGACCGGGGACAGGGGGTTCGCGACCGGCGTGAGCCCCCGACTCAGGGGTTGGCGATCGCTTGCCGGAGGGGCGCGCCGGCGTCGTCTGCTGGCCCGGGGGGAAGGAGGTGGGCGCGGACGCCGGCGATTCCCCAGGCGCGATTGATGGCGTGCGCGACACCGGCGAGCCCGGCCATCGCTGCTTCGAAGGCGGCGTCGGCGGCTGTGGCATCGCGCGCGAGGAGGATGATGTTGCCGCCGCCCTGGCGCTCCATCAGCCGTCCGAAGGCCTGTGCGGCGAGGAAGGGGCCGGTGAGGTTCGTCCGCAGGGATGGCTCCCATTCGTCGGCGGAGAGTTCGTCCAGGGGCGCGGTGGTCATCGCTTCGTGGGCGCAGATGAGGATATCGCAGCGGCGGTAGCGGTCCCATGTCTCGCCCGCGAAGGCAGCGACGGCGGCCGGGTCGGAGGCGTCGATCGCGCGGACGAACTGTTCGCGGCCGATGACCCAGACTTCGTTGGCGATGGAGTTCATCGCGAAATCCTGGTCCCCGGCGGCGGCCTGGGTGGCGAGGGCGATGGTGGCCCCGGCTTCGGCGCAGGCCACGGCGAGGGCGCGGTCGGAGTCGCTCCCGCGGCCGATGAGGGCCACGACTTTGCCTTCGAGGTCGAGCGGGGCTGTCATCGGAAGAAGACCAGGAGCATTGGGACGACCATCCCGGCGAGGGCCATCAGTCCGAGGCCGATGCCGATAGTGGTCCAGTCGCGGTGTTTGACGTGGCCGCCGTAGTGGCGGCGCTCCCACGAGCCATCGAGGAGGTCGAGGTCACGCTCGTCGGGCCCGAGGTTCGGGCCGTCGCCGTCGTCCATGGCGAAGTTGTCCTGGCGTCGCTTCACGATTCGATGTTACTTCACGACGTAGCCGTCGTCGTCGCGTTCGCGGAGGTCCCATTCGATGTGGCGGGGGAAGCTGAAGTCGCGGAACCCGAAGGAAGCGGAGGTGAGGATGAAGGCGGGCACGGCGAGCCAGTACCAGCCGTCGGCGGCGAGCATAATAACGCCGGCGATGCCCCACCAGAGGATCGCGGTCATCCCCTTCATGTGGCGGCTCCGGCTGTTGGAAAGCGACCCGGCGGTGAGGAAGGCGAAGACGGAGATCCAGCTGCCTTCGCCGTCCTGGCCAACGATGACGATGGCCACCATCACCCAGACGAAGGCGACCCCAGCCCCGAGGCCAAGGGCATCGCGGCGCATGAGGCTGTAGACGACGGCGCCGGTGGTGAGGAAGGCGAAGACGGTAATCCAGCCGGTATCGGGTTCGACGCCGGTGGCCCAGGCGGCGCCCACCCAGGTGCCGGTGATGGCGATGAGGCGCGAAATCCCGAGCCGCCGCCACATGCCGACGCCGACAGCGGCGGAAGCGAGGAAGGCGAAAATCAGGGTCCACCAGGGCGCCTCGCCGAAGGCGACGGCGGCGATCATCGTTGCCCAGATGACCAGGAGGGAGAGGAGTGAGGTGGCTTTGATGGTCATTTCAGGCGGCCATTCTCGTCCCAGGGCGCGTTCAGTTTTTCGGGGCGATTGAGGGTGATGCGAGCCCTCCCGCGTTCGACTTCGTAGACGATGGTGTTGTATTCGGCCATGGCCAGGACCTCCGTTGTGTGCGGCCATTCTATGCGCGCTGCCGGGCCTTCCGCATGGGCGCGCCCGGCGGTGTGCTATGCTTGGGGCGAGTTGTTTGTGAAGCCACAATGCCAGCCAGTCGCTGGCCCCGGCCCTCACCGGGATCCCGGATGCCGCCTCGGCGTCCCCGAGGGGCTTCTTGCGCCCGCTTGGTCGCGCGCCACCGAAGCGCTGCCTTTTCCTCGCACGGCGCCTGGCAACATCTTTTCCAAGGTTTGGTTGACCCCTGCTCTTCTTCAGACGTAAGCGCACGGAGCATGAGCCCGTGCCCGCCGGTGGATCCGGCGCCCCCACATCGACCCTGTCCGCGGCAACCGCCGCTCCGGTGGGCCACCGCCCGCTGCACGCCCCGGACCACCACCACTCCCCCGTCCTGCACACGCCTGCCGCCAGCGGCGAGGCGCCCGCCCGGCGACGCCGCAAGCGCGGTGGCCGCGGCCGCACCCGGCCCGAAGGCGTCGCGACCGAACAGGGCATGACAGTCGCAGTCGGGCAGGCACCAGCGCCAGTTGGCCCGGTCTCCGAGGCCTTCCGGGCGCTCGGAGTGGACGAAATCGGCCTCCGCGCGATCGCGGCGCTTGGTTTCGACATCCCCACGCCTATCCAGGAACGCGCAATGCCGAAGCTCTACGAAGGGCACGACCTCGTCGGCATCGCCCAGACCGGGAGCGGCAAGACGCTGGCCTTCGGGCTGCCGCTGGCGCTCGCGATTGAGCCGCGGACCGGCCAGGTGCAGGCGATTGTCCTCGTGCCCACGCGGGAACTCGCGAACCAGGTCCGGGAAGTCCTCGACCACATCAGCCATTTCTATGGCTTCACGACGATCGGCCTTGTCGGCGGCAAGAGCCTCCATGGCGACTTCGCGGCGCTGGAACGCGGCGCGGAAGTCGTCGTGGGCACGCCCGGCCGGGTCATCGACCATATCCGCCGGGGAACGCTTTCGCTTTCGCATGTGCGCTTTGCGGTGCTCGATGAGGCCGACCAGATGCTGGACATCGGGTTCGCGCGCGACATGGACTACATCCTCCGGGTGACGCCGAAGGAGCGGCAGACGTCACTCTTCAGCGCAACGATGCCGGAAAGCATCAGCCGGCTGGTCTACCGCTACATGACGAAGCCGGAGCGAGTTGCTGTCGCACCTGAACAGCGTACGGTGGAGACCTGCCGCCAGCTGTTCGCCGAGGTCTCCGAACGCGAGAAGTTCATGGCGCTGCGGCACCTGTACGAGACGTTGAACCTTGGACGCTCGCTGATCTTCCGGCGGACGCGGATTGGCGTGGACAGGCTGACAGAGCAGCTCCAGAACTGCGGCGTCCCGGCTCGCGCAATCCACGGCGACCTGAGCCAGGGCGAGCGCGACCGGGTGATGAAGGCGTTCCGCAGCGGCGAACTGGAGTTCCTGGTGGCGACCAACGTCGCCGCGCGGGGTCTGGACATCCCCGGGATCGAACACGTCATCAACTACGACGTGCCCCAGAACCCTGAGGAGTACATCCACCGGGTGGGCCGCACAGCGCGGGCTGGCCGGGAGGGCACGGCGGTGACGTTCGTCAGCGAATGGGAACTGGACGAATGGGACCGGATCGCCAGCGAAGTGGGCGTGGACAAGCTGGAGAAGCTGTCGCTGCCGACGCGCTGGGAGTAGCGACCCGCCTGTAGAGCACGGGGCCGGGCAAGCAGCCCGGCTCAGGCCTCTTCGGGGGCCGCCGCCATGGGCGCACTCCGCGAGTGAAGCCGCTAACCCGCGATGCTCAGCGCCCGCGGAAGCTGGGGTCGTTCACGTCGATCCAGCAATCGGCGAAGCGGTGCTGGTAGCCGTCGGAGGCGTCGAGGGGGAAGTTCTTGACGTATTCCCAGGCGAGGGCGACGACCCGTTCGCTGACGAAGTTCGCGCCGACGTTGAGGGTGAGCAGTTTGCGCTGGATGTCGAAGCCGATCTTCTGGCGCCGGGTTGCGTCGAGTTCGATTCGCTGGGCATCGATGAGCGCGTCCATCTCCGTGTCGCGCAGGGGGAAGCTGTTGCGGGTGCCGTTGCTGTGGAAGTAAGGGTAGACCCAGTCGTCGAGGTCGATCCAGCCGCTGTCGGGGCCGGCGGCCCACGGGGCCTGGCCCTGAAAGAGGCGGCTGACGAGGTCGGCGATGGTGACGGGGCGGACGACGACGTTGAGCCCGAGGTTTTCGCGGAGCTGCTTGCTGATGAGTGAGCCCATGCCGAGTGTGACCTCGGCGTCGTCGACGACGAGCAGGCCGAGTTCTTCGGGCATCTTCTTCGTGGAGGTGTAGGCGGCGAGCATCGCCTTCGCCTCGGTGATGTCCTGGTTGCGGCCGCCGGCGCCCTGGCGATAGCCGGGCAGGTTCGCCAGTTCGGCCTGGGGGAGCGACCAGCGGAGGTTCGGCCAGCTGATCCAGGGGTTCATTTCGCCGGAGCCGGCGAAGAACTGGTCGAGCATGGCGCGACGGTCGAGGGCGATGGTCATGGCCGTGCGGACGCGGGGGTCGTCGTAGGGGGTGGTGGGTGTGAAGAAGCGCATGCCGAAGAAGCGGGTCTGGCCGATGGTGGCTTCCTTCAACTGCGGGACGGCCTTTTTGAGGCGCTCGGCCTGGGGGCGGCCGACGAAGGCGACGTCCAGCTCCTTGGTGCGCAGGCCGGCTTCGACTTCGCTGGTGTCCTTGGGCTGGAAGACGGTGATGCCGTCGAGGAAGGGGCGGCTGTTGCCGCCGTGCCAGTTGGGGTTGCGGGCGACGCTGGCGAACTTGCCATCGGACCATTCGACCCACTTGAAAGGGCCACTGCCGGGCTGGCGGTCGGCCGCATAGGCGCCGTTGTTGGCGGTTGTTTCGGGGGCGACGATGAAGCCGTTGACGTCGGCGAAGAGGTCGGCCATGGCGGCGAAAGGCGCCTTGAGTTTGACGACGACCTGGGCGTCGTTGGGGGCTTCGATGCTGTCGACGTTCTGCCACTGGGACTTGCGGACGAAGGAGGGGTCTCCATCGCGCTGGCGTTCGATGGAGAACTTGACGTCCGCGGCGGTGACACGGCGGCCTTTCATGGGGGAGTCTTCGTGCCAGCGGGCGTTGGGGTTGAGGCTGAAGATGTAGGTCAGGGGGTCGGGCAGTTCGGGGAGTTTGGTGGCGAGGTCGGCGACGATGGAACCATCGGCCTGGCTCTGGTAGGCGAGGAGGCGGGAGAAGACGAGGGCCTGTTGGCCGTAGAAGGGGCCGGCCTGGGTCTTGTGGGGGTCGAAGAGGCCGTCGTTCGCGACATAACCGGTGTAGCGAAGAGCCTCGCCGCGCTGGCTCCCGGGTGCGCGGGTGCGTGTGGCGTTCGGCGTGGAGGAGGCGCCGCTGGTGGCGGATTGCCCGGCCGTGGGGGTCGATGGCTGCTTGGTGCCGCCGTTGCATCCCATCGCCGCGAGGCCCGCCGCGCCCGCCGTCCCGCCCGCCACCCCAAGAAACCAGCGCCTTGACCCGCGCTGCCGGGAGGTGCGTTCCCAATTCATGCTTGTGGGCATAGTATCGCGGGCAGGGTTTACACACCGGCAAACGGTCTGAACCGGGGAGGCGAGGGCGAACGATGCCCAAACCGCTTGCTGCGGACGCTGTGGCCGCTGCTCTTGGCCGCGTGCCGGGCTGGACGGCGGATGGCAATCGGCAGCTTCGGCGCGAGTTTCGCTTTCCGGACCATGTGGAGGCGATGGGGTTCGTCAACCGGGTGGCGCTCGTCGCGGAGGCGATGGACCATCACCCGGACTTGCGGATCTCCTACGGGACGGTGACGATCGAGCTGAGTTCGCACGATGCCGGCGGCGTCACCGAGCGAGACTTCCGACTGGCGGAGCGAATCAACCATTACGCCTGAGGGCAGGACGGGAGGGAAGCGGAAATGGACCCGGACGGGTATAGCGAGGCACAACAGCTGATACGGCAGACCGTGCGGGACTTCGCGCGCAGGGAAGTCGCACCGGGGGCGGAGGAACGTGACCGGACGTCGCAGTTCGACTACGAACTCTGGGGGAAACTGGCGGCACTCGGCGTCCCGGGGATGCTCTACCCGGAGGAGGTTGGGGGTTCGGATGCGGGGACGCTGGCGTTTTGCCTGGCGCTGGAGGAACTGAGCCGCGTCGACATGTCGCTGGGATGGGTGCTCTGGGTGGGGGCCGGGGGAGCGCGGACGATGCTCCGGGGCTCGGCCGAGCAGGTGGCGGCCTGGTACGACCGCTTCGTGCTGCCGTTCGGGCGGGGGGAGATGGTTAGTGGCGGCGGGATCACGGAACCTGACGCGGGCTCGGACACGGCGGGGATCAAGACGACGGCTGTGCGCGATGGCGACTCCTGGGTGCTGAACGGACGGAAGATGTTCATCAGCAATGCCGGGCTGGAGCACTGTGCTTTCGTGACCGTCCTTGCTCGGACGGAAGCGGGGCACGGACTGTTCGTGGTGCCCACCGGGACCCCGGGCTACACGATGGGGCCGCCGCTGCGGAAGATGGGGCTGCACACCGCGGATACGCGCGCGTTGTTCTTCGACGACTGCCGGGTGCCGTCGTACCACCTGCTGGGCGGGGCCGACTCGGGGAGGAAGCAGGTTGTGGGGTCGGGGTTCGCGCTGACGCGGGTGTACCTGGCGGCGCAGGCGGTGGGGCTGGCGGCGGAGTGCCTCGACGTCTCGGTGGCGCACGCGCGCAGCCGAATCGCCTTCAGGCGGAACATCGGGCAGTTCCAGCATGTCCAGGCGATGTTGGTGGACATGTACGTTGGGGTGGAAGCGGGCCGGGGACTTCGCGACAAGGCGGCACGGATGAGCGACGCACGCCAGTACTACGTGAAGGAAGCGGCGGCGGCGAAGCTTTACTGCACGGAGATGGCGAAGCGCGCGGCTGACTCGGCGGTGCAGGTCTTCGGGGGGATGGGCTACATGGACGAGACGCCGGTGGCGCGCTACTACCGCGACATCCGGGCGGCGACGATCGCGGAGGGGACGACGCAGGTGCAGCAGCACATCATCGCGCGGGAACTGGGAGCGCTGGGCGAGCGGTGACGGTCAGCCAGGGGGTGGGACCTAGCGGGCGGTGGCGGCCTGGGCGGCCCTGACGAGGGTCTGCTCCTGTTCGGTGAGTTCTTCCCAGGGCTTCAGGATCTCGTCGCGCAGGGGGAAGATGTGGACGGCGTCCCAGCCGCAGACGTCTTCGCAGAGGCGGCAGCCGGTGCACTTCTTTTCGTCCACGACGCTGACCCCGAAGAAGTCATCGACGCGCTCGGTCTTCTGGAGGCTGAGGGCGTCGAAGGGGCAGATGTTGATGCAGAGTTCGCAGCCAGAGCCGATGCACTTGTCTTCGATGACGACGGCCTTGGGCCATTCGTTCTTCTTCAGGGAACGGCAGGCCATGCCGATGGTGTCGAGGATGGCCTCCGGGGGGCAGACGATGCCGCAGGCGCCACAGTCGATGCAGAGCGTGGGGTCGATGACGTGAAGCTGGTTGCGCTCCCCGGTGATCGCGTTCGTGGGGCACCGCTTGGTGCAGGCGGTACACCCGATGCAGGTCTCGATGATCTTGTAGGCCAAGTCAGTCCTCGCGGGCCGGGGCAGGCGTTTGTGTCTGGTGTCACATTCTAGGTTGGGGGCGGGGGCGGGGGCAACGAAGGCGGGTGGCGGCTTAGAGCGGGCCCTGGGCGGCGAGGACGCGGCCGAGGATGGCTTCGGCGCTGCCATCGAAGGGGCATTCGCCGGCGGCGAACAGTTCCTGGGCCAGGAGAATGCCGGCATAGGCTGCCGCCACTGCTTCGTCGCTGTAGGCCATCGCCCGGCGGTTGCGTTCGAAATCGAAGATGTCGCGGACGCGGGCGTGGCCGTCGGCGTCGACCATGAGGTCGATGTCGAGGTCCACGAAGTCGATGGTGCGGCCGTCGAGGCGGGAAGGGAGGCCGGCGTCGGCCTGCCATTCGAGGACGCGCCCGGCGGCATCGAAACAGACGAGGACGCTGAGGGGGCAGTCCATGCCGAAGTAGCGGAGGGCGTGGGCGATGGTTTCGCCGGCCTCGGTGAGGTGGGGAGGGCTTTCGTAGTAGACGACGAGCCAGTGGTCGCCGATCGCATCGACGAGATCGCCGTCCCAGGGCCGCTTCGCGGTGCCATCGAACTTGAGCTTCCGCGTGGTGACAGGGTTGTTCATCGGCGGGGGTTCATCCGAGGCAGCGGTTGATGGCTTCCTTCAGCAGGTGATGGAGATGGCGAGCGGTCGGGCGGCGGTCATGGGCGTTTCGCTCCCCATTGGTCCCAGTATGTTACGGCCTCGACGGGGAGCCGGGGGCCGCTGCCGAAGTGGCCCATGGGGTAGCCGACGGGGATGACGGCGGCGATGTGGGCGTTGGCCGGGATGCCGAGGAGTTCGCGGACGTCGTCTTCGCGCTGGCGATGGAGAGTGGTGAGGACGGTGCCGAGGCCGAGGGCGCGGGCGGCAAGCATCAGGTTCTGGACCGCGGGGTAGATGCTGGAGCCGCTGGCGATGCCGGTGTTGACGGCGAGGAGGAAGCCGCAGGGGATGACGATGACTGGGGCTTCATGGAAGTGCGCGGCGAGGTAGTCCCCGGCGGCGAAGGTGCGTTCCAGCGACCGCCGTTCGGCATCGGAGGAGACGGCCCGGGAGGCTGCGTTGTCCATGCCGCGATACCTGGCCCACTCTTCAGCGTAGATCCGGCCGAGGGCGCGTTTGCGGTCGGGGTCCGTGATGACGAGAAAGCGCCAGGGCTGGACGTTGCCGCCGTTGGGGGCGCGAGTGGCGGCCCAGAGAATCTTCTTGATGTGGTCTTCGGGCACGGCGTCGGGCTTGAGGCGGCGCATGGCCCGCTGGGTCGCGATGACTTCGAAGATGTCGTTTTCGGTCGCGGGCGTCTCTGGCATGGCCGGGCTCCGTGGGCGGGATTGGCGCATTCTACGGGGCGCGGACCCTGTCGTGAGGGTGGTCGCCGGTCGAAGATCGAGGCAGGCGGCGGTGCGATTGTCATGGCAAGTTGCATGGCCGCGCCAGACGATCGTATGATCTGTTTGTCAGTTGAAACGCGGCCGGGCCCCCGGACCGCCAGAAGTGTTCTTGCAACCCCACGCAAACACCACCTGAAGAAGTAGAAAAAAGCCTTGCCTCCTGTGCGCGTGCGTCCCGGCAAACGGGCGCCTCGAAATCTCCCCATATACCAAGACGACGACGAAGAGTCCTATTCGCAGGAGGGCGGCTCCATGGCCGCGCCCCTCAACATCTCCGAACTCGAAGCGACCTCTCGCGAGGTGCTGATCGAGATCGCGGACCAGTTGGGTGTCGAAGGCGCGACCACGCTCCGCAAGCCCGACCTGATCTTCAAGCTCCTCCAGACCCAGGCGGAAACGCGGGGCAACATTTTCTCGGGCGGTTTCCTGGAAGTCAGCGACGACGGGAACTACGGGTTCCTGCGCGGCGAAGGGATGCTCCCGGGCCCCCACGACATCTATGTGTCGCAGTCCCAGCTTCGGCGGTTTGCGCTGCGCCCGGGCGACTACGTCACCGGCCAGGTCCGCCACCCGAAGGACAACGAGAAGTACTACGGGCTGCTGAAGGTCGAAGCCGTCAATGGCATGGACCCGGAAACGGCCAAGCGGCGGCCGTATTTCGAGAACCTGACGGCGATCTTCCCGAACGAGCAGATGAAGCTGGAAACGACCTCCGACAACCTGACGGCTCGGATCATCGACCTGATCGCGCCGGTCGGGAAGGGCTCCCGCGGGCTCATCGTCTCACCGCCGAAGGCCGGGAAGACGATGCTGCTGAAGAACATCGCGAACGGGATTGCGACCAACTACCCGGACGTCCACCTGATCGTGCTGCTGATTGGCGAGCGGCCCGAGGAAGTCACCGACATGCAGCGGAGCGTCCGCGGCGAAGTGGTGAGCAGCACCTTCGACGAACCGGTGGAAGACCACACCCGCGTGGCCGAGATGGCCCTGGAGCGGGCGAAGCGGCTGGTCGAAGGCGGGCAGGACGTGGTCATCCTGATGGACTCGATTACGCGGCTGACGCGCGCCTACAACCTGGCCCTGCCCCCGAGCGGCCGGACCCTTTCCGGTGGCGTCGACCCGATTGCGCTGTACCCGCCGAAGCGCCTCTTTGGGGCGGCGCGAAAGTGCGAAGAGGGCGGCTCGCTGACGGTGTTGGCGACCTGCCTGGTGGACACGGGAAGCCGCATGGACGAAGTGGTGTTCGAAGAGTTCAAGGGGACGGGCAACCTGGAACTGCGGCTGGACCGCCGGCTGGCGGAGCGCCGCTTCTACCCGGCGATCGACATCCAGGCGAGTTCGACGCGGCGTGAAGAGTTGCTCCTTGACGAAAAGACGCTCCGCGGAGTCTGGCTTGTTCGGCGGATGACAGCTATGATTTCGCAGAACGCGCCAAACCAGCTTGAAGCGACTGAGCGGTTGCTCGAACGGCTGGCGCGGACGACTACGAACGAGGAGTTCCTCACCAGTCTGAAGACGGACCTCTAGGGAAACCCGGGGGAATCCGCCCGGGGTTTCGGTGAAACGCCGGGTTGCGAATTCAGGAGGAGAAGAGCAAGGTTAGGCCAGTGCTCGGCCCGGGACGAAGGGGCGCGTTCCGCTAACCTCACAGAATCGCTTATGGGCATCGAGGGAACACGCGCGCGGTCACACGCGCATGGCAAGCGCCAGGGGCGAATCACCCTTCACGCCGTCGTCGTGACGCTGGCGGCGCTCGCTATCTTCGTCGCCGCGCGATACCCCGAATCCACCAGTGCAAGCACGATCCCCGGTGACGCTCCCGCGCTCGCCTTCTCCGGCATGGCCGGCAGCACGAAGTATTCCACTGACACCTACCTCCGCCCTTCTGGCAGCCACCAGACGCGCGAGTCGGTCACGGCGCTGATAACGCGATCCGACGTGGCCAGCGTCCGGGCGGCGGGGGCCGTTTCGCCCACCACGACTTTCTCGGCCAGCGTTTCCGCGGCGACCGCCAGTTCGGGCGTCGAGAACGCGGGTGTCCGCGCCCTGGCCGACATCATCGACCCGCGGCGGCCGTTCGAGCTCTACACCACCGGCCCTGGCGACACGGTGAGCGGCGTCGCAGCGAAGTACGGCATTTCGCTTGGCACGCTGCTCGACAACAACCCGACGCTCGGCGACGGCAACCTGATCCAGAACGGGCAGCAGATCGTGGTGCCGTTCAAGGATGGCATTCTCTACAAGATCGGCCAGGACGAGACGCTTTCGTCAATCGTCTCGCAGTACAACGACATCACGGTCGACGGGGTCACGTCGTATCGCCCGAACGCGGCCTCGGAAGAGAAGCCGCTGGAGCCAGGCAAGTTCCTGCTGTTGGTGGGCGCGACGAAGAAGCCGCCTCCACCGCCGCCGCCGGCTCCACGCCCGACCACTGGCGGTGGCGGAGGGACCTCGGGCACGCCGCCACCATCGAGCGGCGGCCGATTTAGCCTCCCGCTGAGCGCCTGGCGCAGCGTGAGCGACCCCTTCGGGACGTACCGTGGCGCGGGACGCATCCACGAAGGCACCGACCTCGACCTGTACGGGTTCTTCGGCTCAACGGTCTATTCCGCCTGTAATGGCGTCGTCCAGAAGACCGAGTACCTCACCTACAGCTACGGGTACCACGTGATCGTCGACTGCGGGGACGGCTGGACGACGCTCTACGCGCACATGTCGGAGATCCTGGTGAGCCCGGGGCAGCGAGTCTCGGCGGGGACGCCGGTCGGGATTTCCGGGTCCACTGGCTACTCGACGGGCGAGCACCTGCACTTCGAGATTCGGATCAACGGCGCGCCGGTGGACCCGGCCTACTACCTCCCCTTCTGACACTTCCCGGTGCGCCACGAACGGTCGCCGCGCCACTGAAGGTGCCCTCAGCGCCGGGGACGGGGTACACTCCGGCCACTTTGCAGGAGGGTGATGCCCAGTGCGTCTTCCCAGCGCGACCCGTGACACGTTCCCCGAACATCTCCAGTACGTCTACGACCGTAACGAGCGGGGCGGCCGTTTGCCGAACATCTTCGCCGCCATGGGGAACAACCCGGAGGTGCTCCGGGCCTACTTGCGGCTGGGGAACGGCCTTTGGACGTCCTGCGGGCTGGAGGTTGCGACCCGGGAACTGGCGATCCTGCGGACCGCGATCCTCCATCACAGCGCTTACGAATGGCACCAGCACGTGCGCATCGGCAAGGAAGCCGGCCTGACGGCGGCGCAGATCAACGCCCTCCACCACTGGCGCACGGCTACGCTGTTCTCGGCGATGGAGCGAGCTGTGCTGAGCTACGTGGATGCTGTTGCGGCGACGGAGCATCCTCCCCAGGAGGTGCACGATGAACTGGCGAAGCACGTCCCGGCCTCGACGATCGTGGGCGTAAACCTGCTCGCCGGGTACTACGGGATGACGGCGAAGTTCCTGGGGGCGATGGAAGTGACGCCGGAGGAGGAGTTCGTGGGCTGGCAGGTCGCCGAGTGAGATCGGCGGCCGTGCCCGCCGTTGAGGGGAGGCTGGCGAGCCGCCTGAGGGCGCACGAACGGGGAACGCGAGGGTGATACGATGCGCGCGTGAATGCCCTTGTCGACGCGTGGCGGAGGATGGTCCCGCTGGACCGATTGCTCCTGCCAGCGCCGATGCGTGACGGGCTCATCGTCGCCATCGCAGTGTTCCTTGCGTACACGGTGTTCTTCGCGACACGTCTCTTCCGGGGCTACGAAGTCGATTTCGAGGGTGCGCTCGTCCAGATTGCGTTTCAGACCGTCGGTCTCGGACTGTTCGCCGCCTTCTGGTCGTGGGTGATTCGGGCGTTGATTCGCTGGTGAGCCGGACTCGCCTGAGCGCGCACGAACGGGAAACGCGAGGGTGATACGATGCCGCGCGATCCGCTTCGGAGGGCGCGCATGACCACGAGGCCGCCGCTGCCCCGGACGAAGAACGAACCGTGTCATCAGTAGGCAAGGATTGGCGCCTGTCGCATACTCTCGGCCATGCGCGTGCTTCGCCTGGGAACGAGCAATGACGATGCAGGTTCGGTGCCCGAAGAGCAGCGCGGCTGGAAGATCGCGGAGCGGCTGCTCGCGGAGGCGGCGGGCGAGCCCGTCCAGACGACTCTCAAGAGGGCGTGGCCGAACGAAGGGCTGGCCCCGCGGCTCGAAGGCTGGCTGGATGAATACAAACCCGACATGGTCGTGCTCCAGGTGAACAACTTCTGGTACGGCTACGAGTCGATCCCGCTCTGGTTCGAGCGGAGGCTCGGGCGCGCGGGCGCGTCGCTCAACCACGTTGGCCTCAAGATTCGGAACGCCCCGTGGTTCGCCGACAACCGCTGGGCGCAGCTGATGAACCGCAACCTGCTTCGCGTTCTGCCCGCCACAACCCACTTCACTGTCCCCGAAGTGGCGGCGTGTATGGAAGGAGCGATGCGGAAAGTGCTCGCTCACGAAGGCGTCGTCCTCCTCATCCGCGGAAACGACGCCTGGGCGTCGATGCCGATGGCGAGCCGCGGGTTCAATCGCCGGAACGCCGCCCGGAACGCGGCGATGTCGAGCGCGATGCGGAGTGTGTGCGAGCGGTTGCGGGTGCCGTACGTTCAGCGCCCCGTCCTCCAGGCGGGAGAACTCGAAACGGTGAACAGAGCGGGCTGGCACTACAACGCGGATGGCGAACGTCAGGCGGGCGAGTTCGACGGCCAGGCGATGGCGACCGCATGGCTCGCTGTGCGTTCCTGACCGGGCGTTGTCGCACCGCTGCAGGCGCTCTGCGTGGGGGCGGGGCTCGCCTGAGGGCGCACGAACGGGGAACGCGAGGGTGATACGATGCCGCGCGAACCGCTTCGGAGGGCCCGCATGACCACGACCGCCTCGACAACTTCAGCCCGGGGTGTTGGACCAGAGCGCCCCGCCGGGCAGGGCCTCGACCACAACCAGGAGGAGTCGGGGAACCTGGCCATCCACCACCTCCTGACGACCGCCGACGGCCGCGCCTGGACCGACTTCGTCGCCACCTACCGCGAAGCCGCGGACGGCTCGGGCGCGTACGAGGCATGGTCGTTGCGAGGGATGGTGCGGTGGGTGCGGGCGTACGCCCCGGCCGGCGGCTACGCCTACGAGGTGGTCGAAGTGGTGGGGGAGAACCCGCTGGAGCGGCAGGACCCCCGGGCGCTTTCGACGCTGGCCGAAGAACTTGCCGCCGCCGGCAACCCGGCCGACGTCCAGGCCGCCTTTGTCCCGGCAGAGAACCTGACCTACCCGTGGGCGTACGAGCGGATCTCGCAGCTTTTCGACAGCCCGAACGCGCCGGACCTCGTGGTGAACTCCCAGAGCTATGCCTACGGACGCCAGCCGGGCCAGCACGGGAACCTGGACGTCATCCAGTCGCGGTCGCCGCTCGTCTTCAGTGGGCCGGGCGTCCGGGCGGGCGCGATGGTGGAGGCCGACCCGCGCCAGATCGATATCGCGCCGACGATCGCGCGACTGGTGGGGTTCCCGCTCATCGATGGGCGCGACGTCACCGGGAGGACGAGTTCGGAGCGCGGTGTGGCGCCGGACGTGTACCTTCGTCGGCAGGACGGGCGGGTGACCGAGGAGGTGCTGGAGCCCGCGGGCGGGCGGCCGGAGCGCGTCTACCTGCTGCTGCTCGATGGCCAGTCCCACAGCGAGCTGGTCCACCGGCTGGAGACGGAGACGGACTCGATCCCGAACCTGCGGCGGCTGATCGGGCGGGGGTCGATGCTGCGCTGGGGGAGCACCACGAACTTCCCGAGCATTACCTGGCCGAGCCACAACGCCATCGGCACGGGCTGTTGGAGCGGCCACCACGACATCGTCAACCCGACCTACTACCTGCGAGACATCCGGGAAACGCTCTCGCCGCAGGGGATGCAGTTCGACACCGCCCAGTTCCTGAACCCGGACGTGGAGACGCTGTTCGAGGCGTTCCATCGCGTCCACGGCGAGTGGCGGGGGACGGAGGGTGCCTTCACGGCGTCGATCATCGAACCGTGCACCCGCGGCGCCGACCACGCGACGCTCGAACGGCGGCTGATCGGCGACCGCGGGGAGCTCGTCGCCCTGACGCGGGAGACCGAACACCAGATCAACCCGCGCTGGAAGGAAGAGCTGGAGGAGCAGGGCCACCGGATGATGGGCGAGATCGACAACCGGGGGCTGGCCCAGGCGCGGCAACTGTTCCTCGATCGGTCGCACCCGGCGCCGATCTTCGTCTACCAGGAGTTCAGCCAGCCGGACGCGGCCGCACACGACTACGGCCCCCACCACGAAGGCGCGCGGGCGGCGCTCGACGAGACGGACCTTCGGATTGGCCAGGTCCTGGCGCTGCTCGACGGGCTGGGGATGTTCGAATCGACGTTGTTCGTGGTGACGACGGACCACGGGATGGCGACGCAGGACGTCTCGCTCCGGGCGAATGCGGCCCGAATCCCCCAGCGCGACGGGATGGAGGCGGTCACGGCCGAGCCGCTGGTCTACCTGCGCGACCTCGACGTGACCATCGAGGTGCAGCACGACGGCCGGACGGCGCGGTTGACGGTGGTTGACAACGACGCCGACCGGCACGGGGAGAAGCCGCCCGTTGCCGGCGCCGAGGTTCGCGTGAGCGACCACCGGGACGGGCTGGTGGCGCGCACCCGGACCGACAGCGAAGGCGCCGCCGGGATTGCGATCCCCGCCGACCTCGACCCCGGTGACCTGCGACTGGCCGTCCGCGCGGACGGATTCAACCCGCGGCATATGCGGCTGGACGGGACGAACCTGGCGTTGGACTTGCGGCGGGCGCTGTATGGCGTGGGGTAGCTGCTATCCCCCGGTGGCGGGGGCGCTTTCGGCGACGGCGACCGCTTCGATCAGGGCTTCCTGGCTCGCACGGCTGGCGTGGTGGGCGCTGTAGGTGCGGAGTTCGCGCATCTTCGTGCCGATGATGGCGAGGACGGCCAGGCACCCGGCGCCACCGCTGACCACGGCGAAGGTGGCGTTCGTCGCGGCGGCGACAAGGCCGGATTCGACCGCGCCAAGCTGGTTGGAAGCGCCGATGAAGAGCATGTTCACCGACGTCACCCTGCCGCGAAGGTCGTCCGGGGTGGCGAGCTGAATGGTGGTCTGGCGCATGACGACGCTGATTTGGTCGGAGAATCCGATGAGCATGCAGGCGGCGAGGGAGAGCGGGAACGAGCGCGAGAGCCCGAAGACGATGGTCGCGAGCCCGAAGCCGGCGACGGCGATAAGCAAGGCCCGTCCCGTGCGGTCGATCGGCGGGAGGAAGACGAGGGCGATCGACATAATGAGCGCGCCGCCGTCGATCGCGCCGAGGAGGAGGCCGTAGCCGAGGGGGCCAACGTCGAGGATGTCTTCGGCGAAGATGGGGAGGAGAGCGGTGGCGCCGCCGAAGATCACGGCGAACATGTCGAGGGTCATCGCCCCGAGGATGACCTGGCGGCGGCGGACGAAGCTGATGCCTTCTTTCACCGCCGAGATGCTGACGGAGCGGCGCTGGCCGTCGCCCTTGCGGGGGTGGACGAAGAAGAGGGCGAGGATCGAGGCGGCGAGGAGGCCGGCCATGACGCTGTAGGCAAGCCCGGCCCCGGAGAGCGCGATCAGTCCCCCCGCGACGGCCGGGCCGGTGACGAAGGCGAACTGCTGGAAGGTGCCGCTGACGACGATCGAGTTGTGGAAGGTTTCGGGCGTCACGAGGAGGGGCGCGAGGGCCTGGCGGGCGGGCCATTCGAACGTGCCCGCGACGGCGGTGACGAAGACCATCGCGTAGATAAGGGCGAGGCTCTCCCCACCGGCGACCGTGACCGCGGCGAGGACGACGGCAGCGGCGAGCTGGACCGCCTGGGAGGCGATGGCGAGAGCCTTGCGGTTGTAGCTGTCGGCGATGGCACCGGCCAGGAGGCTGAGCCCGAGCGACGGCACGAAGCGGACGAGGCCGACGACGGCAAGCTGAAGCGCGGAGCCGGAGATGGCGTAGACCTGCCAGAAGACCGCCGCGGAAAGCAGGGTGGCGGCCATCCCGGAACAGAGCCGGGCGCCGGAGAAAATGAGAAACCCGCGCTGCCGCAGAGCCGCGAACGGGTCGTGGCGGGGGCGAGCGCCGGGTGGGGAAGGTGGGGTCAATGTGAAGCCGTTGGCATGAAGTTCGGAGATCGTGGCGGCTCGGGTCTCGCAGGGTCAACACGGCGGGTTGCGTGGAGGGTGGCAGCGGGTTCCGTGTAAGCTTCGGCAACTGATTCTGCCCGGCCGGGAGGGGAACGATGGCGGACGGCGCGCTGGGCGACCTGGTGGTGGCCGAACTGGCGACGGGGGTCGCGGGGCCGTATTGCGGCCGGCTGCTCGCGGACCTCGGGGCGCAGGTGGTGAAGATCGAGCCCCCCGGCGGGGACCCCCTGCGCACCGCCGAACCGATGATCAACGGCGAGAGCGCGCTCTTCAACTGGCTGAACGCGGGCAAGGCGAGCGCAGTGCTGGCGAGCGGCGATTCGCGTGTCGCCGGGATCGCCGCACACGCGGACATCGTGGTCCACTCCGAACGGGGCGATGCGGCCGTGGAGGTGGAAGCGCGGCTGCGGGAGGCGAACCCGTCGGCGGTGGTCGTTTCGTTGTCGCCGTATGGCAGGAGTGGGCCGCGCTCGGACTGGGAGGCGACGGAGCTGACGGAGTACGCCACGGGCGGGTTCCACTACTTCGGCGGCGACCCCGGGCGCGAGCCGATCTCGCTCCCCGGCTTCCAGGCCGAGTTCCACGCCGGGCTGCAGGCGGCGATCGCCGCGCTGGCGGGGATATGGCACGTGCGAGAAACGGGTGAAGGGCAGCGCGTGGAGATCAGCCACCAGGAGGCGATCCTGAGCGCCCACGCTTGGCTGACAACGATGTGGACGCACCAGGGCAAGGTGATGCAGCGCACGGGGAGCCTCTATGCGAAGTGCGCCGACGGGTTCGTTTTCCTCTTCAACCTGGCGCCCTACCCGAATCTCTTCCTGCTCATGGAGCGGTACGACCTGCTCGAAGACGAATCGCTGCTGGCGCCGCTTGTTTGGATGACGCGCTTCCCGGAAGTGTTCGCTGCCTTCAGCGAATGGGCGGCGACCCGGACGAAGGCAGAGATCTACCACGCGGGACAAGAACTGCGGATTGCGGTCAGCCCCGTGAACACGATGGCTGACGTGGCCGGGAGCCCCCAGTTGGCGTCGCGGGAATGGTTCGGCCACGTGGAGGTAGCGGGCAGGACGCTCCGGGCGCCGGGCTTCCCCTACAAGCTCAGCGGGACGCCGTGCGCGGCTCCGGGGCCTGCGCCGAAGGTCGGGGAACACACCGCGGCAGTGGTCTCTGATGGCTTCCGATGGGCCAATGCGGGGAGGGCGCCCACGAGCACCGGCGTGGGACGTGCTCTCCCGCTCGAAGGACTGCGCGTGGTGGAGATGACGGCGAACTGGGCCGGCCCCATCGCCGGGCGGCACCTGGCGGACCTCGGAGCGGAGGTGGTTAAGGTCGAACTGGCGACGAAACCGGCCACGCGGGCGTTGCTCGCCATCGCGGACGACATGTGGCCGGAGCACTACAACCGGTCGGCCTATTTCAACAAGCTCAACCGGAACAAGCGGGACGTCAGCCTTGACCTCTCGAAGCCGGCCGGACGCGAGGTCTTCCTGCGGCTGGTGGCGGGGGCCGACGTGCTGGTCGAGAACAACGCAGCCCGGGTGATGACCCAACTCGGGGTGGGGTACGAAACCCTGCGCGAGCTGAACCCCCGGCTGGTGATGTGCTCGATGTCGGGCTATGGGTCGACGGGGCCAGAGCGCAACTACTCGGCCTACGGGAGCAACATTGAGACGAGTTCGGGCCTGGCGAGCGTCCTTGGCTACGGGCCAGGGGAGTACTTCGGGACCGGCAGCTACTACGCCGACCCGGTGACGGGCGGCCATGGCGCCGTGGCGGTGCTTGCGGCCCTGCACGCGCGGCGGACGAGCGGCCGCGGGCAATGGATCGACATGGCGCTCCTGGAGGCGGTGCTGCCCTTCTTCGCCCAGCCGTTCCTTGGCTACAGCGCGACCGGGATTGTGCCGGAGCCGCTGGGGAACGCGTCGCCCTTGTACGCGCCGCAGGGGGTCTATCCCACGGCCGGGCGGGACTGCTGGCTGGCGCTGACGGTGCGCGACGGCCGGGACTTCGCTGGCGTCTGCGAGGTCATCGGCCGCGAGGAGATGGCGCGCGACCCGGGCCTGGCCACGGTCGATGGACGGCGGGCGCGCTCCGCAGAGATCGATGCGGCGATACGCGCGTGGGCAGCGGCGCGGGACCACATCTCCGCGGCAGAGGCGCTCCAGGCGAAGGGAGTGCCGGCCGCCCCGGTGATGCCGAACTGGGAGATTGTGACGGACAACCACCTGAACGACCGCGGGTTCTTCGTGAAGGTGCGGGGGGAAACGGTGGGGACGTTCCCATTCCCTGGGTTCCCGTGGCGCTTCGAACAGACACCGGCCGCGGTGCGGATGGCGGCGCCCAGGTTCGGCGAACACAACACCGAGGTCTTCCGGGCGCTGCTGGGGCTTTCGGAGGCGGAGGTGGCGGCGCTCTACGCCGATGGGGTCACGAGCGACGCGCCCATCTACGCCGCCGGGCCGGGGCTCTGAGATGAGGGTGAACGTGATCGTGCCGGTGGGGATGGCGGTGGTGGGGGCGACCGGATACGCGACGCTTGCCGATGTGCTCGGCGCGCTCCGCGGGAGAGGTCCGGCTGTCCTCTGCACGGATGGCTTCGGCGACGATTGGCTCGAACCGGTGACGGCGGCTATCCGCGAGCGCGGCGCGCCGGTGATCGAGGTGCGTTCCGAGCGATGGGACGGGGTCACGCAGTCGCCGGTGAGCGCAGCCTCCCGCGGGGTCATCTCCGGGTTTGGCGCGAGTGGGGTCACAGCAGCGGCCGGGGTGCTGGCCGGCTGAGGCTCAGGCGAGCCTGGCGCGGAGCTGGGGGTCGGCGGCGAGCAGTTTCTGGCCGCGTCCGGCGAGGGCGGGGATGGTCGTTCGGTCGCGGTTCCCGAGCACTGCACCAACTTCGCTATTGCTTCGGCCACGTTCGCGGAGGGCGGCTGCGGCTGCGGCGCGGGCGGCGGTGGCGGCCGGCTTGCGGGATGTGCCGGTGATGTCGTCACGGGTGAGCTGGAAGTGGCGGGCGACGGTTTCGAGGACCTCGGTGTCGGGGCAGCCACCCATGGCTTCGGAGACGGCGACGCGGGTCAGTTCGGCGTCAAGGCGGCGCGCGTCGAGTTGGCCGCCCCATTGGAGGGTGATGGCGTTGTTCACGGCCCCCTGGAGGGCGCGGACGGAAAGCGCGTTGAGGGCGCCGATGCGTTCGATTGCCCAGGCGGGGAGGGCGGCGCGGGCGCTACGGGCGAGCCGTTCGATGAAGGCGCGGCGGTCGGCGGCGCCGAAGGGCTCGATCCGGGTGACGACGCCGGAACTGAGTCGGGATTCGAGGCGTTCGGGCAGACCCATGTCGGCGGGGTGTTGCTCGCTGGCGATGACGACATGGCCGCCGGTGTTGGTGACGTAGTCGATCGTATGGACCAGTTCGTCGAGGGTGCCCTTCTTGCCGGCGAGGTACTGGAGGTCATCGAGGACGAAGAGGCGGACGTTGCGGACCGAGGACTGGAACTCGTCGATGGCGCCGCGGCGGAGGGAGCCGAGGTAGCGGGTCGCGAACTCTTCGGCACTGAGGCAGGCGACGGCCCAGCCGGCGGCAGCGGCCTGGAGGGAGGCGGCGTGGAGCAGGTGGGTCTTGCCCATCCCTGGCGAGCCATAGATGACGATTGGGCTGATGGGAAAGCCGGCGGGGTCGAAGAGGGAGAGGCAGCGGTCGACGGCGAGGCCGTTGCCATCGGCGCGGAGGTAGCTTTCGAAGGTGTGGGTCTTCTTGACGCAGCCGATGACGGGGGAGCAGGGCGCAGTGGACAGAAGCGCGGCGCCCGGGAAAAGGGCGGTGTCGCCGCCATCGACCCGGCGGGGGACGAACAGCACTTCCGGTTCGTCTTCCATGACGTGGCTGACGGCGCGGCGGACGACGGTCGCGAGCTGGCGGTTGAGCCAGTCGCAGGCGAAGGCACTCTTCGCTTCGACGACGAGGGTAGTGTTTTCGATGCGGAGGGCGCGGGTTTCGCGGAGCCAGGTGTCGAAGTTCTGGCTGGTGAGTTCGACTTCGAGGCGGCCGAGGACAGCTTGCCACGCGCGGGCAAGGGCCTGGTCTTCAGTCGTCCGGTAGCCGAGCATGCGAGGGCAAACTCCTCTCCTCCACAACAAAGCGTGGCTTCGCGGAAGGCGGGTGTGAGGGTGAAATGGTTGGCTTTTCCCGGCGCTCCCGGGACCGGTGGGCCAGCCCGAAAGGGGGCTGGCGCTGGCGTACGTTACCCCCGGGGAGGGGCCCGCACAATCGCGTTATGTGCGCCGATCAGGGTTCTCCCTGTAAGTTTCACAGGCCCGGGGGGTTATGGAACAAGCTGCTTCGGAAAGGCCCCCAGGGCGGGTAGACAGGCTCTCGGGCCTGGTCAATCTGGACGTTGACGTTCGCGTTAGTGTTGATAGACTAGCGTTGTCCCATGAACGACGAGAAACCGGCAACTGAGCGCTACCTGCAGATCGGCGAGGCCGCCGACCGGCTCGGGCTCACGCAGCGGACGCTGCGGTACTACGAAGAAAAGGGCCTGCTGAAGCCTCCTTCGCGGATGGAGGGCGGGTTCCGCCTCTATTCGGCCGAAGACATCGAACGGGTCCAGCGGATCAAGGAACTCCGGGATCTTCTGGGGTTTTCGCTGGCCGACATCAAGGAGATGGTGGAAGCGGAGGACGTGAAGGCGCAAGTCCGTGCCGAGTGGAACAGCGAAGCCGACGCCGCGGAAAAAGCAGAGAAGCTGCGGAAGGCGCGGGATGTCACGCTGTCGCAGATCGCGATCATCGACCAGAAGATGGAGCAGATGGCGGCGATGCGGGGGCAACTGGCCGGGCGGATGGAGAAGTACGAGGCGCGGCTGCGGGAGTGGGAACGGGAGCCAGACGCGGTGGTTGCGCGGCAGGTGTAGGGGCGGCTCCACGGGTTCGTTATGGCTCTAAGGGGCAGGCGGGGTACTATTGGCGCACCCCGGCGGGTCATTTCGCCTATACCCGGAGTACAGCTTGACCAGGACCACCAAACCGGCCGGCAACCTCTGGCTTGCCGAGGAGCTTTGGAAGCTCGACGCCATCGAATTCGGTGATTTCACGCTGGGCCGGACCGCGGTCCATTCGCCGATGTACATCAACCTTCGCCGCCTGATCAGCAACCCGAAGGCGCTGGCGCGTTGCGCGCGCATCATCCGGGAAGAACTCGAAACGCTGATGTCGATGCGGAACCCGCACGTCCAGCCGTTTTCGCTGGTGGCGGGAGTGCCGTTCGGGGGGCTCCACGTGGCGACGGCGTTTTCGCTGGCCGTGAACACGCCGATGATCTACATCCACCCGCCTTCGACCGACAAGGCCGACGTGATCGAGGGGATCTATGTCCGCGGGCAGACGTGCCTGGTGATCGACGACCTGATCACGGGCGGGGGGAGCATCCTCCAGACAGCGGCGACCCTGACCGAAGCGGGGCTGGTGGTGCGCGATGCGGTGACGCTGATCGACCGCCAGGAGGGTGGTCGGGCGTCGCTCAAGGCTGCGGGGATCAATCTCATCAGCATCCTGACGCTGGAACAGATCGCGAACTACCTCATGTCGGCCGGCCACATCCAGGAAGAGACCTACCGCAAGGCGATGGCGTACATCGAGTCGCGCCCGTCCCGCTGAGACGGCGTGGACGCTGCCGCGGAGATTCGCGCCGCCCGCGCGTCCCGGGGGGCTGTCACGTCACCTTTTCCCTGCCCGGTGCCATACGTAGAGTGAAGCCGCCGTGAGCGACGTTGGGGTGCAGGAGAATGATGGGGCCGAACCTGGCCGCGAAGATGCCGAGCGATTGGCCCGCCGCGCCGTCCGCCGGGATCGGGACGCCTGGGGGGAGATCTTCGAAGCGCACTACCAGTCTGTCTACACGTTCGTGCGCTACCGGCTCCAGGGTGCGCCCGAGGCTGAGGACATCGCCGCGCAAGTCTTCGAAGTGGCCTACCGGGGGGCGGACCGTTTCGACTACCGGGGCGTGCCAATCGCAGGCTGGCTCATCGGCATCGCCCGGAACCTGGCCCGCGACCACATCAAGAAGGTGGGCCGGAGGGGATACCAGGAGGAGATCGACGAACTCAACGCCCCGGCCGAGCCAGACGCGGCGCCGGCCGTGGACCTTCGCAACGACCTGGAGGCTGCGATGCACAGCCTCACGGAAGACCAGCAGACGGTGCTCTCTCTGCGGTTCCTGCTCGACCGATCGGTCGCGGAGACTGCGGTGTTGATGGACCGTTCCGAAGATGCTGTGAAGAACCTGCAACGGCGGGCATTGGCGGCAATGCAGCGCGCGCTGGTGGGTTCAGGGTATGGGGAGAGCTGAGTTGGACGCCGAACGCATGGACGAACTTGTCGCCGACGCCCTCGCCACCGGCCGCATCCCGGCTGATGCGACCACGGACGAGCGCGAGGAAATCGAGCGGCTGCTGGCCGGCGCCCGGCAACTCCAGGCGAGCCGTGGCCCGGTCCACGAAGAGGCGCGGGCGGCGATGCCGGTCGCCCGCGCACGCTTCGAACGCTTCGTTGCAACGAACCCCGCGGGGAAGGCGCATGCACACCCGGCGCCGGTCGCGGTGAAGCGCAGCGGACTGCTGGTGTGGCTCTTTGGCGGCAATGCCCTGGCGCGCACGGCGGCGGTTGCTGCGGCGATAACGGTGCTGGCGGTTGGCGGCGTGCTCTTTTCGCAGTCGCTCGGGGGGGTGGAGACGGCGAACGCCCTCGTCCTCGAAGAGGGAGACTACGCCCAGGCCTCGGGCGTCGTTGCGTCGACCAGCGGCGAAGGTGCGTCCCGCAAGCTGGAGCTCAGATCGGAGTTCGGGACGGTCGTGGTCAGCGTCGGGTCGCTTTCCGGTGATTCCGTCGACCCGACGTCGTTGAAGGCCGGGGATTCGGTCGTCGTCGACGGGACGGTGGGCCGGGACCGCTCAATCGAAGCTTCGACGGTAGTCCGGACTGCCGTCTCGGTGGCGCTGCCGCAGGTAGTGAAGTTCAAGCAGCTCCGGGAACTGACAGCCGACCTCGCGGGGAAGGTGGTGACGTTCACGATTTCGAAGGATGGGACGCACGGCGTGGTGCTCGTGGACGGGGGGGATGGCAACCGCTACATCGTGAAGATGGACGCCGGTTCGGCCGCGGAGTTGCTGGAGAAGCTGGGGACGGCGCTGGGGGCGCGGGTCGAGATCGCGCGGGAGACGGGCGCACCGCGGGGCGTGTTCGTGGTCCGCCCGGCTACCGCGGAGACCCCGGTTGGCGGCGGCGCGCTGAAGCCCGTAACCGGCATCGTTGCGTCGCGACAGGGCAACGTCCTTCAACTGCGGACCGACCGTGGGCCCGTGACCGTCGTGATTCGCGGCGACACCCGCATCCTCCTCGGGAGGAGCGGGCTGACGCTGGAGGGCTTCCTGCGCGGCGAGACCGTGGTCGGCCACCAGGTGGAGGTCAGGGGGCGGATCGAGAAGGCGACGGGCAACCTGATCGCGGACGTGGTGACGGTGGGGCCGAAGCCTGTGCAGTCGGCGCCGGGCGAACCGGGGGAGGACGACGCTGGTTCGGCCGAAGCTATGCTTGAGGCGGCGTCGCAGGGTTGAGGCTGCCCTGCCGGTAGCCGGCCAGGTCCAGGGCGACGTGGCGGAAGCCGAGGTTCTGGAGGCGGGAAACGATCTTCTCGCGGTTCCCTTCGGCGAAGGCGAGGGCCATGCCCGCGGCGTCGGTTTCGATGCGGGCGACGTCGCCGTGGTGGCGGACGCGGACCTGGCGGAACCCGAGCGAGCGGAGAGCAGCTTCGGCCGCGCCGACCTGGTCGAGCGCTTCGACAGTCACCGGGGTGCCGTGGGGGATGCGGCTGGCGAGACAGGCCATCGCGGGCTTGTCCCAGGTGGGGAGGCCAAGTTCGCGTGAGGCTGCGCGAATCTCGTCCTTGGTGAACCCGAGGTCGAGGAGAGGGCTGCGGACGCCATGGATGCGGGCGGCTTCGCGGCCGGGTCGCCAGTCGGCGGCGTCATCGGCGTTGGTGCCGTCGACCACGGCGGCGCCGCCGGCAGCGGCCGCGATGGCGCCGAGGACGGAATAGAGCTCGTCCTTGCAGTGGAAGCAGCGGCGTTCGCTGTTGGCGACGTAGTCGGGATTGTCCATTTCGTGGGTCTCGACCCATTCGTGGCGGATGCCGATCCGGGTAGCGAGGGCGGCGGCTTCTTCGCGTTCGGAAGGGGCGACCGAGGGGGAGACGCCAGTGATGGCGGTGGCACGGTCGCCGAGGGCTTCGAAGGCGGCGGCGGCGAGGAAGGTGGAGTCGACTCCGCCGCTGTAGGCGACGACGACGCGGCCCATGGCGTGGAGGGCATCGTGGAGGGCAGCACGCTTCGCGGGGAGATCCATCCCGATCATCGTAGCGGGTGGAGCAGGGAGGCGCGCCGCTACGAGTCCCGGACTGGTCAGGCGGCGCGGCTGACTGGGTGGTGCTGTTGGGCTGCGTCGAGGGCGGCACGGCGGAGGCGGCAGGCGGTGATGGTGCCGGTGGCGCAGCTGGCAACGAGGAGCGCCTCGGCCAGCCCGCCGGTGGAGGTGGTGGCGAGCAGGAGGATGACCTGGAGCGCGGCGGCTACGGCGGCCGGCCAGGCGACGATTTCAAAGACGCGGTAGGCCTCGGTCCTCATGCCGCCTGCCGTTCTTGCCGCTGGTATTCGGCCACGAGGACGTCAACGAAGCGGGCGGCGAGGTCAGGGTCGAACTGGGTACCGGCGCCGCGTTCGATCTGGTCGATGGCCATTTCGAGGGTGAGGCCCTTGCGGTAGGGGCGATCGGTGGTCATGGCGCTGAAGGCGTCGGCGAGGGTGAAGATCCTGGTGGGCAGGGAGATTTCCGTGGACTTCAGGCGGCCGGGGTAGCCTTCGCCGTCAAAGCGCTCGTGGTGGTGGCGGACAAGGTTGACGACGGTGTCGTAGTCGATGACGGCGGCGGTGATGGCGGCGCCCATGACGGGGTGTTCCTCCATGTGGCGTCGCTCCTCGAGGGTGAGCGGGCCGGGCTTCCGGAGGATTTCGTCGGGGACGACGATCTTGCCGAGGTCGTGAATTGGCCCGCCGAGGGTGATGGCGGAGACCTCGTCGTCGGGAAGGTCGACTTCGCGGGCGAGCCGGAGGGCGAGGTGGGTGGCGTGGTCGCTATGGAAGCGGGTGTAGCTGTCACGGCGGTCGATCGCCTTGACCAGGCTGCGGAGGGCTTTGAGGTTGGTGACGTTGGCCATGAGCGTCGGAGAGCTGTGGGAATGGGCGGTGTCGCCGGGCAGGGCCGGCGATGCGGACTTGTCCAGGTGCATCTGGTCTTCGGCGTAGGCGATCAGGCTGCGCGGGGATTCCACGCCGCGGTAGACTGCCAGCCCACAACTGACCCGGATCGGCAGGGCGGTACGGGAGCCGTTGACGGCTTCGATATGGGACACGGCCTGGCGGAGGCGGTCGATGGTGCGCTGCGCTTCGTGGAGTTCGGCCCCGGGGAAGACGGCGACGAATTCGTCACCGCCGAAGCGGGCGAAGGCGACGGGCGGCTGGAGCGTGGCTTCGAGGGCGCGGGCGACGCGGGTGAGGACTCGGTCGCCTTCTTCGTGGCCGACGTAGTCGTTGAGGAGCTTGAAGTTGTCGATGTCAAGGAAGGCCGCGACGAGGGGGGAGCCGTCCTCGCGGGCGCGGGCGGTGGCGGATTCGAGGAACTCGTCGATGTAGCGGCGATTGGGGCAGCCGGTGAGCGCGTCGGTGTAGGCGAGCTTGCGGTAGGCCTCGGCCCGTTCCGCTTCGACGCGTTGGCGGCGGTTGTCGACGGACTTATTGAGGACGTGCCAGAGGATGCCGGGGTCGAAGGGCTTGCCGAGGAAGTCATCGGCGCCGGCTTTCATCGACTTGACGGCGACGTCGACATCCACGAAGCCGGTGATGGCGACGATGCCGGTGGCGGGGGCGAGGGCCCGGGCACGGGTGATGACCTCGAGCCCCGACATATCGGGCAGGCTGATGTCGCAGGCGATGGATTCGAAGGTTTCTTCGCGGAGTGCATCGAGGGCGGCGGCGCCGGTGCGTTCGAGCCGGACGTAACCCGCGTCGGGCCTGAGCACGGCGCGGATAAGCGCCCCGAGGGTGGGGTCGTCCTCCACCACGAGCACACCCTGGCGAGGGCGTTGAGCCGTCGTCGCGAAATCCATCCCCTTGATTGTCGGCACGGCGGGGATCTTCCGGAGTGCCAGTTGGGGATCTCAGGCGGGCGGGGCTACCCAGATGCGGCGGGCGACCTGTGTGCCCATGACCACGGTGCGGCCGGCGATGGTGGCGGTGACGGTGCCGCGGTATGGGGCCACGGCTTCGAGGGTGACAGGTGCGCCGGGGCGGATGCCCTCTTCATCGAAGAACCGGAGAAGCTGTTCGTCTTCTTCGAAGACGCGGTCGACGGCCACGGATGAGCCTTCGGGGATGTCGGCGAGGGTGACCATGGAGAGTTCCGGGGGCCGGGAGTCGCCGGCGGGGATGGGATAGCCGAAGGGGCTGCGGGCCGGCCGGGAGAGCGTCTCGAAGAGGTGGGACTCGGTGATATCGGAGATGCCGTGTTCGAGGAGGTGAGCCTCTTCGTAGGCGCGCCACCAGGGGAGGTGGAGCATGTTGGTAAGGAGGCATTCGGCGAGACGGTGGCGGCGGACCATCTGCTGGGCGCGGGTGAGCCCCTCGGAGGTCAGGTGGATGACCTTCTTGGTGTCGAGGCGGACAAGGCCGTCGCGTTGGAGGCGTTTGAGCATGCCGGCGACGGAAGGGGGCGTGATCCCCAGCTTGTCGGCGAGGCGGACGGCGATGGCATCCTGGCCTTCGTCGTAGCGGAGGCGGTAGATGGCAGTCAGATAATCGTCACTGGCGACGTTGGAGACCTGCTTGGGCATGGACGCATGGTGCCACGTTCGCCCGCGCCAGGCCAATGACCACGATCAGGCGGCGCGGCGCAGGCCGCGGGTGGATGATGGGATCAGCATCACGGGGGCCGTGGGGGCGGCTGCCATGCCGGTTTCGGCCCGGAGCCAGGCCTTTACACAGGGCGCGACCGAGGCAGATGCGTCGCAACACTGCTGGCAGACGCTGGCCCGGAAACGGGCTTCGAAGGGACAGGCATCATCAATCTTGTCGAACACGGGCTTCGCAACCTCCACTGATCGCGGTATTCGACAGGTGGACGGGGTGGAAATAGGGTGGCGGTTGCGGAAACGGCGTCGTGGGCGGGCCGGCTACGGGTTTACCCTTCGGTAGAACTACGTCTTCCCAAGCGCTGGCGGGGCCGCTAGTATGAGGGCGCCCACTAAAGAGGAGGACTGTGTCATGGCTGCGAATTCCACGATCGAGCCCGGGCTCGACCTTTCTTGGTTGAACCTTTACGACGAACCCGCGACGGCGACGCCCGGTAAGAAGGGCCTCACGCTGAAAGAAATCAACGCTGGCCGCTATTCTGACGCGGCCCGCGGCGGCGGCGATATGACCTATCGCATGCGCGGCGCGGTTGCCCGGCCGGGCGCCCACCGTTTCGGCCCGAACTACATGTCGAAGTCCGACGTGTGGTCGGAAAACTGCATCATGCTTTATGAAGAGGCGACCCAGCGGCAGTGGGCCTCGGCCCGCGACATCCCCTGGGACACGCTCCAGCCCCTGCCCGACGAGATTGAGCGGGCCATGTGCCAGCTCTGCACGATGCTGACGGAAGTGGAGTTCATCGCGGGCGACGTTCCCGGGCAGTGGCTCCCGTTCATCAGCGCCCAGGACTTCGAAGCCGGGCTCTTCCTCATGTCGCAGATCATGGATGAGGCGCGCCACACCGACGTGTTCCGCAAGCGCGCGCTCTACAACGGTGGCGGGCTGCTTGCGCAGGGCGCGGGCCTCGGCCTTCGCACGCTCCTGGAGGCACGCGACTTCACCGAGATGTCGGTCCTGATGCACGTCCAGGCGGAAGGCTTCGTCCAGTCGATGTTCCGGATGGGCGAACTGATCGGCCAGACGGAGGCGGACAAGAAGGTCTTCCGGATGAGCGCGCAGGACGAATCGCGCCACCTGGCCTTCGGGGTGATGCACCTGAAGTACGTGCTCGACACCGACCCGGGCCGCGCAGAGGAGATCCACCATTACCTGGACAAGGCCGAAGGCGACGCTTCCGGCGGCGGTTCGGGCGATGTGACCTTCCCGCCCGTGTTCGAATCGCTCTGCATTCTCCTCGGCGGCGGCGTCGAGAAGTTCGACGAGGGCGTCCAGAAGTTCCTCCTGCTGCGGAAGCGGCAGATCAACGAATACGCCCATCGTCTCGACGTTGCCGGCCTGAACCGCCGGAACCGGTTCGGGCCGCTCATGGCCCAGTTCGTCGACGCGGTCTAGGGCCGGTTTACAGAATGGAAGGCCCCTTCATCATCGGAGGGGCCTTTTCTCAGTGTCCTCGCCAAGGAGGTTGACCCATGTCCACGAGTGAAGCACTCGCCGCTGCGCAGGCGGCCCGGGATGCGGCCGCGAACATCGAAATCCCCCAGGAGGCGCGCGACCGTGCGCGGGAACTGGCGTGGGAAGACGGCCTTATCGAACTTGCCCTGGAGAAGGGGCATTCGCTTGCCGAAGTCTGGCAGGCGCTGCGGGGGAACGTGGATGGGGCTACGGCGAAGCAGTTTCTCGCCGGCGGCGGGTCCATCGCCCGGCCCGACTTCTGGTGGATGAAGGTGCCGACGGAATGGGGCATCAAGGCGCGGCCGAGCGACCCGGAGATGGGCCTGACGATCGGCGACCTCAACATCGGCACCTACGGGGACATCCCGGACGTCTGGTACAACCGTTCGGAGATTGCGCGCGGGTCGTTCCCCACGTCGACGGTCGAAGACATGGGCTACACGATCTACGACAAGGCCCTGATCTGGGCGGACTGCTGCGTGCCGCTCTACGAGGTCGCGATCCGCGACCGCTGGGTGTCTTCCACGGACCTGCGCTGGAACAGCCTGGAACCGCTGCCGGACGACATCGAGAAGGCAGTCTGCCAGCTGATGACGGAGCAGAGCGAACGCGCGTACTACCAGGGTGCGCTGCTGAGCGGCTGGCTCCCGGAGATCAGCTACGGGTACCTCGAGCTAAAGCTGTTCCTTTCGACGGTGATCTACGATGTGGCGCGTCACGCGGAGGCGTTCCGGAAGCGGGCGCTTTCGAACGGCGGCGGTCTTGGGCTGCAGGCGCCGACGGATTACAACCGGGTGCTGCAAGAGGGCCGGACCTTCCCCGAGGTGCTGGCGACGATGTTCGTGCAGGACAGCATGCTCCTGACGCTGTTCAAGAACGGGGACAAGATCGCCCAAAACCAGCTCGAGCGGGACATGTACGCGCTCTGCGCGCGGGACCGCCAGCGAATCATGGACTACCAGATCGAGCGGATGAAGCACTTCCTCTGGAAGCTGCCCGACCGCCGCGACGAGCAGAACCTCTACCTTGCCAAGGCCGAGATGCGGATGGTGAAGGAGTGGGGCGATTCGGTCGTCTGGGAGCCGCTGGCCATCCTCCTGGGGGGCGGCAAGGACCGGATGGAAGCCGGGAAGGCGAAGCTTCAGGGGCTGCGCAAGCTCCAGGTGCAGGACTACGTCTCCAACCTGGAGAAGGCGACGTTCTTCCGCAGCAACTTGAACGCGCGCTTCAAGGACCTGATCGGCGCCTGAGCCGAAGATTCGTCCAGACGGCAGAAAAACAAAGAGGGCGGCCCGTCAGGACCGCCCTCTTGCGTATCCCGCTCGCGCGGGGACTGGCCGTGCGTTCACGGCTTAGCTGGCCTGGTCGCGGCCGATGACGAGCCGCAGGCGGGCGAAGAGCCCGGCTTCGGTGGCGCCGGTGGACACGGCCTTGCGGGGTTCGCGCCGGAGGTCGGCGAGGTGGCGCCGGAGTTCGGCTTCACGGAGGGCCGCCGGGGAGGTGGTGACCGCCATGCGGTGGTCGTGGAGCTTCGCCAGTTCGGAGAGGGCGAGGATATGGAGTCGCAGCAATGAAGTCTCCTTTCGCTGCTTGAACACCTGTCGCACCAGCGGTGAGACGGAGGTGACGGAAATGCGTCTATCTGGCGGCGCTGGTGTTCTGCAGAAACACCATGCCAGGGCCGTGTGAACAATGCGTGTTGCCGTCGCACCACGTCCATCAATATCACGGGCACACACTCCGCCGCATGCCTGATCCTTACGGGTTCGACGGGAAGCGGGCGGGTATGCGCCGGTATCGAGGTAAACAAAAACGCCGTACCGGCTCTTGCGGTACGGCGTCACAGACACCGCTCGGCTGAGCGGGGAATCTACTGTGGAGCGCGTCCGCGAACGGATGCGGAGATGCCATTCGTGCGGTCCATGGGGAGTCTCCTTCCTGCGCGTTCCTGTGTTGGTACTAACGAGTGTGGCACAAGAAAGGTTAACGAGTCAACCCGCAGACTGTAATCACCATCACACTTCCTTTCCGGAGGAGCTACACTGGAGGGGTGAAGCGAATCGCCGCAGCCCTGCTGCTGGTCTCCCTGGGCCTGGCTGTCGCCAGCGCGCTGTCTGCCGGCACCCTCCCGGGGCAGGCTCGCGCCGAGGCGTCGCCGGCTGCGGGATTGGCCGCCCGGCTGCGCTACATTGGGCGCGACCCGGTGACCGGGCTGCCCTCCGCGGTCGACGACCACTTCATCGCCGAGAGCGACCAGGCGATTGCCCGCTACGGGAAGGACGAACGCGAGCCCGTGCCGCCGCCGCCGCTGGATGGCCCGGAGATCGTGAAACTGTCGCTCCCGGCGCTTGGGGAAGAGGGGCCGGTTGCCACCTTTGGAGTGGACCGATTTGGCCGCCTCGACGTCCCCCAGGACAACTCCACGATCGGCTGGCACCCTGCCTACGCGGACCTGCCCGGGACGGGATCGGCCACGTTCTTCGCGGCGCATTACGAGTACCTCGGCGTGCCCGGCGTGTTCTTCCGGCTTTCGGCGAGCAAACCCGGGGACGAGGTGGTTGTGACCCTTGGCGACGGCTCGACCCACCGGTACAGGGTGACTTCAGTGGTGGATTACGCCCTGGCGACGATCGACATGGGAGCGCTGCTGCAAGGGCGCGAGGGCACGGAGAGCATCACCTTGATGACCTGCAGCGGCCCGGCGAACGAAGGGGAATACCCCCTCCGGACGGTGGTGCTGGCGGAGCGCGTCCCGGGCTGAGGAACGGCCCGCCGGCGGTTAGCGGCCGAAGGCGTCGGCGACCCCGTAGGCGGTCAACTGCGCTTCGAACTTCGCCACTTCGTGGCTGAGGACGAGGAGGTCGTGCTTGGCGCCGTCGCGGTCCTTGACCTGGTCGCGGAGGAGGGCTTCGGGCCGGAAACCGATGCCTTCGAAGGCGGCGATGGCGCCCTTCTGGTCGAGGGTCATCTGGGCCATCATCTTTTCGATGCCCTGGGAGAGGGCAATGGCGAAGGCTTCCTGGGTGAGGACGCGCCCGAGGCCCTTGCCGCGCATGGACTCGGCGACCATGACGCGGAGTTCAGCGACGTGCTGGGACCAACGGAGTTCGTTCTTGTGGATGGTGCCGTAGCCGGTGATTTCGCCGCGCTGTTCGGCGAGGACGGTCGTGATCGTGCCCTCGGCGATGTCGCGCAGCCATGCGTCCACGGCGGATTCCTGGGTGATGTCCCGGCGGAGGAAGAGGAGGTCGTGTTCGGGGAGGGCGCGGGCGAAGGCGAGCATGTCTGCCCGGTCTCCGTCGCCCATGAGACGGAGGGTGACTTCTTCGTTGCCGACGCGGACGGTTTCGGGGTAGGTACGCATGCCTTCGGTCATCATACAGAACGCTCCGCGAGCCAGGTATCGAGTTGGGGCCAGAGGCGGAAGATGGCGTTGCCGCCGGCGACCAGGCTGACGTGGCCGCCCTTGAGCATCACTTCGCGCTTGTCTTCGCTGCCGACCATGTTGACCAGTTCCTTCGCCGCTTCATAGGGGACGATGTGGTCGTGTTCGGCGACGACGTGGAGGAAGGGGACGGTGATCTTCGAAAGGTCGACCTTCTGGCCGGCGAGTTCCCAGGTGCCCTTGTAGAGCTTGTTCTCCCACATCAAGTCCTTGGTGTTCTGGCGGAAGCATTCGCCGGGGAAGGGGATCTGGTCGGTGGCCCAGCGGTCGAAGATACGATAGGACTTCACGAACTCGTCGTTCCACATGTTGTCCCAGAGGCGGACGGTCCCGGCGAAGCGGCCGACGGGGCGGAGCATGTCGAAGGAGGCGAACATGAGCTCCGGGGGGACGTTGCCGAGGGTGTCGACGATGCGGTCGACATCGAAGTACCGGCGATCGCACCACTGCTTCATGAGCTTCATGCCGTCCATGTTCACCGGGGTCGTGAAGCAGGCGAGGTTCTTGAGGGGGCCGTCGGGGGTGAGGGCGGCGTAGATGCTGGAAAGCAGGCCGCCCATGCAATAGCCGACGATGGAAAGTTCGTCTTCGCCGCTATCTTCGAGGACGCGGGCGGCGCAGTCGGGGATGAAGTCGAGGACGTAGTCTTCGAAGCGGAGGCGTTTGTCTTCGGCCCGGGGGATGCCCCAGTCGATCATGTAAACATCGAAGCCGCGCTTGAGGAGGAACTCGACGAGACTCTGGCCGGGGGTCAGGTCGAGGATGTAGGGCTTGCTGACGAGGGACATGACGAGCATGACGGGGACCCGGTAGACCTCGTCGGCCATGGGGCGGTAGTGGTAGAGCTTGAGGGTGCCCTTCTGGTAGATGACGTCCTTGGGCGTGAGGCCGACGGCGGGGTCGCCGGTGGAGATGTATTCGAGCCCCTTGATGCTCCGCTGGATCGTCCGCTCGACTTCTTGGCGGACGCGGCTTTCGACTTCAAGCTCGGTCTGCGGTGCGGCGCTTGCCATGTGATCCAAACCTCCTGACGGCCGTGAATACTGTACAGCGGCCGGGCGCTCGGGGGCGCTGATTGTCATGATCTTGCACGACTCCTGTTACGGGCTGATGACAGACGTAAAGACCGCCGAACGAGACCGGCGGTGAAGGGGCCCCGGGTGGGGGCGAGGGCTACCGGGCGGCCTGGGGCGGCTTCTTTGTGCGCGGGGGGCGGGGGACCGCGGCGGCCGGGGATGGCGCCGTCGAGGCAGCGGCGGCGCGTCCGGCGGGGACGATGGCGGCGAGCCGGGCGTCGATGCCGGCAAGGCGCTCTTCGATCATCGAGAGGCGGTCACCGAGGCTGAAGACATCGGAGCGAGTGGGCAGGTTCAGGACGTTGAGGTAGCGGCCCATCGACTCGTTCAGCTGCTTCTGCATGTTGAGGTAGAGGTCCATGAAGCGGCCCATGGACTTGCTGAACTCGTCCGTCGACATCATGTCGTTGAGGAAGGAGTTCCACTGGCGCTCGGAGTTGCCCACCCAGTCGCGCCACATGGCGAGGGGATCGGGGGGAGTTGGAGTCTGTTCGGGCATGACGGGTACCTCGGGGAGCCTAAGTTTGGGGAGCGGCGTCGCCGGGGGCGGGCTCGTCGTCGACGCCCGCGGTAGGGGCGAAGTCGCCGAGGGCCTTCTGGAGGACGGCCTGGTAGTTCTGGAGGACTTCGATCCAGCCGGAGAGGAAGAGATCGCCGGCTTTCGTGAGGCTGTACATCCGGCGGGCCGGCCCGCTCTCGGAGGTGTCCCAGCAGGACGAGACCATGCCGGTCTTTTCGAGCTGGCGGAGGGTACGATAGACAGTGCCGCTGTCGGATTCGGGCATGCCGGCCTGGGCGAGGCGCTGACTGAGCTGGTAGCCGTAGGCATTCCAGTTCTTGAGGAAGGCGAGGAGACTCGTGGAGAGGAGCTCGCCGTGCAGCCGGGGCTTCATGTCGGGCTGGGTCGGGGGGTTGGGGTCGTCGGGCATGGGGTTGCGCTCCTGGATGCTACATGCAGTATGCAGGTAAGGGCGAAGTCCTGCAAGATGCAAAATCAGGACATGTGCACGGTGTTGACAGATCTTCGCAGCTATGTGTATTCTGCATCTATCGACGGCGCCACTGCCGCAGAACCCGAAAGGAACCCCCTCCCAATGCCCGCAAACGAAACGGTCCAGAAGTACTACGACGCCCTGATCGCCAGCTACGACATCCTCGTGGATGCGATCGCGAAGTCGAACGAACGTGGCCTGAAGGTCACCCAGCAGCTCGTCAGCGACGTGGCCAAGGGCCAGCGCGACGCGCTTGAACTCGGCAAGAAGCTTGCCGGGGAGCCGACCGACCTCGGCCAGTTCTACACTGCCGTCCTGGAAGCGACGACCGCCGCCCAGGGCCGCGCCCTCGCTTTCACCCAGGCTGCCTACCAGGAAGCCGTCGGCGCCACCACCGAGACCCGCGAGACCGTCCAGAAGCTGGTCGCCGCGAACCAGGAGACCACGAAGGCCGCCGTCGAAGTCGCCAGGAAGTGGGCGACCGCGAACCCGATGGCCGACGTGATGCGTCGCAACGTGGAGCGCTTCACCGCTGCCGCGACGCCGAAGGCTGCTGCCAAGAAGGCCGAAAAGGCCGAGAAAGCAACGGTCTAATCCAGCCAGCCGGGGCGGGAGCCCCATCCCCGCCCCGGCGCCCCCTCTCACGACGACAAAGGCCCGCTCACAAGGCGGGCCTTTTCGCGTCTGGTGGCTGGCAGATCTAGCGGGTGGCGCCTTGGGGCTCTTCCTTGCGCCCGCGGGTGACGCGGACGCGGCGGACGCGGCGGCCGGACATGCTGAGGACGCGGAGCCTGAGCCCATCGACCTGGACTTCATCGCCCACGGCGGGCAGCCGGCCGAGTTCGTGGATGAGGAAGCCGCCGACGGTATCGAAGTCTTCGGAATCGACTTCGTACTGGAAGAGGTCTCTGAGGACGTCCGTGGTGGTGCTCGCGTCAAGCACGACCTCGTCCTCCGAAATCTTCTCCATGGTGGGCCCGGCGACGTCGTATTCGTCCTCGATCTCGCCGACGATCTCTTCGAGCAGGTCTTCGATGGTGACGAGGCCGGCGGTGCCGCCGTATTCGTCGACGACGATGCCCATGTGGATGCGCCTGGCGCGCATTTCGGTGAGCAGTTCGTCGAGACGCTTGGATTCGACGACGAACTCGGGCTGGCGGAGGAGGTCGGCGAGTTTGCGTTCGCGGCCGCCGTTGGTAACCGCGCGGAGGAGGTCCTTCGCGTAGACCACGCCGACGATGTCGTCGATGGTCTCGCGGTAGACGGGAACGCGGCTGAAGCCGCGTTCGTTCACGATCGCGGCGACGGCGTCGATGCTGTCGCTGACTTCGGCGGCGGCGATGTCGATGCGGGGGACCATGATCTCGCGGGCGGTCTTGTCTTCGAGGGCGATGACGCCGCGGATCATGCGGCGTTCCTGCTCTTCGACGCCGCCAGCGGCTTCTTCGCGTTCGACCAGGGAAAGGATGTCGGTGTCGTCGCGGGGGGTGACGGCCTGGAACGACCGGGCGATGATCTTCGATGGGAGTGAGAGCACCCAGGCGGGAGCCCCGAAGACGAACCGGGCCAGCCGGACTTCACGGCTGAGTCGGATGGCAGTGAACTCGGGCCGCCGTGCCGCGAGGAGGCCGACGGTCATCTGGACCGCAGCGACGTACACCCCGCCGGCGAGACCCATCAGGACCGCGCCCTGGAAGGCTCCGTAGGACCGGACTCCGAGGTAGGCGAAGAGCGAGACGATGAGGGCCGATGCGAGGACGCGCGCGGTGGTCAGCGGGCCGAGGAATTCACGTGGCTGTTCGACGGTCCCGGCGATGCTGCGGGCGCGGGCGTCCCCGCGGGCGGCGAGGGCCTGGATGCGGACGTCGTTGGCGCGTTCGAGGGCGGTTTCGGCCGCGGCGGCGGCGGCCATCACGAGCGTCGCGACGACGATGCCGACCATGGCGATGGCGGTTTCCACGTTCATTCCTTTGGCCGTTTGACGGGGCCGATGACCCGCGCGGGGACCCCGACGACCTGCATCCCCGGGGGGACGTCCTTCGTGACGACCGAACCGGAGCCTGTCGCTGCGTCGTCGCCGACCGTCACCGGGGCGACGAGCATGGTGTCGCAGCCGACGAAAGCGCGTTCGCCGATGACGGTGCGGTGCTTGTGGACGCCGTCGTAGTTGTTGGTGATGACGCCGGCGGCGATGTTTGCGTCGGCGCCGACTTCGGCATCGCCGAGGTAGCTGAAGTGGTGCATCTTGACGCGGGCGCCCAGCCGGGAGCGGTTCACCTCCGCGTAGTTCCCGAGGACACAGTCTTCGCCGATGGTGGAGTTGCCGCGGACGTGGGCGTAGGGGCCGACGGAGACGCGGGCGTCGAGGGTGGATTCTTCGACGACGGAATGCTGGACCCGGCAATCGCCGCCGACCTTCGCGTTTCGGAGCGTGGTCCCGGGGCCGATGACGGTGCCGGTGCTGACCGCGGTGGCGCCGTAGAGGTAGCAGTTCGCGAGGACCGTGACGTCTTCGGCGAGGCGGACATCGGCGTCGATGTAGGTTGTCGCCGGGTCGATGATGGTGACGCCCGCTTCCATGTGGCGGGCGAGGATGCGCCGGCGCATGGCCGTTTCGGCCTCCGAGAGGCGGACGCGGTCATCCACGCCGAGTGCCTCTTCCGGGCTGGCGGCCACGGTGGCGATGGCCGCTCCCTCCGCGCGGGCCATGGCGATCAGGTGGGTCAGGTAGTACTCCCCCTTCGGGCTGGCGGGGATCTTGGGAAGGCGGGACCAGAGCCAGGCGGCATCGAAACGGTATTGGCCGGCGTTGATCTCGGCGGCGCCGTTGGGGCCGGTCCAGTCGGCGGCTTCGACGACCCCGGTGACGTTGCCGGCGGGGTCGCGGGTGACGCGCCCGAGTTGGCCGGCACTGGGGACGTTGCAGGTCACGAAAACAAGCGGGCTGGCGGGCGAGGCGGTGGCCACTTCGCGCAGGAGTTCGGCGGTGATCATGGGCGTGTCGCCGTTGACGACGAGGATGCGTTCGCAGCCGGCGAGGGCGGCTTCGCAGCGGGCGACGGCGTCGGCGGTGCCGAGGAGTTCGGTTTGTTCGACGAAGGTGACGTCTGCGGCGGCGAGGGCTTCACGCACTTTCGCGCTTTCGTAGCCGGCGACGACCACGACCTTCGCCGGTGAGAGCGCGCGGGCCGCATCGAGGATGTGGGCGGCCATGGGTTTCCCGCAGACGGCGTGGAGCACCTTCGGGAGCGCCGAGCGCATCCGCGTCCCCTTGCCGGCGGCAAGGACTACAACGCCAAGCGTTGCGTCGCTCACGGCAGGGCCACAGGCGCGCTCAAACAGACGGCGTCCTGGTGTCGAAAGTCGGCTGGGCGGCTACTGGGAGGTTCGAGGTCAGTACACATAGGGGACGCGGGTAGCGCGTCCGGTCATGATCTTGGGACGCGGCGGGGAAGGGTGTCAAGGCGGCGCACTCTCGACACGCCTCCCCACGGGTGCGATAGCATTGCTGCCACCACCATGCCGAACCCTCCACGCACCTCCGACGAAATCCGCGAAGCCTTCATCCAGTTCTTCCAGCAACGGGGCCACGTGCTCCTGCCCGGCTGGCCGCTGGTCCCAATCGGCGACCCGACGTCGCTCTTCACTTCGGCGGGCATGCAGCAGTTCAAGCCCCAGTTCATGGGCGAACTGCCGCCCCCCGGCAAGCGGGCGACGACCGTCCAGCGTTGCTTTCGGACGACCGACATCGAAGAGGTGGGCGACCTTAGCCATCTGACCGCGTTCGAGATGCTGGGCAACTTCAGCTTCGGGGACTACTTCAAGCGGGAAGCGATCGCGATGGCATGGGAACTGCTGACGAAGGTCTACGGGATCCCCGGCGACCGTCTGCACATGACCATCTACCTCGACGACGACGAGTCTTACGGCTTCTGGCGCGAACAGGGCGTGCCGGACGACCACATCCACCGTTGTGACGAAGAGAAGAACTACTGGTTCAGTTTTCCGGCGGGTGGGAGCGGCCCCTGCGGCCCGGACAGCGAGATCTACTACGACCGCTACCCGGAGCGGGGCACCGCCGGGATCCGGGTGGCGTACGACGACGAGCGTTTCCTCGAGATCTGGAACCTCGTGTTCATGCAGTACTACCAGCACCCTGACGGACACCGCGAACCCCTGCCGGCCCAGAACATCGACACGGGGTGCGGGCTCGAGCGGGTCGCGGCGGTGCTCCAGGGGAAGCAGTCGGTGTTCGAGACCGACATCTTCCTGCCCATCCTGGAGGCAGCGGCCGCAGTGGTCGGGGTCGACTACCTGGGCGGCCGCGCCACGCCGGAGCAGGCGACGGCCATCCGGGCGATGTCGGAACACTGCCGGGCGGCGACGCTGCTCATCGGGGACGGCGTGGTCCCGAGCAACGAAGGGCGAGGCTACGTGCTCCGCCGGGTCATCCGCCGGGCGGTGTACCTCGCCCGGACCGTGGGCGTGGGCGAACTGTTCACCGCGCGCCTGGCGGAGGCAGCAATCCAGAAGCTAAAGGTTGGCTACCCGCACCTGGAAGAGAACCGCGCCTTCATCGAGCGGGCGCTGATCGCAGAGGAGGAGCGGTTCCTGCGGACGCTCGCTGCCGGGTCGCACCGCCTGGAGTCGCTGCTTGGGAGGCTGCGCGAAACGGACGCGACGGTGGTCCCCGGGGACGAGTCCTTCCTCCTCTATGACACCTTTGGGATGCCGCACGAACTGACGCGCGAGATCGCCGCAGCGGGCGGCTTCAGCCTGGACGACGCCGGGTTCGAGGCGGCGATGGAAGCCCAACGGAGCCGTGCCCGCCAGCAGGGAAAGTTCTTCAAGGGGGAAGTGTCTCCCGCGCTCCAGTCGCTCGGCGACGAACACAGCGACTTCGTGGGCTATTCCCACACGGAAGCCGACGCCCACGTGGTGGCCGTGCTCAAGGCCGGGGGGCTGGTGGACAGCGCCCTCGCAGGGGAATCGTGCGAAGTCGTGCTCTCGGTGACGCCCTTCTATCCGGAGGGCGGCGGGCAAATTGGCGACTGCGGGAACATTCGGACGCCCTCCGGCGTCTTCAGGGTAGAGGACACACAGGCAACCGGCGGCGCAGTCGTCCACCGGGGGCACGTGACGGAGGGGGAGATCCGCGTGGCATCGACCGCCGAGGCGACTGTCGACCTTGCCCACCGTGCTGGCGCGACCCGCAACCACACGGGCACGCACCTCTTGCATTCGGCGCTGCGGAGCATCCTCGGGCAGCATGTCCGCCAGCAGGGGTCGCTGGTGACGCCAGACCGTCTGCGCTTCGACTTCACGCACCTGGAGCAGACGCCTCGCGAGGCGCTGGTCGAAGTCCAGCAACTGGCGAACGAGAAGGTTCGGCGTGACCTCGAAGTCGCATGGCGATCCACGAGCTACCGGCAGGCGGTGGCCGGTGGGGCGCTGGCATTTTTCGGGGACAAGTATGGGAACGAAGTCCGGGTCGTGGAGATTCGCGACGACGGCGACACCTTCAGCGCCGAACTCTGCGGCGGGACGCACGTCCACCGCACCGGGGAGATCGGGTTTGTATATGTGCTTCGCGAATCGGCGGTGGCAGCGGGCACGCGGCGGATCGAGGCGCTGACGGGGCGCGCCGCCGAGGCCCACATCCTCGAACAGCAGGAACGCCTGCTTCGGGTGGCGGAACGGCTGAGCACGAGCCCGGCCGAGATCGAGGAGCGGCTCGATTCGCTGCAGGCCGAGCTTGAACGTCTGCGCAAGCAGTCCGAGCAACTCCAGCGAATCCAGGGCGCGGGCGTCGCTGACGCATTGATCGAGGGCGCGACGAAGGTGGGCGACGCCTTCCTGGTCGTGGCGAAGGTGCAGGCGCTCTCCAACGAAGCCCTGCGCGAAGTCGCCGACCGGGTGCGAACGAAGCTGCAGCCGTCGCTGGTGATCCTGGGGGCAGAAATCGAAGGGCGGCCGGCCTTCATCGCTGCCGCCACGCCCGATGCCGTGGCCCGCGGGGTCCACGCCGGGAACCTTGTGCGGGAGATCGCGAAGGTTGCCGGAGGTGGCGGTGGTGGCCGTCCCGATGTCGCCCAGGCCGGGGCCAAGGATCCGGCACAACTTGATGCGGCGCTCCAGGCTGCCTGGGCATTGGCCCGGGCGGCGCTGGGCGACGGGTAACCGCCCACCCGGGAGAGCAGCATGCCGGACGATCAGGAATCCCCTGAAGACGAATTTCCGCCCGGCGAAGCCGACGACGTTTCCGGGCTCGCCAGCGTCGTCCACGTGGATCGGCATGAGGACGTGGCCGCTGTATGCGGCCGGGTCGACGGGGCGCCGACGTATGCGGTGGTCATCCACGCGCCCCAGGGGAACCGGCAGCTCAGCACCGAGCTCGGGATTCGCCGCCTGCGCCGTCACGCGGAGGACAGCGGCCGGGTGGTGGCGATCGCGACGACGAACGTCAACCTCGCCGCCCGGGCCCGGCAGGCAGGCATCCCCGTCGCGCGGCGGCCGGAGCACGTCCGCTGGGAGTCCGGGGGGCACCGCGTCTTCCGCCTGGGAAGGCGCTCGCTCGTGCTGCCCTCGGTCGGCCGCTACCTCCAGCTCGCGGTGATCCTGGGGGTCGCGGTCGTCTTTGGTGGAGCGCTGCTGACGGTTGCGCCTTCGGGACACGTAGACGCCTACCCGCCGACCGAAACGCTGTCCGCGAGTGTGGTGATTGCGGCATCGAGGGACCGTGAGGAGGCAGACCTCGAGACCCTGGAAGTGCCGGCGCGGGAAGTAACGGCGAAGCGCACGCTGACATTCGCGGTGCGGACGACCGGCAAGACGACGGTCACCACCGGGCCGGCGAAGGTTTCGCTGACGGTCACGAACCCGGGCACCGCCAGCGTCACGGTACCGGCGGGGACGATCGTGGCGACGGCTGCCGGGGTCGAGTTCGCCCTTGACGCGGAGGCTGTGGTGGCGGCAGGGAAGAGTGTCGCGGCGGCGGCGACGGCGGCGACGAATGGGGCCGAGGGAGCAGTGGCTGCGGGCGCAATCAAGGCCTGGGTCGACGCGGCGTTCAAGGCGCTGACGGTGACGAACGCAGCCGCGGCGGTGGTCCCGACGGCACAGGTGGCGGCGGTGGCGCCGGAGGATCTCACGGCGCTGAAGGCATTGGTACGCAGCGCCCAGGCTTCAGCGGCGGTGAAGCGGATCGTCGTCGAGGCAAGGCCCCGGGACGCGGTGTTCCTGGAGACGGCGTCGGTCACGGTCGTGGAGGGCGACCCGAGCGACGTGGTGGGGGACCCGGCTGAGATCGTCTTCATGGACGCCAGCCTGACGGTCACGGCGCTGGCCATCCCCCAGGAGACGCTGGAGGCGGTCGCCCGTCACGTCCTGAGGGAAAACGCCGCGGGCGAGTTCATCCCGGGATCGGTGACCGCGGTGGAGAACGGCGCCCGGCAGACTTCAGCGGCGGAGGGGACGTGGAAGGCGTCGTTCGACCTGAGCGGCGAATTCGCGCGAAACCTGACCGAGGCGGACATCCGGGCGGCAGTGAAGGGCAAGTCGCCGGGGTCGGCAGAGTCGACCCTCGCTTCGCGGTATGGTATCCAGAGGGCAGACGTCAAAGTCACTCCCGGTTGGGCCCCGTGGCTTCCACGCTTTGGTTTCCGGATCGGCGTGGACCTCCGCAGCGAGAAGGCCGGGACCCCCGAACAAGGCTCCCCTGCCAATGGCGCATCGACCACCCCTGCAGCCACCGCCGGAGCAACGCCCACGGCGACTCCTCGCCCTTGACCCCGGCACGCGTCGGACAGGGGTCGCGGTAAGCGATTCCCTCGGGATGTATGCGCACACGCGCCCGGCGATCATGATCGATGGCCGGACGAACCTCGTCGAATCTGTCGCACGGCTGGTGGAGGCCGAGGAGATCGACGAGGTGGTCGTCGGCGTGGCGCTGAGCATGTCGGGGGCGGATTCGGCCCAGGCCGTGGAGGCGCGGGCGCTGATCGCGAAGCTGCGGGAACGCCTGGCGATCCCGGTGACGGAGTGGGATGAGCGGCTATCGAGCGCCGAAGCGGCGAAGGCCGACCCGAAGGCGGCCAAGAAGCGCACAGGCGAACTCGATTCGCTGGCGGCAGCCATCGTCCTCCAGGCCGTGCTCGATTCGCGGCGGGGGGCATGGGCGTGAGGGGCCGCCGGGTGAGCTGGTTCGCCGTGGCCGGTGGGGGGATCGCGGCCGTTATCGTCGTGGTGGCGTCGGTGTGCGTCGCGGGGACGCCGGGGGCGGTCCTCGACGGGCGCCTCGTCGACCCGATCACCCCGGAGACCGGGGGCGCGGAAGTCGACTACACGGTGGAGGAAGGGACTTCGGCGGGGGCGATCGGGAACGAACTCGAGAAGCTCGGGGTGATCCGTTCGGGGCTGCGGTTCCAGGTGCTGGTGAGCCTGATGGGGCTCCAGGACCAGATGAGCGCCGGCGATTACGTCCTTCAGCGCGGCTCGTCGATCCTGACCATCATCGACACGATTACCGTAAAGGAGAGCGGCCCGGTGCTCCGGGTCACCTTCCCGGAGGGCATCCGCGTGGAGGAGATGGCCGAGATCGCGGCGAAGGCAGGGTTCGGCACCTCGAAGGACTTCCTTGACGCGGTTGCGGCAGCGCAACTCCCGGCGGAATTCGCAGCCGACCTTCCTGCGGGGCAGGGTCTCCGGGGCTACCTGTTCCCCGACACCTACTTCCTGCCCGTTGGCGCCACCGCCGGCGACCTCGTCCGCGAGATGCTGAAGACCTTCGAGACGCGCTTCTCGCCGGAGCTGCGGGCGGCGGTGAGGGGGCGGGGCCTGACACTTCACCAGGCGGTGACGCTGGCGTCGATCGTCGAGCGAGAGGCGGCCGTCGCAGACGAGCGGCCGCTGATCGCCGGTGTCTTCTACAACCGCCTGGCCGCCGGCGACATCATTGGCGCGGACCCGACGGTGCAGTTCGCTCTCGCACTGGACCCGAAGAGCGTGGAACAGTTCGGCTGGTGGAAGAAGGAACTGACGCTGGCGGACCTGAAGAACCCGTCGCCGTACAACACGCGGCTGAACGTGGGGATCCCGCCGGGGCCGATCACGAATCCCGGGCTCGCGTCGATCGAGGCGGTGGCGCATCCCGCGCAGACCGACTTCTACTACTTCGTGGCCGACGCGAAGAAGGGTGACGGCTCGCACCGCTTCGCCGTCACCGAGGCCGAACACCAGCGCAACGACGCGCTCTACGGGTCGCCATGACGCGGCTGGCGGGGATCATCGGGCACCCGGTGGCGCACTCGTTGTCGCCCGTGTTCCAGGGGGCGGCGTTCGTTCACTGCGGGCTGGACGTGCGCTACGAGGCATGGGACACGACTCCAGAAGCGCTGGCGGGGCGCGTGGTGAGCCTTCGCGACCCCAAGTACCTGGGCGCGAACGTGACGATCCCGCACAAGGAGACGGTCATCCCGCTGCTGGACGAACTCGGGGGGCAGAGCGCGCGCGTGGGTGCCGTAAACACGATCGTGAACCGGGGCGGCCGTCTCTACGGCTTCAACACCGATGGCAGCGGCTTCGTGGCGGCGCTCAGGAACGAAGCACAGTTCGAGGTCGCGGGGAAGGCGGTCCTGCTCCTCGGCGCCGGGGGCGCCGCCCGGGGGATTGCCTTCGCCCTGGCGGAGGCGCGGGCTGGGAGCATCGCGATCTGGAATCGGACGCCGGAGCGGGCTGCCCGGCTTGCGGCCGATGTCGCGCGCGAAGGCGGGGCCGTCGCCGCCGTCGCAGGGGTCGACACGGCGGGCTTCGACTGCATCGTAAACTGCACCTCGATGGGGATGCACGGCGGAGGCGCCGAAGCGGCTGTGCCCTGCGACTTTGCCGGGGCGCGGACCGCGGCGCTCGCGGTCGACATCGTCTACCGGCCGGAAGAGACGCCGTTCCTCCGGGCGGCGGGCGCGGCCGGCCTGGCGACGCTCGGCGGGCTGCCCATGCTCATCTACCAGGGAGCGCTGGCCTTCGAACTCTGGACCGGGGTGCGGGCACCGGTGGAGGCGATGTTCGACGCCGCCCGGGCGGCCCTGAAGGGAGAACAGCAGCGATGATGGTCGTCGGCACAATCGTGATCCTGGCCATCTTTCTGTTCGTCGGCTGGGCGGTGGCGACAGAGATGTTCCAGCAGCGCACCTGGCGGCGGCGGGTGGAGTCGGGGGACGTGGCAATCGTGGCGGCGCTGCTTGAAGAGGCGCTGGGTGGCTGGCGGCTTTCGCGGCCGCCCCGGGGGACGGCGGCCAACCTCTGGGCGGGCGTCCAGGGCGCGCAGCTCATCGCCGTTACCGCCCAGAGCGCGACCCTGTCTACGTCGGCGGAGCCCGAGTTTCGCACCGAGGAAGGGCGGCGGGTGCAGGTGTCTTCGGCGCTGGACGAGGCGATCGCGCTGGCCGCGAAAGTGGTCGACATGATGCTGTACGATGTGCCCAACCTCCGGCTCGCCCGTGTCCGCGTCGACGTGTACACGACGTTCACCTCCGGCGAAGGGGCGCCCGTGCAGATGCCAATCCTGACCACTTCGGCCGACCGCGCCGTTTCCGACGGCCTGACGTGGGACGCGATGACTTCCGCGGAAGTGCTGGGGCGGTTCGAGACCAGCTATGCCCGGAGCGAATCGGGCCAGGGCACGGCGATTACGCTTCCGCTCGTGGAAGGCGGCATCCCGGGCCAACCCTATGACGAACCAGCGGAGGCGACTTCCTGATGGGCCAGTTCCGCTTCCTCACCGCCGGCGAAAGCCACGGTAAGGGCCTGACGATGGTGATCGAGGGGCTGCCCGCGGGGCTGCGACTGGGCGAAGACGACATCGCCCCCGACCTCGCGCGGCGGCAGGGCGGCTATGGCCGCGGCGGCCGCATGAAAATCGAGCAGGACCACGCCGAGATCACCGCCGGCGTGCGCCACGGGTTTACGCTCGGGTCGCCGGTGGCGCTCTGGGTCCAGAACCGGGACTGGGTGAACTGGACGGAGAAGATGGCGATCGAGCCGGTGGACGCGGTCATCGAACGGGTGACGCGCCTGCGCCCGGGCCATGCCGACCTGGCCGGGGCGATGAAGTACGGGTTCGACGACGTCCGCAACGTGCTGGAGCGGGCGAGCGCCCGGGAGACCGCCGCTCGCGTCGCCGTGGGGGCGGTGGCGAAGCGCCTGCTGGCCGAATTCGGGGTGGCGTTCCACAGCCACACGACATCGATCGCCGGGGTCCGGGCATCCCCGCCCGAGCCGATCGACTGGGAGGCCGTGGAGGCCAGCGCCGTCCGTTGTGCCGACCCTGACGCAGGCGCCGCGATGGTTGCCGCGATCAACGCCGCCAAGCCGGATGGCGACACCGTGGGCGGCGAAACAGAGGTGCGCGTCAGCGGCGTGCCGCTCGGCCTCGGGAGCTATGTCCACTGGGACCGGAAGCTGGACGGCCGGATCGCAGGGGCGATCTGCAGCATCAACGCCTTCAAGGGCGTCGAGTTCGGCGCGGGCTTTCAAGGCGCGAACATGCGCGGCTCCCAGGTCCACGACGTGATCCTCCCGATCGACCGCTGGGACGGCCTGCCGTGGCGTCACGCGACGAACCGGCACGGGGGCATCGAAGGCGGGATCAGCACGGGGGAAGAGATCGTGGTGCGGGCAGCGGTGAAGCCGATCCCGACGCTCGCGCACCCGCTGCCATCGGTGGACCTCGACACGGGCGAGGCGGTGCTGGCGCACTACGAACGGAGCGACGTCTGTGTCGTCCCGGCCGCGGGCGTCGTCGCCGAGGCGATGGTGGCGATCGTCCTTGCCGACGCCTGGCTGGAGAAGTTCGGGGGCGACACCCTGGCGGAGACACGGGCCAACTTCGAGCGCTTCATGACGACCCTGAAACCGCGCCACCAGCGGTAGATCTGCTGCCTACCGGGAGCTGCCGGAGTGGGATCGCCCCGCCGCCGGACGCGGGGTGCCACGTTGGTCAGAGGGGACCGATTGAGAACCCGGCCAAGGCGGTGCTAGCGGAGGAGGGGAATGACCGGCGCCACACCCTCGAGAGACCCGGCAAAGAACGAGTAGTAGCTGATGCCGAACAACTTCCGGCGGACGCGGAGATCCTCCGCCATCTCTTCCGTGGTTCCGACGAGCAAGAACGGCGACTCTAGAACGCTCTGGGCGGTCAGTGGCGAGGAGCCGCCGGCGATCGCGTCGGCCGCCGTTGCACGGTTTCCAGTGACCTTCACCATCTGAACGAGGGCGTTCAACTCAATATCGGCAAAGCGCTCACCGGCGGCCTGCCGAACCACAGCGACGCGTTCCGCAACGTGCTCGGCCGTGAACCCGGTCGGTTCGTGGCGCTGGCCATCTTTCAGCGTCCGGCCGAGCCCGGTGAACCCAACGATATGAGCCTCCCGGGCGGCGAGCCGGAGCAGGTTCCGGCCGTTCCCGCCGATAAAGAGTGGCGGCGGATCGGCCAGGCTCGGATAGAGGCGGTGCTCGGTAAGGTGGTAACAACGACCATGGAAGGTCACGGGTCCGCCCGCGAACAGCTGCTTGATTATCCCAACGGCCTCGCCCAGCCGCGCCACCCGGCTGGAGGCTTCTTCAAACGCGAGCCCGATGGAGGCGTACTCAGGCTCCGCGTGCCCGGCGCCGATTCCGAGCTCGAAGCGTCCACCACTCAGCGCCTGGAGTGAGGCCGCTTCTCTGGCGGTGATCACCGGGTGGCGCAGGTCGTTGTTGAGGACCAGCGTGCCAAGCCGGATGCGCGTTGTCGCATCAGCAGCGCAGGCAAGGGCGGCGAAGGGCGGAAGGATGTCGATCAGGTGGTCGGGCGCCGTCAGGACATCGAACCCGAGTTCCTCCGCCTTTCTGGCGAACGCGCGAAGCTCATCCCGCGATTCGGTGTGAGGAAGTCCGATGGAGAAGCGGAATGGCCGCATGCTTGCCAGTCTACAGGCTGCCGGCCCCGCCTCGCCTCGCGCACCGTCGAAGCCTGGTCCGCGCCAGCGTACACTTGCGGGTGCGGACCACGATCTTGCCGGCACGGAGAAACAGTGGCGTCCAGGGCGATCTTCCTCATCGGCCTCTCGGGGAGCGGCAAATCCAGCGCCGGGCGCATCCTCGCGGAGCGGCTCGGGTGGGCGTTCGCCGACACCGACGCGATGATCGAAGCGGCGGCGGGGCGCTCCATCCCCGAGATCTTCCGGGACGAGGGCGAGGCGCGATTCCGCGAGCGAGAAGTCGCGGCGCTGCGGGCGGTCCACGGCCGGGACGGCATCGTGGTGGCGACCGGTGGTGGCGCGCCCACCACTCCCGGCGGCCGGGCAGCGATCGCCTCGGGCCTTGTGGTCTGGCTCGACGTCACCCCCGAAGAGGCCGTCCGGCGGCTCCAGTCGAACCCCGAAAGCGAAGCCCGGCCGCTACTCGAAGGCGACGCCCTGACCCGTCTGCGGGCGCTCGATGAGGCCCGCCGCCCCATCTACGAACGCGCCGACGCCCGGGTCGAGGTCGACAGCCGCCCGCCGGGGGAGGTCGCTGAGACGCTGCGCCGCCTCTGGGAGGCCGAGGGCGGGATCGCCCCGGGCCCGCCGGACCGCCTCGAATCGCCGTTCCAGGTGGCCGCCACCGTGACCACCCGAGCCGCTTCCGCCACCTACCCCATCGTTGTGGACGACGGCGCCCTGTCCCGTCTGGGGGCGGTCTGCCGGGCCGTGGGCCTCTCCGGCCGCGCATTCCTCGTCACGGACGCGGTGGTTGCGCCGCTCTTCGCAGCCGTGGCCCTGGAGTCGCTCGAATCCGCCGGGTATCGCGCCGAAAGCTTCGCCCTGCCCGCGGGCGAGGAACACAAGACGCTGGGGACGCTGGCGGTGCTCTACGACTGGCTGCTGCAGCATCGCGTCGAGCGGTCTGACTTCATCGTCTCTCTCGGCGGCGGGGTAGTGACCGACGTGGGTGGGTTCGCGGCGGCGACGATCCTGCGCGGGATCGACTTCGTGCACGTGCCGACGACGCTGCTGGGGATGGTGGACGCGGCAATCGGCGGCAAGACGGGGATCGACCACCCGCGGGGCAAGAACATGGTCGGGGCGTTTGCCCAGCCGCGGGCGGTGGTGATCGACCCGCTGGTCCTGCGGACGCTCCCCCCCCGGCAGATGAGCAACGGCTGGGCGGAGCTTATCAAGCACGGGCTCATCCTGGATGCGGCGCTATTCGGCGAACTCGAAGCGGGGACGAGCGACCCGGAGGCGACGATGCGGTCGCCGACGTTGATCGCCCGGAGCACGGCGATCAAGGCGGCGGTCGTCTCCGACGACGAACGTGAGGCCGGCCGCCGGATGCTCCTGAACTACGGGCACACAATCGGCCACGCTATCGAGGCGGTCACGGGATACACCACCTACCTCCACGGGGAGGCCATCGCCGTCGGGATGCGGGCGGCCGGGCTGATCTCGGTCGAGATGGGGCTCCTGGCGCCGGCCGACTTCGAGCGGCAGCAGGCGGTGATTCGCGCCTACGGGCTGCCCGAATCCGCCCCCGGCGTCGACGTCGACGCGGTCATCAACGCCACCCGGGGCGACAAGAAAGCGCGCGCGGGCAAGGTCCAGTGGGTGCTGCTCGACGGGATCGGGCACGCAGTCACCCGTGGGGACGTGCCGCCCGAAGCAGTGCGGCGCGCGGTCGAGACGGTCCTGAGGTGACCTTCGGCTTCCGGCTTACCTCGAATCCAGGATCACCGGTGGCGGCCCGGACGGGGGTGGTTTCGACCCCCCACGGCGAGTTCCCGACGCCGGCCTTCATGCCCGTGGGCACGCTGGCGACAGTGAAGGCGCTGCTCCCGGAGGAGATTGCAGGCACGGGGGCGGGCATCCTCCTGGTCAACGCCTACCACCTCTACCTTCGCCCCGGGCACAGGCTGGTGGAGCGCCATGGCGGCGTCCACCGGTTCATGGACTGGCAGGGGCCGATCCTCTCCGACAGCGGCGGATTCCAGGTGTTCAGCCTGGCGCGGCTGGGCAAGGTCGACGAATCGGGGGTGCGCTTCCGTTCGCACATAGACGGGTCGGAGCACTTCTACACACCGGAACTGGCGATGGAGGTGCAGCGAGCGCTTGGCGTGGACATTGCGATGCCGTTGGACCAGGTGCTCCCGGGCGAAGCGGAAATCGAGCCGGCACGGGAGGCAGCGGAACGGACACTGCGCTGGTACGTGCGTTGCCGCGAAGCCGCCGGGGAGCTGCCGGTGTTTGCCATCGTCCAGGGCGGTGTGCACCCGGAGCTGCGGCGCTGGCACGCGCGCGAACTGGCGGCGCTCGACGCGCCGGGGTATAGCATCGGCGGGCTTTCGGTGGGCGAAGCGAAGGACGACATGTGGGCGATGACCAGCGCCGTCGCCGCGGAGTTGCCGCTGGACCGGCCGCGCTACCTGATGGGCGTGGGCAGCCCGGAGGACCTCGTTAATGGGGTGGCGCGCGGGATGGACATGTTCGACTGCGTGCTGCCGACGCGGCTCGGGCGCAACGGTTCGCTCTTCACCGACGATGGCCGGGCGAACATCCGCAACGCGCGCTACCAGGACGACGGCGGGCCAATCGACCCCGGCTGCGATTGCCCAACCTGCACGCGGTTCAGCATGGCCTACCTGGGCCACCTGTTTCGCAACGAGGAGCTCCTCGGATACCGGCTGGCGACGCTGCACAACCTTCGCTACCTGGCGCGGCTGACCGAGCGGATGCGGGCGGCGATCGGCGCGGGGACGTTCGATGGCTTTGCGGCGGAGTTCCTGGGGCGGTACCGGGTCTCGGACCACGGCGTCCGCGCCGAACAGAAGCAGAAGTGGCTGGCGCAGTCGGGGTTTGAGACGAGTTCCTGAGCAGACCGCAGGGCCGGACGGAGGTGTGGGGAGGGGCTTGTGTGAAGGTTTGCGGGGTGGGCGTTGACAGCACCGGGGAGGCCCCCCATTCTTGATAAAGCCGGTTCCACTCGTGAGCCGGCCGGACCGCCCGGCGGGAATGGAAGTTCCCGGGCCGAGGGCGGGAGAGTTGACATCCCCGGCGATTCGGGCTAGTCTTCTCGTTCGGGCCTTTGAAAAGGGGCCGGCGCACTTTAACAACTGGATAGCGGACGAAAGAGAACGTCTGGGAACCCGTTAGGGAACTCGAACGGTCGCAAGGCCGTTTTTGGTTTTCATTTTCGGAGAGTTTGATCCTGGCTCAGGACAAACGCTGGCGGAATGTATTAGGCATGCAAGTCGCACGATCACTTCGGTGGTAGTGGCGGACGGGTGAGTAACACGTGGGTAACCTGCCTCGTAGTGGGGAATAACTCGCCGAAAGGCGAGCTAATACCGCATAACACTCCCGATGAGAATTCGGTGAGTAAAAGCTCCGGCGCTATGAGAGGGGCCCGCGGCCGATTAGCTTGTTGGTGGGGTAA
>CAYTMI010000016.1:0-64394 GCA_964438865.1 uncultured Anaerolineaceae bacterium | reverse complement strand
TTTCCCGGGGTACTCCCCCTCATCCTGGATGTCCGTCAATTCGGGGCAAGCCCAGACGTAGTGTTCATCGACGCCAACGGCAAGGACGGGATTGGTCGGATCGTCAAGGCGTTGCGGGCGCTGGACGTCCCCACAGCGTCCATCCTCGACCTGGATGGCCTATGCAAGCTGGGGAGTTGGCCGGCGCTGCTGGAGTCGCACGGGGTGCCGAAGTCCCACCTCACGAGGCTGACACAAGCGCAGGTGGCGGCAAGGGGCGCCTTCGATGCAGTCGACCCTCGGAACTCCGCGGAGGTCACGGCGAAGCAACTCGGTCTGAGCTGCCTTGGGCACGACGCGAGGTCTGTCGTTGAGGCGCTGCTGAAGGAGCTTGAGGGTTTCGGCATCTTCTTCGTGCCAGTCGGGGAGTTGGAAAGCTGGTTCGGCGGAACGCTTCGGAATTGCGCCAAGTCACAGCTGCTCGATCAAGCGCTGGCGCTGCTGCAGGACGGCGAATTAGCGTCGGAGCGCGATCTCGGGGACCGGGACGACGTCTGGGCCTTCCTTCGGGCCGTCGGAAAGTGGCTGCGGCTCTCAGGAGATGGCTCATCCGCGATTCGGTCGCCCGTCAGCACGTCCACCCCTGACCCCTGACCACTGCTTCCTACGGCCTGTACCCGCGGCGCTTCGGCCCCAGCCGCGTCGCTTCCAGTTCATACGCCAGCGACACCCACTCGCAGAGCAGCGGCCGCGTCTCCCGCGGGTCGATGATCTGCTCGATCCCGAACGTCTCCGCTGTCCGGAACGGCGACCGCACCCGGTTCAGCTTCTCCTCAAGTTCCCGGCGCATCGCGTCCGGGTCCGGCGAAGCGGCGAGGTCACGCTTGTAGGCCGCCTCGATCCCGCCCTCCACCGGCAGGCTGCCCCAGTCGCCGCTCGGCCAGGCGTATCGCCAGTTCAGCCCGTCGGTGTTCGCATGGGCCGCGCCCGCAACCCCGAACGCCCGCCGGATCAGGATCGTTACCCACGGCACCGTCGCCTGGAACACCGCCGCCATCGCGCTCGCGCCCTTGCGGATCGTCGCCGCTTTCTCCCCGGCCGTGCCGATGACGAACCCAGGCTGGTCGAGCAGGTTCACCGCCGGCAGGTGGAACGTGTCGCAGAGGTCGACGAACCGGGCCATCTTCTCGCTGCCGTCCGCGGTCAGCCCGCCGCCCCATTCGTACGCGTCGTTCGAAACCACCCCCACCGGGTAGCCGTCGAGCCGCGCGAATCCCGTGACCACCGACCGCCCCCAGCCGCCGCCGGTTTCGAAGAACGAATCGCGGTCGAAGATGGCGTCGATCACCTGACGCACCTTGTACGGCCGCCGCCGCTGCCGGGGAATCGCGCTCAACAGCCACTCGTCGCGCCGGCCGGGGTCGTCCGTTGGTGCCGCCCTCGGCGGTTGCTGCCAGACGTTCTGGGGCATGTACGAAAGGAACTGCCGGATCTGCCGGAACGCGTCCGCTTCGTCCGCCGCCAGGTTGTCGCAGACGCCGTTGTGATAGTGGATCTGCGCGCCGCCCAGGTCCTCCTTCGTGACCGCTTCGCCCATGCCCCGCAACACCACCGGCGGCCCCGCCACGAACACCTGCGCCGTGTCTTTCACGATGATCGACCAGTGCGACGTCACCACGCGCGCGGCGCCGAGCCCAGCAGTGCTCCCCATTGCCGCCGCCACCACGGGCACTTCGTTCAGCATGTCCACCACCGTCGACCACGCGGGGTTCGCCGGCACGTAGGTCGCGCGCATCGTCTCCAGGGTCCGGACGCTGCCGCCGCCGCCGGTGCCGTCCACCAACCGCACGATCGGCAGCCGCATCTCCCGCGCCATCTTCTCGCCGTAGCTCTGCTTCCCCCCGATCGACGCGTCGGCCGCCCCTCCCCGGACCGTGAAGTCGTCGCCACCAACCACCACCCGCCGCCCGTTGATCCGTCCCAGCCCCATCACGAAATTCGCCGGGCGGATGGAGATCAGGTTCCCGTCCTCGTCGTATTCGGCCTTCCCCGCCAGCGCGCCCGTCTCCGCGAAGCTCCCTTCGTCCAGCAGGCCGGCGATCCGTTCGCGCACGGTGAGCTTGCCGCCGTCGTGCTGGCGCTTCACGTTCTCTTCGCCACCCATCAGTTCGGCCAGTTGCTGGCGGCGCTTCAGTTCCTCGATCTCGGCTTCCCACACCATCGGCGTCTCTCCACGGCTGTTCGTTCGCAGGTGGGATACTACGCTCGGCCGCGGCGCCGGTCGCGCGCGCTATACTGCCCCCGGGAGTCGCCGCCATGTCACCTCCAATGAAGAAACGCTCCTATACCTCCGACACCGTCTACGTCGACGCCTTCCTCAAAGGGCTGGAGGAGGGCAAAGCGGCCGCCCTCGAAACCGCCAACCAGTCGCCAGTCCAGCAGCAGCAGGCGGCCGTGCCCCGCGTGGCCGACACCCTCCGCCTCGTCTCCCTTCTCCGCAGTCACGGCGCCGTCCCCACGTCCGAACTCTTCCGCCTGAGCGAACTCAGCCTCAGCGATTTCGCCGCCACGCTGGCCGGCCTGAAGCACGAAGGCCTGGTCGAGGCCAGGGCCGCCGCCCAGGGCGCCGACGAAATCCTCTCCCTCACCGCCGCTGGAGCCGCACTCGTTTCCTAGGAGCCGACGCGAATGGATGCCTGGGCCGACTACGCCGCCGTTGCCGTCATCGGCCTCGCCGTCGGCGCCGCGGAGACGCTCACCCGCCATCGCGGCCGCTCCTTCGCCGTGCTCCGGTCGTGGTGGTCAGCCGTCTACATCTTCATCAACGCCGCCATCTCCCTCGCCGCCCTCTTCGGCATCCGCCGCTTGGGCTGGGATTTCGGCCTCGATGACGGTTCCCCGTCCCGCTGGGCACAGGTTTCGGCCGCCGGCTTCGGCGCGATGACACTGCTCCGTTCGTCCGTCGTCCTCGCCCGCGAAGAAAGCGGCAACGACATCGGCATCGGCCCCGCCGGCATCGTCCAGATCGTCCTCGACCGCATCGACCACGCCATCGCCACCGAGCGCATCGAAGAAGTCGCCGGGATGGCCCGCACGATGATGGCCGACGTCGACTACGAAAAGGCCCACAAGACCCTGCCCGTCCAGTGCGCCTTCCTTCTCCTCGCCGACACCGGCGGCGCCCCCGGCGAAGAAGACATGGCCCGCATCGGTCAGACCGTCGGCCGCTGGGCCGCGCTCCCCGAACAGGCCCGCAAGGTCAACCTCGGCATCTTCCTTATCGACGAGTTCGGCGAAAAGATTGTCGCCCTCGCGAAACGCGACCTCATGGACGAAATCGGCGTCCCCTGACCCGATCCCGGGATCCGGGACTGGGGACCCGGCGCTCGGACCTCGGACCTCGGACCTACCAGTGCATCAGTTCGGTCGCCACGTCCACCACTTCCGCGTCCAGCCGCCAGTCTTCCACCGCCCGTGCAATCGCCTGCAGCTGGCTGTCCGCGTGAGCGCTGTCGTTCGAAACCACCACCGCGGCGATGGTCGCATAGGCCGCGGTGTCGAGGTCGCCCACCTCCGCGACCGAAGCGTTGAACCGCGTCCGCAGCCGCTCCACCACCGACTTCACGATCGTGCGCTTCTCTTTGAGCGTCTCCGCGGCCAGCGCCAGCCGGATCGTCAGGACACCGATCGTCGCCCGGGGGCCATCGGCGCTCACTGCCCCATGAACGTCGCCGCTTCGGCCGGTGGCTCGCTCTCCGCAGGGAGCGGCGGAAGCTCCTCCGGGCTGCGAATCCCGAAATGTTCGAGGAACTTCATGGTCGTGCGGTAGAGCACCGGCCGGCCCGGCCCTTCACCCCGCCCGGTGTTGTCGATCAGTCCCCGCTGCTCCAGCGTCGCCACCAGCCGGTCGCTGTTCACCCCGCGGATGGCTTCGATTTCAGCCCGCGTGCAGGGCTGCTTGTAGGCGATGATCGTCAACGTTTCCAGCGCCGCCCGCGTCAGCCGCTGCCCCGGTCCCATACCCAGCAACGCCTCGATGAAGTGTGCGTAGTCCGGCGCGGTCACCAGCCGGTAATGCCCGGCGTCCTCCACCAGCCGCAGCCCGCGCACTTCGTAGTCCGCCTTCAACTGGTCGATCGCCCGCCGAGCCGTCACTTCGCCCACACCCGCTGCCCGCGCCAGCGCCGCCAGCGACTGCGGCTCTTCGGAGACGAACAGCATCGCCTCGATCACCCACGGCAGTTCGCCGGAAGGAGCTTTTCGCCGTTCGGGCTCAGTGCCCGGAGCCGCCTGTGCTTTCGTCACCTGTCCCTGCATCCCTCGTCGTGTCCGCCGCCGCCGGGTGGACTTCCTGCTGGGGCTTCGTCCGCCCCACCAGGCCCGCGGGCCGCGCGCTCAGGTCATCGTAGCGGATTCGCACGGACGGTCGACGGATGTCCGCCACACCCACCTGCTCCTGCAGCACGCGCTTCGTCGCCTCCGAAGCCGACGCCGTCACCTGCGAGATCACCGCGCTCGCTTCGATCGAAAGGTCCAGGTCGGTCGCCACCGCCCCTTTTTCCAGGTGCACCCGCGGGATCGCGCTGCGGATGTCCGGCAGGCTCTCCAGTTCGTCGCGGATCAGCATCTCCATCGCCTCGGCGGTCACTTCCACGTAGCCGCCGTCCGCCTGACGCATCCGCAGGCTCTCGCGCCGCCGCTTGCGGGCCGGCAGGAAGGCCAGAAACAGGGTGAACAGCCCCACCAGCCCGACGACTGCGAGGATCCCTGTGAACACCCAGCGCTCCGCATCCTGCGCGTCGATCAAGGCCCGCAGATTGAAGTCGCGGACTTCGATGTCGAGTTGGTCTTCTTCGTTCCAGGCCAGCACTCCAAGCCCGCCGCAAGCCCCAATCAGGACCAGGCTGTAGAACGCCAGCATCACCCGGGAAAGGATGTTCATGTCGCGTCACCCCCTTCGAGGACCCCCGAACGCCGTCATGGTACACCCCGCCTATCCTCACCGGCGTGATCCGGTTGCGAAGCCCCGCCCGGCCCTCCGCATGCACGGCGAGGTTGGTGTCCGTGTGCCCGAACGAAAGCGTCCGGCCATCCACCTCGCAGCCACCCGGAAATGCAAAGGGAGCCCGGGCCTGGCCAAATCCTCCCCGCCGCCGCTGCGATTTGGTAAGGTGGTGCGAAACCGCCCGTTTCGGCGCTGGAGGGCTCACGATGACCGAGGACCTGCATGATGTCATGGACGAAATCGACGAAAGCGGCGACCTCATCGACAGCTTCCTCGGTGGACTCGCCCGCCGCGTCGGCCTCAAGGCAGGCGCCCGCAATGTCTTCGGCGAACCCATCGAACGCGATGGCGTCACCGTCATCCCCGTGGCGAAGGTCCGCTATGGCTTCGGCGGCGGCGCCGGCATGGGCGAAGGCGAAGATGGCGACGAGATGGGCCAGGGTGGAGGCGGCGGCGTCATGGCCAGCCCCATCGGCTTCATCGAAATCCGCCAGGGCGCCGCGACCTTCATGCCCATCGGCGACCCCAGCGCGGCATGGCCGATCGTCGTCGCCAGCGGCGTCGCGGCCTGGTTCGTCCTCCGCGGCCTCCGCGCCCTCTTCCGCTAGGATCGCGCCTTAGCGTTTGCGGGCAGCGGCCTCCAACGGCCGCGAATCCTCCGCGTGCATCTCCCGCCAGAGCGCGAGCAACGCCTCGCCTTGCTTCCTGCCTTGCCGATGGTTCCCTTCGACCCCGGAATGGAAGCCGTCCGGGCCGCGCGGCGGGCGCTCCAACTCGTCCGGGGGACGCGGCCCATCGCGCCCGATGTAGGGCACGTGCAGATCGTCGCACAGCGCCTTCAGCGGCCGGTGCACTTCCGACGTGCGACGGTTCCTTCGCTCTACCTGAGCCGGCGTCAGTTCCGGCCGTGGGCGCTGCCCGGCAGGGCCATTCACCAGCAGCCCAACGTGTTCGTGCGCGACAACCCGCCGGATGACTTGCTCCACACACGCCACCACTTGCGCCGAGGTGAAGGACGTGTCGCCGCCAATCCGCCGTTCGAGGAACTGGCGCAGCGAACGCCCCGCCGTGCTCGTCGCCACCGCCGGCTTGTCCTGCGCCTTCCACCCCGCCCGGGCAATGTACTTCCCAACCACAGGCACCCGCCGCTCAATCCGCAACGGCACCGATTCGTGGGTCCACCAGAACACGTTCGCCTTCAGGTAGACGATGTCCGGCTGGTATTCGTCCATCCACTCATCGACCAGCCCCGGCAGCTTCTCCGTTGGCCAGATCTTCTTCCGGATGGTCTGAACTTCCAGGCCGGTACCATCGGCAAGGATGCGCTCAGCCACTGCCGCCATCCGGTCCTCTTCCGGGACGCCGTCCGAGAACTCGTTGCTGTTGCCGAGACGCAGCACTTTCATGGCTCCGAAGGATACTGCGATATTCCCCAACAACGAAACTGCTTCGCATCCCCGGCCGGCCGCTGATGTACCGTGGAATCAGATGGAATCCCACCGTAACGAAGGCAGCCTCGTCTTCATCCTGGACGCCAGCGGCCGCATCCTCCTCCAGCAGCGGGACGACCACACCCCGCCCGCCGGCTACGGCCGCTGGAACGTTCCCGGCGGCCACCGCGAACCCGGCGAAACCCCCGAAGAGACTGCCCGCCGCGAAATCGAAGAGGAGACCGGCCTCCGCCTCCGATCCCTTCGCCCACTCGGCATTATCCCCGGCGGCGACGGTGGTTCGCACATGCGGCTTCACCTCTTCGTTTCCGACGATGTCATCGAACCCGCCGCAGTCCAGGTGAACGAAGGCCTCGACATGCGCTTCTGGCACCCCGATGAGGCGCCCATCCTCCTCATGAGCCCGGTCACCCGCGGCATGTTCGACCGCTTCGTCGCGAACGGCGCCTACCGCAACACCCTCGCCCTCCGCCAGGGACCGACCGCCGCCGCCGCCGTCATCGAAATTGACCGCTGGGGCCGCATCCTCCTCCAACTCCGCGACGACCACCCCGCGCCCTTCCCCTACCCCGGCCACTGGACCCTCCCCGGCGGCCTCGTCGAATCCGGCGAAGCCCCCGACGCCGCCGCCTTCCGCGAATTCGAAGAAGAGACGGGCCACCTCCTCGACACCCTTCGCCTCTTCCGCACCTATTCCCGCGGCGACCTCCCCGCCCAGGACGTCCACCTCCAGCACGTCTACTACATCGACGCCGACCTCGAAGAAGACCGCCTCGAAGTGAACGAAGGCCAAGCCTTCCGCTATCACGCCCCCGCCGAAATCGACGCCCTCACCCTGACCCCCTACGCCCGCACCATCCTCGCCGACTTCCTCACCAGCACCGCCTACCGCGCCATGTTCCACTGACCGGGTGGAACCTTTCCGCCGCCCGGAGCGTTGGGGGAAGTAGGAGACCATCGGTGCGTTACTCCCAACTGGCCCTGCTGTTGCTCGCCGGCGCAGTCCTCGCCACAACAGCTGCTTGCGACTCGAACCCACCGCAAGACACGCCGCCGGGCAGGAGCCCCGTCGCCACCACCTCGGTCGAACCGTCGCCATCTCCCTCCGCCACCGCCACGCCCGGCCCGGTTGGCCCGTTCTTTGTCTATACCCGCGAGACGGGTGTGACGCTTCAGGCTTCCCGGGGGTGGCCCGCTCGCGAAGCGGTCGTCTTCGACCTCGGGACGCGTCGAGAAGTGACCGCGTTCGAGTACAGCGGAGTCGGCCGATACCCTGTCGCCGTCGAACTCGCGGGTTCCACGCTCATCATCGCAACCGAGGTGGCAATCACGCAGACCACACTCGACGGCACGCCCCTTCGAGTCCTGCGGCCTTCCACTCCGGCCGTGCACTACGGCGAGGTCGCCGTCTCGCCCGACCAGCACACCCTCGCCTTTATCGAATACCGCGGCGGCCCTGAGTCGCCGGAAATCTTGCGCGAGACCTTCGTCGTGTTCCTGGACCTCGCGACCGGCAAGGAGCTGGGGGCCGTGAGCGAGCGCGATCCCCAGTTGACCGGGATACGCAGTCAGCCATGGAAACTCGCCTGGCGCGACGACGGCCGCGGCGTGGTTGTCCACGGCGCCACCCATACCGAACGCCCCGGCGACACCCTGACAATCTTCCTCGACGGCCGTGCCATCCTCCATCGGGGGGCGGACATCGGCTTCGCGAACCCGTCGCCGACCGGCCGGGCGATCGCGGTCGAATCCGGCCGCCGATTCGGCTGCATGTTCATCGCCGGCAGCCGCATCTCCATCACGGACCTGGACACCGGCCGCGAACTCGCGCTGGTGGAGGACTCGGCGGCCGCGCTCACCCCCTGGGAGTGGTCCCCCGACAGCCAGGAGTTCCTCTACCAGGCCCGCACAGCCGGCCCCGAAGACGACTGTGACTGGACCATGTCGCCGGGCACGCTCTGGAGCCTGAAGCTCGACGGTTCACCGCCCCAGCTCGCCGGCGACCTCGACGCCATCCACCGACGCTGGTACGGCGACCGAATCCCGGCCATGGAGTGCACACCCCCTACGACCCGGCCGCAGCCGCTACGCAGTCGCCTGATGGACACCCGGCTGGCGTGCGACCGCCCCGACGCACCTGGTCGCCTCTTCGTCGGCGGCATCGAAGTGGGGATGGTGACGGACGTGGAGATCGTCGGATTCCTTGCGGCCATCACCCCCGGAAACTAGACCCGCTCGACCGCCGCCACCCTACATGCTCATCAGCACCGGCGGCTCCACACCCTCCGGCGGCGGCACTTTCTTCATCTCCACCACCATCGCCGAATGCGGATAGAACCGGATCGACAGGTAGTCCCCCGTCTTCGTCTCCAGGTGGAACGGCGGGTCGATCCGGAAGATGTTCCCCGTCTCCAGCCGCACGTAGTGGCTTCGGAGCACCAGCGAATCCGTCCGCGACCAGCGCCGCGTGACAAACCCGGACACCTCTCGCGTCCCCCCGATCAGGTCCAGGACCGGCTGCATCGCCTGGAACCCAAACAGAAACCCAAGGAACCCCAGCACCACAACGAGGAACCACGTTGCCCCGTACTCCGGCCCCGTCACCCGGTCATAGGTGAAGAACAGGAACGCGCCCAGCAGCACGACCGCCGGCGGCACCCAGAGCACGGCCGAACGCACCAGCCGCATGTGGGCCCGGCGTTCGCCCTCCGCTTCCGCCAGCAGCGGGTCGTCTTGCCATCTCATTGCGCGGGCGGGATCTTCAGCTCGGCGCCGATCGCGAGCGTGTTCGGGTTCAACCCCGGGTTCAGGGCCACGATCGCCTCAACCGTCGTGTTGAACTGCGTCGCGATTTCCGAAAGCGTGTCGCCCGCCTTCACCGTGTACTTCCGCTCGCCGCCCGGCGGCGGTGTAACGGCCGTTGCCGAGGCCGTCGGCGACCCCGGAACCGGCGTGCCGGTCGCCTGCGTCTGCGGCGTCGCCGTCTTCGCGCCCGGCAGGACGATCCCCTGCCTGGTCGCCGTCGCCGTCGCCCCAAACGAAGGTGTCGAAGTCGAAACCGTCCGCAGCGCGTCGTTGTTGCTCTTCGACTCCGGCGGCCGGACGAAGAGGAACACGGCCACCATCGTCGCCACCACCAGCGCCAGGATCGAGCCCCGGTACATCTTTGCCGAGGGCGCCACCGACTCCGGCGCCATGCAGCGAAGACACACGTCTTCGCCGTGCTCCGGGCAGTAGAGCCGCCCGCAGGTCGGGCACTCCTCCTCCGCGACGCGTTCGCAGTAGTAGCAGGTGGGGTCGGCCATAGCGGCTAACGTATCAGGGCCGTCCGGAGAGGGAAACAGGGAAACGGAAAGACTGGCCGGTAGCCGCGCCCCACCATGGGCGCATCCGCGGGCTACGACGAACCGCGCCAGCCTCGCCGAGTCCCGATCCCTGGCCCCTGGCCCCCGATCCCCGATCCCTAACTCCCGGCGGGGCGATAATGGAACGAATGACTCTCCCCTGGAACCTCGAACTCACCGCCGAAGCCGCTCCCGGCCTCGTCGTCGGCACCCGTTTCGACCCCGCCCGCGGCCGCCTCTGGAACACCGTCACCAACAAGTCCGCCGCCGCCGTCCGCCCCGGCGACATCCGCCTCGTCGCCGACCTCGGGCTCTCGGCCGCCGCCGGCTGGGCCTGGCTCCAGGGCCGCTACATGCAAACGGACACCTTCGTCCGCAACTTCGGCGAACCCATGCCAGCGGGATACGAAGGCGCCTCCGTCCGTGCCCTCGACGACGGCGGCCGCCGCTACATCAGCCGCGAACAGGCCGTCATCGTCCTGCCCTCGCAGGGCCAGCCCGTGCTCGTCGCCGGCTCGCTTCGCATGGACCGCTTCTTCTTCGACATCGAGATCGAGACGGACGAAGACGACGAGACGCTCATGTCGCTCGCTTTCGTGTTCGACCTCGAAGGCGTGGAATTGGCACCCGGCGAGTCGGTCGAACTGCCACCGGTGCTCCTGGCGACGGGCCGCGACCCCGTGGTCCAGATGGAAGCGTACGCCGCCGACGCTGCCCAGGAGATGCACGCGCGCGTCCCCGGCCACGTGCCCACCGGCTGGTGCAGTTGGTACTACTTCTACAACCGCGTGAGCGAAGCCGACGTGGTCGCGAACCTCGACGAAATGGCGCGGGCCGGCCACCCGGCCGAGTACGTCCAGGTCGACGACGGTTTCCAGGAACACACGGGCGACTGGCTTACCCCGAACGCGAAGTTCCCCTCTGGCATGGCCTCGCTCGCCGCGCGAATCCGCGATGCCGGCTACAAGCCCGGGCTCTGGCTGGCGCCGTTCGTCATGCACGAAGACTCCGCCGTCCTTCGCGAACACCCGGAGATGGCGCTGAAGACGCACACCGGCGAGACCTTCTTCGTCCAGACATGGCTGGGCCGCTGCGCCGTCCTCGACTGCACTCACCCCGCCTCCGAAGCCTGGCTGCGCGAAGTGGTGGGCACGGTCGTCCGGGAGTGGGGCTACGAATACCTGAAGCTGGATGCGCTGGCGTTCGCGGCCCGCTCGCCTGGCGTCGTGCGCTATCACGCGCGCGGGACCACTGCCCCGGCGAACCTCCGCCGCGGCCTCGAAATCATCCGCGACGAAGCAGGCGAGGATACCTTCATCCTCGCCTGCACCTGCCACTTCGGCCCCGCCCTCGGCCTCGTCGACGCCATGCGCGTCGGCCCCGACGTCAAGGAACTCTGGGCGGACGGCCCGAACCCGTCGGTCAAGCACGCTATGCGCCTCACCCTCCAGCGGAACTGGATGCACCGGCGCTGGTGGGTGAACGACCCGGACTGCCTCATCGTCCGTGATACCGACGCCGCCCTCAACGAAGCCGAGGTCCGCTTCCTCGCGACGGGGATCGCCCTCAGCGGGGGCATGGTCGTGGCCAGCGACGACCTCCCGAAGGTCAGCCCCGGGCGTCGCGACCTCGCCCTCGCGCTCTTCCCCCCCACGGGCGTCGCCGCCCGCCCGGTCAACCCATCAGAGGGACCCGTGCCGTCCGCGTGGCGGGCGCGGCTCGACGACGGCCGCTCGCTCGTCGGCATCCTCAACTGGTCGGACGAACCCCGTTGGGTAGTGGTGAGCGAGTACCTGGAGCCGGGCGAAATTGGCTTCGACGCCTGGAACGGCCGCGTCATCGGCGCCGGCGACATCCTCCTCCAGCCCCACGAAGGCACCCTCTGGCAGGTTGTTGCACCGGGACCAACCCCGCGCGTCGTCGGCGATACCGGCAACCTGGGGTACGCGGGGCTCTACCAGCGTCCGGTCAGCGGCCGCATCCAGGTCCGCAACGACTCCACCCGCCGCCGCACCATTGCCATCGAAGCCCGCGGCCAGGTGTTCGAAGTCGACCTCGACCCCGGCGAGATGCGCTGGTTCGACTGACCGGGGGTACGATTCCGCCGTGGCCCATGTCCCCCGCCTCTACCTGCCCCACGCCGCCGCCGGCCGCGTTGTCCTCGACAGCGACCAGTCACGGCGGCTGGGAGCGGTCATGCGCTTGCGCGAAGGCGATGGCTTCCTCGTCTTCGCCGGCGACGGCCGCGAATGGCACGCGCGGGTCGAAGGCAGCGTCCGTGGCAGCGTCCACGCGACCATCGAAGAACTCGTCCGCCAGGCGCCGCCGCCGACGCTCACGGTCGAAGCCTGGTGCGGCATGGTCCGCGCCAGCCGCTTCGATTGGGCCGTGGAGAAGTGCACCGAAGCCGGCGCCGACATCATCCGTCCCCTCATCACAGAGCACGCGGCCCGCGGCGAGGACGCATCCGCCGCCCGTCTGGAGCGCTGGGGCCGCCTCGCAGTCGAAGCCGCCGAACAGTGCGGGCGGCTCTACCTCCCGGTCGTCGAACCCCCGGGCCACTTCGACCGGCTGCTCGACCACCTCCACGCGCCGCTCGTCATCGGCGCCCAGGGAGGGATGCCCTGGCCGGAGGTGGTGCCGCTCCTCCCGGCACAGGGCCGCGTCATCGTGGCCGCCGGTCCCGAGGGCGGCTTCAGCGACGGCGAACTCGCCGGGGCGAAAGCGGCGGGGGCGCTTTCGGTGTCGTTCGGCCCGCACATCCTCCGCACGGAGACCGCCGCGGTCGTTGCCGTGGCCCTCCTCCGCAGTCTCCACCGCTGACTGCCCGCAACCCCGGCGTCCCCTATCCTCGAAAGGATGAACGCAACCCGCGCCCTCGTCCTTGCCTTCGTGATCTTCGCGGCGGCCTTCGCCCTCCACATCGTCGGCGGCGCGACGGACCAGGGGTGGCTCTTTGCCATCGCCGTCGGCCTCATCTATCTCACCGCCACGGGGTACCCGGCGATCGCCGCCTGGCTGCTCGATCGCAGTGACCCGTCGGTCCGCGAACGCCAGTTCACGCTCGCCGCCGGCGCCGTGGCCGGGGTCATCCTCACGGCCAGCGCTCTCCGCGCCGCCAACGACCGTACCTTCGCCTGGTGGCAGCCGCCGCTCGCCGTCGTCCTCGTGACCGTCAGCACGGCGCCGATCCTCGCGCTGATGCGGGCGCGGCGCCCGGGGTAGACTGGCCCCAAAGGCCCCGCAGTCCCGCCGTTCACCGTCGCAGCCGTGGGTCCCAGATGTCGCGGAGGGCGTCGCCGAGCAGGTTCGCGGCGAGGACGACCAGGCTGATCGCTGCCCCCGGGAAGACGACGAGGTGCCAGTAGCCCAGCCTGGCAAACGAGAGGTTCTCGCCGCTCATGTCGATCCCCCAACTGGGCGTGCCGGGTTCCAGTCCCAGGCCCAGGAAGGCGAGCGCCGACTCTCCAAGGATCGCGCCACCGAGCGAGGTGCTCATGAGCACGACCGTGAGCGGGAGGACGTTGGGGATCACATGGCGCACGAAGATCCGGCCTTCGCTGCAGCCAATCGCGCGGGCCGCTTCAACATACGGGCTGCCGCGTTCAACGAGCGTCGCGGCTCGCAAGACACGCGAGCCACCGAAGAGCGCGCCGATCGCAATGGCGACGATGATCGTCTTCGGTCCCTGCCCGAAGGCCGTCCGCAGCATGAAGTAGACGACGATGAACGGGAAGGCTGCGAACGCTTCGCCCGAGCGCTGGACCAGGTAGTCCACCCAGCGGCCGTAGTAGCCGCCAAGGATGCCCAGGAACGACCCCATGGTCCCGCCGATGAAGATCGAGGCGCTCGAAATCATCAATGAGATCCTTGCCCCCGCGATCACGCGGCTGAAGACGTCCTGCCCCAGGGAATTGGTGCCGAACGGGTGGCCGGGCGAAGGGCCTGCCAGCGCCGGTCCGGTGAGGATGTCCCGAGGGTCATAGGGGGCGATGAAGGGCCCAAACAGGCCGAGGAAGACGAAGACGGTCAGCACGACAAGCCCGAAGACCCCGGCCGGGTGCTGGCGGGCGAGGCGAAGCAGCCTTCGGCGGCGTCCGGGGCGGGAGAACCCGAGCGGTCCCGCGCTCAACCTGTCGGCGGCGCCGGCGCCGGCGGTCAACGGTACTTCACGCGCGGGTCGATGATCGCGTAGGAAAGGTCGACGAGGAGGTTAATCACGATGACGACAATCGCCGTGTAGAGGACAAGGAACTGGATCACCGGGAAGTCGAACGCCACCGCCGAGACCAGGAAGAACTGCCCCAGGCCGTTGATGCTGAAGACTTGTTCGAGGATCACGGCCCCAAAGAAGAGGGCGACGATGTAGCCGCCGATCAGCGTCACGCAGGGGATGAGCGCGTTCCTGAAGCCGTGCCCGACGATCAGCGCCCGCGACGGGAGGCCCTTCGCCCGCGCCGTCCGCATGTAGTCCTGCCGCAACACCTCCAACATCGCCGACCGCGTGACCCGCATGAGCGCCGCCGAACCGCCCACCGAGAGGAGCAGCGTGGGCGGCAGGTAGAGGCGAAGATTCGTCCAGGGGTCTTCGAAGATGGAAACGTGTCCGCCGACGGGGGGTGAGTAGTTCCACCAGATGGACGGGACGACGATCAGCAGTATCAGGAGGAAGAAGTCGGGGATCGACTGGCCGAACACCGCGAAGATGCGAAGCCCGTGGTCCGCGGCGGAGTCCTGGCGGACCGCGGAGATCACGCCGAAAGTCGCTCCGAAGACCGTCGTGAAGAGCACGGAGAGAAAGAGGATCTCGAAGGTCGGGGGGAACCGGGCGACGACCTCGTCCCAGACGGGCTGGCGACCGCGGTAGGTAGTGCCGAAGTCGCCGCGGGCAAGTTCGCCCATCCAGGTGGCAAACTGCACCGGCAGGGGGTCGTCGAGTCCCAGGTCTTCGCGAATGCGCTCGTGCTGCTCGACGCTGGCGTTTTGCCCCGCCATCAGGACAACAGGATCGCCCGCCCAGGGCAGACGGAGGGTGAAGAACGTGATCACCGAGACGGCGAACGCGATCACCGGGAGGTAGGCCAGGCGTCGCAGGGCATATTGCCGCATGCTCCAACCCCTACTTGTCGATGTACGCCTTGCCGTTGAAGAGCCCGTAGCTCCCCCGGCCCGTTACCAGCCCCTTCACGTAGTTCCAGTTGGCCGACTCGTCCACTTTCACGAAGACGGGGAAGATGGGGGCGACTTTTTCGATTGCCCTGCGCTGGACGGCCTTCACCGCCTCGAAGCGCTGGGTGTCGTCGAGGGTCTGGTTCACCATGCGAATCATCCCATCGAGCTCATCGTCGAAGTACTTTCCCCAGTTGTCCCGTCCACCGATCTTCTTTCCGTACATCGCCATGTACGACATCGGCTCTTCTTGCGAGAGGGTGGGGTAGAGGATCAGCCCGTTGTAGTTCGAACCGTAGAGGGACTGCGCCAGCCAGGTGCCGAAGTCCTCGGCCACCAGCCGGCAGTTTACGCCGAGGTTCTCCTCCAGCTGGGACTTCGTGATCTGGGCGAACTTTGAAAAGTTGTCCCCGAGCGAAGCGAACTTGATCTGGAACTCTTCCTTCGTGTCGAAGGCCGCCTCCGCCAACAGTCGCTTCCCCTCGCCCGGGTCGAACTTCCAGAGCGTCTCGGACAGTTCCTTCTCCGTGAGCTGCACGGCCCCGAAGGCTGGAGGGATGATGCCCGTCATCCGGCCTTCGCCGAGGGCCATCAGCTCGATGTATTTCTTGCGGTCGAGCCCGAGGTTGATCGCCCTGCGCACGCGGGGGTCGGCCCACCGCCCGTCGCCGCGGCACTGGACCATCCAGACCGAGCGGCTGAGGTCGCTGGTGATGGTGATGTTCGAATCGCCCGCGCGGTTCTTGACCTGGTCGCGCTCGAACTTGTTGTTCAAGGTGACGGAGTCGATCTCTTTGGCGGCGAAGGCGACCAGGGCCGCGGCCTGCTCCTGGATAAGCTTGTACTCGATTCCCGCGAGGTAGGGCTCGCCCTTGATCCGCCACTTGTTGAACCGCTTGAGCTTGAAGTTCGTCCCGTTCTGGTGGCTGACGAATTCGTAGCGGCCACTGCCAATCAGCTCGCGGTCCAGGAAGTCCGGCTGGGTCGTCACCTCCTCGGGATGGATGGACCCGAAGATCGGCCCGCCGAGGCCAGCGGTGGTGAACGCCCAGGCGTCCGGTGTCTTGAGGACGACCACCACGGTGCTGTCGTCCGGTGTCTCGATGTGGTCGAACACCGCCGTGGAGAATGAACTCTGGGACACCCCGGGCTGGACGCGCGTGGTTTCGTAGCTGGCTTTGACGTCGCGGGCTGTCACCTTCCGCCCATTGACCGGCTGCTTGTCGTGGAAGAACGACTCCCCGATCTTGAAGATCATCCGGGTCGGTTCTGGGGTTTCCAGGCTCGTCGCCAGGAAGAGTTCCGGCTTGAGAGTGTCGAGCGGCGTGAAGAAGAGGTGGTCGTAGATGGTATAGGCCCAGAGGAGGCCGCTATCGAGGCCTTTCCAGGGGTTGATACTGGCGAAGATGGCGTTTTGGCGGGAGCGGAGGATGCCGTCCTTGTTGATTGCCCCCTGGCCGGCTGGCGTGGCGGTGGGGGCGGTCGGGGTACCGGGTTTCAAATTGCTGTCGATCGTCGCTGTGCCGTTCCCGCCGCCGTCATCGTCTCCGCAGCCCGTGAGGGCCAGGCCGGCGACGCCTACGGCTCCAGCGCTCGCGCCTGCCAGGATGTGCCGCCGCGAAAGGCGGCGAGACCAGTAGTTGTCCCGCGTCATAGTGGCTCTCTCCTGCCCTCGACCAGCCCGACTCTCGCGCATGGTATAAGCGCGCGGTATCGACATCGTCAATACCTGTGAGAGATTCAGCTCGCATACGGGAAAGGGTGCAGGAGGGACGTTTGCCGCCCTCCCCCGCATTTGCTAGCCTTCGGCCACCCTATTCCAGAGAAACGAATCGAGGCAACCGTGGCAAAGCGGCTGGCAGTCACCGTCGGGTTCGCAGGCAACCCCGAACAGACCAAAGAGATCATCAAGCGCGTCAAGATCGCCGAAGAAGTCGGTGTCGAAACCTGCTTCACGGCCGAGACCTGGGGGCGCGACCAGTTCTCGCTGCTCACCCAGATCGCCCTTCAGACGAGCAAGATCAAGCTCGGCACCGGCATCGCGCCCGTCTTTGGCCGCTCCCCCGCCGTCCTCGCGATGACGGCGGCGACGCTCGACGAACTTAGCGGCGGGCGCGTCATCCTCGGCCTCGGCACGTCCGGGTCGCGCGTCATCGAACACTGGCACGGCGAGAAGTTCGAAAAGCCGCTCCAGCGGCTCAAGGAATACGCCGAGATCATCAACCTCATCGTCAGCGGCGAGAAGGTCTTCTACGACGGCGAGATCTTCAAGCTCGAGCGCGGCTTCAAGCTCCTCTTCGAACCCGTCCGCAAGCACATCCCGATCTACATCGCCTCCATCTCCCCGAAGAGCATGAAGCAGCTCGGTGAGTTCGCGGACGGCTGGATGCCCATCTATTGGCCCAAGTCCAGGTTCGAAGCCGGCAAGGAGACCGTCCGTGAAGGCAGCCGCAAGGCGGATCGCCCCGACAACGCGGTCGAATGCATCGCCTCAATCACGACGGTCATCAGCGAGGATGCCGCGAAGGCAAAGTTCCAGGCGGCCGGCGGCATCTCGTGGTACGTCACCAACATGGGCGACTTCTACCACAAGATGCTGACCCGCAACGGCTTCGGGGCCGAAGTCGCTGCCATGCGGAAAGCCGGCGAAGAGCACCGGCCGCCGCCATTCGGCACGAACCCGGAGCTTATGGCGGCGATGGGCGACCGCATGCTCGAAGAGACCGCCGTCTTCGGCGACCTCGAGACCGTGGCTGCCGGGCTTGAAGAGCGCCGCCAGATGGGCGTCGACATGCCCAGCATCGGCATGCCCCAGGGCTCGCCGGAGTACGTCGAAAAGGTACTGGGCACGCTCGTCTCCTGAACCATGCGGGTGCTGGTGGGGCTCAGGCCAGTTCCACCAGCACGTCGCCTTCGCGCACCACGTCGCGGGCGGCCACGGCCAGGCGCTTCACCGTCCCCGCCGAGGGAGCGGTGATCCGGTGGTCCATCTTCATCGCCTCCAGCAGGAGGAGGAGCTGGCCCGGGGTGACCTCGTCGCCTTCGCTCACCGCGACGGAGGCGATGGTCCCCGCCAGGGGCGCCGTGACAGCCGCGACACCATCGACAGCGGCATGCGGCCGGCGCGGGAGCGGTGGCGGCGGGACGACCGCCAGCCCGAAGGCCCGGCCGTCGACCTCACAGGAGACGCCTTTGCCCTCTCCGGCGCGGATGACGACGACGACGACGCCCACGCGAACGATGCCCCCTTCCGCTCCCTGCTGCGGATCAAGCTCGAACGCCGCCGTTTCGATCCCCGCGCCCGTGTGGACGGCGCCCTCGCCGCGGCGGGCGTGGCTGGAGCTGCCGGCGGGCGGTGGTGCGGATGGGGGGTAGGGGCTGTCGCGAAACTCGACGTCGACGGCGCGAACTTCGTGGCCATCGCTGAGCCAGCACCGAGTGGGGCCGCCCATCACCGGCCGGATGGGCGCGACCCTCGACGCGGCCGCCGCGATCCAGGCGGCCGGCGGTGCAATCGCCCCGGCGAGCAGCCCCGGCAAGGCCCGCTCCAGCCAGTCGATCGAGGCGTCGCCGTCACGGAACGCCGCAGTCCGCAGCACCTCGCGGTGGAGGCCGGCGTTCGTCCGCAGCGGCTCCAGGGAGACTCCGGTGAGCGCCGCTGCCGACTGCCCCAGCGCCTCATCCCTGGTGAGGCCGTGCACCACAACCTTGCCGGCGAGCGAATCGTACTGTGAGGGCACGGTGTCGCCGGACTCGTAACCGCGGTCGCAGCGCGCCGCCTGGCTCCAGGCTGCGTGGCCCACCCGCCCGGAACTCGGCCTGAACTCGTCCCAGGGGTCCTCGGCGTTGATCCGGAACTCGACCGCGTGGCCGGAGAACACGACCTCGTCCTGCCGCAAGGGCAACGGTTCGCCCGCCGCCACGCGCACCTGCAACTCCACCAGATCGAGCCCCGTCACCAGTTCCGTCACTGGGTGCTCCACCTGCAGCCTGGGGTTCACCTCGAGGAAGAAAAAGGGCCGCGCACCGCCGGCGGAGCTTTCGCCCACGAGGAACTCAAACGTCCCCGCGTTCACATAGCCGACCGCGCGCGCCAGCCGCAGCGCCGCCCCCGTGAGCTCGCGGCGAAGGGCGTCATCCACCACCGGGCTCGGCGTCTCTTCGATCAACTTCTGGTGGCGGCGCTGCACGGAGCAGTCGCGTTCGCCGAGGTGGATGACGTTGCCGTGGGCGTCGGCGAGCACCTGCACTTCGACGTGGTGGGCGTTCGTCACCAGTCTCTCCAGCAGCAGCCCGCCGTCGCCAAATGCAGAGAGTGCTTCCCTCCGGGCGCTCGCCAGCGCTTCCGGCAAGTCCTCCGCCGCGAACACTTCCCGCATCCCCCGGCCGCCACCGCCGCCGCGAGCCTTCACCATCACCGGGAAGCCGATCCTCGCGCCCTCGCGGACGAGCGTTACGTCGTCGTCGTCGCCGTCCCACCCGGACACGACCGGGACGCCGTTCGAGACGGCCAGTTGCCGCGCCGCCGCCTTATCCCCCAGCCCCCGCAACACGGCTGGCGGCGGCCCGATGAACACGATGCCCGCCGCGGCGCACCGTTCGGCGAAGTCCGCGCGTTCGCTGAGGAAGCCGTACCCGGGGTGGATAGCGTCACAGCCCTCGGCCTTCGCCGCCGCAATCACCGCGTCGATGTCGAGGTAGCTCTCGGCGGCACTGTAGCCCTCGATCAGCACGCTCGCGTCCGCGCTTCGCACCGCGAGGCTCCGCCGGTCGGGGATCGAACAGAGGACGACGGAGCGTATCCCCATCCGCCGCAAGGTCCGGCAGACCCTCACTGCAATCTCGCCTCTGTTCGCCACCAGCACGCTTCGAAACACGCCCGAAGGCTAAGCCATCCGCGGTCACCCGTCAGCAGGCCGGGTTGCCATCGTCGCCGCGTCCGGCCACACTTTGGCTCGCGGGAGAGACAGATGCTGACTTCAATCGACGCCTTCCTTCGCTACTTCGACGCCGTCAACCGCCGCGCCATGCGCGATATCGCCGCCCTGCCGCCTGAAGCCGACGGCTGGACTCCGACAACAGGCGAGGGTGAGAGGGCATGGAGCATCAACAAGCTCGTCGGCCACATGGCCGGGTCGCGGCTCTATTTCGCCAGCGCCTACCGTGGCGAAGGCTGGATCAGCCCTGCGCCGCCAGACGTCAGTTCACGTGACCGCTGGCTCCCTGCGCTTGCGGGAAGCGCGGGCGAGTTTCGCCGCCGCCTCGAAGGCACGCCTGCAGAGTGGCTGGAGCGCAAGGTGCAGATGATCGACTCCGAAGGAGGCCTCTCCGGCTGGCGAGTCCTGATGATGATGCTCGAACACGACATCCATCACCGCAGTCAGGTCGACACCTACGCCGGCGCGAACGGCTGGGACGTCCCCCAGATCTACAACCGCGCCGCCGAGACGATCGGCGCCCTCCAGGAACAGCAGCGGGGGAAGCACGGCCTCGGCGGCGAGAGCCACGCCCTGTAGTTCGTCCCGGCGGTTCCGGCGGGTTACGCCGTCACCGTCGAGGGTCCGAGGCTCAGGACACCCGCCGCAGCGAGGGCAGCGACGTCGCTGGCGGCCACCCCCAACTCGGCCGCCAGCACCTCCGCCGTGTGCTCGCCGAGGAGCGGCGACGGGGCCATCTCCACTTCGGAATCGCTCATGTGGATCGGCGGGGCCAGCATCTCCCAGTCGCCCCGCACCGGGTGGTGGACGGTCTTGATCATCCCCCGGGCGTGGAGGTGCTTGTCGTTGAGGATGTCCTCGCTGTCGTACACGGCGCTGCAGGGCACCCCGGCGGCGCCGAGCAGTTCCATCGCCTCGAACTTCGTGTACTGGCGGGTCCACTTCGCGACCTCGTCGCGCAGCGCAGGGCCGTTTGCGAGCCTGCCCAGTGGCTCCGCCCAGCGCTCGTCGATCGCGAGTTCGGGACGGTCGATGGCGGCCACCAGCGAATCCCACATCCGCTGCGTGACGATCATGATGTAGAGGTAGTCGTTCGGCCCTCCGCCAGTGCAGGGATAGATTCCGGTCGGGGCGAGCGACACCTCCGCCCCCCGCCCAACGGGCTGTCCCGGCGCCCGCTCCCGCCGCGAAATCGGCATCCGCATGAAGTTCGCAACCGTCTCCTGCATCGCGATTTCGACCACCTGTCCCCGTCCGGTCCGCTGGCGCTGGATGTAGGCTGCGAGGATCCCCATCGCGCAGTGCATCCCGCTGCCCGTGTCCGCGACGGTGGCGCCGGGCCGCACCGGGGGGCCGTCGGCATCGCCGGTGACGCTGAAGGAACCGCCCGCCGCCTGCGCCACCCAGTCGAAGCACTTGTAGTCCTTGTAGGGGCCCGTCGTCCCGAATCCCTTGATCGTCCCGTAGATGATCCGGGGGTTCACGGCGTTGAGGACGTCGTAGCCCAGCCCCAGCTTTTCCATGGTCCCGAGGGTGAAGTTCTCCACCACTGCGTCGACGTGGGGCACCAGCTTCAGGAACAGTTCGCGGCCTTCGGGCCGGCCGAGGTTGATCGCGACGCTCTTCTTGTTGTGGTTGAACGACATGAAGTAGAGCGAGTCCTTGCCGACGCCCTCGGTTCCCCGGCCGGGGTCGCCGCGGTCCGGGTGTTCGACCTTGTAGATGGTGGCGCCGAACCATGCGAGGTACTGGGTGCAGCTTGTGCCGGCTTCGTACTGCGTGAGGTCAAGGACTTTCATCCCATCGAGTGCGGGCATCGCCTGGGCTCCGGGCGTGGAATTGCCCAGAGTCTACGCCGGTCCGGGTTCACGGTGTCAGGCGGGGGGCGGCGAGCCGTTCAGGCGCGTGGGTGAAAGCGCCGCCTCAGCACCTCGTCCACGGTTTCGCCCAGCAGCCGTTCGAGTTGCTCAAGGTGGGCGAGGTCGTGCGCCAACCACTGGTCGACCCACGTGCGGACCGTGAATGTCCCCCGGGCAGGATGGCTCCCGGTGCGCTCCCAGTCGCCGGACCGGAGGCCCGCGAAAATGAGCAGCGTCGCCTGGCGGTGAAGGGCGAAGTCGCCGAGGAGCTGGGCTTTCTGGTCGCGCGAACGGTTGCGGTTGACGGCCCAGGCGTCTTCATCGAAGTCCGCGAACACCGGCGCGCCCTCCGCCAGCATCCGTTCCAGCCTCAGCCGGTTCGCCAGCACCTCCACGTCGCGGAAGTGCGCGAGCACCGTGCGGGCGGACCACTGGCCGGGCGACGCTGCATCGAGGGCGCCGTCGTCGGCCTCCACAACCAGGTGGGCGACCCGTTTCGGCGTCGCGGCGAGGCGGTCCAGGGCGTCGGAAAGGGGGTCAGGCATAGGAGCAGTGTATCGGCAACGGCCGTGGTATTTCTCTGGAGGGGCTTTAGCTATCCGCCGGGATCAGGGAAAATGATGAAAGAGGGAAGAATTTGCCCCTAAGTCGCGCTGGGGAAACCCGGCCCGCGGTTGCGTGAACCAGTTCATAGAACGCAGCCGGCGCGGACGGTAGAAAGGTAGCCATGACGATCCGCAGCATCCCCATGGCGCGCCCCTGCCGCGAACACAGCGCGCCCCTGCACCTGCGCTGCCACTTCGCCTGGCTGCCCGCGTTCGGGCGCGACTGGGCCATCGCCCTGGCAGTCATCGGCGCCTACTTCCTCGCCCGCGGCATTGCCCCTACGCGGATCGAAGAGTCCGTCTGGATCACCGTCCGGATCATCGACCTCGAGAAGGCCGCCGGGATCTTCTGGGAACCCGACATCCAGGCGATGTCGATCCGCTGGCACGCGGTCCAGGAAGTCGCGAACTTCATCTACGCCTACCTCCACTTCCCGGTGCTGGCAGCGGTCGGGCTCTGGGTCTGGTGGCGCGGGCGCGAACGATTCCTCTTCCTGCGCAACGTGATGTTCATTTCGATGGTCTTCGGCCTGGTGTTCTACTACGCCTTCCCCGCCGCCCCCCCGCGGCTGATCGGCGTCTACGGGTACGACATGGGCTTCACCGATACCATTTTTGGCGGCAACACGGCCGTGAGCTATGCCCAGCCGGCCCTGATCCTGAACGAATACGCCGCGATCCCCAGCTTCCACTTCGGCTGGATAGCGATGGCGGCGGCGGCTATCTGGGTGAACACGCCCAACCGGGCCCTGCGCGGCATCGGCCTCGCCCTCACCCTGCTGATGGCGTGGGCGATCGTCGCCAGCGCGAACCACTTCTTCCTGGACATGGCCCTCGGCGGGGCCTTCGTCTGGCTCTCCTGGAAGATTGCGCGCCGCATCGAAGCCCGCTACGCCGCGGCTTCATCCGGCGCCGACGACTCCGTCGCGCTCGCGGCGTAGGCGGCGCCGCGAGACCCCCGGCTAACGGGACTCCCAGACCTGGTACTCCACCACCTGGCGAAACCCCATCCGCTCGTACACCGGGTACCCCATCTTCGTCGCCTGCAGGAAGCTGGCCACGCAGCCGTCCGAAATCCCCCCGAGCACAGCGCGCGCCGTAATCGCCTCGCCGTAGCCACGGCCCCGGTGGCTGCGCAGGGTGCTGATGTTGTAGACGCCCGCAACCCGCCGCGTCGAGACCCGCGTCGCCGTCGCCACCGGGACACCGCTGGCGTACCCGACATACAGCGCTATGTCCGGATCCTTGAGGACGGCGGGATGGCAGAACACGTCGAAGATCCGGCGGGGCGCCCCGAACCCTTCCGATGCAGTCAGCACGAAGTCATCGGCAATCACGGGTCCGTCCACGACTCTCACTTCGAACCCGGGGACGGGCCGCTCCTGGAGCGACAGCGGCGAAAGCAGCATCCCCGGCACCGGCGGCGAGCGCTGGAGGCCGGATTCGCCTGCCGTGACGCCGACAACGGCCGCAGCCTCCGGTGTGGCGATTACCGACCATGGCAACCCGAGCCCGGCGAAGAAGGATCGCGCCCGCTCAAGTGTCTCCGCCGGACGGGCCGGGGGTTCGATGAGGAAGAGACGGTTGAACGACGGGGTAGGCACTCCCGAGGCGACGCAGGTGGCCCCATCGGCTTCGTCGACGGCGCCGCCGGGGACGCTCCGCCCGAGCAGGCGGAATGCGTCGACGAACCCCAGGTGGGCGCGTGCCAGCAGCTCGGCGGGGCTGGCCCGATCCATCGTCACTTCAGGCTACCCCCGCTTTCGACTATACCCGGCCCCGGGTAGCGCACGGTCAAGCGAATCGGCGCTGCTCCGGGATCCCTTATTGACACCGGCCCCCGATGCCGAAAACCCTTGTGGGGCACCACGGGGTTCCATGCCGGGCAGCACCGGCGGCCGAAAGGGGAGCGGCAGTTATGCCGAAGTCGAAGAAGAAGAACCAGGACCAGCCGCCGGAACCTCCTTCCGAGGCGGGAGGGAGGACATCGCTTTCCGGCCACGAATACCACGAGCATCTCCCCGCCCTCCGCTTCGGCCTGCTCGACGCTCAACGCGCCCTCCGCGACGCCGGCGTGCCGGTTGTTGTCGTGGTCGCGGGCGCCGATGCCGTGAAGTCGGACGCCGTGAACGCGCTCAATTCGTGGCTCGACCCCCGCGGCGTGCTGACGCACGCGTTCGGGCCCGCCTTCCACCCTGATCCCCTGCGCCCGCACTTCGCCCCGTTCAACGAAGCCCTCCCGCCGCGAGGAAGCATCGCCCTGTTCTGCGGGTCCTGGTATTCGCCGGTCATCTCCGGGAGGCTCCACCGCGACATCACCCGTGCCCGGGCGAAGGCTGAACTGGAGCGCATCGCCTCCTTCGAGCGGATGCTCGCTGATGCGGGCGTGCTGCTCATCAAGATCTGGCTCCACCTCGACGAGGCTTCCCAGCGCAAGCGCCTCAAGAAACTCTCCGCCGATCCCCACACCGCCTGGAAGGTGAACTCCGACGACTGGAAGCGGCTCGACGTCTATGCCCGCCTCTCCGCGGTCCGCGACGACATCTTCGCCGCCACCCACACGCCGCACGCCCCGTGGGTGCTGATCGACGCGACCGACGACCGTTACAGCCATTACATGACCGGGCAGGCGGTCCTCGGCGGCATGGCCGGGCGGCTGACCGAATCCCCGCCCCGGGCGGAGACCGCGGCGCTCCCGGCCCTTGGCGCCGACGTGCCCGACCGCCTTGGGCAGGCCGACCTCGGCAGCAGGCTTTCGGAAGGGGAGTACGAGGACCGGATGGCGGCCGCTCAGGCGAAGCTGGTCCGCCTTTCGCGGCTCTCCTACCAGGCCCGGCGGGCGCACGTGCTCGTCTTCGAAGGCTGGGACGCCGCCGGCAAGGGCGGGACCATCCGCCGCCTCGTCGAAGCCATCGACGCCCGGAACGTTCGGGTCGTGCCGATCGCCGCGCCCACCGCGGACGAACTCCTGCGGCACTATCTCTGGCGGTTCTGGCGCCACGTCCCCCGCGACGGCCACACCACGGTTTTCGACCGCTCCTGGTACGGCCGCGTCCTCGTCGAACGCGTCGAAGGGTTCGCCACCGAGGCGGAATGGCGCCGCGCGTACGACGAGATCAACGACTTCGAACTGCACCTCGCTTCGCACGGGACGACGGTGACGAAGTTCTGGCTCCACCTCAGCCCGGAAGAGCAACTGCGGCGCTTCAACGATCGTTCGGAGACGCCCTACAAGCAGCACAAAGTGACCAGCGAAGACTGGCGTAACCGGGAGAAGTGGCCGGCCTATCACGAGGCCATAAACGACATGCTCTTCCTCACCGACCGTCCCTCGGCGGCCCCCTGGCACGTCATCCCCAGCGAAGACAAGCTCTTCGCCCGCGTCCGGGTCATCGAAACCGTGGTCGCGCGGATGGAGCGGGCGCTGAGGGGATAGGACGCCGGGGCTGTGGTACCGTGCGCGGCATGAACCGCACAGACATCGAAGTCAAGCTCAGCCGGGACCGCGCCTGGCTCCTCGAAACGCTCGCGACCATGCCCCCGGGCCAACTGGACCGCCCGGCCACACCCAGCGAACACGACCCGGCGACGATGTGGTCGATGAAGGACCACTTCGTCCACCTCGCCCTCATCGAACACAACTTCAACGCGATGGTCCGCAAGTTCGTCTCCGGCGACGCCAACCCGGTGGGTCTTCGGATGAAGGCCGACGGATCGGAACGCACCACGGCGGAGGTGATGGCGATGGTCCACGCCATGACCGAAGAGTGGAAGCGCAAGCACGAGGGCAAGCCGTTCGACGAACTGGTCGCAGTCGGTCAGCACGCCCGCGCCGAGACGTTGCAGCTGCTTTCGGAGCTGACGGACGAACAGCTGGCAGCGCGGCTGCCCGGCGCGCCCTGGGCCGATGGCACGGTCGGCGGGGTGCTCGCGGCGAACGCGGACCACGGCCGGATGCACTACAAGTGGGCGAAGGACGGGCTGGGCGCAGAGGCGTAGCGGCCGCTCAGGTGAGCTCCAGTTGTCCCGCGCGGAAGTCGAGGGAGAGCCGCCTGCCCCGGAAGAAATCGAGGCCGAGCAGCCCGTCGAACGGGGCCTCCGGCGGAAACTGAACGCTAGCGACTGGGAAGCGATCCTCCTGGGCATCGAGCGCGGACAACCGGTCCACGGCGACGATCGGCGCCGTCTGGGTTCCCGTAGCGGTGAAGAAGCGCAGCTCCCCCACACGGTGCCGGGCATCGAGCCCCACTGCGGCAAGAACGCTGGGACGGATGGCGCTCTGCGACGCTCCCGTGTCGACGACCAGGCGGATCACTGCGGCGCCCGCCGGTCCGCGCACGATCCCCGCGACAGCGACGAGGGGTGCGTGAGCGTCGAAGGGGATCAAAGAAGGTAACCCACATCCTCCGGCCAGGGGCCCAGGAAGCGGACCGACCAGAGGTTTGGCCTGAGTTCGACAACCTTCCGGTCGACGGCGTCGCGCCCTTCCGCTTGAAAGGCGACCCGCCCACGGAGTAGCTCGTGGTGCGCGTCAAGTTCTGGTTCCACAACCAGAACCCACTTGCCGTGGAACACTCGCGCCATCTCGTCGATGGTCAGGAGGGGGCCGTTTGCTTCGTTCATGTCGCGCCAGCATACCAGACGCGCCAGGCGCTCTCTACCGATCTGTTATCCCAGGCACCGGGTAGGCGCGGGCGAATGCGGCCACTTCCTGGCGTACCGTTTCCCGGACGCCGTCGCCGTCCGGATCCTTCATCACGCGGCAGATCCAGGCGGCCACGCGCTTCATTTCGTCCTCGCCCATGCCACGCGATGTCAGCGCCGGCGTGCCCATGCGAAGGCCGCTGGTGATGAACGGTGACCGCTGGTCCCACGGGATCGTGTTCTTGTTGGCGATGATCCCGGCCCCCTGAAGCGCGTTCTGTGCCTTCAGACCGCTGATGTTCACCGAATTGCAGTCGATCAGGATCAGGTGGTTGTCGGTCCCATCGGAGACCAGCCGGAGGCCGCCCGACTTCAGCCCTTCGGCGAGCGTGGCCGCATTTCCGACGACCCTGGCGGCGTAGGCCCGGAACTCCGGCCGCAGAGCTTCGCCGAATGCGACCGCCTTCCCGGCGATCGAATGCAGGTGGGGCCCACCCTGGGTGCCGGGGAACACCGCCTTGTCGATCGCCTCCGCGTGCTCGATCTTCGTCAGCGCGAGCGCGCCGCGGGGACCGCGAAGGGTCTTGTGGGTCGTCGTCGTCACGATGTCGGCGTGCTTCACCGGCGACATGTGGACGCCCCCGGCCACGAGCCCGGCGATGTGCGACATGTCCACCATCAGCAGGGCGCCGCAGGCCGTCGCGACTTCCCGGAACGCGGCAAAGTCGATCGCCCGCGGATAGGCCGTGGCGCCGGCAACGATGACCTTCGGCTTCGCCGCGAGTGCGACTGCCCGGACCGCCGCCATGTCGATGGTCTCGGTCTCCCGGTCCACCGTGTAGGGGATGAAATTGTAGAGGCGGCCGCTGAAGTTGACCGGTGAGCCGTGGGTGAGATGCCCGCCCTGAGTAAGCTCCATGCCCATGATCGTGTCGCCCGGCTCCGCGAAGGCGAAGTAGGCGGCCATGTTCGCTTCGGCGCCGCTTGTCGGCTGGACGTTGGCGTGCTCGGCCCCGAAGAGCTCCTTCGCCCGGTCGATGGCGAGCTGCTCCACCTGGTCGCTGAATTCGTTCCCGGCGTAGTAGCGCTTCCCCGGGTAGCCCTCGGCGTACTTGTTGGTGAAGACCGAACCCGTGGCCTCGAGGACAGCGGCCGAGGCGTAGTTCTCGCTGGCGATCATCTCCAGCGTCTCGACCTGCCGCACCTCTTCGCGGGCGATGATTGCGGCGACGGCGGGGTCGCGCTCGCTAAGGGCGCTCATGGGCGTGCTCCGGTGAACGGGAATGGGCCTCTAGCGTACAGCGGCGGCGGCTCCCGGGCAGCTTGAGGGAGGCCGCTGCGGTAGACTTGGCCGATATGCTGGAACTGACACAGCGGCTCCTCCGTGCGGCCGAAGGTGGCGACCCCGTGGTCCTCGCCGCTGTCATCGAAGCCGGGCCCGAGGCCGTCACCCCCGGCGCGCGCATGCTGGTCGAAGCCGACGGCACACGGATGGGCTCGCTGGGCACGGCCGCCCTCGATGACGCCGCCGCTAGCTACGCCGCTGAGGCCTTCGACCGCCACGCCGCCGAGACCGCCTACTTCGATGGGGTCAGCCTGGCGCCGCGCTTCCGGCAGGGCGCGACCGCCGTCTACGTGGAAGTGGTGGAGGCGAGGCCGGTGTTCCTGGTCGTCGGCGCCGGGCACATCGGGCGGTCGCTTGCGCACCTGGCGTCGATGCTCAACTTCCAGGTGGCCGTCGTCGACGACCGCGAGGACATGGCCAACGCGGAGCGCTTCCCGGAGGCCGACGAAGTCATCTGCGCGGACTACGAAGAGGCGCTGGACCGCTTCCCCGTCAATTCCAACACCACGATCGTGCTGGTGACGCGCGGGCACAAACAGGACGAACTTTCCTTGCGCCATTGCCTCGGCCGTGGCGCCGCCTACCTCGGGATGATCGGCTCGAAGCGCCGCACGGGCGCCGTCCTCCAGCACCTCCGCGACGACGGCTTCGACCCCGAAGAACTCGCGAAGGTCCGCACGCCCATCGGTCTCGATATTGGGGCGGAGACGCCGGAAGAGATCGCGATCGCGATCATGGCCGAGGTGATCATGCTCCGGCGCGGGGGCACGGCGAAGCCGATGTACCACCGGCGTCCCCACCACGCGCCCGGCCCCCGGCCCGACCCTCGCGCCTGAATGGGCGGCGCGTGGGACTCGGATCACGGCCCGTCGAGTATACAAGCCTGCAGGCCACGCCCATGGCACAATCGGCCAGATGACCATCCCCGAACGCCGCTCGTGACCGGCCATCCGCGCCCCGGTTCGCTGCCCCCCGGCCCTCCCCGCTACGCCGCCCGCTGCCGGTTCGTCCAGGTCACGCTCGGTTCGAATCCCGGCGGCCACCTCGTGAACCTCTGCCGCCACGTGGTCCGCGACGGGATGGAGTGCGTCGGCCCCTTCCTCGACGACACCGAAACGACCTGTGGCCTCTGGGAGTTCGGCGCCCGCGTCCACGAACCCCCGCCGCGCCCGTAGCGCCTGCAACAGTCGGGGTACTGGCTGGCGGCGGGGATGCGGCGGTCATGGTGGCATGGTCGGGGGCGGGGGGTAAGAGACGGAAGGGCGGGGTGGCGCGTGGGGAGGGAATCTGTCCGTGGCGGTGTCGCCGACGGGCCGCTGTCGCTGTCCCGGCTGCACAATCCCTGCTTCGTATGCGTAAACCACCGCCTGCGCGCGATCCCGGAGGTCAAGCTTCCCGAAGATGTGCGCGACGTGCGTCTTCACCGTCGCTTCGCTGAGCACCAGCTCCGCAGCAATCTCCCCATTTGTGCTTCCGCGCCCAATCAGCGCCAGCACTTCTACTTCGCGGGAGGTCAGCCGTTCCGACGGCATCGGCCGGGCTGGTGACGGTCCAGGTCGTCGAACATACTGCTCGATCAGTCTGCGGGTAATTGACGGGGCGAGCAGAGCCTCGCCGGCGGCGATCGTCCGGACTGCCACGATGAGTTGCTCGGGCGGCGCGTCCTTGAGCATGAATCCGCTCGCGCCAGCCCTGAGGGCTTCGTAGACATACTCGTCGAGGTCGAAGGTTGTCAGGACCAGCACCTTCGCGGCGGGGTCGGCGGCGATCAGCCGCCGCGTCGCCTCGATGCCGTCCATTTGGGGCATGCGAATGTCCATGAGGACAACATCCGGGCGAAGTTCGAGGGCTCGTTCGACAGCTCGCAACCCGTCCTCGGCCTCTCCCACAACAGAGATTCCCGGCTCGGATTCGAGGATCATGCGGAAACCGGTGCGCACGAGCGCCTGATCATCGACCACCAGGACGCGCAGGGTCATTGCGCGGGCACCGTCGGGATGGACGCCCTCACCACGAACCCTCCCGCTTCGCCGGGGCCGGCTTCGAACGAACCGCCGTAGAGGGTGACTCTCTCGCGCATCCCAAAGAGGCCGTGACCGCGACCATCAGACTGCCGGGCTGGCGGCCGACCGTCATCCCGGACCTCCACGTCCACGCGTTCGTCGCGATACCCAATGGTTACAACCGCCCGGGCATCGCCGGCGTGCTTGATCACATTGGTCAGTCCTTCCTGCACGATTCGATATGCGACGAGGTCCACTCCCGCCGGGAGCGGGCGGTACTCACCTTCGCTGACTAGCTCCACCGGGAGACCGCTGCTCCGGACCTGGGTGACGAGGTCGTCAACTGAGCCGAGACCGGGTTGGGGGGCCAGGGCGAGCGCCTCGGGGTCGGTGCGAAGGATACCGAGGAGGCGTCGCATTTCGGCCAGGGACTGTCTGCCGGTAGCTTCAACTGCCAGCAGGGCGATTTCCGCCCGGTTGGGGTCGGTCGCGAGCACGCGCCGGGCGGCTCCAGCCTGGACGACCATCACGCCCACGCCGTGCGCGACAACATCGTGGAGCTCTCGCGCTATCCGGGCTCGCTCCTCAGCGACCGCGACTCGGGCCCGCTCCTCGCGTTCGTGCTCCGCCCGATCGGCCCTTTCACCGAGGAGGCCCATCATAACGTGCCGCGTCCGGACGCCCCGCCCGATCGCGCAAAACACGGCCGCCCAGATCCAGAATGGGAGGATCTCGCTGATGAGATGGCCGTCGTTGTACACAATCTCACGGTGAATCGAATCGCCGAGCGGAACGACAGCCGGAAGAAGCAGCCCGGCGGCGAGCGAAAGCCGGCTACCTGAATACGCGCCGACACCATAGGTCGCGACGCAGAGAGCGAGAAACGCCTCGAAGGTACCCGCCTGCTGAGACCCGGAGGCTCGCAGCAGCTCCCAGGCGCACACCGTGAGTGTGGCGAAGAGGGACACCACCGGCGCCTTGCGCCGATATCCGAGTGACACGGCCATCGCGAGGTAAAGGATCGACGCCGCCGGCTTTGGCCCGGGGATCGGGCCGGTGATTGGCCCAACCCAGATGGAGAGCTGCGTGAACAGCCCGAGACCCAGGGCCGGCGCCCAATCCACGAGGAACTGCCTTCGCTCGTTGGCGGTCCGTGTGTTCCACAGCGCGGTCATGGCGTAAGGATAAGGCCGGGTCGAACGGCGGCGCATCATACCAGAGCATGAGACGGATCACTCTCTCGGCCTAGGTGAAAGTTCATCCCGTGAAGCGACGCGCCGACCCGCGGTTCGGGCGGAAAGTACCAACGTCGGGACAACAAGCGTCCGGCAAGGAGATGCACAGTGTTTACCTCTCGTCTTTCCAGATACATCGCGCTTAGCGGCGTGGTCGCGTACCTGTTGCTCTTAGTATTCAACGACGTCGTGAACGGAGACCAACCGAAGTACGACGCTGACCCGGCGGTGTGGGCCAGCTACATCGCGGACCACAACGGCCCGGCGAACCACGCCATGTTTTTCGTTGAACTCCTGGGCCTCAGCCTCGCAGGTGTCTTCCTCGCTATCGTGTGCGCGTTGCTTCGACGCGCGGAAGGCGACCGAGGTTTCCTCGCCAGCGTTGCACTTTTCTCGGGCGCCGTGGGAATAGCCGTGAAAGTTGGATTCGCGGCGCCATTCTTGACCGCCGTCTACCTGTCGGACAAGGGGCTAAGCGACGAACTTGTCCGCGCCCTGATCAACGTCAACGGCGCGGCCTTCGCGCTGTCGTTTATCCCGTACGGGGTCATGATGCTGGCGCTCGGGGCGGGGATCCTCTCCTACCGACATCTACCCACTTGGCTTGGATGGCTCGGTATCGTTACCGGGGTTGCCCTCATAGCCGGGGCGCCGTTCTTGGACGACGACGGCCCAGGCTTCATCGGGATGCTCCTGTTCATCCTATGGAACATGGCTGCCAGCCTGACCCTGTTCGTGAAGTGGCCGTCGATAGTCCCGGCGGCGACAGCACGTCCAGAGGGCACGCGTTCCGAGCAAAGCCCGGCGGGAACACCGGCCATCTGACCGGCACTTGAAAATGCCCCGGCAAGGAATCGGCCCCTGACCCCGCCACGTCCCGGCACGCGCGGCGTCTCGAGGCGGCCATCGCGCAGGGCAGCAGCCACCTTCGAAGGACCCGGGCGGTCACCCCGCCGTTTATCGTCCGGTCCAGTTCGGGGCGCGCTTTTCGGCGAAGGCACGGGGGCCTTCGACCGAGTCGGCGCTCGAACGGCGCTTCGTCTCCCATTCGAACCGTGCGTTGCCCACGTCTTCGAGCGACATCGCCAGACCCCGCAGGGTGGACTCCTTGGTCGAGCGCACGCTCAGGGGCGCACAACGGACGATGTCGGCCACCCAACGGCCGACGGCCTCGTCGAGGCTCGCCAGCGGAACGACTTCGTTTACGAGCCCCAGTTCGTAGGCGCGCGGCGCCGGGATGTGGCGCCCCGTGAGCATGAACCCCATCGCCGTCTTCAGGGGGATCTGGCGAGGCAGCCGGTGGACGCCCAGCGCGCCCGCGATCAGCCCCCGCCGCGGCTCGGGAAGCCCCAGTTCGGCGTGTTCGGCGGCGACGATGATGTCGCAGGCGAGGGCCATCTCCAGGCCGCCGCCGAGGGCGAAGCCGTTCATCCGGGCGATGATCGGCTTGAAGAGGTCGAAGCGGCTGGTAAGGCCTCCAAACCCGCCTGTCGGCCATCCCTGCAGCGGGCGGTCCTCGGGCTTCATCCGCGAAAGCTCGGCGGTGTACTTGAGGTCGTTCCCGGCGCTGAATGCCCGGTCCCCTTCGCCCGTGAGCACGCCGACCCACATGTCGTCGTCGGCGGCGAAGTCATCCCAGCACTCGTTCAGTTCGAGGCTGGCCGGCGCGTGGAGCGCGTTCATCACCTCCGGGCGGGTGACGGTGACGTAGGCGACGTGGTCTTTCTTTTCGTAGCGGCAGAACTGCATGATGCGTGGCCTCCATGTTTCGGTTGGGATCGGGGACCCTTTGGCGAGGACTATACCGCCGGCGGGGAGGTCTCGCTGGGGCGGCGCCGCGACGGCCGGGCAGGGAGCAGCGTCCCCGGGTCACTCCGGGCTGGCGCGGCACATCGTGCGCTCCTTCACAGTCGCGGTTCGGTGCGGTTCGTTCGCCGGGCGCGCGCTACACTCCCGGTATCCCCCAGGCGGAGCACACCATGACCAACCCCGACTTTCACATCATCGCCACCGAGAAGGGCGAAGGCGTCACCTACACTTGCGGCTGCCCCTGCGTCCCCACCGCTGTCCCGGCGGACGGCGCTCCCGGGTTCGAACACTGCTGCTGCGGCAAGGTCCACTTCGCCGGCGCCGGGGCCGAACCCGCGCTCAGCGCCTACCTGGCGGGCCGGGCCAACCGCAAGCGCGAACCGCGCTACACCCGCGGCCTCGCCAGCGTCGGTGCGATCGAAGTCGCCTGGGCGTTCCCGGAGGAGTAGCAGCCGCGGTTCAGCGCGGGCCGACGGCCGACCGCACTGCCCGCGCCACTTCCTCGGCGAGCGCCACTCCCACGGCGGGCACGCCCCGCTCGCGCAGCATCGCGGGGTCAAGGAAGCGGCCGATGTAGCTTTCGGGCGTCATCCAGCGGGCGGCAACGTGCTCATCGTTAATCTCGGGCTCGGTCCCCGGCGGGCAGGCGCCCACGTAGATGAGAATGTGGGCCATCGCCCCGTCGTGCTCGTAGCTCATCACGTCGACGAGCCGGAGCCCGGCGGGGTCGACGCCGATGCCGGTCTCTTCGAAGAGTTCGCGGGCACAGGCTTCGGCCGGGCGTTCGCCCTCCTCCAGGTGGCCGCCGGGGAGAAACCAGCCGCCGGCCGAGAAACTCCCTGCGCCACGCTTCATCACGAGCATCTCCGGCCCCCGCAAGAGCACCACCGAGGCCGACAGTTCGAACTTCAGCATTGCGGGTACTATACGGCGTACTTTCCCCAGAGGAGCTTCGCATGATCGGCACCCCCGACCAGGACGCCTTCATCAACAAGAACAAGTGGGGCGTGGTCACCACCCTCCGCAAGGGCGGCGCGCCCAGCAGTTCCGTCATCTTCTACGCGAGGGAGGGCGACACCCTCATCTTCAGCACCACCGAAAGCCGCCTCAAGGCGAAGTCGCTCCGGCGCGACCCCCGGATCGCCGTCTGCGTGCTCGATGAAGGCGCGCCGTTCGGGTATGTCACCGTCGAAGGGCGGGCGACATTCGAGTCCGGTGACATCGTCCCCGGGCACATCGCCATCAACAAGGCGATGCGTGGCGTCAGCGAATTCACGCCTCCCGAAGGCTTCCTTGAACGGCTCCGGTCCGAAGGCCGCGTCATCATCCGCGTGACTGCCGAGCGCGTCTCCGGCGTCACGAACCGCGGGTAAGCGTCGATGGCCACGATCGAAACCGTCCTCGGCCCTATCGATGCGTCGAACCTCGGCGTCACGCTCAGCCACGAACACGTCATTGTCGGGATGGGCGAAGACAACCACCACTACCCCTGGCGGTTCGACTGGCCCGCCACCCGCGCCAACGCCGTCCGCGAACTGCGCGAAGCGAAGGCCGGCGGCGTCGACACCATCATCGACCTGACGACCCCCGACCTCGGGCGCGACGTCGAGTTCGTCCGCGACGTTTCCCGCGAGTCGGGGATGAACATCGTCGCGGCGACCGGGATCTGGCGGGACATCCCCCGCTCGTTCTGGGCGCGCGACCTCGACAACATCGCCGACATCTTCGTCCACGAAATCACGACCGGGATCGGCACCACGAGCATCAAGGCGGGCGCGATCAAGGTCGCGAACGACGTGGGCGGCGTCACCCCCGAAGGCGAACGCATCCTCCGCGGGGCTGCCCGCGCCCTGAAGCGCACCGGCTGCCCGATCAGCACCCATCACTGGGCGCCGGAACAGGTCGGCCGGCGGCAGGTGGAGATCTTCGCCCAGGAGGGCGCTCCGATGGACCGCATCGCCATCGGCCACAGCGCCGACACGACCGACATTGGCTACCTCGAATCGCTCCTCAAGACCGGCGTCTACCTTTCGATGGACCGCTATCCCGGCAGCCCCGGCCGCCCGAACTGGGACCAGCGCAACGAAACCGTGAAGGCGCTGGTCGATCGCGGCTGGGCGGCGAAGTTGATGCTTGGCCACGACTACGCGCCGGCGCCGGTGCTCGCGGGGAGCACGCCCCAACCGCCATCGGGGCCAACGCGGTACCTGTTCGTCAGCAGCGTGGCGGTTCCCGCGCTGCGAAAGGCGGGCGTCTCCGAGAGGGACATCGACCTGATGCTGCGGGAAGTCCCGCGGCGGTTCTTGACGGGCGAGGCGGGCTAGGACGCATTCACGCACCCACGGTTGTATACACTTCTTATTTGTATACAATCATCCTCAACACCCATTTGAGGAATCCCGTGAAGATCGACTTCGGCAAAACCGCCTCTGACTACGCCCGCCACCGCGCCGGCTTTCCCGGGCGCATGTACGACCTCCTCGCCGAGGACGGGGTCGGCCTCCCGGGGCAGCGCCTGCTCGACCTCGGTACCGGGACCGGCACCGTCGGCCGCAGTTTCGCCCTCCGCGGCTGCGAGGTGACCGCGGTCGACCCAGCCGAGGCCCAGATCGAGGCAGCGGCGAAGCTCGACGAAGCCGCGGGCGTGCGTGTCCGCTACTTCGCCGCCAGGGCCGAAGACACGGGCCTCCCGGCTCACTCCTTCGACGTGGTCACGGCCGGGCAATGCTGGCACTGGTTCGACCGTCCCGCGGCGGCGGCCGAGGTTCGGCGCCTCCTTGCCCCCGGCGGCCGCCTCGTGATCTGCCACTTCGACTGGATCCCACTGCCCGGCAACGTCGCCTTCGCCACCGAACGGCTCATTGAGAAGCACAACCCGGCATGGAGGATGGGCGGCGGAAACGGCTTCCATCCCGACTGGCCGGGAGACGTGATCCCGGCCGGCTTCCACAACGTCGAAACGCGTTCCTTCGACTTCGATGCCCCCTACAGCCATGAAGACTGGCGGGGGCGCGTCCGGGCGAGCGCTGGGATTTCGGCCAGCCTCCCCCCGGCCGCCGTCGCAGCCTTCGACGCAGAGCACGCCGCGCTCCTCGCCCGCGAATTCCCCGCCGACCCACTCGCCGTCCTTCACCGGACGTGGTGGCTCACCTGCACGGCGCCGTAACCGAAGCGGCCTCTGGACTCCCCGGGCCGTAAGACCGACGCTAACGGTCATGAGCGAACACGGCGACAGCGGGCTATCCCCGCGATGTTGAGTGACGGCCGCGAACTCGCCGCGAGCGTCCGCGAGGCCGATGTCTGCGTGGCTGGCGCCGGGCCGGCGGGGATCACGCTCGCCGTCGAACTCGCGGGGCGCGGCCTCCGCGTCTGCCTCCTCGAAAGCGGCGGCCTCCACTGGAGCATCCGCAACCAGCTCCACTTCCGAGGCAAGAACACCGGCGCCCCCTACAATCCCCTCTTCCGCGCCCACACCCGCGCTTTCGGGGGCACCTCCCATCACTGGCTCAAGCCGAAGCGCGGCTGGTCGGTCGATGGCGGTCTTCGCTGCCGCCCCCTCGACGCGCTCGACTTCGAAGAGCGGCCGCAAGTCCCCGGGAGCGGCTGGCCCTTCGACGCCCGGCACCTGGCGCCCTACTACGACCGCGCCCATGCCGCCGCCGGGATCCCAGGCCCCACCTACGACCCGGCGCGCCTCTCAGACCCCGATTCCACGCCGCTGCTCGACCTGCCGGGCGGGATGGCCGAAACCGTGGCCTGCCTGATGGCTCCCGCCAGCTCGTTCCTCGACCGCTTCGCCGAACTCCGTGACGCGCCGAACGTGGACCTCATCCTCAACGCGACCGCCGTCGGTTTCGATGCCGAGGGCGGGCCGCTGCGGATTCGGAGCCTGCAGGTGGCCGTCCCGGGCGGCGCCAGGTTCAGCGTCCGCGCGAAGTACTTCATCCTTGCCGGCGGCGGGATCGAAAACGCGCGATTGCTCCTCAACTCCCGGGTCGGCAACGAACATGGCCTCGTCGGCCGCACCTTCATGGAGCACGTCCAGTTCGACTCCGGCACCCTCCACCCTCCCGACCCGGGACTGGCGGGCCGGCTGGGCTTCTATCAACGGCACCAGGCTGGCGGCACCTTCGTCCTCGGCGCGCTGCGGCTCAACGACGGGGTCATCCGGGAACAGGGGCTGCTGAACAGCATCACCACCTTCCTCCCGCGGCAAGCGCTCTTCACCTCACCGGGCGTGCGTTCGTTCGCGGAGTTGTTGGAAGGCGCCCGCATGGGACGCGGGACCGGGCACTTCCGCGGACACGCCGCCAACGTCGTCCGCGGGCTCCCCGACGTGGCGCGAGCAATCGGCCGCAAGGCCCTTCGTCGCGGCGAGCCTGCCGTTGTGGGGCTGGTAACCACGGCCGAGCAGGCCCCCAATCCTGAGAGCCGCGTGACTCTCGACCGCGCTCGCGACGCGTTCGGCCTGCGCCGGGCGCGGCTCCACTGGCGGCTGGGGGAACTCGACTACCGCAGCCTTCGCCGCACCCAGGAGATCCTCGCTGACCAGTTCGCCGCCGCCGGGCTCGGGCAGGTCACAAATCTCTGGGGCGACAGTTCCCCACCACCGACCCCGGTCGGGTGCTGGCACCACATCGGCACCACGCGGATGCACGTCAGCCCGAGCGAGGGCGTTGTCGACCCTGACTGCCGTGTCCACAGCACCGAGAACCTCTTCGTCGCCGGGAGTTCGGTCATGCCTACCGGCGGGGCGACGACCGTGACCCTCACGCTTGTCGCGCTGGCCATCCGGCTGGCCGACCACCTTGCCGGGCTCTCAGGCGCCCGGTAAGACGACGCGGAGGAGCTTCCGCCCGGCGAAGGCGGCAGCATGGTCCCGCGGCCACGGCTGAGCCGCGAGCACGGCGAGGTGGGCGAGCGCCACTTCGCACACGGCGGCTTCGAATCCGCGCTGGTCCCCGGGCGCGAACCGGGCGGCCGCTTCTTCGACGAGTTTCCGGGTGAGCCGGAGCAACCGCCAGACCGCCCACGGGGTCGCCGCCGCCGGCCGCGGTATCCGCGAAACGGCCTTGAACACGAACATTCCCACGTCCACGGCGCCGGGGGCGAACGTTCCTGCCTGGGCAAGCATCAACATCGCGGGGTCCCGGGCGACCGGGTCGACAAACCACGGTTCCACCCCCGCGGAGACGAAGAGATTCCCGGGCTGAAAGTCGCCGAAGGGTTCCCCACACGCCGCGTAGTAGGTGGCGAGGCCATCGACCAGCCGGGCGACGAGGAGGCCGTCCCATCGTCTTGGAAGCCTGGCCCGAAGGAGACATGCGTGGAGGACTCGCCCGGGCACCGCTTCCATGAGGTAGGCATCGAATTCGCGGAAGACCCGGAGCACGGCCGGCGCATGCACGGGCCCGGCGGGGTCAAGCGCGGCCCCGAACGCCCTTAGCGCCTCCGCCTCGACCGCGATCGGGACCGACGTCCCGGGAGGCCCCTCGCGCGCAACCTTCAGGACAAGGCGGCGCCCGTCGTTCGCTTCGATCCGGAAGCACACCGCTTCCCATCCTTCACCGGCACTTCGCCAACGGCCGCGGCCAAACCCGGCCTCGGCCAGCTCCCGCCGCAGCCCGGGAGACACCGACTCGCCGATCGTCTTCCGCTTCGCCATGAAGCGCGATCGTACGCGGGCTCGTCATCCGGTGCATTCCCGGCGGCGGCGGCGGCCTTTTCCCCCCGGACGCCGACCTCTACCATCCCCTGATGACCGCACGGGTGCACCGCGTCCTAGTCGTTGGCCCCTACCCCCACGGGGACTGGCACAGCATCACCAACTACACCCGCGCCATCGTCGGGCTCTCGGGGACGGACGGCGTCACCATCGAGCCCACCGCCGCGCCGTGGTGGCGGCCGCCGATCGTAGGCCCCCTCGTCGAGCGTCTCCGTCACGAGACCCCGCCCGGCGCCGCCGCAGCGACCGGCTTCGACGTGGTCCACCTCACCGACCATGGGCTCGGTCATCACGCCCGGCGCTTCCCCGGCACCCCGGTCGTCGTCACCTGCCACGACGTCATGATCTTCACGCTCCAAGCGGCCTCCAAGGGCTACCTGCAGCGGTGGCTCCTGCGCGAGCCAATCGCAGGGATGCGGCGTGCGGCCCACATCATCGCCGTCTCCGAGGCATCGAAGCGCGACGTGGTCGCCCGATTCGGTTTAGACCCCAACCGCGTCTCCGTCGTGCCAGTGATGGTGGGCGAAGACCTCCGCCCCTGCGAAGGCAGCGAAGCCTGGCTGGCATCACAGGGAATCCGCCTCCCGCCGTCGCCCCGGGTGTTCAGCATCGGCGCCTCCGCCGCCTACAAGAACCTCGAACTCCTGCTGGCCGCGCTCGCCGAACCGCCGTTGCGCGGGGCCAACCTTGTGCGGGTGGGGGCGCCGCTCACCCGCGCCCAGCGCGCACTGGCGGCAAGACTCGGCGTCGCCGGGCGGGTCACCGAACTGGGTACGGTCAGCCGGGAAACCCTGGTCCACGCCTACAACGCCTGTACGGTGCTCGCACAGCCCAGCCTCTGCGAAGGGTTCGGGATGCCCCTGATCGAAGCGATGGCGGCCGGACTCCCGGTTGTTTCCACCGACGGCGGGGCCCTGCCGGAAGTCGCGGCCGATGCCGCCATCGTCGTCCCCCTCGGCGGCGAAACGATGCCCGGCACCCCGGGGGTCGTGCGGCCCTTCGCCGAGGCCCTGGCCAGCGTCATCGACGACCCGGCGCGGCAGGCAGACCTCCGCCGGTTGGGACTTACGCGCGCCGCCCTCTACACCCCGGCGGCCGTCTTTCCACGGCTTCGCGCTGCCTACGAAGCAGCCGCGGCGGCGACTTAACCCGGCTGCCCCGCCAGTGTGGTAGGGTGAGAGCGAACACCCCGGCGGGTGGAATCAGTTCATCCCCCCCGCAGGCGAAGCTGGCTACCAACACTTCCCCCTTCTGACCTCCCAAGGACGTGCGAGACTCCCCGGCATATGGCCGCGGGGGCACTGGCCGTCCGCGCCGCACCGGCCCAACCGGCGCGAGCAGGCGGGGCAGACCGGGGTCGAACCAGGACAGCCACTTCCTCTCGCGGGAAACCGGGGGCCCACGCAGGCCCCGAAGCACAGGAGTTCGCAGATCGTGTCGTCACAACCTGCATCGCAGACGCTCCCCTACGCACAGCTTAAGCGCCTCGTGGCCGCTGAGGGACTGCTCGAAGCCCAGACCGGCTACTACTGGATGAAAACCGCGGTCTCGATCGGCACCCTCGCAGCCGGAATCGCGATCGCCATCCTCGTCTCGAACACCTGGCTCCTGCTCGCAGACGCCATCCTCCTCGGCTTCGGCTCTACCCAGATCGCCCTGCTCGCCCACGAAGTCGGCCACAAGCAGGGCTACCGCGGCGCCCGCGCGAATGCGATCGCCCGGCTCGTCTTCGGGAACCTCCTCCTCGGCGTGAGCCATACCTGGTGGACCACGAAGCACAACCAGCACCACGCCACCCCAAACCACATCGACGCCGACCCCGACATCCAGTTCCCGATGTTCGTGTTTTCGGCCAGCCAGATTGCGAACCGCTCCCGCCTCCTGCGCCCCGTGATGGCGATGCAGGCATTCGTCTTCCCGATGCTCCTTCCCTTCCAGGCGCTCAACATGCGCTGGAACAGCATCGCCCACCTCATCAGCGGCAAGTCCCGCCGGACGCTGCCGGAAGCGCTCGTACTGGGTGTCCACTACGCCGGCTACGGCGCCTTCCTTGTCCTCCTCGGCTCCTGGGAGATCGCCCTGGCCTTCGCCGCCGTCCACCACGTCGTCTGGGGTGTCTATAACAGCTCCGTCTTCGCTTCGAACCACAAGGGCATGCCACTGATCGAAGCCGGCAACCGCCTCGACTTCTTCAGTGAACAGGTGCTCACCTCCCGCAACGTCCACGGCCACTGGTGGAGCGACTTCTGGTACGGGGGCCTCAACTACCAGATCGAACACCATCTGTTCCCGACGATGCCGCGAAACAACCTCTCCCGCGCCCAGGGCATGGTCCGGGCCTTCTGCGAAAAGGAGTCCGTGCCTTATCACTCGACGGGCCTTCTGATGGCCTACCGGGAGATTTTCGGGCACCTCCACCGCGTCACCGCTTCCTTGCGCGGCGGGGCAGCCGTCCGCCCCTGAAACCCCGCCAACCAACGCGGTTCCGGTGCATTATGCTAAGCAGTACGGGGAGCGATAGCCTCCCCTGCAAGAAAAGGTGACCTGCATGGGCTGGCTCAAGAAATTCCTCCGCCGCGAAGTCGACCACGAAACCTGGCTTGCCGCCCACCCGGGCAAGGAATCCACCGGCGGCGCCCCTCCTACCGTCTCGGAAGAGTATGAACGCGACACCCGTGCCCGCGTTGAAGGCGAACTCGACGCTCAGCGAGCAAAGCGCAATCAGCCGTGATCTGCCCGCGGTGCCAGTCTTCCGCCATTCTCCGGAACCACGACACCGTCTCCTGCCTCGCCTGCGGCCACGCGCTCATCGAACCCGGCCGCCAGGCCTGGGACGCAGCCTCTACCCCCCGCGGCGGCGGCAAGCAGCTGGGGCCCGCCTGGACTGAAGATGAACTGAGGCTCTGGGCCCAGCCCTGAATCGCAGATCTCCCGGCGCAACCCCCGGAGATTGACCGCCAGCCCCGGCCGCGCGCATACTTTCGAACATCCGTGCGGATCGAGGCCACCAGGATGCCCTCACTTCTTCCCCCTCGCTCCTTCCATGACTAAGCGGCCACCCGCTTACCCTGTCGCGGCAGTCCGCCCCGTGCCCCCCGCGATCATCGCCGAGGCGGTCGTCGCCGAACTCCAGGCGAAGCCCACCGACACCACCGTGCGCCGCATCGACGCGCGCCCCCCGCGCTACGGCGAATGGCCCGATGGTGTCGATGACCGCCTCCTCGCGGTCCTTCGCAAACGGGGCATCGCCCACCCCTACACCCACCAGGCCAGCGCCATCGGCCACGCCCTGGCCGGGACCAACACCGTTGTCGTCACCCCCACGGCCAGCGGCAAGACGCTCTGCTACAACGCGCCCATCCTCAGCACCATCCTTCGCGACCGCTCCGCCCGGGCGATGTACCTGTTCCCCACCAAGGCCCTCGCCCAGGACCAACTGGAAGAGCTGCACGGGCTGATCACCGGCCTCGGCGAAGATATCGGCACGTTCACCTACGACGGCGACACCCCCGCCGACGCCCGGCGCGCCGTCCGCACGGCCGGGCACATCGTCCTCACCAACCCCGACATGCTTCACTCCGGCATCCTCCCTCACCACACCAAGTGGTCGAAGCTCTTCGAGAGTCTCGATTATGTCGTCATCGACGAACTCCACACGTACCGCGGGGTCTTCGGCAGCCACCTCGCCAACGTCCTCAGGCGGCTGCGGCGGATCTGCCAGTTCTACGGCTCGAACCCCACCTTCATCCTCTGCTCGGCCACCATCGGCAACCCCGGCGAACTCGCCCGTGCCCTCGTCGGAGACGAGGTGGAACTGGTCGACGACAACGGGGCGCCAGCGGCGGAGCGCGTCGTCGTCATCCACAACCCGCCCGTGGTCAACAAGGAACTCGGGATCCGCCAATCCTCGTTGAAGGCCGCGCGCGACATCGCCGCCCGCCTTATCCGCGCCCAGGTGCAGACCATCGTCTTCGCCCCCAGCCGCGTCCGCGTCGAGCTCCTCCTCACCTACCTGCGCGAAACCCTCCGCGGGAAGCCCGGCGACCCCGAACGCGTGACCGGCTACCGCGGCGGATACCTCCCCAACGAACGCCGGAACATCGAACGCGGGCTCCGCGATGGGAGCATCCGCGGGGTCGTGGCGACCAACGCCCTCGAACTCGGGATCGACATCGGCGGGCTCGGAGCCAGCGTCGTCACCGGCTACCCGGGCTCGCTCGCCAGCCTCTGGCAGCAGTTCGGCCGCGCCGGCCGGGGCGACGAACCCTCGCTCTCCGTCCTTGTCACTTCCTCCAACCCCCTGGACCAGTACGTCGCGAAACACCCTGATTTTGTCTTCGAACGCAGCGTCGAACGCGGCCTCATCGACCCCGACAACCTCTTCATCCTCGCCAGCCACCTGAAATGCGGAGCCTTCGAGCTGCCGTTCAACGAAGGCGAAGTCTTCGGCGCCCACACCGGCGAACTGCTCGACATCCTCGCCGAAGAAGGCATCCTCCAGCGTTCGGGGAGCCGTTACCACTGGATGAGCGAGGCCTACCCCGCCGAACAGGTCAGCCTTCGCACCGCCAGCACCGACAATTTCGTGATCATCGAACAGGGGCCCCAGCCGAAGGTCATCGGCGAGTGCGACCGGCCGAGCGCGCCGCTGCTCATCCACGAAGACGCGATTTACATCCACCGCGGCCAGCAGTACCAGGTGGAGTACCTCGATTGGGACGACAAGAAGGCCTACGTCACGCCCGTCGCCGTCGACTACTACACCGACGCCCAGCTCGCGGTGGAGCTGAAGGTGCTCGACAGTTTCCGCGAAGAAGGCTCAGGCGCCGTCACCTGGGCGCTGGGGGAAGTCGCGATCACTTTCCTCGCCACCATCTTCAAGAAGATCAAGCTCCACACGCACGAAAACGTCGGCTGGGGCAAGATTGCCATCCCCGAAGAGAACCTCCACGCGAGCGCCTGCTGGCTCAGCTTCAACGACGCGGCGACGAAGAGCCTGGCCCGCGACGAGATTGCCGCCGGCCTCTCCGGCATCGCCCACCTCGCGAGGAACCTGGCGGCCGTGTACTGCCTCTGCGACGCGCGCGACATCGGCTCCGCGGCGCAGGTCCGCTCGCCCCATACGGAGCTGCCCACCGTCTTCCTGTACGACGCGATCCCGGGGGGCGTCGGCCTCGCGGAGAAGCTCTTCGAAGTCCGCGAGGACCTCCTTCAGGCGTGCCTCGCCCTGGTGCTGACGTGCGACTGCGAATCCGGCTGCCCCGGCTGCGTCGGCCCCCAGGTGGAGGCGAACAGCCCCGCGAGGAAGGCCGCACGGATCATGCTCGAGCGCGCGATCGGGTGAGCGATTGATGTCGTCTCGCGAATGTGCTACAAGTAGCACATGAAACGCATCGGGGTCCGGGAACTGCGTCAGCACGCGAGCGAGTACCTCCGCATGGTGAAGGCCGGGGAGACGATCGAGATTACGGAGCGCGGCGAGCCAGTGGCGATACTCCAGGCCTTGCCGCCGGAATCTCCCTACCAGCGGATGGTCAGGGAGGGGAGGATCCGTCCCGCCTCCGGCAACGCGCTCGACGTCGAACCGTTGCAGCCGCTCCCGGGCGTCCCGACTCTCAGCGAGGCGCTGGAGGAAGAGCGCGCTTCGTATGAGCGCTGACGGCATCCTCTACCTTGATTCGTCCGCCCTCGTGAAGCTGGTCGTGGCCGAGCCTGAAACCGAGGCGCTCCGCCGCTACATCAAGGATTACCCCAGGCTGACCTCGTGCGCCTTGGCCCACGTGGAAGTCATCCGGAGGGCGGCCGTCCGCGGGGAACAAACGACCACCAACGCACGGAGACTGCTTCGTTCCATCGCGCTCGTCGCCATGGACGAGCCCCTGCTCGAAGCGGCCGCGCAGCTTTCCCCGCCAACGCTGCGGGCCCTGGATGCCATCCACGTGGCGGCGGCGATGAGCCTCGGCTCCGACCTCGCGTCGTTCGTCACCTATGACCGGCGGATGCAGGAGGCGGCCCGGGCGCTTGGCCTGCCGGTAGAGGCGCCCGCCTGAAGGCAGTCCCGACCGTCGTCAGTCGCGCGCCACCGCCGGGACCACCCCTCGCGTCGGCGCGCCGGGCGAGGGCACCGGGGTCGCGGTTGGCGTGGCGGTGGGCGACGGCGACAGGGTTGGGGTCGCGGTTGGCCGCGGCGCCGTCTTCCGCTGGATCCGGTAGATGGCGCCGCCGTAATCCACGACGTACAGCTCGCCGTCGTCGCCTTCGCCGAAACTGCTGATAGAGAGCCCGCTCTGGAGCAGTTCCGCGCTGGTCCACCCGCTCCCTTCCTGCCGCAGCCCCCAGATGCGTCCGCTGCAGAAGTCCCCGTAGACGTAGGTCCCATACAACTCCGGCACCTGGCTCCCGCGGTAGACGAAGCCCCCGGTCACGGCGCAGTTGGACGACTCATGCGTGTATTCCGCGACCGGCGCCGTGTAGCCCGCCGGCTGACAGTTGTTCGCGCCGGGGGGGAAGCACTGGCTTCCTTCCATGACCTTCCAGCCGAAATTCGTCCCCGGCGGCGTCCCCGCGGGCAAGTAGTCGATCTCCTCGATGCTGTCCTCCCCGGCGTCACCGATGAAGAGCGCCCCCGTGACGCGGTCGAACGAGAACCGCCACGGGTTGCGCAGCCCCTTCGCATACCAGGTGTCGATGTCCACCGGATCCTGTTCTGGATCGACCCGGAGCAGCTTCCCGAGGAGCACGGAAGTGTCCTGAGCATTCCCGTCCGGGTCGCCCGCGCCGCCACCGTCCCCCATCCCGATGTAGAGCTTGCCGTCCGGCCCGAAGGCGATCTGTCCGCCGTTGTGGTTCGTGTAGGGCTGCTCGATCGGCAGGATGACGACTTCGCTCCCAGGTAGCGCCCGGGACTGATTCGCGGGGTCGACCTCGAAGCGCGCGATCCGCGTCTGCCCGGCGCCGGTGCCGCCCGTGTAGTTCACGTAGAAGACGCGGCTGGTTGCGAAGTCCGGGGGGAAGGCGACGCTCAGCAGCCCCTGTTCCGGCGCGGCGCTGAGGACGCGGTCGGTGATGTCCAGGAATGGCGTCTGCAGCACGGAGCCGCCGGCGTTCACCAGGAGGATGCGCCCCCGCCGTTCGACCACGAAAAGTCTGCCGGAACCGTCCCCGGCCAGGTGGACGGGCTGCGAAAGTCCCTGGGCGAACGGCTTCAGTTCGATCTCGGGCCAACCGGGCTCGGCCGCGCCCGCGCCGGTCCCGAGAACGGCCCACATCCCCGCCAGGCTCACTGCCCCGACCGCCAGCCAGGCCACCCCACCGCGCAACAACGATTGCATTCCCCTCAGACTACCCCGGAGCGGGCGTTAGTCACGAATCCTGGGGGTCCCCGGCCGCCGCCGGGAGCGCCGGGGCAGCGTTCCCCGCGGCGGGCAGGCGGACCATCGAGAGGCTCGCCCCGGCCCGGGCGACGACGTTTCGGAGCTCGTCGCGGGAGTTCCCGGCCATCGTCAGCGCCTTCGAAAGCCGCCCTTCCACCTCGTCCTGCATCGCCTTGAGCGACTCCTCCACGGCGCCGATCGCGGCGAGGAGCCGGTCGAGGTCGATGTCCCGCGAGGCGCCCAACACGGTTTCGAAGACGAGCAGCAGGTAGGGAACGAAGAGGCTGGCGCTCACCAGCACCACGTGCATCTCCATCGCCTTCACCCGGGCGTCGCCGCAGAGTTCGTAGACCGCATCGGGCAGCACCGCGACCCCAAAGTTCACCGTCAGGTTGGGGTCCAGGTACTTCCGCACTTCGCTCGCCTTGGCGATCACCGCCTGCTCCAGTTGCTGCTTCAGGCGCTTCTGCTCGTCGGGGGCCTCAGCGGCGAGGAACTGTTCGAGGAGGTTGGTCGCCGGCCACTTGCTGTCGATCGGGAGGACGAGCGCGTTCGGGAGACGCAGGCCAAACTCGACCCGCCGGTTGCCAACTTCGAAGTCGCGCACCTGCCAGGCGGCCGGCAACTGGGCGAAGACGAATTCGATCACGCTCTCCCCGGCAGCGCCCTTGGTCGCGGTGCCGGCGATGACGGTCTCCAGGCGGCGGATCGATTCGGCCGTCCGCTGCTCCATCTCTCTTCGCGCTTCGGCCGCCGACTTCAGCTCGCCCAGTTGCTGTTGGGTGCGCGTCACCTCGGCGCGAATCGCCGTGGCCGCCTGGTTCAGCCCGGCCTGGGCCGCCTGCTGCTGCTGTTCGACGACTGCTACCCGCTGCGCGACCGCGCCCATCCGCTCGGCGACCACCGCGACCTGGGTGTTCGTGGACTGGACGGCCGCTGCCAGGTTCTGGAGGGGCGTGGAGAGATCCGAAGGCGTCGACGGGCGGCGGCTGATCACCACGAGCGCGACGACAAGCGCGGCCACAACCACGAGCGCGGCCGCCGCGAGCGCCTCCATTACGGTGCCGCCGGGGGCCGGGAGAGGAAGGCCCGGGCGATGTGCAACTGTTCGTAGGTCACGCTGTCGCCGAGGGCCTCCTTGATGACCCCGAGCGCGCCGATCGCCTGGCCGTTGGCGGCCTTTCGCACCCGGGCCAGGGTCATCGCGTCGATCCATGGCGAGACGTCGGTGATTTCGCCCCGCGTGACCAGGTCGGCGATGTGGTTCGCGATCGTCCTGCTGCTAAAGCCCCGCTGAGCGGCGATCTCTTCGATGCTCAGCCCGCTCCGGTGCAACTCCCAGGTGCGCTGCACCGTCTCCGGGATGCCGCCGGCGTTGCGGTCGCGGTAGGAAACGCGCGCGGGAGCCGGGCGAGGAGCCGCCGCAGGCGCCCGGCCAACGACCGGGGCCGCCGCCTTCGTCACCGCGAGGAAGGCCTCCCCGTAGCGTTCGTACTTGACCTGCCCGACCCCGGCGACCGCAAGCAGCTCCGTGCGCGTGCGCGGCCGCTTACGCGCCATCTCCCGGAGCACGGCGTCGGCGAAGATGACGTAGGGTGGCACGTTCGCATCCTCCGCGAAGCGCCGCCGCACCGCGCGCAGGGCATTGAAGAGCCACTCCGTGTCGTCGTCGTCCTGGGATGCCGGGCTCGCCGCCACCGGCGCGACGCAGGGACCGCAGTTCCCGCAGGCGGGCACGCCGTTTTCGTCCCCGAAATAGCTGAGGATGCGCGCCCGGAGGCAGGTGACGGACTCGGCGTAGCGCTGCATCGCGTCGAGCTTCGCGTACGCGTGCTTGCGGTGTTCCTCCAGCCCGGCCAGGTCGATGTCATCCTCGCCGTCCGGGCGCAACGCCCAGGCCATCTGTCCCTGCCTGCCGGCGAGACCAGATTCGACCAGCGCCGCAATCGCCGCATTAATTCCTGATTCGTCTTCCTCGGTCATCAGGTCACGGATGTGCGTGCGTTCGCCCTGGCGGGAAACCAGCGCCCGGTAGACATCCACCACCGTCGATGGTTCCGGGTGCTCGAGGTCGATAAAGAACTCGCGGAGGTTCCGGTCCCGGGTGGCGAAGTAGAGGACGCATTCGGCGGGGTCGCCGTCGCGGCCGGCCCGGCCGGCTTCCTGATAATAGGATTCGAGCGAATCTGGCAGGTCGTGGTGCAACACCATCCGAACGTCCGGCTTGTCGATGCCCATCCCGAAGGCATTGGTAGCGACGATCACGCGGACGCTGTCGCGGGCGAAGGCGTCCTGGATCCGGCGGCGGTCGGCGTCCTCCATGCCGGCGTGATAGCGAGCCGCCTTGATCCGCTGGTGCTGGAGGAAGTCGGTGAGGTCCTCCACCTTCTTCCGGGTCCCGCAGTAGATGATCGCCGAGTCGTCCTTCTTCAGGCCCTTCAGCTTCTCGGCCATCGCCTCGGCCTTCTCCTTCTGGTTGCGAACGCGGACGACATCGAAGCGCAGGTTCGGCCGGTCGAAGCCGGCGACGTGCACCACCGGGTCGCGGAGGTTGAGCCGCACGAGGATATCGTCGCGGACGCGCGGGTCGGCTGTGGCAGTCAGGGCGACGATCGGCGGGTTGCCCAGCTTCGGGCGAACACCGCCAAGGTCGCGGTAGCTGGGGCGAAAATCGTGCCCCCACTGGGAGATGCAGTGGGCTTCGTCGATTGCGAGGAGGGCCACCTTCGTCGAACGCAGGGCAGCCATGAAGGCGCCGTCGCCAAAGCGTTCGGGGGCCACGTAGAGCAGCTGCAGCTTGCCATCCACCACGTCCTGCCGGAGGCCAGCCTGATCTTCCTGCGACACCGTGGAGTTGATCGCAGCCGCCGCCACCCCGGCCTGGCGGAGGGCGTCCACCTGGTCTTTCATCAGCGCCAGGAGCGGTGAGACCACCACCGTCACGCCGGAATCGAACAGCAACGCCGGGATCTGGTAGCAGACGCTCTTGCCGCCGCCGGTGGGCATCACCGCCAGGGTGTCCCGTCCCTTGAGCACCGCCGCGAGCACCTCGGGCTGGCCGGGCCGGAATTCGGGGTAGCCGAAGACTTCGCGCAGCACCTTTCGGGCGGGCGCCAGGGCGCGAGGGTCGGGGACGGGCGGGGGCGTTGTGGTCGGGGTGGTCACGGGGAGGGATTGTAGAACATTTGAGCGACTGAGCGCCACCACGGTCCGTTGCATCTACAATTGGTAGCGGCGAAGCGGAGAGCGATCATGTGGCACCTTCCAGTGCGTTGGTCCCTCCTGGCGGCGGTAATCGCTGCCATGGGCGTTGGATTCGCGATTGCAGCGCCGGCCGACTCTCCGCCCAAGCCGCCGGGTGGAGACAACGGCCCCGGTGGGGGGGTCATGGACAGCGCCCAATACGAGCGGGAAGTCGCCGAAGCGCGGGCGAGCCTGGTACCGCAGACCGCCTTCCTCAAGGTATTCAACGACGGCAAGCGCCGTTTTGAATCGCTACCCCGGGTTACCATAGACGCCGACTACTCCAAGCCTAAGAGCTTCGAGGTCTCCCTGGCTGCCGCTGACCACGAGGTTCTGCTTCAGGTGGTCAGGGTTGAGTTCTTCGGCTCGAACATCCCCGGCATGGAGGACGTCCCGGGAACCCGGATTATCTACCGCGTCGTGTCCGTCGGGAAGGGGCCGCTCCACCCCGGGGATGAGGTCCGGCTGCATACGCTGGGCGGGCCTTACCGCGATCCAGACAGCGGGGCCGAATTCCTGCTCGAACTGTCTCGGGTCCACACCGACTCCGTTGGCGACCGGGTGCTCGCTCTGCTGCTACGAGATCCCGAAGGTGTCTACACGCTCGCGGGTGCTACGACCAAGTACGGCGTGGACGTCGACGGTCGGCTGCGCGCCGACGAGAACTCCGTGGAGGCGGGCATCGCCGGGCGGGCGGTCGCGGAAGTGTTCGCGAGTCTCCGCTAGCGGTAGGTGCCCGCCGCCGCGCTGAAGCGGTCGTCCAGGGTCACGTACATGAAGTCGCGTTCCTGCGTGCTCAGGAAGCGCGAGGCCGAACCGGGCATGGCGTCGATGAACCGCTCGGCCCGGAGGCCGCCGTCGGGCTGGGAGAAGAAGAGCGACGTCAGCACGTAGGGGTTGTTGATGTCCAACTGCATCGCCGACCACGCCCCGGCGGCCCAGAGCGCCTGGGCGAGGGTGGCGGCGCTGAGCGACGGTCCCGCCGCCACCAGCAGGTTCCCGTCCTTCGTCACCCCCACCGCCGAGCGCCAGGTAATGAATTCGGCCGAATTCACGTTCACGTAGCCCCAGGTGTCATTGCCTTCGGCCGTGCGCTTGCTGACTTCCCCATTCTCGACAAGGAGGACGGCGTTCTGCCGTACCGCGACGAAATCGTCGCGCCAGGTGAGAGTGCGGCCCCAGTCGCCCATGAAGATCTGCCCGTCCTTCGTGACCGCAAGGGAGGCAAGGCCATTACGCAGGCCGCGATACGTCTTCCCGTCGGCGACCATCCCAAACCCGCCGTGTGGGCCCTTGAATCCGCCATTCCAGGCCACGAGCAGGTTCTTCAGCACGTCCTGTGGGATTGCGCCCGGACCCTTGACGCCAAGGTCGCCGCCAGGGTCCACGGTCCCGCCCGACAGCGTCAGCCGCACCCGCCGGGAGTCGATCAGCAGGACGCCCACGGTGGCGTAGGGCCTCGACTTGTCGGGGCGGATGAACGTCTTGGCCATCAACATGTCGTTCGGGCTGGAGCGCGGGAGACCGGAAGTGGTCCAGACGCCCTCGCCGGAGGCGGGATCGTCGCGCAGGTGCCGGGTCTCAGGGGGTTTCATCGGCGGGGGCCGGAAGAGGTCGGCGATCGACGGCATGCCCGAGGCGTCCTTGCCTACCCAGTAGACGACGCTGACGCCCTCGGCCTTGGGCACGATGTCGACCCGCACGCTCTTGTCCGCGAAGGGGTCGGTTTCGCCCCCGAAGAGCGAGTACTTCGTCTTCTCCACCCGGTCCTGCAACTGGAAGTACCAGCCTTCGATCCGGGCGGTGTTTTCGTCACCGATGACCCGCCGGCTGAGGTCCGCCCCCTGGGCAGTGAACTTCGAACGCATCGGGTATGCCACGGCGCCGGCGGCCACCGCCAGGATGAGAAACCCGAGCAGCACCCGGCGTGCGGTGACCCGGCGATGGCGCCGGCCGGCGGGGGCGACCGAGGCGGGCTCCGGACTGGCAGCCGGAGCGTCCAGGGACACGAAGACGTCCGAAGTTTCGGCAGCCTCAGCCGCGACAGTTCCTGTCGCTTCGGCGCGCCGGAAGGGCGGAATGCGGCGGAGCATAGGGCGAATGTTAGTCATCCTCGCGACCCGGGCAACAACGGGCCACGCGAGAAGACAAACGGAGACGAAGATCGTTCGCTTTGCCGGGCAACCACAACCACCGCGGCGTCTACCACCTGCAAGCGTCACCGGCCGGCCCACCGGTGCCATTGCCATCGTATGACAGTTCCTCTATGACGGCGATCAGGCCGCGCGGGCGTCAGCGCAACAGCGTCTCCACCATCCGGCCGAACTGCACCGGGTCTCTATTCACCGCCGTGCGCCGGGAGATGAGGGGAGACGCCGCTTCCTCCCGGGCGCGGTACGCATGCGGCGCGTTGGCTCTCCTGCCGGTTGCTGTCTGCAAGGCTACCGGAGCCGCGGCCGGGGGGCACTGACATTGCGCGGGCGTACGGTTTTGCGTACGCTTGGAGTCATGAAGACGATACCTGTCACGCGGGCGCGCGAGTCCCTCTATCGGCTCATCGACGAAGTAGCGGACTCGAGTGAACCCGTCACGATTCACGGCCTCCGGTCCGACGCTGTGCTGGTGTCCGCGGATGACTGGCGTGCGATCCAGGAGACCCTGCATCTCCTCTCCATCCCGGGGATGCGCGAGTCCATTCGCGAGGGCATGGCGACGCCGCCGGAGGAGTGTTCCCCGGACCTCGACTGGTGAGCGAGTGGCGCGTCGTATTCACGCGCGCCGCCCAGAAGGATGCTCGCAAGGCTGCGGCTGCCGGCCTCCGTCCCCGGGTCGAAGCGCTGCTCGCGGTGTTCGCCGCCGACCCCTACCAGTCGCTGCCGGCATTCGAGAAGCTGGTAGGGGACCTCGCCGGAGCTTACTCCCGACGGATCAACCTTCAGCATCGACTGGTCTACCAGGTGCTGGATTCTGAGCGGCTGGTGAAGGTGCTCCGGATGTGGACGCACTACGAGTGAAGTGAGCGTCCCGGCCACTCTTGATTCCTCCCCGGCACCCTCCCCGTCGTTCGCCCATGGTCCCGGCATCGTTTAGAATCCGGCCACGTTGCCCCATCGATCCCCAGCCCGGAGAACCCATGAACACCATCGAATTCCTCCAGATCTCGTCGGCGGTTGTCGCTGACCGGGAAGCCCTCGTCGACTTCGGCGGAAACGGCAAGCGCGTCCTCTATATGGAGATGTACCCCGAAGTCGTGAGGCTCGCCAACGCCCTCACCGGCCTTGGCGTCGAGCGCGGCCAGAAGGTCGCCGTGATGTCGGTCAACAGCGCCGACTACGTCATCACCTACTACGCCTGCGCGATGATCGGCGTGACCTTCGTCCCCCTCAACTACCGGGCCAAGGACGAAGAGCTTACCCACATGATCAACGTCAGCCAGTGCCAGGCGATCTTCGTCTCCGACCGCTACACCAGCCTCCTGGAACGAGTCCGCCCGACGCTGACCCACACGCAGCACTACGTCGCCTACGACGGCGGGCACGACGCCTACCTGGACTACCGCGAGCTGGTCTCCCATGCCTCAGACGAAGAGCCCTGGGTCGAAGTCGACGACCACGACGCGACCATCATCATCTTCACCTCAGGCACGACGGCGGTGCCGAAGGGCGTCCAGCTTACCTACCTCGACATGACGGCCTACGTCACCAACCAGGCCCCCGCTGACCCGGAGATCCACGAAAAGGTGCTGGTCTCGGTCCCGTTCTTCCACGTCGCCGGCGCGACGACGATGATGCTGGCCATCTGGAGCGGCCGCACCCTCGTTGTTCTCCCCCAGTTCACGCCCGAAGACTGGCTCACCGCCGTCGAGCAGGAGGGCGTCACCCACGCCTTCGTGGTCCCGACGATGCTCAAGCGGATCATGGAAGTCCCGGGCTTCGACGACGTCAACCTGTCGACGCTCCAGAGCATCACCTATGGCGCGGCGCCTATGCCCTACGAAGTCGTCCGCAAGGCCTGCGACGTTTTCGCTCCCCGCGGCGTCGGCCTCATCAACGCCTACGGGCAAACCGAATCGACCGCCACTCTTACCTTCCTCGGCACCGAAGACCACGACCTTCGCACCGGCACCGCGGTCAAGGAAAAGCGCCTCCGCTCCGTCGGCAAGCCCATGCCGGACGTCGAAATCGGGATCATGAACGACGACAACGTCATCCTCCCCGCCGGCAAAGAGGGCGAGATCTGCATCCGCTCGCCGCGCGTGATGAAGGGCTACTTCAAGCAGGAAGAGGCGACCGCCAGCGCGATCATCGACGGCTGGCTCCACACCGGCGACGTCGGCTACGTGGACGAAGGCGGCTACCTCTTCATCACCGGCCGCAAGAAAGACATCATCATCCGCGGAGGAGAGAACATCTCCCCCGGCGAAATCGAGGGCTGCCTGACTTCGCATCCCGCCATCGAAGAGGCCGCGGTCATCGGCGTGCCGGACGTCGAATGGGGCGAAGTCGTGAAAGCGGTCATCGTCCTCAAGCCCGGCCAGTCCATCGCCGTGCCCGAGTTGGTCAGCTACTGCAAAGCGCGGCTCGCATCGTACAAGACGCCCCAGTACGTCGCCGTCGTGGATGAACTCCCGAGGAACCCCATGGGCAAGGTCCTCAAGAACGACCTCCGCAAGGCCTACGGCACAGCCACGAACGACGGCGTCTGAGCGTGAGCCCGCCCGCGTCGCTTAGCGGCGCGCAGGCGGCGACTCACGTCCGGCCAGGAGCGCCGCAAACCGCTCACGTGCTGTATCCGCGGGGCCGACCATCTCGTCGAGCCATCGCAGCACATACGAAGCGTCGAACTTCGCCCCCTGCGTCTTCAGGATCTGGACGATGTCCTCCCAGTCCTTCGGGCGGTTGAACAGTACCTTGAACACCGCGAGGTCTTCGGCTGAGAGGATGCGCATCATGGCGCCGTCAAAAGGCACGGTACGGGAGCGGCTCTGACAACTCTCATGGAAGGGAAGCCCTCCGAAGAACAAGTCCAGGGAGATGCCCGCAAAGTCAAGACGGACCTGCTCATGTGATCGGGCTGCCTCCCGATCGCGTTGCTCCACGCGCACGCCCAGCGGCTCCAGGCAAGTGAATACCTGGTCGCTGTGTTCGCTGTGGACAAAGACGTTGACGTCAATATCGGCCGTGGCCCGCGGCTCGGCGTGGTAGGCCAGTGCGAGTGCGCCCCCAACGGCATACGGGATGCGCGCTGATTCGAACGCAGAAATGACGGACCGAATGCGGTCCGCCAGGGAGGGAGCGGTAGTCATCCCGGCGCTCGCAGCGACGGCCACGGGAACCGCTCTGCTGGAAGGGGCGGCTTCTCCGCTGCCCGCCCCCGCGACCGGAGGATCGTGTCGGTCAGGTCCAACAGCTCCAGCAGGACTTCCGCGTGACGCTCGAGTGACGCGTCGCGCCACCCGGCGGAACGCGATGCGTCGTCCTCTGCCGCGACCCGCCGGAGCTGTGTCACGTAGGCTGCGTAGCCGGGGCGTTCGCCCTCGTCTGCCATCGCCACTCAGCGTACCACCGCGCCGAAACACCCGTCCCTCTGCAAAGGGCGCGCTGCCGCCGCCGTTCGCGCCTTGTCCAGCCCGTGCCCTAGAATTCAGGCGTCCTTCCCAATCCGAAGCGAACAGGATGACGACCGCATGAGCGTTGCACAGCCCCCGACCGGCCAACCCCCAGCGAATGCCCCAGGCCGGCGCATCGGCACGCGGCTTCGCTCCAGCACCGCCGGGATCATCGTCCCCATCGCCGTGATCGGCGCCATCTCGGCGCTGGAGACCGCCCGAACGACGGACGCCCAGCGCGAGGTGTTCTTCAACATCGGCACGCCGGCGATCATGTACTTCATCTTCGCGGCCTCGATGGCGGTCATCCTCGGCGCCTTCGTCCGGCGGCTCCGGATCTGGCGGCTGGGGAAGCCCCAGGGGGTGCTCAACAACCTCGGCGCCCGCTTCACCAATGCCCTCACCATGGGGGCCGCCACCAGCCGCGTGAAGAACGACCGCTTCGCCGGGGTCATGCACTGGTGCATCTACTCGAGCTTCATCGTCCTCACCCTCGTCACCATCACCCTCATTTTCGACGACTACCTGCCCCTGATCTTCGGCAGCGACGCCGAGCACGCCTTCCTCAAGGGCGGCGTCTACCTCGGCTACAGCCTGATCGGCGACCTCTTCGGCGTCATCGGCCTCGTCGGCGTCGGCATGGCCGTCTATCGCCGCTACGTTGCGCCGCCGCCCAAGTTGGGGTGGGACCGCCGCGGCGCCGAAGACGCGATCATCGTCGGACTCCTCGGCTTCGTCCTCTTCACCGGCATCCTCGTCGAAGGCCTCCGCCTGGGCGGCAGCGAAATCCCCGGCGGCAACGAATCCTGGTCCAAATGGTCGCCCGCCGGCTATCTCGTCGCGAAACTCCTCGGGGGCGTCAGCGAAAGCAAGCTCCTCGACACGCACGTCTGGTGGTGGTGGTTCCACGTCATCGCGGCCTTCTCGCTGCTTACCCTCATGGCCGTCACGAAGTTCCGCCACATCGTCCTCGGCCCGGTCAACGGCTTCTTCAAACGCCCCGGCTCCCAGGCCTACCTCGCGCCCATGGGCAACATCGAAGCCCTCATCGAATCAGGCGCGGGCCTCGGCGCCGGCCGTCTCCAGGACTTCACCTGGAAGACCCTCTTCGACGCCGACACCTGCGTCCGCTGCGGCCGCTGCACCGATGCCTGCCCCGCCTGGGCCGCCGGCCAGCCGCTTTCCCCGATGGCGATCATGCAGGACCTGAAGACCTACATGAACCATGCCGGCCCCATCCTTATCGCCGGGAGGGACCCGGCCACCGAGCTCAAGGGCGAACTCGTCGGCGACTACATCAAGGAAGAGACGCTCTGGGCCTGCCGCACCTGCATGGCCTGTGTCCAGGCGTGCCCGGTGATGATCGAACACGTCCCCGCGATCGTGGACATGCGCCGCTACCTGGTGATGGAGAAGGCGAGCGTGCCCGCGACCGCCCAGGCCGCGCTCCAGAACATCGAACAGCGCGGCCACCCATGGCGCGGCACCCAGTTCACCCGCACCACCTGGATCGAACAGCTCCAGGCCGAGGGCATCAACGTCCCCACCTTCGATGGCAGCCAGGAGTACCTCTACTGGGTTGGGTGCTCCGGCGCGCTGGTCGAACGCAACGTGGCGATCACGAAGTCGGTGGTCAAGCTCCTGGTCGAATCCGGGACCAGCTTCGGCGTCCTTGGCCAGTCCGAGACCTGCAGCGGCGACCCGGCCCGTCGCCTCGGCAACGAATTCCTCTACGCGACCCTGGCGGAAACGAACGCCCAGGCGCTGAACGAACTGGAGGTGCGGCGAATCATCACCGCCTGCCCCCATTGCTTCAACACTTTCAAGAACGAATACCCCGACTTCGGCGGCCGCTACGAAGTCACCCACCACTCTGACTTCCTCCAGACGCTCATCGCCCGCGGCAAGCTTCGCCCGAAGGAGATGGACGGCACCACCATCACCTTCCACGACTCCTGCTACCTCGGCCGTGGCAACGGGATCTACGACTCGCCGCGCGACGTCCTCTCGGCCATCCCCGGCGTGAACCTGGTGGAGATGCCGCGGAGCGGGGCGAACGGGATGTGCTGCGGGGCCGGCGGCGGCAACATGTGGATGGAGGAAAAGGGCACCCGCGTCAACCATCTCCGCGCCGCCGAAGCCGCGAACACCGGCGCCAGCATCGTCGCCACCGCCTGCCCGTTCTGCATCCAGATGTTCGAAGACGGCATCCCCGCCGTGCAGCCCGACGAAGAGAAGCGCACGATCCGAGCCTTCGACATCGCCGAGTTGCTGGAAGTCAGCGTGAAGCCTGCCGCGCTCGCCATCCAGGAACGCGCCCACGAACTTCCGCCCGGCGTCGCCGGCTAGACTGGCGCCAACCGGCGTCGAGATCGAGAGGCCGTGCCCGCTGCCGGGTACGGCCTTGTTCGTGTTCACCGGCCGCGAGCCGCTCACCCCGCTTTCCTACGATTTCGCCTATTGACGTGGCACCCGCCGGGGATGACGATATGGTGAATTTCCGGTGGAGCCTACCATGCATCGTAGATTTCTCGGCCTGTCCGCCGCGCTTGCGGCCCTTGCCGTCTTTGCGGCCATGCCGTTCGCGGCCAACGCCTCCCACTCGTGGGCCAACTATCACTGGGGACGGACCAGCAACCCCTTCACCCTGAAGCTCGGCGACAACGTCTCCAGCACGTGGGACTCGTACCTCGCCACCACCTCGGCCGACTGGACCGCCTCGTCTGTTCTGAACTCCACCATCGTCGCTGGCGGGGCGGGGTCGCCGAAGCGCTGCAATGCAACCAGCGGCCGGGTCGAAGTCTGCAACACCACCTACGGCCGCAACGGCTGGCTTGGCGTGGCCCAGATCTGGATCAGCGGGAACCACATCCTCCAGGGCACGGTCAAGCTGAACGACACCTACTTCAACGCGAGCCCGTACAACACCCTGGCGTGGCGGAACCTGGTGATGTGCCAGGAAGTGGGCCACACGTTCGGACTTGGCCACCAGGACGAAGCCTTCAGCGACCCGAACCTCGGCACCTGCATGGACTACACGAACAGCCCGAGCAGCAACCAGCACCCGAACCAGCACGACTACGACCAGCTGGAAACGATCTACGTGCATCTCGACAGCACGACCACCGTGGGCAGCATGCCCGCCTCCATGAAGAACGGCGACTTCACGGCGGCCAACTCGTGGGGCAAGCTCGTGAGCAGCGCCGCCGCAGGGCGCAGCCAGACCTTTGAGCGCGAGTTCTCCGGCGGCTTCCGCCTCGTCACGCACGTCTTCTGGGTCAGTCCTCACTAGCGACCAAGCAACGCGAACAGGTTTCGGATCGACAAAAGGGGCAAGGCGGACACCTTGCCCCTGCTCTCGTCTCCTGGCCCCGGGCGGCCAACTTCTTCCCGCTAGACGCCGACGCCCTACCACCACCCCACTTTGTAGAACCAGCCCTTCGTTTCCTTGCCCTTCGTCCCGGCTTCCTTCAGCCGGCCGAGGTGTTTGCGACAGAGCGGCACGGTCAGCCGCTCGCGCTCTTCGCCCCGCCATTTCAGCACCGCCACATCTTCAAAGGGCGGGTCCATGCACCACAGGCATCGCGGTCGCGGCATCAGTTCTCCCCTTTCGGGCCGGCCATGTCGAGTTCGAAGCCCCATTCGCGGCTTTCCCACGGGTCCGGTGCGTACCGGAACCGGTAGCGCCGGAAGCCGAAGCGTTCGTACAGCCGGTGGGCGTCCTCGAAGTGGATGTCGCTGAAGAGCACCATCCTCCGGGCCGCGTGCGAACGGGCCGTTTCCAGCACCCACCGCACCAGCGCACTCCCGGTCCCGCCGCGACGACCCTCAGCCAGCACGTAGAGCCGGTGGAGTTCGAACAGCCCGCCGCCCTCGTGGGTCACGCCCACGCAGCCAACCACCGTGCCATCTTCGGTTTCGGCGACCGCGAACCAGCCCGAACGGCCGTCGTAGTGCGCCGCCGGGTCCAGCACGTCCGCATCGTAATCGCTTTCGGCGAAGGGGAATCCATATTCGTCGAAGACCGCCCTCACCACCCGCCAGGGGCCGTCGCCATGCCGCTCCCGGTCGTATGGGACGATGCGGATCGCACTCACCGGCGGCTCAGTCCTCTTCAGAGGTCAGCATGCCCATGATGTTGTAGCCGCTGTCGACGTAGAGGACCTCGCCAGTGATCCCCCGCGCTCCATCGCTGCTGAGGAAGGTGGCCGAGGCGCCCACGTCGTCGATCGTGACGTTGCGCCGGAGGGGGGCGACGCCGGCGAAACTGCGCTGGTAGTCGCGGAAGCCGCTGATCCCGGCCGCGGCCAGGGTGCGGATGGGCCCGGCGCTGATTGCGTTGACGCGGATGCCCTGGGGCCCAAGGTCGTTCGCCAGGTAGCGGACGGTGGCTTCGAGCGCTGCCTTGGCGACGCCCATCACGTTGTACTTGGGCACCACTTTCTCAGCGCCGTAGTACGTCAGCGTGAGGATGCTTCCGCCGCCTTCCGGCATCAGCGGCATCACCGCCCGGGAAAGCGCCAGCAGCGAATAGACCGAGACGTTGTGGGCGAGCAGGAAGCCATCGCGGCTGGTGTCCACGAACCGGCCGGCCAGGTCCTCCCGGTTGGCGAAAGCGATCGCGTGGACGAGGATGTCGACCGTGCCGAAGCGTTCCTTCGCCTTCGCGAAGACCGCCTCGATGGCCGCGTCGCTGGTGACGTCGCACTCCTCGATGAAATCGGAGCCGAGGCTCTCGGCCAGCGGCCGCACCCGCTTTTCGAGCGACGGCACCGCGTATGAAAAGCCGATCTCGGCCCCGGCGGCGTGGAATGCCTTCGCGATCCCCCACGCGATCGAGTGGTCGTTGGCCACGCCAAAGATGAGCGCCTTCTTGCCAGTCAGTTCCATCATCCCCGCAGGGTAGAGAGCGAACGGGGCAAAGGGAAGAGCGACCGGCTCCCTACCCCCGCGCCATACCGTGGTATTCGGGATTTGGCAGCACGCCGGCGGCGCTCATCAGCCGGTTCGTGAAGTTGAACATCGCCGTCACCTCGGCGATGTCCCAGATGTCCTCCTCCTCGAACCCCTGCGCCCGCAGTTCGTCGACGTCCGCCTCCTCCACCGTGACCGGGTCCAGTGTCAGCTTCACGGCGAAGTCGAGCATCGCCATCTGGCGTTCGTTCAGCCCCGCGCGACGGTAGTCGAGGGTCACGCGGTCGCCCTTCACCGGGTCCTTGAGCAGCGCCCGTACCGCGAAGCCGTGCGCTGTCAGGCAATAGAGGCACTGGTTCTGCATGGAGACGACGACCGAGATCATCTCCCGTTCGGCCTTGCCGAGCCCCGGCGATGGCTGCATCAGGTCATCGTAGTGGGCCAGCCACTTGCGGAAACGGGGCTCGCGCCAGGCGAAGGCCCGGAAGACGTTGGGCACGAAGCCGAGCTTCTCCTCAACCTGGTCGAAGAGGGCCTGCGTCTCGGGCGAAAGAGCCGACCGTTCGGCTACGGGGAACCACGAAATCCGTTCATCCATGGACTAAGCCTACCGCCTTGGGGCGAACCCTGCCCTCGCTGGCACTCGGGCTACTGACGGTGCGGGCTGAGTGACCCCGCCTCAATCCACCGGTGAGGTGTCGTTCTCGCGGTACCCGAGGCGGCCGGCTGCGGTCTCCCTTCGACCAGAGGCGGGCACGATTCTCGTCGCCTTCGCCAGCCCGAAGTCGGGCATGTTGTTGTAGACGCATTCGTACTGGCCGGCGGCGATGCTGTAGGTTTCGTGCCAGATACCGACGTCCCCGTTGGAGCCGACGCTCTTGTTGAACTTCACCCAGGCGGGGAAATGGGTCGAGTCCTTGCTGCGGGCGAAGCGTTCGAGGTCTTCGAACGAGCGCCAGTACTGCAACACCATCGGGTTGAAGGGGTTGGCGAGGTGCTGGCGGTAGCCGAGCAGCCCCATCTCCGGGCTCTTCGCCAGTTCTCGCAGCATCCGGGGCATCGCCATGAAGACGGGCAACCAGCGGTGGATCTTCCACGGGCGGTTCACCCTCATGCCGATGAGGAAGACGACGAAGTCGCCCTCGACGTCCGCGGTCACGCGTTGCTTGTTGATCTTCGCCATGTCGAACCTCCCCGTCCGATGTCTTGCCGTGGCCCGCTACTTGTCTCCCTGGCGGTCCCAGCGGAAGAACAGCAGCGCGAGGACGAAGGCTGCCACGGTCCAGCCCACGAGCACAAGTGCCACCCGTTCCAGGTGCCACGCCCCGCCGTAGTCTTCGACCGCCAGCCAATCGGGGAGGAACACGTAGCGGAAGCCCTGGACCATCCACTTGAGGGGGAACACGGAGGCGACGATCTGCAGCCACCGCGGCACCTCGCCGTACTGGAAGAACACGCCGGAGATGAACTGCAGCGTGAGGTAGGGCGGCTGCACGATCGCGGAGGCCGAAGCCGCGTTCGGGATGAGACGCGTGAAGGCGATACCGAGGAGCGAACAGGACGCGATCCCCAGCAGGAAGACCCACGCGAACACGAGCCAGCTCGCCATCCCGGCGGGGAGGGTCATCCCATAGAAGGCGGTGCCGATCGCGAGGATAATCGCCGCCTGCACGACAGAGGTGATGGTCGCCAGCCCGATCTTCCCGAGGAAGTAGGAGGCGCGCGGCAGGGGCGTCCCCGCCAGCCGTTTCAGCAGCCCTTCGTGCTGTTCGGTGGCGACGGTCATCGCCAGGCTGGTGAAGGTGGTACTCATGACGCCGGCGGCGATCATCCCGGCAACGAAGTACTGCGGGAACGGCACGGGTTCCGTCCCCGGGGGTCCTTCCAGTTCGCCCGAAAACACGGTCGAGAAGATTACGACGAAGAGCACCGGCAGGAGGAACGTGAAGAACACCTGCTCGGGGGTGCGTGTGAACTGGCGGATCTCGATGATCGTCCGGTACCAGCCGAGGCGGGCGGTCCGTGTGGCGCCGCCCGCCCTGCCAACTGCTGCGGCCGCACTGCTGTTCATTCCCTGGCCTCCGCATGCGGGACGGCGTGTTCGGCGATCATCCGCAGGTAGATGTCCTCCAGCGAGGGCCGCGTCACGGCCAGTTCCGGCAGTTCTTCGATCCCCGAGGATGCCGCCCAGGCTGCCAGTGCGTTCACGGTTGCGGTCGGTTGGGCGGTGGCAATGGATACCACTGGCCCACCGTCCACGACGTCGCCCGGCAGCGGCGGCAACGCCTTGGCCGCCAGCGCCCCGAGCGCGCGGAAGCTCACCGTGGCCACCGAGGCGGCGCGCCCGCCGATCTCACGCGGTGTCCCGATCTCGACGATCCTGCCGGCGACGATCACGCCGACGCGGTTCGCGAGATGCTCCGCCTCGTCCAGGTAGTGGGTCGTGAGGAGCACCGTCTTCCCAAGGCGGGCGAACTCCCGGACCACTTCCCAGGCCTGCCGGCGGGCTGCGGGATCGAATCCCGTCGTGGGCTCGTCCAGGAAGATCAGTTCAGGGTCGCCGACGAGCCCAAGCGCGAGGTCGACCCTTCTCTTCTGGCCGCCCGAGAGGCTCTTGCAGCGCGCCCGGCGCTTTTCCGCGAGACCGGCCATTTCGATCACCCGGTCCACGGCGAGGGGCGAGGGGTAGAACGACGCGAAGTGCTCGACCACCTCCTCCACGGTCAGCCCGTCGAAGAGCCCGCTGGATTGCAGGACGATGCCGATCCGGGCTCGCCAGGCGCCGTCTCCGGTGGCCGGATCCCGTCCGAGCACGGAGACGTCACCGGCGGTCCGACGGCGGTAGCCCTCGAGGATCTCCACCATGGTGGTCTTACCGGCGCCGTTTGGGCCCAGGAGCGCGAAGACCTCGCCGCGGGGGACTTCGAGGTCAACGCCATCGACCGCCTGCAGCGGCCCATAGCTCTTCCGGAGTCCGCGGACGCGGATGGCAGGTTCGTCCATCCCGGTGTTACTCCCGCTAATCCACCAGCGCATCAATGACGGCATCGACGATGGCGTCGGCTTTCGCCCGCATCTCGTCGTCGGTCGCGTCCTGGATGGGGTGGGGGACGAAGATGCGTCGCACTTCGGGCAACCCCAAGGCCTTCGACTGCACCTCGGCCGCATCGACGAACGTGCTGGAGGCGATGAAGACGGCGGGCCTGCCCTGGATTTCGAACCTTGTCGTGTCGTGCACACTGCACGTTGTGCAGGACCCTCAGTCGGCGAGCGCTTCGATGACGAAGCCACACTCCTCTGCGATCTGGCGGCGAAGGTCGTCTGGCGCCGGCTTTGTGAAGGTGGGCTTCGCGTAGCGTTTGAAGGTCACGCCCGGGAGCCGGTCGCGAAGCCGCGCCTCCAGCTGGTCGATCAGGACATTTCCGCGCGGCTTCGAAATGTCGAGCAGCGCCACGGTGCCAGTCACGGCTTCGGGGCGGGCCGCCAGGCTGCGGCGGACGGGGACACGCTCGTCGGTTGGGTCAAGGATCACGGCCATCGAAACCCTCCTCCGGGTAAGGCTGTATTATGGGGCAGGGAAGGCAGCGGTTGCGAACGGCTGCCGCCGAGGGTTGGCGCCCTCAAACGTGGGCAAACCTTGCCATAGGCTCGCCAACGTTCCATACTTGCTTCTTGATCCGCTGCCGCGGATCGTTTTTGTGTTGGACTCCTTCAAGGGCACTTTCCGACCCGAGCCCGGGTGGCGCAACTGGCAGCGCAGCCGATTTGTAATCGGCAGGTTAGGGGTTCGAGTCCCCTCTCGGGCTCCAACGCACGAACGTCATCCGCTTCGGCGGGCGGCGCCCGTGGAGGGATGGCCGAGTGGTTAATGGCAGCAGACTGTAAATCTGCCGCGCTTCGCGCTTCGCAGGTTCGAATCCTGCTCCCTCCACCACACCACCCGCCCTCATAGCTCAGTTGGCAGAGCGCGTTCTTGGTAAGAACGAGGTCTCCAGTTCGAATCTGGATGAGGGCTCCAGCCACCGACCCCGGGAAGGGCTCAATACCCCCTTCCCTGAACAACCCCGCACACCCAGTCCCGGAGGACCACCATGGCGAAGGCGAAATTTGAACGGACGAAGCCGCACGTAAACGTGGGGACAATTG
>CAYTMI010000015.1:0-65161 GCA_964438865.1 uncultured Anaerolineaceae bacterium | reverse complement strand
GAGGGGGACCGCCACGGTCGCCGCCGCCACGAGGGCCGCCGCCGAAGCCGCCGCCACCACCGCCGCGAGGAGGACCGCCACGGTCACCGCCGCCGAAGCCGCGGCCACCGCCGCCAGGACGGCCACCACGGGCGCCACCGCCACCACCGGGGGGAGGCGTCGGGGGCTCTTCGCCGAGGAGGACGGCGCGCCGCGAGAGGTTGATGCGCCCGAGGTTGTCGATTTCGCTCACCATCACGGTGACCTCATCGCCAACGGAGACTTCGTCTTCCACGCTTTCGATGTGGTCTTCGCCCAGCTGGGAGATGTGGACGAGGCCTTCCTTCCCGGGGAGGATTTCCACAAAGGCGCCGAAGTTGAGGAGGCGAGTCACCTTGCCGGTGTAGATCTCGCCGATCCGCACTTCCTTGGTGAGGCCTTCGATCATCGCGATAGCCTTGCGAGCGACGGCTTCGTTGATGCCGCCGACGAACACGGTGCCGTCTTCTTCGATGTCGATGGTCGCGCCGCCGGATTCTTCCTGGATCTTCCGGACCATCTTGCCACCGGGGCCGATGATGGTGCCGATCTGGTCCTGGTTGATCTGGATGCGGTACATCTTCGGCGCGAACTCGGAAACCTCTTCCCGTGGTTCGGGGATGACTTCGAGCATGCGTTCGAGGATGGTTTCGCGGGCCACTTTCGCCTGCTGGAGGGCGATGGTCAGCAGTTCGCGGGAAACACCTGCGACCTTCATGTCCATCTGCAGGGCGGTGATGCCCTCAGCCGTGCCGGCGACCTTGAAGTCCATGTCGCCCATGAAGTCTTCCTGGCCGGCGATGTCGGTGAGGACCTTGTAGTTGCCGTCGTCGCCCATGATCAGGCCCATGGCGATGCCGGCGACCGGCGCCTTGATCGGGACACCCGCGTCCATGAGGGAAAGCGTGCTGCCGCAAACGCTCGCCATGGAGGTCGAGCCGTTCGAGGACATGACTTCGCTCACGAGCCGGAGTGCGTAGGGGAATTCGTCCGGGGTCGGGAGCACGGGTTCGAGCGCCCGCTCGGCGAGCGCGCCGTGGCCGATCTCGCGACGGCCGGCGCCGCGCATGGGGCGAACTTCGCCGACCGAGTAGGGCGGGAAGTTGTAGTGGTGCATGTAGCGCTTGGATGCGTCGGGCGAAAGCGTGTCCAGCTTCTGGGCCATGCTCAGTCCGCCGAGGGTGGCGATGGTCAGCACCTGCGTCTGGCCGCGCTGGAAGAGGCCGCTGCCGTGGGTGCGGGGGAGCACGCCGACGTGGATGTCGAGGTCGCGGATCTGGGTCGTGGCGCGGCCGTCGGCCCGGATGCCCTGTTCGAGGATCCGCTGGCGCATCGCCTTCTTGATGACGTTGAAGAGGGCGTCGCCGAGTTCGTTCGACTTGAACTGTTCGCCGAACTTCTCGTTCAGCTCCTGGCGGATGCTCTTGTTCGCGTCGCTGCGCTCGCTGGCGGCCGTGGCGACGAGTTCGTCGATGCGGTCCTTCAGGTAGCCGTAGACGGCATCATAGGCGGCCTTGTTCTCGACGTGGGGGGTGTAGGCCTTCTTCACTGGCGCCGCTTCAGCGGCGATCTGCTCCTGGAGCGCGATGATCGCGCGATTGGCCTCCATCGCGACCTCGATCGCTTCGAGGACGGTCTCTTCCGAAGCCTGCTTGGCGCCGGCTTCGACCATGACCACCGCGTCCTTGGTGCCGGCGACGATGATGTCGATGTCGCCGCGTTCGGCCTCGTCGAAGGTCGGGTTGACGATGAACTCACCGTCGATGCGCGTTACGCGGACGCTGGAGACGGGGCCATCGAAGGGGATGTCGCTGATCATCAGGGCGGCGCTGGCGCCGATGGTGATGAGCGTGTCGGGCTGGTGCTCACGGTCCGCCGAAAGGGTGGTCGCGACGATCTGGATGTCCTGGCGGAAGCCCTTGGGGAAGAGCGGCCGGAGCGGCCGGTCGGTGAGGCGCATGGCAAGGACGCCATCGGTGCTGGCGCGGCCTTCGCGGCGCGGGAAACCGCCGGGGATCTTGCCCACGGCGTAGAGGCGCTCCTCGTAGTCCACGGTCAGCGGGAAGAAGTCGATGCCTTCGCGCGCTTCGGCCATGCAGGCGGTGACGAGGACCACGGTATCGCCCTGGCGGACGGTGACGGCCCCGTTCGCGAGCTGGGCAAGGATGCCGTGCTGGATGGTGAGGGTCTTTCCCCCGACTTCGAGTTCGTAGGTGTGCATATTCCTGTCTTGTACTTCCTGTTCCTGTTGCTACAGTTCGCCCCCTGCCTTCTGGGATTCTTTCTCGGGCAGTGGGGCAATGACGCTCCGGTCCCATTCACGGGGACCCTGGCAAAGGGAGCATTGGTGTTGGTTGCGTGACGGCCGGGCGCGAAACGACAAAGGCCCCCGCTTACTTGCGGAGGCCAAGCCGGGCGATGAGTTCGCGGTAGCGGTTCACGTCGCGGTGATTCAGATACCGCAGTTGGCGGCGACGTTGGCCAACAAGCATCAGCAACCCGCGGCGGGTATGGTAATCGTGCTTGTTCGCCTTCAGGTGGGTCGTCAGGTACTTGATACGTTCCGTCAGGATCGCTACCTGGACTTCCGGAGACCCGGTGTCGCCGACGTTCGTGGCGTATTCCTGGATCAGGTCAGATTTGCGCTCTTGGGTCAGCAACCTTCTCTTGCGTTTCCTTTGCCTAGCGTGTCAACCATGTCAGGTTAGCACATGAACATGACCAGCGCCAAATCTCCCGCCGCGACCCCCGCCCTCGTCCTCCTCTCCGGGTACCCGGGCGCGGGGAAGACGACGTTCGCGCGGGCACTTACGGAGGCCACCGGCTGCCTCCACGTCGAAAGCGACGGCATACGCGGCCGTCTCTTCGCATCGCCCACGTATGCCCCGGAAGAAAGCGCCCGGGTCTTCGGCGCCGTCGAATCGATGGTCGAGGCCGGGCTTGCGGGCAGGCGCCACGTCGTCCTCGATGCCACGAACCTGACATCGCGCGACCGGCGCCGCTTCCTGCGGGTGGCCGCCCGGCTCGACGCGAATCTCGTCCCGGTCCGGCTGGTGGCACCGGATGCCACGGTCCGGGAGCGCCTTTCGACACCGCGCGACGGGTTCTCCGAAGCCACCGTGCGTGTCTACGAAGGCATGCTCGGGCGCGCCCGGCGATTCGCCCAGCCCGCCGTCGTTGTCGACTCGCGTTTCGGCTTCGGGGCGGCGCTGGCGCTTGTCCAATCGCTGATGGAGGGCCGCGAATGCTGAACGAGGCTCGCCCCTTCCTCCTCCTGCGCGCCCACCCGAAGACTCCCGAACGCGCCAGGTTCGAACAGTGGTTCCGCGACTCCCACGTCCCGGCCGTCCGGCGCATCCCCGGGATCTCCGGGATCGAAGTCGGGCGCACTCCCGGTGGGACGACCCTCGGGTTTTACATGTTCGAAAGTGCCGAAGTGGTCCGGGCGGCCCTCAGCAGCCCGGAGGCCGCCTACGCCCGCGGCACCTGGGATGCCTGGACTCCCCACCTGGACGAGCTCCTGATCGAGATCTGGGCGCCGTTGATGTCCCTCCCCATCTATCAATCCGCCAGCTGAACGCTCACCCGCCCGTCATCCCGTAGAATCCGCGCCATTACGGAGGTAGGCCCATGTCCACTGCCATTGTCTGCGGTTCGCTCATCGACGGGACCGGGAAGGACCCTGTCCGGAACGCCGTCATCGTCGTCGAGGGCGACTCCATCACGGCCATCCGCACCAACGGGAGACTGCCCCGCGGGGCAACGGTGCTGGATGCGAGCCACTTCACCGTTATGCCGGGGATGATCGACTGCCACGTGCACCTGATGAACCGGCCGCCCAAGACGATGGAGCAGCGCCTGAGCACTTCCTTCAGCCTTGCCGTCGCCGAGGCCCTCACCAACGCCCGGATCTCGCTCGAACACGGCTTCACCAGCCTCCGCGACGCCGGCGGCACGCCCCGTGGCGTCAAGCAAGCGATCGACCAGGGTCTCTTCCCGGGGCCGCGGTTGCGTGTCGCCGTCACCGCCCTTTCGCAGACCGGCGGCCACGGCGATTCGACGATGCCCAATGGCTCGCAATTGCGCGTCCCCAACGTCGAAGTCCCGAACAACCTTGTCGATGGCCCCGAATCGGCCCGGAAGGCGACACGGGAAGTGCTGCGCGCCGGCGCCGACCAGATCAAGATCATGACCAGCGGCGGCGTCCTTTCGCCCAACGACGAGCCCGGCGCGACCGGCATGACCCCGGAAGAGATCGCCGCGGTGGTCTATGAAGCGCACGCGGCCCACAGGACGGTGATGTCCCACGCACAGGCCAACCAGGGCATCCTCAACGCCGTCCTCGCCGGGGTCGAATCCATCGAACACGGCATCTACCTGGACGAGCGCGTCATCGACGAGATGGTGAAGCGCGGCACCTACCTGGTCGCCACGCTGATCGCGCCGGTGTCGGTGCTCAGGCTGGCCGAAGAACACCCGGGCTCGATGCCGTCCTGGGGCGTCCGCAAGTCGAAGGAGGTCATCGGCGACCACCAGGCGAGCTTCAAGTACGCGGTCGAACGCGGCGTCAAGATCGCAATGGGGACCGACACGGGCGTCGGCGTCCACGGCACCAATGCGGGCGAACTCCAGCTGATGGTCGACGGCGGGATGACGCCGATGCAGGTGATCGTCGCCACTACGAAGACCGCGGCCGAGTGCGCGCGGCTGGCGAGCATCACCGGCACCATCGAAGCCGGGAAGCGCGCCGACATCCTCGCGGTGGCCGGTGACCCGCTGGCGGATGTCCGCGTGGTCGAGAAGAAAGAGAGCTTCCGGCTGATCATGAAAGACGGCGCAGCCTTCAAGGACACGCTCGCCGGCTGAGGCCGCCCGGGCGCCGCTTTGCCCCCCGCGCCAGCCGCCGCCTACACTTTCTCGTTAGCAAGCAAATTGGGACGGCGGCAGCCGGGGGGCATCTTTGGACGTTCGCATTCAGGCCGGGGATATCGCGCATAGCACCGCAGACGTGCTCATCGTCAACCTCTTCCAGGGGGTGACCAGCCCGGGCGGCGGTACCGGGGCGGTGGACCGCGCCCTCGGGGGTGCGATCTCCCAGCTGATCGCCCAGGGCGACATCCGCGGCAAGGTCGGCGAGTTCACGCTCATCCACACGCTCGGGAAAATCGCCGCTCCGCGAGTGCTCGTCGCCGGGCTGGGCAAGTCCGAAGAGTTCGACATCGATGCCGTCCGCAACCTTGCCGCCAACTTCGTCCGCCAGGTCCGCAAGCCGGGGATCAAGGCGGTTGCGACCATCGCTCACGGGGCGGGCATCGGCGGCCTCGACCCCGCCGCCTGCGCCCAGGCCATCGCCGAAGGGACACTCCTCGGGGCCTACCGCTTCACCCGGCGCAAGGGCAAAGGCACGACCGACGACGACAACGGCGCCATCGAGACCGTCACGATCATCGAACACGAGGCGGCGAAACTCCCGGCGATGACGGCTGCGGTCAGCCGCGGCGTGCTCCTGGCCGAGGCCACCAACTTCGCCCGTGACCTCTGCAACGAGCCTTCGAACCACCTCACCCCCACCGGCATGGCGAACGCCGCCCGCGAACTCGCCGCAGCCGCGGGGCTCGAATGCCAGGTGCTCGAACAGGCGGACATGGAGCGCAAGGGCATGGGCTCGCTGCTCTCGGTGGCGAAGGGCAGCGCCCAGCCGCCCAAGCTCATCTCCATCAGTTACCGCGGCCGCGGCGGCGACGGCTACGACCTCGCTCTGGTCGGCAAGGGGATTACCTTCGACACCGGCGGCATCAGCATCAAGCCGGCGGCGAACATGGAAGCGATGAAGGCAGACATGACCGGCGCGGCCTCCGTCATCGCCGCGATGCGGGCGATCGCCGCGCTCAAACCCGCCGCGAACATCGTCGCCATCGCCCCCTGCACGGAGAACATGCCGGGAGGCAACGCTTCCAAGCCGGGCGATGTCGTGACCGCGATGAACGGCATGACCATCGAGATCCTGAACACCGACGCCGAAGGCCGCCTCGTCCTCGCCGACGCGGTCTGCTACGCGAAAGAACTGGGGGCAAAGCACATCGTCGACGTCGCCACCCTCACCGGCGCCGTCACCACCGCCCTGGGAGACGTCTGCTACGCCGTGCTGACCAACAACGACGCGCTCGCCACAAGAGTGGAGGCCGCGGCCAAGGCCGCGGGCGAAAAGACCTGGCGCCTCCCCATGTGGAAGGACTACGACGAACTGATCAAGAGCGACGTCGCCGACATCAAGAACACCGGCTCGCGGGGTGCCGGGGCCATCGTCGGGGCGAAGTTCATCGAACGCTTCGCCGCAGACACGCCCTGGGTGCACCTCGACATCGCCGGCGTAGACATGTCCGACCGGGAACGGGGCTGGGTAACGAAGGGTGCGACCGGCTACAGCGTACGCACGCTGATCAACCTTGCCGTCGGGATGGCCGATTAGCCGAGGAGCGCTTCGACCCGGCGGGTGTGGTAGTGCATCGCCCGGCGCATCCCGACGGTGATGACGGCGTAGGCCGGCGTGTTCCACTCCGCGTCCCATGCCTCCACGGCGGCCAGCCGCTCCCGCGCGGTTTCGAGCAGGCCCCGCGCCCGGGCGGCGGCGCCATCGAGAGCGGCATCCCAGGCTGCGGTGCGTGCCGCCAGGTGCCCGGCGATCGCCGCCACAAACGTGGCCTGCGCGGCCTCTCGCAGGGGCCGGCTGTGCGTCTCCCACGTGGTTGAGGAGAGCCGCAGGGTCTCATAGGCACACGCGTCCAGTTCCTCGGCGGCTTCGAGCGCTTCTCGGGCCTTCTGCCGGAGCGTCCCGCGCGGCTGGCCGGAAAAGTCGAGGACGTCGTGGCGGGCGGTCATCTCCAGGTCGTGGAGATCGAGCAGCTTCAGATACGCCGCCTCCGCCCGCCGGTAGACAGCGGCGTACTCGGCCGCTGCTTCGGGGAAGGCGAGCGCGCAGTACTGGTCCAGCGCCTTAGCCGGGTCGGCGCCGGCGTCCCAGGCGCAGCGAGCGACCCACCACGCATGCCATGGCGCCCCCACCCACGGCCGGTCGCCAACCATCAGGTCCTGGAGGTTCGAAACCCCGGCGGCCGCGTAGGCACGGGCGTCAGCGCGCAGCACCTCCAGGTGGGTGGGCCCGATGCCCTTGAAGAGGACGGCGTCGCTGTAGTACTCAAAAGCCTGGATGCTCCCCTTGTCCGTGCCGAACGCCTCCATCAGCCCCGTGAACGGCTTCCAGTACTCCTCCCGATTCTTCGCGCAGCCGGGGTCGGCGATGCCGTGGGCGTAGCAGCGTTCCCGTGGCGCCCAGAGAAGGAGCACACCCTGAGCCGGGCGGACGGACGCCGGCGGGGGCACGGTGTCGCGATAGGCAAGGTGCGCGACACGGACGCCGGTGCCGGCCAGCGCCCCCGCGACCACGTTCGTGGCGATGAGCGCCTGGTCCGATGGCGGCAGGTGGGCGCAACCGGGGCATTCGCACCAGCCGCCGCCGCGGATGTCGTCGGCCCAGAAGTGGTACACGTCTGCCCCCGGGTAGGCGGCCACGAACTCCCTGGCGCCGGTTCGCAGGCAGTCGAGGGCCCCATCCGATGACACGCAGAGGTTGTACCGGGGATCGCGCCGGCCGCCGCGAAGCGGGAACCATTCAGGGTGGGCTTCGAAATGACCCCTCGGGACCAGCCCCGGCAAATGGTGCCCCCCGAACTGGATCGTCATCCCGCGGTCGCGGGCCATCGCGACGATTGCCGGGCCGTCGGTCCGCCAGCGCTCGAACAGCCAGCCGCCGCCGTCCGCTGCGAGTTCCCCGGCCGTCGCCGGGCGCGGCGCCGCCCTCCCCGGGCGGCTCGGAGGCGTGTCGTGGAAGAAGATGTCGTTCAGCCGGTTCCGGCTCGCCCATTCGAGCCAATCGCGCCACTCGTCGTGGAGCGCGTCCTGCCCGAGGATGAGCGTGCGCCTGGGAAATTGCGGCTGCTCCCGATGTTCGCCGGGGCGCAGGGCCAGCCCTTCCCGGGCCACGCGCCCGGCCTCGCCCGGTTCAACCCAGCCGAAGCCGAGTTGCTCCAGCGTCCAGGCGACAGCGTTCACCAGCCCCCGGGGATTGTCGCCTCGCAGCCGGATCTGCCCGGCCGAGACGGTCACCCTGAAGCCGTCGACATCCCCGCTCCCGGCATCGAGCGCGATCGTGCCTGCTCCCGCAAGGCCTTCGCCATCCGCCCCGAGGTGGGCGCGCAGTTCCGCCACGGAGTGGTCGAACTCAGGCCCCTGCCCGCGAAGTTCGATTCGCCAATCCCGGAGCTTCGCCGCCGTCAGTCCATCCATGCGGGGATGCTAGCGCACCCAACGCGAACGGGAGAACCCACTGACTGTCAGCCTTCTGCGAGCCTCCCGGCGGAAGGGTCTGGGGCGCCCATTGCAGGACAATCGTGGAGTGCGGAGTTGCCGGCGGCCGCAGCTGGGATAGGATCGAACGGTGGATGGAGAGAACGGCAGCCCGGTGGCCCGCTTGCGCCTGAGGATGATGGAACCCGCCGATATTGGGGCGGTGTCCGCCGTCGAACGCGCCTGTTTCGACACCGGCTGGCCAGCCACCGCCTTCGAACGCGAACTCGTGGACAACGGGGCGGCGCGCTACATCGTCATCGAAGACGTGGGCCGAGGCGAGATCCGGGGCTTCGGCGGCATCTGGCTGATGCTCGACGAGGCCCACGTGGTCACGGTGGCGGTGCTGCCCGGGATGCGCCGCCACGGGTACGGGCGGCTCCTGGTGCAGGGACTTCTCGACCTCGCGCGCGCCCTGGGGATGACCTCGGCGACCCTCGAGTGCAGGGTTTCGAACACCGGGGCGCGCGCCCTCTACCGGGCGTTCGGCTTCCACGAAGTTGGCCTCCGCAAACGCTACTATTCGGACAACGGCGAGGACGCGACGATCATGACCACGGAGGCGTTCGGAAGCCCGGCGTTCGGGGCCCGGGACATACGCTCGCGGGCGAACCTGGCTCACTGCTTCCCCGGCGTCGAGCTGGTGGCCCCTGAAGCGACCGAACCGGCAGCCCCTCCGGCCGGGAGTTCCGAATGCGCGAACTGAGGCGGCCCCCCCCCCGGTTGACTCGCCGCAGGGGCCGCCTTCAGACTCCTCAGTGCCCACCAACCTGTGAGGAGCCGCCGTGACCGAGCCCACGCTCGAACACCTTATCAACCTGCCCGCACTCGAACGCTTCATTAACGACCACGTGCCCGGCACACCCGGACCCATTGTGGTCGAGAAGCACGTCGCCGGGTTCTCCAACGAAACCTTTTACATCAGCCGCGGGGCGGACCGTTGGGTGATGCGCCGCCCGCCAGCCGGACCGCTTCTGCCTACCGCCCACGACGTCCTCCGCGAGCACCGCTTCCTGGCGGGGCTCTACGGGCGGGCGCGAGTCCCCCGGCCAGTTGTCGCCTGCGAAGACGTGTCCGTGATCGGCGCACCGTTCTACCTGATGGAGCGCTCCGAAGGGGTCGTCATCCGCACTGAAATCCCGGCGGCGTACGACACGCCGGACGGCCGGCGCCGGATCAGCGAAGACATCATCGACGCCCTCGTTGAACTTCACGCCGCGGACTGGCGCGCCGCCGGCATCAGCGGCCGCGACTCCGGCTACATCCCGCGCCAGGTAGAGCGCTGGAGCAAGCAGTGGGAACTCACGCGCCCCCGTACGCGGGAACTCCCCGGCCTCGACGCGATCACCGCATGGCTGACGGAGCGCATCCCCGCGGAAGTGCCCCACACCGTGGTCCACGGCGACTACAAGCTCGACAACGTCATGTTCGCCAAAGACAAACCCCGTTTGATCGCTATCTTCGACTGGGAGATGGCGACGATCGGCGACCCCCTGGCCGACCTGAGCTACCTGATGCACAGCTGGGCGCCCGCGCCGATCCCGCCCGGCTATGAAGCCCGCGTCGCCGCCAGCATGACCAGCCTCACCCGGCAGCCCGGCTTCCTTCCGCTGGGCGAGATGGCGGCCCGTTACGAACGGCTCAGCGGCCGCTCGCTCCGGGACTTCCTCTTCTACCGGGTGCTCGCTGCCTACAAGCTCATCGTGATCCTTGAGGGGTTGTACATGCACTACATCGAAGGGGCCGCCTCCAACCCGGCCTCGGCTGATTTCGAATGGCGGGTGCCGATGATGGTCACGCAGGCGGAGCAACTCATCGCGACGGGAGGCAACGATGTTTGAGAAGCGATGGGCGCTTTCGGTCCCCTTCGACGGGTTTACCAACCTCGATCACGTCGAAGCGGCGCAGGAACTCGAGCGGCTCGGCTACACCGACGCGTGGTCCTACGAAGTCGATGGCGTCGATGCGTTCTCGCCCCTCGCGGTGGTAGCGCTTTCGACGAACATGCGGGTCGGCACGGCGATCGCGAACGTCTACACGCGCGGCCCGGCGACCCTCGCCCAGTCGGCCGCAGGCATCGCCGAGATCGCCCCGGGCCGCTTCGAACTTGGGATCGGGGCCGGCTCACAGCCGATCGTGGAACAGTGGAACAACCTGACCTTCGACCGGCCGGCCACCCGCGTTCGCGAAATGGTGCTGTTCCTCCGCAAGGCGTTGGCGGGCGAGCGGGTCGTCTTCGAAGGCAAGACCTTCAGCGTCAACGGCTTCCGGCTCTTGCGCCCGGCCTCATACGAAGTGCCGATCCACGTCGCCGCCCTCCGCGAAGGCATGCTCCGGGTGGCGGGCGAAGTCGGCGACGGCTGCATTGTCAACTGGCTTTCGGCCGAAGACGTCAAGAAGTCGGTCAAGGTCGTGCGGGGGGCCGCTGTCGCCGCCGGGCGCGATCCGAGCGAGATTGAGATCACGGCCCGGCTGATGATCAGCATCGACCCACCCGGTCCGGAGGCAGACGTCGCCGTTCGGCGCCTCATCAACGCCTACCTGAACGTGCCTGTGTACGCGGCATTCCATCGTTGGCTCGGGCGGGGGGACGCCCTCCAGCCGATGTGGGATGCCTGGGAGGCAGGTGACCGGCGGGGCGCCGTCGCGGCCATCCCTGCGAACGTGGTCGATGATCTGATCATCCGGGGCACGGCCGAGGAGCGCCGCCAGCACATCCTTCGCTACATGGATGCGGGCGTTGACACGGCATTCCTATCGCTGGCGACGGCGGAGACCGACCCCCAGCGCAAACGCGCGCTGATCATGCAGGCGATGCGGGAGCTGGCGCCTTCGGCCTACCGGTAGACAACGCAAGAGCTCCAGAACGCGATGGGGGCCTCCCGGGTTCGCCTCCACTAACGACAGAAACTTACCGTTCGCTCTTCGTTCAGTCGCAGCGCCAGCAGGGTCCGGATCCGTGTCCCTTCGGTGAGTTGCATTGGTTTAGGCCTCCAGGAAGACGCGCATCGACTCGGCCATCCGCTCACGGCGGTCGGCCAGACCGATCACTTCGAGACGGTGCATGTACTCGTTCACCTGCTTCTTGCGCATCAGCAGCAGCTTCCCGAAGCCCTCGTCGATCTTGTCGATCCCACCCGCAGCGAGAATCGCCAGCGCTTCTCCTGTCGTCGGGTTCGCCGTCAGCGCCGCTCCCTGCGACTGCCCCAGCGCCCCTTCCTGCACGTCCAGATAGTGATGCAGCTCCTCCCGCCGCTCCGGCTCCACGTCCATCAGGTACTTCAGGTGCGTCACCCCGAACGCCAGGTGCCGTGACTCATCCTGCGCCGACAACCGGAAGATCCGCTTCTCCGCTTCGTTCGTCGAGATAAGCTCCCCCATCCGGAAGATCGTCTGCACGAACCCTTCCCCGATCAGGTGCAGCCGCGCCGTCATCTCCGTAAAGTCGTCCGCGCTCAGCAACTGCGAGGCCCCAAAGCCAGCGTCCACCAGCCCCCCGCCGTTCACCAGCGCCCGCTTGCGGAACACGTCTTCGTGCCTCGCCTCGTCCATCACCTGTGTCCCCAGGAACAACTGCACCTCGAACTGCTCCGGCGGCACTGTCCCCATGAACCGCCCCGGCAGGTCTCCCGCGATGAATTCGACCTGCGTCAGAAACGTGCACAGCGTACACATCGCCATCTCCAGGTCGTCCGGCATGTCCTTCACTTCGTGCCAGGGAATGTCCACCGCCGACGCCCACTGCCGCTGCATCGCCTCTTCGTAAAGCAGCCGCGCCGATTCGCTCCACACATCACTCTTGCTCCGGTACTGGCGGGCGTGCCGCGGCGAACGCGGGTCCGCCTTCGACCCTCGCATCGCCATCGTCGCCGTCCGTGCCTCCGCAGACACCTTCCCGTAACTCAGGACGTTCAGGTCCTCCAGCGTCAGCCCTTTGCGCCCGGGGGTCGCGCGCGCTCCCCAGTCTTCATCGAGATTCAGCCACGACAGGTCGAGGCCGGGCGTGGTGGATGCAGCAGTGGACATGGGTTGGGAGCCTCCAATGGGATGGTTGACCGAATTGGAACGTCGCAGAGGACCGTCCGGCAGATGCCCAGGGCACTCGCCGATGGGTGAAGGGACCGAACGGCCGTTCCGAACACAAGGCCCAGTTAGGCGCCATGATCCTGATCATACCCATCGGACGGACCCGCGAGCCCTGTCACGTCATCGGAATTATATAGCGCCCTACCTCGGTATAGCATCCCTCTATTCCCTGGATCGCGAAAAAAGTTTCGCTCGGGACGAAATATTCCTCCCGGGGGCAGCCCCCGATCCGGGGACGCTAGTTGCGGCTCCTCAGGGATAACCATTCAATTCTGCCAATTTGGCTGATTCTCGTGTACCGCGGTAAGGTTTGGTGCCCTATAGTGCGAATCGTCCCCGCGCCACCGCGTGGCCCCCGGGGGAGATCGCGCGCGGGCCGGCGGGCGCCGGGCCCCATCGGCGAAGGAGGGTGGTTCCACCATCGATGCGGTCCTCTACATCCCCGTCCTGAGCACCATCCTCTCCACGGCCTTCGCCTGGATCGTCTTCCGCCGCTATCGGGCACGGCGGACGCCCCATCTGCTCTGGTGGTCGATCGGCATCCTCACCTTCGGCGCCGGGACCTTTACCGAGGCATGGACGGCGCTTTTCGGCTGGAACGAGCCAGTGTTCCGGGCCTGGTACATCACGGGCGCGCTGCTGGGAGGGGCACCCCTGGCACAGGGCACGATCTACCTGCTCTTCTCCCGCAAGACTGCCCACCGGATGCTGATCGCCGTTGCCAGCGTCGTCGTCTTTGCAGCCATGCTGGCGCTTCTTACGCCGGTCGATGGCTCCGCCGCCGGCGACAAGCGTCTGACCGCAGGCGTCATCGAGTGGACGTGGATTCGCGCCTTCAGCCCGTTCATCAACACCTGGGCCGCGATCTTCCTCATCGGCGGCGCCATCTATTCCGCGGTGTGGTTCAAACGCTCCGGGGAACAGCCCGAACGGGTGCGCGCGAACGTCTTCATCGCCGTCGGGGCGATCCTGCCCGGCATCGGCGGGAGTTTTACCCGTGCGGGCTACACCGAGGTGCTCTATGTCACGGAATTTCTCGGGATCATCCTCATTTACCTGGGCTATCGACTCTCCACCGCGAAGCGGCCTGCGCTGCAGGTGCCCGCGCCCGGGATGGCGGCGGCGACGGCGGACTGACGCTGTCCCCGCAACGGTGGCAGGATAGATCCACCACCGCGCGAGGAGCCACCTGTGACGCACCCCGGCCACCAGTTCCCTAGCATCCCCGGCAACCCGAAAGAACTCGAGCCCGTGGAAAAAGCGATGCTCGCGATGTCGTACGGCGTCCACGTCATCGGCTCCACCAGCGCCGACGGCCAACTCAACGCCATGATTGCGGACTGGGTGATGCAGGTTTCGTTCACGCCGCGGCTTGTCTGCGTCGCCATCGAAAACGACGCGCGGACCCTCAAGAACGTCAGCGCGACACGGGCCTTCAGCGTGAACATGCTGCACGAAAAGGACGGCGACCAGATCGCGCGGGCGGTGGTCATGCCCTACGACGGCAGCAAGATCCGGGGACGCTCCGAGGAAGCCGCCTCAGAGACACACGACAAACTCCGGGGCCTGCGCTACAGCCTGAGCCCGGACGGCTGCCCGCTGCTCCACGACGCCCTCGGCTGGTACACCTGCGTGGCGGAACAGTTCATTCCCACCGGCGACCACACCCTCGTGGTCGGTCGGGTCACCGATGGCGACCGTCTCCGCGATGGCGAGATGCTCATCGAACGCGACCTCGGCTGGGAGTACGCCGGTTGAGGGCCGCTTAGTCCCGCGGAAGCCCGAGCCCTCGAGTAGCGATGATGTTCCGCTGGATCTCGCTCGACCCGCTGTAGATGGTGGGCGACACGTTCGAAAGGTGGCCCTTTTCGATGATCCCGTCCCAGAGCGCGTGACGGGAATCCGGCTCCAGGGTGCCCTGCGGGCCCAACAGCCCGAGGCCGAAGTTCGTGATCTGCTGGGCGAGTTCGGTCGCGAACACCTTGATGACCGACGCTTCGTAGTTGGCGACCAACCCCGACTCCTGCATCCAGGCCGTCCGGTAGCTCAGGAGGCGGCCGGTTTCGTTCGCGGTCCAGAGGTCGGCCAGCCGGTGCCGGAGGACCGCCCGGTAGTCTCCCCCCGGCTTGTGCTCGCGGATGTACCCGGCCAGCAACTCGAGGGTGCGCTGGTTCGCCGCGATCGACGCGACGTTCGATCGCTCGAAGTCGAGCAGCGTCATCGCCACGTACCATCCGTTGTTCTCTTCGCCGATGCGATTCGCCACCGGGACGCGGACGTCTTCGAAGAAGACCTCGTTGAATTCGTGGTAGCCGGCCATGTTGACGATCGGCCGCACGCTGATGCCCGGCGACTTCATGTCGGCGAGGAGGAAGGAGATGCCCTTGTGCTTCGGCGCATTGGGGTTCGTGCGCACCAGGAGGAAGCACCAGTCGGCGTGGTGGGCGCCGGTGGTCCAGATCTTCTGGCCGTTGACCACGTAGTCGTCGCCATCGCGGGTGGCGCGGGTCTGGAGGCTGGCGAGGTCACTGCCCGAGCCCGGTTCGCTGTAGCCCTGGCACCAGACGACTTCGCCACTGGTGATCCGCGGCAGGTGCTGGCGCTTCTGTTCCTCGCTCCCGTGGACGATGAGGGTTGGCCCGATCATGCCGACGTTGAAGACGCGCCCGGCGTCCGGGGCGCCCGCGTAGGCCAGTTCCTCGGAGAACACCATCTGGTTGATGTGGCTCCACCCGAGGCCGCCGTATTGCACTGGCCAGGCCGGGGCCACCCACTTCTTCGCGGCAAGCTTCCGCAAGAAATCCATTTGCTCGGGCCAGTTCTCCTGGCTCGTGGGGCGGGCAGGGCCGGGGCCGGACGGGATCGACTCCCTCAGGAAGGCCCGTACCTCGGTGCGAAGCGCTTCATGCTCGGCGGTGAACTTGAATTCCATCGGTTTCGTCCTGCTGTGAGCGATTACGCGCCCAGTCTACCCGGCGGTAGGCTGACTGTCCTTCTTTCGATGTGGACAACTCAAGTGACCAGTCACATACTGTGGTCATGAGAACCATCGGCGCGGCCCAGTTCAAGGCTCAGTGCCTCGCGATCCTCGACAGCATCGACGCCGAGGGCATCATCATCACCAAGCGCGGGAAGCCGGTTGCGAAGCTGGTAGCCGTACACGAGGAGCGGAGCCATGGCTACCTCATCGGGAGCCTGAAGGGCCAGGTTATCGTCGATGAGAACGACGATCTCTTCTCGACGGGAGCGTGGGTCTCCGATGAGTGGGGCGACCTGAATGCCTGAATGCTAAACCTTGACACGCACATCCTGATCGCGGCGGTAGAGGGGCGCCTGCGCCGGGACGAACAGGAGCTACTCAGCAACGATTTCTGGTGCATCTCGGACATGGTGCTCTGGGAGATCGGGCACCTCGCTCGGATGGGGCGGGTCCGGACCGGTCCGGATCACGGCGGCCTCCGCGAAGTCGTCGGTAGACTGACGGTCTGGCCGATAGATCTGGAGATCGCCCGGGCATTGCGCCAGCTCGACTTTCGCGGCGACCCGGCCGACGAACTCATCGCAGCGACCAGCCTCGTGCATGGAATCCCGCTGGTCACGCGGGACGCCCGCATGCTCGCTTCGAGGGTCGTCCCGCTCGCCCTTTCCTGAGCGCTACCGGTAGTTCCCGAAGTTCAGCTTGATCCCATAGTCCTCACCCTTGAGGGCGGTGATGACCTGCTGAAGTTCGTCCCGGCTGGGGCTGCTGACACGCACAGCGTCGCCCTGTACCTGGGATTGGACCTTCTTGTACTTCTGGTCCTTGATGAACTTCACGATCTTCCGGGCTGTGTCGGAGTCGATCCCCTGCGTCATCGTCACCTCCTGGCGGACGGTGCCACCCGAAGCCTTCTCGATGGTGCCGCGCTTCAGGTTCTCCAGGGGCACGCTCCGGGCGATGAATCGCTGGGCCAGCACCTGCCAGATCGCCTCTAGCTTGTAGTCGTCGGCGGTGTGGATGTTCAGGGTGGCCTTCTCGCGGCTGTACTCGACCTCGACCAGCACGTTCTTGAAGTCGAACCGCGTGGAGATCTCCTTGCGGGCCTGGTTCACGGCGTTGTCGACTTCCTGCAGGTCGACCCCGGTGGTGATATCGAACGATTCGTCTTTCGCCATGGACACAGGGTACAGCGCGGGGCGGCAGTGGCGGTAGGCGCCCGCTCCCATCCTTCGAAGGTGGCCAGCCCTGTATGGTTCACTGCATGCGTCCAGACAGGGTCTCCCTCGATGTTGATGGCGCCGAATGGTTCTTCACCATCGCGCTTGGGGTAGCAGGCGGACTCGTCGCGAACGGGCTCTGGCTGGCAATGAGGCGAGGGCCGCAGCGCCAACGTGGGCAAGGCGTCACCCTCGCAGTGAGCGGCCTCGTGCTGATGGCTGCTTCGATCGTCTCCACCGTCGACCAACTCCCCTTCACGGTCCTTGCCTTCAAGCTGAAGCCCTACATCTCGTCCACGTTCATCGTCACCGCGCTGGACCTGGCCTTCGTACTTGGTCTTGGGATCAGCCTTCTCGTCATCTGGGGGTCGCTGCGCATTCTGCGGGGCCGCTTCCGGCAGCCCTGGGTGGCGACCGGGAGCCAGCTTGCCGTCAGCCTGGTTGCCGTCATTGCGCTGCTGGCAATCACCAACGAGGCCGACCGTCAGCCCCGCCACCCCGCCGGCACGGAAACGGGAGAACAGGTGAGCGCGACTCGCATCGTGGACGGCCTGGAGATGCCCACTGGGCTTGCCATTGGCCCCGATGGCGAACTGGTGTTCGTCGAGTTGATGAAAGGGGCGCTCACCATCGCTGGTCCGGCGCCCGCGGGAGGCGGACCGCGTCCAACCACGAAGATCGACCTCGGGCTTGCGGAAGGCGCGCTGACGTTCCACGTCGCGCTCCACCCGCAGTGGCCAGCCGAGCCATACGCCTACGTCACGGCCCAGCAGCAGGCCGACGGGCGCAGCTACCTCCAGGTCCTCCGGGTGAAGACCAGCGGGCCGCCGGAAGTGACCCCTGTCATCACCCGGCTCCCGACTGCCCAGCCCGGGGAGAGCAACCACTACGGGACCGCGGTTGCCTTCTGCGGGGATTCGTTTTTCCTGACCACCGGGGACACGGACCCCTACCTGGTTGCGACGGATATCGCCGTACAGAGCCTGGCCCAACTCCCGACCAAGGGAGAGGGGAAGGTGCTTCGTTACCGCCTCAGCGGGTTCGACCTCGTGCCTGACGGCTACACCGCCAGCGAGCCGCCAGTGTTCGCGATCGGGTTCCGAAACCCGTTCGCGGCCACGTGCGACATCGCCACGGGGCAGCTCCTGGTTGCCGAGAACGGGCGGAACACGAACGACCAGGTGCGGCTCGTAACTCCGGGGTCCAACCACGAGTGGCCGTTCACGGACACCCGGGACATGATTTCGAAGCCGGTGTTCGACACCGGTCACATGACCATCGCCCCCGCCGGGATAGCCACGCGGCGGGGCGCCAGCGGAAGCGAGATCATCCTCTCCGCCTTCAAGAGTACCGGCGTGTACCTCCTCCACCAGGGGGCCGACAGCCGCGTCGACCAGAAACCGCGGCTCCTCCACGAATTCCCCCATGGGCCGCTCGCGGTCGCCGTCGACCAGCGTGGCTGCATCTATGTCGCCGACGCGATCAGCATCTCCAGGCTCGACGAAGAAGGCTGCCGCCAGGAGCCCACCAACCGGTAGCTCGGCACAGCCATTCGACCGTTGGGCCGGGGCCGTTCAATCTTCTCCGCCGTGGCCCTCTTCGATTCCCTCCGCGGCCGCGGGTTCGCCCTCCTCTGGGGCGGGCAAAGCGTCTCCCGCCTCGGAGACTCGGTCTATCGAATCGCGCTCGCCTGGTGGGTCCTGGAAGAGACAGGCTCGCCGAGGACCATGGCCGCCGTCCTCGTCTTCTCGTTCGCCCCGATGCTGCTGTTCCTGCTAGTTGGGGGCGTCGTCGTCGACCGGCTCCCCCGGATTGGGGTCATGCTCGCATCGGACCTCATCCGCGGCGTGCTCGTGGCCGGGATCGCGGCCCTCGCCGTCAGCGATTCGCTGGAGATCTGGCACGTATTCCTGGCGAGCACGGTCTTCGGCCTCGTAGATGCGTTCTTCCAGCCGGCCTACGCGGCGGCGGTCCCCCAGGTAACCCCGGCCGAGGCTCTGCCCAGCGCGAATTCGCTCACCTCCGTCAGCCAGCAAGCGATCGGGATCGGCGGACCGGCGCTGGGTGCCATTCTCGTTGCCACCGGCGGGACCTCGACCGCGTTCACCCTCGACGCGGCGACTTTCTTCATCTCCGCCGGTTTCCTTGCCTTCATGCCCGGCCGCAGCCACCGCGTCGCCGGGGCCGGACCGAGCGACGGCTGGCTCACGGACCTCGGTACCGGGCTTCGAGCAGTCTTCTCCCGGCCGTTCCTCTGGGTCACGATTGCGGTCGCCGCGATCGCCAACGTCACGATCAGCGGGCCGCACAACGTGGCCCTGCCGTTCCTGATCAGCGACGTCCGGGCCGAAGGCGTCGAGGCGTTCGGGCTCATCCTCTCCTTCACGGCCGCGGGCGCGGTTGCGGCGGCTGTCGTGCTTGGCCGCTTCAAACGAGTCCGCCACCGGGGTTGGTTCACCAGTGGGGCGCTCCTCTTCCAGGGCGCCTTGCTCACCGTCTACGCGACGGGGGCGCCTCTCGCGGTGCTCCTGGGCGCCTCCGTTCTCGAAGGCGCCTGCCTGACCACGTTCGGCCTCATCTGGGTGGGCGCGATGCAGGAACTGGTCCCCCAACACCTGCTGGGCCGGGTGGCGAGCATCGACTCGCTGGGCTCCTACGCGCTCCTCCCGATCGGGTACGCAGCCGCGGGCTGGGCCTCCGACCGCTTCGGCCCCGCCGAAGTCCTGGCCGGGGGCGGGATAGCGACGATGGCCGTCGCAGTGCTTGGCTTCCTCCACCCGCAGGTTCGCGCCCTGGACTGAACGCGCCGGGTTACGGCCCGCGCCGGGAACGGTACACTCTCTCCAACACGCCAGAGCCGGGGGGCCAGGCCATGAGCAACGAACTCGAACGCGCCCGCGAACTGCGCCGGAACTACGACGACGCCGTGCTGCAGGAAGGGAAGGAGCTGGCCGGCCCCTTCATGACCGTGTCCGGCAAGGAGATCAACCGGCTGTACGACCCGACGGACGTGGCCGGGCTGGACTACGAACGCGATATCAACCTCCCCGGGGAGTACCCGTTCACCCGCGGCGTCCATCGAACCGGCTACCGGGGGAAGCCGTGGACCATCCGGATGTTCAGCGGCTTCGGTTCCGTGGAAGAAACGAATCAGCGCTATAAGGACCTGCTCGCCGCCGGGAACAACGGCCTCTCCGTCGCCTTCGACATGCCCACGCTCATGGGCTACGACCACGACGAACCCTGGGCCGAAGGCGAGTTCGGGAGCTGCGGCGTCGCCGTCGACTCGCTCGCCGACATGGAGATCCTCCTCTCCGACCTCCCCCTCGACCGGATCACGACGTCGATGACCATCAACAGCCCGGCGCCGGTGGTCTGGGCGCTCTTTATCGCCGCCGCGGAGAAGCGTGGCATCCCCCGCGCGAAGCTGGCCGGCACGCTCCAGAACGACATCCTCAAGGAGTACATCGCCCAAAACGAGTACATCTACGACCCCGCCCGCTCCATGCGCCTGGTGACGGACACGATCGAGTTCGCCACCAACGAAATGCCGCTCTGGAACGCCGTCAGCGTGAGCGGCTACCACATCCGCGAAGCCGGCTCGACCGCCGCCCAGGAACTCGCCTTCACCCTTGCCGACGGCATCGAGTACGTGAAATGGGCGCTGGAACGCGGGCTGGACATCGATAGCTTCGCCCCCCGGATCAGCTTCTTCTTCAACAGCCACAACGACTTCTTCGAAGAGGTGGCGAAATTCCGCGCGGCCCGGCGAATCTGGGCGCGGCAGATGCGCGAACGGTTCGGGGCGAAGAACCCGCGCTCATGGCTGATGCGCTTCCACGCCCAGACAGCCGGCGTTTCGCTGAGTGAACAGCAGCCAGAGGTGAACCTCGTCCGGGTCGCCATCCAGGCCTTGGCGGCGGTCATGGGCGGCACCCAATCGCTCCACACCGACGCGATGGACGAAGCGATCGCGCTCCCCAGCGACAAGGCCGCGCGCCTCGCCGTCCGCACCCAGCAGGTCATCCTCCACGAAAGCGGCGTCATCAACACCGTCGATCCCCTGGGCGGCTCCTACTTCGTCGAAAAGCTCACTTCGGAGATGGAAGCGGAATGCCTCCGCTACTTCGAACAGATCGAGGCCCTCGGCGGGGTCATCCCGGCGATTGAGACCGGCTTCTTCCAGAGGGAAATCGCGGAGGCCTCGGCCCGCTACCAGCGCGAGGTCGATAGTCGCGACCGGATCATCGTCGGGGTCAACGAATACCTCCAGGGAGACCAGCCGGACATCCCGATCCTCAAGTTCGACCCCGAAGGCGAGAAGCGTCACCTCGCCCGCCTCCGCCAGGTGAGGGCGGAACGCGACCAGCCCGCCTGGGCCGTTGCCATGCAGCGCCTCGAACAGGCGAGCGCGGATGCGCGCACGAACACGATGCCGTTCATCATCGATGTCGTGAACGCGGGCGGAACCGTGGGCGAAGTCTGCAACCTCTGGCGCCGCGTCTACGGCGAGTACCGCGAGCAGGTGGTCGTTTAGCCGCGAAGGCAGCCGGTGACAAGGGCAGCTACCGGGCGCCGAACGCCTCGAACGTGAGAATCGTGAAGGTCTCCCGCACGTGGGGGATTGAGTGGATGTCCCGTTCGATGAGGCGACCCACCGAGTCGATGTCCGTGACGTAGAGTTTCACCAGCAGGTCGTACTGGCCGGTGATGCTGTAGGCCTCGGAGAAGCTCTCCACGTCGGCCACGCGGTTGGCCACTTCCGTGCCGTGGCCCGGATCGGTCTTGACCATCACAAAAACAGCGCGCATGGCCGTAGTGTAGGGCACCGTGCTGCTGCGCGGTGCTCCATCGCAGGAGTAGGATGACGGTGCGCACAGGCTGGCGCCGAAGGAGGCACTCCCCGATGTGACGTGATCCTTCCAGGGAACGTCGACTGCCGCACTCGCCCGATGGTGAGGCGGCGCATTGGAACGAAAGGAGTGCCAGCATGGCAAAGCAACCGAAGACAAAACCGGGACAGGCTCCGAAGGGCGGGAGCGGGGGCGGTAAGCCCGCCGCCCCGCAGTCGCCCGGCAAGCAGATCCGGGTCCCGGTGAAGAAGTAGCGACTGTCCCTGGCTGAGCCGGGCCGGCTTTTCGGGGCCCGGCTCAGTAGTCGCGGGGGTTGGAATCGCCCTTCAGCGCGTCCCGCATCGCGGCGACGCGGTTCCGTTCGGCGATGAGATTGAGGATCTTGATGGCCTCCGCCGCCGAAGGGGTCTCTCCCGCTTCCCGCAACAACCGCGCGATCTCGCGGTCCAGGGCTGACAGCCTCGCCTCGATCTCCCCACCGCTGGAGGGGCGCGGCTCGGCGTCGGCCGGCGGCTGGTCACCGCCGCCAGGCTCGCCGTCTGGTGGCGGTTCGTCGCCGGGGCGCGGCTCGCTGGGGTCGCCATCCCCGGGCTGCTGGTCCCCGGGCTGCGGCTTCTGCTCTGGACCGAGGAGGCGCAGCAGGACTTCGTAGTCGTGGCGGCTGGCTTCGTCGGCCGGGTCGAGGAGCAGCGCCTGCTTGAACGAATCCAGGGCGGCTCGCGCGTCCCCGTCCGCGAACTGGTGATGGCCGATGCTCGCATACGCCCGCGCAGTGACCTTCGGGTCGTTCGAAAGCAGCGCCCTCCGGGCAACCTGCGCCGCCTCGCCGAAGCGGCCGGCGCTGTGAAGGGCCGAGGCAAGGTTGAGTGCGATCGCCGGGTCCTCCGGCTGCTCAGCCTGCGCCTCGAAGAACAGGTCGGCGGCGCGCTCGAAGTCTCCCTCGCGGTACGCCTGCCGAGCCTGGTCGTTCAAGTCCCAGGCTCGCGTCGCACAGGCGGGGAGCAGCATCAGCCCGGCCAGCAACACCAGCGCCAAGCGCCGGCCAGCTACCCGGGGCAGCCATTCCGCGAAGGTCGCCAGGACGAGGAGCGCGAGGGCGGCGCCGGCGAACCACTGGTAGCGTTCGATTGGCAGTTCCGGCGACTCCTGCTGGATCCGGGCTCGCTCGATCGTCTCCAGCCGTCCCTGCACCGCCCCGGGCACCGCCGCCAGGTTCGATCCCAGGTAACGCCCGCCCGAGGCCGCCGCGAGGGTCCGGAGAAAAGGCTCGTCCAGGCGGGTGATGATCGGCCTGCCGTTGGCATCGAGTTTGTCGACGAACTTGCGCTTCGTCAGGTCGTACACGGGGACCGCGGAACCTTCGGCCGTGCCCACGCCAACCACCAGCAGGTCGACGCCGGCGGCGCGCACCGCGGAGGCTACCGCCGCAGGGTCCGGACCGAGGTCATCGCCGTCGGTTACCAGGATGAGCAACTTGCCGCCCACCTGCGCCGGGTCGAAGGCATCGATGGCGACGGCGAAACCTGAGGATGCGCTCGAACCCGCCTGGACGATGACCGGCCCGGTTTCTAGCGACGAGACGACCTGCTGAGCGGCGGCCATATCGCTCGTCAGCGGGAACCGGATCCTGGCCGAACCGCCGAACACCACGACCCCGACGCGGTCTCCGGTGAGCCGCGCGAAGGTCGCGTTGACCGCGCTCTTCGCCGCTTCGAGCCGGCTGGGGGCGACGTCGCGCGCCTCCATGCTCCGGGAAACGTCGAGCACGACAACAACGTCCGCCCCCTGGCGAGGAATCGACGAGACCCGGGTGCCCCAGCGCGGCTGGGCGGCAGCCACTATTGCCACGACCGCCGCCAGGGCGAGGAGGACTGCGCTTGCGTAGGGCGGGGACGGGCTACGCGACCGGGAGAGCTTCCCGGCACGCCGTGCTCCGTGGCGGACAGCGACCCACCACCCGCCAAGCGCGAGCGGCGCCATCGGGAGCAGGAAGAGCAGCCAGGCCCGTCCGAAGTCGAGTTCACTCATCCCGGCGCCCTCCGCAGCCACGTCCCGCGGAGTGCCAGTTCGGCAAGGACCAGCAGCGCGGCGCCGCCGGCGAACCACCAGCCGTACTCCGTGTAGCGGTCGAAGATCTCGTTGCCAACGCGGCTGGTTTCCAGGCTGTCGATTTCTTCGTAGACGCCGGCCAGGGCGCCCGGGCTGGTGGCCGAGAAGTACTGGCCGCCGGTTTGTTCCGAAATTGCGCGCATCCGGGATTCGTCGAGGGCGCCCCGCCCTCCTGGTGCATCCCCGCCGGTCAGGCCGATGGTGTAGACGCGGATCCGCAGCGCCGCCGCCACGTCCGCAGCTTCCTCGGGACTGATCGACTGGGCGTTATGTTCGCCGTCCGTCAGGAGGATGACGACCCGGCTGGCGGCCGTCGACTCGCGCAGCATGTTCAGCGCCGTGGCCAGCCCCACGCCGATCCCGGTACCATCCGGCAGGATCCCGCTCTCGGTCTGGGCGACGATCTTGTCCAACGCCTCGTAGTCGAGCGTGGGCGGCGCTAGCGCGAGCGCGTCCTGCTGGAAGACGACGAACCCGATCCGGTCGTTCTCCCGGCCCTTGATGAAGTCGCGAATCACCGCTTTCGTCACGGTGAGCCGGTCCCGGCCGTCGGCGAACCGGTTCGAGATCATGCTGCTGGAGATGTCGACCGAGAGCGCGATATCGATGCCCTGTGCCGGCACGACAGCGTTCGCCTCACCCGCCCGGGGCCGGGCCACGGCGACCGCGAGCAAGCCCACCGCCAGCAACCGCAGCACCGGCAGCATCCGCGCCGCTCGCAGCCGCCAGGTGGGGCGCAAGCCACCTACCCCGGCGGTCGATGGCAGGATGTGGGCCACGGGGCGCCGCCACCAGGCCAGCACCGCCACGGGTAACGCAATCCCCGCCAGGGCCAGCAGCCACGGGTCGGCGAATTCCATCAGCTCGCCCCTTCGACGATCTCGCGGGCCATGTTGATGTCAGCCTGCCGGCGTTCGGCGGCCGGCCGGTACCCCGCGTAGACGACGGCATCGCACTCTTGGAGCAGCCCGCCAACGAGCCGGGACTGCCAGCGGTCGACTCCCTCCGCTTCCATGCGCCGCTGGAGCTCAGCCGTCGTCAGGGCGAAGGCGGGAAAGCCGTAACGGTGAGCGAGGAGGTTTCGTACCACGCTCGCGAGCGTCCGATAGGCACGAACGGGGTCCGAATCGATGAGCGAAGCAGCGCCATCGATGTCCGCCGGCATTGGCGCCGGGAGCGCCTCCGCCGCTGACCGTCGCCGCCACGCCCGGACTACTGCCCTCCCGGCGAGCAAGATGAGCAACGCCGCGACGATGGCGCCACCCGCAAACGCGGCGACGATCCCGGGCCTGAGGAAGGGTGACTCGGCGCCGCTGATCCCGGAAGGCGGGGGAAGCGTCGAAAGCTCCAGCGGGGCATCGGCCGGGAGAGTGCTGAGAACGGTGAGCTTCACAGCGGGAAGCAGCCGCGGCGTCACTTCGCTGCCGGAGACAACGTTCACGGCCGGCCGGAAGCTCCGTTCGCCGGGCACGAATCCCGCCACGACAAGCTGAATCCGGTGCAGGACCTGGTCCCCCCGCGGGACGGACCCAACGCTCTCAACCTGCACGACTTCGACGCCGGCCCAGGCGGGACTGCCGGGGTCCACCTCAACGGTTGCGTTCGGCGCGGTCACCACTTCCAGCACAAGGCGCAGCTGGTCGCCGATCCGCGCCTGCGCGCGGGAAACCGTGGCCGAATCGCCGTCATCGGCCGCCACTACGGTCACGCCTATGAGGGCGCAGAGCAACGCCACGAATGCCGCCGCGATTCTCACGAGGCCACCGCCATCGCCCGGCGCTTGAAGAACTTCAGCAGCGCCGGGACGTAGTCCTTGCCCACGCTCACCGGGATTTCGTCGATCCCGAGTTCGCCAAAGAGCCGGCGGCGTTCGAAGTCCGTCTCCTTCACCTGGCGGGCGTAGGCTGCGCGGACCGCGGCACTGCCCGTGTCCACCTCAACTGGCGCGCCCGTTTCGGCATCGGCGACGGTGACAATCCCCGCGTCGGGGAGTTCGGAGTCAATCGGCTCGCGGATGCGGACGGCGATGATGTCGTGGCGGCGGGCTGCCGCGCGCAACGGCCGCTGGTATCCGTCGGTCAGGAAATCAGACACCAGGAACACGGTCGCCCGGCGCTTCTGGACCCCCGTGAGGTACTCCATCGCCGCCCCGATGTCCGTCCCCCGGGAGGCCGGCCGGGCCCAGAGCACCTCGCGCACGACCCTCAAGACATGCGTCGGCCCCCCAGCCGGGCGCACGTAGCGTTCGGGCTGGCTCGCGAACAGGAGGAGGCCGACTTTGTCCTTGTTCCGGATGGCCGCGAGCGCGAGGACGGCACAGAGCTCCGCCGCCAGGTCAGCCTTCGTCGAAGGCAGGGAACCCGCCGCCTGCGACGCGCTCACGTCGACTACGAAGATGACCGTGAGGTCGCGGTCTTCCCGGTAGCGGCGCATGAACGGCTGGCCGGTGCGGGCGAACGTCTTCCAGTCGATGGAGCGAACGTCGTCACCCGGGACATAGAGGCGGAGCTCGTCGAACTCCAGCCCGCGCCCACGGAAGACGGCGTGGTATTCGCCGAGGAAGAGGTCATTGACCAGCCGCCGGGCCTTGATCTCGATCGCCCGGACGCGTTCGAACATCTCCCGCGGGATCTGCCGCGACTCCTCGCTGGTCTCCTTCGCGGCCGCTCGCCTCCGCCAGGCCCTCATCTCGGCACCATCCCGGTTACGGGATCTCCACGCTTTCGAGCACCCGGTCGATGAGGTCGTCGGTGGTCAGTTCCTCCGCTTCCGCTTCGTAGGTGGTGACAATCCGGTGGCGGAGGACGTCGTGAGCGAGCGCCTTGACGTCGTCTGGAGTCGCGTAGGGCCGGCCCTGGAGGAACGCGTGGGCGCGGCAGGCCTGGGCGAGGGCAATCGTCGCGCGCGGCGACGCTCCGAAGGCGATCAGCGGCTGGAGTTCGGGCAGGCGGTAGGCGGCCGGCCGGCGGGTGGCGAAGACCACCTGGACGATGTACTCCTTCAACGCGTCGTCGATCGCGACGTCGTGCAGCGCCTCCCGGGCGGCGAGCAGGTCGTCGCGCGATGCGACGGGCCGGGGGCGCGGCGCCGTCCCGTTCAGCCCCATTTCCAGGATCTGGCGTTCCTCCTGGCGCGATGGGTAGTCCACCCGCACCTTCAGGAGGAACCGGTCCAGCTGTGCTTCGGGCAAAGGATAGGTGCCTTCTTGCTCGATGGGGTTCTGGGTGGCCATGACGAGGAACGGCTCATCGAGGGGGAAGGTCTCGCCGCCGATGCTCACCTGGCGTTCCTGCATCGCCTCCAGGAGGGCCGACTGCACCTTCGCGGGTGCGCGGTTGATTTCGTCAGCGAGCACGATATTCGCAAAGATAGGGCCCTTCCGCACGGTGAACGCGCCGTCCGCGGGGCTGAACACTTCCGTGCCGACGAGGTCCGCCGGGAGTAGGTCGGGCGTGAACTGGATGCGGACGCCCTTGAGGTTGAGCGACGCGGAGAGGCTGGAGACGGTCAGGGTCTTCGCCAGCCCTGGGACGCCTTCGACCAGCACGTGGCCGTTGCACAACAGGCCGATGAGCAACCGGTCGATGAGCAGGTCCTGCCCAACGATGACGCGGTGGACTTCGGCGCGCACACGGGCGAGGAGGTCCGCCGCTCGGGCGGCCTGGGGGGTGAGCACGGGTGCGCCGGCGACCAATGGCAGCTCCGAGTGTCCCGGCCCTCAGTGCGGCCGGGGGTTCGCCCTATTGTAGGCACACTGGGGAAAGCTGGGATTAACCTTCTCGAAGCGCTCAGTCGACGATCGGCACATCCGGCCGCGAGAGGTCGAAGCTGGCCCGGGCGAAGGCCACCGCCACCACCTCCCGGGCTCCGTGCTCCTTCAGCACCCGCGCGCACTCGTTCGCCGTCGCCCCGGTCGTGACCACGTCATCGACGAGTCCCACAACCAACCCCTCCAGGCGATCGCCCGAATAGTCGAACGCCCCGGAAACGTTGGCCCGGCGGTCGCGGTGGCCCAGGCCAACTTGCTGGTGCGTCTTTCGTCCCCGGACCAGGCGTCCCGGGAGGGGTGCCCACTCCAGGTTCCCGAGGATCTGCCCCGCCTGGTTGAAGCCCCGGCGCCGCTGGCGCGATGCGTGAAGCGGCACAGCCACCGCGACATCGAAGGACTTCGGGCTGGCCCGGAGCCGTTCCATTTCGGCCGACATCAGCGGTGCCGCCGCCGTCACGTATTCGTACTTCAGGGCGTGGACCAGCCGCCGGGCGACGCCTTCCATCTCGAATGCGGCGACGCAGCCGTCGAGGGCGCCCCACGACTGACAGCGAGGGCAGTTCAGAGGCTCGGTCCAGGCCGCCGAACAGTTCGGACACCGGCCCGGACCCGTCGCCGGGGCAAGGCCACCCCGGCAGGAGTCGCAAAGAAGCGTGCCGAAGCAGGCGCAGCCCACGCACCGCGGCGGGTAAGCAAGGTCGAGCGCGACGCCCAGCATTCTTCCGACGAACGGGCCGGTCACGGCCGCTATTCCACGCCTCTTCTGCTGTCCTCGCAAGTGGCGGGCCGCGGGTGGGCTACAATTGGGGGGTGACCGTCACCATCCTCCTCTTCGCTTCAGTGGCCGACGCCGCTGGCCAACGCCGTCTCGAACTGCAGTCGGCCCCGGGCGACACGGTGGAGACCGTCTGCGACCGCCTGATGGCCGCCCACCCGCAGCTTGCGCGCTTCCGGCCCTCGCTGCTGTTCGCGGTGGACGAAGAGTATGTGAAACCATCGGCGCCGGTGCCCGCCGGGGCCACCCTCGCCCTTATCCCGCCTGTCTCCGGGGGTTAGCTCCTTGCTCATTCGTGTCACCGAAACACCGCTCAACATCGCCGAGGCGGTGGCCGCCGTCGAAACAAACGCAGCTGGCGCCGTCAACGTTTTCCTCGGGAACGTGCGCGACAACAACCTCGGCCGCCGCGTCGACCACCTCGTCTACGACGCCTACCCGGCGATGGCCGAAAAGGTCATGCGCGAAATTGCCGCGGAAGCGAAGGACCGATTCGGGCTGCTCGACTGCGCGGTTCTCCACCGGACGGGCCGCCTGGAACTGGGCGAAACAAGCCTCCTGATTGCCGTCAGCAGCGGGCACCGGGCCGAATCCTTCGAAGGCGGCCACTGGCTGGTCAACGAAATCAAGAAACGGGTCCCCGTCTGGAAGAAGGAAGTCTGGGAAGACGGCGAGGCCTGGATCGAAGGGCCGGAATCGCTGGGCATCCAGCAGGCACCCGCGGGCATGCGCTGACGTGGCGAACCACCCGCATTCCTTCAGCCGGTATTGCATGCATTGCGGCCAGCGGCTGACTTCCGCCGTGCCGGAAGGCGACACCAAACGGCGCCTTGTCTGCATCGACTGCGGCTTCGTCCACTACCTGAATCCGCGGCCGGTCGCGGGCACCATCCCGGTCCGCGAAGACGGCGCCTGCCTGCTGGTGCGCCGCGCAATCGAACCGCGGCGCGGGCTCTGGGTGTTCCCCGGCGGGTACATGGACGTCGGCGAGACTGCCGAGGAAGCCGCCATGCGCGAAACGCTCGAGGAGGCGAACCTGGCGGTCGGGAGCCTCGAACTGCTCGGCGTCTACACGCGCATCGAGCCCGGGGTCGTCGTCATCGTCTACGAAGCCGTGGCGGATGGCGAAGGCTCGGCCGGGCACGAAACCAGCGAAATCGGCTGGTTCGCTCCGCACGAGATCCCCTGGGACGAGATCGCGTTCGACAGCACGGAACGGGCCCTGCGCGACTGGGTGGCGCGCCGCCTCCGCGCCTAACGGCCCCGCCGCGGCGGCGGGTTCCCCCGCTGTTCGACCATCCGCCCCAAACGGTAATGCGGCGACAGGATGGCAATGACCGAGCCCGCATGCGGGTCGGCGATGCGCGCGACGATCCGGGGGTGCGCGCCCGAAAGCTGGTCCAGTTGCTGGTCGGTGGTGACCACTGTCGGCAACGCCGAGACCGTCCGGTAGTTCACGATCTGGTAGAGCTTCTCCTGTGCCCACGGGGACGACGCCTGCGCGCCAAGGTCGTCCAGCACCAGCAGGGGCGCGTTGCGGACCTGTTCGAAGAGTTCGTCGTACCCCACATCCTTCGTCGGCGCGAAGGACGCGCGGAGGTGGTCCAGGAGGTCGGGGACGACGGCGAAGAAGACCTCTCCCCCGTTGGTGAGCACCTTGTTCGCGATCGCCGCCGCCAGGTGCGTCTTTCCACACCCGTTCACCCCCTGGAGCGTGAACCAGCGATCCGGATGGTCCGCGTAGGCTTGCGAGGCACGGAATGCTGCTTCGAGCGACTCCCGCTCCTCCGGCTGGAGCCCTGCGCCGCGGAGGTCGAAGTCACGGAACTGCATCTCCGCCAGCCGCTCGCGCGTCATCCCTCCCACCTGCCGGTAGGTTGCCTGGCCTCCGCCTTCCAGCAGGACGATCGTGGAAACGCTGTCGTCGGCCAGGCGGGTTGCCAGCCGCCGGTCGAGGGCGGAGGGCCGCACCGCGCAGGTGAACACGGTCGGCAGTTGGGCGTTGTAGCGGTGGTTCACCACCTGGTGGAGCTTCTCGTTGGCCCACGGAGTCGGTGAAACGGCGTCGATGTCGTCCAGGATCAGCAAGGGGGCGTTCCGCACCTGGTCGAACATCGCATCGTAGTCGAGTTCGTCGACCGCCGCCTCGTAGCTGGCGCGAAGGTGGTCCAGGAGGTCGGAGACCACCATGAAGAGCGCGGGCTCTCCCCGGGCGATGCGGTCGTTGGCGATCGCCGCGGCGATGTGTGTCTTTCCGCTGCCGCTAGGACCGCTCAGCACGAGCCAGCCCGCTGGCGAGGCAGCGAAGTCGCGGGCAACGGCCGTCGCCCGTTCGCACCACGGGTTGTCACCGTGCCGTCCGAGCGGTGAAAGCGTGTCGAAGGTGAACCGCGTCAGGGCGCCGAGGTTGCTCAGCCGTTCGAGCCGCGTCCGCCGGACATCCTCTGCTTCGTCAAGGACGCACTCGCAGGGCTCCGCTTTCCCGAAACGGGGATGGTCCACCGGTCGCGGCCGCCGGACGAAGCCTGCGCCCCGGCAGATCGGGCAGACGCCGGGCTCCGGTTCGTCAGCGATAGCGGACAACGTGCCCGAGCTGTCCCCCGAGGTAGCGCCGCTTGCGATCTTCGAAAGAATCTCCTTCAGGTCCTTCATTGCCGCGGCCCTCCTCGGCCCACTTCTGGAGAATGCGCTCAACGTAGCGCCAGCTGCGCTTGTTCAGTTCCGCCGCTTCGCGGAAGGCTTCTTCCACCCATTCCGCGGGGTAGGTTTCGGCCGCATGCAAGAGGCGTTCGCCCACCATCGGTGTGATCGTCCCGATGTTCTCTTCGTACATGCGGAAGATGCCGGGGCGGGATTCGCTGGCGACCGCAACCGCCACCGTCTCCGCCTTCAGGCGAAGCTCGCCAGCCCGCGCCCGGCCCACAGCACGCTGCGACCCGGGGTTGTTGACGAAGTACACGGTCTCTTCGCCGCCCGGGCCAGAGAGACGCAACGGCAGGAGCGCGCCAAGGGCAGCACACTGAGAGAGCCCTTCGCCAAGGCCCCGCCGGCCCCCGCCGATCGCTTCGAACGAGGCGGCAGTGCCCTCGCACGCCCAGATCTGTTCCTCCGTCACGAAGCGCGACTCGCCCTTCTGTTCCTGGACGATACGAGCGACCCAGAGGAACGCCAGGAGCGCCGCCGGCGAACGCATTTCCGGGAGGACGGCCGCGAAGAAGACGTTGGGAATGGCCGTCGCTTTCGACACGCCCGGGAACCCGGCGAAGCCTGCGTCAGTCATCGGGTGGTCCATCCCGCCTGAGCGTCCAGTCTTCGAACTTTGCGATCCGGTCGCGGAAACGAAGCTCCACGTTGCCGATGGGGCCGTTGCGGTGCTTCGCGACGATCACCTGGGCAACGCCCTTGGGGTAGGCAGCGGCGGGCATGTCTTCGTGCGAGGCCATCCACTGCTCAAGCGACACATAGAGCTCTTCGCGGCTGAGGAACATCACCACGTCAGCGTCCTGTTCGATGGAGCCCGAATCCCGGAGGTCGGACAGCATCGGCGTCCGCGGGTGACGGTTTTCGATTGCGCGAGAAAGCTGGGCAAGGGCGATGATCGGCACGTCCAACTCGCGAGCCAGGCTCTTCAACGTGCGCGAGATGTAGCTGATCTCCTGGACGCGGTTCTCCCGGCCGGGGATCCCCTCCCCGTGCATGAGCTGGAGGTAGTCGATCACGATCAGGTCGAGGCCGTTCTGGCGCATGGCCAGGCGACGCGCTTTCGCCCGCAGTTCGGCCACGGTCAGCACCGGGGAGTCGTCGAACCAGATGTTGGCTTCGGAGAGTTCGCCGGTGGCCCGGATGATCCGGCGCTCCTCCAGTTCGGTCTGGGTGCCGAGGCGAAGTCGCGTCGCTTCCACGTTGGCTTCGGCGGAGAGCAGACGCACGGCCAGTTGCTCGCCGCTCATTTCCAGCGAAAAGAAAGCGACGTTGGCGCGCTGGCTCACCGCCGCGTTCCGGGCGATGCCGAGCGCGAAGCTCGACTTCCCGACGCTCGGCCGGGCGCCGATGATCGCGAGGTCTGAGCGCTTCAAGCCGCCGAGCAGGGCGTCGAGGTCGGTGAAGCCCGTCTGGATGGCGGAGAGCTGCTTGCGCTCGAAGGTCTCCGCGTCCTCTTCGAGGTAGGCCGAGAGGAGTTGGCTGATGTGGACGAAGTCGCGGAAGTTCTCGCCGCCCCGGAGACGCTGGATCAGGTCTTCGGCGCGGGTGAAAACGTGCTCGATCTCCGGCGGGGCCTCGTAGGCCATCTGGAGGATGCCGGTGGCCGCGTGGATGAGGCCCCGGTAGGTCGCGTCGCGCTTGACGAGCCGGGCATAGAACTCGACCCCGAGGCTGGTCGGCAGCCGGCGGATGACCTCAGCGAGATACGTCTGGCCGCCCGTGTCCTCCAACCGGTCGTGGCGGGCAAGCTCATGGGCGACCGTGATCTGGTTTACGGCTTCGTCGCGGTTCCACAGTGCGAGGCAGGATTCGTACACCCAGCCGTTCTTCTCGCGGAAGAAGTCCTGGGGCTTGAGGATGGGCAGCACCTTGTGCAGCGCTTCCACATCCACGAGGAGCGCCGCGATGACGGCCTCTTCGGCTTCGATGTCATGCGGGGGAAGGCGTTCGAGGGCAGCGGGAAATGCCATGGGCGGAGGGGGGACCGGCAGAGAGAATCGCGCCTGAGCGCGGCTGAACTGGTCCCACGCACCTCCTTCCCGGCGTTATTCGGCCTGGGCTTCTTCTTCGTCTTCGGCGGCTTCCGCGTGGCCGGCCTTCGCGGCAGCCTGGGCTGCGGCATAGGCCGCGGCCTCGTCGGCCTTGCGCGCCAGGGCAGCCTGCGCCTGCGCTTCGGCGATGAGCTTCGCCACGATCGGCTTCGACTCTTCGTCCGGCACCACGTCCACGTTCACTTCGACCGAAACGTTGCGCGTGAACTTGATGGTCACCGGGCGGCTGCCGAGTTCGCGGATGGGTTCGGCGAGCAGCACGATGTGCGGGTCGACCTGAATGCCGCTGGCGGCGTGCAGCTTTTCAGCGATGTCACGGTTGGTGACGGAGCCGAAGAGGCGGCCGCTTTCGCCAACGCGGGCTTCGATCGAAATCGTGTAGCCCGCCAGCCGGTCAGTGGTCTTGCGAGCCTCGCCGTCGAGTTTCTCCTGGCGCCGGACTTCCTTCTGGGCCAGCGCCTGCGCGTGTTGCAGGTTGTCGCGGGTAGGAGCACCGGCAAGGTTGCGCGGCAGGAGGAAGTTGCGGGCGAACCCGTTCTTCACTTCCTTGATGTCGCCGACCTGCGCGGTGCCTTCAACGTCTTCGAAAAAGACGACTTTCATGGGAGAACCTCGATGCCATTTGGGGTGATTGCCGCACTGTTGCGTACAGCCGGCCGGTGACGCCCCGGCAAGTCCCGGGCGCAACCGTAGACCACTGATGGTAGCGGCTCAATGCGTTATCGTCGCGCTGGCCGCACCCTGGTGGTTTCTTCACTCCGAACAGCAGTTATGACCATAGAACGCCTGTTCGCATTCCGTCAAGGCCGCTCCCCGACCAGGCCCCGCGTCATCGCCGCAGATTCGCGTTGAACTCGGCCCTTGCCGCCTCCATCTGCCCGGGCTGCAGGTAGAGATCGAGTGCTGTCATCGCCAGCGCCTTCGCTGCGCGGATGGTCGCGGCGTGGGCTTCGGCGGTCGCCGCGGCCTCGGTGAAGCCCGGCGTGTGGTTCCCGGCCATCGTGGGGATCCCGAACATCGGGTGGATGGTGGGCACCACGTAGCTGACGTTTCCCATGTCGGTGCTGGCGGCGACGCTCGAGAGCGCCTGTTCCCGGGAAGCTGAGACGGCGCCGAGGGTGGCCAGGTAGTCTGCGTAGCGCCCGGCCATGTGGTCGTTGTTGACCAGGTCGGTGTAGGGCCGGTTCGTCTCGCGGTATTCGAGGCGGCAGCCGGTGGCCAGGGCGGCGGCTTCGAAGCACGCCTTCACCTTGGCCTTCAGTTCCTCAAGCTCCGCCGGGTTCTTCGAGCGGACGAAGTACTCGGCGGAAGTGTGGTCCGGGATGATGTTGGGTTTGAGCCCGCCGCGGGTGATGACCCCGTGCACCCGGTCCGTCGGGCGCATCTGCTGGCGCATCAGGGAGATGCCGTTGTAGGCCATCACAATCGCGTCCAGCGCGTTCAGGCCCATCCAGGGGAACGCCGAAGCGTGGGCGTTGCGGCCGAAGTAGTCCACTTCCACCGACTGGATCGCGATCACGTTCGCCCAGGCAGCGTCGCCGGGGGTTGGGTGCAGCATCATCGCGGCGTCCACGTTTTCGAAGGCGCCGCGTTCGATCATGATGACTTTGCCGCCGCCGCCCTCCTCGGCCGGGCTCCCGAGGACGACCACGGTGCCGCTGCCATCGCCGAGGGCCGCCTTCAGACCCAGGGCCGTGGCCACGCCGGAGATGGCGATGAGGTTGTGGCCGCAGGCGTGGCCAATGCCCGGGAGGGCATCGTATTCGCACATCACGGCGATCGTGGGCGAACCACTGCCCGCCACTGCCTGGAACGCGGTCGGCATCTCATAGGCGCCCCGCGTGACTTCGAAGCCCTTCGACTCCAGGTAATCCGTCAGGAGTCCGTGGGCGTGGTGCTCCTGGAAGTTCAACTCAGGATGGGCGTGGATGTCGAGGCTGATACGGCGCAGCTCCGCCGAGGCCTCATCGATGACCTGCGCAGCGACTGTCCGCAGCAGTTCGACCCGGTTGAGCTCGCTGTTCGCGGCCATGGCATCTCTTCCCTTCGGCACGGAATCGCGGGCGGACCTGGCCACCCCGCGATCCGGAGCCTACCAGAAGAGCGCGTACGGCTGTGCGGCCGCCTTCTTGCCGGAGGTCATAGCGGCCCAGCCTGCCCGCTGTATGCTCCGCTCAATCACCAACCGGAGGCTCGACCAATGGCCACAGCAGGCCAGTTGTACTTCCCACCTTCAGCTTCCGGGCAATGGGAGACGGTTCGGCCCGCCGAGGTGGGTTGGCACGCAAAACGACTCGACGATGCGCTCAGCTTCGCGGGCGGAAAGCACTCGACCGGCCTCATCGTCCTCCGCGACGGGCGCATCCTCGCAGAGCGCTACTGGGGCACCGGCGGCGCCCACACCGTCCGCGATATAGCCTCCGCTCAGAAGAGCGTCGTTTCGGTGCTGGTCGGCATCGCCCAGCAGCAGGGGCTGCTGAGTATCGACGCGCCATCCTCTGCCGTGCTCGGTGACGGCTGGTCGCAGGCGCCAGCGGACCACGAGCGCCGAATCACGCTGCGTCACCACCTTTCGATGTGCACCGGCCTCGACGAAGAACTCGCGCCCGAATCCGAACCTGGTGCGTCGTGGTATTACAACAACCGCGCTTACCACATCGTCAAAGATGGCCTCGAGCGGGTGACCGGTCGCCCGCTCGACGAGTGGTCCCGAGAGGTGCTCTGGGGTCCCATAGGCATGGCCGACACGTCATGGGTCACGCGCCAGGCACCGCCCGGCGTTCCCCGCAACCTCTTCGCCTTCGGCCCCGAAGACGCCCCGTTTTCGGCGCTCTTGACCACGGTTCGTGACATGGCCCGCTTCGGGCTGCTCGTGCAGAACCACGGAGAGTGGGACGGCCGCCCTGTGCTCGCCGACCGCTTCTATCTCGACGCCGCAACGGAAACGTCACAGCAGATGAACCCTTCGTACGGCTTCTTCTGGTGGCTCAACGGCAAGGCGTCCTATCTACGGCCGATGCGGCAAGGTAGGGTTGCAGGGCCGCTGGTGCCGTCGGCGCCTCCGGACTTGTTCTGTGCCCTGGGCGCGGCCGACCAGAAGATCTACGTCTGCCGCAGCCTCGGCCTCGTTGTGGCACGACAGGGAGCGGCTGCGGAGGAACCCGGCGCTGCCATGAGTTCATTCGACGATGCGCTCTGGGCGAAGCTTATGGCTGCCCGCCTCGAATAGCGAGTGGCTAACGCGGATCGTGCGGCGGTCCCTTCCGATAGGATGGACAGGCAAAGAGAGACCTTCCTCTGATCAGGTTCGTGCGGCAGTCTCGCCGCCGCCTTACGCTGGATAGCATGGCGTTCGCAGGTCCTGTACTCGTCATCTTTCACGGGGGCACCGGCACGGGCGCCGCCGAAAGCCTCGTTGCCCGGGCCCGGGCCGCGGCCGCCAGGGCCACCGCCGCCACCGCGCTCGCCGGGGGCTTCGAAGCGGTCATCCTCGCCACCGACAGCGGGGAGGCATTCGCACCGCTCCCCAGCGGCGTCCTTCTCGACCTCGACGCTCCCGGCGAGCCGTTCGACTACGACACGCGCCTTCGCGGGATCATCCAGCGGTACGGGCTGCTGAAGCCCGCGGTCATGGGTTCCGGGTCCGTGCCCCTCGCCGGGATTGACGATTTCCGCCTGATCGCCGAGCAGCTCGAAGCCCGGGACGGCCGCTTCATCACCAACAACTTCTTCTCGGCCGACCTCACCGCCTGGACTCCTGGCGAGGCTCTCGCACGGCTTGGCCGAATCGACCGCGACAACGTCCTCCCGCGGCGGCTCCGCGACGAAGCCGGCCTCGCACCGGTCATCCTTCCGCGAACAACCGCAACCCAGTTCGACCTCGACACCCCGGCTGACCTCGCCGTACTGGCGCTCACCCCCGGCCTCGCCCCCGGACTTGCGGAGGCGGTGGCGCCAGCCCGCCCGGCTGCGGAGCGCTTCCGTCCGCTCTTGCGGCTCCTCTGCGATCGCGACGGGCAACTCATCGTCGCGGGCCGCGTGGGCAGCCAGAGCTGGCACTATCTCGAGCGGGAAACCGCCTGCCGGGTGAGGATGTTCAGCGAAGAGCGTGGCCTTGCCACCGCCCCCGCCGACCATCGCCCCGCCTCACTCCTCGGCTTCCTCATCGAAGCGGTCGGCTTCGAACGGTTCTTCGAACGGATGGCCCGGCTTGGCGACGCCCTCGTCCTCGACACCCGCGTCATCGAAGCCCACCTCGGGATAACACCCTCGCGCGAAGACCGCTTCCAGAGCGACCTCCTCGAGGCTCAGGCAATCGACGACCCGGCGCTGAGGCGGCTAACCGAAGCGGCCGCCCGCGCCCCCCTGCCCGTGTACCTCGGTGGCCACTCGCTCGTCGCGGGCGGGCTCATGGCCCTGAACGACATCGCCTGGCTCGAAAACGACCTCCGGGAAGGGCGCGCGTAGCGCCAGGCGGAGCGGGCTGGCTGTCCCGCTCCGGGTCACGGCATCGCGGAATGCACTGCCTCGGGGCGCCGTAGCGAGATGTCCATCGGCGCGCCTCGCTTCCTCCGCATGACGTAGGTCCGCACTTCCCAGCGCCCGTTCGCGAACCGCAGGAACGGGGAAAGCCGCTCCCTCTCGGCCGGCGCCGCCTTCCAGAGCTGCATGGCGAGGTCAGATTCGTGGTGCCACCGCGTCTCAGTCACTTCGAAGCCAAGCGCGAGGTAGGCGTGCTGGGCATGCTCGGCGAAGGCGTTCGAGGTGAGGATGAAGTCCGAAGCCGGGTACTCGCCTTCAAGCCATCCCATGAGCGCGGCCATCATCCTCCGGCAAACGCCGCGGCCTTCGTGTTCGGGCGGGACATGGACTCCCCACAAATAGAGGCCGGACTGGTCCCGGAGGTTCACGGAAAGGCGGCCCACCGCGCGCGGCCCCTCGCAGGCGACGAAATGGCGGTGGGACCCAGCCTCGCGCGCCCAGCCGAGCTTCGTCCGCGCCCGCTGCCGGTCCTTCAGGTAGCCGAGGTCGAAGGACTGGTAGGGGAAGCCGCGTTCGCCCCAGGCGGCCATCTGCCGCACGAGGTCATCGTCCCACGGCCGGAGCACGAGCCCATGCCCCTGAATCGGCGGCGGATAGGTGGCGTTGGCCATGCGGTGCACTGTAGAGCAGGAGGGGCCTCCGCGGGAATCGCGGAAGCCTCAGTGGCCGGAGATGTCGCGCCCGGGGTCGAGGATGGCCTCCATGATGTTATCGCGCACCGCGAACCCGTGGCGGGCGTAGAGCGTCCGGCTGCGGGCGGTCGGCCAGAGCACCACAGAGTCGACACCGCGTTCCCGGCACCACGCGAGGGCGGTTTCGAGCAGCAGTTCGCCGGCGCCACTCCCGCGAAGCTCAGTTGCCACGTACACGTTGGTGATGTAGCCGTGGTGTTCCAGTTCGGGCGCCGGGTTGGGCACCTTTTCGATCATCTGGAGCCAGAGGTTCCCGGCGATCTCCCTGGCCGCCGTCTCCACGACCCAGCACCTCCAGTCGCTCGCCGGCCCGAGCCGGGCGGCCATCCACTCCCCGCAGCGGTCGATGAACCCGGCTTCGTCCTCTGTCGCTTCGTTGAGCGCCGCCCGGAACTCCCAGCGCAGGCGGGCCAGCGCGCCCGCATCCGCGGCGGACGCCGGCCGGATCGCCAGGTGGCCCGGGATTTCAGGCGCGGGCAATGGGATGCCGCGCGAGGAAGTCGAGTACCACCGGCGTGGCTTCGTCCGCGAATTCCACGAAGTAGCCGTGGCGGCCGCCCTCGATGATCCGAAGTTCCGCCCCGGGGATTCGCCCCGCGAGCAGCGCCGCGTTCGCCGTGGGGTTGACCGCGTCGTCGCCGCCGTGGATGACCAGCACGGGCGCGGTGATGGTGGGCAGCCCGTCCCATGCGTCGTGGCCTTCGCTGGCAAGGTAATGCATCCTCTGGGCGTAGGGCGGAATCGGGTTCCGCGCCCGCTCCAGCGCCGCTGCCACGTACTCAGGGTGGTTGGCCAGGAACATGGGCGTCACCATTTGGTCGAGGAGGAACCGGGCCGCCTCTTCGGGGTCCGCGGGCCGGTTCGCCATCCGGGCGTCGACTTCCGCCGGCCGCCGAACCCCGTGGGCGTTGCCGGGAGTCGTGCATCCCAGCACCAGCGCCCCCAGCCGCGGGGCGTGGTCAATTCCCAGGCGTTGGCAGATGCGGCCGCCCATCGAGATCCCGCAGGCGTGCGCGCGCTCAATACCGAGGTGGTCCAGCAACCCCACGGCGTCGGCGGCGAATCCCTCGATGCTGTAGGCGGGCTCGCGAGGTTTGTCGCTCTGCCCCGTGCCGCGGTGGTCCCAAACGACCACCCGGTGCCGCGCGGCGAATCCCTCGCGCACCAGGTCCCAGCCATGGTGGTCGCCGCCCTGCCCGTCGATCAGGAGGAGCGGCTCACCCTGCCCGAGGACTTCGTAGTAGATCTGAATGCCGTTGACAGTCGCGAAGCACATCGTTGCGGACGTTAGCGCGGCGGCGGGACTTCCACAACTCCTAGCCCGGCCAGCACCAGGTCCACCGCCTCGTTCATCGCCGCCGGGGGGTCTCCACCCAGCCGGAACTGCTCGGCGATGATGAGAGACGTGAACCCGTGCACCAGCGCCCAGAAGACCTGCGATATGGCGAGCACACGGGCGGGCGGCACGAGCTTCGCGACCGTGGACATCAGCGGCTCCGAAGCGGCCACCGCGAGTTCCCCGTCGGCCATGCGCTCTTCCGGGCAGGGGCCCATGATCAGCGAATAGAGCGCGGGGCTTCCGGCCGCAAAGGCAAGGTAGGCGTCGGCGAGGGCGTGGAGGGCGGCGCGGGGCGACTTCCCGGCCGCGGCCGCCACCTGCCCGGCGGCGAGGTCTCGGAGCCCGGCCGTAATGATCACCCGGAGCAGATCGTCGCGGCTCTCCACGTGGAAATAGAGCGAAGGTGCGCTGACGCCAAGGCGGCGGGCGACCTCGCGCATGGTCACGCCCTCAACGCCGCGGGCTTCGAGTAGCTCCCTTGCGGCTGCGACGATCGCGTCCAATGAGATCCGGGGGCTGTGTGGCATACCTAACACTGTACGTCTTGACAACGACCGTGGTAAACCTAACGATGTTAGTCCAATCCATTCAGGCGACGATCGTCGCCCACGGAGCCTCTGCCATGCCCCACTACACGAAACCCGACTTCATGACCCTCCACATCTTCAACCCGATGATGGGCTTCTTCACCGGCCGCCTCGGGATCAGCCTCCGCGGTTCCGCCATGCTCGCGGTCCGCGGCCGCACGACAGGCGGCTGGCGAGTCACGCCCGTGAATCCGCTCGCACTGGACGGCCAGCGCTACCTCGTAGCTCCCCGCGGCGACACGCACTGGGTGCGAAACCTTCGCGCCTCCGGTGGCGGGGAACTCCGCCGTGGCCGCAAGACCGAGCCGGTCCGCGTGGCCGAAGTCGCTGACGCCGAAAAGCCCGCGATCCTCCGCGGCTACCTGGCGAAGTGGCGCGCCGAGACGGGCAAGTTCTTCGGCGTCCCGAAGGACCCCTCCGACGCCGACCTCGCCCGGGTGGCGCCGGAGCACCCCGTCTTCCGCATTCTCCCCTGACACGGCCGTGGCCCGGCTGAGTAGCCGGGCCACGGAATCGGGTCGACGGGCCGCGAACATCAGGCTCCGGGGGGAGGGGTGTCTCGGGGCGGGAGTTGCGGCGCGCTGGCAGCGCGATTCCCGGCCAGCATCTGCGCGAGGAACGCACCGAAGATACCTCCGCCACCCTCGGCTCCCCCGCTGACGACGATGTCGGGCGTGATCTTCAGCCCGGCCGCCGAGATCGCCTTCGCCACCTCAATGCCGAAGAGGTTCTGCTGGCCCACGGCTTCCTGCTGCTTGTCGTAGGCCTCCGCGGTGGCTTCGCCGACGGCCCGAATCCTCGTACCCTCCGCGTTGCCTTCGAGTTCCACGGCGCGAGCCCGCCCCTCGGCTTCGATGATCGTCTTCTGCTTGGTCTGCTCCGCCACCTGGACGCCGATCTGGGCGATAACGAGGTTGATCTGCTGATCGGCCTGGGCGCGGGTGTTCTCGGTACCGATACGTTCGCGCTCGGCCTTTTGCTGCTCGACGAACATCGCCTGCTGCTGGGCCGCGATCACCCTCCGCGTCTGGATGTCCATCAGTTCCTTCGGCAGGATGATCTGCGAGATCAGCACCCGCACGCATTCGACGTGGTACTTCTCCAGTTCCTCGCGGGCCCGTTCCTCGGCCTTCTCCTGCTCGATCGCGCGGTCCTGCATAAACGCCATGGCCTCGGTCGAAGAGGCCTGGTTACGGAACGACGAGTCGATCATGGGGTGGATGACGTGGTCGATCAGGTTCTGGACGGAACCGATCTTCGCCACCATCAGCGGCGCCTGGTCGGGCCGAACGCGCATGATAACCTTGACGCTGATCTTCATTTCGAAGCCGTCGCGGCTGATGACGGAGAGCGGGTTGAAGAGCTGGACGACGTGCTCCCCGGGCGTGGTCCCAGAATCGGAGACTACGGTCTCTTCGGCCCAGTCCACGGTCAGGTTCGTTGTGGGGATGATGTAGGCGATGTAGGCCCAGCGGTTGAGGTAGTAGACGCCCGGCCCGGCGACGTCGGCCTGGATGCCTCGGAACCCCGTGGGAACCACGTAGCGTTCCTGCGCGGCGATCAGGCGGTCCTCGCTGGTTGGGGCCTGGGGCTCCTTGCCGACGTTCGAGACGAGGACGGCCACCTCGCCGCGCTGTACCACCTGAACCTGGTCGAGCTTGATGTCGAACATGAGCGGGTTGATGTAATAGGTGCCGGGCTTCAGGAGGTCGTACTGCGGCCCGCGCTGTCCACCAGCGGCAAGAAACGCCGACGCGTCCTGGTAGTCGTTGTGGCCTTCGACGTTGACCGCGACGAGCTCGCCTCCCGGCAGGGGCGCCCCGTCCTTGGCGGTCACGAGCCCAATCTGGTTGGCCTGCACGACGGTCGCGCCCTGCACCTCGACATTGAACATGTCGGTGTTGAGGCGGTAGCGGCCCGGGAGGAGGAGTTCGATTTGCGGCCCCCGTTGGCCAGCGCTGATCAGGAAAGCCTCCCCGTCCTGGAACGCGGTGTGGCCCTCCACGTGCCTCGCCAGGAGGCGGCCGGGCTGGATAGGCTGTCCATCGCGGGCGGTCACGAGCCCCACAGCGCCGGACGGCACGATCAGCGCCTTTTCGACGCGGATCCGGAAGAGATAGGAGTTGATCCGGAACTGGCCGGGCGGGAGGACGTCAATCTGCGTGCCCTTCTGGCCCCCATTCGTCAGGAACTTTTCGCCGTCCTGGAAGGTGTCGTGGCCGATCACGCGGCGGGCAAAGATACGGCCGGGATCGAGGGCGCGCCCGTCGATAGACTCGACGACGCCAACCTCGTCCTGGGCGACCACGATCATGGGCTGCTTGCGCACTTTGTAGAGGAACGGGGGGAGGACGTGCAGGCCAGGTGGGAACACGCGGGCCTGGATGCCCACTTCGCCCTTCATGGCGACAACCCGCCCTTCGGGCAGTCCGTGGCCGAAGTAGCGGCGTTCGAGGATGCCGACCTGCTGGCCGCCGATGTTGACCAGCATATCGCCGGCCATGACGAAAATGGCGAACACGAAGAGCGCGACGCCAGCGACGACGAGGACAGGAATCATGGGAGGGAGTTTTGCTTTCTGCGGCAGCTCTGCCGCCAACTAGGCCCGGTGGGCGCCCTTGTCAACGTTGCGCCCGGCGACCGATCCAGAAGACTCTAGCAAACCTGCGATAGCTCGTAAATATGCTTCAGGGTGCCGCCCCTATACTTCGCGTTGCAGCTGCGAGAACCAGGGCTCCTACAGGCTCCCGCCGGAGAACAACAAAGGGGCGGCACAATGGCCGCCCCCGGGTTGCAGGGTTGCCGGCAGCAACGGTCAGTGCAGCGCCGCTGCCACTTCCTTCAGGCCCAGCGACTCCAGTTTCGCCTTTGACGGGACGCAGGTGGCGGTGTCCCAATCGCAGGCCGCAAGGAACTCCTTCTCAAGCGTCTCCGTATCCAGCTTGATCCCCTGGAGCGGCCCGGCGTGGGTCGCTTCGGTGGTCTCGCCGGTCACGCGGGTCGGCACGTGGCGCTTGCGGGGGTTGCCACCCTCGCGCACTTCGAAGGCCATGCGCATGTTCGCGATCCGCTCGCCCACCTTGAGCATCTCGTCCACATCCATGTCCCAGCCGGTGACGGCGTTGAACCAGCTCGGCATGTTGGCGGTGTTCGCCGCCATCATCACGAACTGGCACATGCCGCCGCTGTTGACGACGTGCATGTACTCGCTGGCGCCCTTGTGGTGCTCGCCGCGGCCGGTGTAGACGGTCTTGTCCGTGGGCGCCGGGGGAATCTTGCCGAGGCGCTTGTTGCCTTCGTACTGGGTGTGCCGGCCCGGCGTGGGGTCGAGCTTGTAGGTGGTGTGGTATTCCGGCTGGAGCTTCGGGTCGTGCATCGGCAGTTCCTGCCCGCCAATGTGCATCGCGAAGGCGTCCGCGCCATGGCCCAGCCGTTCGGCGGCCTTGACGACGCCGTCCGCGAAGGTTTCGCCGATGCCCCGGCGTTCGCCCATCATCTTGAGGAGTTCGATGACAGCCTCGTCGCCGCCCCAGTTGAGTTCGAGGCCGTCGGTGTCTTCCTTGGTGATGATCCCGGCCTGGTAGCACTCGATCGCCATCGAGATCGACCCACCGGCCGAGATGACGTCGAAGCCGTACTCGTTGCAGAGGTGGTTCGCGTAGATCAGCGCGTCGGGGTTCGCGACCAGGTTCATCGTCCCGAAGGCGCCCATCGCCTCGTACTCGGGCCGGTGCGTGTGGCGCGGGTATGGGTACTTCTCGTTCTTGGACTCGACCGACTCAGCGCCGCAGGCCATCGGACAGTGCCAGCAACCGTATGACTTCTCCATCAGCGGGTTGATGGTCGAACCACCGTCGATCTTGGCCGCGTTCGGGAAGTCGACCACGCCGACGCCGCCCCAGTTCTTCACCGGGGAGTCGCCATTGAGCGCGCTCATGGCGGTAATGCCGGTGGTGCCGAAGGTGTGGAAGAAGTCGCGCAGGGGCTTCACGAACTCGTCGAGGTTCGTCCGCACCATCTTCGAGATTGCCGGAGTCTGGCTGATGATCTTGCGGTCCGCCAGGGCGACGACAGCCTTGAGGTTCTTCGCGCCCATGACGGCGCCGACGCCCGAACGGGCAGCAAGGCGGCCGTGGTCGTTGCAGACGCCGCTGATCAGCGACTGCGTTTCGCCGGCCTGGCCGATGTTCGCGACACTGGCGCGCTTGCCGTGGCGAGCCTTGAGCACCGTTTCGTTTTCGATCGCGCCGGTGCCCCAGAGGTCGGCCCCGTCGCGAAGTTCCACCTTGTCGTTGTCGATGAGGAGATACTTCGGCGACGAAGCCTTGCCGAAGAACATGATGCCGTCCCAGCCCGCAAGCTTGAGGACGCCGCCGAAGTCGCCGCCGCAGTTGGCGTCGCCCCAGCCGCCCGTGAGTGGGCTCTTGCATACCACCTGCCAGCGCTGCCCAAAGAGCGGCGTGCCGGTGAGAAGGCCCGGGAACATCCCGAGCATATTGTCGGGGCCCAGCGCGTCCGCACCCTTCGGGACACGGTCCCAGAGCATGCGGGCGCCGATGCCGTAGCCGCCGAGATACTGCCGGTAGAGGGATTCGTCCGGCCGTTCAACGGTGATTGCACCCGTCGTCAGGTTGACGTTGAGCATCTTGCCGTTGAAACCCTTTTCTACTTCTGCCAATGGGACACACTCCTGCTCCGCCGCGTTCCTCCGCGGCGGCTGTAAGGGAGGATGGTACGGGATTGGCGAAACCCTGCAATATGCCCGGTCGGGCATAACGCTGTCGCTACCCCGGTTCTGACCTGGCGCTCAGCCCAACGCCGGCCACCGCAACCACCGCCATCACGACGAAGGTCGCGACCGCACCCTCCACATCCCGCCCGGCAGCCTCCCCCGCGGCGATGAGCGCGCCACCGATCCCGGCGCCTACGGCGGCGCCCAGCGACTCCGAGAGCTTGAGCGCCGACCCGGCGACACCCTCTTCGCCCGGCGGAAGCTGGGCGAGCGCCGCCAGCGAGAAGCATGAATAGGCGATGCCCATGCCAAAACCCCCGATGGTCCATGCCACCGAGGTCAGGAGGACGACGGGTGCATCCGGGGCGAGGGCCACGGCCACGCCTCCAATCCCGGCGGCGATGATCAGCATGCCGGCGGCCCTGAGGGTGCTGCGCGACACCCTCGTGCCCAGGTGCACCACCAGCCACGCGCCCGCAGTCCAGGAGAGCGTGACGAGCGTCAGTACCATGCCCACGACCCAGGTCGGCTGGTCCCGCAGATTGGCGAGGGAATAGGGGATGTAGGCGTCGGCGCCGAAGAACGCCAGGTTGAGGACACCAATGCCAACGACGGCGGAGGGGAGTCCCCGGGCCGCCCTCAGCGACCCGGCCGGGAGCAGCCTTCGCAGCGCGTCAAGGGCGGCGACCGCGCCAGCTACAGCAAGCGGAATTCCGGCAACGATGGAGCCGGAGGTGGCGCCGGCGAGGAGCAGGGCGGTCCCGCCAGCAAGCTGGAGCGCGCGCCACGTCCGCACGCCGTCGCGTTCCGCGGGGACTTGCGGGGGCCCCAGGCCACGCAAGGCGGGGAGTGTGAGCCAACCGGCCAGGCCCAGCAGCGGGAGAAGCCCAAGGAACACGAAACGCCAGTCGGTTGCTTCGGCCACGACGCCGGCGATCCCCGGCCCGGCGAGGCCCGGAACCACCCAGGCGGTCGACATCAGGGCGAGGAGGCGTGGCCGTTGGTGCTCTCCGTAGCCGCGACTGATGGCGACGTAGGCCACTGCCGGGACCGAGCCTGCCCCGAGCCCCTGCACGACTCTCCCGGCGACGAGCACGCCCATTCCCGGAGCGAGACCGGCAACCAGCAGGCCAACGCCGAAGAGGATGAGCCCGGCAGCCAGCGGCGGCGCCGGCCCGGCCCGATCGCAGAGTTCGCCGGACCAGACGATGCCGACAAGGCTGGCGAGGAGAAAGCCGCTGAACGCCCATCCATAGAGACGGAGTCCCCCGAGGTCGCGCTGGGCCTCCGGGAGGATGGTCGCCACGGCGAGCGCTTCGAAGGCCACGAGCGTGACGGCCATCAGGAGGCCCGCGGTCAGCGCGCGCTGTTCTCCCCAGACCGAGCCACTTGGCGCGTCACCGGCGGGCCCGCCATCCAGTCCTGGTGCCCCTGGCACGACCAGCAGCGGGTTTGCGGCACCTTGCGCAAGTCCCTGCCGGGCCACTCAGCGCGGCTCCGGCGCCACCTGCACGAGGAGCTTGCCGGTGTTCCCGCCTTCGAACAGCATCCGGAAAGCCTTCGGCGCGTTTTCGAGCCCCTGGACCACGGTTTCCGCCGACTTCAGCCTGCCCTCCGCGATCCACTTCGACATCACCGCGATCGCCTCCCCGAAGCGCGACGCGTAGTCGCTCACAAGGAAGCCCTCCATCCGGGCCCGCATCACGACCAGCTGCATGTAGTTCGACGGCCCCGGCGGTGGCTCCACCGCGTTGTAGGTCGAGATGCCGCCGCAGATGACGAGCCGGGCCCGGAGGTTGATCTGGGCGAGCACAGTGTTCAGGATCTCGCCGCCGACGTTGTCGAAGTAGACGTCGATCCCCTTCGGGCAGCCATCCCGCAGCGCCTTCGAGATGTTGGCGGTCTTGTAGTTGATGGCCGCGTCGAAGCCGAGTTCGCCGGTCAGCCAAGCGCACTTCTCATCGCTCCCCGCGAGACCAACGACCCGGCACCCCTGGATCTTCGCAATCTGCCCGGCCACGGACCCCGTCGCCCCGGCCGCGCCCGAAACGACGACGGTCTCCCCCGGCTTCGGCTGGCCGACGTCCAGGACCCCGAAGTAGGCGGTCAGGCCAGTCCCACCGAGGACACCCATGCTCGTCCTCAGGTCGGTGCCCGGCGCGAGCTTCCGCATCGGCATCATCCCGGAACCGTCCGTGACGGCATACTCCTGCCAGCCGGGCGTCCCGGTGACGAAGTCGCCGATAGCGTAGCCAGGGTTGTTCGAAGCGACGACTTCGCCGACGCCGCCCGCGCGCATGACTTCGCCGATGCCGACCGGGGGCACGTACGAACGGCGGTCGGTCATCCAGCCCCGCATCGCCGGGTCCAGCGAGACATAGACGACGCGGACCACGAACTGGCCAGGCCCGGGCTCCGGGACTGGCGCCTCGTTCCATTTGAACTCGTCGCCGGTGATCATGCCGCTCGGCCGGGCGGCGAGCAGCCACTGGTGGTTGGTGGTCATTCTTGCGCTCCTCTGGTGCAGTGCGGCGGTGGGGCCGCGGGATTCGAGCATACCCGCATCGGCCGGGCCCGTCGCATCCGCCAGGTGGCAGACACAGCGAGAGGCCCCTCCGGGGAGGGGCCTCTCGCTGTGGGCGTGGACAGCAGCCAGGCGGCGCTGACTAGCGCTTGGTGAACTGAGGTGCCTTGCGGGCCCGCTTGAGACCTGCCTTCTTCCGTTCCTTCTCGCGAGGGTCACGGGTCAGGAGGTTTTCGCCGCGCTTCAGCGTGGGCTTGAGCGATTCATCCGAGGCGACGAGGGCACGGGCGATCCCCATCTGGATAGCGCCGGCCCAGCCGGTGATCCCGCCGCCATCGCACTTGATCTGGGCGCTGTACCGCGTCTCGCGGCCGAGGCGCCGCAGAGGCGACGTGACTTCCGCGCGGTGGACGTCGCGAGAGAACACTTCCTCGAACGGCTTCCCGTTGATAACGATGGCGCCGTTCCCCGGGTAGAGGCGGACGCGCGCGACGGAGGTCTTCCGCCGTCCCGTCCCGTAGAAGTACTGCTGGTCGGCCATGGCCTATTCCTCCGTTTTTGCCGCGGCACGGCGGCGGGCGGGCTTCTTCGTCTCGGTTGGTTCGGTTGCGGGCACCTCGGCGACCACCTCTGGAGCGGCTGCTTCGGCCTTCTTGCGGGGTGCGCGCTTCTTCGGGGCTTCCGCGACCTCGGCGACAGGCTCCACGGCCACAGGCTCCACGGCGGGCGGGGCTTCGGCCACAACCGGTTCGGGCACTGCCACCACCGGTTCGGCCTTGGCCGTCGGGGGCTTGGGGATCGCCAACACAGGCGCCGGTTCCGGCGCGGTCACAACCCCCACCGCCGTCAACGGACGGAGGCGGGGGGGTGGCTTCGTCGCCGCCGCCGGGGCGGCTTCGCGAGCCTGGCGGGCGCGCTCCGAGCCGGTGACCTGGGACTGGTGGGGGTGATTCGAGCCCTTGTAGACCTTCAGGTGGTTCATCATCGCTTCGGCCAGCGGCCCCTGCGGGAGCATGCCCCAGACGGCCTGTTCCAACACGCGCTCGGGGAACTTTTCGAGCTGGACGGCGTAGGAGCGCGTGTGAAGCCCGCCGGGATACCCGGAGTGCGTGTAGTACTTGTTCTGAGCAGCCTTGCGGCCCGTCACCTTCACCTGCGACGCGTTGATGATAATGACAAAGTCACCGTCGTCGAGGTGCGGTTCGTAGGTGGGCTTGTGCTTGCCCCGGAGCAAGGTGGCGGCTTCCGTCGCCACGCGGCCAAGCGGCCGGCCGGCCGCGTCGATGACGTGCCAGTCCTTGTAGATTTGCGACGCCTTCATGCGGACAGTCGTAGTCATGGTGCGTATCCCTCGTCGTACCACACGCGCTGCAGGCAGAGACCGTGGGGCGGGGCCGTGGGGCCCATGCTTCCCGGCTCGGCCTGCAAGAGCAGGCGGACGAATTCCTCCTTCGCCAGGCCTCCGCGCCCCAGCCGCACCATGGCACCGGCAAGACGCCGGACCATCTGCGGCAGAAACGCGTCCGCCTCGATGTCGAACAGGAGAGCGCAGCCTTCGCGGCGCCACCCTGCATTGAAAACGGACCGGACCGAAGTCCTGCCGTCTTCCAGGGGACCAGAGCAGGCCATGAAGTCCCGCCGGCCCACCAGCTCGCCCGCCGCTTCGTCCATCCGCGGCAGGTCGAGGTCTCCCTCAACCTGCCATGCGGTGCGGCGCAACAGCGGCGCGCGCTCTTTTCGGTTGTACACGGTGTAGCGATACCAGCGCCGTCGCGCCTGGCGGCGAGGGTCGAATCCCCCATCCACCGGGCGGACATCGCGTACCGCTACATCTTCGGGCAGGTGGGCGTTGAGCGCCCGGCCCACCGTCGCCGCCGCCAGCCGCGTCTCCGCGCTGAAGGCAGCTACCTGGCCAATGGCGTGGACACCGCTATCGGTGCGCCCCGCCATCGCAACGCGGGTTGGCTGCCCGAAAAGGGCCGCCGCCGCGGTTTCCAGCTCCTGCTGGACGGTCCGTGCGTTCGCCTGCCGTTGAGAGCCGGCAAAGCCCGTCCCGTCGTAGCTCACGGTTGCCGCGAAACGAATCGCGGCCACCTCGTCAGGCATCTCCCTCCGTCTGCTCCTCGGTCGCTTCTTCCGCGGCCTCTTCGGGGGTGATCTCGATCTCTGACACTTCTGCCTCGTCGCCGACTTCGGCCACGGGCTCGTCCGTCACTTCTTCGGCGGGCGCCACGGGCGCCGCGGCAACCGGTGCAGGGGCCGAGGGGGCCGCCGTCACCCGGTGAGGCCGAGGCGTCGGGGGGGCATCCACGTAGTCGACAAGTTCGATCGCGGCCATCCGCGCACCGTCGCCCTTGCGGGGTTCGATGCCGGTGATGCGCAGGTAGCCTCCCGGGCGATCCTTCATCCGCGGGCCAATCACATCGAAGGCCTTCTTCACCACCCGCTCGTCGTAAACCACGCGCAGGGCCAGCCGCCGCGAGTGCAGGTCGCCGCGCCGGGCGAGGGTGATAATCTTCTCCGCCATGGGGCGGATTTCCTTCGCCTTCGCCTCGGTCGTGGTGATCCGCTCGTAACGGAGCAGGTCCGTCACGAGGTTGCGGTAGAGGGCGGTGCGGTGGGCAGTGTCGCGGCCAAGATGGCGGCCGGCCAGGCGGTGTCGCATGGGTTAATCCTCGTCGTCGGCGCCGAGCAGATCGTCGTCGCCAACTTCCTTCAGTGCTTCCTTGAGCGCCTTGCCGAGGGCGCCGAGACTCTCTTCCTCGTCTTCTTCGTCGAGGATCACCTTGCTGGCGCGGGCCGGGGCCTGGCGTGGGCGCCGGGCAGTCGCGAGGCCACCGCGCGGTTCGACGATAGGCTGCAGGCCTTCCGCTTCCCCATCGACATAGCCGAGTTCGATGAGCTTGTCGCGAAGCTCGTCGTATGACTTGCGGCCAAAGTTCCGCAGCCCCAGGAGTTCGTCTTCGTTCTTTTCGAGCACCTGCCCGACCGTCATCAGGCCGCTCCGCTTGAGGCAGTTGTAGGCCCGGACGGAAAGCTGGAGGTCCTCGATCGGCGTGTTGTAGCGGTCTGGCGCCAGGGCCATCCCGACAGGAGTGGAGCTGGCTCCACCACCGCCGCCGCCGAGGGCTATCGGCCGGCCCATGCTGCTGAACAGCGCGAACTGGTCCATGAGGATGTCGGCGCTCTGGCTCACCGCGTCGACCGCGGAGATGGTGCCGTCGGTCCAGACTTCAAGCACCAGGCGGTCGAAGTCGGTCGACTGGCCAACGCGGGTCTTTTCGACCTTGTAGTTCACCTTCCGCACGGGCGTGAAGATTGAGTCGACGGGGATGACGCCGATAGGCATCCCTTCAACGCTTCCGGCCGGCTGATAGCCCTTGCCGATGCTCGCGTTGAACTCAACGTTCAGGCGGGCGGTGGCGCTATCGAGCGTGGCCAGGTGCAGGTCTGGGTTCGCGATCTCGAAGTCCGCGGGGACCATGATGTCGCGAGCACGAACTTCTCCGGGGCCCTGGGCATCCAGGGAAAGTGTCCCGCTGCGGTTGCTGAGCGCGCGCAGGCGGATCTCCTTCACGTTCAGGAGGAAGTCGGTGGAATCCTCCTGCATGCCGGGGATCGTGGAGAACTCGTGCTGTACCTGCTCAATGCGGACGGACGTAACGGCCGCACCTTCGAGCGAGCTGAGGAGGACACGGCGCAGGGCGTTGCCCAGGGTAATGCCGTAGCCCGCCTCCAGCGGCTCTGCGATGAGGCGCGCGTAGGACTCGGTCTCGTCTTCGACGGTGAGCTCCGGGTTGACGTTGTCAGCCGTCTGCCCGATCAACTCCATGGAATCCATCATGTTCGGTTATTGCCCTCAGTGCCTGGTTGGGACGCCGGCTAGCGCGAGTAGTACTCGATGATGACGTTTTCGTTGAAGAGGTGCGTTTCGCCCTGGGCGACTGTCGGCATGCCGCTGACGCGCCCCTTCATGGCCGCCACGTCGAGGGTGAGCCACGACGGGACGTTCTTCGACTTGATGTTTTCCTGGACGATCTTGTAGTACTCGCTGCGCAGGCCGCGGGGAGTGAATCCCACGGTCTCGCCCTCCTTGAGGTGGGCGGAGGGCACATCGAGCTTGCGGTCGTCGACGGCGATGATGCCGTGGCGGACGATCTGGCGAGCCTGGCTCCGGGAATCGGCGAAGCCAAGCCGGTAGACGATGTTGTCGAGCCGTGTCTCCAGCAGCCGGACGAGGTTTTCGCCGGAGACGCCGGGGCGCCGGATCGCTTCCTTGTAGTAGCGGACGAACTGCTTTTCGAGCACCCCGTAAGCAACGCGGGCGCGCTGCTTTTCGCGGAGCTGGAGGCCACGGTCGCTCACCTTGCGGCGGCGAGTAGGCCGGGGCCCCGGCGGGTTCGGGCGCCGTTCGAAGCTGCACTTGGGCTTGAAGCAGCGCTCTCCCTTGAGGAAGAGCTTTTCGCCGTGGCGGCGGCAAAGCCGGCAAACTGGACCTGTGTAACGTGCCATAGCGCGCTTGTGCTCCTACACCCGCCGCCGCTTGGGAGCGCGGCAGCCGTTGTGGGGGATTGGGGTAACGTCTCGGATTGCGGTCACCGTCATGCCGGCGGCCTGGAGCGAACGGATCGCGGCTTCCCGGCCACTGCCGGCGCCACGGACATAGACTTCGACCATTTGCATGCCGTGGTCCATGGCCGCGCGAGCAGCCTTTTCCCCGGCCATCTGGGCGGCGAAGGGCGTGCTCTTACGCGAACCCTTGAAGCCGGACCCACCAGCACTCGCCCACGAAATCACGTTCCCGTTCGGGTCCGTCAAGGTCACGAGCGTGTTGTTGAAGGTGCTCTTGATGAACGCCTTGCCGCGCGGCACGGACTTTCGTTCGCGCCGCCGCTGCCGGCGGGCGGCAGCCGCCGCGGCTCCCTTCTTCGCATCAGCCATGGTTCAGCTACCCCTCTTTACTTCTTCCCGGCCCGGCGCTTGCCAGCCACAGTCTTGCGCGCGCCACGCTTCTGGCGCGCATTGGTCCGCGTGCGCTGGCCGTGGACCGGCAGGTTCCGCCGGTGCCGCTGGCCGCGGTAACAGTTGATCTCGATCAACCGGCTGATGTTCTGGCGGACCTCCCGACGGAGGTCCCCTTCCACCATGTAGTTCTTGTCAATGAAGTCGCGGACGCGGATGACCTCTTCGTCCGTGAGCTCGCGCGCCTTCCGGTCCGGGCTGATGTTCGTCCCGGCGAGGATCGCCTGGGAACGGGTCAGCCCGATGCCGAAGATGTAGGTGAGCGCGACTTCAATGCGCTTGTCGTTCGGAATGTCGACGCCGGAAATTCTTGCCATGGCTATCCCTGCCGCTGCTTATGCTTTGGGTTCTCACAAATAACCATCACGCGACCATGCCGGCGGATGACCTTGCACTTGTCGCAGCGTGGCTTAACGGAAGCTCGGACCTTCATGATTCTCCTGGATGGCTGGGGGGCCGGTTACTTGAAACGGTAGGTGATGCGGCCGCGCGTCAGGTCGTACGGGGAAAGTTCGACCAGCACCCGGTCCCCTGGAAGGATTTTGATGAAGTTCATCCGGATCTTGCCGCTCACGTGCGCGAACACTTCGTGCCCGTTCGCCAGTGCCACCTTGAACATTGCGTTCGGCAGCGGCTCAGTGACAACTCCTTCGACTTCGATCGCGTCCTTCTTCGCCATACACCCTTCTTCGAAGATTCCTAGGCGAGGGTAAGCACTTCAGGCTGACACCCCTCCTTGATTGCGATGGTATGCTCGAAATGACAGCAAAGGCTACCGTCCTTCGTGCTTACAGTCCAGCGGTCGTCCATCTCGCCGACCTCCGGGCTGCCCAACGTGAACATGGGCTCCAGCGCCAGCACCAGCCCCGTCCGTAGCGGTTGCCCGCGAAAACGGATGCGGTGGTTCGGCACGTGGGGCTCTTCGTGCATTTCGCGACCGACGCCGTGGCCGCCGTAGCCGCGGACGATGCCGAACCCGGCCGCGACAGCGACGTCTTCGATGGCGCCGCAAATATCGTTAAGGTGCGTCCCCGTCCTGGCAGCGTGGATGCCGGCCCAGAGGGCTTCCTCCGTGACCTGTATCAGCCGCTCAGCTTCCGGGGTTATCCGGCCAACGCCCACCGTGATGGCGGCATCGCCGACGAAACCGTCTTTCGTCGCTCCCAAATCGAAGCTGACGATGTCGCCGTCTTCCAGCTTACGGTCTCGCGGGATCCCGTGCACGAGCTGCTCGTTCACACTGATGCAGATGTTCGACGGATAGGGCGGAAAACGCTTCGGGTCGGGCGTGTAGCGGCGGAACGTCTCGTCGGCACCCTGGCGTCTAAACTCCTCGCGGACGAATCGCTCAACCTCCAGGAGGTTGAGCCCGGGACGCACCATCTCCCGGACCTGCGCGAGCGTCTGCCCCACCAACTGCCCGGCCGCTCGCATCCGCCGGACTTCGTCCGCTGACTTCAGTTTCACCGCCATCAGCCGATAGCCTCCAGCAAGCTGGCGGTCACGGCGTCGAGGGAACGCTGGCCATCGATTTCGCGAAGCGACCCGGCGGCGCGGTAGTGGTCGATCAAGGCGGCCGGCGGCTTCTGCTTATCCAGCCGGGTCTGCACCACTTCCGGGCGGTCGTCTTCACGCTGGTAGAGTTCCCCGCCACAGTGGTCGCACTTGCCCGCGGTCTTCGGCGGGTCGTTGCGTTCGTGGTAGAGGTGGCCGCAATCGCGGCAGATCCAGCGGCCTCCGAGGCGAGCGAGTAGCTCTTCGTCCGGTACGGAGATAAGGAGAGCGCGGTCAATTCGGTTGCCACGGGCGGCCAGGGCATCGTCGAGCGCCTGGGCCTGCACGACGTTCCGAGGAAAGCCATCGAACATCACACCGGCAGCCGCGCCGGGGCGGCCGATCCGTTCGAGCAGCATCCTGATGGTAACTTCGTCCGGGACCAATTCGCCACGATCCATGAACGTCTTCGCGAGCTTCCCGAGCTCCGTCTCGTTCTTCACGTTCTCCCGGAACATGTCGCCGGTGGAGATGTGCAGCAGCTTCGTCGCCTCGGCGATGCGCTGCGCCTGGGTGCCCTTCCCCGCTCCCGGTGGTCCAAGCAATACGACGAACACTAGCGGATGAACCCCTCGTAGTTGCGCATCAACAGCTGCGCTTCCAACTGCTTCATCGTGTCCAACACGACGGCCACCACGATCAGGAAGCCCGTGCTCGAAACCGTGAGCGCCCGCACGTCCGTCAGGAGGCCGACGAAGAACGGCAGGATGGCCACGAACCCGAGGAAGAAGGCGCCCGCCCAGGTGATCCGCGTGACCACCCGCATGAGGTACGCCTCCGTCGGCGGCCCGGGCCGGATGCCGGGGATGAATGCCCCCTGCTTCTGGAGCGTCTTGGCCATCTGCTGCTGCTGGTACTGGACCATGGTGTAGAAGAAGGTGAAGACGACGACGAGCAGGAAGAGCACGAGCCAGTAGGGGCCGGTCCCGCCGCCGCCGCGGCCGCCCTGGAACTGCCCGACCATGAAGTCGGCCACCGATTCCACCCAGCCGCCGGCGTCGGTGAAATACGACGCGAACGTGGCCGGGAGCAGCATGATTGAAAAGGCGAAGATCAGCGGGATCATACCCGCCATGTTCACCCGCAACGGGATATGGCTCTGCCCCTGTTGCCGGTACATCCTCCCTCCCCGGAAAGCCGACCGCGCATATTGCACCGGGACGCGCCGCTGCGCCTCCTGGAAGAACACCACCAGGTAGGTGAGCCCGATAGCGAAGGCGGCGATCGCCAGGATCCCGATGATCGACTGGGTGGAGAGGTTCGGGATGAGCGAAGGGAGCCGCGCGACAATGCCGCCGAAGATGATGATCGACACACCGTTGCCGATCCCGTGCTCCGTGATCAGTTCGCCCAGCCAGACCAGGAACATGGTCCCTGCGGCCAGCGTGAAAAGCGTCGCGAAGGTGCCGATGGCGTCGTTCTGGAAGCCGAAGTCGGCAACGACGTTGCCGCCTTGCTGGTTGATGAACAGAATCTGGCCGTAGCCCTGGACGAACGCCATAGGCACCGCCAGCCAGTGCGTGTACAGCTGCACACGCCGCCGGCCCTGTTCCCCCTCTTCCTGGAGCGAACGCAGGCTCGGCACCAGCGGGGTCAGGATCTGCATGATGATCGAGGCCGTGATGTAGGGGTACACGCCAAGCGCGGCCACGCTCAGGTTCTGGAGCGCCCCCCCGGAAAAGATGCTGAGGAAGTCGAGCAGCGAGTTCTGGTCGAAGGCGGACTTGAGCGCGTCCCGGTCCACATTGGGGATCGGGACGTGGGCGACGAAGCGGAAGATGACCAGCATCGCCAGCGTGAAGAGCAGCTTCCGGCGGACATCTTCCTGCCGGAAAGCGTCAACCATCGCCTGGAGGAGCCGGGGCCGTTGCGCCGCCTGGACCGCCATTCGTTAGCCTTCCTTCTCGTCTTCGTTCTCAGGTTCGACGAGCGTCGCCGTCCCCCCGAGTTCTTCGATCCGAGCCTTCGCCGCCGCACTGAAACCGTGCGCCGTGACGTTGAGCTTCTTCGTGAGTTCGCCCCTTGCGAGCACCTTTAACGGATCGCGGAGGTGGCGAAGCAGACCCGCCTCCTTGAGGGATTCGGGCGTGACCACCGTCCCATCGGCGAAGCGCTCGAGGGACGACAGATTGACCGGCTGGTATTCCACCCGCCACTTGTTGTTGAAGCCGCGGAGCACGTGCATCTTCCGCGCGAGCGGCATCTGCCCACCTTCGAATCCGAGGCGAACGCCTTTGCCGCTGCGCGACTTCTGACCCTTCAGGCCCTTGCCCGAATAGGTGCCGTGCCCGCTGGAGTTGCCGCGGCCCACGCGCTTCTTCGCATGCGTCGCGCCCTGCGGGGGCCGGAGCTGGCTTGGGTCCAGGCTCATTTCGAATCCCCTTCCCGCACGGCGACGAGGTGCTGCACCTTGCCGATCATCCCCCGCAGCGCGGGCGAATCTTCGTGCGAAACCGTCTGGTTCAGCCGCCGCAGGCCAAGCTTGCGGATCGTGTCCTTCTGGTCACGGTTATAGCCGATGGCACTCTTGCGCCAGGTGATGTCGACAGTCGCCATGGCTAGCGTGCCCCCTGCGAAATCGCCAGCCGTCGGGCGCGGGCGCCTTCGGGATCCCGGAGCGTGCCGAGCCCGTCCAGCGTCGCCCGGGCGACGTTGATCGGGTTCCGGCTGCCCAGCGACTTCGCGAGGATGTCCGTGATCCCGGCTGCTTCCATGATCGCCCGGACGGCACCGCCGGCGATGACCCCGGTGCCATGGCTGGCCGGCTTCATCATCACCCTGGCCGCGCCGAATTCCGCCATGAGAGGGTGGGCGATCGTGCCGCCCTTCATCGGGATCCGAACCATGGTCTTCTTGGCCAGCGTTGCGCCCTTGCGGATCGCTTCCGGCACTTCGTTCGCCTTGCCGAGGCCGATGCCGACGCTCCCCTGGCCATCGCCGACGACGATGAGCGCGCTGAAGCTGAACCGGCGTCCGCCCTTGACCACTTTGGCGACGCGGTTGATGTAGATGACCTTTTCGGTCAGTTCTTCCTGGCCGTGATCGAAGTGACTCATTAGAACCCCAATCCGGCTTCGCGTGCGGCTTCGGCGAGTGCCTTCACGCGGCCATGGTACTGGTAGCCTCCGCGGTCGAAGACCACCAGCGAAACGCCGCGAGCTTTCGCACGCTCCGCCACGGCCTTGCCGACGGCAGCCGCCCGTTCGGTCTTGTTCTTACCGCTGAGTTCGGCCGCCAGGCCCGCGTCCACGTCGCTCGCCGCCGCAAGGGTGTGGCCCGCGATGTCGTCGATGACCTGGGCGTAGATGTGCGTTGAACTCCGGAAGACGTTCAGCCGCGGCCTCACCTGCGTCCCCGCGACCTTGCGGCGGACCCGTGTGTGGCGACGCTGGCGCGCGAGGGTTGAAGTGGCTTTGCTCATTACTTGCCCACCTTCCCGGCCTTGCCAGCCTTGCGGCGAACGCGTTCGCCCTGGTAACGGATGCCCTTGCCCTTGTATGGCTCGGGTGGCCGAAGCTTGCGGATGTTTGCCGCGACCTGGCCCACCTGCTCGCGGTCGATCCCCTGGATATGCACCCGGGGGCCTTCGAGAGCGAAGGAGATGCCATCCGGCGGCGGCACGATCACCGGGTGGGAAAAGCCGAGGGCCAGTTGCAGGCTTGTTCCCTGCAACTGCGCGCGGTAGCCCACACCCTGCACTTCGAGCGTCTTCGTGAAGCCCGTGGTCACGCCCGTGACCATGTTGTTGAGAAGCGAGCGGGAAAGCCCGTGGAGGGCTCGCTGCTTGCCTTCGTCGTTCGGGCGAGTGACGACGATCCGGTCGTCTTCGCGGGTGAAGGTCATCGTCAGCGGGAACTGGCGCTGGAGCTGACCCTTCGGGCCCTTCACAGTCACCAGGTTGCCATCGCCGAGGGTGACCTCAACGTCCGACGCCACGAGGACGGGTTGGCGGCCAATTCGAGACATGGCTTCCTCCCCTACCAGACGTAGCAGAGGACTTCGCCGCCAAGAAGTTGGCGGCGGGCCTCCTGCCCCGTCATGATGCCCTTGGGCGTCGAAAGGATGGCGATGCCGAGGCCGCCGTACACGCGAGGGATCTCCCGGCGCTGCACATAGACGCGCAGGCCAGGCTTGCTCACTCGCTGGAGGCCCGTGAGCACCGGCTGCTTGCGGCCGCCGTAGCTCAGCTCCACCTTCAGGTTCGGCTGCGGCTTGCCTTCTTCCTCCACGACCGTGAAGTCGCGGATGAACCCCTCGTCCTTGAGGACCCTGGCAATTGCCACCTTCATCTTTGAAGCCGGGATGAGCACCGCATCGTGCCGCGACGACGAAGCGTTGCGGATGCGGGTCAACATGTCGGCGACCGGGTCAGTCATACTCATTATTCATTCCCCTCTGGCGTTTGCTTCCGCACTTACCAGCTGGACTTGGTCACGCCAGGGAGCATGCCCTTGTGCGCGAGTTCTCGCATTGTGATGCGGGACAGGCCGAACTTACGGATGTACCCCTTCGGCCGCCCGGTAACGATGTCCCGGTTGTGGAGGCGGGTCGGGCTGCTGTTGAGCGGAAGCTTCCGAAGTTCGGCGTACAGCTGGGCGACGGTGTCCGGGTCGCCCCATGCCTTCTTCAGTTCCTTCTTCAGCTCCGCGCGACGCGCCGCGTACTTCTGGTGCAGCTCGCGGCGGCGCTGGTCCCGGTTGATGATGCCTTTCGAAGCCACCTGCGCCTCCTAGTTCTTTTTGAACGGCATGCCCATCAACTCGAGCAGGCGCCGTCCTTCTTCGTCCGTGCGGGCCGTGGTCACAATCGTGACCTGGAGACCGCGCACCTTGTCCACCTTGTCGTAGTCGATCTCCGGGAAGATCAACTGTTCCCTCAGGCCAAGGCTGTAGTTGCCTCGGCCGTCGAACGCGTTCGGGTTCAGGCCCTGGAAGTCGCGGATGCGGGGCAGCGCCGCGCTGATGAGCCTGTCGATAAATTCGTACATCCGCGGCCCCCGGAGGGTCGCGGAAACGCCGATCGGGTTGCCTTCGCGCAGGCGGAAGTTCGCGATCGACTTCTTGGCGCGGTTGATGATCGGCTTCTGCCCCGTGATTGCCGCCACGTCGTCCGCGGCCTTGTCGAGCGCGTTCGCGTCGGTCAGCGCCTCGCCCATGCCGATGTTCACGACGACCTTCGTCACCTTCGGCACCTGCATGACGTTGCCATACTGAAACTGCTCGCGGAGCGCCGGCAGCACTTCACCTTCGTACTTGTCTTTCATTCGCGGCGGCATTATTCGATGTCCTCTCCGCTTCGCTTGCCGACCCGCACCATCGTGCCATCGTCGCGCCGCCGGAAGGTGACGCGCGTCGGCTGGTTGCTGTTCGGGTCGATGAGCATCACGTTGCTGATGTGCAGCGGGGCTTCGCGTTCGATGATCTCCGAAGCCTGGCCCTGGCGGCGGGCACGCTGATGCTTCTTCACCATGTTCACGCCCTCCACCACAACCCGGTCGAACTTGTTGACCACGCGGCGGACCGTCCCCCGCTTGCCCTTGTCCTTCCCGGCGATGACGACCACCGTGTCGCCCCGCTTGATCTTCGCAGGCACTACAGCACCTCCGGAGCGAGCGAGACGATCTTCATGAAGTTGCGGTCGCGAAGCTCGCGGGCAACAGGCCCGAAGATCCGCGTCCCCCGGGGGTTCTCGCCATCGGGAGCCAGGAGCACCGCCGCGTTTTCGTCGAAGCGAATGTACGAGCCGTCGGGACGGCCGTATTCCTTCGTCACCCGGACGACGACGGCTTTCACCACGTCGCCCTTCTTTACGTTCGAATTCGGCTGGGCCACCTTCACGCTGGCGACGATGATGTCGCCCGGGCGGGCATAGCGCCGGCGGCTGCCGCCGAGCACGCGGATGCAGAGCAGCGACCGCGCGCCTGAATTGTCGGCCACTTTGAGCCGGGTTTCCTGCTGGATCACGCCTGGCCCTCCGCCTTTGGCGCAGCCTGCGCCGTCTTCTCAATGTCGCGTCCGATCGTTTCGGGGGCGATATCGGCAACGTCACCGCGAGTCAGCACTTCGATGACCCGCCAGCGCTTCTCCTTGGACATCGGGCGGCACTCCACGATCCGGACAAGGTCGCCCAGTTGGCAGGCGTTCGCTTCGTCGTGCGCCTTGTAGCGCTGGGTGACCGACATGACCTTGTGGTAGAGGCGGTGCTTCTTGCGTCGCTCCACCGTCACCACGACCGTCTTGTCCATCTTGTTGGAGACCACAGTCCCCTGGATCACTCGCTGCTGGCCCATCGTTATCCCTCCATCGCTGCTGCCAGCTCGCGTTCCCGCTTCACCGTCCGCAACTGGGCGATCTTGCGACGCGCGTTGCGGAGTTCGCGGTAGTTCTGCAGCTGCCGGCTGGCATGCTGAAACCGCAGCGTGAAGAGGGCACGATAGGCCTCATTGATCTCGTGGTTCAGCCGCTGGTCGTCCAGGCGGCGAAGGTCTTCCGCTTTTGCCTTTGCCATCGCTACACCACCATCTCGTCGCGCTGGACGATCTTTGTCGGCAGCGGCAGTTTGTGGGCGGCCAGGCGAAGTGCCTCGCGCGCCACCGGCTCCGGCACGCCCGCTACTTCGAACATCATCCGGTTCGGCTTGACCACGGCCACCCACCGGTCCGGGGCGCCCTTGCCCGAGCCCATGCGGGTTTCGGCGGGCTTCGCCGTCACCGGCTTGTCGGGGAAGATGCGAATCCAGACCTTGCCGCCGCGCTTCATTTCATGCGTAATGGCGCGGCGGGCGCTTTCGATGTGGCGGGAGTCGACCCACGCCGCACCCTGCGCCTGCAGGCCGAATTCACCGAAAGCGACGAAGTTCCCCGTCAGCGCCTGGCCCGAACGGCGGCCGCGATGCTGCTTACGATGCTTAACCCTTCGGGGCTGGAGCATGGCTACTCGCCCCCTTCTTGGGCTTCGCGCTGCACGGCAGCCTGCTGTTCCATCGTGATCGCAGTGTGGCCAGGGGCCGCTGCCATCGCCGCCGCTTCCGCAGCCGTGGTTTCGGCTGCCAGGCGAGCAGCGGGGGCATGCGCCTCGGCCGGCTCTTCAGCCACGACGCGCTCCTGGCGGACCTCCCGCAGGATGTCCCCCTTGTAGATCCAGACCTTCACGCCGATGCTCCCGAAGGTCGTGTGCGCTTCCGCGAGCCCGTAATCGATGTTGGCCCGCAGCGTGTGCCGCGGCACCCGGCCGGATGTCTCCGATTCGCGACGGGACATTTCGGCCCCGCCAAGGCGCCCGGCGACAGCAACGCGGACTCCGAGGGCGCCCCGCTGCATGGTCCGCTGGACCGACTGCTTGACCGCGCGACGGAAGGCGACGCGGCGCTCCAGCTGGTCCGCAACCGAACGCGCCACCAGGTAGGCGTCGAGTTCCGGGGTGCGAATCTCCTGGATGTTCAAGCGGACCCGGCCGCCGGTGTGGCGCTCCAGCGAATTCCGAAGCTCTTCCACCTTCTGCCCGCCGCGCCCGATGACGATCCCCGGCTTGGCCGTGTGGATGGTGATCGTGACCAGGTTCGCGTTCCGGTCGATCTCCACATGGCTGATGCTCGCGTCGGGCAGTTCCCGCAGCACGAAGGCGCGGAGGTCGAGGTCCTGGTGGAGCCGCGTCGTGTAGTCACGTTCCGCGAACCACTTGGACTCCCAGTCGTAGATGATCCCCAACCTGAAACCGTGGGGGTGTACCTTCTGTCCCATGTCTTACGCCCCCCGTTCGTCGAGGATGATGGTGATGTGGGTGGACCGCTTCAGGATCGGGCTGACGCGTCCCCGCGAACGGGGACGGAAGCGCTTCTGAGTGCGCCCTTCGTCGGCAAAAGCCCGCTTGATGACGAGGTCGTCCACGTCTATGTCGAAGTTGTTTTCGGCGTTCGAAGCGGCCGAAAGGACAACCTTGGAAACCGACCGCGCGTGCGGCGACTGTACGTAGCGAAGCAGCGAAAGCGCCTGGTCCACGCTCAGCCCCGGCAGCCGTTCGAGGATGAGGCGGATCTTCCGCGAAGATGTGCCCAGGTCACGGGCCGAGGCTCGAACTTCCATGGTCAGCGCCTCACCTTGCTCTGCCGGTCGCTCTTGGAGATGTGACCGCGGAAGGTCCGGGTCAGGGCGAACTCGCCGAGCTTGTGGCCGACCATGTTTTCCGTGATGAACACGGGCACGTGACGCCGCCCGTCATGCACGCCGATCGTGAAGCCGATCATGTCTGGCAGGATGGTCGAAGCCCGCGACCAGGTCTTGATCAACGGCTTCGGGCTGGCATTACGCAGCGAGAAGATCTTCTTCTCGAGCGAAGGGTGGACGAAGGGGCCCTTCTTGATAGAGCGTGACATCGCCTACTCCTACTTGGTTCGCCGGCGGGCGATGAATTGGTTGGTGCGCTTGTTGTTGCGGGTGCGATAGCCAAGCGCGGGCTTGCCCCAGGGAGTCTTCGGACCCGGCATGCCCACGGGGGCACGGCCTTCGCCACCGCCGTGAGGATGGTCGCGCGGGTTCATCACCGAGCCGCGGACCTGTGGCCGGCGCCCGCGATGGCGTGTCCGCCCGGCCTTCCCGAGCTTGATCAGCGAGTGTTCGATGTTGCCGACCTGGCCCACCGTCGCCACACATTCGATCCGGACCCGGCGCATTTCGCCGCTGGGGAGACGGACGAGCGCGTAGTCGCCTTCCTTCGCCATCAGCTGCGCGGATGTCCCGGCACTGCGGACCATCTGGCCGCCCTTGCCCGGCGTCAGTTCGATGTTGTGCACCTGCGTGCCAGTCGGCAGGCGCCCGAGCGGGAGGGTGTTGCCCACCCGGACTTCCGCCTGGGGCCCGCTCAGCAGTGCGGCGCCCACGCCAAGTCCGTTCGGGGCGAGGATGTAGCGCTTTTCACCGTCGGCGTACTGGAGAAGGGCAATGCGGGCCGTGCGGTTTGGGTCATATTCGATCGCGACGACGCGGGCCGGAATGCCTGCCTTGTCACGCCGCCAGTCGATGATCCGGTAGAGCCGCTTCGCGCCGCCACCACGGTGCCGGACCGTGATCCGTCCCTGGTTGTTGCGGCCAGCGTGCTTCTTCCGGAGCGACTCGGTGAGCGACTTCTCCGGCTTGCTCTTCGTGATCTCCTGGAAGGTGTGGCCGCTGGCGTTGCGGCGCCCGGGAGAGGTCGGCTTGAATTGCTTCAACGGCATGGCTAGATCCCCTCGAAGAGTTCGATCTTGTCGCCCGCGACGAGGGTCACGACGGCCTTCTTCCAGTCAGGGCGATTCGTCACCTTGCGGCCGAAGCGCCGCGGCTTGCCCTTCACCTTCATCGTGTTCACGTCCGAAACGCGCACGCTGAAGGCGAGCTCCACCGCTTCCTTGATCTGGTTCTTGTTCGCGCGGATGTCCACTTCGAAGACGTACTTGTCGAGGCCGGTGAGGACCGTCGTCTTCTCCGTGATGATGGGCCGCAGGAGGACGGCGTAGGGGTGCAGTTCCTTCGGCATTAGACGGCCTCCTCCTGGCGCCGGCCCCGGGCAAGACGCAGGTTCGCGCCGCCCCAGAGCGACTCACACTTGCGGACCGCCTCTTCCGACATCACGAGCGTATGGGCGTTAAGGATGTCCACCACGTTCAGAGTCTGCGCGGGCAGCGCCTTCGCGTTCTGGATGTTCCGCGCGGCCCGGTAGAGTTCGGGCTCGTGGTCGCCGCTGACGATGAGCGCCGTGCGGGCAACGCCGAGCGCCTGCAGCAGCGCGACGACCGTCTTGGTCTTGACCTCAGCCGGCGCGAGCCCATCGACGACCTTCAGGCTGCCGCCGGTCGCGTGGCTGCTCAGCGCCGAACGCAGCGCGAGACGGCCCATCTGGCGGGGGAAGCCCTTCACGAAGCTGTGCGGCCGGGGCCCGTGGGCAACGCCACCACCAACGTGGTGCGATGCCCGGAGGCCGCCCTGCCGGGAACGGCCGAGGCCCTTCTGGCGGCGCGTCTTAACCGTCGAACCTTCGACTTCGCCGCGGCGGAGGGTGTGGGCGCCGCCAGACCGGCGGTTGCCCATCAGCGTCACGTAGGCCTGGTGGAGGACGGCGCGGTTGGGTTCGATCCCGAACACGTCGTCAGCAACGTCGATTTCGCGGACAGCCTTGCCGGTGGTATCGAAGACAGTCAGTTTCATTTCGATACCTTCTTTGCCTGGCGTACGCGCACCAGCCCGCCCTGCGGGCCGGGGATGGAGCCTGCCACGAAAAGCACGCCCGCTTCGTCGTTGCGGGAGATGATTTCGAGATTCCGCACAGTGGTCCGCTCCGCGCCCATGTGGCCCGCCATGCGAGTCCCCTTATGGACGCGGCCGGGGGTGGTGCCCGAACCGATGGAGCCGGGCCCGCGATGCCGGTCACTCTGGCCGTGCGTCTTGGGTCCGCCGGCGAAGTTGTGCCGGCGAACGCCGCCCTGGAAGCCGCGGCCCTTTGAGTTGGCGGTCACGTCCACCTTCTGGCCGGGTTCGAAGAGTTCAGCGCCGAGCTTGTCGCCCACGGTGTAGGCGGCTCCGCGGGCGTCGAATTCCGCCAGGTGGCGGAGTTTCAGGTTGCCGGCCGCGCGAAGGTGGCCAGCTTCCGGCCGGGTCAGCTTCTTCACTTCGTCGAAGCCGATCTGGACGGCGCTGTATCCCTCACGCTCAGGCGTGCGGATCTGGGTCACGTAACAGGGGCCAACCTGCACGGCCGTGGCGCCGCGCAACCGTCCCCGGTCGTCGAACACCTGCACCGTGCCCAGCTTTCGCCCCAGAAGTCCTTCGATACTCATGGCAGTTACAGCTTGATTTCAATGTCTACGCCGCTCGGCAATTGGAGCCGCATCAGCGTGTCGACGGTCTTGGAGGTGGGCTCCAGGATGTCAATAAGGCGCCGGTGCGTCCGAATTTCGAACTGCTCGCGGGAGTCCTTATAGATGTGCGGGCTGCGGATGACGCAGTACTTGTCGATCGACGTGGGCAGCGGCACCGGGCCGGCCACCGCCGCACCCGTGCGCTCTGCCGCCTCGACGATCTGCCGGGCCGACTGGTCGAGCAGGCGGTGGTCGTATGCCTTCAACTTGATCCGTATCTGTTGGCGTGCCATGTGCCGTCTCCTCGGTCCCGACCGTTCTAGGCGATGATTTTGACGGCGACGCCGGCGCCGACGGTGCGCCCGCCTTCGCGGATAG
>CAYTMI010000014.1:0-66044 GCA_964438865.1 uncultured Anaerolineaceae bacterium | reverse complement strand
CTATCCGCGAAGGCGGGCGCACCGTCGGCGCCGGCGTCGCCGTCAAAATCATCGCGTAAATACCCGCCAGGAAGGCAGAGGCAGGACCATGGCCAAGGCTAAGGGCGACCGGATCATCATCCATCTCGCATGCACGGAGTGCCGCGAACGTACCTACACCACCCAGAAGAACCGCCGTCACGACACGGACCGGCTTGAACTGAAGAAGTTCTGCCCCCGTTGCCGGGGCCACCGTTCCCACAGGGAGACTCGGTAAGCTTCGATGGCACGAACACCGCGACGCCGCACCAGCACAGTCCCGGACGCCGCCAGCGCAACCGCCGCCAGCGCCGAGCCGCGGCGTGCCCGCGAAAACCTGCCCCGCCCCGCCCCGGCCCCCGTTGCCGCCGGCGTCGCCAGGCCACAGCCCAACGAACGCCGCCGCAGCCCCTTCGCCTTCTTCGGCAAGATCACCCCACGCTTCGTGGGCGACGTCCTCTCCGAACTCCGCAAGGTCACCTGGCCCACGTTCGCCGAAACGCGCTACCTCACCATGGTCGTCGCCATCGTTGCCGTCGCCGTCGGCCTCCTCCTCGGTGGAGTGGACCTCGTCTTCGGCTGGGTAGTGGAAAAGCTGTTCTTCTAAATCATGAGCATTGACCCGAAGCCAATCACCGCGCTTTCCGATGTCACGCCTACTATCAAGAAGAAGCCGGCTGCCCCACGCCGCCGGACCAGAGACGAAGACTTCGCCGAGCAGGAACAACTGACCGAAGACGAAATCAGCGCCGCCGGCCGGCGCTGGTACTTCCTCCACACCTACAGCGGCCACGAAAACAAGGTCCGCCACGCCATCAGGAGCACCGTCGAACAGATGGACGCGAAGGACAAAGTCTTCCACGTCGTCGTCCCCACTGAAGACGAAATCGAGATCCGCGACGGCCAGCGCCGCACCGTCAAGCGCAAACTCTACCCCGGCTACGTCCTCGTCCAGACCATCGAGCTCAAGGAAGGCGACCCGGATTCCGACAACGCCTGGCACATGATCCGGAACACCACGGGCGTCACCGGCTTCGTGAGCTCCGGCACTCGCCCCGTCTCCCTCTCCACCGAGGAAGTCAACCACATCCTCCGGGCCATGCGCATGGAGCAGCCTCGCGTCCGCGTCGGCTTCGCCCCCGGCCAGAACATCCGGATCATCGATGGCCCATTCGAGGATTTCGTTGGCACGGTTGACGAAATCAACACGGAAAAGGGCAAGGTGAAGGTCCTCGTCAACATGTTCGGCCGCGAAACCCCGGTCGAACTCGACTTCCTCCAGGTGGAGAAGCTGTAGCGGGAAGGCATGAACGCCGGGTGAAACGCTACGCCGTCATCATTGAGCGGGCGGGGAAGAACTTCTCCGCCTATGTGCCTGACCTCCCCGGGTGCGTGGCGACGGGGAAAACGGTCGCCCAGGTCCACAGGGAGATTGCGGAGGCGATCGCCTTCCACATCGAGGGTCTCCGCGATGACGGGCTGCCCGTGCCAGAGCCCGCAGCCATCGCGGAATACGTCGTCGCCGGCGCCTGACAGCGCGCCCTACGGCTCGAGCGCCACCGGCCCGGTCGCCATCATCCAGTAGGTCCTGCCGCCATCCACGGTCGCGAGCGTATTCGCGTAGCCGGGCACGCCCCGGCCTGCATGCCGCCAGTGGCCCGTGGCTGAATCGAACACGTAGACCGCCTCGAGCGCCGGCGCCTTCTCGAACAGCGTCTCTACCGGCACCGACGGGCCGGGCCAGGTCACCAGGTTCGCCCCCGCGGCGAGCCTGACGCCCGCAGGCTCCGCCGGCTGTTCGTCTCCCATCCCGTAGTCAACCGCCCAGTACCACGTCAACCGCGAACCGGGGACATAGGCCCGCGCCACCCCGGCTTGCAGGAACTCGGGCGAGAGCATCACTTCCACGTGTGGCGGCGACTTCAAGAACAGTTCCATGGCCTCAGCCGCCGTGTCACGCACGGTGCCGCCCGCCAACACCTCGCCAGACCCCCGGATCGGGTAGCCACAGTCCTGTGCCCGCTGGAAGGGGTCGCGCCCGAGTGAATCCGTATGTGTCAGCTGTCCCCGTGCCCCGAGGTCCTCCACCATCCAGGCCGCGGCCCGGTTCAGGCTCGGCGCCAGGGAGACCGGGGCCAGGCCGTGGGCGGCGCGGTGCTCGTTCAGGAGCCGCGCGAACTCGATTTCCTCGGCGTCGAGGCTACCGGCGCCGGTGTCACAATTCGTGAGTGCCGCGGAGGCGGGCGAAACAAGCGACAGCCACGTCACGAACAGCCCGGCCAGCAACAGCAGATAACGATGGGTCAGGGCGATGTCCTCCCGGGGTAGCTTCACGATGGCAGGGGCCGGGGCTCCAAACCCATCGTCGCCGGTAACGCGAGTGCAAAACGTTGTGCACGACGCGCCCGCTTGCAGGGAAGTGGCTCTGCGCCGCGGAAACGAGTCGCGGCCGGCCAATCCCCGCGCCGGCCCGAACGATGTGACCTCAGTCCCGGCGGCCGGCGCACCGTGCGAGTAAGCTCTGGCGCAATGGGCGCTGCCATTTCCGCCACCGGCATCTTCAAGCGCTTCGGAGCACTCGAAGTGCTGAAGGGCATCGACCTCGAAGTTGCCGAGGGGACGACCTATGGCCTGCTCGGCCCCTCCGGCTCGGGCAAGAGCACCCTCATCCGTCTCCTCCTCGGCCTCTCTCGCGCCGACGCCGGCGAAGTCCACGTCCTCGGGCGCCGCATGCCCGACCGCGCCGTCCTTTCGGACGTGGGATACATGCCCCAGGCGGCAGCCCTCTATATGGACCTCACGGCCCGCGAAAACGTCTCCTTCTTCGCCGGGGTCCAGGGCATCCGGGAGCGTGCAGCTATCGACGAGGTCCTCGAGATCGTCCAGCTCCGGGACCGGGCCGACTCCCCGCTGCACACCTTCAGCGGCGGCATGGTCAGCCGCACTTCCCTCGCCTGCGCCCTTGTCCACAGGCCCCGCCTCCTCTTCCTCGACGAGCCAACCGTCGGCCTCGACCCCCTCCTCCGGCAATCTTTCTGGGAACACTTCCGCCGCCTCAATCGCGAAGGCGTGACCATCATCCTCACCAGCCACCTGATGGACGAAGCCGAAAACGCGGACCGTCTCGGCCTCATCCGCTTCGGCATCTTCCTCGCCGAAGGCACGCCCTCCGAGATTGTCACCGCCTCCGGCACAGCGACCCTCGGCGAGGCCTTCCTCAAGCTCGCGGAGGCCCAGGCGTGAACCTTCGCCGCACCCTCGCCGTCGCCCGCCGCATTGTCCAGCAGTTCCGGCGCGACCCGCGCACCATCGCCATGGTCATCGTCGTCCCGGTCGTGATGATGGCCCTCATCGGCTACCTCCTGAAGAGCGTCGAGCCCGAACGCACCGTCGCTATCTCCGCCGACCTGCCGACGAACACCGTCGGCCTGGCGGCCGCGATCAACGCCGGGGGCCGCGTCGAAGCCGTTGTCCTTCCCCGCGGGGAGGCGCTCCAGCAACTCCGGGGCGGCGACGTGCAGGCCGTCCTCCTCATCGAGCCCGGCCCTACCGGCGAACGCGTCCTCACCCTTCTCCTCGAAGGCACCGACCCCACAAGCGCCCGTGTGCTCGAACAGGCCGTCCGCCAGGTGTTCGCCCAGCAGCTTCTCTGGGCAGTGACGGTGGGCACGAACCTGGCCGGAGAAGCTGGCGACGGCCCGCAAATCGCCGTCTCCTATCTCTTCGGCGGCCCCGAATACGAAACCGCCGACTTCTTCGCCCCGGCCCTCATCGGCTTCTTCGCCTTTTTCTTCATCTTCCTGCTCACAGCCGTCTCCTTCCTCCGTGAACGCACCGGCGGCACCCTCGAACGGCTGATGGCTGCCCCAATTCGCCGCAGTGAACTCGTCGGGGGCTACATCCTCGGCTTCGGCCTGTTCGCGCTGCTGCAGGCGGCGGGCGTCGTCCTCGTCGCGGTCTACGGCCTCCGAATCCACCACGCGGGATCGATCGGCTGGGTCTTCCTGGTGGTCTTCGCCCTCAGCCTCCTGGCGGTAAGCCTCGGCATCTTCCTTTCCGCCTTTGCCCGCACCGAACTCCAGGCCATCCAGTTCATCCCCATCGTCCTCGTCCCCCAGGCCCTGCTCAGCGGCATCATCTGGCCTGTCTCGTCGCTCCCGCGAGCGCTGGAAATCACCGCTCGCCTGCTCCCGCTTACGCACGCCATCGACGCCCTCCGCGCCGTCATGCTCAAGGGCCACGGCTTCGCCGACGGGGACGTGCTTTGGCCCTGGCTGGCTGTCGTCGCCTTCGCGGTCGCCTTCGTCGCGCTCGCCGTCACCACCTTGCGCCGTGAATCCGCCTGACCGCGGGGACCGGAAACGTCCCTTTCCGGTTCGCCTCCACCTGTAACAGTTCCGCAACGACTCCCGGCCCGGCGGGGCATACCTTCAACCTGTACTCACCAGTACGAAGGAGAACCATCCATGCACAAGCTTCAACGCATCGCCCTCGCCACCGGCGCCCTCGCCGCCTTCGCAGGCGTCGTCGGCACCGGCGTCGTCCTTGCCCAGGACAACAGCGGGACGCCAACGGCAACGACTCAGTCGCGCGTCGACACCTACATCACCAAACTCGCTACGAACCTCGGCATCACCGAGCAGGCCCTCCGCGACGCCCTCAAGCAGACCGGGCTGGACATGGTCGCCCAGGCTGTGGCCGACGGGAAGATCACCCAGGCCGAGGCCGACGCGATCACCGCGAAGATCAACGCCGGCGAGGGCAACCCGTTCGGCTTCGGCATGGGACGCGGCGGCCCCGGCGACCACGGCAAGCACGGCGCGGGCGGCCCTGGCATGGGCATGTCCGATGAAGCCATCGCCACCTTCCTCGGCATCGACCACGAGACCCTCCGCGAGGAACTGAGGGGCGGCCAGACCCTTGCCCAGGTGGCCGAAGCCCACGGCAAGTCCCGTGACGAACTCCGCGCCTACCTCATCGAACAGAACACGACGAAGATCGACGAAGCCGTTGCCAACGGCCGGCTCACCGCCGACCAGGCGGCCACGGCCAAGGCGAAGTTTGCCGACATGGTGGACACCATGATCGACAGCACCATGCCCCAGAAGGGCGCAGGCGGCCCCCGCGGCGGCATGCCCTTCGACGGCAAGCACCCCATGCAGTCCGGCGAGACTGCTCCCGCCAACATCCAGTAGTTCCCTCCTCCCGGTGAGGCAGGCGGCCTTCCCGCCGCCTGCCTCATCCGTGCGGCATACTGGAAGCGAGTCACCACACGCACGATGACCACAGTCGAACCCGCCGCACCGCTCATCCTCGTCGCTGATGACGACGCCCACATTCGCGAGCTCGTGTCGCTGTACCTCAAGCGCGCGGGCTTTTCCGTCGAAACCGCCTCGGATGGCGCCGAAGCCATTCTCAAAGCAACCTCCCTCTCCCCCGCCCTCCTCGTCCTCGATGTGATGATGCCCGGCCAGGACGGCATCCAGGTCTGCCAGGCCCTCCGGCGCCGCAGCGACATCCCGATCATCATGCTCACCGCCCGCTCCGGAGACCTGGACAAGGTCGCCGGGCTCCGAATCGGCGCCGACGACTACGTCACTAAGCCCTTCAACCCCGACGAACTCGTCGCGCGCGTCGAAGCGATCCTCCGCCGCGCGCGCCCCACCGGGAGCCCGGCACAGGACCATCTCAGCCTCGGCCCCCTGGAGATCGACCCCGGTGCACGCACTGCCGCGGTCGACGGCACGCCCCTCAACCTCACCCCGAAGGAATTCGACCTGCTCGCCACCTTCGCCCGCTTCCCCGGCACCGCCCTCGACCGCGAGCACCTCCTGGATCTGGTCTGGGGCACCTCCTTCTACGCAATCCGCACCGTCGACGTCCACGTCGCCCGCGTGCGGGAAAAGCTCAAGGGCAGCCCGATCCGCATCGAAACAGTCTGGGGCACCGGTTACCGGATGTCCCTCGACGGGGCGCCCGGCGCCAAATGAACCCGTTCCGCGGCCTCCAGGCCCGCCTCATGGCTTCCTTCCTCGTCATCGCCGTCGTTGCGCTGGCCATCGCTTCGGCCGTGTTCGTCGTCATCCGCCGGGGTGACCAGGAGCGGCACGCCCTCGACCGCGTGGTTGCCAGTTCCCCCGCCATCTACGCCCAGTTCATTTCCGGTGCCATACGCCGGGGAGCCCCGCTCGAAGAGATCACCGACGAAGCCGCCAGCCAGCACGATGTCCGCGTCCTCCTCGTCGACCCTTTCGGGCTGGTGACCGCCGACAGCAGCGACGAACTTGTCGGAAGCCGCCTCAATGTCCCCGCCGCGCCCGTCAACAGCGGCCAGCAGAACCCGGGGCCGCGCATCCTTGGGCAGCCTGCGACGCCCCCGTACCAGTCATGGCGGCCCGCCGATGGCACCCCCGGCGACGGCCTCGTCCTTGTCACCTCGAACTTCCCGCGCGTGCGTTCCGGCCCCGGCGGCGAACCGGCGTTCGCCCGCGACGAAGGGTTCGCCATTGTCCTCGCTGTCTCCGAACAGACCGTCACCCGCGCCTGGCTCGATCTGATGCCCGGCCTGGGGCTGGCCGCCCTTATCGCCCTCCCCTTCGCCGCCCTCCTCTCAATCGTCGTTGCCCGCTACATCACCCGCCCGCTCCACGACCTCACCCTCGCCACCATGCGCGTCGCCGAAGGCACCTTCGACGTCGAAGTCGACACCGGCCGCGGCGACGAAGTGGGCCGCCTCGCCCGCGCCTTTTCGGAAATGACCCGCCGCGTCGGCGAAACCCAGTCCCAGATGCGCCGCCTCCTCGCCGACGTCTCCCACGACCTGAAGACCCCGCTCACATCGGTTCTCGGCTTCTCCCAGGCCCTCCGCGACGGCCGCGCCGCCACACCCGAAGAGGCCCGGCGGATGGGCGCCATCATCCACGACGAAGCCTCCCGCCTGAACGCCCGCCTCCAGGACGTCCTCCTCCTTTCCGAACTGGACGCAGGCCGCGCCATCCTCGACCGTTCCGAAGTCGACCTGGGCCGCCTGGCCGCCGCCGTCGCCACCCGCTTCGCGCAGGGCTTCGCCGAAAGGGGCATCACCCTCCACCAGGACCTGCTGCCAGGACTCACCGTCGAAGGCGATGTTCCGAAGCTCGAACGAGCGCTCGAAAACCTCCTCGACAACGCCCGCAAGTTCACCCCTGAAGGCGGCGAAGCCACGATCGCCTGCGGAGCGCGGGGGCCGTCCGCTGTGGTCACCGTCCGCAACACCGCCACGGGAATCGACCCGGGCGAAGTCGAGCGCCTGTTCGACCGCTTCTACCGGCGCGACGGTGCGCGCAGCAGCACCAACGGCTCCGGGCTCGGGCTGGCCATCGCCCGTGACCTGCTCGAACTCCACGGCGGCACCCTCACCGCCACCATTGACGGCGACGAGATCGTCTTCGCGCTGGCGCTCCCGGCAACGCACTCGGCGACCGCAGCATCCGGACGAACCCCAGGCCCGTAACCTTCCGGGCCCTCTGCCTACGGGCGAGCCTCGTAGTAGGCATTCACCGGCGAAGGGATGGCCACCCGCCGGCAGCGCGCGAAACCGCCACCTTCGGCCAGTGCGCGCATCTTCGGTTCGGGCAGGCCCAGCGTCCCAAGTCCCGCGCCACCGGGTTCGGAGAGGCCCGACGACATGCACGCCAGCACAGAGACCGCGTACATCACCCCGGCCCGCGGGTTCTTCTGCAGGTTCTCTTCGAACGTCGCGCCACCGTCGATGTCGGCAATGAACCAGACCCCGTCGGGCTTCAGTGCGGCCCGGATGGCCCGGCCGACCTCCTCCGGGTGGGTCATGTCGTGGACGCAGTCGAAGGTGGTAATCAGGTCGTAGCTTCCATCTCCGGGCAGCGGCCGCGTCCGGGCGTTATGGAATGTGAGGTTGGCCAGCCCGGCTGCGGCTGCATCCGCCCGCGCCCGTTCCAGCGCCAGCGCGGAGATATCGTAGCCGTGGAAGCGGGAGCGCGGAAACGCCTTCGCCAGCGTGATCAGGGCGATGCCGGTGCCACAGCCGATGTCGGCCGCGACCCCACCGGCTTCCAGCGTCGCAACGGTCCCATCGAGCATCGGCAGCGCGACCGGGACGAGGACGTTGCGGTACCAGTTGCGGAACGTGCGGCCCATGCCCCGGACGGAGGCTTCGCCGCGGTCGTCGAACGTAAGGCCAACCCCGGTCTTGAACGACTCGCGCAACCGGTCCACGAGCATCACCCGCTGGACAAGCGCCTCGAATCCCCCGGCCATCGCTGCCATGCTGTCTTCGTTCGCAAGGAGTTCGCCGACCTCCGGCGAGAGTTCGAACTGGCCATCACCGCGGTATTCGATGAGCCCTTCCGCCGCTTGGCCCTGCAACCACTCCCGGAGCCACCGCTCGTGAAGGCCCGTCGCGGCCGCGAGGGTGGCGGGCGTCATCGGCCCGGCGCCCCCCATCGCGCCGTAGATGCCGAGCTGGTCACCCAGGTACACCATCGCCGCGACGTGCGCGGCGACCAGCATGTTCCCCAGCTTCGCCGCCTTTTCCTGCATCCGGACCGGGTCCAACGCCGCCTCTCCTCCCGCCATGAGTTCCCCTCCTCCCGGGCTGGGCGGTAGATTGGGCCGCCCCGCAGGCGCCGTCAAGGACACAGACTCCCCGGCCGCGTAGACTCCCCAACAATGTCCCTGGGCGAACGCATCACCCATCAACTCCCGGCCACCCGCCACCGCGACTTTCGAGCGCTCTGGGGTGGGAGCGCCTGCTCCAGCATCTCTATCTGGACGCTCCTGCTCGGCAACGCCTGGATCGTCTACAAGCTCAGCGACTCCTCATTCTGGGTCGGCGTCTCCACCTTCGCCTCGATGTCGCCCTACCTCATCGCTCCCGTCGGTGGGATGGTGGCTGACCGCTTCGAACGCCGCATCCTCGTTCGCGTCACCCGGGTCGCCGCCTTCGTCACCACCGGTACGCTCTTCTTCCTGGCCGTCACGGACGTGATCGAGGTCTGGATGGTCGTCGGCATGGCCTTTGTCCAGGGGATCATCCGTGCGGTCGAAATCCCGGCCGACCAGGCCCTGCTCGCAAACGTCGTCCCCCCGAAAGACCTCAGCAACGCCGTCGCGCTGACGAGCATGACCCAACAGGGCTCCCGCGCCGTCGGGCCGCTGCTCGCTGGACCCCTGCTCGCCACCATCGGCGTTGAAGGCGCCTACGCGATCGCGGGGATCTTCGCGCTCCTGTCGTTCACTTCGGTGCGCCGGGTCAAGGTCTCCACCCGCGGCGGCGTCACCAACCTCCGCGACGTCGTCGAAAACCTGCGCGACGGGCTCAGCTACGTCCGCCACGCCGGCCCCGTCCTCGCCATCTTCCTCCTCGTCTTCTTCCACTGCTCGCTGACAATGTCTTTCGACGCGATGCTCCCGGGATTCGCCGAAACCGAACTCCACAGCCCCTCCGGCGGCTTCACGATGATGACCTTCGGCGTCGGCATGGGCGCACTCATCGGCACCTTCACGCTCTCCGTGATGATTGGCGTCCGGCGCGGCCCGCTCCTGTTGACCACCGCCTTCGCCAGCGGCCTCACCCCCATCCTCATGGGAATGAGCATGACCGTCCCGACCGCCGCCGTGAGCACCGTCCTCATGGGCTCGTCCCAGGCGATGTTCATGGCGCTCAGCGCCATCCTCCTCCAGGAAGTGGTCCCGGACGCCCTCCGCGGCCGCGTGATGAGCCTCTACCTGATGTCCGCCGGCGGGATCATGGCCGTGATGAACCTCGGCTTCGGGTCACTCGCCGACGCCCTCGGCGCGCCCATGCTCTTCATGGTCCCCGGCGCCGTCTTCGTGGTCATCGTCTTCGCCTCGCTGGGCATCGGCCCCCACCTCCGCTACGTCTACCGCACCGGCCACGTCCCCGTCCCCGTCCCCGTCCCCGCCTGAACCGCATCCCCGCCACTCTCACGGGATCCCGGTGTATTCCGCGAGCAGCAGCGCCTCTTCCGCGGAAGCTGGCCGCGGCCGGTCTTCGTCCGCATCCAACACCGCCGCCCGAACTCGGACGCTGGTGACACCCCTTCCCTCCGTGAGCGTGAACTCCAGCACCGGCGTCACCCGCGGCGCCGGGATGTTCGCCAGGTCCACGGCGTCCAGGTCGAAGATGAAGTTCCCGAGACTCCACGCCACCAGCTTCCCTTCCCGCCACTCGATCGCCTGCGGCACGTGAGGGTGCGAACCCACCACCGCCACCGCACCCGCCGCCAACGCCGCTTCCACCAGTTCACGCTGGGTCGCGTCCACCGCCGTCGAGTACTCCGTCCCCGCGTGGAGCATCACCACGACGAAATCGGCCCGCGCCCGCGCGGCAGCGACGACCGCCGAGACCGCATGCACCGTGCCGATCGCAACTCCGGGCGACCCCTCCGAGGGCGCCCATTCCCAGATCGAGAACCCGCTTCCTTCGTCGGGAGTCGCGACCACGGCCACGAAGGCGACCCGCAAACCTGCCCCTTCAACCACGGCCGGCCGGTAGGCACTCCACTCGTCCGCGCCAGCGCCCGCGAACGCGACCCCGGCTGCTCCCAGCGCGGCCATCGTGTCGAAGAGGCCATCGGCGCCGTAGTCCATCGTGTGGTTGTTCGCCAGCGAAACCAGGTCGAACCCGGCGTTTCGCAGCCCGGCGGCATAGTCCGGCGGCGTCCGGAAGTTGTACGCCTTCGGCCAGGGATCGCCCCGCGTCGTCAGCGCTCCCTCGAAGTTGCCCACGACGATGTCCCCGGCCAGCAAGTCCAGGATGAGGGCATACGGATAGCCCGCGCCCGCCACTTCCATGCGATCGACCACGCCGCGCGCAAGGCTCACATCGCCCACAGCCGTGACCGTCACCGACCGCGGCTCCGGGGGCGGGCCGTCGCGCGCAACCGCCACGGCGACCACCGACTGAGCGGACTTCCCGGCGGTGGCAGCGGGCATGTTCGTCGTGCTCGCGCGGGAACCAACGGCCAGCACGGCGACGAGGCCGCTCACACCCGCGAGCAGCGTCGCCACCAAGACCCATCGCGCCGTCGAACCCGGGCGGGCGGGAAGTCTGAACATGGCCCCAGCGTAGCCGATGTCGTCTCCGGCCGATTACCTCGCGTCCGCCATCGAAACGGCGGCCGAACTGGGGGTGGGATCGCGGCGATCCCACCCCCAGTTCGGCCGGGGCAGGCTGGAGGGAGGACACTCCCAACCCGCCCCTGCATGCGTCAGCGCGGCGCGATGACGGCGACGAGGACCGTCACGGGGACACGACAAGCACACCAGCCCCCGGTCCTTCGCCATATGTCCGAAGGGCGCAAAGATCGAACGCCCTTCGACCCGTATCGCCGGGTGGGCGTTCCGCCCGCTCAGCGCGTGTTACCCCAGGCTCTGGGAGAACATGAAGGTGTTGCCGTCCGGGTCGTACCAGGTCGCCAGCTTCACCATGCCCGGGATCTCGCGCGTCGGCCCGTCGAACCGCACCCCGGCCGCTTCCAGGCTGGCCCGGGCGGCCTCGATGTCCTCGACGGCGAAGGTCAGGGTTGCGCCCCCCGGGCCACCCGCGCCCTCTTCCACCTGGGAGATCCCGAGGGTCAGGCCGGGCACGTTCGTGCTCATCTCCCCCCAGCCCATCTCCTCCAGCCCGTACTCGAGTGTGAACCCGAGCACGCGGGTGAAGAAGTCCACGGACTTCCTGAAATCAGAAACGCTGATGGCCCCGACCGTGGCCGGCTGGTAGGCGATGGCTCCGCTCATGGCAGGCTCCTTGCTGAGAATGGTTGGGAAAGTATACTACCTCTAGTTTCACGTCAAGGGGCCTCCTTTACCGCCATCGAACAAACCATCCGCCTCTTCCACCACCGCTGGTCGGTCCCGATCATCGCCACCCTCTACCGCGATCGGGGTTGCCGCTTCGTCGTCCTCGCGAACCGGCTCGGCGCCAGCCGCGACACCCTCAGCGAGACGCTCGCCGCGCTCAGCGTCAACGGGCTGGTCATGCGAAATCCCGGCTACGGCCACCCCCTTCGCCCGGAATACATCCTCACTCCCGCCGGCGAATCGGTCGGCGCACTCTGCATCGAACTCGCGACCGTGGTCAGCGGGGAAGGCCTCCTCAAGCTCGCCCTCAAGAAGTGGCCGATGATCGTCCTGGCGATCGTGGGCCGTGGCGCCACCCGCTTCGGCGAAATCAAGGCGATGCTCCCCGGCCTGCGCGCACGCTCGCTCGCGCTCGCGCTGAAGGACCTCGAATCCGGCGGCCTCCTGGAACGCCGCATCTCCGCAGGCTACCCGCCCGCCCCGGCCTACCACCTCACGGCGAAGGCCGACCGCATCTTTCCCGTGCTCGACCGCTTCGTGGACGCCTGCGAATCGCTGCCCCCGGCCGACGCGTAGCCCGCTCAGGCAGGCTCGATCGTGGCGGTCAGACTGTACGACTCCAGCCGGTCACGGTAGTGCTCCGCCGCTTCCTTCGGGCAGGTAATCACCGTCGCCGAGCCGTGGTTGTGCGCCTCAAGCATGATCTCCGACGCCCGCTCCACGCTCAGCGACACGACCGATCGCGTCAGCGCTTTGACGACGTGGTCCATGCTGTTGTGGTCGTCGTTGTGGAGCACCACGCGGTAGGGCGGCAGCAGCCTTGTGATCGTCTCTGGGTCCATCACGGGCGCCGTCGCGGTGGGGCTTGCGCTCATCAGGCCCTCGGCGCCAACCGGCCCAGCGCCCAGGCCGCGCGCTCGGCGCTCGGGTAGATGGCCAGGCCGCGGGCGGTCATCAGGTCCCGGACACCGTCGATGATCGGCCGCTGCCAGTCGATCGGCGTCTCCGTGGCGCCTAGCACGACCGCCACCGGCTTCTTCGACCCGTTGACGATGTCCGCCAGCCGCTCGCAGGCGTAGCGCAGCCGGCCTTCCGCATCCGGGCGGCCAAGGAACCAGTCCTCGCCCACGTTCGCGATCGCGAGGTCATAGGCGTCGTCCGCCAGCATCATCTGCAGCAACCCGTTCGACGAGACCCCGCTGCCCGCCAGGATGGACTGGTCGACCGGGTTGCCGATCCAGTCCGCGAGCTGCGGCGCCTTCGCCCGCACCTGTTCGCGGACGGCCCCCGGCAGCGCCACCACTTCGAGCCCGCTCTCTTCGCAGGCGTCCGCCGACTGCACGCTGCGGCCGCCGCCGCCACCGACGACGGCGACGTTCCGGCCCTTTGCGGAGGGCAACAGCGCCGCGCCGAGCATGAGGTCCAGCAACTGTTCCTGGCTGCGCGCCTCGATCGCCCCCGCCTGCTTGATGACGGTCGACCACAATTCGGCGGTGCCCGCCAGCGCCGCCGTGTGAGAGGCCGCCGACCGCGCTCCGGCCCGCGTTCGCCCCGCCTTGTGGATGATGACCGGCTTGCGGGCGGCGGCCGCCTTCAGCCCCTCGAAGAATCCGCGCCCGTCCGGGACGCCTTCGACATAGGCCCCGATGACAGCCGTCGCGGCGTCGTCCGCCAGGTAGCGCAGCATCTCGCCGGGGGTGATGTCCATGCCGTTGCCGTAGTTCGCGACCTTGCCAAAGCGGAGCCCCCGGGCCGCGCCGCGCAGTGAAACCTCCACCGCGTTGTTGCCGCTCTGACTGAGGAAAGCCACCGGCCCCGCCGCCCGCGGCAGGTCCGGCCGGAACGACACGCCCGCCGCCGGGTGATAGACCCCCATCCCATTCGGCCCGAGGATTCGCACCCCCGCCGCCGCCGCGCGCCGTTCGATCGCCCGCTCCAGTTCCGCCGCCTCGGCGTCCCCGGTTTCGCTGAACCGCCCCGTGAAGAGGTGGAGGAACCGAACCCGCGCTTCCCGGCAATCGTCGATGAGGGCGAGCACGCCTCCGGCGGGGATGCACGAGATCACCAGGTCCACTTCGCCCGGCACCGCCCGGAGCGACGGGTAGGCCCGGTAACCGGCGATCTCGTCCGCTTTCGGGTTGATTGGGTACACGGGCCCCGGGAACTCGAACTCCTTCAGCGAACGCACGTAGTCGTGGCCGGCGCTGTCGACGTTCGTCGATGCACCGACGACGGCGACGGAACGCGGGCTGAAGAGCCGGTCGAGGTCGGGCGTCGAATCGCTGCTCACGCGCGGATTGTACCGAGGTTCGCGGCTACCGGTCGCATCAAGCCCGCACTGCCCGGCGACAAATCATTGACCGGCGCGCTACCCTGATCCCCATGGCCATCCGCGAGCCCAGGCCCCCGTGGCTCAAAGTGCGTTTCCCCGCCGGCGACAACTTCGAACGCCTTCGCACGCTGATGCGCGGAGAGCAGTTGCACACCGTTTGCGAAGAAGCGCGCTGTCCCAACATCGGCGAGTGCTGGAGCCGCGGCACCGCCACCTTCATGATCCTCGGCGACACCTGCACCCGTTCCTGCGGCTTTTGCGCGATCAAGACCGGGCGCCCCGGGACGGTTGACGCCGGGGAGCCGATGCGGGTCGCGGCCGCCGCAGCCCGCATGGGCCTCCAGCACGTCGTCATCACCAGCGTAAACCGCGACGAACTTCCCGACGGCGGCGCCGGCATCTTCGCCGAGACCATCCGCCGCGTCCGCCAGCTTTCCCCCGGGGCGACGATCGAAGTCCTCATCCCCGACTTCAAAGGCGACGAAGCGGCGCTCGCCACCGTCCTCGCCGCCCAACCCGAGATCCTGAACCACAACACCGAAACCGTCCCCCGCCTCTACTCGCAGGTCCGGCCCCAGGCCGTTTACGAACGGTCGCTCGCAGTGCTCCGGCGGGCCCGCGAACTCGACCCCGGCGCCGTCACCAAGAGCGGCCTCATGGTCGGGCTGGGCGAAACACGCGACGAACTCCTGGAGGTGTTCCAGGACCTCGCCAACAACGGCGTCGATGTCCTCACGGTTGGCCAATACCTCCGGCCGACGCCCGCGCACCTCCCGGTAGCACGCTACTGGCACCCGGACGAATTCGCCGCCCTGAAGGCCGACGCCCTCGCCATGGGCTTCCGCCACGTCGAAGCGGGGCCCCTCGTCCGCAGTTCCTATCACGCCGAAGACCAGGCTCACCTCGCATCCGGACGTTTTTTTCGCCCCCAACCCTCCACGACACTGTTACCGCTCGTACCTGCGGACGAAGGATTACGGTAGACGACTTAAAGCGGGTGAGGCCGGAGCCACGGCGTCATCCGCAAGATGGATGCTGTGTCAATGGTTGGGAAGCGCGTGGAAGACCAGGAGCTCTATCGCAGGGAGGCAATGGGCGCCTTCGCTCACGAAGTACGGACTCCCCTGACCTCTCTCCGGATGGTCCTCGAACTGGCCAAGCGCCAGTCCACCGGGGGCGAACTCGTCCTCGACCCTGAGCTGGTATCGATGCTCAACGCCTCGATCGTCGGGCTCCAGCAACTCGCCGACGACCTCCAGGAAACGTCCCGACTCGAACGGGGGAAACTGCCCCTCGGGTCCGGCCCCTGCGAACTCGATGCCGCCGTCGCCGCCGCCGCCGAACTCGTCGCCCCAACCATCGAGATCGTTTCCGGCCCCGTGCCCGCCGTCGCTGGCGCGTGGGATGTGCCGCGCGTCATCCGTGCCATCGCCGGCTTCGCGGAGTCCGCGAACCGCATCGGCGACGGCAGCGGGCAGGTCCGGCTCACGTTCCGCCGCGCTCCCGGGGCCATCCGCCTCCAGTTCGAAAGCGGGACATCCGGCCCCAGCGAAAAGCCGATCGCCGCCGACGCCGGATTTTCCTTCTTCCGCTCCCGCCAGTTCATCCTCGCCGTGGGCGGCAGCGTCGACTGGGCACGGTCCGAACGCTACCTCCGCGTCACCTTGAGCCTGCCCCTGTAGCCCGGGCGCGCGCTCAGCCCGGGAGTTCGATCTCCAGGCTTCGCCACAGGTACCAGCAAGCGACCGTCGCCCACGGCCGCCACGGCTCGCCGATCCGCACCACCTCTGGCGGCTTCGGCGGCGCATCGAGCCCGTAGAGTTGCTGGATCGCCCGGTTCAGCCCCACATCGTTCACCGGCAGCACGTCCGGCCGCCCCAGGTGGAACATCAGGTACATCTCCGCGGTCCAGCGCCCTATCCCGCGGACGCGCGTCAGGTGGCCGATGATCTCCTCGTCGTCCCATGCCTCGAAGTGCTCCGCGCTCAGTTCGCCGCCGACGAAATGCTCCGCCAACGACCGCACCGAAGCGATCTTCTGCCGCGACAGACCGACCGCCCGAAGCTCCTCGTCGCCCTTCGCGAGCACTGCTCCCGGGGCCGGGAAGAAATCCACGCCCGCCCCGAACAGCGCCACGAACCGCGAAAGGATCGTCCCCGCCGCCTTCCCGCTCAACTGCTGGAACACAATCGAGCGCGTGAGCGAGCGGAAGGGGTCGCCACCGGCGGAGCGTGGCGTGAACGGCCCGGCAGCCGCGGTCACCCGCGCCATCACTGGATCGGCCGCTGTGAGGTGGGCGACGGCCGCGGCGGCGTCGATCGTCCGGTGCATCCCGAAACGGTAGGGGTTCCGGCGGGGAATGGCCAGCCATCACAACCCTATGAGGGTTTCCCCCTATTCCCCTAGCGAATAGCGGGCAGGTACGTTCGCTGCAACGCAGGCGCATGTGCCGGCGGCTGGGAGTCCGGGCGAACATGAAGCGCTTGTCCACCTGGGAGCTCGCGGAGCCGGCGTTTGGCGCGGCGCCCCTGCGCCCCTACCCCGTAAACTCGCTCCTGCGATGGGCACTGGTTGCCGTGTTCGCCGTCTACATCGCTGCCGGGCAGGTGAGGGGGCCGGCGGGCGTTGCCTGGGCCGGGCTGCTTTGCTTCGTCGCCGTGATGCTCGTCGAAGAGTCGCTGTTCGCCCGCGCACGGAGGGACGACGCCCGCCTCTTCCGCGCCTGGTCCATCGTCCTCGTGCTCGATATCGGTATCCTCATGGCCGCGGCGAGCTTCGATCACAACGAATTCTCACCAATCCCCACCCTCGCGGTCGCCACCGTCTTCACCGCCGCGGCCATGTTCCGCGCGCGCTACACCGTTTCCCTGGCGGTCGCCGCCGCGGCCCTGGCGATGGTCTCCCACGTCGCCCTCGATTTCTCGGAAGGCCACTTCACGTTCTGGGGGCAGGGGTTCAACGCAGTCGTCATCCTTGCCGCAGGCTCCTTCGCGGCCATCCGCGGGCAGACGGAGGAAGGCCTTCGCCGCAAGCTCACCGAATCCGAGGCCCGCGAGCGCGAACAGAGCGACGCCCTCCGTGCCGCGCTCGAACGAGCCCGTCTCAGCCAGTCTCGCTTCGACGCACTCTCGGAACATGCCCCCGCGATCATCGCCCTCTACGACCGCAACCGGGTGCCGGTCTTCGCCAGCAAGTACCTCGAAACCGCCTTCGGCCTCACCCAGAATCAGATCTCGGACCTGGAGATGTGGGCAACCCGCCTCCCACTCGACGACCGCGCGCCGATGCGGGAAGCCGTTGCCACCGCCATCGAAGGAGTCGCCTCCGACCTCGAATTCTCACTCCTGGACCACCACGGCGCACCCCGGCGGATGGTGGGCGTCTTCTTCCCCACCGAAGGCGGCGCCGGCGCGATCATGCGCGATGTGACCGCCGAACGGGAGCTCAGCGCCCAGGTGATGCGTTCCCAGCAGATGGAAACCATCGGCACCCTTGCCGGCGGCATCGCCCACGACTTCAACAACCTCCTGACCGCGATCCTCGGCAACATCTACCTGGCCGGCCGGGAACTCCCCCCGGGAAGCCCGGCCCTGCCGCTGCTCCAGGATGCAACCACTGCCGGCGAACGCGGGGCCGACCTCGTCCGCCGCCTGCTCGAATACAGCCGCCCCGCCATCCCCGACCGAGAACCGCTGGCCCTCGCCCGTCTCGTGGACGAAACCGCCCAGCTGGCGCGCCACGGCCTGCTCCCCCAAATCGAGCTCGTCGTCGTGCCACCCGACCCCTCGGCGACGGTCGAAGGCAGCTTCTCGGCCCTTCAGCAAGTGCTCCTCAACCTGCTCGTGAACGCGCGCGACGCCATGCCCGGGAACGGCCGCATCACCGTCACATCCGGCACCGTCACCATCGACGCCGCCTACTGCACCACGCACCCGGATGCCCGCCCCGGCCGCTACCACGACCTCCGCGTGGTCGACAACGGCACTGGCATCCCCGCGGAGGTCCTCAGCCGGATCTTCGACCCCTTCTTCACCACGAAGGAAGTGGGCAAGGGCACCGGCCTCGGCCTTTCGACCGCCCTCAGCGTCCTCCGCGCCCACCGCGGCTGGATGGACGTCGAAACCATCCCGGACAGGGGGACAACCTTCCGGATGCTCCTCCCTGCCGTCGAACCCGTGGCCGGCGTCCCTGGATCGGCTGCGCGCCGCGCCGCCCTCGGCTAGACTTCGCCGGGTGGCAGGCTCTTTCACCCTCACGGACCGCACCGCGATCGTCACCGGCGGATCGCGCGGGATCGGCTACGCGATCGCTGCCGCCCTCGTGCAGGCCGGCGCCCGGGTCATCATCACCGCCCGCGGCGAAGAAGCCTTGCTGGCGGCGGCCGCGGCGCTCGGTCCGAACGCCCTCGCCAAGCGCTGTGACAACACCGACCCCGCGAACATCGCCCGGCTGGTGGCCGAATGCTGGCAGCTCGGCCCGATCGATATCCTCGTCAACAACGCCGGCATCAGCCCCTACTACAAGCGCGCCGAGCACGTCACTGTCGAGGAATGGGACAAAGTGGTCGATGTGAATCTTCGCGGCATGTACTTCGCCAGCATCGAAACCGCGAAGCGCATGTTCGAAGCCAAGCGCCCGGGGAGCATCATCAACGTCAGTTCGGTGGGCGGCATCCTCCCGCTCGACCGGCTGGCCGTCTATTCCGCGACGAAGGCCGGTGTCCACCAGTTGACGAAAGCGTTCGCGCTCGAATGGGCCGACCGCAACGTCCGCGTCAACGCGATCGCCCCCGGGTTTACGGAGACCGACTTCACGAGCGACCTCTTCGCCAGCCGCCACGGTGAGGGCCTCCTGGCCGACATCCCGATGGGCCGTCTCGCCGCGCCGGACGACATTGCTGGCGCCGCCGTGTTCCTCGCCAGCGACGCCGCCTCTTACATCACCGGCGCCATCCTTCCCGTCGATGGCGGCCGCGCCGTGCGCTGAGATGGACTCGCCGCCGGCGAAGGGGCACCGTTCACACTCCGGTGTCGAACGACTCCGGCGGTAGCTCGCACGACCGCGTTTTCGGGGCTGGAACCGGGTTCCATCACACGTCCAGCCGGAGCAGGACCTGTCCCTCTTTGATCGTCTGTAGCGGGGCCACCAGCACTTCGGTCACCGTGCCCGCCGCAGGGCTCTCGACCGGGATCTCCATCTTCATTGATTCGAGGGTGAGCAGTTCCTGGCCCTCGGCCACACGCTCCCCCACCGCCACCAGGACTTCCTTGATCGAACCCGCCATCGGGGCGGAAACATCTACTCTGGCCATCACGCAGCTCCGGACGTTCGCGACTGTGCCGGGAACTCTACGCCCGGCCGCCGAACGGAAAAGCCCGCGTTCGCCCAAACCCGTTAGGATCTGGCGATGCTCGCAGGGAGACTGCTCCGCCGCATCCACCTTCCCGGGCCCGGGCTCCCGCCGCTGCCACCCCCGCCGCGCGGAGATGGTGCCTGCCGAGCTGCGCTCGAACAACTCCTCCTCGAAACCATCATCCCCGCCTGGCTGCCCACCGCCATCGACCGTGAGCACGGCGGCTACCACCTCAACCACGACGGCCGGGGGAGGTCCCGCGGTCCCGGCCGTCGCCGCCTGATCACCCAGGCCCGGACGCTCTGGTTCTTCTCCGAACTCGCGGCTTCACCTTATGGCCGTGCCGAACACCTCGAAGCCGCCCGCCATGGCTTCCGCTACCTGCGCGATGTCATGCAGGATCCGCGCACCGGCGGCTACTGGTGGGAGGTTGGCCCCTCTGGCCGCGTCACCAACTCCGAGAAGCACCTCTGCGGTCATTCCTTTGCCCTTTACGCCCTCTCCGCCTTCGCGCGCGCCTCCGCCGAAGCCGAACCGGCGGAGATGGCCCGCGCCCTCTTCGACCGCATCGACGCCCACCACGACCCCATCGAGGGCGGGTATGAGGAAGCGTTCGACGCGGACTGGCGGCCACTGCCCCCGGGGACGAACTCGGCCCTCAACACGCCGGCCGGGCTCCGCACCCTGAACACCCACCTCCACCTACTGGAGGCCTTCGCCGAATACGCGCGGCTGACCGGGGATTCCCGCGCGCTGGAACGGACCCGCGAGCTCGCCGGGATCTTCGCGCGCCACTTCTGGCGCGGCCCTGGCCTCGGCTGCACCGACCGGTTCACGGCCGACTGGCAGCCGGTCCCCGGCCCGCGCAGCTTCCCGGTCTCGTACGGCCACGACCTGGAGGGCGCCTGGCTGCTGCTCGATGCGGCGGACGTCACAGGCGACGCGGACTCGACGCTCCCCGTAGCCGCTGCCATGGCGGTGAACGCACTTGATCGCGGCCTCGACCGGCGCGGCGGCGGCGTCTACGACGGTGGCCCCCTCGGCCAACCCCCGGATCGCCGCGCGCGTACCTGGTGGGTCCAGGCCGAAACACTGAACGCCACCATCGAACTCTCGCTCCGGACTGGCGACCCCCGCTTTCGCGATGCCTTCGAACAGGCGCTCGCCTGGATCACACACCGCCAGGTAGACGGCGTCCACGGCGGCTGGCACGAAACGGTGCTCTCCGATGGCCGGGTCCGCGGGCCCAAGGCCGGCCCATGGAAGTGCCCCTACCACGAAGGCCGCGCCGTGCTCCGCTGCCTCAGCATGCTCGCCCCAACCGAATGAAGCGGACGTGAAAAGGGCGCCCTCGGGAGGGCGCCCCTTTCATTCGTTGAAGGTCGTCAATCAGACGTCCTGGCTTCGTCACATGCGGCCCGCTTTCGCGAGCGCTCGTCCGTCGCCTTGCCCCTGCCGGGTAGTGAACCTTGCGGCCCACCGGGTTCGTCCATCACGGCCTGCCTTGCGGCCTTCCGTGCTGGAGCGGCCCTGCGCCCTTGCGAGCGCCCCGGTCCGGGAGGTCGACCACCGGGCCGGAACCCTGTGGTGACCCTCGACGTTTCCAGGCTTTTCAGCCTTTCCCCGCCGGCGGGACCCCTGACCACCCCGCCTCCAACGCAGCGAAATGTAGCCGCACTCCAACCCCCTGCATAGCTTCTTATGACGAGTCCAGCGAGGCTTCACAAACCGTTGATGCACGCCGTCGATTATCGTCTCGGCCGGATTCGATAGCTCGCGCGCGCCGCCACCGCCTCCTTTTCGATTATGTGCTGCCCGGCCGCGACGCCGCGGTCCGTAGTTCGCCTTCGCGCCTCGCCCCTATACTTTGGCCATGACCGTGAGCCACGGCGCGCCCGGCGCCATCGCCCGATACAGCTTCGATGTTGCCGTCGTCGGTGGCGGGATTGCCGGCCTCGCCGCCGCCGTCAGCGCCGCTGAAGCGGGGACCAGGCCCGTCCTCCTCGAAAAGGCCCCCCGGATCGGCCGCGGCGGCAACACTCGCTTCGCCGACGCCCAGATGCGCTTCCCCCACGAAGCCGACGAATTCGGCCCCCGCGACTACACCGTCGACCAGATGTTCGCCGACCTCATGCGCATCTCCCGCGGCCGCGCCAACGAAGACCTCATCCGCACCCTCTGCGAAAACGCCCGCGCCACCGCCGACTGGCTCACCGGCCTCGGGCTCGAATGGGAGGCCGGCTACCCCCACACGGCTGGCTACCGCCGCAGCCCGAAGTCCGGCGGCCTGGGCCTTGTCGACCTCCTTCACCGCCGCCTGGAAGGCATGGGCGTCCCCGTCAGCTACGAAACCGGCGCGCTCGACCTCATCGTCGACGAGGCCCGGCGGATCCGCGGCGTCCGTTGTGCCTCGCCCGAAGGCGTCGTCGACATCGAGGCTCCCGGCGGCGTCATCCTCGCCTGCGGAGGCTTCCAGGCGAACGTCCAGATGCGGGTCCAGCACCTCGGGCGCTTCGCCGACAGCCTCATCCTCCGTGGCAGCCGCTACAACACCGGCGAAGGACTGATGATGGCGATCGCCGCCGGGGCCCAGCCAGCCGGCCAGTGGGGCGACTACCACTCCGCCGTCATCGACGCCCGTTCGCCCCGGATCGAATGCGGTGTCACCGCCCTCTACAACTACCAGATGGGCATCTTCGTCGACCAGGAAGGCCGCCGCTTCCTCGACGAGGGCGAAGACTTTCGCGACCACACCTACGTCAAGTTCAGCAAGCACATCGTCGAACAGGCCGGGGGCGAAGCCTGGTGCATCTTCGACCAGCAGGCCTACCAGCGCGAAGAGTTCGCCCGCGCCTGGCGTCCTGTCGGCCCGCCACTCGAGGCGGCCAGCCTCGCGGACCTCGCCCGCCAGATGGGTATCCCCGCAGAGAACTTGCTCGACACCATCGGCAACTTCAACGCCGCCATCCGGCCCGGCGACTACGACCTAGACCGCCTCGACGGCAAGCGCACCCTCGGCATCACCCCCGCCAAGAGCAACTGGGCTCTCCCCCTGGACCAGCCGCCCTACATCGCCATCCCCGTGACCGGCGGCATCACCTTCACCTTCGGCGGGCTGAAGTGCGACCCCTCGGCCCGGGTCATCGACACCCGCGGGCAGGTGATGGAAGGCCTCTACGCCGCTGGCGAAACCATCGGCGAGATCTTCTACTACAACTACCCCGGCGCCAGTTCGGTCATCCGTGGCGCCGTCTTCGGCCGCATCGCCGGCGCTCACGCCGCGGGGCGAGCGGGGGCCCCGTGACCGCCATCTTCTGGGTCCCGCTCGACTCCGTCCGCCTCGCGGTCGTCGAACGGCCCCGGGGCGGCGCCTGGCTCGGCGACGACCTCGCCGCCTTGCGGCGCGGCGGCATCGACATCCTCGTCTCCGCCCTCCAGCCGAAGGAGGAACGCGACCTTTCCCTCCTCGACGAAGAACAGCACGCGGTCGACGCCGGCCTCGAGTTCGTCCGCTTCCCCATCGCCAATCTCGGCACTCCCCCGCTGGAGGTGGCCCTGCCAATCCTCGCCCGCCTCGTCGAAGCCGCACGGACGGGCCGCGCCGTCGCCGCCCATTGCTGGGCCGGCCAGGGCCGCTCCCCGACCATCATCGCCGCCGTCTCGGTCCTGCTCGGTCACCATCCCGACCAGATCTGGCCCGCCATCCGCGAAGCCCGCGGCATCCCCGTGCCCGACACGAACGAGCAGCGTGCCTGGGTCGCCAGCATCGCTGCTGCTTTACCCCGCCACGAACCCCGCTAGGATGGACACACTGCCTACCTCCTGACGAAAGGACCGGTGCCGGCGCCCGCCGGTGACTCTGCCACGCTCATGCCCGAAACAGCCGCAATGACGCACCTCCTGCGCGTCCTCACGCTCAAGCCCACGGCTCCGGACCGCTTCGAAGCCGTCACGGAACAGGAAGAAGGCCGCCTCTTTGGGGGGCTCATCCTCGCCCAGTCGGTCATGGCCGCGGGCCGCACCGTCGACACCGGCGTCATCCACTCCATGCACGCCTACTTCCTCCGCGCCGGGCGCCCCGCCAAACCGGTGGAATACGTCGTCGAACGCATCCGTGACGGGCGCAACTTCACAGGCCGCCGGGTCAGCGCCATCCAGGACGGCAGCGACATGATCTTCGAAGCGTCCTTCAGCTTCACCACGCCCGAAGACGGGATCAGCTACCAGCAACCGATGCCGGAAGCACCCGCACCCGAGGCCCAGCCGAGCTGGTGGGAGACGCTGGGACGCGCCCCCGAACAGCAGCGCGAGCGCTTCCATCGCCGCTGGGTGAACCCGATCGACATCCGCTCGGCGGAAACGGGGCCGAGGCCGCCGCTCAGCGAACGCCTCCCCCACCGCGCCGTCTGGGGCAAACCCGCCCTCCCCCTGCCGGACGATCCGCTCATCCACGCCGCCACGATGGCCTACTACAGCGACAGCGGCATGATCGCCACGGTGGCGACGGCCTTCGGCATGTGGCAACCCGGCGGCGCCACCGCCAGCCTCGACCACACCATCTGGTGGCATCATCCCCCGCGTTTCGACGACTGGCTGCTGTACAGCACCGATAGCCCCGTCGCCCATTCCGCCCGTGGCCTCATCTGGGGCGGCATGTATTCGCCCGCCGGGGTGCGCGTCGCTTCCGTCGCGCAGGAAGGCCTCTTCCGCCGGCCGAAGTAACGATGTGGTACAGTCTGTACATCTCGTACAGCAGGTACGCCCCGTGAACAAGATCTCCGTGACCGCCGCCCGCGACGAACTCGCCGACGCCCTCAACCGTGTCGCCTATACCCACGAATCCATCGTCGTCACCCGTCGCAACCGCCCCCTCGCGGCGATCGTGTCGATGGACGACTACCACCGCCTCGAAGAACTCCGCCGCCTGGAAGACGAACTCGACGGCGCCGAGGCCGACCGGATCATGGCTGACCCGGAATTGAAACTCCTCAACTGGGACGACGTTCGCGAGCGGATCCTCGCAGGAGAGGACCCGCTCTAGCGTGGCGACCTATCGCCTCCGCATCACCCCCCACGCCGCCCGCTCAATCAAGAAACTGCCCGCCGGTGTCCGCCAGCGCATTGGCGGGGCCGTCGAGGGCCTCCGTGCGGTGCAGCGGCCTCCGGGCGTGGAGAAGCTGCGCGGCTACCAGGTGCGCTATCGGATTCGCGTGGGCGACTACCGCGTTATCTACGACATCGAAGATGCCATCGTCACGGTAGTCGTCATCGACGCCGGCCACCGCCGCGAGGTCTACCGCGACCCCTGAGCTGCCGCTACAGCCCGCGCTCCCGGCAGAGGTCTTCGTCGAAGAGGATGTGCCCGGTGTAGGTCGCGGGCTGCTCACAGATCCAGCGCGCCGCCTTGCCCATCGAGTCCGCCGGCTCGAAGTCCAGGTTCGGGTTGGCCGGGTCGTTCTGGGCGAACATGTTGCCCGGCGTCCGGATTCGGCCCTGGGGCGACAGCGCGTTCACGCCGATTGCGTCCTCCTGCAACTCCATTGCCAGCCCCTGGGTCAGCCGTTCCAGCCCCGCCTTGATCATCCCGTAGAAGGCGCCCCCCTTGCGCGGCTGAGCGTACGGCCCGGGGCCGGGGAACACCGCCGCCACCGAGGAGATGTTGATGATGTGCCCGCCGCCGGCCGCACGCAGGTGCGGGACCGCCTCGCGCATCAGCAAGATCGGCCCCCGCAGATCCACCTGCCAGATGAGGTCGATGTGCCGCGGCTGGATTGACTCGATCGTCCCGGGCACCAGGATCGCGGCGTTGTTCACGACGATGTCGAGCCGTCCGAAGTGCTCCGCCGTCATCTTCACGCCCGCCGCGATCTCGTCCGGCTCGCGCATGTCCATCTTCACGGCCAGCGCCCGTCCGCCCGCCGCCTCGATCGCCTTCGCAACCGAATGGATCGTCCCCGGCAGGCGCGGGTCCTTCACCTCTTCGGTCCGGGCGGCGATGGCGACCGCCGCGCCAGCCCGCGCCAGGTGGTAAGCGATGTACTCGCCGATCCCGCGGCTCGCCCCCGTGACGAGCGCAACCTTCCCTTCGAGCGTCATTCCCGTGTCTTCCTCTCTCAGCGGCCTTCGAACCGCGGCTCGCGCTTTTCCACGAACGACCGCACTCCCTCTTTGCGGTCGAACGACGGCTCAATCACGCTCAGCGCCGTCCCCGAAAGTTCGAGCGCGCTTTCGAAGTCCATGTTCGCCGTCTTCTGAGCAAGCATCTTCCCCAGCTTCTGGCCGATCGGCGGTCCCGCCTCCACCGCCACCGCCAACTCCATCGTCTTCGCTTCCAGTTGGTCCGGCGCGACCAGGTAGTTCGTCAGCCCGGCAGCGTGGGCTTCCTCCGCCGGCATGAAGCGGCCGGTCATCATCAGCTCCATCGCCTTGCGCCAGCCGATGATCTTCGGAAGGCTCCAGAAGCCGCCGAGGTCCGCGAAGAGCCCGCGCTTCACGTAGGCCACCTGGAACCGCGCCGCCGTCGAGGCCACCGCCATGTCGCAGTGCGCCACGAGGTCAAACCCGGCGCCAACGCAGACCCCGTTGATCGAGGCGATGACCGGCACCTCCAGCCGCTTGAGCGCGATGTACGCCTCCGATTCGCCGCGAAAGTGCAATCGGCTGCCCTCCAGGTCGATGGCCGGCGGCTCGGTAGGGGCCGCGGTGCTTGCCGCCGCACTGCCGCTGAAGTCGGCGCCTGCACAGAACCCCCGCCCGGCGCCAGTGATCACGACCACCCGCACCGAGCGGTCCTTGCGGGTCGCGCGGAAGAGGTCTTCCAGTTCGGCGAACATCGGCATGCTCAGGGCGTTGAGCTTTTCCGGCCGGTTGAACGTCACCCAGAGGATGCCGCCCTGTGCCCCGCGCCGTTCCACTAGCAGGTTCTCGTATGTCATAGCCAATCCCTCCCCGGCGCCCGGAGTATAGCCAACTCCGGCGCGCGCGTGTGTTCCCTTAGCGGACCGCCGGGGGGAAGCGTGCACCCTCTTTGATCGTCTGCACCTGGCCCACGTGCATCCCGACGTGAAAGAGCATGAACGCCGCCCACTCCCGGTGGTTCAACTGGCCGAAGACGCCATGCCGGAGCATCGCCCCGCCGTCCTTCGCTGCCGGGAGGTCCGCCAGCCAGGCCTGTGCGCCCGCGAAGGCCTCCCGCAGGCCGTCCGTCATCGGGCCCAGCGGTGCAAGGGCGTACTCCTTCTGGAGCAGCCGGTCGCGCGGCGGTTGGCGGCCTTCCGCGAGTTCCCCCGCGACGGTGCCGCACGAATCCAGCGTGTCTACCATGTGCGCCAGGTGCCCGAGGATCGGCCATTCCCCGGCGGCGGGGCGATACGCTGCTTGCTCCTCGCTCAGCCCCTCGATCACCGCGAACGTCCGCGCCTCCATCTCCCCGAGCCGCGTCCCCAGTTCCGCGTTCGACTGGCGGCCCTGCTGCTGGAGCCGGGGCCGGAACTGATGGTCGAACAGCGCCAGGCGGTTGCCTTCCGAATCGAGGAAGTACGCGATCGGCCCGAAGACGTTGTGGTCCGCCGGGCCGGGGAAGACGACGCCCTTCGCTTCGAGCCGCGCCCGCGTCTCCTCGATGCTTCCTTCGGCCGAGAGCAGGAGGCGGGGGCCGCCCCCACCGACGGCGCCCGGCGACTTCACCAGGTTGACCATCCCGCCGTGAACGTCGCCGAGGAAGAAGGTGGCCATCTCGTCCCCGAAGCGGCCGACGACCGGGAACTCGAGGATCTCCGCGTAGAAGCGATAGGCCCGGTCCACGTCCGCGACCGGGATCTCGATACCCTGAATCCGCATCTCCATGTCCCCCGTAGCAATCGCGTCGATGATACGCCCGCCCGGCCGGGGCCGCGGGGGTCAGTCGCCGAAGATGACGCCCGGGTTGAGGATCCCCGCGGGGTCCAGCGCGGCCTTCACCGCCTTCATCGCAGCAATGTCCGCCGCGGAGCGCGTGAGGTGGAGCCACCTCGTCTTCGCAACGCCAATCCCGTGCTCGGCACTGATCGACCCGCCCATGTCAGCCACGAGCCGCAACACGGCCTCGTCCACGCGCTCGTCGTCCGGTCCCGGGCCAAGGACGTTCACGTGGAGGTTGCCGTCGGCGATGTGCCCGAAGAGGATGGCCCGGGCCCCCGCGTCGGCGTCGGTGACCGCCCGTTCGACGCGCTCCACGAACTCGGCCAGGGATGCCAGCGGCAGCGCTACGTCGAGCTTGTGGGGCACGCCTTCCTTGCTGATCGCCTCCGTGTGCCGTTCCCGGTAGGCCCAGAGCCTCGCCTGCTCCCGCGGCTCGGTCGCGAAGGCGCTATCCGGGGCGTCGACGTGCGCCAGCGCCTCGGCCAACGCGGGTGCGGGGTCCGCCAGGTCGGCCGCCTCCAGCAGCAGGTACACCGGATACTGGGTCGCGAACGGCGCCGCCAGCCCGGTGTGGCGGCAGACCAGATCGAGACCGGGGGCGAAGAAGGCCTCGGCCGCGTTCAGCGAGGGTAGGCTGGCGCGCACCGCCGCGGCGATTTCCACGGCCGCCGCCACGTCCGGCATCCCCATCAGCGCCACCGCGACCTTCGGGAACGACGGTACCAGCCGCAGGCGCAACCGCGTCAGCACCGCGAGCGTCCCTTCGCTCCCTGCGAGCAGGCCCACGAGGTCGTAGCCGGTGTTGTCGCGCTTCAGGCCGGTGAGTCGGCTGACCACGCGGCCGTCCGCGAGCACTGCTTCCAGCCCCGCCACCTGGGCGCGCATCATCCCGTGACGGAGGACGTTGATCCCCCCGGCGTTCGTCGCGGCCATGCCCCCGAGGGTGGCGCTGTCCCGTGACGCAAGGTCCACCCCGAGCCGCAGCCCGCGGGGACGGACATGGTCATTCAGCTGCGCCAGCGTCACCCCGGCCCCGGCGATGACCTCCCGCGCTACCGTGTCGACCGGCCCCAGTTCCTGCATTCGCCGCGTGCTCAACACCACCTCACCGCCGCGGGGCACTCCCCCGCCGACGAGGCCCGTGTTCCCGCCCTGCGGCACGACCGCCACCCCAGCCGCCGCGCACTCCCGCAGCACGGCCGCCGTCTCATCGGTCGAAGCGGGGCGCACCACCAGCTGCGCGTTCCCCGAGAACCGGCGAGTCCAGTCTGTTTCGTAAGTCGCGCGGAGGTCCGCGTCGAGCAGGACGTGCGCGGCGCCCACGATCCCGGCCAGCCGCCCGGCCAGGGAGTCGCCAGCGAAGGTCTCCGTCGTCACCACCGCATCTTCGCCCGAACCGCCAGCGCGCACCACCGGGCGATCGAGCGCCGGACGCCCATCGACCTCGAAGCTGGCCCCCGCACCCCCTACACTGGCCCCACATCCACCGCCCGGAGCGCCGCCATGGACTTCGAACTCTCTGAAGAGCACCGCCTGATCAAGGACACCGCCCGCCGCATCGCCCGCGAGGTGGTCGCGCCGCGGGCCAAAGAACTCGACGAGACTGGCGAATACCCGCACGACTACTTCGAAGCCTTCAAGAAGGCCGGCCTCCTGGGGATGGCCATCCCGGAAGACATGGGCGGCACCGGCAACGGCATCCTCCCCATCTGCCTCGCCATCGAAGAGGTGGCCAAGTACGAATGCGGCGCCGGGCTCATGCTCGTCCTCAGCGGGCTTCCCAACCGCCCAATCGTCTTCGGCGGCACGAAAGAACAACAGCTTCGTTACCTCCCACAGGCCGCGACCGGGGAGACGAAAGGCGCCTTCTGCCTTACGGAACCGGACCACGGCTCCGACGCCGCCAACCTTGAGACGCGCGCCACCCGCGACGGCGACGACTACATCCTCAACGGCAACAAGGTTTACATCTCCGGCGGCACCGTCGCCGACTACCTCACCGTGTTCGCCCGGACCGGCGGCCCCGGGGCGAAGGGCATCAGCGCCTTCGTCGTCGACGCCCATGCGCCCGGCGTCCGCATCGACCGCACGGACGACAAGATGGGCGTCCGCAGCATCCCGACGGCCCATTTCAGCTTCAGCGACGTGCGCGTCCCGGCGGAGAACCTCCTCGGCGGGGTCGAAGGCAACGGCTTCAACCACGCGATGCTCACCCTCAACAGCATGCGGCCAACCGTCGGCGCGCGCGGCGTGGGCCTGGCCGAAGGGGCCGCCAGCTACGCCCTCGAATGGGCCCGCGAACGCAAGGCCTTCGGCAGCGCCGTCATCGACTTCGAAGCCATCCAGTTCATGTTCGCGGACATGGCCATCCAAATTGAGGCCGCCCGCAACCTCGTCTACAAAGCCGCCTGGCTCGTGGACCAGGGCAAGTACACACGCGAATACGCCCACCACCTTTCGATCGCGAAGGCCTACGCGACCGAGATGGCGAACAAGGTAGCCTTCGACGCCCTCCAGGTGCTCGGCGCCCAGGGCTACATGAAGGACCACCCCCTCGAACGCCACTACCGCGACGCCCGCCAACTGATGATCGTCGAAGGCAGCAGCCAGGTGCAGCGCGTCGTCATCAGCCGTTCGATGATCGACCGCACGCTGGTCTACGGGTAGAAGGCGGGGACGCTGATGGGTGCCGCGCCGGGCTCGGGCCTCTCGCAGCACGACCCGATCATTCGCCGGTCGGGCCGGGTGCTGCTCTTCGACCGCGCCGACCGCCTGCTGCTCTTCCGGCTCGCCCACCCGGACCGCGACGTCGGAAGGCAAGTCTGGTTCACGGTCGGCGGCGGGGCGGAGCCCGGGGAGACCTACGAGGAGTGCGCGCTCCGCGAGCTTCGCGAAGAGACGGGGATGGCCGGCGTCCCCCTCGGGCCATGCGTCTGGACGGGCGACGCGTTGGTGCCCTGGCAGGACCGCTGGGTGCATGTCCAGGCGCGGTTCTTCCTTGCCAGGGCCGAGACCGCCGTCATCCATCGCGGCGGCTGGACCGACGAAGAGGTCGAGATGGTGGCGGAACACCGCTGGTGGACGGTGCCCGAGCTGACGGCATCGGGCGACCTGTTCTCCCCGCGGCGCCTCCCGGGGCTGGTGGGCCCGCTGCTCACGGAAGGGATCCCGGGGCACCCGATCGACGTGCGCGGCTGAGAACCGTGGCGCAGCGGCACACCGCTTCCTCGCTTCGTTGACGCGCCATCCCGCCGGGACGATGATGCGCCCAATCAGGACACCGGAGGTTCGCCGTGGAGTTCAAGGAAGTCGTCGGCCGTCGTCGCTCCATCCGCTTTTTCGAGCCCGATCGGCCCGTCGAACGCGAGAAGATTCAGAAGATGTTGGAGGCGGCGCGTCTCTCTTCCTGCGCCGTCAATGCCCAGTGGGCGCGCGCCGTCGTTAGCTTTCGCGACGACCTCACCAAGGACCAGCTCCAGCGGCTGCTGACGCCGGTCGCCGCGCTCAACGTCGAAATGGCGCCCGTCCACATCCACTGGTTCAACGACCTCAGCATCGTCAACAAAATCCAGGGGTCGCGGCTGAAGGAACTCGTGGACGTCGGCGCCCTGGCGCCCACCCACGGCTGGAGCCACAAGTTCGTCGACGACTTCGTCTATCCGCAGATCCTCAAGCCCATGACCGAGGGCCCGGGGTACCCGATCTATTCCACCTTCGATGTCGGGATGGCCGTTTCCCAGGCCTTGCTCACCGGCGTCGATGAGGGGCTGGCGGTCTGTATGGTGACGCTGAACGGCGCCACGCTGAAGGAAGTGTTCAACGTCCCGGACGAATGGATCCCGATGCCCACCATCCTCGTCGGCTACCCGGCGGAGTCGTGGGACGGCGGCGGCCAGCGCCCGCGGCCGCCGTTCGAAGAGCTCTACTACGAGGGCTCGTACGGCAAGCCGTTCGCCCGCGACCCGAAGGTGGTCGAGGATCTGAAGGCGGCGAAGATGATCCAGGAGCCGGCCACGCCCAACAACCCTGCGCGCATCGCCGAGATCAAGCGCCTGGCCGAAAAATACGGACTCCCGATGTAGGGATGGCGAACGAAACCGAAAGCGAAGCCGAAGCGCCCGTCATCCTCCGCCCCATGCTCGACTACGCCACCGTCCAGTCCTGGATCGAGGGCCTCCAGAGCCACTGGGGCGGCGACCCCGCCACCGACGACCCGGAACGCCTGCCGATCCTGGAGGTGTTCTGCCGCCTCATGAACCGCGACCCCGACCAGATGATCAAAGAGACGACGATGATCAAGGACGGGCAGAAACGCATCCGCATCAAAGGGCGCACCCGCTACGCGGACGCGATCAACGCCTGGCAGGAGACGATCGAGGGTTCGCGCATCCGCCAGGCGAAGTGGGGCAACACCATCCGCAGCTTCCTCATCCACAACGGGGTGCTGCTGCAGTCGGGCGTCCAGCGGGGCTAGCGTTCGCACAGCCCTCCCTGGCAGTCGGGCTACGGATGGCGCGGCGTGGGTGCGGGGACGTTAGCGGCCGGCGATCGCGTCGCGGGCGCGCGCGTCCATGAACGCTGCCCACATCCGGTCTCGCTTCCTCGCGCCCTTCCGGTAGCCGACCTGCGCCCCGAGGAACGTGCCGAACACCTGTGCCAGCACATACCCGCCGCCGATGAGGACCGCGAAGCCAACCGCCGGGTGTCCCAGCGGCCCCGGCCCCCAGATCACCAGGACGATGAAGAGCACCGCCGCGATGATCAGCCCGAAGAAGGCGCCGCTGTGGACCCACGTCGCCTCCGTCTTCTGCTTCGCCCGGTAAGCCTGCAGCACGTCCTGGGGGATTTCGCCCACGGTTGGGACCGAAGCCACCGCCGTTTCGCAGAACCCGCAGGCCGCATCGTCCGCACGCAGGCGGCCGTAGCAGAACCCGCAGTAGCGGCCGGTCGCCGGGACCTTCCGGTCGAGCCGCTCCTCCATCTTCTCCTGGAGGCGGTCGAGATACGGGTACGGCGAGACATACCCCGCCGTCCCGACGAGTTCGGGCGCTTCCTTCGCAGTTGTCCCGGCCATCCCCTGTAGCGAACCACCGCCGGGCCAGCCGGGCAAGCGCCATCGACCCCCGGGAGCAAAGCCTACGTCGCCAGAAAGTCCCGGACGGCGGCGGCGAAGGCGTCGGGCTGGTGGAGGGGCACCTGGTGGCCCGCATCCGGGATCTCCACGAACGTCCCGTGGGGCAGCCGCCGGACCATCTCGTCCGCGATCTCCCGCGAGAGCACCTTGCTCTTTTCCGCCCGGATCACCAGCGTCGGGCACTTGATGTGCTCCAGGCTCTCCCACAGGTACGGGATCTCGACGATCGCCCCCCGCCCCGTCGCCTGGTGAATGGACGGGTCGAAGCGGAAGACCAGGTTCCCGGTCGCTTCGTCCAGCACCAGCGAAGCCGCCATTTGCCGCATCAGGAACTCCTGCGGCTGCCCCGGGTACATCTGGGCGAAGTGTTCCAGCGCTTCCGCTTCGGTCGCGAAGCCGGGGGCCCGCTGTGCCCCGCCGGTGCTCTTGCGGATGCCCCGCGCGCCAGCGTCGGCCATCTGCGGCCCCATGTCCGCCAGCACCAGGTGGTTCAAGCGATGGCTATGGTCGCGCGCGTAGGCCATCGCGATCCGGCTGCCGATGCTGTGCGCCACCAGGTCGAAGCCTTCCAGGTCGAGCGCCTGGACCATCTCCCGAAGGTCCATCGCGAACGCCCAGACCAGGTAGCCGCCGGGCGCATGCTCGCTTTCGCCGTGGCCGCGAAGGTCCGGCGCATAGACGCAGTGCTCTGGCAGGAACTTCCCCGCCACGTTCTCCCAGTAGCGGGCGTTGTTCATCAGCCCGTGGAGCAACACGATCGGGTCCCTGCCGGGGTCGCCCCAACGGATGTAATGGTGCCGCAGCCCGTGCAGCGTCAGGTACCCGTCGACGCCGTGGGCGAAGGGAGGCAGAGGCGGAGGAGAGGCAGTTCCGGTCACCGCCCGAGTATACCGCGACCGCCGGGGCTCTAGCCTGCCCTCGCCGCTACTCTTCGAACAACTGAAAGAGCACCCCGCCGCTGTCCTTCGGGTGGATAAACGTGTGACGGTGCCAGCCCTCGCCGCCCTGGATGCCGCCGAACGGTTCGATCCCTTCCGCCTTCAGCGCCGCCACGGCCGCATCGACCGACTCCACCTCGCAGCAGATGTGGTGCATCCCGGCCCGGCGGGTGTCGATGAACTTCTGGACGAAGCTCGTGGGTGCCGTCGGGGCGACAATCTCGAACTGCAGCAGGCTCCCGGGCATGCTCATCACGACCCCCTCATACTGGAGGTCGTCGTCGCGCCAGCGGCTGAGTTCTTCCATCCCGAAGACCCGCGCCTGCCATTCGACCTGCCGGTTGAGGTCCGCCACCGCCATCGAGACGTGGTCGACGCGCTTCAGTCCTACGACGCCCCCGCCAGCGTTGCGGTCGGCCGGCGGCGGCTGGCGGTGGGCCACGAACAACTGCCAGAGAATGCCGCCGCTGTCCTTCGGGTGGATGTAGGTGAGGTGCCACATCCCGTCGTCCTGGATGCCCCCGAACGGCTTGATCCCCAGCCGTTCGAGTTCCGCCACCGCCGCGTGGATGTCGTCCACTTCCACCGTGATGTGGTGCAGCCCCGGCCCCTGCTGCTCCAGGTACTGCTGGACGAAGCCCTTCCCGTCCCACGGCGACATGATCTCGAATTCGATCCCGGTGCCGCGCACCTGGCTGACGCAGCCTTCGAACGGCGCGTCTTCCTTTCCCTCCCAGTTGTGGAGGAACTTGAAGCCGAGCAGCCGCTCCAGCTTCGAGGATTGGGCGCGCCAGTCGGCGGCGGCCATGCTGATGTGGTCGACTCTCTTGACGGGCAGCAAACGACGCTCCGGAAGGGTGATCTGTGCCGCCAAGCCTACCGGATAGCCCGCCTACGGTTCAGCGGCGCCCCGGCCCTGTGGTAGCGTGACGGCATGCTTGCACCCAACCTGCAGCGCGGCCTGGTCCTTGTGAACCCCCGCGCCCGCGGCATCGTCGCCCGCCGGTTCGACGCCGAAGCCGCGCTGCGGTACGTCCGCCGGCGTGGGGTCGAAGCCCGGCTCGCCGTCGCCGCCTCCGTGGAAGAGATGTCGGCTGAAGCGCGCAGGGCCGCCGCCGCGGGTGACGGCGTCGTCTTCGTGGCCGGTGGCGATGGCGCCCTTCGCCTCGCCGCCCGTGAACTCGCCGGCACCGCCACCGTCCTCGCGGCCATCCCCGGCGGCACCGCCAACGTCTGGGCCCGCGAAGCCGGCATCCCACGGGGCTTCCGCGCTGCCTTCGATGCCCACCTCAGCGGCCAGGTCATCGACATGGACCTCGGCGGCGCGGGGGACGACGTCTTCCTCCTCATGGCCAGCATCGGCTGGGACGCCGCCATCGCCGGGCGCGTCTCCCTCGCCCTCAAGCGCCACACCGGGGCCCTTGCCTACGTCGTCCAGGCCGCCCGGATGCTCCCATCGCTCAGGCCGTCCCCGGCGCAATGGTCCGTCGCTGACGGCGGGAGCACCCGCGAATACGAGCGCCCGCTCGCGGTCATGCTCGTTGGGAACACCCGGCTCTACGGCGGCGTCGTCGAAATCGCCGACCGCGCCTCCGCCAAGGACGGCCTCCTCGACCTCTACGCCCTCTGTCCGGAACGCCCCGGCGACGGCGCCCGCCTCGCCTGGAAGACCCTTCGCCACACCCTCGAAGGCGACCGCGCCGCCGTCGTCGACCGCGGCTCCGAAATCGCGTTCGAAACCCCCGGCTTCCCAATCCAGCTCGACGGCGACACCGCGGGCGAGACCCCGGTCAGGCTCACCGTCCGGCCACGCGCCCTCCGCGTCAGCGTGCCTGCCGGGCCGCTCCCGGCCGTCCTCCAGTAAGCGCGAAACCCGCCTCGGGGGCGGGTCTCGTCGTCATCTCCCGGGGCCATTGGCCCCGCAGGTGATTCGTGGCGGAGAGGGGGAGATTCGAACTCCCGGTGACTTGCGCCACACCGCTTTTCGAGAGCGGCACCATCAACCACTCGGACACCTCTCCACCGCCGAGTGTACCAGACACTCCCGGCGAGGCTCACGCGCGGCGCCATCACTCCCCGCCGACGAGATTGCGTAGACTCCCGGCAATGAAGGTCCTCTGGCTCACGAACAGCGACGAAGTCCACGGCGACATCCCCGACGAGGTGCGCACCTCCCGCCAGACGGCCAGGCTGCTCGAAGCCGCCGCCAGCGAAACGGTCGAGATCATCCCCCGCGTCATCTGGCCCTCCCCCCAGCTCCCCGACATCATCGACGGCTGGATGGAGCGCTACTCGCCCGACATCGTCCTCTTTCAGATGAACGGCTTCTGGTACCTGTACGCCTCCGTGCCGCTCCTCTTCGAGCGGAAGCTTGGGAGCGTGGGGAAGCGGATCAGCCGGGCCGGTCTCCGCGCGGGGCGAACTCCCTGGATCGTGAAGACCCGGGTGTTCCACTTCGGCCGCAGGGTCGCGCTCAGGACCATCGGCGGCGCCCACTACTTCACGCCCGCCGAAGTCTGCGAAACCGTCGAAGCCTGCGTCCGCAGGATCGTCCGCCACGAAGGCGCGGGCCTCATCGTCCAGGGCCAACTCGTGCCGTCATCGTGGAGCAGCGCCCCGCCCGGCGCCATCGCCTTCGTTCACCAGGGGGTCAGCGCCCTCTGCGAATCGCTCCACGTCACCTACGTCGCCGCGGACCCCGCCAACCCGCGCGAGAGCATCGACTTCTGGAGGAAAGGCGACCGTCTCCACACCAGCGAAGAAGGCCACGCCTGGTACGCCCGCAAGATTGCCGCCGCGATCCTCCCCGTCTGGCAAGCGATGGCCCACCGCGCGCCGTAATCCGGGCAACGCGTCGAATGCTGGAGGGGAATTCGCCCCAGCCCACGGCACCACGTCATAATGGGGGCTACCCTTCAGGTTCGACTGGCGCGCCGAGATCGAACTTTGCCGCAAGCGTCTACGGCCCTTACGCTCTCGGCCTGGGGTGGATGACCAACGCCTCGCCGAACGCCTTGCGAAAGGTGAGTGCCCCGTCTGCGGGGCCGAGATTCGACCGGGGGCGGGCATCGGAACGGGGAGGCTAGCCGATGGAGTCTTCTGCACCCTCGACTGCTATGTCCGATACTACGGCCGGCCCCCGGGCGGACCAGGGCGGGTTCCCGGAGGCATCCGGCGGAAGTGACCATCTGCGGCGCCAGCTTGTTGAAGGGTCTGCCTGGCCAGTTCAGCAACTTCGCGCCGCGGTCGAGCAGCGCATTGTCACCGCGTCGTCCCCAATCCCTGACCAGAGTTTCCAGCCGGCGAGCCTCGACCTCCGGCTCGGCCCAATCGCCTACCGTCTACGGTGCAGCTTTCTCCCCGGCAACCGGCGAGTTGAAGAGGTACTCCCCGACTACACGATGGGCACGCTCGACCTCACCAACGGCGCCGTGCTCGACCGCAATCGGCCCTACTTGATCCCGCTGCTCGAAGAGTTGAACTTGCCGCCGAGCGTGCGAGCCAGGGTGAACCCTCGTAGCTCCACCGGCCGGCTGGACATCTTCACGCGAATGGTCACCGATGGGGGCGAGCACTTTGACGACGTGGCCCCGGGGTATCGAGGCCCCCTCTACCTGGAAGTTGTCCCTCGCTCGTTCACAATCAAAGTCGCGGAAGGCCTCGCCCTGAGCCAGCTGCGATTGTTCACGGACGATCCCGACCTGGATGACATCCAGTTGGTCGATGCGCACAAGAACAGCCCGCTTCTCTACAGCGGAAGCGACCCCGTCCCCCTTCAAGATGTTCGGGTCCGCCATGGTCTCTTCTTGAGCGTCGACCTGTCCGGGGACATGTTGCCGGACGGAATCGTAGGCTATCGCGCGAAGAAGAACAGCAGGTTGCTCGACGTGACAGCCCAGGGCGAGTACGACCACAAGGACTTCTGGGAGCCAGTTAGGAGCGAGGCAGGGGGCGTCCTCGTCCTGGAGCCGGAAGAATTCTACTTGCTGTATTCCCGGGAACGAGTACGAATCCCGCGACATCTCGCCGCGGAGATGGTCGCATTCGACCCTTCCTCCGGTGAGCTGCGGACCCACTATGCAGGATTCTTCGATCCCGGCTTCGGGGAGAGACCCGGCGGCGACCAGGGTGCATACGCGGTGCTCGAAGTGCGTGCCCACGACGTACCGTTCGCCCTCGCTGATGGGCAACGCGTGAGCAAGTTGGCCTTCCAGCGGTTGAGGGAGCCGTCCTCCACCCCGTACGGGCCTGAGATTGGCTCCCGCTACAACAGCAGGACGGTCGTGCTCCTCCCGCGCCAGTTCCGCGCAGACCCAGAAGCACAACCCGGTCTCTCGGCAGTCTAGCCGCCGCCGGTCGTTATCTGTGTGCGGGTGGTCCTGGTGGCGGGAGTGCATGGGAGTCGAACCCACCCCCCGCCGCGCTTGCGGACCCCAGTTCCTCAACTGGCCCCCCGGTAGATCTCAAGCACTCGCTGGGACATGGTCGCAAACGCGTGGAACTCCAGCTCGTCATCCTCCTCGCCGGACACCGTGCCTCGAGCGAACGCCTCTCGACCCCTCAGAGGGCGTCGCAACGCCCAGCCGAGCGCGGACGTATATGCGCCGCGGGCGTGGTCGAGCGCCGAGTCCGCAGTGGCGAGGTCCAACTCTTCGGGCACCCAGCCAATGACCTGAACCTCACCGCCGCCTGGGGGAGTCGCGGCGATTGAGACGAACCGGAGCCAGATCGGGGACACTTCTTTCAAGCCTTGAATCCTGCGTTCGGCCCGCTCCTCGGCGGTTCGGAGCCATGCGTCAAGGTCGGCATCGTCGTCCAATCCGTAATCACTGCGAGCGAGTTCGATGGCCTGCTCTCGATCAGTGGCGGCCAAGGCCAGTGCCAGGCGAACGGTGTCACCGAAAGCCTGGTGAAACGCCGGCCCCTCGATGATCGACCGGCGACGGAGCAACCCCGCGGATTTGGGTTGCCCAAGTTCAAGGAGGCGGGTGCGGAAGAACTCATCAAGCAGGCTCTGAGCGACAACGTCTAGTCTCACGGTAACCTCGATCGCAGCGCGTCTTCGCACGCGACGGCCGCAATATCGCAGTCACCCCGCCGGCTGCGCAAGGGCCGCGCGGGAATACGACACGAGCCGCCGCATGCACCAAGCGAATGCGCCGCCCGGCGCCTCTACTTCACCCGACCGCATCTGTGAACGGTGCGGGGTCGGACCGACCACGCAGGGCTGGGGCCGTTCCGCGATGGACTGCCACCCGGTATCGCGGTGCGCGATGCACGTCGCAGTATGTGGTCTGTGGGCCCCGGTGACGCGTCAGATGGAACTCGATCCCGCAGTACTTGCATAGCTGGCGATCAAGCCCCTCCCGCCCGAGTATCCAGAACACTCTCTGCCAGAGATACGCCCGCAGTGTGAACGGCCGATTCTCCCAAGTCAGCCCTTCGCTGGTGCGGACTGGGAGCGGCTCCAGTTCCCGGCGAGCGCTCAGGGAGTTCCCGAGCAACCGCGGCAACTGCTCCAGCCGCTCATCCCGCGACTGCGGGCTAACGACGATGCCCCACGCCTCCGCGAGCTGCGACATCTCCAGATGGTACGTGTCCAAGTACACGCCTCTGGCGAACCAGCCGGGCTCGAACGAGCCCCAGTCATCTGGTTGGCTCCCGGTGCGAAGGCGGAAGTACGAGAACACCGGGCCGACTCCAACCACACCGTTGTCCCACCCCAATGGCCCAAACTTGGCCAGCACCTCGCAGAGCTTGGCGTCCCGCCGGTGGCGCAGCCCCTCGTCCAGCAAGTGCCGGAAGCCCTGCAGGTGGGCGAACCCGAATTCCTCGGAGAAAGCGGCAGTCTGGTCGAGAACGCGGTCGGCGATTGCGGGAGTGACCTGGCGCGTCCGCACCTTTGACTCCGACGAGAGAGACCCAAACCAATCGGCGCGACCTGTGCCCATCAACGGCGCGGCGGGGTGAATCGTTCGGAGGGGCTGGAGGAACGCCCAGCCCTCTCCGTCCGCGACCCATTCACCGCCGTAGAACCACTGCACGCATCCATGTTACGGATTTCGTAACGAATGTGAACGCGCTAGCCGCCGACGCTAGCCTCACGTGAGAGAAAGGCGACATGGAGGTGCGACGTGGGGACGGTGATTCTGGCGCCTGTGCGTCTTGGCCACGTCGCGCGTCGCGGTGTACTCCGGCCGTTTCGGTGCCGGGATCCACCAGTGCCTGGGCACGCAGGAGAGTACCCAACGGCCCCAGCTCTGGCGGGAGTGCATGGGAGTCGAACCCACCCCCCGCCGCGCTTGCGACAGGGCAACCGTTTTGAAGACGGCGACGAGCACCGGCCCGCCCCCACTCCCGAATCTAGCGTAGAGAGTCCGCGGCTTAGAGGGTTAGCAACCGGCACTCCGGCACTCCGGCACTCCGGCACTCCGGCACTCCGGCACTCCGGCACTCGGCACTCGGCACTCCGGCACTCGGCACTCGGCACTCGGCACTCGGCACTCGGCACTCGGCACTCGGCACTCGGCACTCCGGAAGGGTACCCTGTACTCCCGGAGGCCCCACATGCCCACCACCAAGGTCATCGTCCAGTCGCTCCCCGACTACGTCCACGCCCAGTTGCTCACCGCCGACTTCCGCGCTTTCGTCGCCGATGAACCCGAAGAAGAGGGTGGCGCCAACCTCGGCCCTGACCCCTACAAGCTGCTCCTCTGGGCCCTCGGCGCCTGCACTTCGATGACCCTCCAGATCTACGCCCGCCGCAAGGGCTACCCCCTCGAAGAGGTCGCCGTCGAAGTCGAACACGACCGCGTCCACGCCAAAGACTGCGGCGACTGCCAGGAGGAAAAGGATGGCATGATCGAAGTGATGCGCCGCAAGATCGTCCTCCGCGGCAACCTCACCGACGCTCAGCGCGACGACCTTCTCCGCGTCGCCGCGAAGTGCCCCGTGCACAAGACCCTCAAGGCCACCCCCGAAGTCATCGACACCATCGAGGTGGTTTAGGCCAGTCCCGAGTCCCGAGTCCCGAGTCCTCAGTCCTCAGTCCTCAGTCCTCGCCCCTCGCCTCCCGCGCGCCACGCGCACCGGCCCCAGCGACTCCGCCGCCCGCAGGCAGAGGGCAAGGCTCGCCACGTAGTCATCGTGCGCCCCCGAAGGAGCTGCCCACCAGAGCGCCCCGCCCGTGCGCAGCCCGCTCCGGCATTCGCGAAGCTCCGTGCGGCAGCGGCGGGCGTCGGCCGAGTCGTCGGGGGCGTGGAGCGTGAGTGACCCGGTGCTGGCCGCCGCCTGGAGCGCGTAGCCCATCGCCGACTTGAGCCCGCCCGTGAAGACGACGGCATCGACCCGCGCCCCGAGCTTCCGCGCCAGCCAGGAGACCACCGGCGCCCCGAGGCCGCTGGCATCAGCCGCGAGCCGCTCGACCCGCCAGTGAGTAGCCAACGCCAGGACCGCGGATTCGACCGCGTCGTAGGGCTCGCCCTGCCAGCTTGCGTGCGCGACCACCTCGCAGCGACCGCCGTCAACGCGCGCGACCGTCAGCACCGTGCGGTCCGCCGACTCGCCTTCGCCGCCGAGGTCCAGCCCGGCCACGTAGCGTTCGCCGTCGACAGGGCCGTAGAGCGCCGGGTGCCCGCCTTCCATCCGCGCCAGTTGTCCGGCGCCCAGGAGGTGGCCCGCTCCCCGGGCCGGGACGAGTTCGTACTGGCTCAGGAAGAGCGGGTGGTCGGCCCCCAGGCGGTCGCGTTCGCCTCGGACGTAAGCACCGTACGCGGGCGTGGCCAGCCCGACCTCCTGCCACGTCACATGGTGGTGGAAGGGCACCACGCCGGCGCCGGCGGCTGCCTCGCGAAGGTCCCGTTCCCGGTTGCGCGCGGCGGCCACTTCGAGCAGGCTACGGCCGTCCCAGGCGGTCCCGAAGAGCACCGTGGGCGCGCCCGTGGAGGCGGCCATGGGCCGAAACTGGCGGTCGAAGGTCTCGGTGTCGATGTCCTGGGCTTCGTCGCCGAGAAGCAACAGCGAAGCCGTGTGCCCCGCCACCGAGGCTTCCGGGGAAGCGCTCAGGAAGGTGGCCGCTGCCGCGCCTACCGAGACCCTGTTCCCCGCCACGCGCACGGTCTCGCCGGGAAAGTATCCTGCGAGCAGTTCGAGCCGCCGCCGCACCCGTTCGAGGCTGATCCGGGCTTGCGGCCGGTAGCTCGGCGCCGCCACGACGATCTCGCCGCCCGCGAAGACGCTCGCCCGGAGCAGTGTCGCCACCAGGCAGGCCGCGACTTCGTTCTTCCCCGCCTGGCGCGGGAACATCACCGTGAACGTCGCCCCCGGGTGCGTCGGGATGGCGGTGAGCAGGCGGGTGAGGGTCGCGGCCTGGTAGTCGCGGAGGGCGGGGAGCGCGCGCGTACGTCGGGTCATACAGCCGGTGTACTGGTTGTGCCCGCCAGACCACAGTGGCCCCCGGCACCGGCTCGGGGACGAATCAGCGCCGGGGGTGGGGCTCCCAGGGAGCGTCGTCGTCGCCGCCGGGGTCGTCGTCCCGCCAGTGTTCCGCAGGCGGGGCGTGGCCCCCGCGGGCGAACTGGCGGGCCGCGTAGGTCGCCGCCAGGAGCACGCCGCCGACGCCGAGGACGAGCCAGCCGCCACCGTTCATCGCCACCAGCGCGCCGGCCAAGGTGGTTACGGCCGCCGCCACGCCGAGCACCGCCACTCTCACGACGAGCGCGACCTCGTCCCGCGGCGGGTTCCCCGTAGGGCGGGGTTGGAACGAGGGTGGGCAGTCATCGGGCGGGGGCCTCCGGAAGCGGCAGGTCAGCGGACGGCGCGCGTTGGCTCCTCCGCTCCCCAGCATTCTACGCAACGCGGAGAGGGGTTGTGGAGGTAGTAGACCGGCGCCAAGCCTGGACTGGAGCTGTGCAGCTTCCCCACGGTCCGTCACGCCTCGATTCTCTTGAAGACACTCGCCTCCCGCTTGCTTCGCCGTGGAGCATGGGGCAATGTATCAGCCAGAGGGTCGATCTTCTTGACGACCGTAGAACACTTGTTCTACACTCCAACGCTCGGGGCTTCTTTCCCCGAACATCATGAAGTGGGTGGAAACCGATCATGGCCGAAACAGACCTGGATCGACTCATCGCCGCCGCGCGCGCGGTTCGCATGACCCCCGAGGAGCAGGAGCGTCAGAGGCGAAGCTTCGCGTATGGCAACACGCAGTTCGAGAACGAGCGCATCACCAAGCAGACCATCGACGAAGCCGCTGAGCGCCTGAAACTGGACGACGCCGGCAGTGGCCGATAGGCGGACCCGGCTCACAGACCCTGGCGAGCTGCCGGTGCTGACAGAGGAAGAGATCGCCGAGCTGGAGGCTCGGAACGGCCTTCTTCAGTTCGACCGCATGCTGGAGATCGCGGCGGAAGCAGTGCGATCACCGGGAGAGTTCCGGCTCCGGCCGTCCACGATTGCTGAACTCAACAGGGTCGCAGTTCAAAGGCTGGAACCGACAGCGGGCTCGTTCCGAACCATCGATGTCAGCATCGAGAACAGCGGCCACCAGCCGCCAGGGTGGGAGGACGTTCCGGGCCTCGTCGATGATCTCTGCGACTACGTGAACGAGAACTGGAAGGGTGCCTCGCCGATCCACCTGGCGTCCTACGTCATGTGGCGGCTGAACTGGATTCATCCGTTCGCCAACGGGAACGGGAGAACTTCGAGAGTAGTTTCCTATCTGGTGTTGTGCGTGCGGCTGGGAAGCGTCCTGCCTGGTACGAAGACGATTCCGGAGGCGATCGCGCAGGATAAGCAACCGTACTACGAAGCTCTCGAGGCCGCGGATGAAGGCTGGACGCAAGGATCGCTCGATGTATCTTCGATGGAAGAGTTGCTGCGAAGCTACCTTGCCTCGCAGCTCCTGGACATCGTGGAGAAGGCCAGCGGGGGGTAGCGTGCGCGGTCGGCAAGCCGACCGCGCACATCTGTCAGGCCGTCGAGCCGCCGTCCACGGTGTAGATGCCGCCGGTCAGGAACGACGCGTCGGCGCTGCAGAGAAAGGCCACCAGTGCCGCCACCTCCGACGGTTCGCCGTAACGCCCGAGCGGGATCCGCGCGGCCATCACCTCATGCTGCTCCTCCGGGTGGTCCGGGTTTATCCCCCGCTCCAGCGAACGCATCATCCGCGTCTCAATCGGCGACGGGCAGACCGCGTTCACCCGGATCTTGTCGCGCGCGAACTCCACGGCCGCGCTCTTCGTCATCCCCACGACCGCGTGCTTGCTCGCCCCATAGGCGATGATCGTCGGCGTCGCGCGCAGGCCCGCGATCGAAGCCGTGTTCACGATCGCGCCGCCCCCCCGTTCCCGCATCGCCGGCACCACGTACTTCATCCCCAGCCACACGCCCTTCAGGTTCACCGCGATGACGCGGTCGAAGACTTCCTCGGGGTACTCCGTGCTGGGGCCCACCCATCCTTCGATCCCGGCATTGTTGAAAAAGAAGTCGACGCCGCCGAACACCGCCTTCGCCCGCGCGACGTAGTTTTCCACTTCGGAACTGCGCGTCACGTCCGCCGCCACCGTGAGCGCGCGTCCTCCGGCCTTCTCGACCTCGCCGGCGACGTCGTCCAGCCCCGAACCCTTCAGGTCGACGGCGACGACGTTGGCGCCCTCGGAGGCGAAACGAACGGCAGCAGCGCGGCCGATGCCGCCCGCCGCCCCGGTGATGATGATGGTCTTGTTCTCGAAACGGCCAGGCATGGCAGCCTCCGGTGGGGTTGATGCGAGGACTATAGGCTGCCGCGCGGGAAGACGGCGAGCGGCCCGGGATGCCGGGGGTGGCCGCTCCTCGCTATGATGCGCGGCATGACTGAGATTACCCACCGCTTCATCGAAACCAACGGCATCAAGATGCACATCGCCGAGGCCGGCAAAGGCCCCCTCGTCGTGATGTGCCACGGCTGGCCCGAGTCCTGGTACTCCTGGCGCCACCAGATCGTCGCCCTCGCCGAGGCCGGCTTCCACGCTGTCGCCCCCGACCAGCGCGGCTACGGCCAGACCGACCGCCCCGACCCGATCGACCAGTACACCCAGTTCCACATGGTCGGCGACATCGTCGGACTGGTGGCGGCCCTGGGCGAAGAGACGGCGGTGATCGCCGGGCACGACTGGGGAGCACCCGTCGCCTGGAACTCGGCGATGATGCGGCCGGACATCTTCCGCGCGGTCATCGGGATGAGCGTCCCCTTCGGCGGGGCGCGGGGTGTGATGCGGCCGACGAGCATGATGAAGGCGGCCTACGGGGACAACTTCTTCTACATCCTCTACTTCCAGACCCCCGGCGTCGCCGAACACGAGTTCCAGAGGGACGTGCGGCGGTCACTGCGGACGGTGCTGTATTCGGCCTCTGGCGACGCTCCCGTCCGCGCCCCCGAGCCGCGCCCGAAGACGATCGCCTTCCTCGACGCGATGACCGACCCGGCGACCCTCCCGCCCTGGCTCACGGAAGCCGATCTCGACTACTTCACGGGCGAATTCGAACGCACCGGCTTCCGCGGCGGCCTCAACTGGTACCGCAACATCGACCGCAACTGGGACCTGGTGGGACCGTGGGCCGGCAAGAAGATCGAGCAGCCCGCCCTCTTCATCGCCGGTGACCGCGACGGCGTCATCACCATGAGCGGTGGGCGAGACGCGGTCGTGGCCGGGCTCGAGAAGAACGTGACGGACCTCAAGGGCGTTATCCTCCTCCCCGGCGCCGGCCACTGGACCCAGCAGGAACGCCCCGCCGAGGTCAACGCCGCGATGATCGCCTTCCTCCGGGGGCTGTAGGAAGCCTGCCAGCGGCAGCCCCGTTGCTCACGCCCGAGCTCACGCCAAAGCCCGCTCCTTCTGCGCCTTCGCCGCCGCGATGCTGGCTTCCAGCGCCGCTGTTCGGCCACACCGGTATACTCGCCTGCACAACCACCGCGCCCGCCACGGGCGGTCCGAGGAGATTCCGCATGGGTGTCATCAACATCGCCAACGACGGCCACGTCCGCACCATCCAGCTCAACCGGCCGGAGTCCAAGAACGCGCTCAACGACGAACTCGCCTGGGGCGTGGTCAACGCCGTCGCCGAAGCCGCGACCGACGACTCCGTCTGGGTCATCGCCGTCACGGGGACCGACAACGCCTTCTGCTCCGGGCTCGACCTCCGCGGCGCCGGCCCCAGCTTCTCTCCGAAGTCCGAACTTAGCCGCCAGCTCGACGACCTGGGCTGGGTCAGCAGCTTCCTCCTTACCATGCGCCAGGGGTGCGACAAGCCGGTGGTCGCCGGCATCAACGGCGTTGCCGTCGGCGCCGGCCTCTCCCTCGCCATGTCCGCCGACCTGCGCGTGATGAAGCGCTCCGCAGTCCTCATGGCCGGTTACCCCCGGATCGGCGGCTCCCCGGACGGCGGTCTCACGGTCACCCTGCCCCAGTCCATGGGGTACGAACAGGCCATGCGCTTCCTCCTCGAAAACCGCTCCGTCAGCGGCGATGAAGCGAAAGCCCTCGGCATGGTCGGCGAAGTAGTCGACGACGATGCTTTCCCCGCCCGCTTCGCCGACTACTGCCAGTCCCTCACGAAGCTCTCGCCCATCACCTCCCGGCTGACCAAGCGCGGCCTCGTCAGTTCGACCAGGCTCCCCGACCTCGCCGGCCAGCTTCGTTACGAACTCACCAACATCCGCATGGCGTTCTCCAGCGACGACGGCAAGGAGGCCCGCCAGGCCTTCATGGAAAAGCGCCCGCCCGTCTTCAAGGGCCGATAGGGGGATTCGCATGGGTGTCATCAACGTCACGGACGACGGCCACGTCCGCACCATCACACTCAACCGCCCGGAGACGAAGAACGCCCTCAACCTCGAACTCGGCTGGGCCATCGTCGCGGCCGTGAAAGAGGCCGCGAAGGACGACTCCGCCTGGGTCATAGCCATCACCGGCACCGGCAACGCCTTCTGCTCCGGGCTCGACCTGAAGGATCCCGGGCCGGACTTCTCGCCCCGTTCGCCGCTCGGCCGCCAGCTCGACGACCTTGCCTGGATCAGCATGTTCCTCATCGGCATGCGGGAACAATGCGACAAACCGATCGTCGCGGGCATCAACGGCGTTGCCGTCGGCGGCGGCCTCTCCCTCGCCATGTCCGCCGACCTCCGTGTGATGAAGCGCTCCGCCGTCCTCATGGCTGGATACCCCCGCATCGGCGGCTCACCCGACGGCGGCCTCACGGTCACGCTTCCCCAGGCCATGGGTTACGAACAGGCTATGCGCTTCCTCCTCGAAAACCGCTCGGTCAGCGGCGACGAAGCCAAAGCCCTCGGCATGGTCGGCGAAGTCGTGGACGACGACGCCTTCCCCGGCCGCTTCGCCGAATACTGCCAGTCCCTCACCAGGCTCTCGCCAATCACCTCCCGGCTGACCAAGCGCGGCCTCGTCAGTTCGACGAGGCTCCCCGACCTCGCCGGACAGCTTCGCTACGAGATCCGCAATATCGGGATGGCCTTCGGCAGCGAAGACGGCAAGGAGGCTCGTCAGGCCTTCATCGAAAAGCGCCCGCCGGCCTTCAGTGGCCGTTAGTCGTCGTCGCCGTCGTCATCCTCGCCGGCGCTGTCGTCATCGGGTTCGGAGCCTATGGGCTTGAAGTTGGCGTCGAGCCGGACCTCCACCTGAGAACCATCAGGGAGTCGTACTTCGACGTCGTAGGCGGCGCCATCGTCGCCGACCTCGGTCTCGGTGACGGTCCCTCCGCCCGTATGGGCCAGGGCCGCTTCGACTGCCTTCCGGTAGGTTTCGCCGGTGAGCGGAGTGTCGTCGTCACCGCTCGTCGCGATGGCGATGCCCCCGCCGACCGTCACTGCGGCCGCGACGACGGCGGCCCCTGAGATGATGAGGAGTGTGCGTTGGCGCATGGCGAGCCAGCCCCCTTTCGTGTCCTGCCCTCAAGGATGCCGGTCCGCGCCTGAACCACAGCTGACAGGAGATAAATCCTCTCCGGCGGGCGGGCATCCTCGCTCGAAGTCACTTCCCCGGTTCGAAGCTCAGGAGTTGGACCCGGCCCTTCCCCCCGGCCACGTTGACCTCCTGGACGACCCCCACCCCGGCGGCGTAGTACTTCTCCTCGATGACCTTTGGCTCCAACGGGGTCCACTCGCGGATCACGAGGAGGTTGCTGAAGGCGCCGGCCGGCACCTGCGCCGTGCCATCAAGACTCATGATGGTGGCCATGTCCTCGGCCTCGCCGGCATAGTATTCCTGGCGATAGCTGAGCCCGGACGTTGGCCTCGCAGGCATGACGATGCCAGGCCGGGCGTCGTCCACACCGGCTTCCCAGGACCCCGCGGTGCTCACGACCTTCCCGTCCTTGTACTCTTTCGAATCCTCGCCCAGGTACCACACGTTCCCCGCCGAATCCTGCGCGTACCAGTCGAGGGTGTCTTCCACCAGTTCGCCATCCTCGGTGACGGTGTCCCGTACAACCGTGGCTGTGATCCCCAGGATCGACCGCGTTTCCCGCAGCACCGCCACTTCGATGCGCTCGGAGCCGTCGTCCGATTCGTACACCCACCGCGAACCCGGCTTCAGCGGGAGATAGGGGTTGTCGATGGCCCCCACGAAGTCCGCCGGGTTGAGTTGCGGCTGGTAGACACCCCCATCTCCCGGGTCGATGACCGGCGTGGCGCCGTCTTTGCCGGAACCACCGCAGGCAACAATCGCCACCAGGATGAACGCAAGGGCCCCAGTAGGCAGGGTTTTCAAGATCGCACCTCCATATGATGAGCCGGGCGGCCACCCCGGGTGCCACCCTGGCAAGTCGCCCGCCGTCCCCAAGAAGCTAAGGGGAACATCCTGAACGCCCGCTGAGCGGCGGCTGAGCCGCATGCGGGACCGTCGCGTTCCCACTGTCGTTCAGCAGGGGTTCAGCGTCCCGTCAGATAATGGTCGCGGAAGCAGGAGGGCAGGCGCGATGACCCGCATCCTCGTCGTGGAAGACGAACAGCGACTGGCGGCCGCCATCAAGCGCGGGCTGGAGAACGAGGGTTTCGCCGTCGATGTCGCCCTCGGAGGCGTGGATGGGCAGTGGATGGCAGAACAAGGCGTGTACGACGCCATCCTCCTCGACATCATGCTCCCGGACCGCAGCGGCTACGAAGTCTGTGCGAACTTGCGCCGCGCGAAGAACTGGACGCCGATCCTCATGCTCACGGCCCGGGACGGGGCCCGTGATGAGGTTCGAGCCCTCGATACCGGGGCAGACGACTACCTGACAAAGCCGTTCTCGTTCATGGTGCTCGTGGCCCACATCCGGGCGCTCCTGCGCCGTCCCGGGGGCGAACGGCCCGCGGTGCTCGAGGCCGGTGACCTTCGTCTCGACCCGGCAGCCCGTCGGCTCTATCGCAATAACACCGGGATCGAGCTGACGACCAGGGAATTTGCAGTCCTTCATTTCCTCATGAGCCACGCGGGGGACGTGGTTTCCAAGAGCCAAATTCTCGACCACGTCTGGGACTTTGCCTTCGACGGCGACCCGAACATCGTGGAGGTCTACGTCCGGCGTTTGCGCCGCAAGATCGACGAGCCGTTCGGGACCATTTCGATCGACACGGTGCGCGGCTCCGGCTACAGGCTCAATCGCGATGGCGCCTGAGCGGGCGCCCGGCCGGTGGCGCCGCGCGTGGCTGCGCAGGGCGTCGCTGCGGCTTCGGACGACAGCGATGGCCACGGCGCTCGTGGCCATCGTGCTTGTGGCCGCAGGCTACGCGCTCGTGTCATTGCAGCGGCGCTCGCTCACCGACGGTATTGAGACGACCATCCGACTCCGTGCGGACGACATCGGGGCACTGCTCCTCGGGGGTGCCCGGCCGGAGTCGCTTACGGCTGGCGACACGCGCGTTGCCCTGGTGCAGATCCTGGACCAGGGCGGAGGAATCGTGGCCGCCAGTGCGAACATCGCGGGGAGTGCGCCGGTCGTAGAGACGCGCCCCCCGGCGGGCCACACCGTCGTCGAGCGGACCGGCGGCCTGGGCATCGACGACGAGCCCTTCCTTGTGCTTTCTCGCTCGGTCACGACGCCCGGCGGTCCCTACACCATCCTGGTCGCCGGGAGCCTGGAGGAGGTTGGCGAGAGCGCGGAAGCGTTGACCACACTCCTGCAGATTGGCATCCCCATCCTCCTGGTAGTGGTCGCATGGGGAACCTGGCTGGTGGTTGGCCGCGCCCTGTCGCCCGTGGAAGACATCCGCCGGGAAGTCGCGGAGATCACCGAAAACGAGATGGCCCGGCGCGTGCCGGAACCGGCCGCGGCGGATGAGATCGGCCGCCTCGCACGGACGATGAACGGCATGCTCGACCGGTTGCAGTCGGGGCACGATCGGCAGCAACGCTTCGTGGCCGACGCGTCGCATGAGCTGCGCTCGCCATTGGCCAGCCTCCGGACGCAGCTGGAAGTCGAACTCGCAGGGCCGGTCGAGCCCGGGGGGCGGTCGACGCTGGAGGGTCTGTTGGAAGAGGTTCTCCGCATGCAGAGGCTGGTAGACGACCTGTTGCTCGTGGCCCAGAGCGACGCCGGGAGGCTGGCGGGCCGGGACGCACTGGTCGACCTCGACGACATTGTCCTGGCCGAGGCTCGTCGAGTCCGCTCAACCTCGGCGATCATCGTCGACACCGCGGCCGTGTCTGCTGCTCAGGTGAGGGGCGACGCCGGCCAGTTGGCGCGCGCCACCAGGAACCTGTTCGAGAACGCCGCACGTCACGCCCGGTCGAGGGTGGTCGTGACGCTGAAAGAAGCGGGGGGCGCGGCGAGGCTGTCGGTGGCTGACGACGGGCCGGGAGTCCCGGACGAAGCCCGGGAACGGATCTTCGAACGGTTCACACGGCTTGACGCCGGGCGAGCGCGGGACCACGGCGGGACAGGCCTGGGCCTTGCGATCACGCGGGCGATCGTGACGGCACATGGCGGGACAATCGTGGTCGATCCGGCACACGGGGAAGGAGCCCGCTTCGTGGTCACTCTCCCGAGCTGGGACGCGGTTACCGACTGCTAGGGGCCCCAGGTCCGCCCCCTGCGCTGCCTGACAGACTCGAAGAGAGCCCGTTCGCCCACTCGTGTGAGCAACGTCACACACTTTCTTCATGTAGGACTTGATTTCTATCAGGTTCGAGTTAATATTCTGACATTCGGAGGTGATTCCCATGCCGGAAGTCGGTGCGTCCCCCATCCTCTCGGCCATCCTCGCGCAGGGCCGCGCGGCCATCGACGCGGTTTGCGACGCCGGCGGGTCCGTCCGTGGCGAAGCCCTGGCCGGCGCCGTGTCCCTCCTCGAAGACGCCCGCGCCCAGGCCGCAGCTTTCGGCGAAGTCGCCCGCGACCTCGACTACCGCCTCATGGGCACGGCACTCATCCCCGGCATCCAGGCGCTCGTCGCCGAAGTCGCAGCCGAAGCAGACGCCGACGCGATCATGGACGTCGTGGGCGGCCTCCTGTCGCGCACCGCCCGCGGCTAACCAGAGAGAAGGACGAGGAAGAACGCCATGGCAGTCATCGAAATCAGGGACCTCACCAAGCGCTACCGCAACGGCACTCTTGCGAACGATGGCCTCTCGCTCGCCCTCGAACCCGGCGAGATCTACGGCCTCCTCGGGCCGAACGGCGCCGGCAAGACGACCCTTGTCCGCCAGGTCCTCGGCCTCCTCAAGCCGACTTCCGGCAGCATCTCGATCGGTGAGGTCGACATCGTCGCTGACCCCGGCTATGCCCGCCGTCACATCGGCTTCCTCCCGCAGGGACAGTTCGATATGCAGTCCGTCCATGTGGACGAGTTCATCGAACTGATCGGCCGGTTGCGCGGGCTTTCGCGGGCCGACTCCCGGCGCCGGACGGAAGAGTTGATCGAACGCCTCGACCTCGGAGAGTTCCGCCACACGACCATCCACGCGGCTTCCGGCGGTGTCCGCCGCCTCACCGGGTTCGCCGCCGCCGTCGTCGCGCGCGCCCGCCTCCTCGTCCTTGACGAACCCACGAACGACATCGACCCTGTCCGCCGCCAGTTGCTTTGGGGCATGATCGACGAACTCGGCCGCGACGGCAGCACCGTCCTCCTCGTCACCCACAACCTCGCCGAGGCCGAGCGCGTCATCGACCGCCTCGCGATCATCGACCACGGCCGCATCCTTCGCGAAGGCACCCCCTCCTCGCTCCGCTCGCTCGTCACCGAACGCCTCCGCGTCGAACTCACCGTAGCCGACGGCTTCGTGCCCCACCGGCTCCTCGCGAAAGACGGGACCCCCGGCACGTACCTTCTCGACCAGGACGACCTGCCCGCCGTCAGCCAGTGGCTCGCCGCCGAACGTTCGGCAGGCACCGTCCTCGACTTCCGCATCGGCCCCCCCACGCTTGACGACATCTACACCGCCGCCGTCGGCGACCGCGAACTGGCGGCCGCGAAATGACCGCCCTCCGCCAATACGCCGACCTCGTCGGCCTGACCCTGCGAATGAACCGCCAGGAGACCATCTTCCTCGCCGTCATCCAGCTCGCGATGTCGGTCGGCTTCGTCCTCGGTTTCGGTTACTTCATCGACGGCATCAGCGAGAGCCAGGCGATCTTCATCACGACCGGCGCCGCCACGAACGCCGCCGTCACCGTCGCCGTCGTTGGGGTCCCCAACAACCTTTCCCAGGCTAAAGCCGATGGCCGCCTCGACTACTTCCTCACCTTGCCCGTGGGCCGGGAAATCTTCCTCCTCTCCCGGGTCACCTGCGTCGCCCTCGCCGCTCTCCCCGGCATTGCCTTCACCATCGCCCTGGGGACGTGGCACTATGGCTTCCCGCTCGACTTCAACCCGCTGGTGTTCCTTGCCATCCCCCTCGCGATCGCCTCCCTGGCCGGCGCCGGGATCGCGCTGGGCCTCCTCTCGCCAAGCCAGGTGCTCACCAACACCCTGACGAACCTCTTCATCTTCTACGTCCTTCTCTTTGCCCCAATCCTGATCCCGAAGGACCAGTTGCCGGGCCTGCTCCAGCACACGTCCGTGGTCCTCCCCACCACCTACGCCGCTGACGCGGTCCGTGGCAGCCTCACCAGCATCGAGGGGACGCACCTGGCCCGCTCGCTTCTCGTGATGGCCGGGTTCTCGTTCGTGTCCCTCGCCGCCAGCGCAGCCTCCGTCCGAAGGAGGGGTTGAGATGAAGCCCGTTCGCCAGTTCTTCGACCTCGTCCGCATGCAGTTCCTCATGAACCGCCAGATGATCGTGGTGATATCCATGATCCAGGCCGTCATGACGGTCGGCCTCATCCTCGGCTTCGGCTACTACATCCCCGACATCGCCAAGATCCAGGCTCTCTACCTCACAATCGGCGCCGCGACCCAGACGTTCGTCACCATCGGTCTCGTCATGCTCCCCCAGAAGCTCTCGCAGGAGAAAGCCGAGGGCCTCCTCGACTACTTCCTTACCCTGCCCATCGGCCGCGAGACGTATCTCCTCGCCGAAGTCACCTTCGTCGCCCTCCTGACCTTCCCCGGCACCGCCTTCGCCGTCGCCTTTGGGGCCTGGCACTACGACCTCTCGCTCTCGGTCCAGCCTGTGGTCATTCTTGTCGCGGTCCTGTCGGTCTTCTCGCTTGCCGGGCTGGGAGTGGCGATGACGATGCTCTCGCCCTACCAGCAGCTCACGAACGCGCTCACCCAACTGCTCATCTTCTATGTCCTCCTCTTCGCCCCCATCCTGATGCCGAAGGAACAGCTCCCCTGGCTACTCCAGAAGGCCGCCATCGTCATGCCGCCGACCTACGCCGCCGATGCAATGCGCGCCTCCCTCAGCGACCTTCCCGGCACCCACCTCGTACGCTCCCTGCTGGTCATGGCCGGCTTCGGCGTCGTCTCCCTCGGCGCCTCCGCCGCAGCCATCCGCCGCCGGGGATAGCGGCTCCCTCGCGCGTCCCCGCGGGCGGCCCCCTCAGTGGCAGGCGGCGAGCGCCCCCTCGCCGCCTGCCACCCCTCTGCGGGAGAATGAGCAAGGAGGCGCGAACCTTGCCCACAACCACCCGCCACATCACCGCGTTCCTCGATGGACCCGACAACCCGGACATCTCCAACCCCATCCACTCGAGCGCCGTCGCCGCCGAATACGGCTTCAAGGCCGCGCTCGTCGGCGGAGTCACCGTCTACGGCTGGACTGTCCCCGCCCTCATCGACCTCTTTGGCGAAGCCTGGCTCGACCGCGGCTGGGTCGATGTCTCCTTCCGGCGTCCCGTCTACCCCGGCGACGAGATGACGGCCACGGTCGAAGGCGCTGGCGACGGCACCGCAACTCTGGCGATGACCAACGGCGACGGTGACGGCTGCCTCACCGGCGGCGCCGGTGTGGGCGACGCGCCGTGGCTCAGCGACCTCACCCTCCCGGGGCACCTAGCAGCAGAGCCGCGCCCGGCCGAACTCCCCTGGCTCACGCTGGAAAACGCGCCCGTCGGCCAGGACCTGCGCCCCATGGCCGTGCCGCTCAGCGTCGCCCAGGCCGTCGAATACGCACTCGAGAAGCAGGCCGACGCCCATCCCCGCTGGGTGAGCGAACGACCGCGCGTCCACCCTGGCTGGCTCGCCGCGCGGATGACGCCGATGGTCCACCACTCCTACGACTACGCCCCCGCGATCCACACCCGCAGTCAAATCCAGCACCTCGCGCCGGCCGAGGCAGGCCAGACCTTCACCGTCGCCGGCTACTTCGTCGAGGTCTTCGAACGCAAGGACAACCACTACGCGGTTGTTGACGGCGTCATCCTTGCGGAAGACGGCACGGAGGTGGCCCGGGTCCGCCACACCACCATCTTCCGCGTCGCCAGCCGGCCACGGGCCTGACCTCGGCCACTCCACCCTCGTACAGCGCACGCGCCGGAAAACACAGTGGCCCTCCGCGATGGGAGGGCCACTGGACTGTTCCTATGAACCGGACCGCGAGGCTAGCCCTGTTCGTCCTCTTCGGCGCCGATGATGACGTCCTCGTCGTCGTCGCCGACGGCCGCAAGGTCGTCGTCCTCTTCGTCGAGAATCACTCCCCGGACGCTGCCGCTGCCAAAGCCGCCCGCTTCCCGTTCGGCGAGCATCCGCTCGAGTTCAGCCTCTTCTTCGAGCATGAGCGACTCCGGCAGGTCGAGTTCGGCCATGTGCTCGCGGCGCGGGACGATGATTTCGCTCCGGGCCGGGATGAGCTTGCCGATGATCACGTTCTCCTTCAGGCCCTTGAGCCGGTCCACCTTGCCCTCGATGGCAGCGTTGGTGAGGACGCGGGTCGTCTCCTGGAAGGAGGCGGCAGCCAGCCAGGACTCGGTGCTGAGCGAGGCCTTCGTGACGCCGAGGAGCACCGGCTGGGCCGTCGCCGGTTCGCCGCCTTCGGCCACCACCGCGTTCGTGATCTCCTCGAATTCGCGGCGGTCGACAAGGTCGGCGGGGAGGAGACCCGTGTCGCCAGGGTGGTCAACGCGGACGCGTCGCAGCATCTGGCGAGTGATCACCTCGATGTGTTTGTCGTTGATGTTCACGCCCTGCTGCTTGTAGACCTTCTGGACCTCGTCGACCATGTACTTGCGCACGGCGTCGCGGCCCTGGATCGAAAGGATGTGCTGGGGGTTGCGGGCGCCTTCGGTAACCTGAGCGCCGGCGTTCACGTAGCTGCCGTTCTCGACAAAGAGGCGGGCAGCCGCGGGAATCGGGTACTGGCGCTCTTCCCGCTCTTCGTAGACCACCTGCAGCTTGTTCTTGCCAGAGGCGCGGACGACGCCCGAGATGCGGGTGAAGACCTGGTCGGTGAGGCCTGCTTCGCCCTTCCCGGCGGGGCCGGCGGCGATCAGGGCGCCGGCCATCACGCGGTCGCCGTCCTTCACCTTTGCCTCACCCTTCGCGGGGACGGTGTAGTCCTCCACAAGGGTGTCGACGGAAGTGACCCGCACGATCCGCCGGTCGCCTTCCTGGACAACTTCCACGGTGCCGTCGATTTCGCTGATGATCGCCTCGCCCTTGGGGGTGCGGGCTTCGAACAGCTCTTCCACGCGGGGCAGACCGCTCGTGATGTCGGTCGCGCTGGCGACGCCGCCGGTGTGGAACGTACGCATCGTCAGCTGCGTGCCCGGTTCGCCGATGGACTGGGCGGCGATAATGCCGACCGCCGTCCGCAGCTTCACCAGCCCGCCGCGGCCGAGGTCACGGCCGTAGCAGAGGGCGCAGATGCCACGGTCCGCTTCGCACGACATGGGCGTGCGAACGTAGACGCGCGGGATGCCGAGTTCGTCGACACGGTCGGCAATGACCTCCGAGAGTTCCTCGTTACGGCGGCAGAGGACCTCGCCGGTCGCTTCGTCGATGACGTCCATCGCCGCGTGACGCCCGATGATCCGGTCGCGAAGCGTTTCCAGCGTATCGCTGTTCTCTTCCCGTTCGATCCACAGGCCCGACGTCGTCTCGCAGTCGTCATGGAGGATGATCACATCCTGGGCGACGTCGATGAGACGCCGGGTGAGGTAGCCGGAGTCCGCGGTTCGAAGGGCCGTGTCGGCGAGACCTTTGCGGGCGCCGTGAGTCGAAATGAAGTACTCGAGGACGGTGAGACCCTCGCGGAAGGAGCCCCGGATCGGAAGCTCGATGACTTTGCCGTTCGGGTCGGCCATCAGGCCGCGCATACCGGCCATCTGGCGGATCTGGGTGATGTTCCCCTTCGTCCCCGAACTGGCCATGTAGTTGAGCGAACCGTATTCGGACATCCGCTCCTTAATCTTGTTCTCGACTTCCTTCGTCACCTTCGCCCAGACGTCGACGGTGCCCTGGTAGCGCTCGTCGTCGGTGATGAGACCCATCTGGTACTGCTCGGCGAGGTCATCGACTTCGAGGTCGGCCTTGCGGAGCATCTCCTTCTTTTCCTTGGGCACCTGGATCTCGTGGATGGCGATCGTGATCCCGCTGCGGGTGGCAGCGTGGAAGCCGGTGTTCTTGATCCGGTCCACAACTTCGGCCGTCGCTTCGCCACCAAGGATCCGGTAACAGGCCGCGACCACCTTGCGGAGGCTGGGGCGGTCCATCACGTGGTTCTGGAACGGCACTTCCTCGGGCACCACATCGTTGAAGAGGATGCGCCCGACAGTGGTGTCGATAACGAGTGCCTTGACCGACCCGTTCGGGTTCAACGTTGGCTCCGAAAGGGAAGCGCCGGCCTGCACGGGCCGCCTGGTGCGGACGCGAATCGGCGCCCGCATGTCCACAACCCCAAGGTCAAACGCCAGCTTCGCTTCATCGAAGGAGCCGAACATCCCTTGGACGGGACGGCCGTTCGCTTCGCGGTAGGCGCCCTTCGCGTTCTCCTTGATGTCGGTCATGTAGTAGCAGCCGAGCACCATGTCCAGGGACGGCGCGACGATTGGGTCGCCGCTGGCCGGCGAAAGCAGGTTGTTCGTCGAAAGCAGGATCTGCTTCGCTTCGGCCACGGCTTCGCGGCTGAGGGGCACGTGGACGGCCATCTGGTCGCCGTCGAAGTCCGCGTTGAAAGCCGAACACACCAGCGGGTGAAGCTGGATCGCCGAGCCTTCGATCAGCACCGGCTGGAACGCCTGGATGCCGAGGCGGTGGAGCGTCGGTGCGCGGTTCAACAGCACCGGCCGGTCCTTGATCACCTCGTCGAGGACGTCCCAGACTTCCGGCCGGGCGCGTTCGACGATCCGCTTGGCGCTCTTGATGTTGTGGGCGATGCCCTTGGCAACGAGCGAGTGCATCACGAACGGCTTGAACAGTTCCAGCGCCATCCGCTTCGGCAGGCCGCACTGGTTGAGCTTCAGTTCCGGGCCGACCACGATCACCGAACGTCCCGAGTAGTCGACGCGCTTCCCGAGCAGGTTCTGGCGGAAGCGCCCCTGCTTGCCCTTGAGCATGTCGCTCAGGCTCTTCAGCTTGTGGTTACCGCTGCCGCTCACCGCGCGCCCCCGGCGGCCGTTGTCGATAAGGCTGTCGACGGCCTCCTGGAGCATCCGCTTTTCGTTGCGGATGATGATCTCGGGCGCCCCGAGGTCAAGCAGCCGCTTGAGGCGGTTGTTGCGGTTGATCACCCGACGGTAGAGGTCGTTGAGGTCGCTCGTCGCGAACCGGCCGCCATCGAGCTGGACCATCGGGCGCAGTTCCGGCGGAAGCACGGGCAGGACCTGGAAGACCATCCACGCCGGCCGGTTCCCGGAATCCTTGAGCGCTTCCACCACATTGAGCCGCTTGGTCGCCTTCTTCCGGCGCTGGCCGCTGGCGACCAGGATCTCCTGCTTCAGCTTGGCCCGAAGCGAGTCGAGGTCCACGCGTTCGAGGACGTGGAGCACCGCTTCGGCGCCCATCCCCGCCTTGAAGATCTCCCGGCCAGGCTGGTTGAAGAGGTCCGAAAGCTCGCGGTAGCGGTTCTCCGTCAGGAGCACGACCAGGTCGTCGTGAATCGGGTCCTTCAGCTCTTCGAGGTCACGCAGGCGTTCGTTGTACTGCTGCTCGACTTCGCTCTTGATCGACTCCCGCTTCTGCTGGAGCGGGTGCAGTTCGTCAAAGAGCGCCGACTTCGCGTCGTCGAGGGCGGTGTCGGCAAGCATGCTCTCGGCTTCGATGAGCTTGGCGGTCTCCTTGTCGAAGGCCACGAGCTTCTTGTCGCCGTCCTTCTGGACACGGGTAACGGCGGCCTTGGTCGCCTTCGCGCCGGCTTCGATGAGCGTGTCCCCAAGGAGGGTGATCGCGGTCTCAACGGGGCCGGGCGACGCCGCCGTCGCCAACTCCACGGCACGGGCATGGGCGGCAGCCAGCGCGTCGCGGGAAATCTTCCGCTCGGCCTGGATCTGCGCGGCACGCTCACGGACTTTCGCCTGGAGTTCCTCGTTGACCTTCTCGAGCCTCTGCTCGAGTTCGTCCACGCGGCTGCGGTCAGGCGCAAGACGCTCGTCGAGCGCCATCAGCTTTTCGGTCTGGATGCGCTCGAGTTCGCGTTCGCGCGCGGCCGCGTCCACTTCCGTGACCAGGTACGAGGCGAAGTAGAGCACCCGCTCCAGGTTGCGCGGTGAGATGTCGAGGAGGAGGCCGAGCTTGCTGGGCGTGCCCTTGACGAACCAGATGTGACTCACCGGGCTTGCCAGTTCGATGTGCCCCATGCGCTCGCGCCGGACCTTCGCGCGGGCCACTTCCACGCCGCACTTGTCGCAGATGATGCCCTTATAGCGGACGCGCTTGTATTTCCCGCAGTAGCATTCGAAGTCCTTCATCGGGCCGAAGATCTTCTCGCAGAAGAGCCCGTCCTTTTCCGGCTTGAGCGTCCGGTAGTTGATCGTCTCCGGCTTCGTGACTTCGCCATACGACCAGTTGCGGATCTGCTCAGGGCTTGCCAGCGAGATACGGACCTGGTTGAAATCGTTGACTTCAAGCATGATGCGAGAACCAATCCCCTTCCCGGCCGGAGAGGTTGATACCAAGCTCCGGAAGGTCGCTCGAGGTGTCTTCGATGAGGTTGATGTTGCCCTCGTCGTTCGAAACCTCCACGGAAAGCCCCAGGCTCTGGAGTTCTTTGACGAGCACCTTGAACGACTCGGGCACGCCCGGTTCAAGCACGTCCTCGCCCTTGACGATGGCTTCGTAGGTCTTCACCCGCCCGACCACGTCGTCGGACTTCACGGTGAGGAGTTCCTGGAGGATGTGCGCCGCCCCGTAGGCTTCGAGCGCCCACACTTCCATTTCGCCGAAGCGCTGGCCGCCGAACTGCGCCTTGCCACCGAGCGGCTGCTGGGTGATGAGCGAGTACGGGCCCGTGCTCCGGGCATGAATCTTGTCTTCCACCAGGTGGATGAGCTTCAGCATGTAGATGTAGCCCACCGTCAGCGGCTGGTCGAAAGCCTCGCCCGTGCGGCCGTCGCAGAGGATGGTCTTGCCGAACAGCGGCGGGGCCACGCCCGTGTCCTTGTAGACCTTCGAGGCCATCTCTTCGAGTTCGACGATGTCATGGCCGCGGAGTTCCGGGTGGCCGCTTTCCGCGAGCCAGATCTCGAGGCAGGCCCGCTTCGCCGCCCCCGTTTCGGGCGCACCGACGATCGGCACCGCGTCGTAGCCCTTCTCATGGAGCCATGCGGCCGCTCGGTCGATGTCGAGGCCCCGGTCGCGCGGGTCCACGAAGTACATCGCCCCGGATTCGACCGCGATCCAGGCCCGCGCCAGCGCGTCCTCGATCGAGTCGTCCGTCGCACCGTCGAAGACCGGGCTCACAGCCCGGAAGCCGAGGACGTTCGCCGCCCAGCCAAGGTGCGTTTCCAGCACCTGGCCGATGTTCATGCGGCTCGGCACGCCAATCGGGTTGAGGATGATGTCGATCGGCGTCCCATCGGGCAGGTAGGGCATGTCCTCCCGCGGGAGGATCCGGCTGATGACGCCCTTGTTGCCGTGGCGGCCGGCCATTTTGTCGCCTTCAGAAAGCTTCCGCCGCTGGGCAACCGAAACCCGGACGAGCTTGTTTACCCCCGCGGCCATCGCTTCGTGGTCGTCGCGGCTGAACACCTTGACGTCGATTACCTTGCCCTTTTCGCCGTGGGGCACCCGCAGACTGGTGTCCTTCACTTCGCGGGCCTTCTCACCGAAGATCGCCCGGAGCAGCTTCTCTTCGGCCGTCAGCTCGGTTTCGCCCTTCGGCGTGATCTTGCCGACGAGAATGTCGCCTTCGCGCACTTCCGCGCCGATCCGGATGACGCCTTCCTCATCCAGGTCCTTCAGCGACTCTTCACCGACGTTCGGGATGTCGCGGGTGATCTCCTCGTCGCCGAGCTTCGTCTGCCGGGCTTCCACTTCGTGCTTTTCGATGTGGATCGAGGTGAACTTGTCCTCCCGGATCAGGTTCTGGCTGATGATGATGGCGTCTTCGAAGTTGTAGCCTTCCCAGCTCATGAACGCACAGAGGACGTTCTGGCCGAGGGCAAGTTCGCCGCCCTGGGTGCTCGAACTGTCTACCAGCGCTTCGGCCGCGGTGACCCGCTGCCCCCGGAAAACGAGCGGCCGCTGGTTCAGGCACGTCCCCTGGTTGGAGCGGGTGAACTTCGTCAGCGGATACGTCACGAGGCCAAGGTCGATGTCGTCGTAGCGCACAACGATCTTGTTTCCGGAGGATTCGACCACTTCGCCGTCAGCCGCGGCGACGATGACGTGCCCGCTGTCGACGGCGGTGCGGCGCTCCATCCCGGTGCCCACGAGCGGGACTTCCGGGCGGACCAGCGGCACGGCCTGGCGCTGCATGTTCGCGCCCATGAGCGCGCGGTTTGCGTCGTCGTGTTCCAGGAACGGGATCAGTGCTGTCGCCACCGAAACCATCTGCTTCGGCGAAACGTCGACGAAGTGGACCTCCGCGGGCGTGACCATCTTGAAGTCTTCGTGGACGCGCACTTCGACGCGCTCGTCGATGAAGTGGCCTTCCTCGTCGAGGGGCGTGTTCGCCTGCCCGACCACGAACTTGTCCTCTTCGTCGGCCGTGAGATAAGCGATCTGGTTCGTGACCACCGGGCGGATAGGGACGCTGCGACCAAGCTTCGCCAGCTTGCCCGCCAGCGCCGCGTCAATGCGCTCGCCTGCCTTCCCGGCAACCTTGCCCGCATCGTCAAGGATCTCCTCGCGCAGGATGCGGCCGGTCAGTCCCGGGTCATCCGAAAGCATCTCGCTGGTGACCTTGCGGTAAGGCGTTTCGATGAAGCCGAAGTCGTTGAGCCGCGCGTAAGTCGCCATGGAGCCAATGAGGCCGATGTTGGGGCCTTCCGGCGTCTCGATCGGGCAGATGCGGCCGTAGTGGCTGTGGTGGACGTCGCGGACGTCGAAGCCGGCGCGGTCGCGGGAAAGGCCGCCGGGCCCGAGGGCGCTCAGGCGGCGCTTGTGGTTCAGCTCCGAAAGCGGGTTCGTCTGGTCCATGAACTGCGAAAGCTGGCTGCCCCCGAAGAACTCCTTCATCGCCGCAACGACCGGCCGGATGTTGATGAGCGCGCTCGGCGTCGCTTCCTCTGGGTCGGTGATCGTCATCCGTTCGCGGACCACGCGCTCCATCCGCAGGAGGCCGACGCGGAACTGCTGCTGGATCAGTTCGCCGACGGCGCGCACCCGGCGGTTGCCGAGGTGGTCGATGTCGTCTGCGTGCCGGCGCGGGTCGTTATTCATCGTGACGACTTCGCGCATAATCGCGACGAGGTCGTACGGCCGGAGGTACCGCTTGTCGGTCACGTCCGCCAGTTCCAGGCGCTTGTTCAACTTGTGCCGGCCAACCCGGCCAAGGTCGTAACGGCGCGGGTTGAAAAAGAGCGTGTTGATGAGGTTGCGGGCGTTGTCCAGCGTTGGCGGGTCGCCCGGCCGGATGCGCCGGTAGAACTCGAGCAGGGCTTCGTGCTTGTTGTGGCTCGGTTCCTTGCTGATCGTCGTCTTCATGTAGGAATAGAGGTCGTTCGTGTCGATATCTTCGAACATGGCGAGGACGCGGTCGTCGGTCCCCAGTTCGTTTTCCAGGGCGCGAGCCGCGGCGTCCCGTGCCTTCTGGTCATCTTCCGAGCGGGAGGCTTCGAAGCGGTCAGCCGCGGCGAAGTACTTGGCGAAAGACGGGACGGTGCGGTCGGCCGCCAGTATCCCGGGGACGTCGATCGCCCGGATCAGGTTCGAAATGGGGATCTTGCGCTTGCGGTCGACCTTTACGGAGACGACGTTGCGGTTCGAGGTTTCGAATTCGAGCCAGGCGCCGCGGTTGGGGATGAGCTTGGCGTAGCAGAGGCGCCGGCCGCTCGCCACGTCGGTTTCGTACGTGTAGTAGACGCCCGGCGACCGCACCAGCTGGCTGACCACCACGCGCTCGGCGCCGTTGATGATGAAGGTGCCGCGGTCGGTCATCAGGGGGAAGTCGCCGAAGAAGAGGCGCTGCTCCTTGATCTCCCCGGATTCCTTGATCCGCAGTTCGACGTCCACGAACAGGGGCGCCGCGTAGGTGACGTCGCGTTCGCGGCACTCGCCCTGCGAATGCTTCGGTTGCCGGAACTCGTAGTCGCCGAAGACAAGGTCCATCTTCGAGCCGGTGAAGTCCTGGATCGGCGAGATCTCGTCGAGAAGCTCGCGGAGGCCGAACCGCTTGAACCAGTCGAAGCTGTCTACCTGGATTTTGATCAGCGAGGGGATTTCGAGGACGTTGGGGATACGACCATAAGTCTGGACCTGGAGGGGGACAAAAGCGCCCCCTCGCACCACGTCACGCGTAGTGGTCATCCTGCAGCGACTCCTTCAGGACCTATTGTGCGAAAGGCGCAAAGAGATAAGGACTGGTACCTGGATGGGTGGGGGAAACGATGGGCATAGCAAGCCAACTACTAACGTAAGGGAAACGAGACGGTGAGTCAACGGCCCCGCCGAGGCAAACGCTACGCTTGGCCAGGGCGCCTCGCCTCAGCCGCAAATGGGGTAACCCCTGTATTCCGACAGGATGCGGGATGCCGCGCTGGGATGCAACCGGCGGGGGGCGCGGTTCAGCCGGCCTCGTGGCGGGCACGTTCGCCTGGCGGGCTAAAGCCGCCAACACAGGAGTCGCGAGGATGCCGCGGCCGCTACTTCACGGCCTTGAGCCATGCCGGCGGCTCGGTGACGTAGCCCTGCGCCTCTTTCGCCGAGTCGTATGGCTGGTAGTAGTTCGAATCCTGCCCATACGTTCCGAGGTGGTCCTTCATCTGGCGCGTGAAGTCTTCGGCCCCCTGCCGGATCTGGCTGTCGTTCCACCCGGCTGCCTTCGCCCGCGCGACAAAGTCGTCGATCTTGGCGTTCCAGTCATTGGCGGTCAGGCCGCAGTGCGGACAGAGCGTCGCGCCTGCGGCGATCTCGGTGCCGCAAGCCCGGCACTTGTTGTTGGGGTCCGCCATGTCTTGGTCTTTCGTCTTCAAATGGTCCGTCAAGCCCGCCGCTGATCCTCCCTGGGTGGGAACGTTCGCCTGGGTGGGAACGGTGTCCTGGGTGCCCGGGCGCACTTCTTCGCCCGCCGCCGTGACTTTCTCTACCATCGATTGCCTCCCGGCCGGCCCCGCCAGGTTCGACCCTGGCGCGTGCTCTCGCCGGCGCCGCCACAATACGAGAGTCCCGCCGCGCTGACAACGGGTCGTTATCGGAGGCGAGGTCGACGCCGGCCGAAAGCTACCCATTGCGGAAAGGTGTATGGCCTGCGTATGCTCGCCCCGCGCGCTGGCACCAAGAGGAGCCGAATGGTCCCGGACGCCCCGACCGCAGGCGGCAAGCCGCCACAAAGCACAGCCGGCTGCCCACGGCCCGGGCGCCGCGCGCCGTGACGCCCCGGAGCCGCGAGGCGATCTTGTGCGACTTCCGCGAGACGTTCGAGTCCCGTAAAGCTCAGACGGCGCCGCTGATCGGCCTGGAACACGAGTACTACCTTACCTGCGATGGCGACCCGCGAGACTTCCGGCGGATGATTCACGATCTGCCGGTGCCCGGGCGCCGCCTCGACCCCGGCGATGCCAACGCCTACCGGCTCGCTTCCGGCCTCGCGCTCACCTGCGACGACGCCGAGGCCGAAATCGCAAGCCCTCCGGTCGCGGTTGGCAAAGGATTCACGTCGGAGTTGGAGGGGTGGGCAGCGCACGGACTCCGCACGCTTCGGGACCTTCTCCCCCCGGCTATCGACCTTGAGGGGGCTTCGACCCACCTCAGCGTCTCGGCGCCGGATGCCATCCAGGACGCCGCCTGCGACTACTACGCCCGTTCGTTTGCCCCGGCGCTGATGCTCCTGGCCGAGCGTCCCACCTCGCACGGGATCATGGTCCGGCCCCGACCCGGCCGGATCGAGCTGTGCACCGAGTTCTGCGACGGCGACCGCCTTCGCCTCGTCGGTGCGTTTGCGGCGGGGAGCGTCCTCGCCAGCGTTGCCGTGGCGCGGGGCGAACAGCCGACGCTCCGGCCACTCGCCGTTGCCCTCGAACCCTCGCTCGACCGTGTCGGCTTGCTGATCCGGAGGACGGCCTTCGGGTCTGACCTCTACGCCGGCGGGAGGGCAGCGTCTCTGAGGACGGAGGACGGGAGTCCCCTGACGGCGCAGGAACGACTGGCAGAGGCATGGACGGCGGCACGCCCCTACGTCCGTGGGCGGGCGGCGCAGCGGGACATCGCAGCCCTCGACGCCCTCGTCGCGGACGCCGGGCCAGTGCAGCCGAGCTCCCGTCCGCTCCTCTCCGCAGCCCGGGTGGACCCGCCCCGGAGCAGTCCGCTCGGGAAGGTCGTCGCTCAGCTCTCCGCCGCGCCCGTGGTCGTCACGGCGGTGGCGGCAACGTGGGATTTCACCGTGTTCCGCGTAGAGCGGGGGGGAGACTGCCGCTACGCCTGCATTCCCCGCCACGCGCTTGCCGAGTTCCTTCGCAGCGTCGCGGGGGCTCGCGTACAGGGGCTCCTCGCGGAGTACTTCGCCACGCCGCCGGCCGCGGCCCGGCTCGAATGCTACTGCCAGACTGTGGCGCCCGGGCTCTGGGACGAACTGGGCGAACGGACGAATCTCCTGCGCCCGGAGCGAGGCCCGGAACAGGGCATCGGCGGCGGCGCGGGCAGCGTCACCGGCGGGAGGCTGGCCGCCACCAGCGGAAGTCCGCGGCCAGCGAAGGCGCCCGCGGGCAGCCCACCTCCGACGGAAACGCCTCCGCCGCCACCACCACCAGTCGAGATAGCACCCCCGCCGACGCCAGGGGAGACGCCTCCACCACCGGCTCCGCCACCTCCGCCGTCACCCGCGCCGCCCATCGGGCCGCCCACTCGCCCGGAGTTCAAGTACTCCGCCCCGCGAGTGGCGATCCCCGGCCACGTCCACGAGCCGATCCCCGCGACCGCGGCGCGGACCGCCGGCGGGGGCATGCCGCGCTGGGCGATCTGGACCGGGCTTGTGCCCCTGGTCGCGATCGTGATCGCCGTCATCGCCTTCACACTGTTCGGCGGCGGCGGCAGCGACACCCCGGGAGGAGTGGCCGAGACGGTCACGACGACCGTGGACGAATCTCCTCCGGCGGGCGATGGGGGCAGCGGCCAGGCTCCCACCGCGACGCACACGCCAACCAGAACGCCCACCCCCACGCCGGTAACGCCCGCGGGCGGCGCTGGCTCCGGGCAAGCGCCCACCCCAACCCATACACCCACGCCCACGCCAACCCCGGTCACCCCAACGGGCAACGGCGGTGGCGGCCAGGCGCCCACGCCCACGCATACTCCGACACCGACGCCCACACCCACACCCACCGCCACGCCCACAGCCACGCCCACGACGGCGACCGCACCCAACAAGCCGCCAGTCGTGACAAGCATGAGCGCGAGCTTCGCCAACTTCACCACGACGTACACGATCGTCGCCAGCGACCCCGAAAGCGATCCACTCACCTTCATGTGGACACTCGTGGCGCTCGATCCGAGCGAGGAGTGTGGATCTCCCCAAGCCTCGTGGGAATGGGCTTGCCCCGAATTGACGGACATCCAGGATGAGGGGGAGTACCCCGGGAAAG
>CAYTMI010000013.1:0-72403 GCA_964438865.1 uncultured Anaerolineaceae bacterium | reverse complement strand
AGTGCCGCCCCCGCGGCTTAAGAAATGTGTCCGTCAGATCGGGGCAACCCCAAAGTGGTCACCTCAACGCTAGGAAGAGGTCACCTCCAGCGCCAGAGTCAGGCCGTAACTACGACTGTGATAGTCCATGCGCATCACCTCCTTCCTTGCCGCGGAATCTACCGCAGGGAGGGATCGGCCGTCAAGGAGATCTTCTGGCCTTTACGTGTGGCGTCTTCCACGCCGGGTGGGGATGCCATTGCCCGCGTGGACAGTGGGGGTATCATCTGGACTCGGGTCCGGCGGAGCGAAACGGCGGGACAACATGACGGAGAGAGCAGTGGCAGAAGCAGGCAAGGGACACCCGCCGGGGCTGGTAATCATCGGCGAGCGCGACCTCGAGTACCGCGTGGAGCGGGCGCGGCTGACCTACCAGCCGAGCATGAGCCCGCCCCTGCCCACCGCGCGCCCGTTCATTATCGGCAAAGCGGAGATGGAGCCGCTGCTGGACCAGGTGCTGGGGCTGAACCACGTAGTCCAGGGGCACTACACGGCGGGGACCGTCTCCGTGCTGCATGAGCACGATTGCGACCAGGTGCTGGTGATTACGGGCGGCGAAGGCGAAATTCGCACAGGCACCGAGACGTTCACGCTGGCACCGGGGATGGTGGTCTGGATCCCAAAGGGCGAACCTCACGTGCACGCGGCCTCGCATGGCTCGGACTTCGAGTTCGTCTACTTCACGGCCACGGGGCACTCATCGAACCCGGTGGAGTAAGGCGAGTCCTGCCTAGTTTCGCTCGGGTTCGGAGCCGAGCAGCATGCGGGTGATCTGCTCCAGTTCTTCCGCAGTTGGCGGCGGCGGTGGGCCGTGGCGGAGCAGGTGGTTGGCCGAGTGGGAGACGAGCTCTGCCCAATCGGCGTGGAGCCTCCCCGAGGGATGAAGCCCGTCCGCGGCGACAAGCGACGGATCGTCCCCCATCGCCAGTGAACTGGGTGTGACGTTGGCGTAGTGGGGAAACTCCCGGGAGACCAACACGCGGAACTCGATCAGGTTGAAGTCGTCGAGCTGCTGGCGGATCGCAGCGCGGTCGCGGCCTTCGGCGAACGGCGTGACGCTCCAGTCGGGGATGCTGACGACGACAACATGCCAGGCCTCGCCGCCGGCGAGGGCGATGGCCCGGTCGAGCACCGCGGCGAAGCTGACCGCGAAGTCGCCCTGGCTCCCGCCACGATACTGGTCGTTCACCCCGACCTGGAGGGTCACGAGGTCGTAGGGGCCCGAGGGCTCGCGGGCATCGACAGCCGCGAGGAGTTCGTCAGCGGTCCAGCCGGTCTGGGCGATGACTTCCGGGTCAGCCACATCGAGGCCGCCGGCACGGAGGAGTTCCACCAGCCGTTCCGGCCAGCGGTCGGATTCGGCGACGCCTTCACCGATCGTGTAGGAGTCACCGAGGGCGAGATAGCGCAGCGGCCGCGGCGTCATAGGGTCTCCGCCTGTAGGATTTCGCCACATGTTCTACGTAATCGCCGAACCCTGCATCGACGTCAAGGATGGGGTGTGCGCGGACGTCTGCCCGACGCAGTGCATCCACACTTCGGACGAAGCCCACCAGTACTACATCGACGCCGGCAACTGCATAGACTGCCGGGCCTGCGAACTGGTCTGCCCGGTGGGGGCAATCTTCTCCTATTACGACCTGCCCGAGAAGTGGAAGGATTACTCGAAAGTGAACGCAGACTTCTTCAAGCCGGTCTAACGGCCAAACCAGTCCGCAGCCGCTAAAGCTGCTCCTTCACCTTCTCGGCCAGCGCCCGCGTGAAGCCGACCGTGCTCGCGATCTCCTCGACGGAAGCTTCGCGGATGGCGCGGACGCTCCCGAATTTCTTCAGCAGCGCCTTCTTCCGCCGGGGGCCGATGCCCGGGATGCTATCCAGGGCGCTGGCGATCGCAGTCTTGGCGCGCACCTGGCGATGGAAGGTGATGGCAAAGCGATGGGCCTCGTCGCGAATGCGCTGGACGAGGAAGAGGGCCTCGGACCCGCGCGGAAGGATCACCGGCTCGTCCTCGTCCGGGACGAAGATCTCTTCGTAGCGCTTGGCGAGACCGACGGTCGGGATGTCGTAGACGCCGAGTTCGCGCATGACCTGCACAGCCGCCCCGAGCTGGCCTTTGCCGCCGTCGATGATGACGAGGTCCGGGAGAGCCCAGCCGTCTGAGGGAGGAGGAAGGGGGGAGGAGGGAGGAGTCTCGGCGGAGTCGCCTGGCTGACCGCTCCCTCCCGGTCGCGGTACGGACTGGGCGGGCTGGGGTTCGCCGCTCCCTTCCGGTCGCGGTGCGGATGGGGCGGCGTGCTTGAAGCGGCGGCGGAGGATCTCCTGCATGGTCGCGAAGTCGTCGGCGCCGACCACGGTCTTGACGCGGAAGCGGCGGTACTGGGCAGACGCCGGCTGCCCATCTTCGAAGACGACCATGCTGGAGACGGGGCTCGTCCCCTGGATGTTCGAGTTGTCGTAGCACTCGATCCGGTGGGGTATTTCGGGGAGTGAGAGTTCTTCGCGCAGTTGTTCGAGCGCGGTTTCCGTCTTCGTCCGGTCCGCCAGCCAGCGCACGCGCATCATCTCCATGGCCTCGCGGGCGTTATCGTTCGCCAGCTCCACCAGGCGGCGCTTCTCGCCACGTTCGGGCTGGCGAATCTCGACCCGGGAACCACGCTTCTCCGTCAGCAGTTCCTCCATCGTCGCGCGGTCGTCAGGTTCCGTGGGGACGACCACGAGCTTCGGGACGTACTGCGCGCTTTCGTAGAACTGGAGGAGAAAGTTGCAGAGGACTGCGCTATCGGCTTCGCCGGTGACGCCTTCGAGGACGAAATTGTCGCGGCCGATCATCTGGGTGCCGCGGACGAAGAACACCTGGACGCAGGCCTGGTCGCCGTTGCGGGCGATGCCGTAGATGTCCAGGTCCTCCTGCTTCGTGGTCGAGATCATCTGGCGTTCGACCGTGCGTTCGACGGCCCGGAGCTGGTCGCGCATCATCGCGGCGCGCTCGAACTCCATGCACTCGGCGGCCGACTCCATCTGCGCCCGGAGGCGGCCGAGGACGTCGTCGGACTTGCCTTCGAGGAAGAGGATGACCTGCTGGATCACCTCGTCGTACTCCTCCTTCGTGCAGAAGGCGGTGCAGGGGGCGATGCAGCGCTTGATGTAGTAGTCGAGGCAGGGGCGGGCGTCTTTGCCGGTAATCTCCTTCGTACACGAGCGCCAGGGGAACAGCTTCTTCGTCAGGTCCAGGGTGTGGCGGACCGAACCGGCGCTGGCGTAGGGGCCGAAGTAGCGGGCGCCGTCCTTTTCGATTCGCCGCGTTATGTACACCCGTGGCCAGGCGTTCTGGATGTCGACCTTCAGGTAGGGATAGCGCTTGTCGTCCTTCAGCCGGATGTTGAAGAAGGGCTGGTGGCGCTTGATCAGGGTCGCTTCCAGGATGAGCGCTTCGCCAGCGTTGCCGACGACGATGTATTCGAAGTCCTCCACCTGCACGCGGAGGGCGAGGGTCTTCGGCTCCATGCCGTGGGCGGAGCCGAAGTAGGAGCGGACGCGGTCCTTGAGGCGCGCGGCCTTGCCGACGTAGATCACCTCGCCCTTGGCGTTGCGCATGATGTAGACGCCCGGGCGGGCGGGGAGGGCAGCCAGTTGCTGGCGAAGCTTTTCAGAGAGGGTGGAGGAGGCCACGGATCCAGTTTAGAGCCCCCGGCGCTCGGGGCCGTGGAGTTTGTTGCTGCGTCAGGCCGATGGTGCCAAAATGGATGCGAAACGCATCCGTTTTGGAGGCATCGATGGCGACGCTGACGCTCAAGAACGTGCCGGAAGAGCTTGTCGAGCGGTTGAAGAGGCAGGCGGCCGAGCACCACCGGAGCCTGAACCAGGAAGCGATCTCCCAACTCCAGGCTTCGATCGCCTTGCGGAGTGATGAGGAGATACGGCGGGTAGCCGAACGGATTCGCGCGACCCGGGAACAGCTGCGCGCGAAGGGCATCTGGCTGGATCACAGCCTCGTCCGCGAGCTCATCGAGGAAGGGCGGCCCTTGAGGAAGTGATAGGATGGATGCGAAACGCATCCGTTTTGGAGGCATCGATGGCCACGCTGACGCTGAAGAACGTCCCCGAGGAGCTGCACGAAAAGCTGCGCCAACAAGCGAGGCGCCACCGGCGGAGTCTCAATCGCGAAGTCATCGACCTCCTCGCGACCGCGGTGGGAGAGCGTCCGTTAACCCCGGGGGAGCTGCGCGCCTTCGTGGCGGAACAGGAAGCTGAGGGCATCTGGGTGAACGAGGAGGAAGTCCGCCGCTTCATCACCGAAGGCCGGCCGTGATCGTCGCCGACACTCAGCTTGTGGTGTACGCCACCATCCGCAGCCCCAACTCTGAGCTGGCAGCGCAGGTGTTTGAGAAGGACCCCGCATGGACGGCGCCCTTGCTCTGGAGGAGCGAGTATCGGAACGCGCTCCTGGGCCATATGCGGCAACAAGACATGAGCCTTCAACGCGCGCTGGCGGCCTGCGTGGTGGCGCAGCGCATGCTGCTCGGGCGAGAGCGGCTGGTAACGGCGACGGATGTGCTCGCGCTTTCGGTCGACAACAGGATCAGCGCTTACGACCTCGAGTTCGTTGTCCTCGCGAGGCAGCTCTCGGTCCGGCTGGTCACGTTCGACAAGCAGGTGCTCGCCGCGTTCCCCGGCGTGGCGGTCTCGCCGGAGGCGTTTGTGACGGGCTGACGCGCGAGGCGCCGCCGCCGCGTAGAATCGGCACACCAACACCCCGGAGCACCCACGTGTCCTACGAAGCGATCCTCTACGACGTCGACGACGGCGTCGCGACCATCACTCTGAACAAGCCGGAGCGCCTCAACGCCTTCGACAACCAGATGCTGACCGAATGGCACGCCGCCATCGTCGCGGCCGACCAGGATGCCGGCGTCCGCGCGATCATCATCACCGGCGCCGGGCGCGGCTTCTGCAGCGGCATGAACGTCGCCGCCGAGGTGAGCGGGAGCGGCGTCCTGCGGACCGAGGCGACCGTCGCCACCCGGCGCCACAGCCTGCGCGACCGCGTCCACCCCATCCCGCGGGCGCTGATCCAGCTGGAGAAGCCCTACATCGCCGCGATCAACGGGGCAGCCGCGGGCGCGGGGATGGACATGGCGACGATGGCGGACATCCGCTTCGCCAGTACGACCGCGCGCATGGGCATGACGTACGTGCGCATGGGCCTCTTCCCCGGCGACGGCGGCACCTACACCCTGCCGCGCATCATCGGGACGCAGCGCGCCCTGGACATGATCTGGACGGGCAAGATGATCACCGCGCAAGAAGCGCTGGAGATGGGCTACCTGATGGCCGTCTACGAACCGGACGAACTGATGCCGCGGGTGAAGGAGTACGCGAAGCAGATCGCACGCGGGCCGGCCACGGCGGTCCAGCTTTCGAAGAAGATGGTCTACCGCTCGGCGAACATCTCCTTCGACGACCACCTGGACTTCGCCCAGATGGCGATGTTCGTGGCGCAGTCAACCGAGGACGCGCGCGAGGGCCCAAGGGCGTTCGTGGAAAAGCGGGAGCCGCAGTTCAAGGGGTGGTAGGGCCGAGGATCAGGCGGTCCCGCCCGGGACCCAGCGGCCCTGCCAGCCGCTCTCTGGCTGTTGCGCGGCGAAGTCCCACGCCTGGCCGAAACGCTCGCGGTAGACCACGTCCTTGACCGGCTTCCGGCGGACGGGCCCTGGCTTGTCGGTGGGATAGCCGATCGGCAGGAGACAGTAGATCTCGTTGTTCTCCGGGATGCCGAGCATCTCGTGGAGGCGGTCGCGACGGAGGGCAAGGTTGAACACCGACCCTCCGAGGCCAAGCGCGCGGGCGGCCAGCATCAGGTTCTGGACGGCCGGGAAGGTGCTGCCGCCGGGGGTCGAATGGCGCCCCTTCAGCCCGCAGACCACCACGATCGCCGGCACCTCTGCGAGGTGGTGCGAGAGGTGCTCGACGCTGCGGAGGGAGAGCCGCTTCGTCCGCGGGAGGGCGTCGATGGCGGCGGGGTCGGCGGCGTACTGCGGCTGGTAGCGCTTCCACGCCTCCTCCGACCACGACTGCATCTCGCGCTTCACGGCGGGGTCGGTGACGACGACGAAGCGCCAGTCCTGGACGTTCTGGCCAGAAGACGCCCGGATGGCGGCATCGAACAACTGGAAGAGGACATCCTCCGGGATCGGGTCAGGCTTGAAGCGGCGGAGTGCGCGCGTGGTGTAGATGGTCTCGAACAGCCCGGGGGACGCGTCGGTCATGGCGGCTCCTCCATGGCGCATCATACGGAAGGCGCGGGAGTCGGTCGCGGCCTCGGTTTCGGCTTGCCCGTCGGCGGGGGCGCCCATAGGATGAGTGATGTTGCCGCGCGGCCCCGTGGTGTAGCGGCCTAACATGCCACCCTGTCAAGGTGGAGATCGGCAGTTCGAATCTGCTCGGGGTCGCCATTTTCCGGTAGTTTCCGAAAGCCCGCCATCTCTGGCGAGCTCTTCTCGTTCGCCGTCAGCAGCATAGAACTACGCGTTACGTCAAGTAGCGACCCGCCCGCGGTGGGACGTGACTCGCGCGTCGTTCATAGCCTGCCGGCACTGCTGTAGCGACTTCCCTGCCGTTCCCGGACGTGCCACGATGCGTCTCCAGCGAGCCTTCGGCTGAGGAGGGTACTGCGTTGCGCATGCTCGTCATCGGTTCGAGCGACACCACCGGGTCGAGCCTCGGCGACCCGTCCCAGGCGTGGCCCCAGCTGGTAGGACGGGAGCTCGGCGCGGTAGTCGACGAACCGGTAGACGTGGTCAACCTGCCCGTCGTCCCGGTCGGGCCCAAGGCGGTCCCGCGAGTACAGGATGCACTCCAGAAGAACCCGCCTGACCTCGTTGTTTTCTCGTTCGGGGCTTATCACTTCATCGTGGCCACGGTCGGACAACGGGTCCGAAGGCGGTATGGGGAACGTGCCTACCGCCTGTTCAGGAAGGTCGAGATTCGCTTCGAACGCAAGACTGCCAGCGCGGAAGGAGCGCCCGCGCGCATGAACCACATGGGCCGGTGGCTCGCCCGGCGAATCATCGGCGCCGAGCCTCTTTCGACAGAGGAAGAAGTTACGGGCATCCAGCTCGAGATCATGCGGCAACTCGCCCAGCGGGAGGGCCTCACTGTTGTGGTGCTCTACGCTCCTCCTCTCGCCACCAGCATCGACCGCGAGAACAAGAACGCGAACAAGCGCCTCGCCGAACACCGCGAGTACATGACGGGAGCTGGGCGAGACCACCACTTCCTCGTTGCCGACTGCGTCCCGGGGTTCGAAGCTGCAAACGAGCAGGGGCCGCTCAGGCATTCAGATGGTGTGCACAAGAGCGCTTCCGGCCACCGCATTCAAGCTGACGCGATCATGAGCGTGCTCCTGAGCCCGCCCTCGCCGTTCGCGCCGCCCGTCGCCGCGTCCTGAAACGAGGTCCGGGGACCATCGAGGCCGCTGGGATAACGAGGGCCGGGGTCGCCATTGCCCGCTGCTTTCCGATAGCCCGCTTGGACAAGGGCGGAGCTTTCGTGTTCCCCACCCACTGCCGTTTCCCGCCGAGCGTCCCCGGCCGAGCCGTCGCGCACGGTGGGGCTGGGCGAACCATCACGTCTGCCGATGATTGATATGGCGAATGAACGCCGGGTGGTGTCATGGGTGCGCTGTCTGTCTCGGAGCATGTGGCGGGGGCCAGCGCCGGTTCGGGAGGCTTCGCGCTGAAGCTCGCCGGAGCGGCAATGGAGCTGACGGTGGTCAGCGGGGCCGCCGGCGAACTCCCGTCTGGCGCCGACATCCTGGCCGCGCTGAACGATGGCCCGGTCGATTCGATCATCTCGGCGGCCGTCTTCAGCGCCGCACGCGAGGCCCCGACGGCGCCGGTCGTGGTGGCGGCGCTGCACTTCGAGCCGGACACGCCCTGGATCGTCAAGGCCTCGCCGTCACGGATGGCGGCATACGTGGTGCCTGCTCCCGTCGCCGAAGGTGACGACTCGCCATTGGTGACCGCCGACGATCTCCGCCAGGCGATAGCTGCCGCCGCCGTGACCCATGGAGTGCAGGAAGAGGTAGTGTCGTCGTTCGGGAGCGGCCGGGCGCTTGAGGCGCCGGTGCTGGTCGCTCGCGGGGATCTGGCGGTGAACTGTCGCCAGGCTGAAGTTGAATACCTCTTCGAAACCAACCCCTCGATCGTCCCCAGCGAACACGACGACGGTTCGGTCGATTACCGGTCGTTCGTGATCCAGCGATGGGTCGAAGCCGGGACGCTGCTCGCTCGCCGCTCGCCGCCTGTCGAGGGCAAGAATGGGCGCGACGTGATGGGCAACGAAGTGGTGGTCGTGCGGGTTCGCGACCACCCGCTTTCCAAGCACCAGGGCAAGGGCACCGGGGTGGAGGGCGAGACGCTCGTAGCAACGCAGGCGGGCCGGCCGGTCCTTGCGGGGGAGCGCGTCGACGTGCTGCCCTTCTACGACGTGAAGAAGGACGTCGACTTCTCCGTCGGCAACATCGATTTCACCGGCGACGTCATCATCCACGGCGATGTCCAACCGGGGTTCCGGGTCCGCGCGACCGGGACCGTGACCGTCCAAGGACTGGTCGACCGCGCCACCATCATCGCGGGGGGCGACATCATGGCCCGGGCCATCACCGGCGACGAACACACTTCGATCGAGGCGGGGAAGGACGTGGTGGCGCAATACCTGCACAGCGTTCACCTGATCGCGAAGGGGACCGTCAAAGTGCAGCGGGAGATCCTTCACAGCCAGGTCGAGGCGGGGCGGGTGGAGGTCCCGAGCGGGGGGCGCATCGTCGGGGGGCGCCTATCCGCGACGACCGAAGTCACGGCCGGGGTCATCGGCTCGGTACAGGCGATACCAACGCACGTGGAAGTTGGACCGGGTGCGGGCGGCAAGCGGCCGGTGATCCGCGCGGGGAAGAAGGTCTACTTCGGGAGCGTCATCACCGTCGCCCACGGACCGTTCGCGATCAACGACGACCTCGGACCGTCGTCGTTCTGGGCGCACGAAGGCGAGGTCGTCCGGCTCGATGCCGCAAGTACGGGGCCGAGCGCGAACGTGGCGGCGCATGGTTGACCATGACCCCGCGGGGGACCGCCGGCTCGTCTACCTGCGAACCCGAAGCCATGTCGCCATCACCAGGACAGCGACGGCCAGAACGGCTACGAGGGCTACAGTGACCCGCCGCAACCCTTCGTCCGATTGGCCAAGGCTCGGCTGGAACCCCGCGTAGGTGGTGGCCTGACGGACTTCGCTCAGCAGCGGGATGCCCCCGTAGCGCACAAAGTTCGAGTCGTTGACCGACCATACGGCGCTGCCCTGGGCGGCCCCCCGCCACTCTGCCACTCCAAATTCGTCGCGGACGAGCATCGCTGCCACGCGCCTGCCCGGCGGCCACCAAGCACGCTGGTTAACCAACGTCCGTTCGCAGTGGGCTGTCTCGTTCAGGTTAAGGTAGTGGTCGTTGAGAGTTATCTCGCCGTACAAACCGCCCTTGAACGATTCATCGACCCGAAGCACCGTGGCGCCGGCCCGCTCCCCGACGACCGTCGCGATGACGATCACCTCGGCCATGCCGGCCCACTGGCCTGCATCGGTGGGCTTCGCGCGCCATGCGGCCCTGCACGGAGGAGCGGCCTCCAGGGCCGGGTCGTACGGGGTCCTCGCTGCGGTCCGAAAGGCCCCGCGCACGTCTTCGATCCGTGGCAGGGGCGTCAACTGGCTCCCCCAATAGGGAGTGAGGACATCGCCGGCGACCCGGAAAATGTCCCAGCCGATCCGATCGACTTTGTATTGCGCCACCCCCAATGTGTCCGGGATGAGGAAGACGAGTACCAGGGTGCCGGCCTTGTAGTTCTGCCGACCAGGCTCGATTCGCTCGTCGCAGTCAAAGTTCGTGGCGTTGTTAATCGTCAGGCGGTCCCCGGCAACCGCGCCCTTGAGGCCTTCCTCGACCACCAGGGTAATCGCGTCCCCCTGTGGGCCTTCCAGCGTTCCGACCGCGACAACCTGGGCATTCTCGATGCTGCCGGTCAGGTTCCGCTCGTGGAAGGCGGCGATTCTGCAGGCATGCGCCGGCGCCGCCTCACGGCCGAGCAGTGCTGCCCCGGCCACAAAGCCGAGCACGAACAACCCAACCGGAAAGAATCGCCGCATACCCATCTAACGCCGCCGGACACGCGCCGGTTCCATCTGGGAGCAACAACGGCGCTGGTGGCCTACCTGCGAATACGCAGCCACGTCACCAGCGCCAGCACGGCGGCGGCCAGCACCGCCACGAGGGCTATGGGGACCCACGGCAGCCCGTTGTCCGGTTGGGCGCCATCCGGCCGGGACGCAACCGCGGTCGCGACGTCCCCCGGCGACGCTTCACCCGGTGGGCCGGGACTCGGCTGGGACGCCACAGCGGTCGGGACGCTGGGCTGGAACCCGGCCCGGATGGTGGCCTCGCGGACTTCGCTCAGCAGCGGGATGCCGTCGTAGCGCACTAGATCTGAGGCGTTGATCTCCCACACAGCTCTGCCCCAGATGGCCGGCCGCCACTCGGCCACTCCAAACTCATCGCGGACGAGCATCGCCGCCACGCGCTTGCCGGCGGGCCACGAGCCCCGCCCGTTCATGATCCGGTCGCAGCTCTTCTCGATGAGGAAGTAGGAGTCGTTGAGGGTGATCTCGCCGCTCAAGCCGCCGCGGAAGGACTCATCGACGCGGAGCACGGTGGCGCCGTCCCGGTCCCCGACGACCGTCGCGATGACGATCGCCTCCGCCCCGGCGGCCCATTGCTCTGCCTCGGTCGGCTTCGCGCCAAAGGCGTCGCGGCACTCCGGATCAGACTTGCGGGCGGGATCGTAAGGAATCTCCGCGGCCGTCCTGAACGCCGCCCGCACATCCTCGATCCGTGGCAGCGGCCGCGACCGGGTACCCACGTAGGGATGGAGGGAGTCGCCCTCGACCCGGAAGATGTCCCAGCCGAAGCGTTCCACCTGGTATTGGGCCACGCCAAACGTGTCCGGGACGAGGAAGACGAGGACCCGGGCGCCAGCCTTGTAGTTCTGCCGCCCGGTCTGGATTTCCTCCCAGCAGTCGAGGTTCGATGCATTGTTGATCGTGAGCCGGTCGCCGGCAGCCGCGCCCTTGAGGCCTTCCTCGACCACCATGGCAATCGCGTCCCCCTGTGGGCCCTCCAACGTCCCGACCGCGACAACCTCCGCTCGGTTGACGCTGTCGGCCATGAACTGCTCGTGGAAGGGCCTGAAGGTGCAGGCGTGAGCGGGCGCCGCCTCGGGGCCTAGCAGCGCTGCCCCGGCGACGAGCCCGAGCACGATCGACCCAACCGCAAGCATTGGCCGCATACCCATCTAACGCCGGCGGGTACGCGCCGGTTCCATCGGGAACAGGGGTGGCCGGTCATCGTCTTGCCATCGGCTTAGCGCTAGCCGGACCTACATACCCGCCGGCGGGACGAACGTCCATTGACGCTGGCCGTCGCTCGAGACGATGGAATAGGTGGCGACGCCCGCCGGAAGCGGCATCCGCGAGAGATACTGGTCCTCCGCGTCGCAGACGACTACGTTGAAGGACCATGTGGGACCTTCGGGCCGATCCATCAACTCGCAGCGGATGTACCGTCGGCCGCAGAAGGTCACCAGTTCGCGTTCCACCTGTGCGATGAGGTCTTCTTCGGACTGTCCGTCCGCGGCAATGAAAATGGTGAGGTGGGAGGCAGCGCCGAGTTCCCAGAGCTCGGCCGTGTAGGCCCGCCCGTCGCTAAGGAGGCCGGTGGTGGTGTATAGCGTGCCGCTGGCGAGTTCCTCGAGCGCATCCGGGGCGCCGTCGCTCACCAGGAACTGCGTGAACTCGTCCAGCCGGGAACTCTCAGCACCAAAGTTGACGCCGACTTCCTCCACCCGTGCGCCATAGACGCACGTGAGGACCAGCAGAGCCAGCCTGGCGGCAGACTCGAGATCCGTGTGCTCGGGATCGAACCTCTGGTGCCAGTTTGGACTCGCGTCTCCGTACTCCCGGGTGTCGGCCTGTTCCGGCGTGATCTCCGGCGGGGCAAATCCGAGCGCGGCGAGGCTGGCCCGCTGCTCCGGCGTCAGTTGCAGGGGTTCCGGCAGGGCTCCCAGGTATCCATCGGAAACGGCCTCGAAAGGGACGGTGCGAGGATCGTCGCCCAACGGCTGGCCGAACTGGGCGTAATAGGGGCCGGCTTCGACGATAACCGCGTCGAGTTGCGGGGGTGTCGCGACGAGCTTCTCCAGGCCCGCCACGATCTCCGCTCTCAGAACATCCGCATTTGGCATGCCATCCTCCATGTGGTGTAAGGCCGCAGCCTTCAGCTTCATCCTAACTCGGCGCCGCGACAGCTCTTGTCGCCTGGTCTCGGTTCTTGTTTGCGGCCAGCGCCGGGTAGAATCGGGGCCCACTGGCGCCCGGTGCAGGGCCGCAAAGCGAAACCGGAGGAAGACCATGGAACGCCTGGGGAAGATCGCAGCCATCCACCGCTACCCGGTGAAGTCGATGGGCGGCGAACGGCTGGCAGTCGCGCCGCTGACGCTCCAGGGTATCGCGCTCGACCGCATGTATGCCTTCGTCCAGGCGGGGTCAAAGTCCCCGTTCCCGTGGCTCACGGGCAGGGACGTCCCGGCGATGCTCTTCTATGGCACGACGGTGACGCCGGGGTGGCCGCCCACGGTGACGGTTCGGACGCCCGCCGGGGCGGAGTTCGCGGCCGACGACTCGGCCCTGCTCGCGGAACTGCAGGCACTCGCGAAAGGGCCGCTGCACTGCCTGCCGAACTACCGGGGGAGCTTCGACGTCGCGCCGGTCTCGCTTATCGCCAGTTCCACCGTGGAGGCGATCGCGGCGGCCAGCAGCACGGCGGCCGACCCGCTCCGCTTCCGCATGAACTTCCTGATCGACACCGGCGGCGCCGCTCCATTCGTGGAGAACGCCTGGGTAGGGCGAGTCCTTCGCCTTGGCGAGACAGCGCGGATTGCGGTCACGGAGCCGGACAAGCGCTGCGTGATGGTGACGCTCGAACACCCGTCCGGGGCCGCTTCGCCCGCGGTGTTGAGCGCGGTCGCCGATGCAAACGCGGCTGCCGCAGGGGTGTACGCTACCGTCCTCACGCCCGGGGAAGTCCGGGAAGGGGACGAGGTCTGGGTCGAATAAACCTCTAGGACTTACCGCCACGGCCGTCTGACGCAACGTGGTTCAGCCGTCGCTGCTGGCAGTATCGGCCGTTCGGACGGCAGTGCGGTGTTCGAAATTGGGGCTTGTGCTTCTTGTTTGCCGCTTGCTATGCTGGACAAGGAGAAGTCTGCCCAGAACGAGACGTGGAGATTTCCCAAGCTAGTTGGAGACCGTGATCCTGCATGAGTGAAGACCCCCTGACCGGGCACGCCACCACCAGCGCCGACGAGGTCCTGGGGAGCGTGCTCAGCCGCCTGAGTGACTTTGGCGGCGACAACGTGGCCGACGACGACGAAACCACCACCGATAGCCTCGCTGACGAAGAAGAGACCCCGGCCGACGCGGACGAGGAAGAAGACGAAGAAGAAGTCATCTCACTGCTCACCGAAGAGACGGAGGGCATCGACGACCCGGTTCGCATGTACCTTCGCGAAATCGGCAAGGTCTACCTGCTGACCGCCGACGACGAAAAGCACCTCGCCCGGCAGATGGAGGAGGGCAACCACCTTACCGCGATCGAGGAGACCTACGTCGCGCACTACGGGCACCCGCCCTCGGCCGCGCGCGTCGCCGTCGAACTGCTGGACCAGTGGTCTGACCTGCTGCCCGTGTACGAAGCGGCGAAGGTGTTCCTCGACGACTACGAGCGCTACTCGACGCCAGTTGAGCCCCAGCGAGACGAGAACGGCGAGGTGATCCCCCAGCGGATCCCGAAGTGGCGCCGCGAGAACACCCCGAAGCTTGAAGGGATGAGCTTCTCGGAGGTCCTCGGGGACAGCCAGTATCGCGGGCTTGTCGATGGCGAGATGGACCCGTACTTCAAGGCGTTCGTCGCGAACAAGCTCGAACGGACCGAAGAAGAGACCCATCCGCTCATCGTCCAGCTGTCCATTGTGACGCATATCCTGACCGCCGACCTCGTCGCCCAAATGGGCGAAGAAGCCGGGACCGAAGACGACCTCGTGCCGCCCGTGGACGGGCTGGTCGAGAAGATCGCGCCGCTGGAAGACAAGCTCCGCTACCACTTCGAGACCGTGAAGCACAACGGCGTCAAGGCGGAGAAGCGGCTGACCGAAGCGAACCTCCGGCTCGTGGTATCGGTCGCGAAGAAGTACATCGGCCGCGGGATGTCGCTCCTGGACCTGATCCAGGAAGGCAACATCGGCCTGATTCGCGCGGTCGAAAAGTTCGACTACCGCAAGGGCTACAAGTTCTCGACCTACGCAACGTGGTGGATCCGCCAGGCGATCACCCGGGCGATCGCGGACCAGGCACGGACGATCCGTATCCCCGTCCACATGGTGGAGACGATCAACAAGCTGGTGCGGGTGAGCCGGCGCCTCGTGCAGGAATACGGCCGCGAACCAACGAGCGAGGAGATCGCCCGGGGGATGACCGAAAGCGGCAAGCCCGACTCGACCACTGCCTACACGCCGGAGCGTATCCGCGAGATCCAGAAGGTTTCGCAGGAGCCGGTGTCGCTGGAAACGCCGATCGGCGAAGAGGAGGACAGCCACCTCGGCGACTTCATCGAAGACCCGAGCGCCCTGGCCCCGGCGGAGGCTGCGAGCCAGCAGTTGCTCCGGGAACAGGTCGAGGACGTCCTTGCGAGCCTGACGAGCCGGGAACGGCGGGTGCTGCAGCTTCGGTTCGGGCTTGAAGACGGCCGCAGCCGGACGCTGGAGGAGGTCGGCCGGGAGTTCGGGGTGACCCGCGAGCGCATCCGCCAGATCGAGGCGAAGGCGCTGCGGAAGCTCCGCCACCCCAGCCGCAGCCGCAAGCTCAAGGACTACCTGGACTAGAAGGGGCGAGGTCCGAGGGGCCCAGAATGGCGGCCCGCCATCCCGTATCGGCATTTCGTGCATAGAGTAGGGTGAAGTTGGCTCCCTCGCTCTATGCTCCGGGCTGACATGTCAACGCAAGCCGACGCAGGACTCGGTTCGCTCACGAAGCGACAACGCCAGGTGCTGGACCTGGTCGCCCAGGGCTACACCAACGCCCAGATCGCCGAGCACCTTGGGGTCTCGCTCGACGGCGCCAAGTGGCACGTCCGGGAGATACTCTCCAGGCTGGCGGTGGAGTCTCGCGAGGATGCGGCCGAGATCTGGTCCCGTGAGCGCGGTGTGGCCGGGCGAGCTCGGTCGTTGCGAGGCTACCTGGGCATCCCGCTCGCCGCGCGTGTCGCCGTGGCCGGGGGCGCAGTTGCCGTCGGAGCCGCGTTTGTAGCCGCGATCGTGCTCGTGCTTGCCAGCCGGAGCGACTCCGGCGAGCCGCCCTCTCTCGATCCCACGGCCAGCCCAACGCTCGCAGGGCAGACGCCCACCGCAGCCACCCAGCCTCGGATCGCATGGCAGTACGCCGCTACCAACGGCTACGCGCTGGTCGCGGCGGGCGACGCCGGGGTCTTCGTGGCGGCGGGGCCCGCTTATGACCACGACGCGGGCCCACGCTTCGTGGCGTCGTTAGACCCCGCGAAAGGCACCGAGCGCTGGCGCCGTAACATAGCGTGCGCCCCCTACCAGCCCGCCCTCGCCGGCGACCTGCTCGTGTTCCCCTGCGACGACGGCATCATCTATGCGCTCGACCCCCGGACGGGCGACGAGCGCTGGCGGTCGGACACGAAAGGCGCGCCGTTTTCGGTGGCGATAGTCGGCGACCTGCTCATCACCGGCGACATGGACCCGGCGTATTACGGGCTTGGCAACTTCAACGGGCTCGCGCGTCCCCGGGGGAAGATCTACGCCATCGACAGCCGTACCGGCGCGGAACGTTGGCGCCGGGAGATGGGCCACGAGGTGGCGTTCGTGACCGTGCACGGCGACCAGGTGTTCGTCGCGACCTACGATGGCTCCGGGAGCGGGACGGTAGCAGCGCTGGCCACCACGGATGGCACGGAGCGTTGGCGACAGCCGGTCGACGGCATCTCCAACCCTGCGGCGGTCGGTGCCGACACTGTCTTCATCATCTCGGCCGAAGGCGGCATCGTGGCGCTCGACAAGGGCACGGGGGCCCGCCGCTGGGGCTACGACCTCGCCGCCACCGCGGTCTTCCCGGTCCTGACCGGCAACGTCGTGGTAGTCGGAACGAATGTGAGCACCATCGTGGGCCTCGATGCCCGCACCGGCGCCCAGATCTGGGAGACGGAGTATTGCGACTGCCAGTACTTCGCGACGCTCCTGGGGTCGGCGGTGGTCGTCACCGGCGGTGGAGTCGGGGTTCTGGATCCCCTGACGGGCGAGGTCGCGTGGGTTGCCGACGCGGGACGAGGGTGGCTGGCGGCCTCTGTCCATGGCCGGCGGGTCTACGTCGGCGGGGAGAGCGACAGCGGCGTGCTGGCGATAGACTTCCCCTGAGGCAGGGCCCATCCTCCGGCCGGGAGCGAGTCCCTGCCTACCGCCCCCCCCTTTCGCGCGCGGCGAAGCCACTTCGCCCAGGGGAGGCGGAATAGCGCGACGACCAGCACCAGCGAGGCGAACTGCAGCACCAGCGATTGCCAACTGGTCGACTCGTCGATCAAGCGGTCGGCGGCTTTGCGGGCGGTGGTGGTAGCGAGCCACACCCAGGCCGTATCGCTGACCGCGCGCCCGGCGAAGAAGAGCAGGGCGATGGGCGCGAGGCGGGCGCGGCCAGCCCCGGCGGCGATGAAGAGCAGGTTGCTGGGGAACGGGCCGACCGTGTAGACGACGATGAAGGCCACCCGGGCGAGACCGCCGCGTTCGAACCAGCGGACAAGGGCTTCGGCGTTGTCGCGTTCCGCCCGGGGGAGGTACCGCGAGCCTTTCCGTGCGAGAATGCCGAGCGACCATCGGCCGCTGGCCGCCGCCGCTGCCCCGCCGATGGTGAGCGGCCAGAAGGGCGGCCCGCCAACGATCCGGAAAAACGCGAGGATCATCCAGTTCGTTGGCGCGAAGGCGGGGGCCAGGTTCGCCAGGAACACCGCTGCCCAGGCAGCCACGAGCCAGAGGAGGGTCTCCACCGGCTCAGGATACGGCGGGCGCGACCATCCGGCGCCGCGGTGGGTATCATCGTCTGGGCCGCGAGGCGGGCTCGCCCGGCCGGCGGAAGAGGAGGCCTCGATGCCCGAAATTCCCCAGTTGCTCTCGAGCGAGGTGGTCTACAAGGGTCGCCTATTCGACGTGAACCTCGACACGATCAAGATGGACGGCGGCGTGGTCGCGCGGCGGGAGACTTTGATCCACCCAGGGGCCGTGTCCATGGTCCCGGTGGACGGCGACGGTCGCCTGCTGCTCGTGACCCAGTACCGCCACGCGGCGGGGCTGCGGCTGCTGGAACTCCCGGCCGGGACACTGGAAGCGGGCGAGGAACCGGCGGCGGCCGTTGAACGGGAGTTGCAGGAAGAAGTCGACCGCCACCCCGGAAAGGTCGTCTCACTCGGTGGATTTTATGTCGCGCCCGGCTACACGAGCGAGTACATCCACCTGTTCGTGTGCACCGAGCTACGGGAGAGCGCGATGGATGGCGACGAAGACGAGGACATCGAAGTCGTGCCCCTCACCGTGGAGGAGGCGCTGGCGGCCATCGACGACGGACGGATTTGTGACGCGAAGTCGGTCATCGGGATCCTGCGATTCGTTCGTTCATTCAATCGATAGCCCTCGTCAGGTTCTATACCACGGATGGACAGCAGTGGATTGCGGGGCCATTCCCGCAAGGGTAGGATCCCGTGGGGGTTCGTGCGTCCGCGCCCGGGGCCCGCTCTTCTGACTCGAGGGGGTTTACATGGCGCAGGCCGTCGCTGCTCCACATCGTCGTGGGTTCCTCTCCACGCTCCGGACCGATGCCTGGTGGTTCGAACCAGCGCTGGTGGCCCTGAGCATCACGATCTTCTTCGGCTGGCTGACGGTCAGCATCTTCCTGGACCGGTGGGCCTTCGAAATTGGGCCATACCTGTCCCCGGTCTACGAACCGAAGCTGATCGACACGAACAAGTCGCTCCTGATCTCGCCGGCGCTCGTGGTCCTGCTGGGGCCGGTGCCGTTCCGGGCGACGTGCTACTACTACCGCCGGGCGTACTACCGTTCCTACTTCCTCAGCCCCCCGGCCTGTGCGGTGGGTGACGTGGGCCGGAGCTTCAAAGGCGAAAAGACCATCCCCTTCGTCATCCAGAACCTCCACCGCTTCTTCATGTATGTCGCCGTGCTGTTCGTACCCATCCTCTGGTACGGAGCCTTCCACAGCTTCTACAACACCAACAGCCACGGCGGGGAGATCGAGAAGGGCTTCGGCATCGGCGTCGGGTCGCTGATCCTCGTCGTCAACGCCTTCCTGCTGATGATGTACACGCTCTCCTGCCACTCGCTCCGGCACTTCGTCGGCGGCGGCCTGAACTGCTTCAGCGCCACGGGCTGGACGCGGACGCGAAAGAAGGCCTGGGACTACGTGAGCCGCTGGAACACGCGCCACCGGGCCTGGGCGTGGTCGAGCCTGATCTGGATCGTGGGGACCGACCTCTACATCCGCCTGGTTGCGAACGGCACGATCACGGACCTCAACACCTGGAAGGGCTTCTAAATGGCCGACTACGAACGCCACGACTACGACGTGATCGTCATCGGCGCGGGCGGCGCCGGCCTGCGGGCCGCCATCGAGGCGTCGGCGATGGGCGCGAAGACCGCGTTGATCTGCAAGTCCCTCCTGGGCAAGGCCCATACGGTCATGGCCGAAGGCGGGATCGCGGCGGCGCTCGGGAACGTCTGGCCGGAAGACAACTGGAAGGTGCATTTCCGCGACACGATGCGCGGCGGCAAGATGCTGAACAACTGGCGCATGGCCCAACTCCATGCCCAGGAATCCCCGGACCGGGTCAACGAACTCGAACACTGGGGGGCGCTGTTCGACCGGACCGCCGATGGCCGGATAAGCCAGCGCGACTTCGGCGGCCATCGCTACGCGCGCCTCGCACACGTCGGGGACCGCACCGGCCTGGAGATGATTCGCACGCTCCAGCAGCACGCCGTCCACAAGGGCATCGACGTCTACATGGAGTGCACCATCTCCCGGCTGATCAAGGACGGCGAGCGGATTTCCGGGGCGATCGGCTACTGGCGGGAAAGCGGCAAGAACGTCGTCTTTGCGGCGAAGGCCGTGGTCCTCGCCACCGGTGGCGTTGGCAAGGCGTTCAAGATCACCTCGAATTCGTGGGAATACACGGGCGACGGCCATTCGCTCGCCTACTGGGCTGGGGCCGACCTGATCGACATGGAATGCATGCAGTTCCATCCGACGGGGATGGTCTGGCCACCGAGCGTGCGGGGCATCCTCGTGACGGAAGGCGTCCGGGGCGACGGCGGCACGCTGGTGAACTCCGAAGGCGTGCAGTTCATGTTCAACTACATCACGCCCTACTTCGCCGCCGAGACCGCGGACACCATCGAAGAAGCCGAGCGCTGGTACGAAGACAAGAAGAACAACCGGCGGACGCCGAACCTTCTCCCGCGTGACGAGGTGGCGCGGGCCATCAACTCCGAGGTGAAGGCCGGCCGCGGCAGCCCCCACGGCGGGGTGTTCCTCGACATCGCAAGCCGCCGCAGCCCTGAATACATCAAGCGCCGGCTGCCGAGCATGTACCACCAGTTCAAGCAGTTGGCAGACGTCGACATCACGGCGGCGCCGATGGAGGTCGGGCCGACGGCGCACTACATCATGGGCGGGATCAGGGTCGATGCCGACACAGCCGCATCGACGGTGCCCGGCCTCTTCGCGGCGGGCGAATGCGCCGGCGGGATGCACGGGGCGAACCGCCTCGGCGGGAACTCCCTTTCGGACCTCATCGTCTTCGGGCGGCGGGCCGGAATGGGCGCTGCCGACTATGCGAACACGCTCGGCTCGACGCCAAAGCTGGACGGCGAGGCGCTCGATGGCGTCAGCGCCGAGATGAACGCCCACTTCGAACGCGAAGGCGGCGAGAACCCGTACGGCATCCAGCGGGACCTCCAGGATTCGATGCACAACCTTGTCGGCATCATCCGAACCCAGGCCGAACTGGAGGAAGCGCTGGCGAAGGTGGAGGAGTACCGCCAACGGGCGCAGCACGCGGTCGTCGAAGGCAACCGCCAGTACAACCCGGGGTGGCACCTGGCGATGGACCTGAAATCGCTGCTTACCGTGTCGGAGGCAATCGCGCGCTCTGCCAGCACGCGACGCGAAAGCCGCGGCGGCCACACGCGGGAGGACTACCCGGACCCCGACCCGGAATGGGGCAAGGTGAACGTCGTGACCCGGCAGGGCAAGGACGGCCGGATGGAGGTTACAACCGAACCGCTGCCACAGATGCCGGCAGACCTGCAGGAACTCTTCCAGGAGGCCCACTAATGGCGGACTACACGATGCGCGTCTTCCGCGGGAACCAGGACGGCGGCGAGTGGGTGGACTATCACGTGGACGTGGAAGAGGGACAGGTGGTGCTGGACGTTATCCACACCATTCAGGGGAGCGTGGCGCCTGACCTCGCCGTCCGCTGGAACTGCAAGGCCGGCAAGTGCGGTTCCTGCAGCGCCGAAGTGAACGGCAAACCCCGCCTGATGTGCATGACGCGGATGAACCTCTTCGAGCCGGGCGAGGTGATCACGGTGGCGCCGATGAAGACGTGGCCGCTGATCAAGGACCTTGTCACGGACGTGTCCTTCAACTACGAAGTGGCAAAGAAGATCCCTGCCTTCAACCCCCGCCCCGTCGAAGCCGACGGCTCGCACCGGATGATGCAGGAAGACGTCGACCGCGGGCAGGAGTTCCGCAAGTGCATCGAGTGCTACCTCTGCCAGGACGTCTGCCACGTGATTCGCGACCACCCGGAGAACAAGGCCGACTTCTTCGGGCCGCGCTGGTTCGTCCGGCTGGCGGAACTGGAGATGCACCCGCTGGACATGACGGATCGGCTGGACCTGGCGAAGAACGACGCCGGGGTGGGCTACTGCAACATCACGAAGTGCTGCAGCGAAGTCTGCCCGGAGGACATCCACATCACCGACAACGCGATCATCCCGCTGAAGGAGCGCGTCGCCGACCGCTACTTCGACCCGCTGCGCTGGGTGGGCCGCAAACTTAAGGGCAAGTAGCACGCTTCGCCCCGGCGCCTGCCTTCGCAGTTGCGTTGCGGGCGCGAGGGGGCTAGTTTCGCGTTGGTGGGAGAGCGGCGGAAACGGCTGAGTTCAACGTGGTCGCAGACGGCCGTAGCGGTCGCGGCGCTGCTTGTCGTGGCCGGGGCCTACCTGTTGGCGATGTACTTCAGTGTCGACCGGCTGACCCCGGACTCTGACACCTCCGTCGACGAACGGGACGCGATCTACCTCTGGATGCACCTGGGGTTCGTCACCGGCGCGGCGGTCGTGGGTTTCGCCATCGGGAAGTTCCTGAACGGTCTTGGCTTCGCGTTCGCGGTGCTCTTCCTCGCCACGCTGTTCGGCTTGATGGTGTTGGGGCACGTGGGCTCGCATGCCCTCGCCTGCGATGGCGGCAGGAACGACGTGTTCCGCCACTGGACCTGCTGACGACGGCTTCAGGTCGCCGCGGGGATGTTCCACGGGCGCACACGGGTGGGGCGAATACGGATGACCGTGCGGGCGCCCTGGGCGGCGCGTTCGTAGATGCGCCCGGGGAGGTCCGGACCGAGGTAGCGCCGCGAGATCGCGAACATGATTTCCTTGTCCGGGTCTTCCACGGCCTCAGCGACACCTTCGATGGCGACGCCCCGGTAGGGCATCTCCTTGGTGTCGACCACGAACGAGACCCGGCCATCGTTCCGGACGTTGCGGGCCTTGGGGCGCGCCGCCGGGGTGGAGATGACGATCGCGTCGCCGCGGAGGGCATACCAGACGGCCGACGTGATGGGCGAGCCATCGGGCCGGAGCGTGGCGAGGACGCCGGGCACCTTCATCTCGTCGAGGAAGGCGCGTACCTCCGGCGGGATCGCGACCGTCACTTGAAGGCGATGGCGTTCGGAGGCGAACCGACCCCGCCGAGTTTGTTGAGCGGCGCCGATGTGAGGAACGCGTCGTAGCGCCCGTCGGCAGCGCAATCGGTGGCGAGCTTACTGAGGTCCCAGAGTTCGCCGATGGCCATCCCGAAGAGCCCGATGAGGTAGAAGTGGAGGAAGCCGCCAGTTTCGGCCGTCGGCGGCCAGGCTTCCAGGGCGGGGCAGTCGGTCGCGGAGGCCACCACGTGGAGGTCCCAGAGGTAGCGGGCCATCGCTTCGCCCGCGAGGAGGCCGGGGGCGCGGAACGATGCCATGGGCGCAAGGCCGGCCCGGACCCTGGCGTCCTGCTGGAGGTACCACTCAATCCAGCCGGTGCGGATGAGGAGGACATCGCCCGAACGGACCTCCACGCCCTGGTCACGGCGGCAGGCCTCGAGTTCCTCGACGGTGATGCGGCGGTCGGCGGAGCAGTCGATCGGCCGGCCTTGCGATTCCAGGTAGCGGCCAACGTCCAGGAGGACCGCTCTGCCCGCGATGCCCCGGCGGGCCCAGTGCTCGATGCCGCCGCGGGTGCCGGGCTTGCCGGTCACGTCTTCTTCCCTGACGCCGTTGTAGAACCCGTGGCCGGGATGGCCGACGTGGACCAGGGAGTCCCACTGGCTGCTGGCCTGGGGGAAGAAGTTGTCGTAGACGTCGTCGCGGTGGGGTCCCGTACCAAGGATGGTGTGGCGCAGCGCCCCTCGCCCGTAGAGCGGCGGGTTCGGAAGTTCGAGATCCCAGTTCAGCGGGAACATCGCCCCCCGGCGGACGAGTTTCGCCGCCTCGGCGATGCGCTCGGGCGTCTGGAGGTTGAAGAGGCCGACCTGGTCGTCGCGGCCGAAGAGCCACCAGCCCGACTGCGGCGGCGCGCCCTCAACCGCGGGGAGATGGTCGAATGACGGCAGTAGGTCTGGGACCGGCATGGTTGTGCCTCCAGGGGGAGCGTAGCGGCATTCTTCGGGGGCGCCCGCGGGGCGTCAAGCGCGGGGAGTAGACCGTCGCCCGGCGGCACCGCAAGATCGGAGGCGTGAACACATCTGTAACGCCCTACGTCCTTGCGGGGCGCATCTTTTCGATCATCGGGATGTCGCTGGCGGCGGCGTTGGCGATCCTCTTCTTCGTCGGCGGCTTCTGGTGGTGGGGGTTGGGCGCGACACTTACGTTCTTCCCGTTCTTCGGGCTGATCGTGCTGGTGGAGCGGTATTCCGCGAAGCACGGTCTCATCGGCCCGGAGCCGCCCGCTCTCGCCGAATAGACGCTCGCTGGCGCAGAAATGCACGAGGGGCCGCGTAAACGGCCCCTCGCTGTTGGCGGTTGGTGGCGGCGCCGCTTACTTCGGCGACTCGGTGATGGTGACGGACTGGATGATGTCGCCCTGGACAAGCTTCCCGGCAACGTCCATCCCGCCCGTGACCTGGGCGAACGGGTAGAAGCGCTTCTGGGTGGGCGTGTCCGTGTCCAGCCCCGGGTTGTCCTTCAAGTTGATGAAAAACTGGCTGCCGAAGTTGGTCACGGCGCCAGCCTTGGCCATGGAGATCATGCCCTTCTTGTTGAGCAGGTCGTTCGGGTCTTCCTGGGTGACGTACCCGGGTCCGCCCGTTCCCTTACCCGTGGGGTCTCCAGCCTGGGCGACGAAGTCCGCAAGCACGCGGTGGAAGGTGATGCCGTCGAAGTACTTCTTCTGCGCGAGGAAGACGAAGTTGTTGACGGTCCGGGGTGCCTTGTCGGCGAAGAGTTCGATGACGATGTCGCCCCTGGCGGTCTTAATCGTCGCGGTGTACTTGTTCTTCTCGGCGTCGATGACCTGTTCGGCCTTGGAGAACTGCTTCGGGTCTGGCGTTGCCGTGGCGACCGGGGTCTGGGTGCCGGAGGGGGTTTCGCTCGCCGTGGCCGTGCCCGTACCCTCGGGGCTGGCCGAGGCTGACGCGGTCGGAGTAGCGGTCGCCGGCAAGTCAACGTTGGTGTTGTTGTTCTGGGTCGCCGAGAAGATGGCGCTGCCGACCATGACGACGGCGACGATGACGCCAACGATAGAGAAGAACTTGATGTTGCCCAGCAGGTTCATCGGGAAGCCGGGCTTGTATTTCTGGGCAGGAGCCGACCCGCCGATGGTGTAGCTACTGCGGCGAGCAGGCTGTTGGCGCAGGTGGTGCTGCTCGCGTCGTTTGGGCTTGGGCACGTAGAAACCTCGTGGTGGTGGGGCGGCCCGCTTCACGAGCCTGTGTCCGCAGTATACGAACGGCCCATGTAGGGGCCAATGCCACCCGAAAGGCCGGGTTAGCCTGCGGTGAACCCCAGGCGGGCGAGTTCCTCCCTCGCGGCCTCGCGGTCGTCCCACGGCTGGGCCCCGGCAGCGTAGACAATCGACTGTTCGTGGCCCTTCCCCGCGATGAGGACGATGTCTCCGGGGGTGGCCCGGGCGAAGGCTTCGGCGATCGCCTGCTGGCGATCCTCGACCTCGATGAAGTCGCGGCCGCGCACCTTCCCGGCTCCCTCGGCGTGGCGGCCGATCTCCCTGACGATGGTCGCGGGGTCTTCGCTCCGGGGGTCTTCGTTCGTGAAAACGGCGAAGTCGGCGCCGGCTGCCGCAGCCCGGGCAACCCCGAACCGGCGGCCGGGGTCCCGTTCGCCAGCCGCGCCGACGACGATGATGAGGCGGCCGCCGGCAACTTCGCGGAGCACTTCGAGCACCTTGCGGACGGCATCGCCGGTGTGGGCGTAGTCGACGATGACGCTGAACGGCTGGCCCGCGTCGATTCGCTCCATGCGGCCGGGGACGCCGGGGCACTGTTCCAGGCCTCGGGCAATCGCCTGGAGAGGAAGCCCGAGCGCCACACCCGCAGCGGCCGCCGCAAGCGCGTTGGCGACGTTGAAGAGGGCCGGGATGGCGATGCTCGTCTCCGCCGCCCCCACGGGTGTGATCAGCCGGAAGGAACTGCCGTCCGGGCGGAGGTGGACGTTGCGGGCGAGCACATCGGCGTCGCGGGACTCCATCCCGTAACCGAGAAGACGGGCCTTCGTGCGGCCAAGCATGAACTGGGCGGAGGGATCGTCCATGTTCACGACGGCCCACTTTTCGATGCCTTTTTCGGCGGCGCTGTCGAGCGCGCTGAAGAGCATGGCCTTGGCTTCGCGATAGGCTTCGAAGGTTTCGTGGAAGTCCAGGTGGTCGCCGGTGACATTCGTAAGGACGGCGACGTCGTACTCGACATGGTCCAGGCGGTGGAGGGCGAGGCCGTGACTGGTCGATTCGACGATGGCGTAGTCACAGCCGGCGTCCACCGTCTCGCGGAGAATGCGCTGGACCTCCGGCGCCTCGGGGGTGGTCATGCGGCTGGTCATGGAGCCCTGCTCGCCCGCGATCATGACGTCGACGGTGCCGAGGCGGCCGACGCGGGCGCCCGCGGCTTCGAGGACGCCGGTCAGAAAGTGCGAGGTCGTGGTCTTCCCATCGGTGCCGGTGATGCCAACCACCGCGATCTCGCGGCCAGGGTGGCCGTAGAACCAGGCAGCGGCCTCCGCCATCGCCACGCGGCTGTCATCGACGGCGACGACGGCGGGACCGGGCGGGATGGTCTCCCAGGAGGACCTCCGGTCGCGCTGGACGATGACGGCACCCGCACCGGCGTTCGCGATTTGGGGGAGGAAGGAATGGCCGTCGACCTTGAACCCTGGCACGGCGATGAAAAGGCCGCCGGGCTGGACGTGGCGCGAGTCGTGGCCGATGGAGGCGACCGCGGACTCGAGGTCGCCGCGGACGAGCGACGCGCCGGGGAGTTCCGAAAGGAGAGATGCGACCGTCCGGTCTGTCATGTCTGGCTCCGATCCCGGCGAGTGAGCCGGCCGGGAACGAGGTCATGGTAGCGGCGGCCCCGGCCACCGTCATTCGACGGCAGGTACCGCGACCTGGTCATCAGCCGCCAGGGGCGGGATGGATATGTTCATGACGACCGCCGTGGTGCCCGCCGGCCGGGCGCCGTGCGTGGTGCCAAGTGGCACGACGGCCGTCTCGAAGGGCTGGATGACCTTTGAAGCGCCGTCGATGACGACCTCGAGAGCGCCTTCAATCGCGACGTAGATCTGGGCCGAGCGGGTATGGACGTGCGGCTTCACCGCGTCGCCGGTATTGCGCATGCGAAAGACGCGGACCGTGGCGGCGGGCGAATCGTAGTCCTGGATGAGTTCGTAGGTGCCGACTTGCGGCGGGCGGACGGTGGCCATGATGTCTCCTCCCTCGGTTTGTGGCGTCCAGTCTGACGCGCGCGCGCGCTGACGCCAATGGGTCCGTCGTTCCGAGCCTCGCCGATGGGGGCCGGCCCCGTGAAGGGCCAGACGGGCCGCGGTTCGCGGCCATGGGACCGGTTCAACGCCGCCGGCCACGGACAAGCCGGCGGCCACCAGAGTAGGCTAGGCGGGCGAAAGGGCGCCAACCGGCACACACCATGAACGACGAGCAATCCCCCGGCCAGTCAGCACCGTCCACCCGGACGACATCGGGAGTCGAACTGCGGCCGTTCTATGGGCCGGGCGACACGGCAGGGCTGGATTACGACCGCGACATCGGCGACCCCGGAGCCTATCCGTTCACCCGGGGCACGCGCGCGACGGGCTACCAGGCGCGCAAGTGGACCGTCCGCCAGGTGATGGGGCTCGGCACTGCCGAGGAGACCAACCAGCGGCTCCAGCACCTCCTCCGGGAAGGCCAGACGGGCATCAGCCTGACCGGGCTGGGCTACGCCCCGTTCGAGTCGAGCGACCCGCGATCGAGCGGGCTGGTGGGCCGGGGTGGGGTATGGGTCGATACGCTGGCGGACATGGAGGACGTGTTTGCGGGCATCCCCATCGACCGCCTGAGCATCAACCAGACGGGAAACTCGATCCCGGCGTTCGTCATGATCCTGGGCGCGGCGAGGAAGCGCGGCATCCCCCTGGAATCGCTGAGCGGCACGGTGCAGAACTACGTCCTGCCGTGGGGCGAGGCTCCCACCTACGCCGGGAACCACTACATCGACATCATCGAGTACTGCGCGAAACACTTGCCCCGCTGGAACCATACCTCCATCTCCGTCCGGAACACGCGTGAGGCCGGGATTAGCGCCGCGCAGGAGATGGCCTTCGGGGTGTACGAGGGGTACTACGCCGCGGCCACCGCCCGCGAACGGGGGGCGGACATCAACCGCGTCGGGCAGCGGCTGACCTTCTTCCTGAATGCCGAGAACGACCTCCTGGAGGAGGTGGCGAAGTTCCGGGCGATGCGCCGGATGTGGGCCCGAGTGATGCGAGACCACCTGGGCGCCACCGACGACCGCGCCTGCCAACTGCGGTTCCACGTCCAGACGTCCGGCGTCAGCCTCACCGCCCAGCAGCCGCTCAACAACATCGTCAGGGCGACGATCCACGCGCTGGCGGCCGCACTTGGCGGAGCCCAGTCCATGTCGGTTAATGCCTTCGACGAGGCGTACACGATCCCCTCGCAGTTCGCCCAGACGCTCTCGGTGCGCACGCAGCAGATCATCCAGCTGGAATCAGGGCTGACGAATGTCGTCGACCCGTTCGGCGGTTCGTACGCGATGGAGAGCCTGACAACCGAACTCGAGAACCGGGCGATGGAGATCTTCGCGACGCTGGAGGGTCTCCCGGCGCAGGCGGCCTGGACGTACATCAGCGAGGCGTCACGAGAGGCCGCCTACCAGCGCCAACTCGCCATCGACAGCGGCGAACGACCCCTCGTCGGCCTCAACTGCTTCGCCGAGGAAGACGAACAAGAACTGCACTTCGAAGCGGCCCACCGCGCCGAACCAGACTACGACCCGGCCTGGCGCGACAAGCAGGCGGCCCGGCTCGCCCGGGTGAAACGCGAACGCGATCATGGGCAGTGGGCGGCGGCGCGCCAACGGCTCGTCGATGCCTACCGTGCCCGGGAGAACATCGTCGGGGCCGCGCTCGAAGCGGCGGAAGCCTACATGAGCATCGGCGAGATGTGCGAGGCGCTGGCCGGCGTTAACGGCGAAGCGGAACTGCGGAAACGCGGCGGCTTCGTCATCCGGCTCTACTGACACGACAAGGGGAGGGAACTATGAAGATCGCTGTTGGATTCGACCGTTCAGGCCCGGACGACTGGGACGACGCGGCCGCGTATGTGCAGGAAGCTGAACGAATGGGGGTCCATTCGGCCTGGTCGGCGGAAGCGTGGGGCTTCGACGCCGTGACGCCGCTGGCCTACCTCGCGGCGAAGACGTCGCGGATCAAGCTCGGGTCCGGGATCATGCAGATCAGCGCCCGGACGCCCGCGATGGCGGCGATGACCGCGATGACGCTGAACTCGATGTCGAAGGGGCGCTTCTTGATGGGCTTCGGGGCCAGCGGGCCACAAGTGGTCGAGGGCTGGCACGGCCAGCCGTTCGAACAGACCGTGCAGCGGCTGCGGGAAGTGACCGAGATCGTGCGGATGCTGGTCGCGGGCGGCCGCAGTTCGTACCAGGGCAAGCTCTACACGCTGCCGCTGCCCGGGGGCGAAGGCAAACCGATCCGGTCATCGGCGAAGGCGCAGGACCCGATACCGGTGTACTTCGCGACGCTTTCCCCGAAAAGCCTCGAACTGACCGGCGAGATCGCCGACGGCTGGGTGGGCACGAGCTTCATGCCGGAGCACGCGAACGTGTTCTTCGATTCGATCGCGGCCGGTGCGGCCCGCGCGGGAAGGACGCTCAAGGACATCGACAAGCAGGTGGCGGCCGGCGTGATCGCGTTTTCCGACGACGTGGAGCGGCTGATCCCGCCACGCAAGCCGGGCATCGCATTCACGTTGGGGGCCATGGGATCGAAGCGGCACAACTTCTACAACGCCGCCTACCGGCGCGCCGGGTACGCCGATGTCGCGCTGGAGGTGCAACGGCTCTGGCTGGAAGGCAAGCGCGACGAAGCGACTTCGGCAGTGCCGGACGAACTGGTGCTGCACACGAATCTCATCGGCACGGAGCAGATGGTGAAGGACCGGATCCGGGTGCACCGCAAGGCGGGCGTCGACACCCTCCGGGTGTCCCCGGACGGGACAACCCTGAAAGAGCGGCTCGACAACCTCGGGCGCCTGATGGAGCTCGTGAAGCAGGTCGACGCAGAGCCGGCCTGACCGGCCAGGGGAGAGAACCATGGACCTCTACGATGTGATGACGACGGCCGCGACGACGCGAGCCTTTACCACCGACCCGGTGCCGGACGAGCTGCTCTACCGGGTGCTGGACAAGGCGCGCTACGCGCCCCAGGGCGGCAATCGCCAGGGGCACCGTGTGATCGTCGTGCGCGACCCGACGATGCGACGGCGCCTGCGGGACCTGTATATCGAACCGTGGCGGGCCTACACGCAAAACCGGCAGCCGGCAGCGATGACAGAGAAGGCGCGGCGGCAGTGGTCGCTGGTGAACGATCGCTTCGCCGAGCGGCTGGACGAAATCCCGGTCCACCTGGTGGTGTGCGCCTACCTGCCGGCCCTGGCGATCACGGACAAGGACCTGGACCGCCCCAGCATCGTCGGGGGCGGCAGCATCTACCCCTTCGTCCAGAACCTGCTGCTCGCCTGCAGGAACGAAGGCCTGGGGGCGGCCCTGACGACGCTGGTGATCTCGCGTGAGCCGGAACTTCGGCCGCTGCTGAAGCTGCCGCCGGAATACGCCGTCGCCGCTCACGTGATGGTGGGCTACCCGGACCGGGCGCACGGCCTGGCGAAACTGCGTCGCCACCCGGTGGAGGAGTTCACGACGCTGGAGACCTTTGACGGGCCGCCGCTGAGGTCGCCGTGAGCACCCGGATCGTCTTCGCCAGCGACACGTCCGGCCACACGATGGGCTACCACGTGGTGGCGCGCGGACTCCGTGACGCCGGGTTCGAGGTGATCATGACCGGCCGACAGTTGCCGGAAGAGGCGGCCCGTTCGGCGCTGGATGAAGACGCCGAAATCGTCGCGTACCGGGTGATGGACCGCGACCCGGTGGAAGTGGTTGGGGCGTTGCTGGAGGCGCTGCGGGCGCGCGGCATCGGCGACCGACCCGTGCTGGTTGGGGGCATCATCAGCCGCGCCGACGCCGAGAAACTCCGCGACGCGGGCGTGGCGGGAGTGTTTGGACCGGGATCGAAGCTTCGCGACATCGCCGACTGTGCGCGGGCGGCGGTAGGAGTCGCCGAACCGGCTACTGGCGTGGTTCCCAGGTAACGACCGCCACGGTCTGTGGCCTCGGCGAGAGAGCAAGGCGGCCGTCGTGGGGGGCGAGGCGCTCGGCCGCGAGCCGCTGAAGCAGCAGGTCTTTGGCGCCGCCCGCTTGGATGAAGAGTTGCTGGCGGAGGAACCCAAGCGCCGTCTCGAAATCCGGGTACGCCATCGAAGGGCGCAAGGACAGCCGAACTTCGAACAACTTGCCGCGCGCGAGCAGCAGTGCCAGGAACTCCGGGAGGGCTGGCAACGCCTCTCGCTCTTCGCCGTGGACGGGCGGCCAGAAGGGGTAGGCGAAGCTCGCCGGTGGCGCCGCGGGCATAACCGCCACGCAAAGACGGCGGGTGGCCGCTTCCATCGCATCCAGGAACGGGCCGATCTCTTCGATGTCGTTGCCAACGTTGGCGATCAGCGAGCAGTCGGCTTCGAGTTCGACCGCCGCGGCCCAGCGTGAAGAGACGAGCCGGATGTTGGTGATGGCGTGCTCGGTCATGCCTTCGAGGAGCACGCCAGACATCCCCTCCGACGGTTCCACCGCGATGACCTCCTTCGCCAGGAGGGCCAGCGGCAGCGCGTACCGCCCGCCGCCGGCGCCGATGTCGAGCCATGTATCGCCGGGCTTGACCAGGCTGCGGAGGATGTCCAGCACGGGCTCGTCCGTGCGCTGGGGGTCGGCGCGGAAACGAGCGGCCACAGGAGCATAGAAATCGTGGCTCTCCGGGGCTTCGCGCAGGCGGGCGACCTGGTTGTGGTCGGCGCGGATGCGGGCGGCCCAGGCGGCGAGGGCTTCGGATTCGGTCAGGCGAAGGTGGTCGGGCATGGGTGCATCCTGACCGACCCGGGGCGAGGCGGCAATGGCGGAAGCTCGGGGAACGCTGTGCTAGGCTTGGAAGACCACGTTCCAGCTACGAGAAGGAGCCACCGTTGGCAACCAGGGACCCACGCGAACCGTTTACCAGGATTACCGTGGCCGAGGCCAAAGAGAAGCTCGAAAAGGGCGAGGCCGTGATGGTCGACGTCCGCAACCCGGACGAATACGTCGAGTTCCACGCGACCGGGGTTCGGCTCATCCCCGTGAACACGGTGATCAACGAAGTGAAGCAGATCCGCGAGCTCGCGGGGGCCAAGGAAGTGCTGTTCATCTGCAAGTCCGGGCAGCGAAGCGCGCTCGCCGCGGAGTATGCGACGGCTGCGGGGCTCACAGAGCTGCCGCTCTACAACGTCGAGGGCGGCACGCTGGAGTGGGTGAAGCAGGGCTACCCCACGGGCGACTGAGTTCGGCCCACGCGCCCGGCTATCAATCTTGGCTATAGATGGCAAAGAAGTTCTTGACTGATCGGTAAATCGGGCTAGCATTCCTCCGACCGTGCCGCTGAAGCAGGGGACATTCCCCCAGGCGCGGTGCAGACACTCTCGGGAGGGAACAATGAGAGTCCGGGGACATCGGTCCAGGCTGTACCTGGTGCTCGCGGCAATCGCGGCAATGGTTGCCATGTTCGCGGCCGCCTGTGGCGGCGACGACGCGGGCGGTGACGTCGCAGGGTTTACCGACGCGGGCTACAAAACGGCGGGCCTCGACAAGGCACGCATCGTCACCATCGACAAGGATGCCGCGATCAAGATCGGCATCTCGAGCGCGCTTTCGGGCGACGTGAAGGGCCTGGGGGTTCCAATCGCTGATTCGGCCCAACTGGCCGGCGACGGCGTCACCATCAAGGGCCACAAGATCGAGTGGGTGCGTGAGGACGACCTCTGCACTCCCGAAGGTGGCCCCGCTGCAGCGGACCGCCTGATTAAGGCGAAGGTCGTTGCCGCCGTAGGCCCGATCTGCTCGGGCGGCACTCGCGCTTCGCTTGCGGCTTACGACAAGGAAGGCATCACCCACATTTCCCCGTCCGCGACGGCGGGTGACCTGACCACTCCGACCCGGGCCGAGGGCCCGTACGTCACCTTCTTCCGGGTGCCGGTGCTGAACGCCGACGAAGCGGAAGCGCAGGCGAAGTTCATCCGCGAGACGCTGAAGCTGAAGAAGGCGTTCGTCGTCAACGACACGGACGACTACGGCAAGGACCTTGCGGCCAGCTTCCAGAAGTCCTTCAAGGCGCAGGGTGGCGAGATCGTCGGCACTCCCGAGGGCTACGAGAAGAAGACGACTGACTTCAAGGCGATTATCTCCAAGATCAAGGCTGCGAAGCCTGAAGTCGTCTACCTGGCCGGCTTCTATGCTGAGGCGACCCCCTTCCTCCAGCAGCTTCGGGCCGACCCCGACACCAAGAGCCTCATCTTCATGGGCGGCGACGGCGTGAAGAACGACGAACTGCTGACAGGCGCGAAGGACGCGGCGGAGGGCGCCTACCTGGCACTTCCGGGCACCCAGGGCTCCGAGTTCGCGAACTTCAAGAAGAAGTACGCCGACAAGTACAAGGGCGACGCCGACACCGCGACCTTCGGGGCCGAGGCCTACGACGCCGCGACGGCCATTCTCAAGGCGCTTGAAAAGGTCGCCGTGGAAAAGGACGGCAAGCTCGAAATCGACCTCAAGAAGCTCAACGAAGAAATCAAGAAGAGCAACTTCGAGGGCGCTTCTGGCCTTGTCAAGTTCGAAGCGAACGGCAACCGGTCCGGCGCGGTCGTGCGGTTCTTCAAGGTACAGGGCGGCAAGTTCGTCCAGCTTGAGGTGAAGTAACCCGAGGGCTCTTCGCCCATCATCCGGGACGGGAGAGGCGCGGCGTTGCTGACGCCTCTCCCGTTTTCGTTTCTTGCACTCCAGCGCCGCGAGCCGTAGAAACCGGGCAATGACACCACTTTTTCTCGCCTCCACCGAATTCTGGCTTGACCAACTGGTGAACGGGCTGACGACCGGGAGCATCTACGCGCTCATCGCTCTGGGCTACACCATGGTCTACGGCGTGCTCCAGCTGATTAACTTCGCGCACGGCGAGGTGTTCATGCTGGGCTCCTTCGCCGGCTACGGGACGCTGGTGGTGCTGGGCGGCGACGAACTCTCCGGGGCGATGATCGCGGTGGCGCTGATTCTCGCCCTGATCGCCGCGGGGGGCGCGTCCCTGGGGACGGCATTGGCTGTCGAGCGGATCGCCTACCGGCCGCTCCGGCACGCACCCCGGCTGGCGCCGCTGATCAGCGCGATCGGGGTGAGCGTGCTCCTCAGCCACCTTGTCGACGACGGCTTCCTCAACGGCGGCGCGAAGTTCTACCCCACGATCTTCCCGGAAGGGGACGTGGAAGTGGGGCCGCTCCAGGTGACCTACCTGCAGATGTTCTTGATGGCATCGTCGCTGGCCCTGATGGGGATCCTCTACTGGATCGTCCAGCAGACGAAGATGGGGCGGGCCATGCGGGCCGTCGCGGAAAGCAGAGACAACGCCGCGCTGATGGGCGTGGACGTGAACCGCGCGATCGTCGTGACCTTCGCGCTCGGGGCCATCCTGGCGGGGTTCGCGGGCGTCCTTTACGGGCTCTTCTTCAGCAGCATCCGCGGGAGTATGGGATTCCTGCCGGGGGTCAAGGCCTTTACCGCAGCGGTCCTCGGGGGGATCGGGAGCATTCCGGGCGCCGTGGTCGGCGGCTACTTCCTCGGGCTGACCGAGACGGTCGGCCGCGAATTGCTGAACGAGATACCGGGAGTGAACCTCCCCAACCAGTGGAAGGACGTCATCGCCTTCGGGTTGCTGGTGCTGGTGCTCATCTTCCGGCCGACCGGCATTTTCGGGCAGAAGGAATCGAAGCGTGCCTAGTCTCTCCGCCCGGTGGAAAGAAGCGCGCGCGGCGTCCTGGGACCGGCTCCCGCCGGCTGGCCGGCCGCTGGTATGGTTCGTGCTCTCGCTGGCGGTGCTCTTCATCCCGTTGTTCGATGACGTCTGGATGCGGATGTTCTTCCTGGTCGCGCTCTACGTGACGCTGGGGATCGGGCTGAACGTGGTAGTGGGGCTAGCGGGGCTGCTCGACCTCGGATTCGTCGCATTCTTCGCGATCGGGGCCTACATGGTGGCGATCTTCGACTCGCCCGTGTCGCCAGCGATCGACGGGACGGTGAACTACTGGGTGCTGCTGCCCCTCGCCGTGGGGGTGGGAGCGCTGTTTGGAGTGCTGCTCGGGCTGCCAGTGCTCCCCCTCCGGGGTGACTACCTCGCGATCGTGACGCTGGGATTCGGGGAAATCGTCCGCCTCCTCATCCTGAACGTGGACAACATCACCCGCGGGTCTTCGGGGCTGTACGAACTGGAGAAGCCTGACCTGGCAGGGCAGCGGATCGACGGCGTCGGCGAGTTTTACGTGATGATCGTGATCGGCGCCTTCGTCGCATGGTTCGTAACCGCGCGGCTGCGTGATTCGCGAGTGGGCCGGGCCTGGGAAGCAATTCGCGAGGACGAAGACGTCGCCGCGGCGATGGGCATCAACACCGTGAAGTACAAGCTGATGGCCTTTGCCACGGGGGCCTCGATCGGTGCCCTGGGGGGTGCGATCAACGCGCCCTTCATTGACTTCGTGGCTCCGCAGTCGTTCACACTGCAGGTGTCGATCAACGTGCTTGCCCTGGTGATCATCGGCGGCATGGGGAGCACCCAGGGGGTTATCGCGGGCGCGCTCATCCTGGTGGGAGTGCCCGAGGTGCTGCAGTTCGAAGAGACTGCGAACCTGCTCGGAAAGCTCGGCTGGCTCAGGGACGGCCTGAACACCCTGGTCGACGGGGTGAACGGCGCATCGCCGCTGGACGTGAGCAAGCTGCCGCCAGCGAATGAATGGGGCGAGAAACTGGCGCTCTACCGGTTCATCGTCTTCGGCGCCCTGCTGGTCGCGATCATGATCGTCCGGCCGACAGGGCTGTTCCCGTCGCGGCGACGCGAGCTGGAGTTCGAACAGCCTCCGGAAGCAGAGCGCGCCGCAGGAGGAGCAGGCTGATGGCCGCCAGTGCGCTCAGAGCGGCCGCACTTGGAATGCAGTTCCAGGGGCTCACCGCGCTCGCGGACATCGACCTTGCCGTGCCCGCCGGACAGATTCACGGGATCATCGGCCCGAACGGCGCCGGGAAGACCACGCTGTTCAACTGCGTCACCGGGTTCTACCGACCGACCAGCGGCGAGCTCTGGCTCGACGACAGGCGGATCGACGGCCTTGCGCCGCACCAGGTGAGCGCCCTTGGCGTCTCCCGGACGTTCCAGAACATCCGGCTGTTCAGTAACATGACCGCGATCGAGAACGTCCTGGTCGGCTATCACCTCCAGGCGGCAGGGGGGCGGCAAGCAAAGGATGGGGTTCGCCGCCCGACCGGAAGCCGGCTGCGTGACGGCCTCGGGGGCCTGGCGACGGCGCCCCGCTCGGTTGGGGCGAGCCTGGGCGAAATCGCGGGGTCCGTTTTCCGGACCCCTTCCGTGCGCCGCGCGGAGGCCGAAGCGATTGGCCGCGCCCGGGAACTCCTCGGGACGCTGGGCCTGGCCGGACGAGAGAACGCGGTGGCCCGAAACCTGCCCTATGGCGACCAGCGACGCCTGGAGATGGCCCGCGCGCTCGCCACTTCCCCGGGGGTACTCCTCCTCGACGAGCCGACCGCCGGGATGAACCCGCAGGAGAGCCTCTCGACGGTCGGCCTCATTCGCCGAGTCCGCGACGAACTGGGCACCACCATCGTCCTCATCGAACACCAGATGCGGGTGGTGATGGGCGTCTGCGAATACATCACCGTGCTGGACTATGGCCGCAAGATTGCCGAAGGCACGCCGGCCGAGGTCCAGCGCGACAGCCGCGTCATCGAAGCCTACCTGGGTACCCGGGCGGTGAGCGGGGGTGGCCATGGCGCTGCTTAGCCTGCGTGGGCTGGTCGCCGGCTACGGCGGAATCACGGCCATCAAGGGCATCGACATCGACGTGGACGAGGGTGAGATCGTCACCCTGATTGGGTCGAACGGAGCCGGGAAATCGACAACGCTCCGGGCGATCTCCGGGCTCGTGCGCCCCAGGAGCGGGTCAGTGGAGTTCGCCGGCATCGCGATCGACCGTCTGCCGGTGCATCAGATCGTGAAAGCAGGCATCTCGCAGGTGCCCGAAGGGCGTGGCATCTTTCATCGCCTGACGGTGTACGAAAACCTCCAACTCGGGGCCTTCCAGCGCAGCGACGCCGGCATCGCCGACGACTACGAGCGCGTGTTCACGCTCTTCCCGCGGCTTCGAGAGCGAATGCGCCAGACCGGGGGAACCCTTTCTGGCGGCGAACAACAGATGCTCGCGATAGGGCGCGCCCTGATGGCCCGCCCCCGGCTGCTCTTGCTCGATGAACCGTCGATGGGCCTCTCCCCCATCCTCGTGGATGCGATCTTCGCCACCATTCGCCAGATTCGGGAACAGGGCGCGACGATCCTCCTCGTGGAACAGAACGCCCTAATGGCGCTGGAAGTCGCGGACCGGGCCTACGTCATCGAGTCAGGGCTTATCACGCTCAAGGGTACGGGTGCCGACCTTGCGAAGGACGACAGCGTCCGGCGCGCTTACCTCGGAGAGGCGTGACGGACCCCGCCCTTCGCTGGCTCGAACTCCCGGCGGGCCGTTTCCGCTGCCTGGAGTGGCCCGGGAGCGAGCCGGCGGCGGTCTTTCTTCACGGGCTGACCGGCGTGGCCGAGGTCTGGGGGCCGACGATCGACGCCCTGGGCAGGAGGCGCCCACGGTGCCTGGCGCTCGACCAGCGCGGACACGGACAGAGCGCGAAGCCGGCGACCGGGTATGCAGCGGGCGACTTCGTCCGCGACCTGCTTGCTGCCGTCGACGCGCTCGGGCTGGAACGCCCCCACCTCGTTGGGCATTCGATGGGCGCCCGCGTGGCGATGGTGGCCGCGGCGCGCTACCCCCTGCGGTTCCGCTCGGTCGCGATCGTCGACATTGGCCCGGAAGAGTGGAATGCGAACCACGTGCAGACCGTGGAAGCCTTCGACCGCATGCCAGCTAGCTGGCCGAACACGCAGGCTGCGATCGGCGGGGGCGGTCGCGCCCGGGGACGGGAGAGTCTCGACACCGAACTCGCGGAGAGTCCGGCGGCGGACGTGCTGCGGGGAATCGCCGCGGCACGGTTACAGAACCTCCGGGATGGCTCCGTGGCGTGGCTGGCCGACCGCGATACGCTGAAGCAGACCGTGGTGGCACAACGCAGCCGCCACTACTGGCGGGAGTGGGAACAACTGCGAATTCCCGCGCTCTACGTCCGCGGCGGGGCGTCAACGGAGGTACGGCTGCAGGTGGCGGCGAAGATGCGGGCCCGGAACCCGCGCGTCGAGTGGGTGGAGTTCGGAGGCGTTGGCCACAACGTTCCCCTCATCGTTCCCGGGTTGCTGGCCGAAACACTGGTAAGACACTGGCAGCAGAGCCGGGACACCCGTGACCGTCAGAGACGGCACCTGTAGGCTTTCGCCACGGGATTCGCGCTCCGTTTGGCGCCGGCATCATTGCAGAAACGAGGACCCAGGTGACGGTAGAAAGTGCCATAGCGCGCGACATCCTGACGCAGGACGACGCGGAAGCCAGGGCCAAACGCGTGTCGAACCCGGCGTATGCGATCGCGCTCGACCTGGAGCGAGGGGCGGAAACCTACCGTGGCGACGTGACCATTTCCTTCGATGTCTCCGGCGACGGCGACACGTTTCTCGACTACCGCGGCAAGCGCATCGACCTGTTCGAAATCAACGGCATCGCCGCCGCTCCAGTGTGGGACGGCTACCGGCTGACGCTCTCGGGGGCGGCACTGCGGCCAAGGACGACGGTCCGCCTCCGCTACGAAAACGAATACGACCACGAGGGAGACGGGTTCCACCAGTTCAAGGACCCGGAAGACGGCGAGGAATACCTCTACAGCAACTTCGAGCCCTACGAAGCCCACCGGCTCTTCCCCTGCTTCGACCAGCCGGACATCAAGGGCACCTACCGGCTGGCGGTGACGGCGCCTGCAGAGTGGGAGGTGGTGGCGAACAGCCGTGAGGTGGGGGCGGCCGGCGCCGGGGACGGACGGACGCGGCACGAATTCGAGGAAACGAGGCGGTTCAGCACTTACCTCTTCGCGCTGATCGTGGGGCCCTACCATGCGGCCAGGGAAGAGCACAACGGCGTGCCGATGGGCCTCTACTGCCGCAAGTCCCTGGTCAAGCACCTCGATACGGAAGAGCTGTTCACGATCACCCGGCAGGGACTGGACTGGTTCGGCCAGTTCTTCGGGGTAAGCTACCCCTTCGGCAAATACGACCAGATCTTCGTGCCCGAGTTCAATTCGGGCGCGATGGAGAACGTTGGCGCCGTGACCCACAACGAATACATGGTCTTCCGCGACCCCCCGACGGAAAACCAGCGTCAAAACCGTTGCGAGACCGTCCTCCACGAGATGGCGCACATGTGGTTTGGCGACCTGGTGACCATGCGCTGGTGGAACGACCTCTGGCTGAACGAAAGCTTCGCCACCTACATGTCGTACCTGTGCATGGACGCGGCGACCCGGTTTAGGAACGGCTGGCAGAATTTCAACGGTTCGGTCAAGAACTGGGCCTACCGGGTGGACCAGCTGGTGACGACGCACCCGATCGCGGGGACGGTGGCCGACACCGACCAGACGTTCCTCAACTTCGACGGCATCACCTATGGCAAGGGCGCTTCCGTGCTCAAGCAGCTGGTGGCGACGATCGGGATGCACGGGTTCCGCGAAGGGATGCGGGAGTACTTCCGCAAGTACGCATATGACAACGCGACGCTCTCAGAGTTCCTCGCGGCGCTGGAGACGGGGAGCGGACGCGACCTGAAGGCGTGGGCGCAGCTCTGGCTGGAAACGCCCTCGCTGAACACGATCTCGGCGCGCTGGGAGGCGGACGGCGACCGGGTCACCAACCTCACGGTTTCGCAGGCGGCGCCATCCGGCTACCCGACGATCCGGCCCCACACCTTCGAAGTCGGGCTTGTCCGGGAGCGCGACAGCGGCGTGCAGGTTGATGTCTTGCCGGTGGCCCTCGCCGGGGAGTCGCGGGATGTGGACGCTGCCCGGGGGATGGAACGGCCACAGATGGTCTTCCCGAATTACAACGACCACGCCTACGCCAAGGTCGCGCTGGACGAGGAGTCTGCGGCCTGGGCCAGGGCGAACATCGAGCGGATCGACGACATCCTCCTCCGGCAGTTGATCTGGTCGACCCTCTGGAACATGGTGCGGGACCAGCAGTTCACCTCGGTCGACTACCTGCAGATGGTGCGGGAGAAGCTCCCGCTGGAGCCCGCCTTCGAACTCCTCGAGCCAACGCTAAACCAGGCGCTCCTGGCGCTGGGCCGGTTCGTCCCCGAGGAGGGGCGGATGGAGGAGTCCCACAAGCTCTTTTTGGGAACCTGGGAGGCACTGCGGGCCACCAGCCAGCCGGACGCGCTCATCATCTGGGCGCGGGCGCTGATCGGCTGCGCCAGCGCGCCGGACGACCTGGCGCTGGTGGGGCGGCTCGCGGACGGCGCCGAAGCGGTGCCCGGGCTGACCATCGACCAGGACATGCGCTGGAGCATCGCTACCCGGTTCGTCGCCTTCGGGATGCCGGGCGCGTCCGAACGTGTGGCGGAGGAAGCTCGCCGCGACCCGACCGACCGCGGGGAACGGGCAAGGCTCGCGGCGGAGACATCGAGGCCGGCCGCGGAGGCGAAGCAGACAGCGTGGGAGCGCATCCACGGCGACGGCTACGGCTCGCTCTACCTGACCGGCTCGGCCATGCGCGGCTTCAACTGGCCCGTCCAGCGGGCGCTCCTTGCACCTTATGTCGAGCGCTTCTTCGAAGCCGTCGATGGCATCTTCCGGACAAAGGACAAGGAGTTCACGGTCGACTACTTCGCGGCCCTGTTCCCGGCCTACCGGGTGGAAGAAGCGACCCTCGACAGGTCACGGCAGTTGCTCGCGAAGGTGGGGGACGTTCCCACGCTGGTGCGAAAGCTGCGGGAGGCCAACGACGAGCTGGAGCGGGCGATCAAGTGCCGGGCATACGCGGCAGCGAAGCATGGAGGCAACAGATGAAGTTCGGACTGCACATCGGCCAACAGAACCTCAACGTGGAGGAACTCCGCCGCCTCTGGCGCTGGGCGGACACAGCCGGCTTCGACTGGGTCGACGTCTGGGACCACTTCTACGAAGCCCCGCCGGTAGACGGCAACGGCAGTTGCTTCGAAGCGACGACGTGCATGGCAGCGATGGCCTGTGAGACGCAGAACGTCCGCATCGGCGTCCTCGTGCTGGGGATGAACTACCGGCACCCGGCGGTGCTCGCGAACGCTCTCTGCACCATCGACCAGTTGAGCGGCGGCCGCTTGGAGATCGGGCTTGGCGCCGGCTGGCACGAGCCCGAGTACCGCGCCTACGGGATTCCCTTTCGCCCGATTAAGGAGCGTATGGACATCCTGGAGGAGGGGGTCCAGGTCGTGAGACTGTTGACCACCCGCGACCGTTCCGACTTCGCCGGACAGTACTTCACCCTGACGAACGCCGCCTGCAACCCAAAGCCCGTACAGCCCCGGCCACGGATCTGGGTCGGGGGCAACGGGGAAAAGCGGACCCTGCGGATCGCGGCGCGGCACGCGGACGGCTGGAACACGCCCTACACGTCGCCGGCCGAATTCACCCGGCTGTCCGGCATCCTCGACCAGTGGTGCGAACGTGAAGGGCGCGACCTGAAAGCGATCGAACGGAACGTGAACCTGACCTTCCACATGGCCGCCAGCCCGGCGCACCTGGACCGAGTGGACGAACAGTTCCGGGAGACGTGGGGGCCCGCGGCAGAGGCCATGCGGAGCCGCGGCGCGGTCATCGGGTTGCCGTCGCAGGCCATCGACCTCGTAGGGCGCTACGCCGAAGCCGGGGCCGCCCGAGTGAACATCGCCATCCGGCCGCCAGTCGACTGGGACGCTCTCCGGGCCTGGGCCGACGAGGTCATCCCGGCCTTCGGCAGTTAGGCAGGGGCGCATAGATCCGTGGCTGGCCCAGCGGTACAGTCCCCCTATGCGGATACTGCGGGTCGGCACGAGCGAAGACACGGAGATGGACGTCCCGGCCGGAGAACGGGGCTACCAGATCGCGGAGCGGCTGTTGGCCGAGGCCGCGGGCGAGCCGGTGGAGACGATCCTCAAGCGCGGATGGCCGAGCGCCGAGTTCCCCGACATCTTCGACCGCTGGCTGGACGAATTCGACCCGGACGTCGTCTTTTTCAAGGTCAACTGGTTCTGGTACGGCTATGAATCCTTGCCGCTGCGCTTCGAGCGGGCGTTGGGACGCGTCGGGAAGAAGCTGGGCGAAACCGGCGTCAAAGTCGGGAAGAATCCACGGCTGGCGAACTCTCGGGTGTTCCAGACAGGGCGCCGGCTGCTTACGCGGGCGGTGGGCGGCGGCGCTACCTACTTCACGCCGGAAGACGTGGTCAATGTCGTCGAGACATGCATGCGGCGCGCGCTGGTCCACCGCGAAGACATCGTGATGGTGGTGCGAGGACCGTCGGGCGGCGGCTGGGGGCACGTTCCCCTCCGCGGCAAGCGCCAGCAGGCGCGCTCCAGGGCCCGTTCCGAGTACATTGCGGCCAACCTGAAGGCCGCCTGTGAGCGGATGCACGTCTCCTACGTGAAGCGCGACCGTGCCATCCCGAAAGAGGAACTGAAGGAACGCCTGAGCCCGGCATGGTTCAGGCAGACCGCTGTCGGCCACCAGTACATGGGGCGCGAAGAAGGCGCGGCGCTGGTGGAGGCGTGGACGATCGCCCACAAGGCCTCGGCTGGGGACCGCGAACCCGCCCGGACCTGAGCTCCCGAAGGCTCAGCGGTTCGCCCACGCAATCCGTTCGTCGATTCGGCGCTGCATCGTGTGCTCGACCGGGAGGAAGCCGTGGCCCTGCCAGAACGGAGCCCCGCTCGGGTTCCCGCTGGCGTAGTGGAGGCAGCAGGCTTCGTATCCCTGTTCCCGGCACCAACGCATCGACTCGTCAAGCAGCCGCGTGCCCACGCCACCGCCGCGGACATCGGTGTCGACGATCCCCTCAAAGAGGTAGATGGTCTTCCCGTCTTCGTGCGCCACGGGCGGGGTAAATCCCGGGCTGAGGAAGGTTTGCATCCCGAGCGGACGGCCGTCCGGGGCATAGGCAACGAAATGGGGGTTGCCGGGGTTGGCAAGCGCCGAAACGAACGATTCGCGGGCGGCAACGTCGGCGGTGCGGACGATCGGCCAGAACATGGGCGGCCCGGCATGGTGCGCGTTGAGCACGTCGCTCAAGTGGAGGATGACCTCAAGGTCTTCGGGTCCCGCCAGGTGGATGTCGAGTCCGCCCGTCGCCGGTGGCGCATCGACCGGCCCGGTTGGGCGGACCGCCGCCGTGGTCTTCCGGCCGAAACCGAGCGCGACCCACGCTTCCTGCAGTTCGGCATCGCCGGGGACGATGTGGGTGGTGTGGAGGAAGAAGCCATCGCGCACCCAGGCCCCGGCGAGGGCGGCATACATCGCGCGGTAGAGGGTGGCCGCGTCTTCCCCGGCCGCGATTGCGTGCCCGAGCACGGAAGTGCTGATCGAGTGGGGTTCGATGAAGCGGGATGCGTCGTGTGCCGGCGAGAGGAGCATGCGTTCGCCGAAGAGGTAGCCCACAACACTGCCGTTGCGGACAGCTGCGACTCCCTCGGCGTGAGGGCTGTCGAACAGCCGGCCCGTGGCGACCTCGCACGGCTTCTCGCGCGAGAAGGGGGCGGTCAGCCCGGCTACGCGAGTCATGTCCCGGATATGGCGCTCCCGGAGCAAGCCGGCTACGGGCGCGCGGTCGGCGTCGATGACGGGGCGGACTTCCAGTCTGGGCATGGCGAGCACCTCTCAGGCGGGGGATGGTAGCGCGCCGGGAGGTGATGAGCAGCGTTCTTTACCTTTGTTACAGTCATGTTTCGCGAGTGCTACAATCGACGAAAACAATCTCAGGAGTCAGCGATGGCAGCACCAACGACCGATGCCGAAGCCAGGGTGAAGACGGCCAGCGGCCACCTCTACGAGGCGTTCACGCACAAGTTCGGGCCGCTGGACCTCGGCCCCCATCAGCCGATCGTGAAAGCGATCTCGGAGTTCGGGCAGCGCAGCCGCGAAGCCGACGACGAGGCCATCCACAAGGCGGGCGAGCACATCTACGAAGCGATGACTCACCACTTCGGCAAGATCGACCTCGGAGCCCACGACCCGCTGATCATTGCGATCGCGGAGTTCGGCAAAGCCTGCCGCGGGGCAGGGGTTCACGCCGCCAAGTAGCTCCCCGCGCTAACAGCCGGGGAGCCGCTCGCCGACGGCTTCGAGCAGCCCGCTAATCGGGACGCGCGTCTGCTGCTGGCTGTCACGCTCGCGGATAGTGACCGCGTCGTCCCCGGCCTCGCCCTTCTCTCCGACGGTCTGAAAGTCGACCGTGACGCAGAGCGGGGTGCCGATCTCGTCCTGGCGGCGGTAGCGGCGGCCGATCGACTGGGTTTCGTCGTACTGGGCCATGAAGACCGGCCGGAGAAGGTCGAAGACGCGGCGGGCCGTCGGCCGCAGGGCTTCGTTCTTCGACAGCGGCAGCACAGCCACTTTGATCGGCGCGATGTTTGGCCGGAACTTGAGGACGACGCGCTTGTCGCCCTTTTCGTCCGGCTCCTCGTTGTAAGCCTCCAGAATCGTCACCGCGAGCAGGCGGGTCAGCCCTGCCGCGGGCTCTACGACCCAGGGGATGACGTGCTGATTCGTCTCCTCGTCGAAGTAGGTGAGCGGGTGGCCGCTGACCTCGCCGTGTGACCGCAGGTCGAAGTCGGTGCGGCTGGCGATGCCCTCGAGTTCGCCCCAGCCCCAGGGGAAGAGGTACTCGACGTCGGTAGTGCCGGCGCTGTAGTGCGACAGCTCCTCCTTCGTGTGTTCGCGAAGTCGCAGGCGCGAGGGGTCGATCCCCACCTTGTCGACGTACCACTGGAACCGTTCGTTGACCCAGTAGCGGTAGAGGTCCAGGTATTCGGCGGGATTGTCGCGGTCCCGGGGGGGCATGGCGAAGTACTCCATCTCCATCTGCTCGAATTCGAGGGTGCGGAAGATGAACTTGCCGGGGGTGATCTCGTTGCGGAAGCTGACGCGCGTCTGGGCGATGCCAAAGGGGAGCTTCCGGCGCATGGACGCGACGACGTTTTCGAAGTTGATGAAGATGCCCTGGGCGGTCTCGGGCGGCAGGTAGGCGATGCTCGACTCATCGGCGACGGGGCCAACCTGCGTCTGGAACATCATGTTGAACTGGCGGGGTTCGGTGAATTCGCACCGGCCGCGGGGGCAGCGGTAGCCTTCCGCGTGCTTCTCGACTTCGGGGTAGGCGCCTTCGAGGAGGTGGTCGAGACGGAAGCGCTGCTGGCAGGTCTTGCAGTCGACGAGGGGGTCGGTGAAGTTCGCGACGTGGCCGCTGGCAACCCAGACCTTCGGGTTCGTGAGCAAAGCCGCGTCGAGGCCGACGACGTCGTCGCGGTCGCGGACCATGGAGCGCCACCATGTCTCGCGGATGTTGCGCTTGAGTTCGACGCCCAATGGGCCGTAGTCGTACGTGTTGGCGAAGCCGCCGTAGATCTCGGCGGAGGGGAAGATGAAGCCGCGGCGCTTGGCGAGCGAAACGATGGTGTCGAGGTCGGGTGCAGGCATGTGGGCGGTCCTTGAGCATGCTCCGGCGACGCTGGCCGCGCACCGGGCGGACATTCACCCTATCGGGTGCGAGCGATAGAGGGAAAGCGCGCTCCGGCGGGCCCCCGGCGGCGCTATACTCCGTCCTTCGGTGCTGCCCGGCTTGGCCCGGGGAATCCTGGCGCCGGGGGACGCGCCATGGGCAAGCTCGACGGGAAAGTCACGGTGATTACGGGCGGGGCAAGGGGACAGGGCGCCGCAGAAGCGAGGCTGTTCGCCGCGGAGGGGGCGGCTGTCGTTGTAACGGATGTGCTCGACGCAGACGGCGCCGCGACAGCGCGCGAATGCGGCGGCACCTACCTTCACCACGACGTGACCAGCGAGGCACGCTGGGGCGAGGTGGTGACCGAGGTCCTCAGGCTGCACGGCAGGATCGACGTGCTCATCAACAACGCGGGGATCTTCAAAGTCGGCACGATCGCCAACACCACGCTCGAAGACTACATGCGCGTGATCAACGTGAACCAGGTCGGCGTGTTCCTCGGGATGCGGGCAGTCGCACGACCGATGATGGAGCGCGGATCGGGGGCTATCGTCAACATCTCTTCCATCGCAGGCATGGAGAACTCGGCCGGGGCCGTCGCCTATGGCGCCAGCAAATGGGCCGTCCGCGGGATGACGAAGAGCGCCGCGAAGGAGCTTGGGCGCTACGGGATCCGCGTCAACTCGATCCACCCGGGGATCATCGAGACGCCAATGCTGCACGAGATCCCGGCCTTCGAGAGCGGAGACTTCGAGCGCTGGACGCAGAGGATTCCGCTCGGCCGGATCGCCCGGGCTGACGAAGTGGCGAAGCTCGCGCTCTTCCTCAGCTGCGACGACAGCAGCTATTCGAGCGGCGCGGAGTTCATCATCGACGGGGGGATGACGGCCTGAGGCGCCGCCCCTGAAGGGCCCTTCCGAAGGGACATTATCGGCCCGTGGCTTTCCCCGGCGGCTGACTCAGGCGGAGAGCCACCTGATCGGCATCCATCGATACTTCGAAGAGCTTGGCGCGCGCCGTGGCGCCGCTGACGAGCACCACGTCGCGCGCCGGAAGGCCGAGGGCACTGGCAAGGAGTTTCGCGACCGCGGCGTTGGCGGCGCCATCGGCTGGCGGCGCGGTGACGCGCACACGCAGGACCCCTTCGCCATCGAAGCCTTCGATGGCGTCGCGGGAGGCACGCGGCGTAACGCGGACGGCGATACGGGTCACCAGGAGAGCGTACATGCCGGCGGCGGCGGCGACGCGGGTTAAGACGCTGAACGCATCGCCGGGCCGCGGCCGCTACGATCGCTCGAAGAGTTTGGAGGGAGGATCATCCATGGAGATCTTCGGCGCCCTTGAATCGTTCGTATCGTCGCTCTATCCCTACCGCTGGCCGATCGGGGCCATGAGCATCGTGATCGCCGCCGCCGGGTTGGCGATCGGCCTTCGCCGCGGGTGGCAGCACTGGGCCTGGGCGCACCGCCTGGCGGTCGCCGTCGTCGCAGTTCCCGCCTTGGCCGTGATGCTGCCCGTGGGTTACTACCTTGTGTCGCCCCTCTGGGAGCGTTCGCACATCGAGGAGGCCAGCCCCCTGGCAACCGAACCCGTGCCCGCGGCAGCGACTGCGAATACGGCAGCCGACCGCCAGGGGATGACCCCCGTCGCCGCCCAGCCGCTCTTGCGCCGCTCGGGCGAGTTCCATGGCGCCGACGAGTTTCACTTCGGGCGCGGCACCGCCTTGCTGATCGAGACGTCCCCCGGCACCTACGTCCTGCGCGTTGAGGACTTCTCAGTCCGCAACGGCCCGGACCTGTTCGTTTACCTGTCCCCCAGCGCCGGAGGATTCGGCGAGGGCGCGTTGAACCTCGGGAAGCTCAAGGCAACCGACGGCTCTTTCAACTACGAAATTCCCGCCGGGGTTGACGTTTCGAAGTTCGCGAGCGCCATCGTCTGGTGCAAGCAGTTCAGCGCCCTGTTCGCGGTCGCCCCTTTGGGCCCTTCGATGTAGCCGATTCCGCCGCAGTAGAACATTTGTTTGCTATGGGGTAGCATCTGCACCGGAAAGGCCGGGCCGATGGTATCATCGGCCGCAATCAGGCCACTTCGGCAGGGGACAGCATGGCAGAGAACGACCGCGCACGCGCGCTCGAACTGGCGCTCGGGCAGATCGAGAAGCAATTCGGGCGGGGCGCAGTGATGCGCCTGGGTGACGCGACCGAGCGGATGACGGTCGAGGCGATCTCGACGGGTTCCCTGGCGCTCGACATCGCACTCGGGATCGGCGGCATCCCACGGGGAAGGATCACCGAGATCTACGGCCCCGAATCGGCCGGCAAGAGCACCCTCGCCATGCACATCATGGCCGAAGCGCAGAAGGCCGGCGGGACTGCCGCCTACATCGACGTCGAACACGCGATGGATCCCATCTACGCGCGCGACCTCGGCATCCGGGTGGAAGACCTCCTTGTCAGCCAGCCGGACACGGGCGAGCAGGCGTTGGAGATCTGCGAGGCGCTGGTGCGTTCGAACGCGGTTGACGCGATCGTGGTGGACTCGGTGGCGGCGCTCGTGCCCCGCGCGGAGATCGAGGGCGAGATGGGCGATTCGCACATGGGCCTCCAGGCGCGGCTGATGTCGCAGGCCATGCGGAAGCTCACGCCGACCATCTCCACGACGAGCACCGCGGTCATCTTCATCAATCAGCTGCGGGAAAAGGTCGGCGTGGTGTTCGGGAACCCCGAAGTCACGCCCGGGGGCCGGGCACTGAAATTCTATGCGTCGGTGCGCCTCGAAATCCGACGGGTGGAATCGGTGAAGAAGGGCACGGAGATCATCGGCAACCGCGTGAAGGTGAAGGTCGTGAAGAACAAGGTTGCGCCTCCATTCAAGCAGGCGGAGTTCGAGATTATGTTCGGCATCCCTCGCGGGATCAGCCGCACCGGGGACATCGTGGACCTCGGCGTCGAACAGGCCATCCTGACGAAGGCAGGGGCGTTTTACAGCTTTGGCGACCTCCGCATCGGCCAGGGCCGGGAGAATGCGAAGCAGTTCCTCGAAGACAACCCGGACGTGCGGAACGAGATCGAAGTGGAGATCCGGCGCGAAGCCGGGCTGCCACCGATGGCCGGGGCACCTGCGGAGAAGAAGACGGCCGTCGTGGCGGGAGGACGCTAACCGGGCCGTATGGACGACCCCTCCACTCTTCCGACCATCCACACCATCCGGCCGGTGGGCCAGGGGCGGATGCGGCTGATCACCCTGAGCGACGGGCGCGAATTCGTCTTCAGCGACGACGCCTGCGAGCGGGTCGGGCCCCGCGAAGGCGACCCGGCGGCGGAGACGCTGTTCCACGCCCTGGAGGCTGCCGAACAGCGCTCGGTGGCGCACGAAGCGGCGCTGCGCCTGCTTTCGCACCGGGCCCGGAGCGAGCAGGAGATGCGGACGCGGCTGGCGATGCGCGGCACTGCCCCGGAAGCGATCGACGACGAGGTGCTGCGGCTGCGCCGGGCAGGCCTGCTGGACGACGAAAAGTTTGCGCGCGCCTGGGTGGAGGACCGCCGCCAGAGTGCCCCCCGTGGCCGACGGATGTTGCGCTATGAACTGCTGAGCCGCGGGATCGAGCCGGAGTCCGTCGACATCGTCACGGAGGGGATCGACGACCTGGCGACGGCAGAAGCGCTCGCGATCAGAAAGGCCCGGAGCCTCACCGGCGCGACCTATGAAGTCTTCGCCGGGAAGGTCGGCGGCTTCTTGCGGAGACGAGGATTCGACTACGAGGTCGCGAGCCGCGCCACCCGGGCGGCGTGGGAGCAGGCCAACGCTGGCGCTGCCCCGGACGGGTTGATGCCTGACGATCCGTCATAGGCTTCACGTTTTCTTTGACTTGCCGCCCCGGGCGAGCGTACGATCGCCGGAACTCCCAGCCCGTTTCCAAGCGGGCGGTGGTTTTTCTTTGACATTCCCACTTTCAACTGGACACCTGGAGAGATTCAATGCCGGCGATTATCGTGATCGTCGGCCTGGCGGGATTGCTGGCCGGCGCCGCGGGAGGCTACTTCGCGCGACGCCGCACGCTGGGGACATCACTGCAAGACGCAGAGGAGCAGGCCAGCCGGGTACTCGCTGAGGCCGAAACAAAGCAGAAAGAGCTGTTGCTGCAGGCGAAAGAAGAGAACCTTTCGCTCCGGAGTAGCACCGAAGCCGAAATCCGGGAGCGCCGCGCAGAAGCGGTCCGCACCGAACAGCGGCTCGCACAGAAGGAAGAAAACCTCGACCGCAAGGCCGAGGCGCTCGACCGCCGCGACCAAACCGTCCGCGACCGGGAGACCGGGATCGAGCAGGCGAGGACCGAGGCCGAGCAGCTTCGCGCCCGCCACCAACAGGAACTCGAGCGGATCGCCGCGCTGACCGCCGCCGAGGCACGGGAACAGCTGATGTCGGCCATCGAAGTCGAAATCCGCGACGAGGCCAGCCGAAAAGTCCGCGAGATCGAGAAGGAAGTGGAGGCTACCGCAGCCGTCCGCGCCCGCAAGATCCTGGCGACGGCGATCCAGCGATACACCTCGGAAGTCACCGCGGAGAGCACAGTTTCCGTGGTCGCGATCCCGAGCGAGGACATGAAGGGGCGCATCATCGGCCGCGAAGGGCGCAATATCCGCGCCATCGAAGCGGCCACCGGTGTCGACCTGATCATCGACGACACCCCGGACGCAGTGACGGTGAGCGCCTTCGACCCCGTCCGCCGGGAAGTGGCCCGCGTCGCCCTCAGCTCCCTGGTGCACGACGGCCGGATCCATCCGACGCGCATCGAAGAGGCGGTCGCCAAGGCCCGCCGCGACGTCGAGGCGACCATGATCGAGTCGGCGGAGGCGGCCGCGGTGGAGGCGGGAGTCCTGAACCTTCATCCCGAGGTTCTCAAGGTCTTCGGGCGGTTGCGCTACCGGACCAGCTACGGGCAGAACGTCATGCGCCACTCGATCGAGACGGCCCACATCGCCGCGATGCTGGCCCGCGAGATCGGCGCCGACGCCGACATCGCGCGGGCCGGCGGGTTCCTCCATGACCTCGGGAAGGCCGTCGACCACGAAGTCGAAGGGACTCATGCGCTCATCGGAGCCGACATCGCCCGCCGGTTCCGGGTGAAGGAGGCGGTTGCGCACTGCATCGAAGCGCACCACGAAGAAGTCGAGCCGACCTCGGTGGAAGCGGTCCTCGTGATGATGGCCGACGCGGTCAGCGGCGGGCGGCCAGGAGCACGACGGGAATCGCTGGAGAACTACATTCGCCGCCTGCAGACGCTGGAGGAGATCGCCCGCGGGTTCAAGGGCGTGGAATCCGCATTCGCGATCCAGGCGGGACGCGAAATCCGGATCATCGTCCGGCCGGAGCAGGTTGACGACCTCGCGGCGATGCGCATCGCCCGAGACGTGAGCCAGAAGATCGAGGAGACAATGGAGTATCCCGGCCAGATCAAAGTCACCGTTGTGCGGGAGACCCGGGCGACCGAGTACGCGCGCTAACGATGCGGGTGTTGTTCCTCGGCGACATCGTGGGGAGCTGCGGGCGCGACGCGGTACTGGCGTCAGTACCGGGGCTTCGCGCCGAGCTCGGCCCAGATTATGTCATAGCTAACGGCGAGAACGTCGCCGGCGGCAAGGGGATCACCCCGAAGATCGCCGACGAATTGCTGGCCGGCGGGGTGGACATCATCAGTGGCGGGAACCACACCTTCCAGCACCGGGAAGTCTACCCCTACCTCGATTCGGGCAAGCCGATCGCGCGGCCCCACAACTATCCACCGGGGGCGCCGGGCACGGGGGTCGTGCAGGTGGGCAACCTCGTGCTGGTGAACCTGATCGGGCGGACCTTCATGGGCACTGCCTACGACGACCCCTTCCGCGCGGCCGACGAGGTCCTCCGGTCTATCGCCCCGGGAACGGTGGTGGTCGTCGACATCCACGCTGAGGCAACGAGCGAAAAGCAGGCCCTGGGCTGGTACCTCGACGGCAGGGTGAGCGCTGTCATCGGCACCCATACCCACGTCCCGACCGCGGATTGCCGGGTCTTGCCGCAGGGCACCGCCTACTGCACCGACGCGGGGATGTGCGGCGCCCGCGATTCCGTAATCGGCGACAGGGTGGAAAGCGTCATCGCGCGGTTCCTGACACAAATGCCGACGCGCCTCCACACCGCCGACGGCCCGGCGGTCATCAACGGCGTGATGGTCGACATCGACGACGGCAGCGCGCGTGCCTGCTCGATCGAGCGCGTCGACAGGACGCTGTGTTGATGGCCAAAGGCGATTTCCACCTCCACAGCACCGCGAGCGACGGCGTCCGCCCCCCGGCATGGGTGATGCAGACGGCTGCCGCGAAGGGTGTGCGCGCCCTCTCCCTGACCGACCACGACACAACCGAGGGACTGGCCGAAGCGCGCGCCGAAGCGGCCAGGCTCGGGCTTCGGCTGATCCCGGGCATTGAGTTGAGCACGGACCTCGGAAGGGCCGATGTCCACCTGCTGGGGTTCGGGTTTAACGTAGAATCGAAGCCGCTGCAGGAGTTCCTTTCGTGGCAGCGCCATGGGCGCCTGGGGCGCACGAGGGAGATCGTGAAGATTCTGGCGGACCACGGGGTGCCGATCGACGTCGACCGGGTGTTCGAAATCGCCGGGGAGGCGACGGTTGGGCGCCCGCACGTCGCCCGGGCGCTGGTCGAAGTGGGCCACGTGGCGAACGTCCAGGAAGCCTTCGACCTCTGGCTCGGGAACGGCAAGCCTGCGGACGTCCAGCGCGAGAAGCTCGACCCGCCCGACGCGATCCGGATGATCCATGGCAACGGCGGGGTCGTGGTCGTCGCGCACGCGGTCTTCATCGACACCGACTACGAGCCCGCGGTCGAGCAGCTCCGGGAGTGGGGCGCGGACGGCCTCGAGACTTACTACAAGCACTACGACGCGGCCACCGTCGCGGCCCACCAGCGGCTGGCCACCCGGCTCGGGATGGCCATGTCAGGCGGGAGCGACTACCACGGACTTGGCAATCCGGACGACCGCGAAATCGGCGACATCCCCTTCCCGGACGCGGCCGTGGACGCCTTCGTGAGATTCCTGGAGCAAGCCGGCGTAGACACTGGCACCGCGGGAGGCACTTCGTGATCGACGCAGACCAGATTGAGGCCATCATCCCCCACCGCTATCCGTTCCTGCTGGTCGACCGGATTGTGGAGATCGTCGAAGGCAAGAGCGCCGTCGGGATCAAGAACGTAACTGCCAACGAGTGGTTCTTCGAAGGCCACTTTCCCGGGCGGAAGGTGATGCCAGGGGTCCTCATCGTTGAGGCGCTGGCCCAGGTGGCGGCGATTTCGCTGCTCAAGGGCGTGGAGATGGCGGGGAAGACGCCGCTCTTCGGGGGAATCGAACAGATGCGGTTCCGCCGGCCGGTGGTGCCCGGGGACCAGCTCCGCCTGGAGTTCACGCTCGAAAAGATGCGCGGGCCCGTGGGCAAGGGTCACGTGAAGGCCACGGTGGACGGCCAACTCGCCGCCGAGGGCAGGATATCCTTCGCCCTGGTCGACATGGGCAGCACCGCCGAATAGCGTAGACCCGCGCTTTCCGGTCACCGCGATACGCTGGAGCGACGCCTGTTACGGCGGAGATTGGTAGGATGGCCGCCGTGACTTCCGTGGTCGAATGTCCGCGCAACCCGGGTGTGGAGACCGCGCTTCGCTGCAGCCGCTGCGACACTCCGATCTGCCCGAAATGCCTGATCCAGTCGCCGGTGGGGGCACGCTGCAAGGACTGCGCCCATCTGACGAAATCGCCCGTCTACACCCTGTCGACCGCCCACATCCTCCGCGCCGGGGCAGCCGCCCTGGGAGGCGGACTGGTGATGGGCCTCGTCTGGGTGGCGGTTCTCATCCCGTTCACCGTGGGATTTTTCTCGATCTTCATCGGCGCGGGGCTTGGATGGGCGTTCACGCGCGCGATGGAACTGGCAACCGGAAGGAAGCGGGGGCCGCTGGTGATGGGCTTCGCCATGGGCGGGATCGCCCTTGCCTGGGCGACGCAGCTGCTCTTCATCGACTTCGAAGTAGCGCGGTTCGGTCTGGTAGCGGCGGCAATCGGGATGTACCTGGCCTACCAGAACCTGCGCTGACGGTTCCCGCGGGATCTAGAGGAAGAAGGACATCCCGACGATGAACGCGACGGCGACGGCCCCGACGACGGCGACGGTCGCCAGGTCGCTGATAACGTAGCGATAGTCGGTCGTAACGTGGTGTTCGCGATGGCCAAGCGTGCGGCGGGCGGCGGTGGAGGTCGCGCGCAGCGACTCCTGGGACGCCGATGGGCGCGGCAGGGAGGCCGCCGGCGCGGCCCGGCGGCGAGTACGGCGGGGCTGCTGGGGTGCAGTCATTGGAGGAATGCTACGGGCGCCGGCTGGAACGGTACAGCGAATGGGACCGTCGGCCGGATACCCGCGGGTGCCTACGTTTCCTTGATCGCGACGTCGATGCTGAATTCGCCGGAGCTGACGACGAGGGGCACGACGAGGCGCGTGAGGTTGAACGTCGCGATCGAACTTCCCTGGCCCATGAGCAGCACCGGGGGGGACATGTCACTGGGGAAGCCGCTTTTTTCGAGTCGGATGCCCGCCTGCCCGGTGATCATGTTCGCCAGTTCGGCAATCGCGCTCTGGGCGATGGGGTCGAGCTCGGCGATCTCTTCGCCCATCATCTTGCCGGCGAGGTGGCGAGCCGTTGCCATGGTCATCGAATAGACGACGAGCCCGGCCACGGCGCCCGTGATGGCGATGAGGGCGGAGATGTCGTTGGTGGTCTGGGGCGAGCGGACGCGGTAGAGCTGGCCTTTGCCTACGGTTTCGCCACATTCCTGCATGAGGACGCGCGCGGCCGCCTCAACAAAGGGAGCAACGAGTTCAACGCGAGCCTTCTCCGGTCCGCTGGCTACAGCCTGGGCTGCTTCGGCAACAGTCACTTTTGCTAGCAATGCTTTGTCCTTCGCAAGTGGTTGGGACAGCCCCGAAACGGCCGCACTCCGTCTAGCCGGCCTTCAAGGTCCGGGCGAAATCGGTTGCGTAGGCGCCGAAGTCGTCCAGGTCGGTCGCCGTGACGGTGAGCGTCCCCGGGAGCGCACCCATGTCTTCCATGCGCATGGCGAGTTCCCAGCGGGCCCAGGCCTTCAGGAGGGCCGCCTTTTCGACGTGCTGCTGGCGGGCACGGGCAAGCTGGTTGGCAAGCTTCCGGTGGGCGTCCTGGGAAATAAGGACGGTCACGTTGCTCATGCCGTTGCGACCGCCATCGACTTTGTAGACGAGCCGGTGGAACCCGTTGCCGGTCTCGCGAATTTCCGCCGACATCAAGACCGCCCGGATTGGGGTGACGCTGGTCATCCGCGAACCTCCTCGAAGGGCTTCACCCAACCATCATCGTCAACAACTCCGTTCAACTGGAGTGCCATTTTTCGGCCGCGTGTGCCGGCGAACCCGGCGAAGCGTTCGCAGTTCCCCACACGGACCCGAAGCGGCTCGTCGACTTCGTGATCGAGGACGATCACATCGCCGGGTTCGAGGTCCGCGATCTCGCCGACGCTGACCCGGGCAGTCCCCAGGATCGCCCGGAGGGGAACTGTCATCGGCATCAACTGGTCGTTGCTGACTCGGCTGATTTCGGAGACGGTCCGGCCCGGGCGGTTGTCGAAGAGGCTCTGTCCGGTGAGCTTCGGGAGGATCTGTTCCAGCACGGTGAGGGGGAAGCAGAGCGAGATCCCCCCGGTCTGATCGGCGAATCGAACTTCGTACCAGGCAGTGATAACGAATTCCGAAGGGGGGATTGCGTGGAGCACCTGCGGACCGAGCGCGAGTTCCGTGACATCGGGAATGAGGTCCGTGACCCGGGACCAGGGCTCGATGAGAGAGAGAGCGATGTCCATGCCGATGTGGCGGATGAGTGCGATTTCGATGTCCGTGAGGTCGCGGTTGAGGACACGGGTGTTGCGCTTGCCGCGCCCGCCGAGCAGGCGGTCGATGATGCCGAATGCCACGTCGAGGCCGAAAGCGGCGACAGCGTACCCGTGCAGGGGGTTCATGTCGATGATGACGACCAGCGCGTTGGGGCCGATCTGGGCGGTGTATTCCTCATAGATCCCGCGTTCGAGGGCGCTGAGCCTGGCTTCCACCTGGGCGCGGAGGCGGGCTGAGAAGGCTGCCGCGAGCGCACTGGCGACGCTGTTCTGCATGATCTGGAGGCCGCGGATCTGTTCCTTCGAAAGCTTCTCGGGATGCCGGAAGTCGTAGGGCTTGATCTTGCGGCCGGCATCGGGCCGGGGACCGGGCGTTGGGATGCCCTCGCCCGGCGATGCGCTATCAAGGTCGGCATTGAGTAGAGCATCGATTTCGCGCTGGCTAAGGACAGCGTTATCTGCGGCCACCGGTTTCCTCCAGAGACGATGACAACTCTCCCAGCTGGATTATCGGCAGGGTATCGGCAGCTTCCCTAGGTACGGGCGGTGACAAGCCTGACGAGGAATACGGCCTAAGGGCAGCACTGACCCGGTTTTGCGGGGATCGCCTGATGACGCGGGGTGCCGTTTCACACGTAGCCTTGGAACGCATGCCGAAGCCAGCTGTGCCGGCAACGTTAGAGGAGCAAGCAATGGCAACCAAGACCCCTGAACAGACTGCGGACAACGCCACTTCCAGCAGTCAGGAACAGCACGTCGTCATCTTCCGCCTGGCGGATGAGTACTACGCACTCGACATCCAGGCCGTGCAGGAGATCGTGCGGATGCAACCGATCACGTCGATCCCCGGTTCCGATGCCTGGGTTGAAGGCATCACGAACCTCCGCGGGCGCGTCGTCCCCGTCATCGACCTGCGCCGCCGGTGCGGGGTCCGGGATAGCGAACCGACAGCGGAGACGCGAATCGTGGTCGTGAGCAGCCCGAGCGGCATGGTGGGTCTCATCGTCGACGCGGTTTCGGAAGTGATGCGCATTCCTTCGGAGCAGGTAGAGCCGCCCAGCACCATCGTCAGCGTGCCGGAGAACACCTACTTGCGGGGAATCGCGAAGCTTGAAGACCGCCTCGTTTCGCTGATGGACCTGGAGGGCGTGCTGCCGTTGACCGGTTCGCCGGGCATGGGTGAAGACGCCCACGAACTCGCAGCCTGATCGGTGCCGCCAACGAACGAACCCAAGACCCCAGCAGGAGACGTGGGCGCATGACCACCACAGGACCCAGGCTGCAGTTCGACCTCGATGACGACGACGTCAAGCTGTTCTGCGAAGAAGCGGACGAACAGATTGAGTTGCTCGACAGCGCCCTCGTCCAGCTCGAAGGTGAGCCGGACCCCGACCTTGTGCAGCAGATTTTCCGGGCGGCGCACACGCTCAAAGGCTCTTCGGCAACGATCGGCCACAAGAAAATGGCCAGCCTCACGCACGCCATGGAGACGGTGCTCGACGCGGTCCGCCAGGGCCGAAAGTCGCCGACTTCCGAGGTGGTCGACGCGCTGCTGGCCGCGCTTGACGCGCTTCGCATCCTTGCCCAGGAAGTGGTGACGCGCATCGATTCCGGCACCGAAACGGCCCGGCTGCAATTGGACCTTCTCGCGCTGCTCGAAGTAACGGACGATGCGGCGGTGAGGGCAGGAGCCGACGAGCAACCCGCCCGGCGGCTGCCCGAGGGTGTCGCGGCGTCAGCACTGGCCGCGCTGGACCAGGGCCGCTCGGCGTTTCTGGTGGACGTGGTGTTCAACGAAGACTGCCAGCTGCCATCCATACGCTGCTTCCAGGTGCTTCAGGAAATGGATGCGCTTGCCGAGGTCGCCCACACTTGGCCGGAGCGCTCGGCGATCGAAGCCGGCGGCGGCGAATTCGGCCTCAGCGCGGTGCTCGTCGGAAACGCGGAGGAGGAGCAGCTGCACGGGGCCTTGGCGGCGGTTTCCGACATCGCGCAGCTCAACGTCCGGCTGCTTTCGGCAGAGGATGTGCAGGGCCCCCTGCCGGCGGCGCCAGCCCCCGCGAAAACTCCAGCGGTCGAAGCAAACCGGCCAAAGCTCCAGGTAGTCGAGGATGGCGCACCGGCCCCGGCAGCCGGACCGGCGCGCAAGGCCGCCCAGTCGGTCCGCATCGATGTCGAGCGGCTGGACGGCCTGATGAACCTGGTCGGCGAGCTCGTCATCGACAGGACGCGGCTCCAGCAGATCCGCGAGCAACTGACCCCGGTGCTCAAAGACGCGAACCTCAACGAACTCACCGACAACTTCGAAGAGACAACCGCCCACCTGGCGCGCGTCACAGACGAGTTACAGGAAGAGATCATGCGGAGCCGGATGCTGCCGGTGAAGTCCGTCCTCACGCGGCTGCCCCGGCTTGTCCGCGACGTCGCCTCCAAGTGCGGGAAGAAGGTCGAACTGCTGACCGCCGGCGAGGAGACGGAGCTCGACCGTTCGGTCATTGAAGAGATTTCTGACCCGCTGGTACACATCCTTCGGAACGCCGTTGACCACGGGATCGAAAGCCCCGAAGAGCGGCGTGCGGCGGGGAAACCCGAAACCGGCACGGTGCGGGTAACGGCATGGAACCAGGAGACCTACATCTACCTTTCCGTCCAGGACGACGGCAAGGGCATCGACGTGGAGACCATCCGGCGCAAGGCGGTGGAGCGGGGTCTCGTTTCCAGGGAGGTCGCTGAAGCGGCCACCGACGAAGCTGTCCTCCAGTACATCTTCTTCGCCGGTCTTTCGACCGCCAAGGTGGTCTCCGACGTCTCAGGCCGCGGCGTCGGGATGGACATTGTCCGCACGAACATCGAGCGGCTGAACGGCGAGATCAAGGTCCGGAGCACTCGCGGCAAGGGCAGCGAGTTCATCATCCAGCTCCCACTGACCCTCGCGACCACCAAGGCTTTGATGGTTGTCGCGGCCGGCACCGTGTATGCGCTGCCACTCGTCTCGGTAACCGAGGCGCTGGCGGAGGACGACGCGGACATCCATTCAGTGAACGGCCGGCGCACGCTTAGACTCCGGGACCGGCTGCTGCCCGTGGTGGACCTGGCCCGCGCACTCGGGGAGACGCGGCCGCGCCCGATCGACGGGAAGCGATTCGTTGTCGCAGCGAAGCACAGTGACCGGCAGGTGGCCTTCCTGGTGGACCGGCTGCTGGGCGAACAGGATGTCGTGGTGAAGTCCCTCGGAGACCTGATCGGGAACCGCAAGGGCCTCACGGGAGCGACGATCCTGGGCGACGGGAGCCTCGGGCTCATCCTCGACACCGCCAGCCTGGTAGCCGAACAAGCCTACCCGGCCACGGCCTGACATCCAGCTAGCGAAGGAGACTCAAGCACATGACAACGGCTGCATCCCCCATTGTCAAAACCCTGATGCGGGTGGCCAGCGATGGCGCGGTCCGCGCGGGGCGGGGCCTTACGGGACTCATGGGCCAGGAGATCGTGATCCACGTCCCCAGCGTCCGGCTCGGCACCAAGGCCGACGCGTGCGACGCCGTTGGCGGACCCGAAACCCTGGTCCTCGGGGCCTACCTTTCCCTCGCCGGTGATATCACCGGCCACGTGATGCTGCTCTTCCCCGTGCAGCGGGCACTCGAATGCGTGGACTTGATGTGTGGGCAGGAGAAGGGAACGACGACGGAGCCGGATGAACTGGCTCACTCGGCCGTCGGCGAACTTGCCAACATCGTTGGCTCTGCCTTCGTGAACGCCCTCGCCGACGAGACGAACCTGATCCTGCACCCAAGCCCGCCGACAGTGGTCAGCGACATGGCGATTGCGCTGGTGGAGTCGGTCTACGCCGCGGTGCTCTCCCAGGGCGGCGATGTCGTCATGATCGACACGGTCTTCGAAGACGCCAAGGGGAGGACGGCCGGGCTGCTGATCGTCGCCCCTGACCCCAGCTGCCTGGATCGGCTGCAGGAGCTTGCAGCGTGACAGCGCCGGCTGCGGACGTCCGCCGTGTGGCCATCGGCATCGGCCAGCTCGCTGTGAGCAAGAGCCCGAAAGACGTGCTCGTCGCCTACGGGCTGGGCTCGTGCGTTGGCGTCAGCATCTTCGACCCGGGAACGGGAGTGGCTGGCCTGGTCCACGTCCTCCTCCCTGGGTCCGATGGGAAGCCCCAGGATCCGAAGGAGCCCGCGCGGTTCGCCGACTACGGCCTGGACCTTCTCGTGAAGTCGTTGGTGGACGCCGGGGGCGTGAAACGCCGCTTTGTGGTGAAGGTTGCGGGTGGCGCCGCCGTGCTGGGCCCCGCCAACGCGGAAAAATTCAAGATTGGGGAGCGGAATGCCGAAGCCATCAAGGAGCGTCTCAAGCTGCATGGGTTGAACCCGGCGGCGCGTGACACGGGGGGCACGAAAGGCCGGACCCTTGAACTCCATGTAGCGACAGGCAGGACCTACGTCCGAACCGCCGCGTCGCCGGCGAACGAACTCTAGGAGGAGCCAATGGCAACGATTCTTGTGGTTGACGACGCCGCGTTCATGCGGATGCGAATGTCGAAGATCCTTTCCGAAGCAGGCTACGAAGTGGTGCAGGCGGAAAACGGCCTGGACGCCCTGGTCAAGTACAAGGCCCAGCGGCCGGACGCCGTCCTTTTGGACATCACCATGCCTGAAATGGATGGCCTGACGGCGCTCAAGGAGATCAAGGCGCACGACCCGAGCGCACGGATCGCAATGGTCACCGCGCTCGGCCAACAGCAGATCGTCCTCGAAGCGGTGAAGAGCGGGGCCAAGGACTTTCTCGTGAAGCCCTGCGACGGCGACCGCGTCCTTGCTGCCGTCTCCAAACTCTGCGCTTAACCGAGGCTACCTTATGGCATCACCCGCCCTCGCCGACCAGTCACTGGCCCGCGTCCTGGTTGTGGACGACTCCGCCTTCATGCGGCACTCCATCGAGCGGATCCTCAATCGCACGGCCGGGTTGGTTGTGGTGGGGACCGCCACGGATGGAGTGGACGCTGTGAAACGGGCGCTTGAGCTGCGCCCGGACGTGATCACGATGGACGTGGAGATGCCCCGGATGGATGGCGTCGCCGCGGTCACGGAGATCATGCAGACCATCCCGACGCCCATCGTGATGCTGAGCACGAGGACGACGCATGGCGCCGAGACGACGATCCGGGCGCTGGAAGCCGGTGCCGTGGATTGCGTGGCCAAGCCCAGCGGCCTGAGTCATGAACTGGCCAACGTAGCCGAGGAACTTGGAGCTGCCGTCCTCCGGGCGCGGCATGTGACCGCCCGGCGGCGCCGGGCGGTCGTGCTCCCCGTGGCCCCCGCCAAGGGCGCCCTGGGGACGAGCGACGTGCCAGCGGGCCACCTGGTCGTGATCGGATCTTCGACCGGGGGACCGCCCGCGCTGACCGAGGTTGTGCCCCATCTCCCCGCTAACCTGAACGCGGCCGTGGTCATCGTCCAGCACATGCCGCCGGGATTCACCGCTGCGCTCGCAAGGAGACTGGATTCGCTTTCGCCGCTCCGGGTGCTGGAGGCGACGGAAGGCGCGTCGCTTTCGGCCGGGAAGGTGCTCATTGCACCGGGCGATTACCACCTGGTGGTGACCCCCGCCCGCAAGATCCACCTGGACCAGGGGCCATCGCTGCACGGAGTGAGGCCGGCGGTGGATATAACACTAGAATCGGCCGCGAGCGTGTACGGCCGGCGCCTCACCGTCGCGATTCTCACGGGGATGGGCAAGGACGGGGCAGACGGCGCCGCTCGTTGCGAACGCGAAGGCGCTCACATTGTCGTCCAGGACGAAGCAACCTGTGTCGTCTATGGGATGCCCCGCGTGGCGAAGGAGCGGACGCAGCACGCCGACCAGTTGCCGCTCGACCGGATCGCCGATGCAGTGGCCCGGAGCGTGGCGCCAAGGGGGATGGTGCGATGAGCGAGCCAATAGTGCTGGACGCGGAGTGGCTGAAGTTCCGGGGCGTCCTGGAGAAGGCGATCGGCGTGCCGCTGGGCGCTTACAAGGAGCCCCAGATGAAGCGCCGCCTGGCGGCCATCATGACCCGCCGGGGCATCGATGGCTGGCCCGCGTTCGCCCGCGCCATCGCCACCGAGGGCCCGTTGCTCACTGAGGTCCGCGACACGCTCACCATCAACGTCAGCGAATTCTTCCGGCAGGCCGACCGCTTCGTCGAACTCCAACGCACCTTCATCCCAGCCCTGATCCGGGAGCGGAAGCTGCTGAAGATCTGGAGCGCGGGCTGCTCGATCGGCTGCGAGCCCTACACCTTGAGCATGGTCCTGAACGAAGTCGACCCTCGCGGGACTCACAGCGTGCTGGCCACGGATGTGGACCTGCCCATCCTCAATCGCGCCCGTAGCGGGATCGGGTACCTGCCCGGTGAAATCCGCGGGGTACCCCCGGCCCTCTTGAAGAAGTACTTCGTGGACGAGAACGGCACCTACCGCGTGACCGACGAGGTGAAGCGCAGGGTGACGTTCCGCCGGCACGACCTCCTTACCGAAGCCTACCCGGCGGACCAGGACATGATCCTTTGCCGCAACGTGGTCATCTACTTCACCGATGAGGCGAAGCAGCACATCTACAACGGGTTCGCCCGCGCACTGCGGCCGGGCGGGCTGCTGTTCGTGGGCGGGAGCGAAATGATCATGCGGTCTTCGGACCTGGGCCTGAAAGCGGCCTCGACGAGCATTTACCAGAAGGCTGCCTGAGCGTTCAGCGCCGCCGGGCGACGAACATCCCGTAGCCCGAACGTTGGCCTTCGATCATCGCCGCCCAAGTTTCGCTCGGCTCGCGCTGGCGAGCCACGGCGTCCTCCCCGAAACGGGCGGCAAAGCCATCAAGCCAGGGCTCCTGGTCGGCGCCAGCCGGCAGGCGGCTGCCGAGCACGGCTCGCGTGCGGTCCTCCGCGAGCAACACTTCGAAGCCGGCGCCATCAAGCAGGGCAACGTATTCGGGGATTCGCACCAGGGACGGGAAACCCCAGAGACGGGCGAGGGCGCGGCTATCGTCGGGCGTGAAGCCGGACATCGCTATCCAGTCGGTGAAGGCGAAGATGGCCCCTGGCCGGAGCACCCGCGCAACCTCCGCGACGACAGCGGGCTTCTCCATATGGCAGAGCGCATCCTGGCTCCAGGCGGCGTCCATGGTCGCGCTCCCGAGGGGGAGCCGCTCGGTGCGGCCGAGGAGCAGCTGGCACCGGAGCCCAAGCCCTTCGACCCGGTGCCCGGCTGCGGCGGCAGCGTGCATGCGGGGGTCCATGTCGACGCAGACGACGGTCGCGGCGAATCTCCGCGCGAGGAATCTTGCCGGGGCGCCGATGGCGGACGCTACTTCGAGGATGCGGCCCCCAGGGGCGAGGCCGTGGCTCGCGGCCCGCTCGGCCAGCGCCACCGTCGCGGATTCGCTCCCGGGGTGGAGATGGGCGCCCACGGAACGGAGCGACCAGACCATCCCGGCATCGTCGTAGACATCGCGTGGGTCGCGGAGGGTTTCCGGTGTTGGCATGGCGGGGAGGCTCCCAGTGAGGTTGGTGGTGGCAGTCTACCAGTGCCAGTGCCATCCAACCCTCCGTTCATCGTACCCGTCGCCCCGCGGATGGCGATGGCGCCGAGGTTCGACGGTCCGCTGCCGGACGGTATCATGTGAATGGCCGTGCGGGCCGGGCTGATTCAGCGACCAAGCACGCGACATCCGCCTGACGGCCGGGGGACAGCCCCCGCGTGCCCCCGTAGCTCAGCGGATAGAGCAGTGGTTTCCTAAACCATGTGCCCAGGTTCGATTCCTGGCGGGGGTACCACAGATTTCTGAATCCGTGAGAGCGCTTGTCGACGGCCGCCGGGCGATCCCATCCACGTCGAACTCGGGCTGGTCCACGAAGGTGTGGCGATCGCGGTCACGAACAGCGGGCCTTCGATTGGGGCCGACGACCAGCGCTACCTCTTCGACGCCTTCTACCGCGGCCCGGGCCGCGAGGGCCGCGTGCCCGGCTACGGCCTCGGCCTCTATTTCGCCCGGAAACTGATCGACGCCCAGGGCGGGAGCCTTGCCGTCAGGAGCCCGGTCTTCAATGACTCCGCGAACGGCGGCGCCTGTTTCACAGTAACGGTGCCCGTCGCGAGTGGAGAGGCCGAGCTATGACGAACGTGGTGCTGGTTGACGACGACGAGACCCTGCTCGAAATCCTCGGCGACTACCTGCGCCGGGCCGGCCACCATGTCGACACGGTGGCCTCCGGGGTGGGCGCTGCCGGCGTGATCGCATCCCTCCGCCCCGACCTGGTGGTCCTCGACGTGACGATGCCCGGGGTGAGCGGCTGGCAGGTGTTGCAGCAGATCCGCCAGCACTCCGCCACGCCGGTGATCATGCTCACGGCGCGTTCGGAAGAACCGGATGTTCTCCGCGGCTTCGCCCTTGGAGCCGATGACTACATGGCCAAGCCCTTCAGCTTCGCCCAGTTGGAAGCGCGGGTGCGGGCGGTGGCCGCCCGTTCCGGCCAGGGCCCGCGCGCCGATGCGAAGATGCTTTCGCACGGAGACCTCCAGGTAGACCTGAACTCTCACCGGGTCCGGCGTTCGGGAGAGTTGGTCGACCTTACTCCCACCGAGTTCCGGCTGCTGACCGCCCTGATGGAACAGCCGGGCACCGTGTTGTCGTCGCAGCAACTGGTGTCGAAGGTCTGGGGGAAGGAGTACGCCGAGGAGATCGGATACATCCGGCGGTACATCTGGCACCTGCGGAAGAAGATTGAACCCGACCCTGAGTCGCCTCGCTACATCCAAAACGAACGGAACGTCGGCTACTACTTCGACGCGGGGTAACGGTGGCTGCTTCAGGGGCTCGCGTTCTCGTCGTCATGCCCGGCTGGCAGGGCGCCGGTGCCGGCATTCCTGCCGGGCGTACCGAAGATTTCGAATCCAGCCCGGCGCGTGCCGCGCTCAGGCGGCGCGGGGGGAACGGTTGCGGGCCCGCTTCTTTTCGTAGAGGTGATCGTCGGCGCGGCGGAGGAGCTGACTCACCCCGGCGCTGGCATCGAGGGCCGCTATCCCGACCGTCCCTCCGATACCGAACATCCTCCCCGCAACCAGCACGGGCATCGTCTTGGAGGCGGGGCCGAAGAGCCTGTGGGCCTCTGCTTCGGACATGCCGGGGAGGAGGATTCCAAACTCGTCGCCGCCGGTACGGGCCACGAGCCCCCGGTCGCCGACGAGCTCGGCCAGGCAGCGGGCGACGCCCTGGAGTGCGGCATCGCCGGCCTCGTGGCCGTGAGCGTCGTTGATCGTCTTGAAGTCGTTCAGGTCAATGAAGGCGAGGCTAAGCGGAGTCCCGGCCCGCCCGCAATCGGCGGCAAGGCGGTGCAGTTCAGCGTTGAAGTAGCGGCGGTTGAAAAGGCCGGTGAGATCGTCGCGTATCGCCAGGTCGTGGAGATGGATCGCCCACCCGAGGTCGAGGTCACGCTGCCGCCACCGGAGGCCGGTGGAGAGGGCGACCCCAAGGGGCAGAATGGCCAGGTAGGTGCCAAAGGTAACGACGTACCACAGCCGTGCGCTGGTCACCTCTTCGGCGATCAGCGCGGCGAAACCAAGAGACCAGACGAAGACCGCCACCAACCGGGCGACGACGAGCCACCGTCCCAGCGTGGGTTGATCGCCGGGCGACCACGGTCCGGTTTCGAGAGCGGTCATGGTGTCAACCTCATGGATCCAAGAGTCGGCAGGCGCGGGCGAAATTCGAGAGCGACAACTTCTGTCGCGATTGTGAAACGGTTGCGGTCCGCTGACTGGGGGATCAGGCCACGCGCGGGACTGCCCGGTGGACGGCCGGGGGCAGCGCGAGAAACGCGTCGGCGATCCTGGGTTCGAACATCTGCCCGCGCTGGCCCTCGACTTCGCACAGAGCGTCCTCCACGGACCAGGCGTGCTTGTAGGGCCGTTCGTGGATGAGCGCGTCGAACACATCACAGACCGCAACGATGCGCCCGGGCAGGGGGATGTCCTCACCTGCCATGCCCATGTAGCCGTGTCCGTCCCAGCGTTCGTGGTGGGTGAGGGCAATGAGCCGGGCGAGTTCGAGGATGGGGAAGCGGCTGCCCGAAAGCAGCTGGCTGCCGATCGCCGTATGCGTCTTTACCTGTTCGAACTCGTCGAAGGTGAGGGGGCCGGGTTTGAGGAGGATGCTATCGGGGACGGCGACCTTGCCGATGTCATGGAGCCCGGCGGCCCAGCGATAGAGGCTGCTTTCGCCGGCGGAGAGGCCAAGGGAGCGAGCGACGAGCATGGCGGACGTGGCAACGCGGCGGGCGTGCTGGCCCGTGGCGTCATCCCGGAAATCGCCGACGAGGGCGAGGCGGTCGAGGATCTCGAACTGCGCCTCCTGGAGCTCACGAGTCCGCTCCGCAACCTTCTGCTCGAGTATCTCGTTCGCTCGCCGCTCGCGGGCGTGGAGGAGCCGTGCCTGGACCAGGTTCCGCACCCGAAGGACGACTTCGGTCGCGTTGATCGGTTTGGTGATGAAATCCTTCGCCCCCAGCGCCAGCGCCCGCTCTTTCGCGTGCTCATTGACTTCGGCAGTGATAACAAACACCGGCAAGTAGTCATCAGGTCCGGTAATGGCTTCGAGCTGGCGGAGGATGGCGAAACCGTCGGGCTGGGGCATGTGCAGGTCGAGGAGGATCAGGTCGGGTTGGACCTCTTCAAAGAGCGCGAGCGCGCGGCTGGAATCGGTCGTCGTGTGAACGCTGGTGTGACCGGCGCGTTCAAGGATGGTGCGAAGGAGAAGGACGTTCTCTTCGCGGTCGTCGACGATCAGGATTGGCGCTTCCAGCAGCTCGATCATTCAGAGCCCGCCTGGAGGATGGAGTCGGTAACGGTGAGGAACTCCGCCAGGTCGAACGGCTTTGTGAGGTAGGCCCGGGCGCCAGCCTCGAGAAGGCGTTTGACCTGGTCGGCAGAGGCGTCGGCACTGAGCACGATGACAGGGATATCGGCGGTGCCGGGATTCGCTTTGAGCTCGCGCAGGACCTCGGTTCCCGGCATGTCGGGGAGGTGGAGGTCCAGGAGGATGGCGTCGGGGTGGTGCTCGCGGGCAAGGTCGAGTCCGAGGCTACCCTGCATCGCCGCAAGGAGACGGAAGCCCTGCCGGTGGCTGAGTATGCGTTCCATCAGATGAAGATTCGACAGGTTGTCCTCGATATACAGGATCGTGTGACGCTCATTGCTTAGATCGGCTCCCGCGGAAGGTTCGACAGCATCCTGGCGGGCCGGCGGATGGGCGGGCGGCTCACCCAGCGGCAGCTCCACCCAGAAACGACTGCCTGCGCCGGCCGCGCTTTCGACGCCGATCGTCCCGCCCATCGCCTCGACGAGGTGCTTCGAGAGGGCGAGGCCAAGGCCGGTGCCGGCGACGTTCGTCGCTTCGGCGCCAAGCCGGTCGAAGGGAGTGAACAGCCGCCGCTGTTTTTCTGGCGGAAGTCCCGGCCCGGTGTCGGTGACGATGACGCGAAGGCCGGCGTCGACACGGGCACAGACGACCTCGACCGAGCCGCCTTCGCGGTTGTACTTGATGGCATTCGAAAGGAGGTTGAGGAGGACCTGCTTGAGGCGCTGGCGGTCGGCGAGCACGTATTCAGCGCAACTGCCAGGGTCGGCACGGACCGTGACGCGGCGCTGGCTGGCGAGCGGCTGAATCAGCAGGAGGGTGTCGGCCACCAGCTCGCCGGCGTGGAGGGGCTCAATCGAAAGCGAGAGGCGGCCGGCTTCAATCCGGGAAATGTCGAGGACTTCGTCGATGAGGTCGAGAAGGTGGCGGCCGGCCGTGAGGATGTGCTCCACGGCTTCGGTTTGGGGCTCTTCCAGGGGGTCCAACTGGAGGACCTGGGCGAACCCAAGGACGACATTGAGCGGCGTGCGCAATTCGTGGCTCATCCGGGAAAGAAACTGGCTCTTGGCCCGGTTGGCCTCTTCAGCAGCCTCTTTCGCCTCCCGGAGCTCGTCTTCCATCTGCCGTCGGCCGGTGATGTCGCGGATGATCGCCGTGAACTTCGGCTCTTCACCGAGCTGCATGGCGTTGACCGTGAGCTCGTGTGGGAAGAGGGATCCGTCCTTGCGCTGCCCAACCATTTCCCGCCGCAGACTGACCACCTCGTTCGTCGCCGCAGCAAGGAAGCCGGCGACGTAGCCGTCCTCGGCTTCTTCCTCCGGGGATGGGACGAGCATGCCGATATGCTGGCCCAGTGTTTCGTCCACGGTGTAGCCGAACGTCTCCTCGGCGGCAGGGTTGAACAGCTCGATGTTGCCCAGCCGGTCGGTGATGATGATCGCGTCGGAGGCGGTCTCAACGACGGAGCGGAAGCGCTCTTCGCCTGCGCGGCGCGCGTCCTCCAACTCCTTCTGGGCGGTGATGTCCCGAGCAACCGCATAGAGCAGCCCCGATTCCGCGTCCGGTACCGAGTTCCACTCAAGCCACCGGTACGTCCCGTCCTTGCACCGGTACCGGTTCGTGAACCCGATCACCTGCCGGCCCTCACCCTGTTCGTCCACCGCCTGCCCGGTCGCCCCCGCATCATCGGGGTGGACGAAGTCTGCAAAGGGCCGGGAAAGCAACTCTTCCTGGCTGTATCCCAGCACCCGCTCGAACGCCGGGTTGAGCCTCTTGAAGAAGCCATCGAGGCCCGCGATGCAGATGAAGTCCTGCGAGGTGCTGAATAGGCGGTCGAGGTCCTGTTCCAGGCGCTTGTGCGCGGTGACATCGTCCAGGAGCGAAAGGACCCGGGTTCGACCGTCGATTTCCAGCGCCCGGGAAGACACCGTGACATCGCGGATCTCACCTGATTTCGTCCGGATTCTCGCCGGGAGACCGTGGACATCCCCCGGGTGCTGGACTCGATCGTACATCTCGGCCCGGGCCGCCGGGTCGGGGGAAAGCCCAAGTTCCACCGTCGTGCGGCCGAGCGCTTCCTCCCGGGAGAAGCCGGTTACCTCCGAGAACGTCCCATTCACATCGACAATGGCGCCGCCCTCGAGGTCGGCGATGACGATCGCCACCGGGCTCGCGTCGAAGATCGCCGCGAAGCGCTCCTGCGAGTCGCGGAGGGTGTGCTCGGCGCGCTTCGCTTCGGAGATGTCGCGGAGAATGCCCGAGACGCCGATGACGTTACCGGAGGCGTCCAACAGCGGGGATCTGGAGAGCGACACATCGATCCGCCGGCCATCCTTTGCGATCCGGGCAGTCTCCTGGCCGGAAACGCGATGCCCTTGGCGCACGGTGCGGAGGCTCTCCTCCTGGAGGGCGGCCTCGTCGGCGGGCACGAAGAAGGAGACGGGCTGGCCAATCGCCTCCTCGGCAGAATAGCCGGAGAGGCGCTCTGCGCTGGGATTCCAACTGGTGATGCGCCCGTCGAGGTCGAGGCTCAGGATAGCGTCGCTCGATGATTCAACGATCGCGCCGAGGTGGGCGTCAGCTTCCGCGGCGCGGCGCTGGCTGGCCAGAGCCCGGGTAACGGTGAGAAGGAGGGTGGCCGACATGGCGAGCGCAAGGACGGCGATCGCGCCCATGAGGATGTTGCTGTTCCGCGTGTCGGTGTCAGAGGCGCTGGTGCTGCGTTGCAGCCGGCCGGTCTCGGTCTGGTTCATGCTCGCGATGACCGCGCGCACATCGTCCATCACCGCCTTGCCGCGGCCAGAGGCGACGAAGCGGTCGGCTGCCTCCCGGCCCTGCCCGTCCCTGATGGCGACCCCCTCGCGGGCGAAGTCTATCTTCTCCGTCGAGAGCGCTTCGAGTACGGAGAGCCGTTCCTGCTGGAGCGGGTCCGCGGCGGTGAGGGTTCTCAGGCGGGCGATACCTTCGGCAACACGCTCAGTACCAGTGTTGTACGGTCCGAGGAACGCGGGATCGCCGGTGAGGAGGTACCCGTGCTCACCGGTTTCTACATCCTGGAGGCTGGACAGGGTGACTCCGAGCGCGTGGAGCGTCTGATAAGTCTCGGCCACGTTGTCATGGCCACGGTGAAGCCGCGACGTTGTTTCCCACACCAGTATGCCGACCAGAATGGCGACAAAAACGACAACTCCGAACCCCAGCCAGACGCGGCGTTCGGGTGTGTTCATGAGCCGGCTCACGAACGCCTTTTTCATGCCGCGCTCATTCGGGATGTTCCCGCGGCATGCGGCTGGCCAACGGGGGCCGGCGTGCGATCAAAAGTGAACGCCCGCCGGCGCGCCCGGAATGAAAGAGTCATCTCCTTCGGATACGACAGTCATCTCCGCCTCCTCGACGGGATGGAGCGTGGCGTAAACCCGCGTGTGCGGATGGTCGAAGCTAGCGCCACGCAGCCTGACGGCCTGGTGCGGGTAGCATAATGCATTACGGAAGCTTCGGTACTGTTCCTCTGTCGAGCCCGCCTCATCCCGACGATCTATCAGGGGGAACCCCTATTCTGTTAGGAGCCATTGCGGATTAGACTTTCACCGCGTTCTCAGCGGGTTCCATCCCCGTCATCGGTGGCCGGACCCGCAGTTCTCGCGAGAGTTTCGCGAGAGTTGGGCGTTACGGTCGAGGCTCCACGGGGCGCCATGCCCCGACGGGTGAGGGTAATCCTGAGCGGGAGTACTTCATGCAACCAGGACACGTCTCTGCGGGACATTCCCCGCCGCGCATCATCCGGACCCTGCTGGCTGATGACCACCGGGTCGTCCGGCAGTCGCTCCGGATCCTCCTCGACAGCCGGCCCGAGGTGGCGATAGTCGGAGAATGCGACAACGGACGCCAGGCTGTCGCCCTCGTCGAAAAGCTGCGGCCGGACATCGTCCTTATGGATATTGCGATGCCCGAACTGAACGGCATCGAAGCCACGCGCCAGATCCGCCACCTGGTGCCGGCGACGCGCGTCATCATGCTTTCGGCCTACGGCGATCCAGAGCAGGTGCGGCTGGCGTTGCGGGCGGGCGCGTCCGGCTACATCGTCAAACGCTCCGACATCGAAGAGCTGGTGATGGCGATCAACCTGGTCAGCCACGGGAACACCTACTTCTCCAGCGACCTGGCCGAGCAGATGGACCTCTCGGAACTGATCTATGAAGCCAGGCGTCCCGATCAGCGATCGGTGGTCGATCGGCTGACGGCGCGGGAGACGGAAGTGCTCCAGCTCCTGGCAGAGGGCCACACGGGACGGGCTATTGCCGAGAGACTCGTGATCAGCCCCAAGACAGTCGAGGGCCACAAAGCGCACCTGATGGCGAAAGTGGGAGCGAAGAACCGGACCGACCTGCTGCGCTTTGCGCTGAAAGTGGAACTGGTGCAGCTGGAACAGACCGGGCCGGTCGCCCAGCGCCCGGCCGGCTAAGCAGCGCCGTTCAGGCGGCAATCGGTGCCGGGAGCGACCTGATAGCGCGGCGGAGTTGGATGATCGGCGCCTTTTCGAACGCGGCCATCGAATAGCCCAGGTCGGCGACTTCGCAAAACATGCCGCAGTACGTGAGCACAAGCGCCGAGGTGCTTCGTGCGTGGCTATAAACAATCCCGCATCGGGTGCAGTTCATCATCATGGCCGGTTCCTCCTGGTTGTTCCGCGGTGTCCACCGCGTTGACACCTGCATCGTCGGCGCTGGCGCCGCCCGCGGCGACGGGGAGAGTTCCGTGACGAGCCAGGGGGAAAACCCCCCACTCGGCGGGGGAGAATCCTCTGGCTTGCGGTGGCCCATGAAATCCGGGTTTTCCACCATCTGGTTACGGAGACAACACGGCGGCGCTACCGAACTCCCATCGGATCGGCCGAGCTTCTCCCACAGGCGAACCATCCGCCCAGGAGCTAAGCCTTGCGAACCCTTCTCGGAAAGACCACCCGCTTAATTGACCGCCGGAGCCGCCTGTTTGGGCCAACAAGCCTGGCGCTATGGTTCAGCGCGATCACCTTCCAGGTCACCGCTGCCTGGCGCGCGGGCTCGACAGTGAGTTACCTGACGCTGGGCGTCTTGCTCGCACTGTTCTTCGTGACGCACCTGCGGTTCGGCGCGCTCAGGCGGGCCCACGACCGGGGACTGCGTTCAAGCATCAGCTTCCTCTACACGACGAGGTACATGAGCGAGATCCGGGGATTTGCCGACGGCGGCACGTTCATGGCAGACCTCAGGCGTTCCCGGGACCTGGCCCGGCATTCGGGCACACCCTCCGTGGTGGTCAGCGTGCGGCTGGCGAACCTGGAAGAGGTACGGGGCCAGCATGGCGACCACATGGGTTCAAAGGCCGTGGGTGAGTTGTCGAAGGCCCTGCAGCGCATTACCAGGGGCGACGACCTGGCGGCCTACCTTGGTTCGGGACAGTTCGCAATCATGCTGGTGGACTGCTCCTTCGACCAGAGCGCGCAGTTCATCTGGCGCGTCCCCACGGTGCTCACCACCACCACCGGCGGCGAGCCCGTCACGATTGCGGTCGAGATCGAGCGTTACGATGTAGCGACGACAGACCTGGACGACCTGATGGCGGCCATCGAGGCCAGCCCTTCCCACCCCGGGCCACGTCGCGTCGAGCGTGTCGAGCCGGACCCGGTGTTCAAGGCTGCCTGAAGTGCCGCCCATTTCTTAGGCAGCCATCTGGCGGCGGAGAGAGACCTGCAGCCGTTCGATTGCCCGCCCCTTCAATTGGGCAACCCGGCTGGCCGAGACTTCAAGGACGGACGCGATCTGATCGAGCGTCAGGCGTTCCTTGAAATAGAGGGCGATCACGAGCCTCTCGCGCTCCGGAAGACGGCTGATGGCGAGACTCAGGTCATCGATAAGCTCGCGGTGCTCGATTCCCTCAGTGAAGTCGGTGTCTGACGGGTCGGCGATGGCGAGGGGTTCCGACTGGTTGTCGCCGGCGTCGTGGTCACCGGTGATCGACTCCAGGGGGATGGCGACGCGCGAAACCACGGTCATCGCTTCCCGGTATTCCCTCTCGGGGATCCCGGTGCTTTCATAAACTTCGCTGTCGAGGGGCTCTCGTCCGAGGGAGAGGCTGAGGGAGTTCTTGGCAACACCGATCTGCTTCACCTTGTAGCGTACCGAGCGGGGCAGGGGATCGACGGAGCGGGCGGCGTCAAGCATCGCGCCACGGATGCGGTGGAGTGCGTAGCCGGCGAACGACGGCCCGAGGTCGTGGTCGAAACGGTCGATGGCCTCGATCAGCCCGATCGTCCCGTAGCTCACCAGGTCCTCCATTTGGAGCACCCCGTTGCCCGATGCGATCAGTTTCCTGGCGGTGTGGTGGACCAACCCGATGTGCTCAGAGATCAGGCGTTCTCGAAGACTGGAGTCGAGC
>CAYTMI010000012.1:0-75516 GCA_964438865.1 uncultured Anaerolineaceae bacterium | reverse complement strand
AGGGGTTAGCGGCGGTCGCGCCCGCCGCCGTAGCCGCCACCACCACCGCCGCCGTAGCCGCCGCCACCACCGCTGCCGCCGCCGCCGTAGCTGCTGCCGCCGCCGCCGCCGTAACCACCGCCGCCGCCGCCACCAGTGCGGGGCTGCGACTGGAAGCAGTCACTACAGTAGACGGGACGATCGCCACGAGGCTGGAAGGGGACCTTGGCTTCTTTGCCGCAGGAGCCACAGGTGGCGCTGAACATCTCGCGGGGGCCGCTGCTGCGACCGCCTCCGCCAGAGTCATCGCGCCGGGCCAGGCGGCAGTTGGGGCACCGGCGGGGCTCGTTGGAGAAGCCCTTGGATGCGTGGAATTCTTGCTCACCCGCGGTGAACGTGAACGTGGTTCCGCAATCGGAACAGGTTAGGGTTTTGTCGGCGAATGACACTCGACGACCTCCGGGTTGGATTGGAATCTTCTGTGGTCATCGAGCGCCAGTGGAAAACGGGAGTCAGACGAACATCGCGAAAAGACCTGAGTATTACGGTACTCGGTTTTGGCGGGAATTTCCACTGGCTGGGGATGTGGGGGGTGGCGATGGCGGATCTGGGGCGGACGCGGGAGTTCGGCGGTGCGGTTTGGTAGCGGAGCGCGGCGTCGGTCGTTACATTGGAGAGCTAGCGCCGCCTAGTGTGCGGACGGGGAGGCCCCAGGTGGCAAAAGGCCAGGAGAAGCCGGGCAAGAGCAACAAGCCGAAGGTGACAACCAAGGCAAAGCAGGCGAAGAAGGCTGAGAAGAAGGCGGCCGCGAGCTAGGCAACACCCAAGGCGGGGCCCACGGAACGGACCGAACCGGCCGGGATGGCAAGCGCTTGGCGCCGGGTAGCCGCTGCGCGCAGGAACCCCCGCGGCTTCGGCAACGTCACGACGGTCACCGAGCGCGACTCAGGGGCAGTAGCGCAGGCGGTCACTGGTCAGGCGGCTGTACCCCCAGGCTTTGGGTAAAGGCGGCCGCGGGACTTCGGCAGCAGCAGATGCGCCCACGGTGGGGCGCGGCTACCGGGGTCAGCGGAGGCCGACGGTGTGGAGGAAGGCGGGGGCGGCGAGGACGAGGGCGTCGGACTGGTGCTGGTTGATTTCGAGGGTGAAGGCGGGAAGGTGGTTGAGGCCCGCGGTTATGTAGCCCCAATCGACGTCACCGTCGCCGGGGGCGCGGTGGTCGCCGATCCCGAGGACGTCGTGGAGGTGGGCGCCGACGGCGCGTGCCGAAAGCCGGGGAATCCAGGCGTGGCGGTCGATGAAGCCGAGACGGTGAAGGACTTCGGCGTGTCCGGTATCGTGCCAGTAGCCGGCCTGCTCGTTCACGAGGCCGTCGAGGAGCAGTTCGTACTCCCCGGGATGGGGGATTTCGTGGTAGTGGTAGCGGTTTTCGAGGCCGATGACGACACGGGCGGGCTCGGCGGCGTGAACCAGCTCCAGGAGGGACTTGCGGGCGGATTCGAGGCAGGGTTCGGCCATGGTGCGGCGGCGGTCCATGGCGGCTTCGCGGAGTTCGGCGAAACGGTCTTCGTGGGCGCGGCCTGAGTCGAACATCCGGCGCATTTCGTATTCCTCGGGGAACATGCCGTCCTGGTCCCAGGCGGCGCCAAGGTGGACGACAACGCGGCTTGCGCCGATCCGGGCGGCCCAGTCGATGCTCACGCGGGCGTAGTCGACGGCGGCCTGGCGTTCGTCATCGTCGATGGCGGCGAGGTTGAGGTGGGAGTTGCCGCGGCCGTCCCGGTACTGTGCCCAGGGTGCGGGCTGGTGGACCGAGGTCACGGGGAGGGCGGCGGCAGCGAGGATCTGTTCGAGCTTGTCCTGGCGGGTGGAGTGGCTGATTTCGATGGCGTCGTAGCCGGCTTCGGCGGCGTAGCGGGCGAAGGATGCGCCGTCTGCGAAGCGGTCTTGCTGGGCGTACATGGTCGAGAGAGCGAGGGGTCTGGGCGTCACCGGCGGCGTTCTCCGTGCGCCGCGGCGGGATCGGCGGGATGGCTGACCGAAAGGCTGAGCTTTCGCGCGGCAAGGAGCGCCGCCGAGGCGATAAGAGCCACCGGGAAGCTGATGAGGAGGCCGGTGAGCCCGGTGGCGCCGACGATGGGCAGCACCAGCGCGCCAATCGCGCCGGTAAGCATGGAGACCGGAAGAAAGGCGAGGCCAGCGTTGCCCCGGGAGACGACGGAGAGCACGAGCCAGGGGATCGCGCCGGAGACCATCCAGCCTGCGATCAGGAGCGTGAGGGCGATCGCATCGAAGGACGGCAGCACGGGTCAGGACACCAGGCGGGCGATGTCGAAGTAGGTGACAACGATGGCGGCAAACATCAGGAGGACGAAGCCGGTGAGGTGGACCAGGGCTTCCTTTTCGGGGGCGATGCGGCGGCCGCCGCGGAGGATTTCGACGAAGACGAAGAACATGCGGCCGCCATCGAGCATGGGCAGGGGGAGGATATTGAAGAGGCCGAGGTTGAGGCTGAGGAGGGCGGCGAATTCGATGAGGGCGCGCCATCCAGCCTGGTCGACGACCCTGGCGGTGGTGTCGGCGATGCCGACGGGGCCGGTGAAGGCAGGTTCGTCGCTGGTGGCCGCTCCGCCACCGCCCCCGCCGAGACGGACGCGGAGTTCGTTCTTAGTGAGGATGAGGGTGTCCCAGAGAGACTGGGTGCCCTTGGCCGCGGCCTCCCAGGGCCAGTACCAGACCGACTCGCTGAAGGGGAACTTGAGCTGGCAGTTGGTGGGGTTTCCATCGTCGTCGACGCTGGTGCAGACGCGCGGGGCGCCGACCTTGATGCCGGTCGGGCCCTGGTCTGCGGGCGGGTGCCAGCGTGCATAGACGCGGGCTGTGAGGGTGGCGCCTTCGCGGCTGATGACCCAGGTCTGGGTGTCGCCGAGGTTGAGGCGGTTCACGTAGATGAGTTCGCTGGTGTTCTTGACTTCGCGGCCTTCGGCTTCGAGGACGAGGTCGCCGGGCAGGAGGCCCTGTACGGGGGCTGTGCCATCGCGCATTTCGCCGGTGACGACCGCTTCGGCAGCGGGGGAACCAGCCGCGACTTCCTGGACCTGGGCCAGGCTGAGAGGACGGTCGCGGGGAATCATGAAGCTGACAGTGAAGAGGAGGATGGCGAAAACGACGTTCATCGCGACGCCCGCGAACATGACGGTCAGGCGCTTCCAGCGTGCTGCTGCCGCGAGCGAGCGGGGGTCGTTGGGGTCTTCTTCGCCGAGGAGGCGAACGAAGCCGCCGATGGGGAGCCAGTTGACCGTGTATTCGGTTTCGCCGTTCTTGAAGCGCCAGCCCCTGATCTTCGGGGGGAAGCCGACGCCGAATTCGAGCACCTTGATGCCGAAGATCTTCGCCGCGACGAAGTGGCCGAGTTCGTGGACCATCACCAGCGGGATGAGCAGGAGGAGGAAGAGGGCGCCGGAACCGAAAATCTGGGCGGGGTCGACTTGGAGGAAGATCATCTGGCGGGGACCCCCAGGGATGCGGTGGCGGCGGATTCGCGGGCGGATGCGTCCGCGGCGAGGACCGTCTCCAGATCAGGATCGGCGGTGCTGGTGTGCCTCTCCATAGCGGATTCGATGATCCGGGGAATATCCGTGAAGCGAACTTCGCCGGCGAGGAACCGCGCGACCGCGACTTCGTCGGCGGCGGCCATGGCGGCGGGATAGGTGCCACCGAGGCGGCCGGCTTCCATCGCGAGTGACAGGCAGGGGAAGCGGGCGAGGTCGGGGGCGTCGAAGTGGAGCGCACCGGCCTTCGCGAGGTCCAGCGGCGGGGCGGGAGGCACAGGCATCCGATCCGGGTAGGCGAGGGCGCACTGGATCGGCAGGCGCATGTCGGGCACGCCGAGTTGGGCCTTGACGCTGCCATCGCTGAATTCGACGAGCGAATGGACGATGGATTCGCGGTGGAGGACGACTTCGACCTTTTCCATGGGGACGCCAAAGAGCCACATGGCTTCGATGGTCTCCATACCTTTGTTCATGAGGCTGGCGCTGTCGACGGTGATCTTGGCGCCCATCTTCCAGGTCGGGTGGTTCAGCGCCTGTGCGGGGGTGACGGCATCAAGGGCGCGCTGGTCGAAATCGCGGAAGGCGCCGCCGCTGGCAGTCAGGAGGATGCGGCGGATCTCGTGGCCTTCTTCCCCCCAGAGACACTGCCAGATGGCGGAGTGTTCGCTATCGACCGGGCGGAGGCTGCCGCCGCCCACGAGCATGGCGCGACGGACGAGGTGACCGGCCATGACGAGGACTTCTTTGTTGGCGATGGCGACGGGACGGCCGGCGTTGAGTGCGGCCAGGGTGGGCGTGAGACCGGCGGCACCAGCCGTGCCGACGAGGAGGATGTCGACCTCGGGCGCCACGGCGATGGCATCCATGTCCGCCCAGCGGGTGCCGGCGACGTCGAGAGCGCTGTCGAGGGCGGAATCGCGGGGGGCATCGGCCCAGGCGTAGGCGGGGCGGAAAGCGGCCACCTGGCGGGCGAGTTCGCTGGTGTTCCGACCGGCGGCGAGGGCGACGACCTGGAAGCGGCCGGGCAACTGGCTGATGACGTCAAGCGCCTGGCGGCCGATGGAGCCGGTCGAGCCGAGGACAGCGACGCGGACGGGGTTTCGTTCCACCAATCCATCGTACCCGGCTTGCGGTAAAGCGGCAGAGTGAGCGAGCAGATCGCATGGACGGGATGGCCGTGGAGATAGAGTTCTCGGAAGTGGACGACCGGGCGTCCCTCACCCCGCGATAGGCGATACTGGAGCCATGCTTCTTGTAATCGACGGCAACAACATCGCCTGGGCGGGTTTCCATGCGCTTCGCCGGCCGATGAACGCCGACACGCCGGAGAAGCTGCGACGGGCGGCCCTCCTTGGCCTGGCGCAAGGGGTGCTGGGGCTGATTACCCGCGGGGGTGAAGCGCCGGGGACCACGCCGGGGCGGGCGGATGCGGTCGTGGTGACGTTCGACCACGGACGGCCGTTGCGGCGGCGGGAGATCTTCCCCGCTTACCAGACCGGGCGGGAGAGCAACGCATCGTTCGTGGAATACGAGGAGTACGTGCTGGGGGCAATCGAGCGGTTCGCGGAGCTGGCTCGCCTCCTCCCGGTAATCGTGCTCAGAGGGACGAACACCGAGGCGGACGACCTCGCCGCGGCGGCGGCCAGCCAATACGCCGGGGCAGTGCGGATCGCCTCCACCGACCGGGACTTCCTTCAACTCGTCGACGAGCGGGTGACGGTCTATTCGCCCGTGAAGAAGCTGCTGGTGACGGTCGACAATTTCGCGGAGGCGACGGCGCCGACCGACAGCGGGGGCACCGCCGCCTCGTTCCCACGGGAGCGATACCTGGACTACCGGGCTGCCAGTGGTGACGCCAGTGACGACCTGCCCGGGATTCCGGGCGTCGGGACACTGACCGCGGCGCGGCTCTTGGCGCAGGGGCCGATGGAGGCGTACTTCGCAGCGCCGCGGCTGGCAGCGGAAGCGCTCGGGCGGCGGCAGGTGAAGCTGGAGGCTGCGCTGGCTTCGGGCGAGGCGCGAGAGGTGTTCGAGCGCAACCGGGCGCTGATGGACCTCCGGGCGGCGGCGGCGCGCTTCCCTTCGCTGGACGAATACCGGACGGCAGGCAAGTGGGAGGAACGCGGCGCGCGGGCGTGGCTCGACGAGGAGCGGATCGCGCGGACGGAAATCGAGAGCACGTTGCGTGTGTTGGCGCGCCTGGCAGGCGGGGCGCCGGCCGCGCCGGCGCAGGCCCGGATGGAGCTGTAGGCGGGGCGGTTGGGGAGTGGTGGCGGTACACTTGGGCGAGGGCGATTAGCTCAGTTGGCCAGAGCACCTCGTTTACACCGAGGGGGTCGGGGGTTCGAGCCCCTCATCGCCCACCAGCAGAACGCAACGGGGGCGGCAGCCACACGGCTGCCGCCCCCGTATTGGTTGCGTCGGTTGGGCCTTAGATGTGGAGGTAGGGGCGTTCGAGGTTCGGGTTGGCGGGACCGGTGGTCCGGAAGAAGGCCCACCACGCGGCAACCTGGCGGCTGAGGTGAACCCGCTCGACCGGTTCATAGGCCTCGCCGGTCAGCTGAGCGTGCTGAAGGTGGCGGAGGTCGTCGTCGTGGCGAGCGAGCGCCTGGAGTTCGAAGTCAAACATGGCATTCCTCCTGGCCGCTTCGTGTTGGAGTGTTCGGCAGCGACCGTGTCCACAGAGTGAACCTATGCCCCGCGCAGGTCTATGAACTGCATCACACAGGCGGATGAAAGGGAGAAACCGGGAACGTCAACGGCCGAATGGACCCTGATCCACGGCCGATCGGCCGTGCCGCCGGCGGGGTAGAACTCTTAGCGTCACGCGAGCACCCGGCTGGGGGCGGCCTCCGTGAAGTTCCATTGGTTCAACCTGGAACAGCCGGACAAACTGGCCAACGTCGCCGCCAACTTCCTCATTGGCGGCGAGTGACTGGCCCCTCGCGGGCCAAGAAGAAGGGGGCGGCTGGTGGGTGCCGCCCCCTTCTTCGTTCCCCGAAACGGTGAGCCTCAGTCGATGAAGACGGTGACGTAGTACCACATGGCGCCGTCGGCGACGGCGGCGACACCGGCAGCGCGGAAGCGGGGTTCGAGGATGTTTGCGCGATGGCCGGGGCTGGCCATGAGCCCGTCGAAGGCGACTGTCGCGGAGTGGGCGTGAGGGTAGTTGTTCCGGGCAAGGTTTTCGCCGGCGAGCAGGTAGCCCACCCCGCGGAGGCCAAGTTCGGAGAAGGCGCTGCCACCATCGGGGCCGTAGTGGGCGAAGTAATCGCGGGCGACGAGGTCCCGGGCCCGGACGAGGGCGACTTCGGCGAGAAGGCTGTCGGGCACGAGGGCAGGAAGGCCGGCCTCGCTGCGGGCGGAGTTCATGGACGCGAGCAGGGCGGAGGCGCGGGCAGCATCGGGCGCGGGAGCGCTGACGAGATGGATGGCCGCCGGGAGCGTCCCGACGGAGTGAACGACTTCTTCGGCCGGGGCCGGAGCCACCTCGGGGAGGGTGGAGAGCGCGGCGGCGGGAGGTGTCGATCGCGTGACAACTGTTGGAACGACGTTTGAGAAACCGGGGCTCCGGACGGGTTCTGCCGAAGTATCCATTGCGGGACTCATGGCTCCAGCCCGGGCCGGCATCCAGTCGACCAGGAGGGCAGCGGCCGAACAGCACGCGCCCAGCAGCACCAGAGCAGCGAACGGCGTGACAAGCCTCACGCTGAGGGTGTCGGCGCGTCTGCCGGGGTCCTGTATTGGGGGAGTCCCCCAATGGGAGCGACCGGGAGGGACAGGTTGGAAAGTCCGGACGACAAGTCAGCGTGGAGTCTGCCGCCCCTGGTAGGCGTGCGGGTGGCAATCATCTCGCAGGGACTGGAGCGGGCGTATGACCGCGCACGTGGCCTGGAGGCGATCGGCTACCGGGTCGCCGCCTCGGGGGACCCGCACCGGGCTGTTTCCTTCATTGCGGAGATGGAACCGGACGCCGTCGTCATCGACATCGGGCGGGAAGTCGCTTCGCCAGATGGGCTGACGGCGTCGCTGCGGGGGCTGACGAACGTGCCGTTCGTGGTGGTGGGCTGTGCGGGGACGGTGGCTGAGATGCTGCGCTGCCTGGAGGCGGGAGCTGACGACTACTGCCGGCCGCGTTGCCCCACGGAAGAGGTTGACCTGCGGCTGCGGGCGGCGTTCCGGCGGGCGCAAGCGGCGGGAGTGACGAACCCCAGGGAGGCTCCGCCAGTGGTGCGGGTGGGCGAGATCGAAATCGACTCGGCGGGCCACCTGGTGCGAAAGAGCGGAACCTTGATTTCCCTTTCGCCGACAGAGTTCCGGCTGCTGGCGACGCTTGCGGAGCGGCCGGGCGAGGTGGTCCCTGCGAAGGCGCTGATCGCGCGGGTGTGGGGCAACCAGTACGCGAACGAGACCCACTACCTGCGGCTCTACGTTCGGTACCTGCGGCAGAAGCTGGAAGACGACCCGAGCCGGCCGCGGTACATCGTGAACCGCTGGGGCGCGGGCTACGCGCTGGAGGCGCCCCAGCACGCGGCCTAGCAGGCCAGGCTGTTTCTCGCCCCTACTGGATGGGCCAGCGAGCGCTGGCTTCGTAGGAGTGGGCGATGGCGTGGTGGATCCAGATCTGGGCGATGATCTCGGCGAGGGGCATTTCGTAGCCGCCGAGGGCGACCGTCTTCGCCAGCTCCGCATCGGCAAGGGATTCGACGAACCTGGCGGAGGCTTCGTGGCCTTCGACGATCGCTTTGGCGATTTCGTCACGCGACTTGCCTGACTGCTGAGCGATGGACTGAGCGTTCATCTGGGCGATCTGGTCGACGCCGATGCCCGAAAGCATGCCCCCGCCGAGCATGGGGACGAGATTCGCGGCGCCGCCGGCAGTGGCCGCGACATGGCTGAAGGCGTCGGCGGTGGTCCACTGGTGGCCAAGCTGGTGGTCCCAATCCTTGACGTAGGTGGCGGCGGCGGCGGCGCGGGAGCCGGCGAAGCGGACGCCGTCGGCGAGTTCTTTCTTCGAGATCATGGTCGAGCCTCCGGGCGGGGTTGAGGGCGGATTATGGGCTTCGGAGAGGTGCCCGGCAACCGGTCGGGGCGGATGGACGGCGGCGGTGGGAGAGTCCATGATCGGCGCTCACCAGGAAGAGGAGCATCGAGATGACACCCCATGGGATCCTTCGCAGCAGCCTGAAGTCCATGCACGCACTGCTCGACAAGGCGGTCGAAGGGATGACGGCCGAGCACTTCAATTTCCGGCCGCAGGAGGGGGGCGTGAGCGCCTTCTTCAGCCTCTGGCACTACGTCCGGACGGAGGACAACATCATCAACTTCGTGACGCAGCGGAAGCCGACTGTGTGGATGGAAGGCGGCTGGGACGTGCGCTTCGCGCTGCCACGCACCAGCCAAGGCACCGGGATGACCACGGAAGAGGCGAACGCGGTACAGATCCATGATGTCGCAGCGTGGTTGGCATACCAGCAGGCGGTGTGGAAGGCAACGGACGACTACCTGGCGAGTATGTCACCGGAGGAGTTCGAAGAGCGGAAGGTGACGATCAAGCCGCTGGGCGAGATGTCGCTGTGGGACGGGGTCTACGGTGTGTGCCTGAGCCACGGGTACCGGCATGTGGGCGAAATCGAGTACGTGCGGGGTGTCCAGGGGCTCGGCGGGCTGACGATCTAGCCGGGGGGCGGGGCGAGCCGGACGTAGCTGTAGATGGTGCGAAAGCCCATTCGTTCGTAGACGGGGAAGCCCATCCCCGAAGCTTCGAGGCAGGCTCTGGTGGCGCCCAGCTGGCGGCCGGCAGCCGCGGCGACGGAAGTCATGGCCGCGCCGAAGCCGCGCCGGCGCATCGACGGGGCGACGTAGATGTTGGTGATCCCCGCCATCCGGCCGCTGACGACGACCATCGAGCGTGCCACCGGGACCGCGCCGGCGTACCCCACGAAAAGCTGGATGCCGGGGACCTGGCTGACCGCGGCGGCGAGGGCTTCGTCGGCGGCGCGGCGGGCTCCGTGGCGCTCGGCTTCTTCGGCGTCAGTATCGGCATAGGCGGCAGCGCCGTCGGGGCCGGTCACGAGGCGGACGTCGAGGCCGGGCACGGCAATCGGCACGGCCGGGAGCGATTCAAGGAGCATGGCCGGTTCGAGCGACTGTTCGGAGTAGCCACGGGCCTTCCCCGCCTCCAGAAGCGGCAGGTCGTGGGGGTCGCGCAGCCAGAAACAGAACGCCACGCCCCGGGCGCGATACCAGGCTTCGGCGAGTTCGATGGCCACCCGGGGGTCATCGAAGGGGCGAGCGGCGAGGGCCTGGTTGAAGTCGGTGCCTTCGACGCCGCTGTCGAAGAGGAGCCATGGCCCCAGGTGGGCGACCGTGGCACCCGGGAGGGCCGTCCCAACGACCGACAGGCCGTGGATCGAGTTCTGATGCATGTCGTCGCGGATGCCGGGGTCCATGGATCCATGATAGCGGCCGTGGCGTCCCGGACCGGGATCGACGATGATCGCTCGACACCGAACGGGAGCGACCATGGAACAGCCGAAGCAGCAGTCCATCGACAAGATGTGGAACTACGCGGCAAAGTTCGCGGAGAAATCGGGGACGCACCTGCACCCGGACCGGTTCATCACCGAAGGCGTCGTGCTGGGGCTGGCTGCGAACATCGATAAGTACGGGCGGCCGCTCTGCCCCTGCAACTTCTACCCATCGAAAGACGAAAACGGCAAGTGGCCGGAGGGGCTGTACCTCCCGCGCGAGGAAGAGGTGAAGCGGCGGGACTGGATCTGCGCGTGCGACGAGATGCAGAAGTTCAAGTACTGCCACTGCCTGCTCTTCGTGACGGAAGAGGGGCTGCCGATCACGGAACACCTCCCGGAGGACCATGAGGGCCGCGAGATCTACGGGCTGGTGACGGACCCGACTCCGGACAAAGGGCGCGCGCTGGCAAAGGCGCTGGAGAAGCAGCAACAACAGCCAGAGTAGGACAGCCCCCGGTTCATGGCCCGGTGAGGCGGCGGGGATCTAGAAGTCGGTCGAGTTCGCGCACAGTGAGGGGAGTCTGCCCTTCGGCGGCTTCGCGGATGGTGCGGCCGGTGGCGGCAGCTTCGTGGGCGATAGCAGCGGCGCGGTCGTATCCGATAACGGAGGCAAGGGCGGTAACGAGTGCGGTGCTGCGTGCGGCAAGCTCGGGGTCCGTGCTGGTGGCGGCGATGCCGGGGATGCACTTTTCGGCGAGCAGGGATGCGGCGTTCGCCAGCAGGTCGATGGACTGGAGCAGGTTGTAGGCGGCGACGGTCTGCATGGTGTTCAGTTCGAAGAAGCCCCACTGGCCGGCCATGGCGATGGTGGCGTCGTTCCCGACGACCTGGGCGGCGGCCTGGATGACGGCCTCTGGGACGACAGGGTTGACCTTGCCCGGCATCATCGAACTGCCCGGCTGCAGTTCGGGCAGGGTGATTTCGCCGAGCCCGGCACGAGGGCCGCTGGCCATGAGGCGGAGGTCATTCGCGATCTTCACGAAGGACGTAGCGACGACGCGAAGCTGGCCGCTCGTTTCGACGATGGCGTCGACGGCCGACTGCGCCTGGAAGTGGTTCCTGGTCTCGCGCAACTGGAGGCGCTCGAATTCGTTGATGTAGGCGATCGCGCGGGCGGCGAACTGTTCGTGGGTACCGGCGCCGGTGCCGACCGCGGTCCCGCCGAGCGCGACTTCGCGGAGCGCTTCAGCAGCGGCGGTGACCCGGCGGCGGGCGCGTTCGACCTGGCCGGCGTAGCCCGTGAACTCCTGGCCGAGGCGGATGGGCATAGCGTCGACAAGATGGGTGCGGCCGGTCTTGACCACGCTGTCGAATTCGCCGGCCTTCGCCTGGAGGGAGGATTCGAGGCGGTAGAGCGCCGGGAGGAGCCGCTTCTGGATCCCGGTGATGGCGGCGAGATGGGTTGCCGTGGGGATGACATCGTTGCTGGACTGGCCAAGGTTGACGTGGTCGTTCGGATGGACGGGCGTGTAGGCGCCCTTGAGGCCACGGTCGAGGATCTCGTTGGCTCGATTGGCGATGACCTCGTTCGCGTTCATGTTGGTGGAGGTTCCGGAGCCGCTCTGGAAGACGTCGACGACGAACTCGGCGTCCCAGAGGCCGGCGGCGACCTCCCCGGCGGCGAGGGCGATAGCCTCCGCGAGGTCGTCCGGGAGGAGTTCGAGGTCGTTGTTGGCGCGGGCGGCGGCGCGCTTGATGACGCCGAGGGCGCGGATGAAGGCGGGCTGGAGACGAAGCGGGCTCAGGGTGAAGTTCGCTGTGGCGCGGGCCGTGGCGATGCCGTAGTAGGCGTCCGCAGGGACGGGGAAGGCGCCGAGGGCGTCGTGCTCCAGGCGAGTGGCGGGAGTGGTCTCCATGGCACCAATGTAGCAGCAGCGGCGGGTTGCGGGACGAGGGTTCGGACGGCGCCGGTGTGCGTCAGGCGGGCGGCAGGCTTTCGAGGAAGGCGATGACCGCTTCGTTGAAGGCTGCCGGCTGGTCGATGTTCGCGGCGTGTCCCGCGTCCTGGATCATCACTTTCCGGGCGCCGGGGATCTTGCCGGCCATGTAGTCGGTGGCGTTGAGGAACGGCTCATCCTTCGAACCGACGAGAACCAGGGTGGGGACAGCGATGTGTTCGAGCGATTCGATGATGCGCGAATCGAACTGGGCGAGCATCCCACGGGCGGCAAGCGCGAGCCCCTTGGCCGAGCGGTGGGTGCTGACGCGGACTTCAGCGCTGCCGCCAAGGGCATCGAGACCCTTCGTCTCGAAAGCCTTCGCACGGGCTTCGGAGGTGGCGTTCCAGCCGTCGCGGGCTTTGGGGTTGCGATAGCCGGGGCCGGTATCGAAGAGCATAAGGGCGCGCACCATCTCCGGGTGGGCGACGTTGAAGGCGAGGGACATGTAGCCGCCCAGCGAAAGGCCGGCGATGACCGCTTTCTGGAGGCCGCAAGCGCGCAGGATGGCGGCCATGTCCTCCACCGTCGCCTGTTCGGAGTAGAGCGAAGGGTCGGCTGGGCTGTCGGTCTGGCCATGGCCGCGCATGTCCCAGGTGATGATCCGGAAGCGGTCCGTGAGGGCAGCCACCTGCCCGCGCCACATGTCGGCGGTGGCGCTGTAGCCGTGGCTAAGGAGGATCGCGGGGCCGGAGCCCTCGTCGCTGTAGGAGATCTTGACGCCGTTGCGTTCGAGGTAGGCCATGGTGGTCCTCCGGGAGTTACTGGGCTGTGGGCGCATTCTACGCGCCCCGCGGTCAGGCTTGTCGTTCGGGGCAGGCGGCGCAGCGGAGACGCACGGCCGAAGGTTCGGGAGAGTCGACCCCGGCTTCGTGGAGCATGGCGCGGAGCCGCCAGAGTGGGAGGCCGACGACGGCGCAGTAGCAGCCGTCGATGCTTGTGACGGTGGGGACGTCGTCATCCTGGATGGCGTAGGCGCCGGCTTTGTCGAAGGGGCGGCCGCTGGCGACATAGGCCTCAATTGCTGCTTCGGATAGCCCGGTGAGGGCCACCTGGGCGAGGCTATGACCGGCCACGGACCTCCCCGGGGCGACAACTGCGACGCCGGTGACGACCGTGTGGGGACGGCCGCGGAGGGCGCGGAGCATGGCGGCTGCGTCGGCGGCGTCGCGGGGTTTGCCGTACGACCGTTCTTCATCGAAGACGATGGTGTCGGCGCCGATGACGAGGGCGCCGGGTTCGCGGGCGGCAACGGCTTCGGCCTTGGCAAGGGCGAGACGCTCGGCATCGGCGATGGGGTCGCCGGTGAGGTCTTCGGAGGCGTCTGAGGGCACGACCTCGAACCCGGGGACGAGCGCGGCCAGGAGTTCGAGGCGCCGCGGAGAAGCGGAGGCGAGGATGATGCGGGTCACGCCGGCTCCGCGAGGGACAGGCGGGAGACGCTTTCGATGTGGCCGGTCTGAGGGAACATGTCGAGGGGGGTCACGCTGTCGAGGCGGTAGCCGTGGTCGACGAGGATGCGGAGGTCGCGGGCGAGCGTCGACGGGTTGCAAGAGACGTAGACGACGACGGCGGGGCGAAAGGTCGCGATGGCCTCGAGCACACGGGCATGACAGCCGGGGCGCGGCGGATCGAGGACGACAGCGTCGGGGGCGGCTTCGAGGGACGGCAGGAGTTCTTCGACCTTGCCCACGCGCATCTCGATGTTCGGGAAGCCTTCGATGTTCACCCGGGCGTCCTTCGCGGCGCTGTCGGATTCTTCGATGGCGACGACGCGTTCGAAGCGGTTGGCGAAGCAGACGGCGAACGTCCCTACGCCGGCAAAGGCATCGACGAAGAGCGCGCCGCGATGGGGAAGGGCTTCGCCGACGAGCCGCAGCATCTGTTCGGCCTGGGCAGTGTTGACCTGGAAGAAGGCGGCGGAGCTGACCTGGAAACGGTGGCCGCCGAGCGATTCGACGTAGGTGCGCTGGCCTGATTCGACCGGCAACCCCGGGATGGCAGGCTGGATGAGGAAGCTGCCGGTGACGGCGTTGTGCCGGACCTGGACCTGGTGGAGGCCAGCGGCTTTCCCCTGGAGCGCGGGCAGGAGTTCGTTCACCCAGGGGACGGCGATGGGGCATTGTTCGACCTTGAGCAGGCCACGGCCGTGGCGGGTGATGAAGCCGACGTCGCCGTAGGTCTTGCCGGTGGAGAAGCGCATGTGGTTGCGATAGGCCCAGGGGTCGCTGGCGCCGACGATCGGCCGGACGACGGAATCGTCGAGGCGACCGATCCGGCGAAGCTGTTCGCGGACGACGGCTTCCTTGGCGGCGAGCTGGGCAGGGTAAGACATGTGCTGGAGCTGGCAGCCGCCACACTGGCCGAAGAGCGGGCAACGCGGTTCGACGCGGTCCGGCGACGGATCGATGACGCGTTCGACGGCGGCTTCGAGGTAGTCGGCGTGGGGGCGTTCGACCACGACTTCGACGGTCTCGCTTGGAATGCCAAAGGAGACGAAGACGACCCGGCCGTCCGGGGCATGGGCGAGCGAGGCTCCGCCGAAAACGGGCGATTCGAGGCGCAAGCTGAGATGTTCGCCCTCGCCGGGCGTGGGAGTACGGCGTCGTCGTCGGGGCACTGGTCTAGGGTAGAGGGGGAGGCGGCGAGGGGCGAGGAGGGCGGGCGGACGTGTCGGAGTGTCGGAGTGTCGGAGTGTCGGAGTGTCGGAGTGTCGGGGAAGACGGAACAGCGACAGTTCGTCCCAAGCGGCTTCCTTTTTCCGGTAGGGTTCCGTAGGCTGGCTGAATGGCAGTTGAAGTTGGCAAACCCGCCCCAGCATTCACCCTCCTGAACAAGAAACGGGAGCAGGTGACCCTCGAAAGCTTCCCGGGGAAGCACCTTGTCCTGGCGTTCTACCCCATGGCGTTCACCGGTGGCTGAGCGGCCGAGATGACCGCCTTCCGGACGCACACGGATGCGTTCGCGAGGGCGAATGCCCAGGTCCTGGGCATCAGCGTTGATTCTCCCGCCGCCGCAGGTGAGTTCGAAGAGAAGCTGGGACTGGAGTTCCCGCTGCTCAGCGACTTCCACAAGAACCAGGCCGGCCGCGACTACGGCGTGTACAACGAGCAGTACGGGGTGAACATGCGGACGACGATCCTGGTCGACAAGGACGGGATCGTGCGGGACGTGTACGTGGAGCCGCGCGACTTCGAATCGCACCCCGTGCACGCGATCGAACAACTGGTGTTGTTGGGCGAGAACCCGTAACCCTCACCCCCGGGTAGGGATTCCCCTCTCCCGCTGCGGCGGGAGAGGGGAGTACGCGCTACGTGGCGGGGACTCCGGGCGGTCTTCTTATGTCCAGTTAGCCCTTGGGCTCGTCGGTTGAGTCGGGGGCGGCGAAGGGGCGGAAGGCGGGGGCATCGGCGCGGGGTGAGTGCTGGCCGAGTTCGGCGGCGCGCTGGACGGAGGCCTCGCCGAAGCGGGCGCGGAGGTCGGCGACGGCCTCGGCAAGGCGGTCGCCAGAGCCGGTTTCTCCGAGGCGGAGCTGGCGGGCGCGCTCCTGGAGGTTGGTGGCGCCGAGGCCAAGGAGCCGCACCGGACGGCGGCCATGCTCGTCCCAGGCGCGTTCGAAGAGCGTGGCGGCGGCTTCGAAGAGGTCGTCCGCGAGGTCTACTGTGGTTGGGCCGGTCCAGGAGCGGGTGAGCGTTTCGAACGGCGGGAACCGCAGCTTCAGGGTGACGGTACGGGCGCTGCGGCCCTGCTGGGCGAGGTCGGCGGCGACGCGCTCGGCCTGGCCACGGAGGACAGCCCGGAGGCGGTCGCGAGATGGTTCGTCGGCATCGAAGGTCGTTTCCCGGCTCACGGATTTCGCGGCGGCGTGGCCACCAAGCACGGGAGCATCGAAGACACCGCGGGCGCGGGCAGCGAGTTCGGCACCGTGGATACCGAAGCGGGCGGCGAGGGCACCGGGCGGCATCCGGGCGATATCGCCGATGGTCTTGATGCCGAGGGTGGCGAGGGTAGCCGCCGTCTTTGGGCCGACCATCGGCAGGTCGCGGACAGGGCGAGGGGCGAGGAAGGCAGCCTCTTCCCCGGCCGGAACCACGACGAGGCCGTCGGGCTTGCCGGCGTCGGAGGCAACCTTCGAGACCAGCTTGTTGATGGACACCCCGGCGGAGGCGGTGATGCCGATCTCGTCGCGGACGCGTTGGCGGAGGGCGGCGGCAATGGCAGGAGCATCGCCGAAGAGGCGCTCACTCCCGGCGACGTCCATGTATGCCTCGTCGGCGCCAGCGGGTTCGACCAGCGGCGTGTAGTCGCGAAGGATTGCGTGGAACTGGCGGGAGGCGGGAGCGTAGTAGGAGAAATCAGATTCGAGGAAGACGGCGGCCGGGCAGAGTCGGCGGGCCTGGGAGACGGGCATAGCCGAGCGGACGCCGAACTTGCGGGCTTCGTAGCTACAGGTACTGACGACGCCGCGGCTTCCGAGTCCGCCGGCGACAACGACCGGCTGGCCGCGAAGTTCGGGGTGCCGAAGGAGTTCCATCGACACGAAGAACGCGTCGAGGTCGACGTGGATGACGGTGGGACGAGAATACGGCATGGCGAATGTTTGTTCGCATTGTAGCAGGGCAGGGAACGGCTGATTGACCCGGCTGGCGGCGGTGGTCAGCATGGAGGCAGGAGCCTGCTTTGCGGATTTCTCCCGGGCGAGGAACCTCCCGCCGCCGATTCCTGGCGCGGGCGGCAGGACTGGCCGCCGCGGCGGCGGGGGCAGCGGCGTGGCCGGCGCGCATGGTGTTCCCGGCGGCGAACCCACCGCGAGGCCGGATGGTCGTGGGCGGTCTTGCCCGCGACAACCGCCCGGCCGGCGAGGACGGGAATGTCTTCGATGCCGCGGCGGGGCGGTCGTTGCACGTGATTCCGCGGGAGGCCTGGGGAGCGGACGAGTCGGTTCGCTTCCGGGAAGACGGCACGGAGCGATGGGGGGAGATGTTCGTGCCGCCGAAGCTGCTGGTGGTCCATCACACGGCGACGCGGAATTCGTATGAAACACCGCAGGAAGCGATGGCCGAGATCCGGACGATCTACGACTTCCACGCCAACGGACACGACTGGGGGGACATCGGCTACCACGCGATCATCGACCGGTTCGGGAACATCTACGAAGGTCGCCACGGCCGCGGCGGCGATCCCGGCGAGCCTGCGCAGCGGGAGATCCTCGCGCAGGCTGTAACGGGCGGGCACACGACCGAGTACGAGTACGGGACAATCGGCGTGGCGCTGCTGGGAGACGCCACCGCGGACTCGTGGGAGATGTGGGAGCCGGCCGGCCCGATGTGGGAGGCACTGGTACACTACTGCACCTTCGAAGCCGGCCGCGCGGGGATCAGGCCGGTGGATGGGGACGGGGAGGCGGCGACGACCGACTTCCTCCGGAGCGATGACGCCTGGCACGACGGAGTGGCCAACGTGTGCGGCCACCGCGAGCTGCAGCAGACGTTCTGCCCGGGGGACGTGGTGTTAGAGATGCTCCCGGTGCTGCGGGCGGCGATTTACGACGGGCTGGCGGGTCTGAGCCGGGCGGGCGCCCGGTTCGTGAGCGTCGCGCCGGAGGAGAGGGAGATCGTGCCGGGGACGCCTGTAGCCGTCCAGGTTGAGGCGGACGAGCCGGAGCCGCCGTGGGGCGTCGCGGGTATGGAATACGCGGTCGAGGGGTGGTACAAGCCGCCTGATAGTGAGGACATCGACTACCTTTCGGGGAACACAAGCGAGCCCCAACCGCGGCTCGACTGGGAGCCTCTGCCGGCCACGGGCGAGATAAGCTTCACGCCGGAGCGACCGGGACACTACACCATTCACGCGCGGCCCCTGGTTCGCCGCGAACGGGAGACAGCCCGGCCGGCATGGTGGGCACAGCGCACGTACCTTGTCCGCGAACCTGTGCCGTTGGAACGAAGACCGCCGTCAGTGCCCGAGGACGTCGGCCACTGAACCGATGGCGTAGCCGCGGGAGCGGAAGCCGTCGATCATCGCCTGGAGCGCGGGGCCATCCTGGGACTGGATGCCGACGTGGTAGAGGAAGATCGCGCCGGGGGCTGCGCGCGAAAGGCAGCGGCTGATGATCTCTGAGGCGCTGAGACCCATCCAGCCGAGCGAGTCGACGGTCCACATGACGTTGTAGTAGTGGCCACGGGCAGCGAGGTCGGCGTTGACGGCGGCATTGTGGCCCCCGTACGGCGGCCGGAAGTAGGGCTTCATGCCGAGCCCGGTGATGGCGGTGACGGCAGCTTCGGTACGGTCGAGCTGGTCCCAGCGGGCGGCCGTGGTGAGCGATCGGAAGTCGGGATGGTTGTAGGAATGGTTGATGAGGTGGTGGCCCTCGCTGAGGATGCGGCGGAGCATGGCGGGGTTCTGGTTCGCCCAGGCGCCAGTCATCCCGAAGCTGGCGGTGATGCCGTTCGCCTTGAGGACGTCGAGGATGAGGCTGGTGTAGCCCACGTCGCTGCCAGCATCGAACGAGAGTGCCACCATGGGGATCGCGGGCCCCTGGGAGATGACGGCGGCGGCCGCGGGCACCGGTGGGGGCGCGGGCGCCGGACCGGTGGGCAGGATCAGGAGTTCCTTGCCGGGGCGGATAGCGTTCTTGTTCGGGAGGTTGTTGAGAGCAGCAAGGGCGGTGCTGGTGGTGCCGAACCGGCGCGCGATCGCGTAGAGGTTGTCGCCCGACCGGACGATGTAGCGGACATCGGTTGCGATGCCGTCCTTCGCGGCCAATGGGAGGACCTGGCGCCCGACCGGCGGCGCGACGGCGGGTTCAACCGAGGCTTGGCCCGGTCTGGACGGCAGCGGGCCAAGCGCCGCAGCGAGCACGACGAGGCTGGCGAGCGCCAGGCACAACCGTCGCGTTCGGGCCATTCGGCGGTTACCCCCGGGGAAGGCCGAGGCCGCGGGTGGCGATGATATTGCGATTCACTTCGCTTGTGCCGCCCGCGATGGTGTAGCTGGGCGCGGCGAGGGCCCAGCGTTCGATTCGCCCCTTGAGCGGGGCATAGGGGGAAGGCGGCTCGACCTGGCCGGCCATGCCGAGGACGCGCATCCCGGTGACGCCCATCTGGCGCTGGAGTTCGGTGCCGAAGACCTTGGAGATGGATGCTTCGTAGTTGGGGACCCTGCCCTGGCTCTGCATCTCGGCGACGCGATAGCAGAGCCAGCGGCCGATTTCGAACTCCATGTGGCGCTCGGCGAGTTCGTGGCGGATTTCGTTTCGCGAACGGAGCGTGGGGGTCTCGCGGACGTACTGGATGAGCGCGGCGAGCGTGCTGCGGGTCATGACGATCCGGTTGATGGACGACCGCTCCTGGTCGAGGGTGGTGGTGGAGATGTACCAGCCGCGGTTTTCGTCGCCGATGAGGCAGCTGGCGGGGACCCGGACGTCCTCAAGGAAGACCTCGCTGAAGTGGTCGGTGCCGATCATGTTGAGGAGGGGACGAACGTTGACGCCAGGAGTCTTCATGTCGAGGAGGAAGTAGCTGATCCCCTTGTGCTTGGGAGCATCGGGGTCGGTGCGGGCGAGGAGGATGCCCCAATCGGCGTGCTGGGCGCCGGAGTTCCAGATTTTCTGGCCGTTGATGATGTAGTCGTCGCCGTCGCGGGTGGCGCGAGTGGTGAGGGAGGCGAGGTCGGAGCCGGCGCCGGGTTCGCTGAAGAGCTGGCACCAGCCTTCGCGGGCGGCACGCAAGCCGGGGAGCCAGCGGTCCTGCTGCTCCTTCGTGCCGTACATCATGAGGGCGGGGCCGGCGAGCCAGACGCCCTGGTCGTAGGCTCCGGGAGCGCCGCGGCTGCTCATCTCTTCCATGTAGACGGTTTGAGTCATGTAGCTGGCGCCCTGGCCGCCGAATTCCTTCGACCACCCCATGGTGAGCCAGCCCTTAGCGGCGAGTTTCTGGCGGAACTGGCGGGTGAATTCGCTGCCGCCGGGAGGCAGGTGGTCGCGGTCGTTGCGCATGTCCCAGTCGGCGGCGGGGAGTTCAGCATCGAGGAAGGTGCGGAGTTCGGCGCGGAAGGCGGCGTGTTCGGGGGAGTCGAGGAACAGCATCAGCGGAGTCCTGGGTCGGGTGTCCCGAGTATAGCCGGAAGGACGCGAGGCGACCCTCACCCCGGCCCTCTCCCACTGCGCGGGAGAGGGGGAGCAAGGCGGTGGTGGCCGGACCTGGATTTGCCGACGACGTTCTGCAGGAGGTGCTAGCCGGCGGGTGGTCTGGCGATCTGTTCCATGATGTTGACGGCGCCACCGGCGCCCTGGGGAACGGGAATTTCGACGATGCGCTCGGGCACGTCGTCGTATTCGAGCTGGAGGGCGCGGCACATGGTGGCGTGGAGGCGGTAGACGCAGACCGCAAACGTCAATTCGAGGATGGCTTCGTCGGGGAGGTGGGCTTTCAGCCGTTCGAAGGTGGCATCCTGGACGCGGCCGTCGGCGAGGACGAGGTCGTCGGTATAGGCGAGAACGCTGCGCTCGGCGGGGTCGAAGACGCCGGCGCTGGCCCAGGCGGGGATGGCGGCGAGCTTCTCTTCCGGGATCCCGGCGGCACGGGCGGCCTTCGAGTGCTGGGAGAAGACGAACTGGCTGCCGGCGGCGAAGCCGGTCCTGGTGAGGGCGAGTTCGCGCAGATAAGGGGAGAGGACGCGGCGCTTGCTGTTGAACAGGGCGAACTGGGCCGTCGCCGAGTTGAAGATGTCGGGGACGAGGGCAAAGACGGTCCACCAGTTGCCGGGAGTGCCGGTGGCCGTCCCCGGGTGAGTGACGGGGTCGCGGTCGCCAAAGAGGCGGTTGTACATTTCGAGGACTTCGGGGGCGGCTTCGAAACGGGGGATCTGGCGAAGTCGAGGCATGGCGTTCTCCCAGCGTGGGTGCGGGCGGGAATGAGCCCGGCCGCGAGGATGATAGGAATGCGGGTGGTTGCGCGAAAGGTGTACGCTATCCGGCAATTCAACAAGCCGGGGAGGCGCGGCATGGCGAAGCGAAGCCTGACAAAGAAGCAGAACACGGAGTTCGAGTTGCGGGGGATCAACCACCTTGCGCTCGTGTGCAAGGACATGGCCCGCACGGTTGACTTCTACACGAACGTGCTGGGGATGCCGCTGGTCAAGACGATCGAGCTCCCCAACAACATGGGGCAGCACTTCTTCTTCGACATCGGGAACGGCGATTCGCTGGCGTTCTTCTGGTTCCCGAACGCGCCCGAGGCGGCGCCGGGGGTTTCTTCGCCCAAGGGCGTGCCGGGCAAGTACGACCTGGCGACGGCCCACGGGTCGATGAACCACGTGGCCTTCGACGTACCGGAAGAGAAGTTCGAGGAGTATGTGGCGAAGCTGGCGGCGAAGGGGCTGGACCCGACGCCGATCATGAACCACGACAACAGCAAGTACCAGGTGTCGCGGGAGATGCACCCTGGGGTCTTCGTGCGGTCCGTGTATTTCATGGACCCGGACGGGGTCCTGCTGGAGTTCGCGACCTGGACGACGGTGGGATTCACGGAGGAAGACGTGCGGCACACTCCGGCCCGCGCTGAGGACGTGGCTCGCTACAAGGGCGACGCCGTAGCCGTCTAGGCCCTCACCCCCGGGTAGGGATTCTGCTCTCGCGGGTGGCCCGTTTCAGGCGGGGGCCATCTGGCCGGCTTCGGCCCAGACCGTGAGGTTGTCCATCTTCGCAAAGGCGTGGGGCATGAAGCTGGCGGCGGGGACGGTGGCGACTACTTCGGCCGACGTATGGGTCTCGGTTTCGGCGTAGGACGCGGCGCCAAGGGAGATCACGGGCAGGTCGATGATGGGGTCGTGTGTGGATTCCCGGAAAGTGAGGGTGCCTGTGCCCCGGGCGGCAGCGTGGGCATGCCCGCGGTGGGTGACCCGGATGAGCTGGGGGTCGAACGCGAGCCCGCGGCCGTCGGCTGAGGGCAGGTACTTGAAGTAGTAGTGGCGGCTGGTGCTCTCGCGACCGACGGCCTCCATCGGGTCGTCGAAGATGCCAGAGAGCTCGATGTAGGTGATGCCGTGGCGGGTGACGGTGCCACGGACATGCTTCCCGCGCTCGATGAGTTCGATGGCGGCGAGCTTCTTGGGCTCGGCATAGAGTTCGCGGCCGAAGATGACGGCTGTGTCGGTGTTCATGGGCATGGACAGGCAGTACACGCCCTCCTCGCCTTCGAAGCTGCAGGCGATGTTGACGGAGCAGCCGTTGAAGGGGCCGACACAATCGGAGCGGCGGATTTCGCTGATGGAGACGGAGACGCGCGGTTCGGCGGCGGGCTTGAGGGGCGCGGGGATGAGTTCGGCCAGCACGACGGGGTCGGATTCGAAAGTGATGGCGAGGGAGCGGATGTCGAGGAAAGCGGGGGTGGCCATCGCTTCCTGGAGGCGGAGGATTTCGGAGGGTGACTTCATGTAGCGTGTGAGCGGCATGGCCGGGACTCCTCGTTCGGGTGCCCGGATTCTACGCTCCCAATTGCGGGCCCGGTTAGCGGCGCAAGTGAACGATCGGGCCTTCGGCGAAGAGGCCGCGGGCGGAGACGCCGCCGTAACGTTCGTGGACAGCGTGGGGGATGCCGACGTCGGCGAGGTAGAGTTCGCCGACGCACTGGCGGCAGACGGGGTCGAGCAGGCCTCGCTTTGGCAGGTCAAGGATGATTGTCGTCGTCGCCTTGATCGCGGGCGAACTGATGACACCGGTGGTGGCATTGACGCCCGTGGGGACGTCTATGGCGAGGACCGGGCGGCGGGAGGCGACGGCGAGTTCGACGATGGCAGCGGCGATGCCGGTCGGCGGCCCTTCCTGGCCATAGCCGGCGAGGGCGTCGATGACGAGGTCGGCGCGGGCGAGGTGCTCCTCAAGGGTCATTTCACTGGTTTCCTGGTCGCGCGGTTCGACAATGCCGGAGCGGCGGAGGACATCGAGCTGGCGGCGGGCCGCGAGGGACATTTCGCTTTCGACCTCACCGAAGACGGGTTCGACGTTGAGGCCCCAGTTCTGGAGGTGGCGGACCGCGCAGAGGCCGGCGCCGCCGTTGTTGCCGCCACCGGCGAGGACGACGACACGCTGCCCGCGGCCGCGGCCTCCGAGCATGGCGAGGGCGAGGGTGGCGATGCCGCGGCCGCTGTTCTCCATAATCTGGAGGATGTCGAGGCCGTACTCTTCCTGGGCGGCGCGCTGGATTTCGCGCATCTGGGCGCCGGTAACGGCCGGTACGTCGGCGACCCGGCGCTGTGGGAACCCGCCGGGGTCAGCTTTGGAGGTCATCGGTCAGTCACCAGGGCGAGCCTGGCTATCGTACATTCACTTTGCTCACGGGAGACGCGGGCGGGGGAGATGGGCTCCATGGCACTCCGGAAGCTCGTAGCGGCGGAATGATAGCAAAGGCACGGGTAGGCGATAGCGGGCGGAGGGTGCTCCGGAGAAGACACCGGGCCAACGCCGGACCCACAGGGAACTGACAGAAGGCAAGCCCCAGCAGAACCGCGCTGTGGTAGCGTGGCAGTGTCGAATCCCGGCCCTGCCGGGAACGGGGGACCCAACTTCCGGGGTGTATTGCGCAGGAGCGCATAGGCGACTTCCGACGCCGAACCCGTCAGCCAACCTCGTAGACATTCGGGGCCTTTCGGGCGTCCTCCCAGGCGTCTGCAGGTGCGGGCGGAAAGCATGCCTGCTGCTCCGAAGGTTGTATCGTGCCTCGGGAGGGGCGGCGTGACCGGCACTGGCCGCCTCTGCCACCGAGAGAAGGGGGACGAAGATGAATCTCACCGTGGAATACGATACCCGCGACCGGGTCCGCTCGGTGGCGGTGGTCACCGGCCTTAGCCTCAAGGACGCCACCCTGGCGGCGGACCGCCTCCGCAGTTGGGCGATGATCCGGGGTGTGCCGATCGCCGGCCCGGCGTTCTTGCGACTCGCGGGGACCCGGGCGTGCAGCGTTCAGCTTCCGATTGGGGCGGAAGTGATGCCCCACCCTGAGACCGGGATCGCCCTCGACGCCGCACCTGCCGGTCACGTGGCTCGCCTTCACGGCGTCCGGTTCGGCGAGATCCGGGGGGTCGGACGTGAACTGCAGGAGGCGCTGGCCGCGACGGTCCCCGACAACTCGCTTGAGTTTCACTCCGTCGACGGCGACTTCCTGGAAGGCGATCTCGTCCTGGCCCTTGCGACGGCACCGCAGCACCGGCCGAAGACCATCGCTATCCCGGGGGGCGATGAGGGCCCACTCACTGATCAGCCTTCCGCCGCCGTGCGCGTTGTCACGATCGCACGTCAACACGGCACCGGAGGCGAGGAGATCGCCGCGTCCGTCGCTCACCAGCTTGGCCTGCGCCTGATTGACTACGAAGTGTTCCGCCGGGCGGCGGATGAGGCTGGCGTTTCTCCTGAGGCGGTGAAGCAAGCCGGGGTACACCGCGGCCGCTTCAGCCGCATTCTCGAGGGAATGTCCCGGGGTTCTGGCGGGAGCGGGGAGTTGTGGGTGACGCCAGTTCCGCTTCGAATGACGCCTTTGTTCACCTCCGCCGAATATAGGGCGTTTGTAGAGTCCGCCCTCCGAGACCTCGCCGAGCAAGGCGATGTCCTCATCCTCGGCCACGGGGCACAACTTGTGTTGGCTGGCCGCCCTGACACTCTCCGCGTTCTGATCACCGGCAGCCTGGGGGGGCGGGCAGCGCGCGCAATCGCGAAGGGGTTAGCCGCTGAAGAGGCCAATCGAGTGATTCGAGAGGCCGACCAAGAACGAGTCGACTACTTCCGCGAGTTTTATGATCGAGGCTGGCTGGATCCGGCCAGCTACGATTTCGTAATCAATACCGATCGGACGTCCGCCGAGGATGCGGCGGGTATCATTCTTGACCTCGTCAAGAGGCGATCGGCGGCTGGTCAGCAATAGGTCGCCTGTGTCCCGGGGGCGGGGCAATGCCGTCTGGGATGCGAGCGAAGGCGGGCGCAGGGAGCACACATCCGCTGGGGCCGGACCGCTCCGGTGGCTGCGCGCTCGTGCGCCGGCGCCGAACCATGGAGCCTGTTGCCCACGTGCTCGCGGTGGAGCTGACGCACTCCGCGGAGTGCCCGGCGAGTTTACACAGAGATTACAGAAGACGCGGTTGCACCCCCCCACCCTGTGGTAGACTCGGGTCGTCGAATCCGGCCCTTGGTCGGAACGGGGGATCCACACAACCGGGGTGAATTGCGCAGGGGCGCATAGGCGACTTCCGACGCCGAACCCGTCAGCTAACCTCGTAGACATTCGGGGCCTTTGGGGCCTCCCATGCCCGGCGCCGATGAGCGCCGCGGGGGTCGACCATGTACACACACGCCACGGTCATGCGTGGCGCGGCGCGCACCGAACAGGTGTGCGCGCGCGAAGCGATCAGGCGGAAGCGAGCGCTTGCCGTCTCCCGGCCCTGGCAGGTCGTCCCCCCGCACACGGGCCGGGCCGAGATTCCAATACTCTAGTCAAGTCACCCCTCACCCCCCTCAACGCACGACGTTCACCTGCTCTCATCCAGGAGGGATAGCTATGACTTTGTCTTCAACGAGCCCGGTCACGATGCCCGGCAGTGGTTCGGACCCGCTCTACGAAGCGTGGGAGGCGCTTCGCCTTGCCCGCCAGGTGCCATGGAGCGCGCAAGGCGCGGGCGGCTGGCGGGCCGCCTTCCAACGGCACATCTCTCGCGCGGGGGAACTCGTTCGGGCCCACGTGGAGCAAGCCGACAGCCCGGAAGTAGCGGCCATCGCGAGACCAGCGGAAGGCAGCGCCTCGCTCCGCCGCCGCCAACTCGACGACCATCCGGCGCTCCTGCAGCAGCTCCATGAGCTTATCAAAGGCTTGGAGGCTTCGAGCCCTGGAGATGTCCATTCGGTGGTGGAGTGCAACGAACGGGCGGCGCTGATCGAAATCCGCGTTGCCATGCATCAGAACCGGCTGCACGAACTGCTCGCGCAGAACGGCGCCGGGGCGCTCCGGCGGAGGGACGCCCGGGTACCAGAGTTGGCAAGGAGGGCCTAACCATGTCGCGAACAATCATCGTCTCCAACCGCCTGCCGGTGACGGTTTCGGTCGAACACGGGTGCCTCTGTGCACGGCCCTCGGCGGGAGGGGTCGCGAGCTGCCTCGGGGCGGTCCATCACCCCCCGGAGAGCCGGTGGATTGGCTGGAGCGGCCTCCCCATGGACGCCGAGGCTCCCCACGCCGGCCCGATCCGATCGAAGTTGGACGCACTCGGATGCGTGCCCGTCTTCCTGGGCGAAGCCATAAGCAAGGGTTTCTACACGGAGCTGTCGAACAGCGGGCTCTGGCCACTACTGCATTCGCGGCTGAACGAACTGCCCCTCCGGATTGGCGGCTGGGGGAGCTATCGAGAGGCGAACGAGCGGTTTGCCGACGCGATCGCGGACGAGTACGAGCCGGGCGATGTCGTCTGGGTCCACGACTACCAGCTCGCGCTTGTGCCGGCGGCCGTGCGACGGCGCCTTCCCGGGGCACGCATCGGATTCTCCTTTCACGTGCCGTTTCCGCCGCTCGAGATCCTGCGTGCCCTCCCCTGGTGGCGTGAGATGGTGGGCGGGATGCTTGGAGCCGATGTCATCGGGTTCCACACGGAGGAGTTTGCGGCGAATTTCCGGGCCGCCGTGGCCGAGATCCACAGCCTCGCCCCGGGCGACAGCCGCTTGCCGCGGGACGTTGAGGTCGTCGTCTCCCCGGTCGGGGTCAACGCGGACGAGTGGCAACAGCGAGCTGAAGACCCGAAGGTGCTGGAGATGGCCGATGGGATCCGGCAAGGGGCGAAGGGGCGAAAGCTGCTCCTGGCAGTCGACCGGCTGGACTATACGAAGGGTCTTCTCCGACGCCTCACGGCGTTCGAAGAACTCCTGGCAACCGGGAGCGTCCGGGCCGATGAGGTAGTGCTGTTCCAGGTCGCGGTCCTCTCACGCGGGGACATCGCCGCCTACGAAACCGTCAAGGGGCAGGCGGAAGAACTTGTCGGGAGGATCAACAGCATCTACGGGAACTTCGACACGGTCCCAATTCGCTGCAGCTACGGGTCGATGGACGCGGATCAACTCGCGGCGTTCTACCGCGCCGCCGACGTCATGCTGGTGACGCCGCTGCGCGATGGGATGAACCTCGTGTGTAAGGAGTTCGTGGCTTCGCGGCCGGATGGCGACGGTGTGCTCGTGCTCAGCGAGTTCGCCGGCGCCGCCTGCGAACTCAGGGACGCGCTGATCGTCAATCCCTACGACGTGGAGGGCATGGCACGCACGATCCTCCGGGCAATCGACATGACCGCCGTTGAACGCCGCTACCGGATGCAGCGGTTGCGCCTGGCGGTACAGGCGAACACGGCCGCGGATTGGGCCGGGGCATTCCTCGATCGCCTCCGGACGCCGGTTCGGGCCCGAGCGCTGGCGCTCGCGCGGTAAGGGCCGATCAGCCCCGCGCCCCCGCCGGGCAGCTGGAGGTCATCGGTCAGTCACCTTCGAAGGTCGCGGTGACGCGGGCGGTGATGCCGCCGCGGGCGTTGAATTCGCCGGTTACCATCGCCGAACGAGGGGCAATGGCGGCGACGATGTCATCGAGGACCTGGTTGACGAGGTCTTCGTAGAAGATCCCCTTGTCGCGGAAGGCGAAGAGATAATACTTGAAGCTACGGAGTTCGATGCAGCGGTCGCCGGGGACGTAGGTGATGGTGAGGGTGCCGAAGTCCGGGAGACCGGTCATGGGGCAGACGCTGGTGAATTCGGGCGCGACGAACTCGATTTCGTACTCGCGGCCCGGGCGCGGGTTTTCGAAGCTATCGATCGTGCCGTCGGTCTTGTAGATGTTCTCCGCCATAGCGCTTAGGGTGCCGCCGCCGGGCGGCGCGAGCAAGCTAATCCCAGACCGCCAGCGGGTTCAGGTCGATGTCGCGGTCGTAGGTGTCGATGCCCTCGAGCCGTTTGAGGGCGATAACAGCGGCGTAGGTGAAGGGGGTGGCGATGGTTTCGAAGCCGACCTTGAAGAGCCACTGCTTCCAGATGAGCGGCCAGAGGTCGATGCCTTCCTTCCCGGCGAAGGCGATGGTGATGAAGATGGCCGAGTCGAGGCCTTCGCCGACGATGGTGGAACCGATGGTTCGGCTCCAGAGGAAGCGGCCCCGGGTAGCGACCTTCATCCGGGCGAGGACCATGGAGTTGGCGAATTCGCCGACGAGGAAGGCCGCGAAGCTGCCCCCGGCGATGCGCCACGTCTGGCCGAGGATGGATTCGTAGGCGCCCTGGTCCTGCCAGAAGGGGGCCGCCGGGACCTCCTGAGCGATGACGATGGCAAGCACGGCCAGGCCGTTGGCGAGAAATGCGGACCAGATGACGCGGCGGGCGGTGCGGTAGCCGTACACCTCGGTGAGGACGTCGCCGAGGATGTAGGAGATGGGGAAGACGACGACGGCGGCGGGGAGGAAGTAGTCGTCGATGGGGCCGGTGACGCCGGAGAAGTTCGCAATCTTGACGGCCACGATGTTCGAGACGATGAGGGCGCCGGTGAAAAGCGCGGCGATAAGGACGAGGAAGCGGGGCTGTGGAGGCGCGACCGGAGGCTGCCTCATCGTGGCAACCGGGGTGAGACGTGATGGTGACGCGGCCGGTGGACAACGGGAAGGGTGGCGAGCACGGCGTCCTGCATGGCGTTGGAGGATACAGCAGGTTGGGCGCTTGCGGGGCGCCTACCGGAGAGTCGCCAGGGTCCGTATCCTTTGGGGATGAGCAAGATCGTGGTCGTTGGGGCGGGGGCCGTGGGTGGGTACTACGGCGGGCTGATGGCGCGCGCGGGCCACGATGTCACCTTCGTGATGCGGAGCGGGCTCGAAAGCGTGCGGGAGCGCGGACTTGACGTCCGGAGCCCGAATGGGGACTTCCAGGTGCAGGTGGCGGCGGTCGGTTCGACAGCCGAGGCGGGGGTGGCGGACTGGGTGGTCTGTTCGCTCAAGGCGACGGCGATCGACGAGGCGGAGCGACTGGTGCGGCCGGCGGTGGGACCGGACACGCGGATCCTCGCGCTGATGAACGGTCTCGGGATCGAGGAACGGTTCGCGGCCTGGGCGGGCGCGGGGAAAGTCTTCGGGGGGATGGCGTTCGTCTGCATCAACCGGGGCCCCGACGGCGTGATCCACCACCTGGAGTACGGGCGTGTGAGCGTAGGCCACGCTGCGGACGACCCGGCGCAGCTGGCGGAACTGGCGGCGCTGCTGCGGAGCGGCGGTGTGGAGGTGGTCAAGGCGCCGAACCTGCGCTACGCCCGCTGGGAGAAGCTCTGCTGGAACATCCCGTTCAACGGGCTCTCGGTCGCGAGCGGCGGGCTGGGCACGGAGGGCATCCTGAAGGACCCGCTGTTGGCGGCGACGGCGGAACGGGCGATGCGTGAAGTGGTCGCGGCCGGGAACGCGGACCTCGCGGAAGCCGGAAGCGCGGCACGGCTGGACGCGGACGACATCGTGGCGCGGATGTTCGGACAGACGACGACGATGGGGGACTACCGGACGAGCATGGTGCTCGACTACGTCCTCGGGCGGCCGCTGGAGGTCGAGGCGATCCTGGGCGAGCCTGCGCGCCGGGCTGCGGCGCTTGGGGTGCCGGTGCCGACGGTGGACACGCTTTATGCGCTCGTACGGAACGCCGATCGAGTGCGCCGGGGGTTACAGCCGGTGTTGCAGCGCGAAGACGTGGAGGGCGCGGATTCGCCTCCACCCGTGCGGCGCGAGTAGACTTCGGGGCACGACAACCGCCGCCTGATGCGGCGCCCGGAGGCAACAGTGGACATCCGCGACCTGCTCATCGACGGCATCGACCAGCTGAACAGCTGGATGGACGACAACATCAAGGACCTGACGCCGGAACAGTTCAACTGGCAGCCAGGCGGGAAGATGGTCTCGGCGGCGTTCTCGGCCTGGCACGTGGTGCGGACGGAGGACAACGTCAACAACTTCGTCCTGCAGCGGAAGAACCCCGTCTGGATCGAAGGCGGCTACTTCGAGAAGTTCGGCCTCCCGAAAGTGGACCAGGGCACGGGCATGACGCTGGCCGACGCGCAGGCGCTGCGGATCGACGACATCGGCCTCTTCCGGGAGTACAACGCGGCGGTCGCGAAAGAAGTGACGGCGTTCCTGAAGAGCGTCTCGCTGGAGTGGCTGGAGGAGGTCCAGATGGTCCGGCCATTGGGCGAGATGCCGAAGTGGAGGGTGTTCCGGCAGGTGCTGATGACGCACGGGTTCATGCACCTTGGGGAGATCACGGCGCTCAAGGGGATCCAGGGGATGCAGTTCGCAATCTAGCTGGCACAGGGCTCGCGGGTTAGCGGTCGTCGCGCTGGGTGCGCAGGAACTCTTCGATGTCGAGGACGAGGTCCTGGCCGGTGGGGAGCGCGGTCGGCTCTTCCGGGGCGGTCCTCGCGCGTTCGGCAGCTTCTTCCAGCTTGCGGACGTAATCACCGATTTCGGAGTTGGCCTCGACAGCAGCGTTCACTTCGCGGACGAAACGCTCGGCGGCGCCGAGGAGTTCGGTGAAGTCGAATTCGAGGCCGATCATGCCCTGGAGCCGTTCGAGCAGGGCCATGGTCGCGGGTGGGTTCTGGTTGGTCGTGAGGTAGTGGGGGACGTTCGCCCAGAGGCTGGCGGCGGGGAGCGTGGAGCGCCGGAGGAGGTCGTGGAGGACGCCGACGATGCCTGTGGGGCCTTCGTAGCGGGAAGTCGTGAGGTGAAGCGTGGCCGCCGTCTCAGGATCGGCGGCGGTACCGGTGACGCGGACGGGGAGCGTGTGGGGGATATCGGCCATGAGTGCGCCGAGGGAGACGGCCATGGTCACGCCTAGGTCGGTGAAGAGCGACTGGTAGAGGTTGGCGAAGGTCCGCCAGCGGAGGTTGGGCTCGACGCCGATCATGACGACGATGTCGTGGGGGCCGGTGGGGTTGCGCGCGTAGTAGAAGTCGTTCGCGGGCCAATCAACCTGGCGCTGGCCGCGGATATCCAGGCGGACGGAAGGGCGGGTATCGCTGAAGACGTAGAACGGTTCCGGGTCGACGCTGGCGAACTTGCGGGCGCCCATGCGACGGACAAGGAAGCGGGCGGCGTTGGTGGCCGCGCTGGCGGCGTCGTTCCAGCCGGCAAAGGCGATGACCGCGACCGGCGCATGCAGCTCGGGCTGGCGGGTGATGTTGAGGTGCTCCACGGGGCCAGCTTACCAGAGAGGGCCAGACGCTTCCCGCGGGCCAGGCCTCCCCGGAAAGAGAAGATGTGATCGCGGTCATTCCCATTCGCAGCAGACAGCGAACGATGTAGGCAACTGAGAGGAGGGCCGCGCCATGCCGAACTCGCCAAGATACTGGGGGGTGATTTCCCCGATGCCCGGGCCGATGCTGACGGGCATGGCCCAGCAATACGAGGCGATGGGGCTGGAAGGGCTGTTTGCGCCACAGGTCTATGGGCCGCCGTTCATCCCGCTTGCGGCGGCCGCCGGGGTGACAAGCCGGGTGAAACTGGCTACCGGGATCGCGCTGGCGTTCGCGCGGAGCCCATTCGAGACCGCTGTCGCGGCGATGGACCTGGACCGGATCAGCAACGGCCGGTTCGTCCTGGGGCTGGGTTCGAGCGTCCGAGCGTGGAGCGAAGGCTTCTTCGGGATGCCGTACGGGAAGCCGGTGGAGCACCTCCGGGAGGTCATCGACATCGTCCGGCAGGTCATCGCGAAGAGCCACACGGGCGAACTGCGGCGATACGACGGGAAGTACCACCAGCACGACTTCAGCGAGTTCCAACCGCTGGCGGCCCCGGTGCGGACGGACATCCCTATCTGGGTGGCAGGGCTCCGGCAGCCATTGCTGCGAATGGGAGCGGAGGTCGCGGATGGGGTGATCGGCCACCCGATCTGGTCGATAGACTGGGCGACGACGAAGGTGATGGACGACATCCGGGCGGGGCTGGCGAAGGGCGGGCGGGAGCGGTCGGCGATCGAGTTCAACATCTGGCTGTTCGTGGCGCCCAACAACGACCGCCGGCAGGCGATCGAGGATGCGCGGGCGACGGTCGCGTTCTATGGCGGGATCGAGCAGTACGAGGAGTACTTCGCGGCGCATGGCTTCCGCAGAGAGGCGAAGCTGCTGCAGGACGGCCTGAGACAGGGCAGCTACGTGGACGTGAAGCACCTGGTCACCGACGAGATGGCGCAGACGTTCGTGGTCTGCGGGACGCCCGACGAGGTAAGGAAGCGGGTCGCGCCGATCTGGGAGCATGCCGATTCCGCCTGCCTGGTACCGCCGGCCTACGGGCTGGCGCCGGACCAGCAGGCGGCCTACGGGATGGCGATCGCCCAGACGTTCTATAGCTGAGCCGGAGGCGCTGACCACATCGAGGGGCGGCCGGGCGGGCCCGACCCTATATGATGATTCAAACGAGGGGCGACCGGTTAGCCAGATGCCGATCGGACACGTGTACATCATTGGGGCGGGCCCGGGCGACCCGGGGCTGATCACGGTCGCCGGCGTGGAAGCGCTCGGGCGCGCTGACGTCGTGCTTTATGACGCGCTGGCGGCGCCGCAGTTGCTGCGGCACGCGCCCCCCACGGCGGAACTGGTCTACGTGGGCAAACGCGCCGACATGCACGCGCTTTCGCAAGAAGGGATCACCGCGGCCATCGTCGCCTTTGCGCGTGAGGGGAAGACGGTGGTGCGGCTCAAAGGCGGGGACCCCTTCGTGTTCGGGCGGGGGTCGGAAGAAGCGATGGGATGCGGGGAAGCAGGCATCCCCTTCACGGTGGTGCCCGGGATCACGTCCGCCATCGCGGCGCCGGCCTACGCGGGAATCCCTGTGACGCACCGTGGGGTCGCCAGCAGCTTCATGGTGGTGACTGGCAGCGGCGCGGAGAACGAGGATGACACGATCGACTGGGCGGCGGCGGCGCGAGTGGACACGCTCGTCATCCTCATGGGCGCCGGGACCCTGGAGCGGCTCACCAGCCGCTTGATCTCGGCCGGCCGCCGTCCGGGGACACCGGCGGCGTGCATCCGGTGGGGGACCCGTGCCGACCAGGCTGTCGTCCGGGGGACGGTGGAGACGATCGCAGCCCGGGTGCGCGAGGCTGGGCTCGGTTCGCCGATGGTGACGGTCGTGGGCGAGGTCGTGAAGCTGGCGGATCGGCTGGCATGGTTCACGCCGGGACCACTGGCGGGGCGGCGGGTGGTGGTAACGCGAAGCCGCGCGCAGTCGAGCGAACTGGCGAGCCGCCTGGCTGCCCTTGGGGCGCTGGTGGTCGAAGCCCCGGTCATCGCAACCCGCTGGCTGACGCCAAATCCGCTGCTGCGGGATGCGGTGCTGGACAAACCAGCGTGGATCTGCCTTGGAAGCCAGAACGCGGTCGCGGCCATCTTGGCCGAGCTCGATGCGGCCGGACTGGACGCTCGCGCGCTGGCCGGGGTGGGGGTGGCGGCGATTGGCGAGGCCACGGCGGCAGCACTACGTGCCGGTGGCATCCGCCCCGACTTCGTCCCCAGCCGGGCGATGACGGCAGCGCTGGCCGAGGAACTGCCGGTGGCGGCCGGCGACCGCGTCGTGCTTGCCGTTTCGGCGCTGGCCGACGATCGCCTGGAGGCCGCACTCCGGGCAAGAGGTGCCCTGGTGGAGCGCGTCACTGCGTACGAAACGCTGTTCGAGCCGCTGGATGCCGAGAGACTGCGGGAGGTCGCCGCGGCGGACGCCATCACCTTCACCAGCGCCTCGACTGCCCACAACCTGGCGCGAGCACTTGAAGGCACCAGCCTTGCTGCCGGGACGCGGCTGATCAGCATCGGCCCCCAGACTTCCGAGGCGGTGAGAACGGCATTCGGCCGCGTGGACGTCGAAGCGGCCGCACCCTCGCTTGAGTCGCTTGTGCAAGCCGTAGTGGACGCGCTCGGATGAACTGGCTGGGCCGTGCCCTGGCCGGGCGGGACACATTCGTTCTCGGCGAAGTCACCGTCGGGCGCGAGGGGGACTCGTTCGTGGTGCGCGGACCGGAGGCCACGGACGGGGTGGCCCGGCTGGATGGCGGCGGCGCGCTGCGAGACCACATCCGGACCGACCAGTTCGGCCGCTACCGCCCGCTCTCTGGCGCCCACACGATGCCGGGAGGGTGGGAGGTTTGGTGCGCGAGCGAGGCAGAACTCCTCGACGCACTGGACGTGATCTACCCGCTGGCGGCTCGCCACATCGATCAGGCGGCGAGCGGGACGCTGCGAATCACGGGGATCGAGGCCGTGCTGGAGCGCCAGTCCGGGCGTTACGAAGCTGCGAACCGCCTCCCCGCGGGGGCACGGGGGCTGGCGGTCGACGTGGTCTGCGCGGCGTGCGTCCGGACTCCCGCGTGGGCGGGAGAAGTGCCGGCCGGCGATGGCACAATCCCCTGCCCGGAGGCATGCAGCGTGCTTGTCGGATTCTGCCGCGAGGCCGCACTCTGGGAAGCGGACCCGCCGGCGCCGCAGCCACCGTCGACTACCACGGGATTCGCCGAATTCGAGGCGCAGGGGAATGAACTGCGCGAGACCTACCTGCGCCGCCGATTCGACGGCCACCAACCCGCGGAGGAGCCGACACCTTGAGCAATGAAAAGATTCGCCGCGAGGCCGCGCTGCTCTTTCCCGGGGGGGTGAACAGCCCCGTGCGGTCGTTCCGGTCAGTCGGCGGGAAGCCGGTGCCGATTGTTCGGGGGGCCGGCGCCCACGTGTTCGATGCCGACGGCCAGCGTTACGTCGACTACATCGCCGCATTCGGCCCGCTGATCCTGGGCCACGCTCACCCGAAGGTGGTGCAGGCGATCGCCACGGCCGCCGCCGAGGGTACGGCCTTTGGCGCCTTGACTCCGGGCGAGGTCGAATTGGGCCGGCGGGTGACGCGGGCAACGGGCCTGGAACGCATCCGGTTCGTGAACTCCGGCACCGAAGCGACGATGACCGCGATCCGCCTGGCACGGGCAGCGACGGGCCGCGGGGTGATCGTCAAGTTCGACGGCTGCTACCACGGCCACAACGACGGGCTCCTGGTGAAGGCCGGGAGCGGCGTGGCGACGTTCGGGCTCAGCGACTCCGCGGGCGTGCCGGCAGAGATCGCGGGGCTGACGGCGGTGCTGCCCTACAACGACCCGGGGGCGTTGCGGGACTGGTTCGCGAGCCACGGAACCGAGACGGCGGCGGTCATCGTCGAACCCGTGGCCGGGAACATGGGGCTGGTCGAGCCTTCGCCCGCCTTCCTCGCGGCGCTGCAGGAAACACCCCGGGAGCATGGGGCGCTCCTCATCGCGGACGAAGTGATCACCGGGTTCCGGCTGCGATTCGGGCTCTCAGACCTGTTGCCGTTGGCGGACCTCGTCTGCCTGGGCAAGATCATCGGTGGAGGGTTGCCGGTGGGGGCGTTCGGCGGGCGCGCAGAGTTGATGGACCAGCTTTCGCCTTCCGGGCCGGTCTACCAGGCGGGCACGCTGTCCGGGAATCCGCTGGTGATGGCGGCCGGCGTCACAACCCTCGACCTGCTGAGTTCGGGAACGGCGTACGCGCGGGCCGACGAGCTTGCCCGGCACCTTGAGCACGGCCTGGGCGCCGCGTGCCGCCGGGCGAACGTGCCGGGCGCGGTCGTCCGTTGCGGGTCGATGCTGACGCTGTTCTTCCGCGAGGGCGCACCCACGAACTACGCCGAAGCCCGGGAGTCGAACACGGAGCGATTCGGCAGGTTCCACCGCGCGATGCTGGAACGCGGGATCCTACTGCCGCCGTCGCAGTTCGAGACGTGGTTCGTTTCGGCGGCGCACACGGAGGGCGACATCGACCAGACCGTGAAGGCGGCGCACGAAGCGTTGGCCGGGGAGGCTTACGCGTGACCGGGCGAGTGCTCCGCATCGGTACGCGGGCGAGCCGGCTGGCGCTGGCCCAGGTTGAGATCGTGGCCGGGCTTCTGCGGGCCGGGGACCCATCCATCCGCCTCGAAATCGTCGAGATCACGACCGCGGGTGACCGCGACCAGTCGACACCGCTGCGGGAGGGAACTGGCTGGTTCACCTCGGCGATCCAGGAAGCGCTGCTCCGGGAGAACGTGGACCTCGCGGTGCACAGCTACAAGGACCTCCCCACGGCCCGAACGGCGGGCCTCGTCATCGGCGCGGTCCCGGCGCGGGAGGATGTCCGCGACGCACTGGTGACCCGCGACGGCCGGGGACTGGACCGGCTGGAGGCGGGCGCGGTGGTCGGCACGAGCAGTCCCCGGCGGGAGGCACAGTTGCGTGCGCTTCGCCCGGACCTCCAGTTCAGGCCGATCCGAGGGAACGTCGAGACGCGGATTGGCCGCGTGGATTCCGGCGAATACGACGCCACGGTGCTGGCTCTTGCTGGCCTGCGGCGGCTCGGAATCGAAGGCCGGGCCGCCCACGTACTGAGCCCGGCTGAGATGTTGCCGGCGCCGGCACAAGGCGCGCTCGCGGTGGAATGCCGGGAGCCGGACAGGGAAACCGTGGAGGCCCTCGCAGCGATCGACGTCGCCCGGCTCCGTTTGGAGACGGACGCCGAACGGGCGTTCATGGCGGCGCTGGAAGCCGGCTGTTCGTTCCCGGCGGCGGCGCTTGCCACCCTGGGCGACGATGGCTGGCTCGAACTCCAGGGGCTTGTCGCGATAGGGGGGAGGCTGGCGAGAGGGAGCACGACGGGGCCCGGGCACGATGGCGGGGTGGCCGGCAGGGAGCTGGCGGCGCGGTTGCTTGGGCGAGACGGCTAACGGACGAGCGGGCCTTTGCGGCGGCCGCGTGGGCGGGGCGGAACTACCCTCGGAGCCGCTCGTCAAGAGCGCGGAAAGGCTCGATATTCGGGGCCGCTCGCCCGTTCGACACGGTACCGGTATCGAGCGAAACTGGAGTACGACAGGCGATAGTAGTTTGTCGAATGAGGTGATCGTCATGCTGAGGCTTCGAGATGTCATTTCGACCCGGGTTCGTTCCTATGCCGCCGTACCCGTGGGCACCGGCCCTGTTGGGGGGCTGCTCCAGGGCTACGGCGACGGGCACATGGACTGGGGAAACGGCGGCTTCGTGGTGATGTGGATCACCATGGCTGTCTTCTGGGTCGGTGTCCTCGCCGTAGCTGCGTGGGCCGTTGCCGTGTACGCGAGAAGGGGCGGCGAAACCGGGCGGTCAGCGCTTGACATCGCGAGAGCCCGCTACGCCCGCGGCGAAATCACGGCCGAGGAGTTCGAGCGGATCAAGGATGGCCTGCGCTAAGGGGCGACCTGCTTCGCGACCAACGCACCGGGAACCCCGGACCTGAGCGCCGTGCCTCGCAACCCAGCGAGGGCGTGGTGGTCATCGGGGCCGCGAGGGGCCGGGCCGGGTAGTGAGCCTTCAGCTTCGATGGGGTAGGTTGCGAAGTGGGCCCGTAGCTCAGCGGAAGAGCAGTGGACTTTTAATGGCATATCTACTGAAGATTTCACGTCTCTTTTGAAGGTATCTAGCTTCGGGATGAAGGTTCTCGATTCGTCTCGCTTCGCTGGAGTTCGCTGACGTTGGTGTGCTGGTTGGTTTACGGACTCTCCGATGGTCGGTGATAGACTATGACGGTTGTCGAGTACTCCTTGACGTGCTGAGTGGCGGGCCGCTGGCGCCGCGGGGATGAGTCCAACAGCGTCGGACGGGGCATGAGACGCGCGGGGGCTCCGGGCTGAAAGGGGCGAGTTCAGGCGCCCGACGAGAGTGGCCTCCTCAGGACCTTATGTCTCGAAGTTCTCTGAGATGCCTACGTCCTGCCGTGGGAGCCGGACGCGGCGGCGCTGGAACTGGTCGGGCAGCTCGTGCGAGCGGAGGACGATCAGGCGTGAGCGCCTAAGAGACAACGCCGGAGACGTTATCTGAAGTGGGGCATTACCTCCCGGGCGAATCGCTCGATCCTCGGATTAAGCTCCTCCGGGTCCATACCGGGTGGGGTGCCCCAGCCGATGATGTCCGTCAGGGGCAGGCCCTTCGTCACCCCGTCTATCGCGGCGATGAGCTCCTGCGGGGAGCCGAGCATGTAGCCCTGGTCGATGGGGACAGCGCCGGGTCCCGGACGCACGTAACCCGCGGCCAGCCAGGGAGCATAGGTCGAGCCGCGATACCGCTCGCGCTCGCGCACGACCTGCCAGAGCGGGTCCTCGCGGCCGCGATCCGTCAGGAACCACGACTTGATCAGCCCGATGCGATAGTCGCCGGGAGAGCGCCCCTGCTTTTGGAGCTCATCAACCCAGGCGTCGTAACCGCCGGTGCGGTCGGCCTGGGGCAAGAGATTGAGGCCGAGCCGAGCAGCACGTCGCGCCGCTGGTTCGGCGGTTGCTGCCATCCAGAGCGGTGGATGGGGCTTCTGCACCGGTTTTGGCACGACATCGATCGCATCGAGCTGGTAATGCCGGCCGGCGTACGAGAACGGACCGTCCCCCCAGCATCCGCGAAGGATGGCCACTCCCTCCTCCATCCGGCTGGCGCGCTCCATCCGGCTGGTGCCGAAGGCAGCGAACTCCTCGTCCCGGTATCCCGACCCGACACCCAGCATCACGCGCCCGTTCGAAAGAACGTCGATCGTCGCGATGTCCTCCGCCAGCTTGACGGGGTGGTAGAGGGGCAGGACAAGGATGTCCGTCGAGATCTCGACGCGGCTGGTGCGAGCGGCGATCGCAGCCATGAGCGGCACCGGCGACGGTGTGTACCCATCCTCGACGAAGTGGTGCTCGGTCAGCCAGATCGAGTCGAACCCGAGCTCGTCGGCAAAGGCGATTTGCCGGAGCAGGCCCTCATAGACCTCGGGCCAGGGCTTGCGCCATTGAGCCGGGTTGCGGAAGTCGTAGACCAGTCCGAAGCGCATGGCTTTGCTCCAACCGGCCTCGGCTGCCGTCGCGAGCCCGGTTGGAGCACATTCTAACGACAGGTCCTGCCCCATGCCCGGTCCACGGCCGGAGGCGGACCACGCGTAGAGCCACACGATCGACGCATCGTGCCGCTAAGCAGACGAGCCTCGCTGCTCGTTACCCGGGGTGTTAGGGGCAAGCGGGTCAAGGCCGCTGGCGACGCTCAGCGCCCGGTGCGGCCGCGACGAAGGCCCGCAGCTTCGGCAGCCTGCCGAAACGTGGCCCGCCTCGCTATCCCGGCGGTACGAGCACTGTCCAAGTTCTGCCCCCGTCGGCGGACGCCAGGATCCCACGCTCCTGTACCGCCGCGAACAACTCCGACCCATTCACAAACAACGCCTCCGGCTCGCCCTGCAGGGTTCCGCGGGGCTCCCACGCCAGGCCGGCAGTGCGGGTCGAAACGGAACCATCTGGCCCAATAGCCCACTGACCGGACGTGGTCCAGGCCACCAGTGCGGCGGTTGGCGCCGTTGGAACGGACCATGTCCGCCCACCGTCGCGGCTCTCGGCGACGCCCGCCTGGAACGCGGCGAGCAGGTGCTCCGGGTCGGTGGGGCTTACCGCGAAGTCGTACACAGCGACGGTGCTCCGTGTTTCCCAGGCCTTGCCGTCGCGACTCACCATCAGTCGCCGGTTGGTTGCGTCGTAACCGAAGAGGCGACCGTGCGCGGCCTGGAGCGCATGGAAGTCGGCCTCGCCCGAGAGCGACACGGTCGTCCAGCTTGCTCCTTTGTCCTTGCTCTCCACCAGGCCCAGGAGCGGTTTGAACCTGCCGCTGCGGAGGTCCCGCAGATCGGGATGGCCGCTTCCCAAGAACCTCCCATTCTCATCGATGGTGAACCCCATCGTGTCCTGGAAGCGGTCTCCGACGCGGTGAGCCTCGCCCCCTTCGATGCGGAATAGCCCCGTGTGTGTCGCGGCGAAGATGGTGCCGGTCGCCGGATCGACATCCAGTCCGTGGACGTGGATCAGTCCCGGGTCCTCGCCCAGCGGTTGCTCCGTTGGTGCGGGCTGCGGTGACGCGCTCTCGTCTCCGCACGCTGCGCCTAGCACGAGGACGGCGATCGCGAGCATCGCGGCGCCGGCGAAGAACGGGCATCGGGCTGCCATCGCTCCCAACGGAACGTGCTTTACGGAGCAACGTGCTCGGCGGCGTAGCTCCATGGGACCGCTCCTCAGCACCGCTAGTGTGGATGGCGACTATACCACGGCGGCCACATAAGGGACGCCGCTCACGTTCACCAGATCAGCAGCAGTTGCGTCAGGCTACCTCGTAGCATTACCGCGGTACGGCCGCCGGACCTGGGAACACGGCGGATGGGGGCAACGGAGTCGAGCGAACGTGGAGATCCCAGCGGGTGCTGATCCCGTTCCCCGTTGTTACATTCGAACCGCCTGGTGGGTTACCGGCTGGTCGCGACGCCCTGGATGGCTTCCCTCAGCTTCTCGAATAGATTTTCATGGCCGAGAGTGGAGATCGTTCCAGAACTCGTAAACCTTCGAAGCACCGCTGGCTGAACGTCGGTCAGAATCACGCGGCCGCCGCGCCTGCGGCGATGTTCGATTGTTCCCTCAAGCGTGGCAACCCCGAACGCGTCAATGTCGTGGACCGCGCCCATGCGGAAAATGAGCGGGTGGTTGCCTCTTCCGTCCACTTGGTACGCGAACATTGCCGCTGCAACAAACGGAGCAGATTCCGGTACGAGGAAGAACGTCAGGTCTGGCCGCGATCGGATCAGTGCGACCGTTTCGGGAGGTACGTCTCCGATACCAGCATCATGGTCGCTCGTTCCTCCAGCCAGGGTGCAGAGTCTCTGCCATGACGTTCCTGCCAATTCCCTCACCATCTTCCACCAGACCGAAATTCTCATCGGAAACGGTCCACAGCCATCAGGAGACCGTGAATGATGGCTTCGGGTCTGGGAGGACAGCCGGGTATGTAGACGTCGACGGGGAGTACTGCGTTCGCCGAGCCGTGAGCTGCGTAGGTATGCGCGAATGTGCCCCCGCCTACCGCGCAAGCGCCGACAGCGACCACCAGCCGGGGCTCGGGCATGGCTTGATACGTCCGGACGGCCGCATCGACCAGATTCCGGGTCATGACGCCGGTAACGAGGAGGAGGTCGGCGTGTCGAGGGGAGGCAACGAAATCGATGCCCAAGCGTTGCAGGTCGTAATAGGGGTTGAGGAGCGCGGTGATTTCCCAGTCGCACCCGTTGCACGACCCTGAGTCCAGGTGGCGGATGTGAAGGGACCGCCTAAGGCTTCGCCGGATCTTGGACCTCAGCTCCCTCGCAGGGGTGGTTTCGGTCACGGTGCGGCCACCCCGAGAACATACTCCGAGACCACGCCGTCCCGTTCGGTCGCCGCCAGTTCAAAGTCGCCTGTGCCGACGATCGCAAGCGACGGGCACACCCTGATGCACTCGGCACAGAAGATGCACTTTCCGTAATCGAGCACCCAGCGGCGTTTCCCGTCGGGCACTCCCTCGATAGTGATGGCCTCGGTGGGGCAGACGGCCTCGCACGACCTGTCGTCGCTGCACTTGCCCGGCTCAAACCGGGGAACGCGCCTGGTCCTCACTGAATCGGCAGGGCTTTTCGGGTATCCCACCGTCGAGCGGGAAGCTGTCAGCGGTCTCAGGAGAAGATCGAAGAATCCCATTCTGGTTCCTTAGCGGTCACAGCAGGCGTAGCAGAGCTCGAAGCTCTTGTTGATGAGCGGAAAGTCGGGCACGACGTTACCGGGAACGGCGCGCCCGACCAGCGGCCAGTTCGCGTAGGCGGCTGAGCGGATCCGCAGACGGTAGAGGCGGCCGTCGCCGTCGAACATCACCCAGTGCACGTTTGCGCCGCGAGGGCTTTCGGCGTAACCCAGCGCGGATGCGAACGGGGGCGGCGAAGGGACCTCACACCGGACAGGCCCCTGCGGCAGGTTATCGACGATGGCGCTCACGAGCCGGAACGACTCCTCCGCCTCCCTGATCCGCACCATCGTCCGTGCGAAGACATCGCCCGTCGTCTCTGCGACGGGACGCGGCGCGAGCATGCCATAGGCGGCGTGGGGGTGATCAATACGATAGTCGGTGGCAACTCCCGATGCGCGCGCCGTCACGCCGGTGCCGCCGAGAGCCCGGACGAGCTCCGCATCGAGCCGGCCCGGCCCCTTAAGGCGGTGAACGAAGCCATCCGTGCCGAGGAGCATTTCGACGTAGGCTGTGAAGTCCTTCTGGAGCGCGGAGAGCTCGCCAGCCTGCTCTGCGAGGGTCAGAGGGTCCGGGTCCCGGCGCAAGCCGCCGACATCGACGGCTCCCATGAGGAAGCGGTGCCCGGTGAGGGCTTCGTTCAGCCGCTGCAGCCGCTCCTTCAGGATGGCGCCGCGGGACGTACCGGCATGGAGGCCCGTGCCGGCACAGATGTTTCCGATGTCGCCCACGTGGTTGTACAGGCGCTCGAGTTCAAGGAGGAGCGTGCGCAGCCAGGTCGCCCGTGGAGGAATAACCGTCCCGGAGGCGCGTTCAACGGCTGAGGCAAACGCCACCGCATGCGAGACGGTGCATGCCGCGCATGTCCGTTCGACGGTGAATAGCGCCTTCGCGGGTGTCAGGCCCTCGACGATCTTTTCAACGCCGCGATGGGCGTAGAAGAGCCGCGCGTCCAGGAAGAGGACGACGTCGCCGATGTTCGAGAATCGGAAGTGTCCCGGTTCGATGACGCCTGCGTGAATCGGCCCGACCGGGAGTTCGTAGATACCTTCTCCATGAACCTCGAAGTGGTCGAACCGGCGCGCATCCACCGCGGGCCGCTGTACAGGGTCGACGTTCTTGCGCAGCGGGTGGTAGCCGTGTGGGAACGACTCGTGAAGCACGAGCCGACGCGGGTCCGGGTGGCCCACCGGGTCGATGCCAAGCAAGTCCTTCGCCTCTCGCTCATACCACTGGGCGGCCGGCACGGTAGGCGTGAGAGCAGGATAAGAGCCGGCGGCGCCCAGGTCCGCGCCCAGGCGGATGAACTCGTCGAACGCAGGGACCGAAAAGACGAACTCAACCGCCAGGCCGCGACCCAGGGGCGCGAGGTCGAGGCCAACCATCGTCGCCAGAGTCGCCCCGCGGGATGCCAAGTAAGCGCCCGCAGTGACCAGGTGCTCGGCTTTGCACCGCACGAGTGTTTCGTTGGCAGCGAACGCCGGTTGCCGTTCCAGGGGCACGGGGGACTCGTCGAGCAGCACCGCAGTTTGCTCATTCATGTCAGACCTCCATGACCGCGGCGGCGTCCTGCAGGAGGTCGCGAATGGCAGGCGGCGGCGCGAATGCGACCCACGTCGCGAGCAAGAGCGGGAGTGCGGCCGTCGCCAGGGACACCCGTGCGATCCCAAGAGGCGGCCGGATGCGTTTTTCGTCCCGGAACACGGTGCCGACCACCTGGAACAGCAGCGCGGACGCCGCCAGCGCGACGAAGATCATACCCACCACGGCCACTGCTCCTCGATCCTCTGCGAAGGCGCCGCTAACCAGCCCGTATTCGGAAACGAACATCGCGAACGGCGGAAATCCAGATACGCCTATGATCGCCCCAATGAACACGACCGCCACAGCAGGTGACGTGCTGACCAGGCTTCGCAGGCGGTGCAACCGCCGCGTGCCGTACGCCTGCACGATTGCGCCCGCGGAAAAGAACAGGCTCGACTTGGTGAGGGAATGAGCGATGATATGGAGTACCGCCGCATACGTGGCAATTGGACCGCCTATCCCGGCCGCCAGCACGATAATCCCAATGTTCTCGACGCTCGAGTAGGCCAGGAGCCGTTTGAGGTCACCCTGCACGAGGATGAACGGCACGGCGATCACGATGCTGGCGATCCCAAACGTCATCAAGGCGTTGTCGCGAAAGCTGCCGCCCACTGAGAGGTCCGTAAGCACGCCGAACCGCAGCATTGCCACAAGCGCGCACTTGAGCAGCACCCCGGAAAGCAGCCCGGAAACCGGCGACGGGGCCTGGCTGTGGGCATCGGGTAGCCAGGTGTGCATGGGGGCAAGGCCGGCCTTCGTGCCGTAGCCGACCAGCACGAAAACGAAAGCGAGCCGCATCACTTCCGGGTTGAGCTGACCGGCGACACTGCGCAACGTCGTCCAGTTCAGGGCGTCACCCGAATCGCCGAGTATTGGCTCGGCCGCATAGAACGTCATCATCGTCCCGAAGAGCGCGAAGGCGATGCCCACTGAGCCGATGATGAGGTACTTCCAGGCTGCTTCGAGGCCCGCGCGGTCGCCGTGGATGCTGACGAGCAGGGCCGAGACGATAGTCGTCGCTTCGATTGCGATCCACAAGACGCCCAGGTTGTTCGAGACAGGGACGGCAAACATCGCCGCAAGGAACGCCAGGACGAGGGCGTAGTAGCGGCGGGCTCGCGCTGGGTTGATCTCGCCTTGCGCCAGCTCGTGTCTGATATAGGGGTGAGAGTTGATGATCGCGAGGAGCCCGACGAGAGCCACCAGGTCGGCGACGATGACTCCCAGCGCGTCCACGTAGACCCAATCGTCGAAGGCGAGGGAGGGCCCGTCCTGGCTGACTCGTATCGTGACGCCCACGGCCGCAAGCAGCGCGACGCTGCTCGCGCAGGCGGCGACGGGCCACGTGAGGGGGCCGAACGGGAGGAGGACCACCAGCAAGGCCCCTCCAACGAGAGCCACCATCCCTGCTGCCAGGCAGAGTTCCACCCACGTCATCCGCGCAGCTCCCGGAGGACCTTCGTCGCAAGCTCCCCGTGCAACTCGTCGATGCGCCGGAAGTACACGAACGCGACCATGACTGCGAGGAGCACATCGAGGAGCACGCCGAACTCGATGACGAAGGGCATGCCGTAGGTAGCGGTGAGCGCCGCAAGCGCCATTCCGTTTTCGATGGCCAGGAAGCCGGTGATCTGGGCGACGGCGTGATGCCGGATGACCATCGTCTGCAGTCCGAGAAGGATGAGTGCGACGGCTGCGGGCAAGGCACGCTCCGCGCCGAGAGGGGTGTTGAAGGGCTCCCCGCTTAAGGTCTCGATCGTGATGAGGCTGACGCCTACGGCGAACACCACCGCGAGGGCACGGGGAACTGCGAAGGGCATCGTTCGGCCGGCACGGGCACGGGTGATGAGGAGCCCCATGACGGCGGGCAGGATTCCGGCTTTCACCAGGAGAACGAGGCCGGCGCCGAGGAGGAGGTGGGTGGCCCTGGTCTCCGCATGGAATGCTGCCACCACAGCCACGGCGCCCAGGAGCACCGCCTGCAACGCCACGAGGGCCACCGCCTGACGCGACGACCGGGTCCAGATGAGTCCGATCGCGAGGACGACCATGCCGATCGCCAGGGCGTCTATCGTGCTCGCCACGTCGGTGTCGCTCATATCTGCCATACCGTCACTGCTAGGGCGACGAAGCCGGCGAGCGACGCAGAACCGATGAGGTCGGGCAATTCGTACAGGCGCAACTTCGCAAAGACGGACTCCACGACCGCGAGGGCAAGACCGATCAGCGCCACCTTGCCGGCGAGCAACGCTCCCCCGGCGACGTACGATGCCAGGCCGGGGTCCCGATCGAGCCCGAATGGAATGAAGAGGTTCGCGATGAGGCAGGCCAGGAGGAGTTGCTTCACCATGGTCGCGAAGTGGAGCACGCCGAGACTGCGGCCCGAGTACTCCAGCAGCATGGCCTCGTGCGTCATGGTCAGCTCGAGGTGCGTATCCGGGTTGTCGACTGGGATGCGTCCGATCTCCGCGAGCGTCACGATGACGAGGGCGAAGAGTGCCAACCCCCATGGCAGGTCGATGAAGCTGACTCCCTGATCCGCGCCGAAGGCGACGATATCCCCCAGCCGCGTCGTTCCGGCCGTCACCGCGAGGCCGGCGAGCGAGAGCATGAAAGCCGGTTCCACCAGTGCGCCGACGGCAATCTCGCGACTGCTGCCCATCTGGCCAAACGAGCTCCCGCTGTCGATTCCGCCGAGTGTCAGCGCCAAACGCGCGAGTGCGAAGAACCCGATGACGAGCAGCAGGTCGCCATCGCTGGTGAGTGGGGTGGCTGCTGCGAACATGGGCACGAACAGCGCAGCGGTGACGAAAGCACCAAGGACAACCCAGGGGGCCAACGCCTGGACCACCGAGGTGGTGTCTGCCACCATCTCTCCCCGGGAAAAGAGCTTCGCGAGGTCGTAGTAGCTCTGAAGCAACGGAGGGCCGCTGCGCGACTGGAAGCGCGCCTTCAGCTTCCGGATGACTCCCTGAACGAGTGGGGCCGCCGCCAGCAGGACCAGCAGCTGTACCAGTCCGAGGACAATGGACTCAGCAGTGCCCGTCATCGCGCCACCACCAGTAGCGCCAGTAGCGCGGCGAAGACGTAGAGCAGGTAGAACTCGACGCTCCCGTTCTGGAATGCGCGGATTCGCTGAGCAGACCAGATTGCGATACCGCGCAATGGCAGGTAGACCCGCTCTTCGATCACGGCGGGAACGCGACCGGTGTATTGCACTCGCCGCGGGATTGGCGAGGTGCCGTGGAACTCCACCTTGATTTCGCGCTGTGGGACTAAGACACGCCTGAAGAACAGTCGCAACGGCTTGGACAGCGAGGTGGCCGTGTACTGCATGGTGGGAGCGAACGCGGAACCAGTGGCCCAAACGGGGCCACGTTCGCGCCGGGTTGGGCCGAACGCCCACCGAAGAAGCAGCCAGGGGATGGGCGCGAGCGCGAGCAACGCAATGGCCGCGACTGCGGGGGAGAAGCTGCCGCCGCCCTCCAAACCGATGCGATGGATGTCCTCCACCGTCGCGCCATTCGCTGGAAGGAGCGCCGCCGCGACGCCGCGGAAGAGCCGCACCAAGCCCGGCGCGGCGACGGCGGCTCCCACTGAGACCACCGCGAGGGCGAGTAGCGGCAGGGTCATCAGCGCCGGAGCATCCCGTCGGGGAACCGTGTCGCCGCGTGCGACACCGAGGAACGCCATGCCGAAGAGGCGGACGAAACAGGCCAGCGCCAGGCCGGCAGCCAGGGCGAGCATACCGAGGGTCCCGCCGGCTACGAGCCGCGTGGCCACAGTGGATCCATCGCCGGCGAGGGAAATCAGGCTGCGCGCGAGCATCCATTCGCCGACGAAGCCATTCAGGGGCGGCACCGAGGCGAGCCCGACGGCGCCGACCAGTACAGCGGCGCCGGTAAGCGGCATCGCGGGAAGCAGGCCCCCCAGGCGATCCATGTCGAGGGACTTCGCGGCGTGCTGGATGGCGCCGGCGCCGAGGAAGAGCAAACTCTTGAGCAAGGCGTGATTGAACGTGTGCACGAGGGCGGCCAGGAGCGCGGCGGCCGCCAGTTGATTTGCGCCAGAAGCGCGGAAGGACAGCGCCGCGCCAAGGGCCAGCGTGATGATGCCCATGTTCTCCACGGTGCTGTAGGCCAGGCAGCGCTTCATGTCACGCTCCATCAGCGCATAGAGGACCCCGAGGACGGCCGTGGTGGCGCCCACCACCATGAGCACGATCCCCCACCATGTCTCCCCCGGGCCGAGGAAGTCGAACCCGACGCGGATGATTCCGTAAATGCCTGTATTGACCATCGCCGCCGACATGAGCGCCGAAACGTGAGATGGCGCCACGGGGTGGGCGCGAGGCAGCCAGATGTGGAGCGGCATCAGACCCGCTTTGGTCCCGAATCCCGCCAGCGCCAGCATCAAGGCGAGGGAGGCGCGGGCGCCGGAACCAGCTTCAGCGAGCCTCATCCCGCGAAACTCCTGTGTTCCGGCGGAGTCGGCGAGCAGGAGGAGTGCTGCGACTGCGAGAACTGTCGCCACATGCGTCATGCCGAGGTAGAGGAGCGCGGCCACGCGCCGGGAGTGGCCCTGGCCATCGCTGAGGACGAGCAGGAAGCTCGTGAGCGCCATCAATTCCCACATCACGAAGAAGCTGAACACGTTTCCAGCGCCCGCCACTCCGAACATGCTCAGGACGAAGATCGGGTAGAGGGCATCATCCAGCCGGCGGGCATGGCTGTAGCGCACGCCAAACACGGAGGCGAAGAGAGCGACGACAGCCACGACGGCGCCAAAGAGCGCTCCCAGTTCGTCCATGCGCCACTGCAATTCGAGGGACGGCGCCGGGGACCAGAGGCCGAACTCGATGACTGAGCCGCCGGCAAGCGCCCAGGTGAAGGTGCCCAGCGCGACCGCCGCGCCGCATGCTGTGAACCAGTAGCCGGCGCGCGTGCCCCGGGCAACGCCTGTTAGTTCCGCTACTGATGCCGCGACTAGCACGGCGAGCGCGAGGGCTGTTAGTTGCTCCAGCAAGAGGATGAGCCCCCGGTCAGATATTCAAGAGATTGCGAAGATAGTAATGCTCTGATGATTCCGGGCAACCGCGGTACGGTCCCGGCTGGCAAGGGAGAGGGCGGGGTGAACATGCCTACGAGGGCGCTTTCGAACTCGCGTCCTCTGGCTCCAGCAGGCGGGCCCTGGCCACGAGCTGGCGTTCGAAGATCGACCTTGCCACATCCAGAAGCTCGAAGATCTCGGGTTCAGCCGCGGAGTACCAGATGCTGGTGCCGCTTCGGCGCGTCGCGAGGAGCCCGCGGGAGCGCATGATCGCCAGGTGTTGGGAAACGTTGGAGGGCTCTGCGCCCACTCGCTGGTGAAGCTCGGTCACTGTCAGGCTGCCGGCGGTGCGGAGTGCCTCGAGGATCCGGACGCGGAGCGGGTTTCCGAGTGCCCTGAAGAGCTCGGCCTTGAAGTCTTGGAGGGAACTCATGGTGAACACTCTACCCCGCCGCCTTGCCAAAGCCAAAGCAAATATTAGAACATGACAGTACTCTCAGTTACTGCGAGATTGCATGGTTGCCATCTTCGAGCCCAAGTATCGGCCGCTCACCCCTTCCCTCCTTCCGCGCCTCTGCCAGGACGACCGGGCCTGCGAGTTTATCTGCCCCGAGGGTGCTATCACTATCACCGATGTCTGCGCGACCAAGCGCCGCTGGGAGCTGGCACTGAAGGGTTGCACGGGGTGTGGGCTCTGCATTGCCGCCTGCCCCGAGCGCGCGCTTGCGGCCGTCCCGGCAACCGAACGGTCCTCTGAGCCCACGAGCTGGACATTAACTGCTGAATCCAAGAGCTGGACATTGATTGCCTGGGAGGCGACATGACGGACCTGCCCAGCGCCCGGGTTGCCTCTGGCCGGCGACGCCACAGTCCAACAGGAGACCTGACGGCCGGGGCCGGCCGACACGATGAGACAATGGTGCCGGCGCAGTGGGTTCGCCCCGTTCGTGGATACTCCTTCCAGTGGGAGCGGTGGACGAAGCGCAGCGCGCCGTCCACGCCCAGGGCCTCCGCGACCCTGGCCATCTCGGCCGGGGTCCCTCTCAGCCTGGCGAGCGCGGCCTCGACCCATTCGGCGACCCGGAGGCCGTACTTCTCTCAGGTTCTCGCGCCCCGGCCGGCCCGTGACAGTTGGGGGCGACCCGTCACCCTTTGTCGGAGACCGGCCATCACATAGGCATGAGGCTGACAACTCTCGCAGTCGCGATGTCCCTGGTCGCCGTGCTCACGGCAGCGTGTTCATCCGGCCAGGGCTCGCCCTCGACCGACAGAGACACGGTCACAGTCCCCGGGGACTCGGCCGATAGCGGGGGCAGCCTCGCGCCGCAGGCCCAGGCGCTGCTCGAACAGGCCAGGGCGGCCAACTCGGGACGCTACGCGTTCGCGATAGACCACGGTGCCCAGGTCGTGGGGACTTCCGACGGGAGGAGTTTCGCGGTCGTCTGGTTCCCGCCGGGTGCAGGGGACGAGAAGCCTCCGGTCATCGCGACCATCCACGGCCACGATAGCTGGGCCTTCGACGAGTTCTTCCTCTGGCAGCCGTATGCCGCAGAGCGTGGATACGGCATCGTCGCCCTCCAGTGGTGGCTCGGCGAAGGCGAACGCTACGAGGACTACTACAGCCCGGGCGACGTCAACCGCGAGGTCTCCATCGTCCTCGACCATGAGAACGTGGAGCCCGGCACCGTCCTCTTCCACGGCTTCAGCCGGGGATCGGCCAACAGCTACGCTGTTGTCGCGTACGACAACAGCGGGCGGGAAGGCTACTACCTCCTCGCCGTTGCCAACGCCGGTAAGCCCGGCCTTGAGTTCCCCGACAACGTCGCCATCGCGAGCGGAATACTTGGCCCGCCGCCCCTTGCAGGGACGCACTGGGTGACCTTTTGCGGCGGTAAAGATGAGCACCCCGAACGCGACGGTTGCGCTGGCATGCGCGAAGCGGCGGCATGGATCGACCACTACGGAGGGAGCGTCCTCAAGGCCATCGACGATCCCAACGGCGACCACGGCGGCTTCCATCGCTCGCCTGCCAACGTCGACGCGGCCCTGGATATTTTCGCCGGATTACTCTCGGATCGGGGGGGAGAATGAGTCTCACACGTCGACGGATGCTTGCCGGCCTCACGGTCGGCCTTGGCGCAATCGCCTGTGGTCCGCGCACGTTCGGCAATGGCGTCGCCGGCGGCAGCGAAAACACGCAGCCCGCGCCCGCCACACCCGTGCATTCCCCGGAGCCCTGTGCGGACGCGCGGGCATACCTCCAGGCCGTGATCAACGTGCACGACACGGTGCATGTCGACGAAAGCGCGGCTACGCTCGTGAAGGCCATCGGTCTCTTCGAGAAGTACGGCGTCGCCGGCGACTTCTACCTCACGGGGCCGATGGCACGGCTCTACGCCCGGGCATGGCCGGAAGTCATCGAGCGTCTGAAAAGCAGCCAGATGACCGTGAGCTACCACGTCCGTCCGCCACACCCGCTCTACACCGGCTTCGACCAGCGCCTGCGCGGGCTGAGCGACGCCCAGCTGCGACAAACCCTCCTCGACTACGAGACCTACGGGCTCGACCTCGCCACCGGGGACTTGCTCCGGGGCGAGCCGGGAGGCTACAGCTACGTGGCGCAGCTGATGGGCCGCAACCCCGTCGTGGTAGGGGCCCCCAACAGCGACGAACGCATTAAGAACGCAGCGCTCGACCTTTACAAGAGCCTCGGCGCAACGGTGGCGGTGTTTTTCCACGAAGACGGCACGAAGCCCGACAAACCGTTCGAGTACCGTAACGGCCTCCTCGCCCGCCCAAGCGACTTCAGCATTACCCGCTGGAAGGCCGGTACGCTTTCGACCGGAAACGGCGATAACGACCCGTTCTGGTGGAACATGCTTACCGGCGCGCATGCCGCCGAGCACAACCCCACGGCGTATCTCAGGCAGCGGATGGCGGAATGGACGTACGAGCGGCCCGCGCTCGTGACCACGCTCATCCACGAGAACAACTTTGCACGCAGCGGCGCCGAAGCCTGGACCCTCCGCTACTTCACCGACACGGGGAAGGAGCGACCACTGCCGCCGCCGTACAACATGAATGCGCGGGACTCGTCGAAGGTGCGGTCGCAGTCGGAGCAGGGGGCCATCTGGGCGGCCTACGAAGAGATGATCGCCTACGCCGCGAAGGACCTCCGCGTGGCCACCTCCGAGGACATCCTGGCGCTGGCGGCGGCCTCGCGGACGGACGGAACGATCGCCTCCGGATGTGGTGTGCTGCCCAGGCGCCGTTTGTAGGGGCTGGCTCCAGCCCGCCCCTCTTGTCGTCTCGAAGGTAAAGGCCACGGCAAAGCTAGTCCAGATCGTCACTCACATCCGGTCACCTGGCTGCCCCGCCAATCAATATCCCAGGTGAAGTGGTGGCGCCGGAAGCCAAGACCCCAGTAGGGAGAAACACCATGCGCATCTACACCCCCATCCTCGCAGCCCTGACCGGGCTGACGCTGGTCGCCTGTTCGGGCACCACCTGGACGCCACCCGCCACGTCGGAGCCCCAAGCGCCGGTGGCCCAGGCGGCGGCCTCGACCCAGGCGCTTCTCTTCGATATCGGCATGCACATCGAACCGCTGGGCAGCACCGCCCAGCAGCAGGGCCGCCCCACACCGCCTTCAGCGGCCGGCAGCAAGCCCGACCCTGATTACAACAACAAGCAGATCTTTGATCGCGGCGTCCAGGACATCGACGCCGTGGCGAAAATCGTCGAGAAACACGGCGGGCGCATGACCATCCAGGCGCAGTCGCCGTTCACCACGAGCGCGGTCACCTATGGCAGCAGAATCCTCTCCGATCTCGAGGACCGCGGCCACGAGATCGGCCTGCACTTCCACGAAGATGCCCACCTCGGCAAGGACGGCAATTCGCTGTCGCTCGACAGGTGGTGCTCGGTGTTCGAGGAAGAGATCAGCTACATCCACCAGGCCGGCGTCGAGCACGACGTCGCCTACTGGAGCGGCGGCAACCTCTACCCGGGACTGCTCGACGCGGCCGAGTGCGCCGGTCTCTCCGTCAACAGCGACTGGAAGAACCCGTCGACTCAGACCACCGACGAAGCCCTGATCGGCACGGTGCCATGGCGGCCGGCCGGCGGCACGAAGGGCACCGATACGTCAGAGTTTGCGAAGCACGACCCGAACGGCCCGGTTGTCTTCCTGCCGGAAGGCAACTACGACAAGACGAACTTCGCCTCGATGCGGCGCGCCGACGAAGCCGACGGCGACGAGGCCTACTTCGACTACCTGGCGCAAAGTCTCCTTCGTTCCATCGAGACCGCGGAACCGGGCAAGGTGAACGTCTTTCACTTTACCGTGCACCCGGGCGAGTTCCGGGGCAGCCCAACCGACGCTTTCGCCGTGATCGATCGCTTCCTGACGGAGGTCGTCGATCCCCTGGTGAAGGAAGGCAAGGTCGAATGGGCGACGTTCTCCGAGATGGCCGCCGCGTTCGAAGCGTGGGAGAAGGCGAACCCCCGCGTCGACCCGCGCTCTGGAACCGTCTCCGTGACCGCCCCGGCGCCGACGGCCAACCCGGCGGCCACCGCGGCGCCCGCCGCCGCCAAACCCGGCCGCGGCGCCACGCAGACCACGGGCGAAGTCGATCGGGACGTGACCTACTGCTCGCCCAACGGCCAGGCCCAGCAGATGGACATCTACTACCCGGCCACGGTGGCCGGCAGCGCGCCGGCGGTGCTCTACGTGCACGGGGGCGGCTGGACCAGCGGTGACAAGCGCAGTGGCAACGGCTCCGATGCCATTCCCGAGCTGGTGAAACGCGGCTACCTCGTGGCGGCTGTTAACTACCGACTGGTGCCCGCGTCGAAGTTTCCGGCGCAGATCGAGGACGTGAAGTGCGCTGTGCGCTACCTTCGCGCCAACGCCGCCAAGTACGGCATCGACCCGAACCGCATCGGCGCCATGGGAGGCAGCGCCGGCGGCCACCTCGTCTCACTGCTCGGCACGTCCGACGCTTCGAGCGAGCTCGAAGGCACCGGCGGCTATGCCGGCGTCTCCAGCCGGGTGCAGGCGATGGTTGACATGTTCGGCCCGGCCGACCTGACAGTCAGTTTCGAAGGCGCCAGCGACACCCTGCTGAAGAACGTGTTTGGTGCCAGCAGCCGCACCGACGCGGTCGTGAAGAACGCGAGCCCGGTCACCTGGATCTCGAAAGACGACCCTCCTTTCCTCATCCTTCACGGCGAGAAAGACAAGCTCGTGCCTCTCAGCCAGTCCCAGGAGCTGTACGACCACCTGACGGCAGCGGGCGTCCCGGCGAAGCTCGTGGTAGTGAAGAACGCCGGCCATGGCTTCGTCCCAGACGGCGGCCAGATCAGCCCCAGCCGCGACGAGATCACGAAAGTGATCGCCGACTTCTTCGATACGAAGCTGAAGTAGATGACGTCGCGATCGGGCAGCTCGTTCGTCGGGATCGTCTCCTTCGCGGTCGTCGCCGCAGTTCTTGCCGCGGCGGCCTGCGGCGGCGATGACGACAGCGTCGCCACTTCCGCCCCGGGGCCAATCAGCCCTGGTTCGGGTGCGACCGCACCATCCTCAGCCCCATCGACCGTCGCCACGCCTGGCCCTTCGGGGCCGGTCACGAAGCCCGGCGGGTCGCCGCCGGGGAGGCCATCGGGCACGGAGCTGCGCCAGCAAGAGCGGTCTCAGCTCCCCGGCGTCACGGCGGTCGAGCGGTGGCACGAACTAGCGACGGCTGGCAGACCCGAGAACTTCGCGCCCAGCGTGGTGCGCCTGCCCGACGGCCGCTACCGCATGTACGTCAACGGCGGCCCGGGAAAGGGTATCGTCAGTTACGTTTCGAACGACGGCCTGAGCTTCACACCCGAGGAGGGCATGCGGCTCACCGAGGGCGCCAAGGGCGCACTCGATTGCGCGGCTTCGCACCCGTGGGTGGTGCCGATGGCCGGCGGCTACCGCATGTACTACCAGGGTGACTCGAACTGCGTGCAGGGCGATATGGGTGGCCAGCAGCACGCGTTCCGCATCTTCAGTGCCTTCTCCAGCGACGGCCTGGCGTTCGAACGCGAAGGCGTGCGCGTCGAAACCGGCGGCACGACAGGGCTTACCGAGGCGGCTCACGGCCGCGTGCTACGGTTGGCCGATTCGACGTACCGAATGTACTTCTCGGCTGGCCTTGCCGGCCGGGACGGCCCATCCGACATCGTCGGAGCGAGTTCGCGCGACGGGCTGACCTGGACGATCGATACCCGCCCGGTCCTGGAGGACGCTCACGACCCCACCGTCATCCGCATCGACGGCGTTATCTACATCTACGCCACATTCCTCGGCGACAACTTCGTCGTGGCAAAGTCGACGGACGGCATCAGCTTCACGCCCACAACCTGGATCGAGTTCTATAGCCGCACTGGCACGCGGATTGAGGAGTTCGGCGACGTCGACGTCGCCGAACTCCCCGACGACCGCCTCGCGCTCTACGGCAGCGGCAAGGGTTCGAAGGGCGTGAGCGTCATGGTGCGGGAGTAGGGCATACGCGAACTGGGGGGTGGCCGCAGGTAGATGTAGACCTGATGGCCGGGTTATCTGCCCTCAATGAGGTCGACGACAGCGTGATGCCGGAGGCGGTGAGGTACTTGGGGGCAGGGCCGGTCGTCGCCACAGGACCGCGTAAACCCCCGTAGCCGACGCCCATTCACTGGGTGCCCGCTTTCCCAATCTCCCCCGGCTGCCATCACTATCGCCGGATGGTACGGATCGCAGGATCTCGGCCGCGCCGCGGCCGGCTCAGACTGCTACCCCTCGCTCGGGCCGGGGCGGTAGACTCCGGCCCGTGACGACGAAGGGCGGTGATCCCGTAGGATGCAGCCACGACCGCCGCGCCCTCGCGGGCAAAGGCGATGGCAGTGGCCTTTCCGATCCCGGAGCTGGCCCCGGTGATCAGGGCGATCTTTCCTTCCAGCCGTCTGGACATCTGGCGTTCCTCCGATCATGTCCCACCAGGCAGTTGACTTCGCGATGCAATTCCCTCGTGCTGCGCCGAACGATGAGTCTCACTCCTGGACGACGAACCTCCCGCTGTCGCTCCGCCCGAAGGTCTCGGGGAAGTAGGTCTCTTCTGCGTGAGCCGGGGCGACGAAGAAGTCCCCCGGCGTCGTCGCCCGGGCGTAGTAGATGTACTCATACACCCCCTTGCCAAGGCGCTCGGCGAACAGCACCGTCCGGTCGTCACGCACGTCCACGTGTTGCCAGGGGCTGTAGTACCACGGGAACCAGGGCGCGAAGTAGCTGTCGCCCTTGCCGCCGGGGCGCTTCCCCGCGGCGGCTGCGCGGTCTGCTTCGAGCTGAGCCTTGAGCTTGGGGTCGATCGACTTCAGTCGCGTGTCCACCGGCTCGAGCCCGGCAGGGAGCATGTCTTCGACGACGACGTAATTGCGGTCCGCGGGCGCGAGCACTGTGACTTTCACGCGCACCGTCTCGCCCAGCTTTACCGTCGTCACGGGCTTCGTGGGGTCGCCCAGCGCCGTGTACTGGTGCGAAATCGCAAAGCCCCGATTGAGCGCCTCCACCTCTTTTGCCGGGGTCACGTAGCGGAGGTTCATGGTGTAGTAGAGTCGGCCCGGCTTGCCGAGCTCCCGGACGAACTCAACCAGGCTGACCTTCCCCGCGGTGAAGGTGGTCAGCGGTACCGTCTTCGACTCCGTTACTGGAGGCTGCCCGGGCTTCACCAGCCCGGCCATCAGCTCCTTGTCGTCGAGCCTCACTCGGAAGCTGTAGTCGCCGCCGAGTTCGCCCGTCTTCACTGCGTAGTTTGTCAGGGCGAGGACGCCTGTTGCCCGGTCGATGCTCGTGCGCCACTTCTCGGCGCCGCGTGCCACCACCAGCCAGCGGACGCTCTGCGCCAGCAGCGGCTGTTCCGGCTGGACGGCGGTAAGCGCGCGTGCCACGAGCGCGGTCGTCGCGGTGTTGGTCATGAACGACCCGCGGACGTACTCGTCCTCCCAATGGTTGCCATTGGCGCTCGGGAGCGTTGCCGCGGCGATGTCGTTCAGCAGCGCTCGCACCTGCGGGTCGTCCTTTCCGGCGTTCGCGTCTGCCAGGGCAAGGACGAGGTAGGCGCGGCCCCAGTTGGTCAGCTTGCTGCGGTACTGCTCGAAGAGTGCGCGGGCCGGGCTCTCCGCGAAAGCGCCATGACCAGCCGCCGATAGCGCGGCCAGCAGGAACGCCTTCTGGTTGGGGTCGGCCGGGGACGCCACGTCGGTGACGCGGTTGATGTGGGCCATCACGTATTCATTCGCCCGGATCACGACGCCGGCATCGACGCTGGCGCCGTCCCGCTGGGCCTCGCCGAGGGCCATCAGCACCCAGCCGGTCACGTTCGGGTCGGACGGGCAATAGACGTCGCACCAGGCCCAGCCCCCGTCCGGCCGCTGCCTCCCCAGCAAGCCCGCGATGTCGCTCGAAATGCGCCGGTCGTATTGGGTCGAAGTGCCGAGCGCGCTCGTTTCCGCCCGCCGCACGCCGATGGTGGCCATCAGCCGGCTGGCAACGCGCTCGGGTCCCTCGAATGGTTGCGGGTCCAGCCAGCCCAGTTCGCCGGCCATCGACCCCGCCAGCGCTGACTGCACCGAGACCGCCAGCGAGCCGTACTTGAGGATGGCGTAGATCGGTAGATAGACGGCCTCCAGCCCGCTTTCGCCTGTGACGATCCCTCCCGTCGCCATCGTCTCGGGCGTCACATCAAGCAGGACCGGGAGTTCCTGGGTCACCGCATCCTTCAATCCGCCGCTGCCGGTCGCGCTGAAGGTGAACTTCGCCGTCCCTTCCGCCTCCACCTTCGCGGGCCAGGTCAGCAGCACCGACTGGCCCGCGGGCACGGTCGCGCGCTTTGTGGCGTCACCGGCCACGTTCACGCCTTCGGCGCCCAGGGTGACCTGGACCTCCGACCCCGTGCCGGTCGCGTTGCGCACGAGTGTTCGAATCTGAACCGAATCACCGACCCGCAGGAACCGTGGCAGCGCCGGCCGCAAGAGCAACGGCTGCGTCGAAATCAGTTCGTTCGTCCCTTCGCCAACCAGCGTATCGCCGCTGACGGCGCGGACCTGCATCCGCCAGGTGGTGAGGTTGTCCGGCATCTTCACGTCGACGCTGGCGGTACCGTCATCGTTCGTCACCAGTTGCGCTGCCCAGTACGCCGTGTTGCGGAAGTCCTGGCGAAGCCGGTCGTCGTCGAGCCCGCCGCCACCCTTTCCCCCACGTTGCAGCTCGGCGATGACGTCGTTTGAGCGGCTCACCGAGACGGACATCGAGGAGGCGGTGTAGACCGACAGCCCGCGTTGGAACCAGAACGCCTTGAGCCCGTCCGGCCCGCGCTCGTCTTCCAGCGCCAGCAGCGCCTTGTCGATAACCGCCGCGGAAAGCTCCGCCTTCACGCCCTTGCCGGTCCAATCCGTCACCTTGATGTCGTAGTGCACCGTCTCCCCCGGCTTCGCCTGCTCTCTGTCTGGCCGAATGTCGACGTTCAGCACTCGCGTCGCCGTGGAGACGGGGAGATGCACGTACCCCACTTTGTAGCGGGGCACGGGGTCTTCCAGTGTCGGAGGCCGGTACAAGACCACGGAGACGAAGACGTTCGGGACCGATCGGTCGGTGATCGGGATTCGCAGCCGTTCGCTGTTGCTGGAGAAGGTTTGAACGGTCCGCGTGATGAGCTTGCCTCGCTCCACCGTCACCAGTCCGGTCGCGGCCGTGAACGGCGCCGGCACGAGCACTTCGGCGGTCTCGCCGACCTCGTACTTATCCTTGTCAGCCACCAGGGCGATCGTGTCGTCGTTGGTTATCTGCCAGCTCGCGAACGCTTCGCCGGCGACCCAAAGGTAGGTCGCGGACTTCGCGACGCGGCCCTTCGAGTCTGTTGCTTCGGCGACCAGCCGCAGCGTCCCGGGCTTTGCGGCCGTCAGCTTCACGATGGCTTCCCCCTTCGCGCCGGTGGTGGCGTTCAGCGAGGTGACCAGCGTGTCTTTCGGCTCGCTCCGGTAGCGGCGGGCGCCCTCGGGCGTCTGGGTCTTGGTGGTGATCCATACCCGCTCATACACGCGCACCACCACGGGGCGGTTGGGCAGGATGTTCCCGTCCCGGTCGACGGTGACCAGGTTCACGGCCGACTCCTCCCCCGCGACGGCGACGTACTCCGCCGGGCGGATGCCGGCGTAGAAGTCCGCCGGGTGGACGGTCACAGTCGTGCTGGAGGCTACCGCCTGGGCGTTTTGGTCTGTGACCGTGGCCGAAAGCGTGAACTGCTGCGCCCCTTCGCCTTCCGCCAGGACCGCTGCAACGGTGTACGAGGCGGCGCCATCGGCCCCCGTCGTGGCCGTCCCGGTCGAGCGCATGGGCTGCTTGTAGGCTGCCTGCCTCCAGTAGTCGTAGTCGCTAAAGGAGTACTGTTCGTAGCCCTTCACCCGCATCGCGAAGGGGTTGCTCAGCGCCGACCACTCGACCGGCGCGCCTTCGACGGCGCCGCCGAAGAAGAACGTTGCCGTCGTCCGCACGTCGATCGATTCGCCATTCACATACGACGGCTTGCCTGTCACGACCTCGACCTGGAACTCTGGCTTGCGGAACTCCGCCACCAGGAAGCTGCCCCCGAAGACGTACTGCCGCCTGCCGGTCGTTTCCAGGCTTATGGAGTAGTCTCCGACGGTCGCGTCGGCGGGAAGTTCGAAGGTCCCGGCGAAGGTGCCGAAGCTGTTCGTCCCAACATAGACGCGCCGCACTTCTTGCCCCCGTGGGTTCACAATCACGAACTGCAGCGGTGGGTTCGAAGAAGGCACGCTGTACCGGGCATCGTCGTCCGCGCGCACCACGCCCTTGTACTCGACCTTCTCGCCGGGCCGGTAGATAGGCCGGTCCGTGTAGACGTGACCTACCCACTCGCGCGCGTAGTACTCCATTGGGATGTTCAACTGGTACGGGTAGCTCCCCTGCTGCCAGCGGGTGCTCGTGAACCCGAAATGCCCGCCGCCACTCACCGCCAGGTAGTACGACCGGTCGAAGTCCTTGCCCGATGTTGGCGCCGGGATCCTAAAGGAAGCCAAGCCGCTGGCGTCGGTCGTCGCCTGCGGCGACCCAAGTTCCGGCCCGGTCGCTTTCACGGTTACGCCCGCCAGGGCCTTGCCCGTGTCGTGATCCAGCACCCAGACCAGGAGTTCGTCGTTCGACATCTTCGTGACGATGACGGTGTCCACCACGGCGAACGCGAACTCGGACGCATTTCCCCCGGTGGTGCTGAGGTAGTAGTAGCCCTTCGGCAGTGGCCCACCACCACTGATGGACGTCGAGCCCAGGTAAACCTCGTCCTTCGGTGCGCTGATCTGCTCGCCCCACTCCCGCAAGGAAGGCTGGCTCGGGACGAACTTCTCTTTGCCCCCGTAGAACTCGTGCAGCTTCTGCTGCCCCTCAGCTTCCGTCAGGGGGAAGAGGGTGAACCGGACGTTCGAAAGGTTGGTCGAATGGTAGTACAGGATCGGCTCGGCGGAAGCCGAATACGTCGCCGCCGGGCTGTACGCCGGCAACGCGAGCGTTACGGATGACGGCAGCGCCCCGGTCGTGAACGAGTAGCTGTACCCGCCCATCACCTGGCCATAGCGATCCCTGGCACCCGGGGCCAGCGTCACGGTATAGGCCGTCGAAGGCTTGAGCGAGATGTCCGCCCGCACCGACCGCTCGTCGGCGTAGACGGTCCCTTCCAGTTGGGCCGCGGTGAACCCACTGATGCTGAGCCTGGCTTCAAGCGTGGTCGCGTCCATTGGCGAGGCGAACGCAATCGACACCCCGTAGCGAGGGGCGCTCGTGGACCCGGCCGTGGGCTGGGTCCACGACACGGCTGGCAGGCCGATCGTGGTGAAACGCGAGACGCGATCCTCCAGCGTCTCTCCGCCCTTCGCGCCCTTCAACCCTCTGGCGATGGTCGCGACGTACGCCGTCAGGTGGGCCAGCTGTATCGACGGCGTGAAGGTCGCCACCGTGTTCCCCTCGCTCCAGGCCACGGCCCCCGGGACGGCGTTGCCGGCCGGGTCTTTGACGGTGATGCCCTGCACCGCGGTCGCAGCCATCGCCTGGTTGAACGTGACCACTACCTGCTGGCGAAGACTCGCGAACTCGGTCGCTGTGTCCGGTGAAACCGAGGCCACCGCCGGGCTGATCGTCGTGAAGCTCCAGGCGAAGTCCTCCTTCAAGACGCCATCCGCTGCGGATGAAAGCCCCTTCGCAACCTTCAGCCGGTACGTCGTAAACGGCTGCAGGTTGGTGGGCACGAAGCGGTAGATGGACGTGTTCAACCATTCGCCTGTGCCTTCCAACGGCGGGTCAAACGCCACCACCGGCTGTGTGCTCTGTGCGGACAGCAGCGTCAGGGGAGCGACGGAGCGGCTGAACTGGACCAGCACCTGGGCGTTCAACGGGACCTCGGTGTCGGCGTCGCCCGGGATCGCCTGTTGGACCGTGAGCAGGCCCGTCACCGTGAACTGCTTCTTCACGTCCTCCATGAGCCCGGTCTCCGGGCGCGCCGCCACGCTCACCGTGTAGGTCGAACCGCGCAGCATCCCCGGGAACTCCGGCTGGAAAAGCACCGTCCGGTCGGTCAACCAGACGTAGGAGCCGTCCATCTCCGGCTCCAGCTTCAACAGCTTTTCCGCCGTCCGTTCACTGGGAGCACTCGCGAACGTCACCTTGATTGGCGCCAACCGCGGAACATCGTCGCCTTCGGGGCTCACGGAGAACCCTGGCGGCTCGGTGATTGCCGGCCTGGAGGGACCCTCAGCCCCGAACAGCGTCCACGCACCCACAATCACGAGTGCGGTCACAGCGGCTGCCCCAATGACTCCGCCAACCTGCCACCGGCGCTGCCGGAGCCTGGCAAGTGCGCGGTCCATGAATCTCGCCGAACCCTGCTGCTCGCTCATTGCGTCCGTACCTCGAATGTCGCCGTCGCGGTGGCCGAGCCACCATTCGTGAGCCGCACAATCGCCTCCACCTGGTGGTGGCCGGGCTCCAGCCGCCACAGCAGCCGCGCATCCTCGGCGGCAACTTCTCCAACGACCCGCCCATCAATCCGGAAGGTCACGCCCTCCGACCCCGGCGCCGCCGCCGCCCGCAGCACCAGTTGCTGCTCCTTCAATTCCGGCGAAAAGAAGAAGACGGAACCCGGCGATGGCTCGACAATGCGGATTCCGTAGCCCGGCGCCCCGTCCCCGCTGGCAAGGCTGAACCCCGCATCCATCGCCCACGTCCGTGCTTCGAACGGCGGGTTGATGGAAATCCGCCCGTCGGCCTCGCGAACGTAGTAGCTCTCCCGGGCCGTTGGCACCGTCCCCGCCACGAACAGTTCCCGCACCGGCGAAGGGCACGCCACCCCCGGGAGCAGTCCGGTTGGGCTGCAGGCGGTCGCTTCCACCAGACCCGGCGGCCGCGCCGGCCACGACATCGCCCGGCCGGAAGCTGCCGCCAGCATCACGTCTCGCCAGATCGGCCCGGCACCATCCACTCCCGAAACGTCTTGCATCGAAGAGCCATCTGCGTTGCCAACCCAGACGCCAACCGCGATCTCGGGCGTGAAGCCCAGCGTCCAGTTGTCCCGGAATCCCGTCGTCGTGCCCGTCTTCACAGCCGCCCGGAACGGAAGGTTGAACGGCGTGACCTGCCCAAATCCCGGGATGCGCGCTGCCGGGTCGCTCAAGATGTCGGCGAGGAGGTACGCATGCTGCTCCGAGAGGACGGGCTTCGGGGATTCCCTTGGATGTTCGTAGAGGACCTTCCCCGCCTGGTCCCGAACGCGAGCTACCGCATACGGCTTCGCCAGTTCGCCGCCCGCGCCGAGGGCCGCGTAGGCCGCAGTCAGGTCCAGCAGCCGTACCTCGCCGCCGCCAAGCGTGAGCGAGAGGCCATAGCTCTCGACGTCGCCGAGGGTCGCCAGGCCAAATCGATGCGCGATCTCCAGGAACGCGTCGAGGCCCAGCGCATCCAGCGTCCGCACCGCGGGCACGTTGAAGGAAGATGCCAGCGCGGTCCGCAGCGGCACGACCCCGTGGAACATGCGGTCATAGTTCAGCGGCGTGTACGGCCCCTGGTCCGTAAGAAAAGTCGTCGGCACGTCGAGGAGGGGCGTCGCCGCCGTGTAACCGTGTTCGAACGCGGCGCCATAGAGCAGCGGCTTCAAGGCAGACCCCGGCTGCCGCGGCTCCAGGGCCATGTTGATGTCGCCGCCGTGCGCCGGGTCGCCGTCCGTGGCGCTCCCCACCATCGCGAGGATGCGGCCGCTGCCCGGCTCCAGCACGATGACCGCCCCGTTCGTCACGTTGCGCCGCGCAAGCTCCTCAAGACGCAGGCGCACGAGCCGCTCGGACTCCTGCTGCAGGCCGGCGTCCAACGTGGTTTCGATGATCAGTCCGCGTTGCCCGGCAAGGTCTGGTCGAACCCGGGCGAGCTCGGCTCGTGCGTACTCCACGAACTGGTGCGCCAGCGGCGGCGCCAGCGAGGGCAGCGGGCTAACCGCCTGGGACCGGGCCGCCGCCGCCTGCTCTTCAGTGATCCGTCCATCAGCAGCCATCCGCGCAAGGACATACGCCTGCCGCTCCCGAGCTGGGGCCTCATCCTTCGCCGGGTCGTAGGCGCTGGGCAATTGCGGCAGCCCGGCCAGGTAGGCAGCTTTCGCCAGGTCGAGGTTGCCCGCGCTCAGGCCAAAGTAGACGCGCGCCGCCGCCTCGATGCCGTAGGCCCCGCGGCCGTAGTAGACCTCGTTCAGATAGAGCTCGAGGAGCTCATCCTTGGACCGGTGCGCTTCAAGCTGGAGGGCGATGACCGATTCGCGCACTTTCCGCACAAGCAGCGGTCCGCCGCCGTCTCGCAGGTAGAGCCGCCTCGCGAGTTGCTGCGTGATGGTGGAAGCACCGGAGGGCTGCGATCGGTAGCGCAGAGCCGCGCGCGCGACGGCGATCGGGTCGACGCCGAGATGGGACCGGAACCGCTGGTCTTCGGCCGCAATCGTCGCCTGGACCACGACCGGCGCCACCGAATCGAGCCGAACGGGGATGCGGAACCCCTCGGCGGCGTCGCGCTCCAGCACCGTGCCCTGCGAATCCAGCACGACTGTGCCCGGGACGGCGCCCTTCGCTTCGGGGGCGTCGAACCGGGCGAAGCGCACGTAAGTGGGCAAAGCCAACGCGGCCACAAGGAGCGCCACGGCCACCCGCTGCCGGCGCCCTCCGAACCACCTCGACCGCCCTGCTGCAACGCTCATCACCTATCTAACGACAACGCGGCGCGCGTTGTTCCGCGGCACTCGACCAACCCGGGACCAGGCTCAAAGTCCATCCACGGATCACCTCGCAGTTCACGCTAACCCCTCCACGGCGAGGGCCTGACCCCACCATGCTGTTGATGCGACGGCCTCAGGAGCGGAAGCGGACTGTCCCGGCCATCTCCATGTGGACGATGCGATATGCAGCAGTAAGGGAACTCGTGGGCGATGAGTGCGTGGGCCCCCACGAACAGCAGCGGGCATGACGAACATGGCAGGACTGAGCGTGTACCGTCGGCGGAGGGAGACAAGGCCTGCCCGGCCCTGAAAGTGGTGGCCGATCGGACGAAGTGTTGGAGGTTCGGCTTACCCGGGAGCGGGCCCACCCCTCACATCGAGCTTTCCCCAGAACAGCGCATCGAATGCAGGCGCCTTCCCCGCCAGCGCCCCTGACGCGACCGAAGGCCGGCACGATCGCCCCGGATTGCCGGCATCCCGCCGAGGTGTCGGTGGCGGGCGCGGTAACTCGCGGCCATCCACGCCGGGAGGGGGAAGGTGCCGGCAACGATGAGCACTGCACCGGACACTCCTAGCCTGGGTCGGTGTGGTATAGGATTGGCCCATGTCGAACGAGCCTGTAGGCGTCCTGATCATCGGGGCCGGCGCTTCCGGGGCGGCCTTCGCCTGGAGCCTGGCCGACACCGGCATGAACATCCTCTGCATGGAGCAGGGGCCCTGGATGAGGCAGCAGGACTACCCGACGAACGGCCTGGATTGGGAAACGCGTGGCATGGGTGAGTTCGCCACCAGCCCCAACATACGCGGGCTGCCGGCCGACTACCCCGTCAACGAGGACCACTCGGATATCTCACCCCTCATGTTCAATGCGGTAGGCGGCAGCACAATTCTGTGGGCTGCGCACTTCCCACGTCTCAAACCGCGTGACTTCCGTGTGAAAAGCGAGGACGGCGTCGGTGAGGACTGGCCCATCGACTACCAGACCCTCGAGCCCTATTTCGCGATCAACGACCGGATGATGGGTGTCTCCGGTCTCGCCGGCGACCCGGCCTATCCCTACCACGAGCCGCCGCTGCCGCCGATCCCCTTCGGCAAACTGGGCAACACCCTGGCCGGTGGCTTCGAGAAGCTCGGCTGGCACTGGTGGCCATCCGACAGCGCCATCGCCTCCCGTGAGTACGAAGGCCGCGCCGCCTGCATCAACCTGGGCCCCTGCATCACCGGGTGCGCCCAGGGCGCCAAGGCCAGCACCGACATCACCTACTGGCCCGCGGCGCAACGCAAGGGCGTGCGCATCCGCACTGGCTGCCGCGTGCGCGAGATCACCGTGCGGGCCGACGGCATGGCGGACGGTGTCCTTTACTACGACGAGGAGGGCCGGCTTCAAGAACAGAAGGCGGAGATCGTGGTGTTGGCCTGCAACGGCATCGGTACTCCGCGACTGCTGCTCAACTCCAGGAGCCCACAGCATCCGGACGGACTGGCCAACAGCAGCGGACTGGTGGGGAAGAACCTCATGTTCCACCCGTACTCGATGACCACGGGCATCTTCGACGAGCCCCTGCAGGGCCGTCGCGGGCCTATCGGCTGCTCCTTGTGGAGTCACGAGTTCTACAAGACCGATCGCTCGCGGGGCTTCGTGCGGGGGTACTCCTTCGAGGCCGTCCGGGGCCTGGGTCCCGCGCAAACTGCCCTCTGGGGCATGGTCCAAGGTCGCGTCCCCTGGGGCGAGGACCACCACCGCGCGTACGCCCGGCTCTACGACCGCACTGCCACCTTACTCGGCATCGCCGAGGACCTGCCTGAAGAAACCAACACGGTGACGCTCGATCCGGTGCTGAAGGACAGCCACGGGATCCCGGCGCCGAAGGTCACCTATCGATTGAGCGAGAACAGCCGCAAGATGTTGGCCCACTCGGTGGAGCGCGCAAAGGAGGCGCTCACGGCGGCGGGCGCCGTCGATACCGTCGCAGAGCCGCTGATGCGCGCGGCGGGCTGGCACCTCATGGGCACGGCCCGCATGGGCAAGGACCCGAAGACCTCGGTGGTCAACGAGTGGGGGCGGGCCCACGACGTGAAGAACCTCTTCATCATCGACGGGAGCATCTTTGTCACCGCCGGCGCCGTGAATCCCACCTCGACCATCCAGGCGCTGGCCCTCTACGTGGGCGATACCATCAAGAAGAACATCGAAACACTCTTCGACTGAGATGAGAACGATGGACGCACTCACACCCCTCCGCGACACCGCTTTCATGCAGGCTTTCCTCGATCTGGTGATCCCGCCGAGCATAGACGGCAGATTGCCGAGCGCGGGGAGCCTGGACCTCGCTTCCGGCGTGGCCGACCAACTTGAGGCGGATGCGATGCTCGGCCCCCTTGTACAGGCCGGGCTCCAGGCCTTGCGCGAGGCGGCTCTTGCCCGCGATCCGGCGGGCCTTCCGGGCCTGTCGCCGCAAGCCCGGGTCGAGGTGGTCGAAACCCAACTCGGCGCCCACCCCCTGCTCATGATGGGCCTGGCGCGGTACGTCTACCCGGCCTACTACCAGCACCCCCGGGTCCTGGAAGGCCTCGGCGAACCGCCACGTCCCCCCTTCCCGGAAGGCTACGACCTGGAAGCGACCGATCCGCAGCTGCTCGACAAACTCCGCGCACGCCAGCGAACCCAGCATTGAAGGCTACGGCAGTGAAGAAGGTGTCCCGGCGTCAGCGCACACGCCCCACCGGTGGACTGACACCGCGTAGGCGTGGCCGTCGTTCCACTCGTCCTTGTGCCAGGTCGACCACCGCTCGGACAACGTGAGGCCCGCGTTCGCCGCCATCTCATCGTAGCGTCGAAGGCTCAGTCGCCCCGCCGAAATCTGAAAGCCAGCCACCAGCAGCCCATCCTCGCGGAGGTGGCGGGCCATGTTCTCGACGACTGCGCGCTCGCTTCCGGGAGCGAGGAAGATCATCACATTCCCTGCCATCACGATGGCGTCGAACGACCGGGCGAGTTGAACGGTCGCCAGGTCTGCCAGGTGGCAGGTGATGCCCGGGGCTGTACGTCTCGCTACTGCAAGCATCCCCGGGTCGATGTCTACACCCACGACGTCCATCCCGCGCCGGGCAAGCTCCCGGCCGACACGCCCGGTCCCGCAACCCGCATCCAGCACGGACGCAACACCCAGACTCTCGATGAAGTCGGCTTCACCGTGGACGTTCTCGCCCTCGGCGGCGCGGCGCTCGTAGGTTGCATCATAGGCATCGCCCGAGCCGCTCCGCGTCTGCAGCCAGCGATTCGACTCCTGGGTCACTTACGCATCCCTCCGGCGCCCAACCATCCATGCGCTCCGTTCTAACGACAATACGGCGTGCCTTGCAGAGGTGCACCGAGGGCCGCGCACCGCCGGCCACGAGGAGGAGATGTCTCCGGCACGGCGCGACCACGTTATGTGGGGATAGCGTCGGTCTCCTCCGGTGTCCAGCTTCATGCCTTTGTGCCGGCGGCCTCGTCCCTGATCGCCGCCGGCTATGCGGTCCGCGGGGCTTCGTCCTGGCTTGCCGTCTCTTCATCGAACAGGGACCTGTCTTCATCGAAGATCGATCGGTGCTGGGCGCTGAATCCCTTCACCGTTTCGCACATGAGAATGGTCCTCAGGCTCTGAACGCCTGGGAGCGTCCCTGCGAAGCTGTTGACGAATGTGAAGAGAGCCTGGTTTGAGGCGAAGTGTCCGAGCGCCAGGATGTCGCCATCGCCAATCGTGAACCCAAGATAGCTAACCTCCCGCCGCTCGGCGAGTGCACGGGCAATCTCCTGATGCCGGGCGGGTTCGGCACTGATAATCAGGTAGGCGGTTGCTTCCCTGCCCACTTTGTCCGGCCGCGTGATGATCGCGAAGCCGAAGACCTCATCCTCGAGCATCCGGTCGATGCGAGCCTTGACGGTGTTGTGGGATACCCCAAGCTTGTCTCCAATGCCCTTGTAGCTGGCCCGGACGTCGGCATAGAGTACCCGCAGGATCCGGCGATCCAGAGAATCAACGTCGTTGGACATATGGCACACTCCTGAACACCCGACTTCTAGCCAGGCACTGGACCGGTTCGAAAACCGTGACTGTAGGGCGAGCATGGCGTCGTGTTGTCAACGAATCTCACGCAATCAAAGACAACCGCTCGCCTTCCAATACGTGTATTTTCGCCTGGCCTTAGTCTTTGCGGAAGATTTTCGCGTAGGTGGCCTGGCTCGCGGCGGCGCGTTCGCGTTCCGCGGCCTTCTCTTCGTCGGTCGCCATCCGGTTGATGATCCGCCGTTCGAGCTTGAGGCCCGATGCGAGGTCCATTTGCAGCCCTTCGTTGATCAGGTACTTCGCGGCGGACAGCGCGAACGCCGCGCGGTCGACGAAGACCCGAGCGAATTCTTCGCAGGTGGAAATGAGGTCTGCCGGCGCAGCCAACTTGTTGACAAGCCCAATCCGTAGAGCTTCCTCGGCGGAGATCGGGAGTCCGCTGTAGATCAGCTCCTTCGCCTTCCCCGGCCCAACCAGGCGCGGAAGCCGCTGAGTTCCGCCCCCGGCCGGCAGCGCGCCAAATCGGATCTCCGGGAGCCCGATCTGTGCCTCCGAAGACATGACGCGAATGTCGCAACAGAGCGCAATTTCGCAGCCGCCGCCCATCGCGGCCCCGTTGATTGCCGCGATCACGGGAAGGTCGACTTCTTCCAGGTGCGTCAGGAAGCTGAGACCGCTCCGGAGGCGATGAGAGCTCGCTTCCACTGCCCACTTTAGGTCGGCCCCGCCGCAGAAGTGTTTCCCCGCGCCAGTCAGGATGATGACCCGTGTCTCCCGATCGGAGACGAAGTCATCGAGGGCGTCGTTGATATCAGCCGAGAGCTGGCCGTTGATCGTGTTCGCCCGCTCCGGGCGATTCAACGTCAGGTACCCGATGCGGTCCTTCTTCTCGACGAGGATTGTTTCGTATCCCATGCTTGCTCCTGCTGCCCGGCTGCTCAAGAAGCCGGCCAGCCGCGGGGCGGGCTTCGACCAACGATCTCACCAGACTTGCTGGTCGACGCTAGCTACTGCACTCAGCATTGTCAACCCGGCTTGCTTGACGGTCAGTATGTGGCCGTGTGAAGCTGCACCGCGCACCATGGAGGGGGCGATCCTGGCGGTGTGAGCGCATCCCGCGGGATGCCGCACGTTCCTTCCAGCGCGCGGGCAAGGAGGTTACATGAACCGTTTCGACGACATCCTTGACCTGAAGGGGCGCGTGCTGCTCGTGACTGGCGCAGGCCAGGGCGTCGGGCGCCAGGTCGCCCTCCATTTCGCCAGTCACAACGCCGGCGGAGTGATTGTCAACGACTACTTCCTTGATCGTGCTGAAGCCGTGGCGGAGGAGGTGCGGGCGCTCGGCGCAAAGGCACTGGCTGTCCAGGCCGATGTCAGCGACTTCGACAGCGTCCAGCAGGCGGTGGCCGGGGCACTGGCGCAGTTTGGCCGGATCGACGCGCTCGTGAACAACGCGGGCAACGCTGGGGCGGATCCATCGCGGGTCGCCCGTGTCCCTTTCTGGGAGTCGTCGCCGGAGCACTGGCAGCCCTGGCTCGGCGTGAACCTCTACGGTGTGATCCACTGCACCCGCGCCGTCCTGCCGGGCATGATCGAGAACCGCTCGGGCAGCATTATCACCATCATCTCGGACGCGGGCCGTTGGGGTGACGCCGGGATGGAGATCTATGCGGCGGCCAAGGCTGGTGCGGCCGGATTCACGCGGTCCGTGGCTCGCGGCATGGGCCGCTACGGCATTCGCGCCAACTCCGTGGCTATCGCCGCGACGAGGACTCCCACCACCGCCGCTGGACTGGCGGACGAGGAGCGAATGCGGAAGCTGCTGCGCAACTACCCGGTGGGCCGTGTCGGTGAACCCGAGGACGTGGCCAACATGGTGCTCTTCCTTGCATCGGACGCCTCGAGCTGGGTTACCGGACAGACGTACCCCGTGAATGGCGGCTTCACGTTCTCGCTGTGAGAAAGGCGAATCCAAACGCCGTGGCGGAGCTCCCCTTGCCGTCGGACCCCCAGTTCTCCGGTCGGGGCATGTTCCCAGAAGGACCGGGCGAGGACGGACGGCAGCGCCGGTACGTTGCGAACCCTCTCATCATCGACGGTACCCTGCCTCCCATACGCCGGCCGGCGCCCCGTCTCGGTGAGCACAACGATGAAATCTTCGGCGCACTCGACCGTCACCCGGACGGCGGTTAGCCGGTCTCCGCCAGAGACTGCGCCGGCTTTCGGACGCGGTCCAGGCGGAAGGAGAGCGAGGGACTGGTTCCATGGCACCAAGTGTGGACGAACTCTGGTCGGAAGAGGCGGGAGGAACAGTTCTTCACGCGATGAAATGTGCGGCCTGCGCCATGGTGCTGTTCCCGCCGCAACGGTTTGGCTGTGTGGCTTGCGGGGCGGCGCCCGGGCAACTTCGGCCAACGGCCGTCCCGGCTGTGGGCCGAGTGCACGCGTTCGCGGTGGTGCACCGGCACCAATCGCACTCGACGCCCTACACCATCGCGGAAATCGAGCTTGACGCCGGACTGCTGGTCCGCGGCCTCGTGGAAGATGGAACGCCGTTGCGCGCCGGTCTCCGTGTGGCCGGGAAGGCGAATGACATTGACGGTGCGGACCAGCTTGTCTTTGGCCCCCAGGAGGGCGAGCAGTCTTGAAGAACCTGACTGATCTCCGGCCGGTCTACGTCGTTGGCATTGGGCTTCACCCATACCAATCGCCGTCCCAGACCAACTACGTCACGCTCGGGCTTACGGCTGTTCGAGAAGCGCTCGCCGACGCCGGAATTGCCTGGCCGGCCGTCCAGAGCGCCTACGTCGGAACTGTGCTCATTGGCATGGCAGCCGGGCCGGCCATGCTCCGGTATCTCGGCGCAACAGGGCTCTCCATCACCCAGGTCGAAAACGCGTCCGCGTCCGGGTCAACGGCCTTTCGGCAGGCGGTGATCGAAGTCGCCGCCGGCTTTAGCGACGTCGCGCTGGCGATGGGCGTCGACAAGCCGGGGCCGGCCTCGTCCGGGCCTGCGAAAGCGGGCGTCCGAGGATTGGTCGACGACCGGGTGGCGCCCTTCACGCACTTCGCGTTGCTCACGCAGCTCTACATGGACCAGCACGGCGCCGCCCCGGAACAGATCGGCAGGGTGGCCGTGAAGAACCATCGGAACGGAGCCCTGAACCCGTATGCGCAGCGCCAGCAGGTCCAGACGCTCGAGCAAGTGATGGCGGGCCCGCCTGTCTCCGGGGTTCTGACCCGGCTGCAGTGCACCCCGGTCGGCGAGGGCGCGGCGGCCGCCATCGTCATGTCTGAGGAGGGCATGGAGCGCCACGGTGTCGACCGCTCCCGCGTCATCCAGGTTATCGCCTCCGCGGCTCGTTCGGAGGAGCTGTCCGGCACACTGAATTTCGATGTCGCACTCACCCAGAAGACGGTGCGGGATGCCTACGCCCAGTGTGGGGTGCAGCCATCCGGCATCGACGTCGTCGAACTGCACGACGCATTCACGATCGAGGAGCTTCTCTACGCGGAGGCTATGGGGCTGTCCGCCCCCGGATGCGCCGTGCGGGACCTGGAGGCCGGCGCGTTTGACATCGGTGGACGGGTAGCAATCAGCCCGTCGGGTGGGCTGATTGCCATGGGCCACCCGATCGGTCCGACGGGAGTCGGGCAGGTTGCCGAGATCACGCGGCAACTCCGGGGCGAGGCGGGTCCGCGCCAACATGCGGGAGCCCGCACGGGTCTCGCTCATATGGTCGGGGTAGGCCCGGTTTGCGTTGTGCACATCCTCAGGCGGCCCGGCTGAGTCTCCCCGAATGGAAGCGGCGCGAAGCTTTACGGGTACACACAATGGCTCCCGATTGGGGTTGTCCTGGCAGCAAATCCAAGCCTCGCGGCACACGTAGGGCGAGAGCGGCAAGCAAACCTATCAGACCGTGACCGGTGTTCCTGACCGAATTGGCAATTGCGTTGACAGTCGTGAGTCACACTCATAGACTGCCCCACGCGAGCAGATGAGAGCCCGGCGTGGCCCTCGGAATCGGCTCAGTCCTGAGGAGGTTGACGGTGGTCGACTTCGAACTCCCTGAACACACACGCCAGATTGGCGCTCTCGTTCGCCGGCTGGTGAACGACTACTGCCTCCCTCTCGAAGCCAGGTTCCTTCGCGGAGAGCAGATCAGCGACCAGGAGCAGCAAGCGGTCACGCAGGCGGCCACGGATGTGGGCCTCTGGGGACTCAACCTCTCAGAGAGTCTCGGCGGCGCCCACTTGTCGACGATCGACAACGTTGTCGTAACCGAGGAGAACTACCGCACCCTGATCCCAATCCGTTTCGCCGGTGATGCACCTTTCCTCGAACTCTGCGTCGGCGAGCAGCGCGACAAGTACCTGATGCCGGTGGTGCGTGGCGAGAAGCGGATGGCCTTCGCCCAGACGGAACCGAGCGGCGGTTCGGACCCGGGCAACCAGATGCAAACGAGGGCCGTGCGGGACGGCGACGATTGGGTGCTCAACGGATCCAAAGTGTTCATCTCCGGGTCAAGCAGGGCGGACTTCTGGATCGTCATGGCCGTGACGGACCCGGAGCTGCGGCAGCATGGAGGGATCACGGCATTCTTGATTGACCGGGGCACCCCCGGATTCAATCTCACGCGGCCGATTCCGATCATGTCCGCAACGGGTGCCAACGACATGTACGGCACCTACGAAATCCACCTGGATGACTGCCGCATCCCGGCCGGCCAGGTGCTCGCCGGCGTGGGCGGGGGTTCGTGGCTGCGCAAAAGGGGCTGAGCAACGCCCGCATGAACATCGGGGCGCAGTGCCTCGGCATCGCCTCTCGTTGTTACGAGATGATGGTGTCCTACGCCAAGACCCGCGTGCTGTTCGGCGAGCCAATCGCAGCGAAGCAGGGTGTCCAGGCCATGATCGTGGACTCCTTCATCGACATTCATACAACCCGGTTAGCTGTTCAGCACGCCGCCTGGAAGAACGACCGCGGCGAAGATACTCGGGTCGAAGCCGGGTTGGTGAAGCTGCTTGGCACCGAAATGGTTACCCGCGTCGTCGACCGGGCGATCCAAATCCATGGCGGATACGGCGTGACGACCGAGCTTCCGTTCGCACACTGGTACAACCGCATTCGGCCTATGCGGCTCTACGAGGGGCCAACGGAGTTGCAGAAGTTCCAGGTTGTCGCCCGAGCACTTCTCAAGTAGGCGGAGATGCCTGAGGAACGGTGATCGCACATGACTGGTCCACTTTCGGGAGTCCTTGTTCTTGATCTCACGCAGCAGCTCGTCGGCCCCGGAGCGATGATGCTCCTTGGCGACATGGGGGCTGAGATCATCCACATCGAACCACCACCGGACGCCCTGGGCCTCTCGCCGGCCTCGGCGTTGGACAGCACGGGGAGGCAGCGCGCGGCCCTGGTATTCAACCGCAACAAGAAGAGCGTCTCGGTTGACCTGACGAGCGAAGCGGGCGTGGAAATCGTGCGCCGAATTGCCACCCGGGCAGACGTCTGCGTGCACAACTATCGCTCCGGCGTCGCGGAACGCCTTGGGCTTGACTACGAGCAGATCCGCAAGATCCGGCCGGACATCGTCTACTGTGAGATCAGCTCCTTCGGGTTCGAGGGTTCTGAAAGGCACCGTGTCGGGTTCGACATCATCGCCCAGGCCGGCGGAGGGGCAATGGTCCCGGATTGGCAGAACCCGGGCCTCCCGGCCCCGCTTCCGGTGCCGATCGGCGACGTGACCGGCATGTGCCTCGCCGCACTCGGGATCGTCTCAGCCCTGCATCACCGGCAACTTACGGGCGAAGGCCAGAAGGTCCAGACCTCGATGCTCGATGGCGTCCTCCTGCAGTCGGTTCTCCGGATGGTGTCGGTCGAAAGCGAGGACGCGTCGTGGCGCGCAGCAACTGTTGATGGCATGCGGGAGATCGTCCGATCAAGCGGGGATTTCGCGACGGCTGCCACTGTTGGCGCCACGGGCATCGGCGGCCTGCCCACCAACAGCGCCGTGGGCATCGTCATCGGCACCTACTACCGCTCCTACCGGACGGCGGACGGGTTCCTCGTCGTGGGGTGTTTGAATGTAGGCCAGCAGCGGCGGCTGAACGAAGCGCTGGAGCTTGCCGACCCCCGGTTCACCCCGGGCATGGACCTCGCCTCACCCGAAGCGACTCAGGCCGCCCTCCAGCTCGCGCCTCGCGCCGAGGCCGCTTTCGCGGCGCGGACAACCGAAGAGTGGATCGAGGAGCTTGATTCCCGCTCTATCGCCTGCGGACGTGTTCTATCCATGCTCGAAGTGCTCGACCACCCCCACCACGCCGCGAACCAGATGGTCATCACCCAGGACGACCCGTGGCTGGGGAAGGTGAAGACCCTTGGCCACCCCATCAAGTTCGGCCGCACGCCAATGGCTGTGCGCAGCGTCACTTCGCCGGTCGGGTTCGACACGGACGAGATCCTGGGTTCACTCGGATACTCAGAGGCGCAAATCGGAGAGATGGTGGCTCGTTCGATCGTTCACCCCGCGAAGGTTGCGCGACCGTCGTAGCAACCCTCATCCCGTTGACGGCGGAAGTGAGCCATTCGGCTCAAGAGAGCGGCCCTGGCACCGGCTCTCGGCGAACGCGTGGGCCGCCGTCCGCAGGCCCCACGATCTTGCAGATCGTGAGCAGCGACAGGTGTCCGCCACCGGCTGGTCGTGGCCGGAGCCGCCGGGCATTTCAGTCGCGCAGGTCGGGCGGGAGGAGGTTGGGGATGCCGTCCTCGATGGGGTAGGTCTCCTTGCACGCGGCGCAATAGAGCGTTCCGTCGAGGATTTCGGCGTCCTCTTCCTTCGCGATTGTGACTTGCAGGTCGGCCTTGCAGAGCGGGCAGACGAGGATCTCCATCAGGTCGTGACGCATGGGCACATCGTATGGTGTAACCAGGTAGCAGTCAGTGGCCCGGCCCCACATCCCGGCGTGACCTCAGCTGTGGAGCAATACCCGCTTACGCCTTCTTTTCGGGCCCGGGCGCTCGGGCCGTAACCACCTCGGTCGGCCAGCTCTCGCTTCCGCCGCAGTAGGTGCGCTGCACCTCGGTGAACCCGGCGGCCCTCAGAAATGCGCCCGCGAGCACCGGCCGGCAGCCTCCGAGTCGGACGGGGTCCTCCAGGTATCGCGCCTTCCAGCTCTCCGAAAAGGCGACATCGTCGCCCTCTCCCTCAGTCAGGTTGGCGAGCACGATGCGGCCGCCGGGTTTCAGGACCCGGCGGAACTCGTTCACGATCTGGCCGATGTCCGGCGTCGGGATGAGGTCAAGCATATAGCTGTTGAAGAGGCAGTCGAAGGCCCCCTCCCGGAACGGGAGAAGACGGGCGTCGGCGAGCAGGAGGGGAACCGAGTCTGCCCCGGCGGCGTCGAGGCGCTCGCGCGTGAGGGAGATCATCCCGGGGGTGAGGTCGATGCCGACGATGCCTTCGGGGCCTGTTCGCCGTGTCTGCTCGACGATGCTCATGCCCGTGCCGACCGCGACCTCCAGATAGGTCTCACCCGGCTTTCGAGCCATGGCATCGAGGGCCAGAGCTTTGGCCCGGGCTTCGTACTGGGCCGTGGCGCCGTCGTACGCAGGTGCGGCGTTCCCGTAGAACGCCTGGATGTCGCGCCTGCTAAGGGGAACGTCGAGCAGGCCGTCTGTGTCAACCATGGGGACCTCCGAAGGCCGGCGTCACTCTGGAATCGCCGGCTGGTGGCATTATGCACTCGGGATGCCAGCAGTGCAGACGGCTGATGGAGGGGTTCGACGATGGCCGCGCCCACTACGAGATGGCTGGGTGCAGTTCTCATGTGGGCTTGCCCCGAATTGACGGACATCCAGGATGAGGGGGAGTACCCCGGG
>CAYTMI010000011.1:0-91939 GCA_964438865.1 uncultured Anaerolineaceae bacterium | reverse complement strand
CACTGGTGGCGGCGGCGGCGGTGGTTACGGCGGCGGCGGCGGCAGCAGCAGCGGCGGCGGCGGCGGCGGCGGTGGTGGCGGCCGCGGCGGCGGCGGTGGCGGTGGCGGCTACGGCGGCGGGCGCGACCGCCGCTAACCCCTCCTCCTCTCACTCGTTTCGGGGTGGGGAACCAACCCTCCCCACCCCGAAACCCAACCCAGGCCCTGGGAAGAACCCCGCACCTGCCGGGAAACGTTGGCCCCCTCTGTCCTAGAACGACAACTCCAGGCTGATGTCCAGCGCCCGCGCACTGTGGGTGAGCGCCCCAACGGAAATGGCGTCAACGCCCGTCTCCGTGATCGCGCGCACTGTCTCCAGCGTAACCCCCTCACTCGTTTCCAGCCTCGCGCGTCCGGCCGTCCGCCGCACCGCTTGAGCCATCTCCGCGGTCGCCATGTTGTCCAGCAGCACCCATTCCGGCCCGGCTGCCAGCGCCGCTTCCAGTTCGTCCAGCGAGTCGATTTCCACCTCCACCTCCACCGGCACACCCCGTCCTGGCCGCGATACTGGCTCTCTATCTGGCCGCGGCGCTAGCCCGTTGCCGCACGACGAGCTTGCGTAGTTCCTCGACCCAGAGGACAAGACTCGCTACCGCGCCGATCACCATGAACTCGGTCAGGCTGAACGGGACCGTGTGAAACACGCGGTTGAGGGGTGGGAGGAACACGACCGCCGCCTGGAGTAGACTCCCGCTGACGAGACCGCCGATGAGCCAGGGGTTCTTCAGCAGGCCGAAGCTCAGCGCCGAGCGTGACCCAGAGCGGCAGTTGAGGACGTTGAACCACTCACAGACGGCTAACACCGTGAACGTCTCGGTCTGCACCTGCGCGAATGGGATGTCGAGGGACTGGCGGTAGATGAACCAGCCCAGGGTCGACGCTACGATCGCAGGCGTCATGAACGCCATCCGCGAGAGAAGCGCTCGGGTGAGAAGTGGCTCGTTGGGCGAGATCGGCTTCTGCCGCATCTCGTGCCCTTCGGCCGGCTCCATCACCAGGCTCATCGCCACCGTCCCCTCGGTAACGAGGTTGTTCCAGAGGATTTGCACGGCGGCAAACGGGGGCGGGTAGCCGAGGATGAGCGCGAGGAGAAGGACCGTCACCTCCGCGAATGACGTTGAGACGAGATACAGGACCACCTTCTTGATGTTCCCGTAGACGACGCGCCCCTCCTCGACGGCGGCGACGATGCTGGCGAAGTTGTCATCGGCGATGACCATCTTCGCCGCCTCCTTCGCGACCTCGGTCCCGGTGATGCCCATAGCCACGCCAACATCGGCCTTGACGAGCGCAGGGGCGTCGTTGACGCCATCGCCCGTCATAGCGACGACTTCGCCACGCCGTTGGTAGGCCTCCACGATCCGGAGCTTCTGGGCCGGGTGGACCCGCGCGAACACAGAGATGCCGCCGATGCGTTCGGCGAGCTCAACGTCGGACATCTGCTCGAGTTCCCGCCCGTCTACAGCGGCATCGCCGGGTTGTGCGATCCCCAGGGCCTCCGCGATTGCGTAGCCAGTCGCTTTGTGATCCCCGGTAACCATTACCGGACGGATGCCCGCCGCGCGGCACCGCTCCACTGCGTCCGTTACCTCCGGGCGGGGCGGGTCCATTTGGCCCACAAGGCCGAGCAGCGTGGCCCGTCCCCGGAGGGCAGTGAAGCCGGCCCGGCTATCCACTACGGCACCGTCCACGACGGCGACGGCGAGGACGCGGAGGGCCCGGGAAGCCATCAAACTGGCAGTGGCCAGCACCTCTCCCTGGGCGGTTTCGTCGAGTTCCTCGTCGCGACCGCTTCTGCGCGCCCATCGGCACATGTCGAGGACAGCTTCAGGCGCTCCCTTGACGACGACGTAAGCATTGCCCCCCAGCTCGTGCTGGGTGGCCATCATCCGCGCGCCCGGGTCGAACGGTAGCTCGGCCCGCCGCGGATGGCATGCCCTGAGGTCATCAGGAAGCACCCCGCCCTTGGCGGCCAGTGTCAGTAGAGCAACCTCGGTCGGGTCTCCGAGGGGACGCCACTGAGGCTCCGACTCCTCAGGTCCCAGGAGTTGGCCGTCGTTACAGAGGACGACGGCCTCCAGGAGACCTCGCAAGTCAACCTCGGCTAGTAGCTCGATTTGACGGCCAGCGTCGAGAAACACGCCTTCCGGTGCGTAGCCCGCACCGGTGATGGACAGCACCCGGCCATCCGGGAGGGCGACGGCGGTTACGGTCATCTCATTGCGCGTCAGCGTGCCCGTCTTGTCAGTGCAAATGACCGTCGTCGAGCCCAGCGTTTCGACCGCCGCCAGCCGGCGGATGACCGCTCGCCGCCCGGCCATGCGCTGGACGCCGACGGCCAGCGCGACAGTCATGGCTACCGGAAGGCCTTCCGGGATCACCCCAACGACCTGGCTGACACCCACCAGCACGATCTCGCTGAACGGAAGTCCGCGCGCCACGCCGACGGTGACAACCGCGAGGAACATCAGCAGTGCGGCCACGATGATGTAGCGGCCGAACTCAGCGATGCGCTTCTCAAGCGGGGTCTTCGGCTCCTCCGCCGCCTCGGTCAGCGCCGCGATATGGCCAATCTCGGTCGCGAGTCCCGTTGCGACCACAACAACTCGCGCCCGGCCAGCCGTGACATGGGTGCCCGCGTAAACCATGTTGCGCCGGTCGGCGAGAGGCGTGTCCGGCGCGAGGGGTTCCAGTGCCTTGCTCACCGGGAGCGATTCACCGGTCAATGCAGCCTCGGCGATTTGGAGCGCGGCCCCATCAAGAAGGCGCGCATCGGCCACTATGGCGTCTCCCGCATCAAGCAGGAGAACGTCGCCTGGCACGACCTGGTCAGCCTCGACGAGCTGTTCCTTGCCGCCTCGAACGACTCGCGCCTGGTGTTTTGCCAGCTTGCGGAGCGCTTCCAGGGAACGCTCCGCCCGCCCCTCCTGCAGGGCGCCGATGACGGCGTTCAGCAAGACCACAGAGAAAATGACGGCGGCGTCGCTCGGGTGTCCGAGAGCCAGAGCAACGGCAGCCACGCCGAACAGGAGGTAGATAAGAGGACTCTTGAACTGCCCGAGAAACACCACCAGCAGCGAGCGCCGGCTGGACGCCGGGAGCGCGTTCGGACCGAAACGCTGCAGGCGGCTGCGAACCTCCGCGGACTCGAGCCCGGCAGATGCATCCGATTGGACTGCAAGCACCGCGTCGTCACTTTCGAGCGCATGCCATGGATCCGAACCGCCGCCGTCCAGTGCCGGAAATCGTCTGTTCAGGCCAGTTCCGTGCCTTCTCGCGGAGCCCACGCGCTTCCCGCGCCGCTACTCAAAGTCCAGGATCGCAGATTACCGCGGTTGCCCTGGCTCTGTAGGCCCGTACCACGCCCGCAGGGGCGGCCGCGGCGGAAGCGCCTCGCCACCACCCTCGGAACTCGTCCCAACTTGGCTCCCCTATGCAGCATCGGAACCCATAGGTAGTATTCGCGCGGTCAACGCAAACCGTGTTGAAACGCCGCTATCGGAGCCACGTCATGACCCACTACTCAGTTGTATCTGTCACCCCCACCTCGGACACCTGGATCCCGGCCTACCTTGAGGCCGTGGGTCCGCTGGTGGAGAAGCATGGCGGCCGTTATCTCGCCCGCACGGCAAGCCACGAGCGGCTGGAGGGGAATGGTCCCACCCCGGCGCTCCAGGTGCTTATCGAATGGCCCTCGAAACGAGCGGCGGACAACTTCTACGCAGACCCCGGTTACGCGGCCCACAAGAAAGCCCGGCTAGGCGCCTCCGAGAGCCTTTGGTCCTCGATCGAAGGCAAGGATGACTTCGCCGGGGGCTAGGGAGGGCTCCCAGTCTGGGCATGCTTGGCGTCCGGCGATGAGGTCAGCCGTCCGGCGAGCACATCTGCCCGGGAAAACCCTGCCCTCTTCCCCTAGAACGACAGCTCCAGGCTGATGTCCAGCCCCCGCGCGCTGTGCGTGAGTGCCCCCACCGAAATCGCGTCGACACCCGTCTCCGCGATCGCACCAACTGTCTCCAGCGAAACCCCCCCACTCGCCTCCAACTTCGCCCGCCCGGCCGTCCGCCGCACCGCCTCAGCCATCTCCGCAGCCGCCATATTGTCGAGCAGCACCCATTCCGGACCCGCTGCCAGCGCCGCCTCCAGTTCGGCCAGCGAGTCGATCTCCACCTCCACCGGTACCCCCGGCGTCCGGCTGCGAATCGCCGCGACCCCCTCCGCCAGCGTCCATCCCCTCCGTTCAAGCGCCTCCCGGTGGTTGTCCTTGATCATCGCCATCACCGCCAGGTCCCGGCGGTGATTCGTCCCCCCGCCACAGCGCACCGCGTATTTCTCCATGTCCCGCAGACCCGGCGTCGTCTTCCGGGTGTCGAGAATCACGGTCCGGGTCCCGGCGACCGCGTCCACGAACCGGCGCGTCAGCGTCGCCGTCCCGCTTAGCCTCTGGAGGAAGTTCAACGCCACGCGTTCTCCCTGCAGCAGCGCCCGCACCGGACCGCGGCCTTCCGCCACCACGGTGCCCTTCTCGAATCGCCCCCCATCCCGTAGAAGACGCCGCAACTCGCACTTCCCGTCCGCCTGCCGGAACGTCTCCAGCGCCACATCCAGTCCGGCGAGCACCCCCGGTTCCTTCGCCAGGAATCGCGCCACCCCGTTGAGCCGGGGCTCCACCACCGCCAGCGTGGTCACATCCTCGAAGACGCGGTCCTCCGCCAGCGCCGCCGCGACCGCCCTCGACACGATCTCCCGGGGCAGCGGCTCAATCTGCATGCCGGAACACCTGCCGCCTGAGCCAGTTCGCGTCGTCCCGCTCCGGGTAGTCGCGACGGAAGTGGGCGCCGCGGCTTTCCGTCCGCGCCAGCGCCGCCGTCAGCATCAGCGTCGCCGCCACGGCCATTTGTTCCCGCTCGTACCGCTCCCGCCCGGGTGGCGAATCCGAACGCGGCGCCCCGGTGATCGCATCCAGTCCCCGCTGCATCCCTTCCCTGTCTCGCTCGATGCCCGCGCAGTCCCACATCAGTTGCTGCAGCACGGCCACTTCCGGCGCCCCGCCGCCGACCCGGATGGCCTGCGCGGCCGGCGTTCGCGGCGCCGCACCCCCGCCGCCGGCTTCCATGTGTTCGACCACGCGCTTGCCGAAGACAACGGTCTCCATCAGAGAATTACTCGCCAGCCGGTTCGCCCCGTGGACGCCCGTGCAGGCCGTTTCGCCGCAGGCGTAGAGTCCCGGCAGCGTCGTCCGCCCGTCGATGTCGGTCCGCACGCCTCCCATCAAGTAGTGCGCCGCCGGCGAAACTGGGATCGGCTCCCGGCGCATGTCGATGCCCTGCTCCCGGCAGAAGGCGTAGATCCCGGGGAACCGCGCCGCGAGGTCGACCTCCCGCAGGTGCGTGCAATCGAGCACCACATGGTTGCTGCCCGTCGCCTTCATCTCCGCCACGATTGCCCGCGCGACCACATCCCGCGGCGCGAGGTCCCGCAATTCGTGGTAGCGCTCCATGAACGCTTCGCCCCGTCCGTTGCGGAGTACCGCTCCCTCCCCGCGTACCGCCTCGGAAATGAGGAACGGTGGCTCGCCGTTCCGCCGGAATGCCGTCGGGTGGAACTGGTAGAACTCCAGGTCCGCGACTTCCGCGCCCGCCCGGAACGCCAGCGCTATCCCATCGGCCGTCGCCACGGCGGGGTTCGTGGTGTACGAAAACAACTGGCCGGCCCCTCCGGTCGCCAGCACCACCGCCTCTGCCCGGTACTCCTCGAACGTCCCGTCGGCCAGGTTCATGGCCTCGACCCCAACGACAGCCCCTCCTTCCACCACCAGCTGCGTCGCCAGCGTGAAGTCCAGCACCGTGATCGCGGGGTCCCGCACCGCGTCTTCTCCCAGCGCCGCCTCGATGACAGCCCCGGTCCGGTCGCCCCCCGCGTGGAGGATCCGCGCTCGGCCGTGGGCTGCCTCTCTCCCCAGCGCCACCTCCCCCCCAAGGCTGTCGAACGCCACCCCGTACTCGATAAGGTCGCGGATGCGGCCGGGCGCTTCGCTGCAGAGCACCCTGGCAGCCGCTTCGTCCACCAGCCCCGCGCCGGCGTCGATTGTGTCCTTCAGATGCTCTTCCACCGAATCGAGTGCGCCCACCGCGGCCGCGATCCCGCCCTGTGCCCAGCGCGTGTTGCAGTCGTCGATGCTGCCCTTGGTGAGCACCAGCACCGGCCCCAGCCTCCGCGCTTCGAGCGCCACGAACAGCCCCGATATCCCGCTCCCGATGATGATGACGCGGTAGCTTCCGCCCCTCGGTTCCTTGCCCGCCTGTTCGCTCGCTCTCACGGAGTTAGTGTACTTCGTACACGAAGTCCGCGGCCACCGCCGGGAAGCGCATACACCCCCGCTCGCGATACACTACCGCCGGGCCGGTCGCCAGCCGCTCAGTCGTCTTTGGGAGCCTCCCACCTTGGCCATCATCCCCATCCGTCGCGCGGGCGACCCTGTCCTTCGCGAAAAGGCCCGCCGCGTCCGCACCGTGGACAGCTCCATCCTCAAGCTCATTGATGACATGTGGGAGACCATGTACGACGCTCCCGGCGTGGGCCTCGCCGCGCCCCAGATCGGCATCCCTCTCCGCGTTGTCGTCATCGATGTCCACGAATACCCCGCCTTCGCCCTCGTCAATCCCGAGATCGTGAAGCGCTCCGGCGAACGCCGCTGCGACGAAGGCTGCCTCTCAGTCCCCGGTTTCCGCGGCGAAATCACCCGTTCCCTGAAGGTCCTCGCCAAGGGGATCGACCCCACTACCGGCAAGGAAGTCCGCATCAAGGCCGAAAATGACCTCCTCGCCGAGGCCCTCGAACACGAGATCGACCACGTCAACGGCATCCTCTATATCGACTACCTCTCCGGGCCCGAAGCGCTCATTCCCCTCAGCGACGCGCCCGAAATCAAGGGCTGATACCCGGGCGCCCGCCACCAACGCCGGCGCCGCGCCACCCATACCCCGCCGTTTCGGGCGCGAAGGAGTAGCTGGATGTTCATCGATGAGATCGAAGCCCGCGAGATCCTGGATTCCCGCGGCAACCCCACCGTCCAGGTCACCGTCTTCCTGGATGACGGCTCCCGTGGCGTCGCGGCCGTCCCTTCCGGCGCCTCCACCGGCGCCCACGAAGCCGCCGAACTCCGCGACGGCGACTCCCGCCGCTACGGCGGCAAGGGCGTCCTCAAGGCCGTCCGGGCGGTCAACACCGAACTCGCCCTGAAGTTGACCCACGTCCCCGCCACCGAACAACGCACCATCGACCGCGCCATGTGCGAACTCGATGGCACCCCGAACAAGAGCCGCCTGGGGGCGAACGCCATCCTCGGTGTTTCACTCGCAGTCGCCCGCGCCGCCGCCGAATCGCTCGGCCTGCCGCTCTACCGCTACCTCGGGGGCCCCGCCGCTCATCGCCTCCCGGTCCCCATGTTCAATATCCTCAACGGCGGCAAGCACGCCGAAGATTCGACCGACTTCCAGGAGTTCATGGTCATGCCGGTCGGCGCCGAAACCTTCTCCGAAGGCCTCCGCGCCGGCGCTGAGATCTACCACGCCCTCAAGGCCATCCTCCACGACCGCAAACTCTCCACCAACGTCGGCGACGAAGGAGGGTTCGCGCCGTCCTTGCCGAGCAACGAAGCCGCTGTCGAAGTCGTCCTCGAAGCGGTCGAACGCGCCGGCTACCGCCCCGGCGAAGACGTCGTCCTCGCCCTCGACCCGGCCACCACCGAACTCTTCCACAACGGCCAATACGTCCTGCCGAAAGAAGGCCGCGCCCTCACCAGTGCCGAGATGGTGACCCACTGGTCCTCCTGGCTCCAGAAGTATCCCATCCGCTCAATCGAAGACGGCCTCGCCGAGGACGACTGGGAAGGCTGGGCTGCCCTCGTCGCCGCCGCCGGCGACCGCTGCCAGATCGTGGGCGATGACCTCCTCGTCACTAATCCCGAACGCATCCGTCGCGCGATCACCGCAAGAGCAGCGAACAGCGTCCTCGTGAAGCTCAACCAGATCGGTACCGTCTCTGAGACCCTGGAGGCCATCGACACGGCCCAGCGCGCAGGCTGGACGTCTGTGATCAGCCACCGCTCCGGCGAAACCGAGGACACTTTCATCGCCGACCTCGCGGTGGCCACCGGCGCCGGCCAGATAAAGGCCGGAGCCCCCGCCCGCAGCGAACGCACCGCCAAGTACAATCGTCTGCTCGAAATCGAGGCCGAACTCGGCGGCGGCGCTGCCTACGCCGGCTGGGACTCCATCCGCCAGCTTGGCCCCAGGCCCCACCGCGAACCCCAGCGGCCCAGCCCCGCCGCCCGCGCCGAACGCCGCCGCCAGACGCGCGGCCGGCATTAGCAGGACCGAGATTTCATGCTTCCCGCCGTCCGTGCCATAGCCGATAGGATGATCGTCGATTCGGCGAACCTCAAGTACATTGCTGCAATCCTCCCCAGGGGTGGCCTTGGCCGGATTGTGCCCGGTACCGGCTGGACCGTCCGCCAGGTCATCGGCCACGTCGGCGATGCCGAAGCCCGGCACGTCGCTGCCATGGAGCGCCTGCTGGCCGGGGCGACGCCGTTCCCCGCCGACTACGACCGCGACGACGCCAATGCTGCCAGCGCTCAGCGCGACGCGAAGGCCCCGCTGAAGAGCCTGGTAGCGCGCATCGATGACGCTGTGAGCCGCTCCCTCCCCCTCTACGAGTGCGTCACCGCGTCCATCGCCGCCTCCCGCGCCCGCGGCAAAGACACTCTCGCCGTGCTCCTCGACCGCTGGTCCCGCCACTATGTCGCACACGGCATCGACCTGGTCGACGCCCTGCCCGAGATTCGCTTCGACCCCATGCTCCTCAACTGGCTCCTCTTCGTGGACTTCGAAGGGGAGCCCGAGGCCGCCGCCAGGCAGAGAAAGCTCTGGGAGGACGTTCGCGCTCTCCCAGACGAAGACGACGACGAAGACCTACCCGAACCCGAGGAGGACCAGGATGCATTCTGACGTTGGTACCGTCATCGCCGAACTGGATGCCCACCGCGTCCGCTTCGAAACCCTCTGCCGCTCGCTCTCCGCCGGCGAACTCGACCTCGCGGTCCCCGCCAGCACCTGGCTCGTCCGCGACTTCATCGCCCACCTCGCCACCATCGACGACCCCGTTCGCGAAATGTTCCGCTCCCTCCGGGAAGCCACGCCGCGCCCAGGCCCTCCCGGCGAAGACCGTTGGGACGTCGACCGCTGGAACGAATCGAGGGTCCAGGAGCGCCGCAGCCTCGGCGTCGAACAGTTGCTCACCGAAGCCGCCGAATCCCGCGCCCGCATCCGCGAAGAGACGGCCCGGCTCGACGCCGACACACTCGCCCGCACCCTGGACTTCGGCGGCGATGGCAAGCGGCCACCGGCGAAGGTCCAGCTCCTCGGCTACCTTCGCGGCTGGTGCAAACACGACCCCATGCACGCCCTCGACATGCTCCGCGCCATGCCCGCCCGGCTCACTCCGGCGCTCGAGGCCTGGTTCGACGACCCCGTTATCCGCGGCTACCAGGCCGCCATGAACCGCGAACCACAATGACCGCGGTCCGCGTTTCGCCGCCCCGCATCTTCCCCGCCGCGACGCGTGCCTCGAAGCCCCCCGCTGACGCCGCCGGTTCCGCCGATGCCTACCGCCAGGCGTCCTTCACGCTTGGCGAAGACCTTTCCCTCGTCCTCGGCGGCCTCCGGCTTGAGGGCGCCCTCGCCGAAGCCGCCGCCGGCTCGAAGTACCGGACCCAGGTCACGGCCTCGGCCCTCCTGCTCTGGTCGCGCGCGTGGCTCAACCGGCTCGAAGCCCTCCACGCCGTCGAATGGGGCAACTACGCCGCCGCCTTCCCCCTCATCCGCGCCGCCGCCGACTACCAGGCCGCCGAAGTCGCCCTCCTCCGCACCGGCGCCACCGAATGGCAAGAGTGGCTCGACGACGGTGGTATCGGGCTCGCCCCGGAGGAGCACGCAGAGGAGTACCGCCTCCACGCCTTCCGTTCCGGCGAAGTCCTCGCCACCGACCCCGTCCTCGGCCCGGTCTATCGCATGGCCACCGACTTCTCCCTTTCGCACTTTGGCGCCAGCCTGCTCATCGCCGGCAGCGACTCCGACCCCCGCCGTGTCGTTGCGACCTTCGGCGACCGCGACTTCCATCTCGGCCTCGCGGAGATCGCCCTCGGCTGGCTGCTGCAGCTCAACCTCGCCCAGGTGGAGACGGTCGCCGCCTACCCGGTGGCCTTCCCGCCCCCACCCGAATCAGCCGCGTCTCACTCCCGCGCCGCACTCGCCGCGGCCTCCCGCACCGATCGCTGCCGCGTCGAGGCGATCCAGCGCGACGAAGGCCAGCGCTACCTCGTCCACAACTGGCGGCGGGTCGCCGGCGGCGCCGCGAAGAAAGTCCTGTTGTAGTGGTAGGCGGTTGCCTTAGGCACATTCCCCGATCGTCCCACCCCTCCCTTCCCCTGTAGCATGAAGCCAATGCCTCGCTTCCTCCTGCTCTCCGCCGTCGCCGCCGTCCTCCTGGTGCTCTTCGCTGCCTGCGGCGGAGGCGACGAGGCACCCCCGGACAACGGTGTCTCCGATGAGGAGTACCTCCGCGTCCTCTGCACCGGCCTCGACCAGTACTCCGATAGCCTCCTCGCCGCCTCGAAACCGGACCAGATCGCGAAAGTCATCGAGAACTACATAACTGCGATGAAGGCCGTCACCCCGCCCGGCGACCTCGCTGCCTTCCATACCGGCTTCATCGTCTACCTCCAACAGGGCCTCGCCGACCCCAAGGCCCTCCTCACCGTCTCTCCCCCTCGTCCCCCCGAAAAGGTCGCCACCCGCCTCGCCGCCAGGGAACCCCAGGTTTCCGAATGCCAGGACGCCACCTACTTCGGCCGCAAGTAAACCGCTTCGTCTAGTCCCACGCCGGCGGAGACGTATACTTATCGAATCCCCGGCAGCCCCGGGCCAAGGAGCAACCGTCGATGCCTACACCGTACGCGTACTTCCGCGGCGAAGTCGTCCCCCTGGAGCAGGCGAAGATCAGCGTCAGCACCCACGCCCTCCACTATGGCACCGCGGTATTCGAAGGCATTCGCGGCAACTGGAACCAGGACGACGGCTGCCACTACCTCTTCCGCCTCCGCGAACACTTCGAACGGCTCGCCATGAGCTCCCGGATCATGATGCTCAACATGAAGGACTCCGTGGACCGCCTCTGCGACCTCAGCGTCGAAATCGTCGAACGCAGCGGCTTCACCGAGGACGTCTACCTTCGTCCCCTCGTCTACACCAGCTCCGAACAGCTCGGCGTCCGCCTCCACAACCTCGAACATGACACCCTCATCTTCGTGACTCCCTTCCCCGCCTACCTCCCTGACTCCGCCCGCTGCCACACCAGCACCTGGCGCCGCGTCAACGATACCGGCATCCCCCCGCGGGCAAAGGTCACCGGCATCTATGCCAACAGCGCCCTCGCCAAGACCGAAGCCAACCTCAACGGCTTCGATGAAGCGATCATGCTCAACGAAGACGGCCACGTCTCCGAAGGCAGCGGCGAAAACATCTTCATGATCCGCAAGGGCAAGCTCATCACGCCCGGCCCGGCCGACAACGTCCTCGAAGGCATTACCGCCGCCACCGTCGCCCAGCTCGCCAAAGACGAACTCGGCATCGAGACCGTCGAACGTACCATCGACCGCTCCGAGCTCTACGTCTGCGACGAACTCTTCATGACGGGCACCGCGGCCCACCTTACTCCCGTCGTCGAAGTCGACCGCAGACCCGTCGGCGCCGGCGTCCCCGGCCCCATCACCCGTAAGCTCAGCGAGCTTTTCTACGACGCCATCCGCGGCAAGAACGAGAAGTACAGGCATTGGTGCACGCCCGCCCGCGTCCGCGTCTCCCGCTGAACGAAGCCGCCTTCCACCCGCCTCGCGCCCTCGGCGTGATCGTGGGTGGGGCCTTCGCAGCCTGGGCGGCGGCCCTTGCCGTGCTTACAGGCCGACTCGCCATCGGCGCCGAAGCCGAGTTCAAGACCTTCCTCGCCTGGCTGGCGACGGCCGTCCTCGTCGGCCTCGCCGTGGTCTTCGCGAACTGGGCCTACTCCGTCGCCCGCCTCGCCTACGTCATCGACCAGTCCGCCCTCACCATCCGCTGGGGTTTCCGCCGCGTCGTCATTCCCCTCGACACCATCCAGCGGATGCTCCCCGGCCGCACGCTCGATGAAGCCCACGTCGCCGGCCTCAACTGGTGGGGATGCCACGTTGGCGGCGCCGACGTGAAGCGCCTCGGCTACACCCTCTTCTATTCGACCCACAGCACCCCGGACGAACTCCTCTATATCGTCACCACCGAAGAGTCGTACGCCCTCACCGTCATCGACCAGGCCGCCTTTGCCGAAGAAGTCCAGTCCCGCGCCGCCATGGCCCCGGTCGACCAGCACCCCCAGCGCGCCACCGCCACCGGCATCGCCGCCCTCCCGTTCTGGCGCGACCACGTCGCCCTCTACGCCGTCGCCCTCTCGGTCGTGGCCGCCGTCGTCCTTGGCGGCTACGTCTACGCCCAGTACCCCGGACTCCCGGACGTCATCCAGCTCGACTTCCCGGCCCTCGGCGGCGTCGTCCGCGTCGGCAACAAGAGCGAACTCCTCCGCGTCGTCTACCTGTCCGTCGGCATCCTCGCCGCGAACACCGTCCTCGGTGTCGCCGTCCACGCCCGCGAGCGCGCCGCCGGCCTCTGGCTTATCGGTTCCTCCGGCATGCTCCATCTGGTCCTGCTCGCCGCCGCCGTCCTCGCCATCCGCTCCAGCTGAGGCCGTCCCTACAGCCGCTCCTCCATCCACGGCACGATCAGGTCGATGATCCGCTCCCGCGGGTCCGCCAGCTTCCGCCCCTCCTCGCCCACCGGGTGCAAGTAGTGGTCCGCCCACGGCAGGTCCACGAGGCGCTTGTCCTTCGCGCCGCTCTTCTCCAGCAACTCCCGCTGCTCCGCCGGGAAGATGTCGCAGTCCCCGTCGGCGTAGACGAGCAACGTCGGGACCGTCACCCCCTGGATCGTGTCTGGCAGGTCCGCCTGGCTGCTCAGGCCGCTCCATGTGCTCAGCCACGCCCGCGGCGTCATCACCCGCGCCAGCCCGCCCGGCCCGTAATTCCCGATGATCGGGTCGCCGGGCGAAAAGATGCTCCCCAACGGCCGCCTGCTCGGGTCGATTGAGCCGTCCAGGTAGGCCGGGTTCGCGAGCGTTCGGTAGATCACCATGTACCGCCCCAGCCGCGCATGCCGCGTCACCAGCCCCCGTGTCTCCATCGGCAGCGCCGCGAAACCGGGTTCCCGCGCCTGCGCCCGGAAGTAGGCGTGGTCCGCCAGGTATTCGCGCGCTACCGTGTCCAGTCGCCGGTTGCGCTCCCGTTGCCGCACCCGGTAGGCCTCCAGCCACGTCGCGTCGTACGTGCTCGCCTTCGGGAACGGTTCGTACCCGTTCTCGGGGTTGTACATGTCCCAGTCCGCGTCCGTCGCCAGCGGGTTGCCTTCGTCCACCACCGCGGGGTCCAGGACGTTCAGCATGAACCGCCCTTCGCCGAGATGGGCCGCCACCGCGATGTAGAGGTCGCCTTCCGGCATCACCTCTTCGGCAAGGCTCACCAATTCCCCGCCGGGCGTCCAGCGCAGACGGTCGCCCGGCGCCTGCTCGGCTTGCGACTGGTAGAACCCCAGCAGCGACCCGCCGCCGCTGTTCCCCAACAGCACGATCTTCTCGAACCCCGCGTCCTTCAGGTAGCGCATGCCCGCGGCGATGTCGAACAGCAGCCGCTCGTGGACCATGTCGGTGTCGTTATTGAGGTACCGGCTGTTCTGCCCGAAGACCGCGTATCCGCGCGCCGTCAGACCCGGCACCACGTAGTGCCTCGTGAACTCCCCCCGCGGGTGCATCAGGTAGACCGCCGTCTTCGGTTCCCGCCCGGCCGGCCGGTAGAGCACCCCGAAGCTGTGGGCGGTGTCAGTCGCCTCCAAGTACACCACGTCGCGGCGCACCGAGGGGTCAAGGTGGGTAAATGCGAACGGCAGCCGCCGCACGCGCTCTTCGAAAACCTGGGTCATGGCGGCCCCCAACAAGGTGATGCCGGGGAAGATACGCGCCCCAAGCCCGCCAGAGAACCTCCGCCAGGGTAAGGACGCCCCCTGCCTACCCCACCTTCGCCTTCACCGAATCCGCCAGTGCCTTCCGCAGCACCCCGGCCGAACCCTCGTCCGCGCTCAAGACGTGCTGCACCACGATCACCCGGCCCACGCGATACACGTCCGTGTACACCCGCAGCCCCTGCGCGTCCTTCGTCTGGGCCACGTAAGCCGTCGCTTCGGCCATCCCCGTCAGCGCCGGTCCATCCGCATTCCGCAGGTTCGGACCGAAGAGCCCCGGCGGCGGGTTCTTCCATCCCTGTGCCTGCGCGGCGTAGTCGGCCTTCGCGTCGGAATCGGTCGCGTACACCCGCGTCTCCACACGGGCGTTCACGTCCTGCGTCCCCGCCTTCCGGTACAGCGAAAAGACGATATCGAGACCGCCCGGCGCCGCCACCTTCTCCGGGTTCGTGTTTTCGTACCCGGTGACGGCTGGCAGCACCCCGGCGGCCGTCAGCGCGCGCGGCGAGGTTACCGCGGCCGTCGGGGTCGTCCCTTCCGTGTCGTCGTCGCCGCCACATGCGCCAAGCAGCGCGAGGCCCGCGACCAGCGCCACTAGCGCAGCAACGCCGCCGCTTCTGCGAGTTGTGCCGCCTGCTCGGGCGTCATCCGGTCGGTGTTCAAACAGAGGTCGTAGGTACAAGCGGTTAGCCATCCTGTTTCGTAGACCCGGCGAAAGTACTCGATCCGCTCGCTGTCGGTCCGCTCCACGGTCCGCAGCGCTGTCTTCTCGTCCACTCCCATCCCGGTCATGATCCGCCGGGCCCGGACCTGCGCCGAACCGGTCACCAGCACCCTCAGCGTATCCACCCGGTCCCGAAGGATCACCTGGCCCCCGTGCCCGACGATGACGCAGTTCCCCTGCCCCGCGAGGTCGCGGATGACGTTCTCGACGAACTTCCGGTAGTCCGTTGATGTGAAGAGCGGGCTTGTGGTCAGCGGCACCGGGTCTGCCCAGGCAGCCACCGGCATGCTCGGGTTCCGCGCCAACGCCTCCAAAATGCGCGTCACCAGCGACGGCGTGTGTTCGGATTCGCTCACCGTTTCCGGCGATACTCCCGCTTCCTGGGCCGCCGCCTGGATCACCTGGTAGTCGATGTAGCGAAACCCGAGCCGCGGCGCCAGTGCCTGCGCGACCTCTTCGCCGGCAGTGCCAACCTGGCGCGATACGGAAACGACGCGGATGTTCATGAGGCCTCCTCTGGGTGCGCCGCCGCATTGTAGATCCGTTTCGTTGCCAGCCCACAAGCCCTGACACGGAAAAGGCCCCCGTGAGGGGGCCTCTTCCAAAGCGGGTGGTGCCAGTCAGGGGCGTTCTCTCCCCATCAAGCCTAAAACGGGCCGGCAACGCTTTCGAAGCGCGCCAGCAGGTAAGCGTCGAACCGGGTGGCACCCAGTCCTCGCATCACTTCAATTGCATCCGCCGCAGACATCGCCCGGCGGTAGGGTCGGTCGCTCGTCAGTGCGTCGTAGGCTTCGCACATCCCGATGATCTGGGCCTCGACCGGTACTTCGTCGCCTTCCAGCATCCCCGGGTAGCCTTTGCCATCGATGCGTTCGTGGTGGCAGCCAACCCACCACGCTGCCGCCCCAAGCCCAGGGACTTCGCTGAGAATGTCCCGCGCGTAGATCGGGTGCAGCTGGACCGCCGACATCTCATCAATCGTCAGGATGTCCGGCTTGCTCAGGAATTGCGCCGGCACGCCCAGCGTCCCCACGTCCTGCAGCAGCGCCGCAACCTTCACCAGGTCGGCCCGCCGCTCCGTCATGTCGCAGGTGAGCGCCATCCGTCGTGAAAGGTCGGCAACCCGGCGGCCCCGGCCCGTGTCCCGCCCGTTGCGGCCGTCCACCACGTCGCTGATCACGCCAATGAAGTCGAACAGATCTTCCCGGTTCATGATCCCGCCGTAGTTCAGCGACATCAGCGCCGAGGGAAGGTCGTTGTCATAAAAGCCCAGCCAGAACGCGTCCTTCGCGGCCAGCTTCGCCATGTGTTCCGCCAGCTCCGGGTCGAGTTCGCGTCCCGCCATCTCACGCACGAGCTGCGGGCCACGCTTTCGCACCAGCAGCGGCGAGCCCTCCGCGTCGATCATCGATTCCACCCGGTCGGCCACGGCGGTCACCCGCGCCACCAGCGGCGCCCGGTCGCCCGCCACCGAACCTGGCAACCCGGAACCGTCCCAGCAGTCGTGGTGGTTCGCGACCGCTCGCGCCACGGTCTCCCCGAGGCCCAGCTTCCGGGCGATCCTCGCGCCCATCTCACAGTGCAGCGTCAGCGCGTGAATGACATCGCCCCAGCCGCCGCTCGGCACGCTTGCCAGCACGTCGGCCGCGCTCGCGCTGCCCGAAATAAACTTCGAACCACGGCCCGTGTCCACGCGCGGTCCCGGCGCCGTTGCCGCCATTCCCACGTCGTGCAGCAGGCAGCTGAAGAACACCTCTTCGATGCGCGCCGGGTCCATGCCCAGTTCGCCCGCAAGGTACACGCCGATGTAGGCGACGCGCTGCGCGTGCCCCGGCTTCCGCCCCTCCGCCAGGTCGAATGCCCGGCTCAGCGCCGTCAGCAGCGTCCCCCGGCTGATCCGAGGGACCCCGGAGATCCCCGGGTCTTCGTACAGTGAAGGGTCGAGGAAGTCAGCTTTGACCGTTTGGATAGAAGCGTTCGAAGCCATCCGCGCCTTGTACTCCCGAGGTGTATGACCGTCACCCTGAATATCGACTCGCCACACCCGGGCCACAGGGGACGGTCCGGTGAATTCGGTTGCCGGAGCGAGAAATCAGGGACCGCTCTAAGGGTTTTCCTCCCTCCCCCCGCGCTGCACACCTGGCGCGGACGCGCTACACTACCCGAGGTAAGGGAAGGGTGGTGCGTGTGCATCACTTCCCTGCCGGCACGCGACAGACGGCAGGCCTGAATGGATCGCTCCCGGCTCACCCACTTCCTCAGCCAGACCCTGGCCGATTTGCCGTTAGTCGAAGCTCCCTTCGTCTCCCCCGGCGATTCCGTCCGTGAAGCCGTCGCGATCATGCGTGACGGCTCCCGCTCCTGCGTCCTCGCCACCGAACACGGCCTGCTCACCGGCATCTTCACGGAACGCGATGTCCTGACGAAGTGCATGGGGGAAGGGTTCGATTGGGGGCAGCCCCTCTCTGCGGCCGTCCTTACTCTCGAACCTCGCACCATTTCCGCTCGCAGCACCGTCGCCGAGGCTATCGCGACGATGCGGAGATACCACTATCGAACGCTCCCCGTCGTGGAGGGAGACTCCGTCATCGGCCTCGTCCGGCTCGGAGACATCCTCACCCACCTCGCCGAAGCCTACCCCGAAGAAATCCTGAACTTACCTCCACGCCCCCACCAGGTGATGGAAAAACAAGAGGGTGGATAGCACAGCCACATGACCACTGAATCCCCTGTCCGTGCCGAACGCGCCGTCGAGTCACTCGAACGGGTCACCATCCGCTTCGCTGGCGACTCCGGCGATGGGATGCAACTGACCGGTACGCAGTTCACCAAGACCAGCGCCGTCTTCGGCAACGACCTCGCAACGTTCCCGGATATCCCCGCCGAAATCCGCGCCCCCACCGGCTCGCTTCCCGGCGTCTCCGGCTTTCAGCTTTCCTTTGCCTCCACCGACATCCGCACCCCCGGCGATGCCCCGGATGTCCTCGTCGCCATGAACCCGGCGGCCCTCAAGGTCAACATCGGCGACCTTCGCCCCGGCGGCCTCCTCATCGTCGATGAAGACGAGTTCAATCCCACCAACCTGAAAAAGGCCGCCTACACCGTGAACCCCCTGGAAGATGGCTCCCTCGCGGCCTTCCAGGTCGTCCGCATCGACATCACCCGCCAGAACGAACTCGCCCTCGAAGGCTCACCCCTCAACGCCAAGGACAAGTTTCGGTCCCGCAACTTCTACGCCCTCGGCCTTATCCTCTGGCTCTACGGCCGCTCGATGGAGACCACCATCAAGTGGGCCAACGAACAGTTCCGGCGCCGCCCGGACGTCCTCGAAGCGAACCTCAACGCCCTTCGCGCCGGCTACAACTTCGGCGAAACCACCGAACTCTTCCACCACCGCTACGAAGTCGCCCCCGCCCGCGTCGAACCCGGCCTCTACCGCCACATCAGCGGCAACGAAGCGACCGCCATGGGATTCGTCGCCGCATCGGTCCTCAGCGGTCTGCCGCTGTTCTACGGCAGCTACCCCATCACTCCCGCATCTGACATCCTCCATGAACTCTCGAAGATGAAGAACTTCGGGATCAAGACCTTCCAGGCGGAGGACGAGATCGCCGCCATCGGTTCCGCGATCGGCGCGGCCTACGGCGGACACCTCGGACTCACCGGCACCAGCGGCCCCGGCCTCGCCCTCAAAAGCGAAGCCCTCAACCTCGCCGTGATGACCGAACTCCCGCTCGTCGTCGTCAACGTCCAGCGCGCCGGCCCTAGCACCGGCATGCCCACTAAGACCGAGCAATCCGACCTCCTCCAGGCGATGTTCGGCCGCAACGGCGACTCCTCCGTCTGCATCATCGCCCCCTGCACTCCCTCCGACTGTTTCTCTATGGCCATCGAAGCCTTCCGGATCGCCCTCAAGTACATGGTCCCCGTCATCTTCCTCAGCGACGGCTACATCGGGAACGGCTCCGAACCCTGGCGCATCCCCAGCGTCGATGACCTCCCCCGCATCGAGCACAGCTACGCCGTCAAGCCCGAAGGCGAATTCAACCCCTACCAGCGCGACACGCAGACGCTCGCCCGCCCTTGGGCTGTCCCCGGCCAGGCCGGGCTCGAACACCGCATCGGCGGGATCGAGAAGTCGGGCCAGACCGGCGACATCAGCTATGACCCGCTGAACCATCACACCATGACCCTCGCCCGCGCCGAGCGCGTCGCCCGCATCGTCCAGGACATCCCGCCGCTCGAAGTCCTCGGCCCGAAGTCCGGCGACCTCCTCGTCCTCGGCTGGGGCGGCACCTATGGCGCCCTCACCAGCGCCGCCGAAAATGCCCGCAAGCAGGGCAAGAGCGTCGCTTCCGCTCACCTCCGCCACCTCAACCCCTTCCCGGCCAACCTCGGCGAAGTCCTCGCCAGCTACAAGAAAGTCCTCATCCCCGAACTGAACACCGGCCAGCTCTCCCTGCTCATCCGGGCCAGGTTCCTCGTGGATGCCGTTGGCCTCAACAAGATCGCCGGCCAGCCCTTCAAGATCACCGAGATCGAAGGCAAGATCGACGAAGTCCTCGGCCTCACCGGCCCCTACACACTCAAGTTCGGCCCGGCCTCTGTGCTGGCAGGAGGCTAAGGCCATGACTGCTCCCGCGACCAACCGGCCAGACCTCATCGCCGACCTGCCCATCCTCACCCGCAAGGACTTCGTCTCCGACCAGGAAGTCCGCTGGTGTCCCGGCTGCGGCGACTACTCCATCCTCGCCCAGATGCAGAAGATGCTCCCCGCCCTTCGCATCCCCCGCGAAAACATCGTCTTCATCAGCGGCATCGGCTGCTCCAGCCGCTTCCCCTACTACGTTGAGACGTTCGGCTTCCACAGCATCCACGGCCGCGCGCTCACGCTTGCCACCGGCCTCAAGACCGCCCGCCCCGAACTCACCGTCTTCGTCGTCACCGGCGACGGCGACGGCCTCAGCATCGGCGGCAACCACCTTCTCCACGCCATGCGCCGCAACGTCGACCTCAACGTGATCCTCTTCAACAACCGCATCTACGGCCTCACCAAGGGCCAGTTCTCGCCCACCTCCGAGTTCGGCAAAGTGACCAAGTCCAGCCCCTACGGCACCACCGAGTCGCCCCTGAACCCTCTCCGGATCGCCCTCGCCGCCGGCGCCACCTTCGCCGCCCGCACCATCGACCGCGACACCAAGCACCTCGAAGACACCCTCTACCAGGCCACCCAGCACAAGGGCACGTCGTTCGTCGAGGTCTACCAGAACTGCAACATCTTCAACGACGGCGCCTTTGCCGCCTTCACCGACAAGGAAGTTCGCCAGGAGCGCATGGTCTACCTCGAAGACGGCGCACCCCTCCGCTTCGGCAACGACCACGAACACGGCGTCCGCCTCAACGGCTTCACCCCCGAAGTCGTCCACAACGCCGGCGACGATGACGGGCTCCTTATCCACGACGCGCGCGCCGAAAACCCAATGCTCGCCAACATCCTCGTCGGCATGGACTACCCGGCCTACCCCGTCCCCGTCGGCATCTTCCGCAACGTCGAAGCCCCCACCTTCGACCAGCTCGTCGCCCGCCAGGTCGACGAGGCCGTCGCCAAGGGGAAAGGTGACCTCGGTGAGCTGCTCCGCAGCGGTGAGACCTGGGAGGTCTCCTAGCTGCGGGCGCCCCGACGTCGCATTCGCACAGTGGTTGGGCCGCCCTCCCCGTGGAAGGTGGCCTAAACTTGTTTCAGGAGCTAACTCATGCCAACCGCAAACCGCCGCTCCAACATCTGCCCCAGCTGCGGGACGGAGAACATCCCCGGCTCGGAACACTGCGACGGCTGCCAGTCAGACCTCGCCCACCTCGACCTCCCGGAGATGTTCCAGCCCACTTCCGATAGCGACCTCCTCCGCCCCATCGGCGAAGCCCGGCTCTCGAAACCCCTCAGCATTGGCGCCGGTGCCACCGTGCGTGAAGCCGTGGAGCTCCTCGCGTCAGACCCCAACGGCGCCGTCGTCATCATCGATCACCGCGCCATCGTCGGCATCTTCACCGAGCGCGACGTCCTCAAGTCCGTCGCCGGCCGCGACGGGGCCATGGCCCTTGCCGTCCGCGAAGTCATGACCCCCGACCCCGTCTTCCTTCGTGAAGACGACACCATGGCCGTGGTCCTCAACAAGATGGGCGCCGGCGGCTTTCGCCACATCCCCCTCACCCGCGACGGCGAGCTTGTCGCCCTCGTCACCGCCACCGACGTCATGAACTGGGTCATGGGCTGCTTCTTCGATTAGCCCGCGAACCCCGCAGAAACAGCCCAACGCCACCGTTCCGTGAATGGATCGTTAGCTCTGGCCTATGCCTCGTCGATCTTGTATCGTTCAGCCATAGCACCAACTTATGGCTGAAAGCTGAGCTATCCCGTGGAACTCGCCCAACTCGACGCATTCATCGCCGCCGCCGACTGCGGCAGCTTCAGCCGCGCAGCCGACATCCTCAACGTCGCCCAGCCTTCCCTGAGCAACCGCATCCAGGCCCTTGAACGCGAAGTCGGCCAGATCCTGTTCGAACGCATGGGCCGCGGCGTCAAGCTCACCGACTCCGGCCGCGCTTTCCTTCCCTACGCCCAGCGCGTCCTCCGCACCCTCCAGGATGGGCTCACCGTCCTCGAAGGTACCCGCGACGGCACCGCTGGCCGCCTCATGATCGGTACTGCCCCCGCCGTCGGCACCTACGTCCTCCCCCGCCTCCTCAAGATTTACTGCGACAACCGCGCGGGCGTCGACGTCCTCGTCCGCACCGGGCACTCCGATGAAGTCCTCCAACTCGTCCTCGACGACGACGTCCAGGTCGGTTTCGGCCGCCCGATCTCCCATCCCGACGTCCGCACGATCGTCCTCTACAAAGACGAACTCGTCCTCGTCGTCTCCTCCGAACACCGTTACGCCAAACGCGGGTCCGTCAAGGTCGATGACCTCGCCGACGAGTCACTCATCCTCTTCGACCGCGACTCCGGCTACCATGGCATGATCCTCAGCCTCTTCCGCGACCTCGGCGTCGTCCCCCACCAGCAGATGCAGCTCGACAGCATCGAAGCCACGAAGAAGATGGTCGAAGCCAACCTCGGCATCGCCCTCCTCCCGGAAGTCTCCGTCGACCGCGAAATCAAGCTCGGCACGCTCCACAAGGTCCACATCGAAGCCGCCGGCCCGGTCGAACGCGACATCGCCGTCATGTACCGCCGCAACAAGCCCCAATCCGGGCCCATGGCAGGCTTCCTCGAACTCCTCGGCGAGATCTACAGGACGAAACTTCCGCGTTGACCGTCATTGACCTTCACTGCCACACCCTCCCCCGCTCCCAATGCAGCGCCATGCAGCCGGAAGAGGCGATCGACCTCGCCCGCGCTCGCGGCGTCGACGGCATCTGCCTGACCGAACACGACCGATTCTGGTCCCCCACCGAGGTTGCCGCTCTTCGCAAGCGCACCCGCTTTCTCGTCCTCACGGCGGTCGAACTCACCACCGACATGGGGCACGTCCTCGCTTTCGGCTTGCCGCCCGGGCCTGCCCATCTCGCCACCGGCGAAGCCGCCTTCGCCGCGGCCGAACGCGCCGGGGGACTCCTCTTTCTCGCTCATCCCGCCCGCGACGGCCTCCTCAAGGTGAGCCGCCAGACCGTCGAGTACTTCGCTTCGGTCGAAGCCATCAACGGCTCGGATTCCCGCCTTCAGAACCTGGCTGCCAGCGGTCTCGCCCGCGGCTTCCGGCTCCCAGGCATCGGTGGCTCCGACGCGCATACTCCCGCCGAAATCGGCCGCGCCGCCACTCGCTTCGAAGACCCCATCGAGGACGAGCAATCCCTCGTCCAGGCGCTCCTCTCCGGCCGGTACGAGGCAATCCACATCGCCTAATCCCGTCCGTGCAGGCTCGCCGCTGTTCGAAAAAGCGCGGATAGGTTTCCTCCCTCTCCCGCTTCGCGGGAGAGGGCCGGGGTGAGGGTCAGGCATCCCAGCGCGGCGCCTGCAAGGGCTCGAACTCCCCGTGCATGTCTAGCAGGCAGGCGAAGTGGTCCAGCGCGTGCCAGAGCACCTTCTCCGCCACCCACGCAAGGTCCACGACTCGGCCATCCGGCCAGGTTCCCTGCCGCTTCCATTCCTCCGGCGCAAGCCCCTTGAAGAGCTCCACCGTCGCCCCGCGCTCCACCATGAACCGCTCCGCCAGCGCCTCGATCTTCTCGCTGCGGTCGTAGTGGCTGCGCATGTACCCCTCACTGTCCCACGAAGCGAACGCCGGGCGGTCCTCCGTCACCATCCGCCGGATTCGCGGCTGAAAGTTCAGCGTCTCCGTCGCGATCAGGTGGAAGACCTGCTGATGCGCCGTCCACTCTCCCTCGATCGCCTGGTGCTGGTACGGCTTCACCAGCGACGCGGCCCAGTCCACGCCCTTCACGCTCAAATGCAGCCGCGCCATCAGCGTGGGATCGGGGATTCGTGCCTCAGGCATCGTGCACCTCTCATGGCTGCCGCCAGCGGAAATCGAGGACTTCGCCGATAGGGAAGCCGCCGCAAACGTACTATCCTCCGCCTGCAATGGCCATCGATCGGACCGCCTCGGCCGCCGCCGCCCTCCCTCACGTCTCGCTCCACGAAGCCGGGGCGCTCGCCCGCGCCCTCCGCACCGGGTCGGTCCCGGCCCCCTCGACCGCCCGGGTGCGCGCAGCCTCTCCCGGACCGGCCGCGAAGTCCTCCCGGTCGTCCCGAACCACCACCGCGGCCATCCAACCCCACACCCCGGTCCAATCGTCTGCAGCCAGCGGTTCCCCCGGCCAGTGGGACGCGCTCCTCAACCGTCTCGGCCAGAAGTACAACGTCCCCCCGCTCTTCCTCAAGGCCGTCATGCTCTCCGAAAGCGGCGGCCGCGCCGATGCCGTCGGCGACAGCGGTCATTCCGTTGGCCTCTTCCAGCTCCACGACCAGGGCTACGGCGCCGGCATGGGCGACACGCGCTTCGACCCCGAAGTCAACGCCGACCGTGGCGCCCGTGGTCTCGCCGAGGCCTGGCACGCCGGCGTCCGGGCAGGCTACACCGGCGAATACGCCGTCCGCGCCGCCTATGACTATTCATTCAATCCCGGCGGCGGCTTCGCCTATCAGGGCGATTCTGTCGTCCGCAACCACAACCAGCTTCTCGCCGAACAGGGACTCCGTCCCCTCGCCTGACCGGTCGCGTTTCGCACCGCTCCTGCTATCATCGAATACAGGCCGAACCCTCGTCGGCTGCAGGATCGTGCAGGAGGTGGGCCCCATGGTCACGACACCCTATATCGAACGCGACGTCTACGTCCGCGACCTCAAACTCCACTACCAGGAGTGGGGGGACCCCGCCGCGCCACCCGTCGTCATGCTCCACGGCTTCGGCGTCTCCGGCCACATGTTCGATGAGTTCGCCCTCCGCATGCAGGATCGCTATCGCCTCATCGCCCTCGACCAGCGCGGCCACGGCGACAGCGATTGGTCTCCCGAGGGCGACTACAGCCGCGATGCCTTCGTCAACGACCTCGAAGGCTTCCGCGAGGCCCTCGGCATCGACCGCTTCGTCCTCATCGGCCACAGTATGGGTGGGCTCAATTCTGTCGCCTACACCGTCCAGCATCCCGCCCATGTCCGCGCCCTCGTCCTCGTCGACGTTGGCCCCGAATCCGCGAAGGAAGGCGTCGACAACATCGTCCGCTTCACCCGCGGACCCGACGAACTGGACTTCGAAGAATTCGTCCAGATGACCCACCACTTCAACCCCCGGCGCAGCATCGAAAACATCCGCGAGCGCATGCGCCACCGCCTCAAGCAACTCGACAGCGGAAAGTGGACCTGGAAGTTCGACCGCCGTTTCCGCGAACCCAACAACGGCCTCCGCATTGGCAGCGAAGTCAGCAACGACGAATCCTGGCAGCTCTTCCGCTCCGTGATCGTGCCCACGCTCGTCGTCCGCGGCGGCGAAAGCGATGTCCTCACCCAGGAGACGGCCGAGCGCGCCGCCCGTGAGATGCAGCGCGCCCGCCTCGTCGTTGTCCCCGGCGCCGGCCATAGCGTCCCCGGCGACAACCCCGACGACTTCACCGAATCCGTCCAGGCATTCCTCGCCGACCTCGAAGCTGGCCGCCTCGCACCATCGCCCGAACAGCCCCTGCCCTTGGCCGAACTCGTAGAGATCGAAGAATCGTGCCGCCGCCGCGGGCCAGGCACCCTCGTGCTCGTCGCCGGAGCCGTGGCCGCCGTCGCCGCCCTCGTTGGCGCCATCTACTTCACGAAGAAGCGCCGCTCCGGTCCCCGCGCCATGCCAGGTCTCAGGCCCGAAGCCAACTCCCACCGCCGCACAATCGATGTCGATCGCGCCCAGCGCCGCGCCGGGAACCTCGCCGCCGAACTCGCCGCCGCCGGCCGCTCCTCGGCTGCCCGCGCCCGCGCCCGCGCCGGCGAAGTCGATCTCGACCGAGCCCGTGCCGCCGCCGGCGACGTCCTCCACGCTCTCGGCGAGCAGTCGAAGACCGCGCCTCTTGCCGTCCGCGCGGCCGTCCGCAGGGTCGACCGGAAGAAGCTGAAGAAGCGAAGCACCGTCGCGACTCGTGCGGGCAAAGCAGCCGGTTCCGCTGCCGTCCACGTCGCCACCATCGGCGCCATGCGGCTCCTTGCCGCCCGCAACAGCCACAAGGGCCGGCGGGGGTCCCGCTCGTGACCAGGGCCGCCCCCGGCCTTCCAATCGCCGTCTACGAAGAAGGTGCCGGTGGCCCGCCCTTCGTCTTCATCCACGGCCTCGCCTGCGACCACAGCTTCTGGCAGCCCCAGGTCGATGACCTCAGGCGCGACCATCGCTGCCTCAGCGTCGACCTCCGCGGCCGTGGCGCCGCCTCCCCCGCCGGCCCTTACGACATCACCCAGCAGGCCGACGACGTCGCCGCCGCGATGCGCGCGCTTGGAGTAGGCCCGGCCATCATCGTTGGACACAGCCTCGGCGGGCTCGTCGCCCTCCTCCTCAACGACCGCCACCCGGAGCTCGTCCTCGGCATCGTCGCTGGCGACTCGCCCTACCGAAAGCACGCCCCCGGCGGGTTCGACGCCTTCGCGGCCAGCATCGCAGCCGCCGGGACGGTTGCAGGCATCGGCGCCATGGTCGAAGGATTCTTCGTCGAAGGCACCTCGGACGCCATCAAGCAGCACGTCCGCGATGTCATGCTCTCCTGCCCTGCGGAAGTCGTCTCCGGCATGCTTTCGAACTCGGCCGTCTTCGGTGAGCGCATGGTCGAACTCGTCAAGCAGGCCGACCAGAAGCCCTTCATGGCCATCTGGGCCGAAAAGCCGCTCGGGGACCCCGCCTGGCTTCGCGAAGTCGCCATGTTCCTCCGCCAGGAGCCCATCCCCGGCACCGGCCACTTCTTCCAGCTCGAACAGCCCGCCGTCACCAACGCCCTCCTCCGCGCCTTCGTCGATGACGTCCAGCGCGATCCCCGGATCGCCGCACTCCGCGGATCCTGACTGCACCCTTACCTCCCGCGCCGCGGAAATGGGACACAACGAACCCCGCGGCTAAGCTGGTTCGAATGAGAGCCCGCACCTCGACGCTTCTTGCCCTCGGGCTTCTCGCTGCTGCGGCGCTCTCTTCTTGCGGCGACGACGAGGCATCCTCCGCCACAGTCGTCCACATCGACCCCTCTGCCACCAACACCAGCGAGTCCACCCCCGGCGCCACAAGCCCAACCGCGAAGCCCAACGGCCCCACGGCCACCCCCACACCGCCTCCCACCCAGGCGCCGAACGGCGAGGACAACTCCCCTCTCGTCCCCTGCGGCGACATTCTCGCCCCGCTGGACAAGCAGCACCGCCTGGCTTCCGATTGCGTACCCACTGACCTGCAGGCGATCCCGGCGCAGTATTCGGCGAACGGGACGCAGTACCTCCGCGCCGCCGCCGCCAACGCCCTGGTCGAAATGTTCCAGGCTGCCGCGAAGGAAGGCCACCAGATCTACGGAAACAGCGGCTACCGCAGCTACGACACCCAGGTCGTGACATTCAACAACGAAGTCGCAACCTATGGCCGTGAACAGGCCGAACGCCAGAGCGCCCGCCCCGGTCACAGCGAGCACCAGCTCGGGACCACAATGGACATCACCTCCCCAGCCGTCGCCAACGCGCTCACGCAGGACTTCGGCGACACCCCAGAAGGCAAGTGGCTCGCGGCGAACGCCTGGAAGTACGGCTTCGCCATGAGCTACCCACCCGGCAAGGAATCCGTCACCGGCTACATCTACGAGCCCTGGCACTTCCGCTACATCGGCAAGGATGCAGCCGGCACCTTCCGCACTTCCGGCAAAACCCTCCGCGAATTCCTCCTCCGCTAACCCCGGTTGCCGACCTCCCCGCGGGATGCCACACTCGCATCGCAACCTCACCGCGAAACGGAGTCAACCCTTTGGCCGTCCCAGCTTCCCCGACCGAAGAACTGATCGTCGACCAGTCCGGAAACATCCTCACCATTACCCTCAACCGCCCCGATCGCCTCAACGCCATCAGCGGCCCCATGCTCGGCGCCCTCTCCACCACCCTCCAGGCGGCGAACCTCGACCCCTCGGTCCGCGTCGTTATCCTCACCGGTGCCGGCCGCGGCTTCTGCGCCGGCCTCGACCTCAAGAACGAAACCTCCGGCGACGGCCTCGGAGTCGGGCGCCCCGGCTATCGCCTCTTCGACCTCCACAACTCGCCGCCCATCGTCATCAACCGCATGGACAAGCCCATCATCTGCGCCCTCAACGGCGCCGCCGCCGGCTACGGCATGGACCTCGCCCTCGGCTGCGACATCCGCATCGCCAGCGAACACGCCAAGATGGGCGCGGTCTTTGCCAAGCGTGGCGTCCTCCCCGAGTCCGGCGGCTGCTGGTATCTCCCCCGGCTCCTCGGCTGGGCCCGCGCCGCCGAAGTTGCCTTCCTCGGTGACGTCCTCGATGCCCAGAAGTCCCTTGAGATGGGCCTCGTGAACAGGGTCGTCCCCCACGACCAGCTCATGGCCGAAGCCACTGTGATGGCCACCAAGATCGCGAACAACGCACCGCTGAGCGTCCAGTCCACCAAGCGCATGATGCGCCTCGGCCAGGACGAGACCTTCGAGGCAGCGGTCGACCACATCTACCTGCAGCTCCTCCCCCTCTTCCAGAGCGACGACTTCAAGGAAGGCCTCAGCGCCTTCGCCGAACGCCGCGAGCCCCAGTTCAAAGGCCGGTAACGCGCGGAGTTTCGGGGTTCCGGAGTATCAGGGTGGCGCGGCTGTCCCGATACTCCGTTACTCCCGTACTTCCTCACTGCGGACCTACAACCCTCGCAGGTTCCCAGGCAGCTCTTCCGGCAGCTCTGAAACGGGCCGCGTCGCCTGCCCGATCGTGATCTCGAAGAGATCCCCCCAGGCGGCCTCGTAGTAGTCGCCCGGCCCTTCGTCTTCCGCCTCCCACACCACCACCACCTGCGGCTGGTCGGCCGCCGCGTTCACCCAGTACTCGCCCACCACCGCCGCTTGCGTGGGGTGCGCGAACGTCTTCCTCCGCTCGAACGCCTCCAGCCCCGTCAGCAGGCTCGCCCCTTCCTTGAACCGGAAATACGCAACGTACAGCGCCACCGCCCGATTATAGCCGCCCGCCCCGCCCACGGCCCGTTCGTCCCTCCTCTGGTACACTGGCCTCGCCATCCCCGCCCCCGGAACCGGGGAGACCGGCCTCGAGGTCCGACCATGTACCGAAGGCTCCTGACCGGCATCATCGACCAGGGAAAGACTGCCCCCTTCCTCGCCGCCATGCGCGAATCAAGCGCCTTCCAGGATGAGCGCGGCATCCGTGCCCGCACCTCCGTCTGGGGCGCCATGACCGGCCAGACCAACTCTGTCCTCATCGCCAGCGACTTCAACACCCTCGACGACCTCGAGAAGTTCAGCGACCTCGCCACCGAAGACGCCCGGTTCGCCGCCATCCGCCGCGCCGTCCGCTCCCAGATGGTCTATTCCGGCTCCGAAGTGGCCATCCACCGCCTCGCCTACCATTCCGAAGGCCTCATCTCCAGCGAAGAAGCCACCGAGCCCCGCCGCTACATGCGCACCCTCCGCGGCGAAGTCCAGGCCGGGCGCCACCGCGAATTCGTCATGTCCATCTCCCAGGCCCTCGACTACCAGAAACAGCGCGGCATCGCCGCCGTCACCAGCGTCTGGTCGGCGGTCACCGGCGGCACCAGCGAAGTCTCCATCGTGGCCGAGTTCGACAGCCTCACCGCCCTCGAAAAGTTCGACGAAATGGCCCAGAACGACGCCGAGTTCGCCAGCCTGCGCAAGGGGACTCGCGCGACCATGGTCTTCCTCACCAGCCACGTCGACCTCATGCGCAATCTTCTCTAACCCCGCCGCGAAGCACAGTACCCCGACCGTCAGCGAGGGTGCGATGTCGCCTCTGCCGCCGTTCGGCCAGGCCGGGAGGCGTGCTGTCCGCTGTCGGCCGAGTGCACCCTCGCCATCCGTAGCCCGAGTGCCAGCGAGGGCAGGCCCCCGTCCGGGCAACGAAAACGGGACGACTTTCGCCACCCCGTCTTGTATGACCTGTTGCTAGCGGAGGACGGTTAGCAGCAGGCGCGAGGTTGGCCGCCGCCGTCCGCGGTCTGGAAGCTCGACCCACAGGCACAACTCTTCACCGCGTTCGGGTTGAAGATGCTGAAGCCGCTCTTCATCACGTCCTCGACGTAGTCGATCTCCGCGCCCGACAGGTACTGCGCGCTCTCCGGGTCCACGAGGATGCGGACGCCGAGCTGTTCGAGCACGATGTCGTCGTCTTCGGCCGAGCGCGCGAGCGCCATGCCGTACTGGTAGCCCGAGCAGCCGCCACCGGCCACGAAGACGCGGAGCGCGCCGTCCGGGATCTCGCGCGCCTGGAGCAGCGCAAGCGCCTTCGCAGCGGCCTTTTCGGAGATGTTCACCATGACCGTGGTCACTTCGGTTTCAGCTGACATGTAGCGGGGCCTCCCTAACAGTGGACGCGCACTCGGGACTCCCCGGCCCGCGTCGATACAAAAACTATAGCAGCGCCCCCAACCGCCCGTCCATGACCCACGTCACCTCCTGGTCCGCTCGCAAGGAGCCGGCCCGGTGCCCCACGCGGGCGCGCCACCCGCTACGCTATACCGGTGAGCCGCATCTACCTCGACCACGCCGCCACCACTCCACCCGACCCCCGCGTCCTCGATGCCATGTGGCCCGGCTACACTCGCTTCTGGGGCAACCCCTCCAGCATCTACCTGGAAGGCCAGGAAGCACGCCGCTTCCTCGATGACGCCCGCAAGACCTGCGCCACCCTCCTCGGCGCCACCCCCAGGGAAATCGTCTTCACCAGCGGCGGCACCGAATCCGCCAATGCAGCTATCCGTGGCGCCGCCTTCGCCCAGCGTGACCGTGGCCACGGCGCCCACATTGTCACCTCGCAGGTCGAACACCACGCTGTCCTCCATACGGTTGAGCAGCTCGAACGCGAAGGCTTTCGCGCCACCTACCTCCCCGTCGATGCCGACGGTGTCGTCAGCCTCGCCGCGCTGGAGGCCGCTGTCGGCCCCGAAACGTCGGTGGTCAGCATCATGGCCGCGAACAACGAAGTCGGCGCCATCCAGCCCGTCGCCGAGGCCGCGCGCGTCGCGAAGGCGAAGAATCCGCGCGTCGTCATCCACACCGATGCCGTCCAGGCCGCCGGTGCAGTGGACATAACACCATCGACACTCGGCGTGGACCTCCTCAGCGTCGCCGCCCACAAGCTCTACGGCCCCAAAGGCGCCGGCCTCCTCTACGTCCGCAACCGCACGCCCTGGTCCCCGATGATCCTCGGCGGCGCTCAGGAAAAGGAGCGTCGCGCCGGCACCGAGAACGTCGCCGGCATCGTCGGCCTCGCCACCGCCATGCGCCTCGCCTGGGACGAGCGCGACGACCGCGTCCGCCACACCAGCCGTCTCCGCGACCGCCTCCTCCACGGCCTCCCCGAGCGGATCCCGGACACGGTCATCACCGGCCCGACCGACCCGGCCCGCCGCCTCCCGAACAGCGTCAGCTGCTGCTTCCGAAACGTCGAAGGAGAGAGCGTCCTCCTCGCCCTCGACCTCGCCGACATCGCCGCAAGCTCAGGCAGCGCCTGCACCACCGGCGCCCTCGAACCCTCCCATGTCCTCACTGCTATGGGCATCGACCGCGACCTCGCCCACGCATCCCTCCGCCTCACCGTCGGCAAAGACAACACCCTCGCCGAAATCGACCGCGTGCTCGACGTTCTCCCCGAAATCGTCGCCCGTCTCCGCGCCCTCGCCGGCTAGTTGTAGTTCCACATCGGCAGCGCGTGAACAAGGCCGCGAGGCGCGATCTATGGAACCGGGGACGCGCGGGCGGTGTAGAAAGAGTGCGTGGACCACGTGCTCGACGACGCCGGGGCGATCGCGGCTGCCCGCGGGGGTGACCGTGAGGCTTTCTGCGCGCTCGTCGCCCGCTACCAGGAGGTGGCCTTCCGGGCGGCCTACCTTGTTGTGCGCGATTCGGCGGCGGCCGAGGACGTGGCCCAGGAGGCGTTCGTGCGGGCCTACCAGGGGCTGCGGTCGTTTCGACAGGGCGAGGCATTCCGGCCCTGGCTTCTGCGCATCGTCACGAACCTGGCGCTGAACGAAATACGTGCGCGAGGGCGGCGGCGGGGCCTGCTGGAGCGTTTCGGCCGCCTCCCGAGAGAGTCCGAGCCGCCGCTGGAGGGGGCGGTCATCGCGAGCGCCGACCAGACCCTGCTCTGGAAGGCGATCCAGGAGCTCCCGGACGACGACCGCGTCATCCTCTACCTCCGCTACTTCCTCGATCTGCCAGAGCGGGAGATCGCGGTCGCGGTCGGCCACCCGGCCGGGACGGTGAAGTCGCGGTTACACCGGGCAAGCGGGCGTCTCCGGCAGGTCATTGAGCAGCGGTACCCGTCGCTGCGGCCGGAGGCGGCACGTGCGGGAGAGGACGGCCATGCCTGAAACACCGTTGACGAACTGGGAAGAGGCGGTGCTGACGCGTCTGGCGGACGGGTTTTCTTATCCCATCACCCCGGATGTTGCCGGCAGTGTACGGGCGCGTCTGGCGGAGCGGGCCTTGCCCGTCGCGCCGAGGCGCCTGGCCTGGGCGCCTGCGCTGGCGGCAGCCGTGGGTGTGGCCCTGCTGGTGGCGGCTGTCGTCCTCACCGCCTCTTCCGGCGTGCGCGAGGCTGTCGCCGGCTTCCTCGGGCTGGCGGTCGAGGGCGAGGAGATCCACCTCCTGCCGACGCCCGTGCCCGGCGTTACGCCCACGCCGTTCCCCACACCCCGCCCCCTGGAGTCGTACGCGACGCCTGTAGCGCTGCGCGCCGTGGCGGCGAAGCTCGGGTTCGAGCCGGCGATTCCGACGGCGTACGGAAGCCCGAAGGGGTCGTACATCGTGGACTACCAGGGGACGACGGTGTTGGTGCTGGAGTACGACCGGTTCGACCTCTGGGAGACGCGGGTGGGCGCCTTCGAGAAGGGGATCTTCACGAAAGAGACGCAGGTACTGGAGCAGTTGACGGTGAATGGCAAGCCCGCGTACTGGATTTCGCCCGGGAGCCACATCGTGCGGTTCATCGGTGCCGACGGGAAGGAAGTGGTGGGCTCGGAGCGGACGGTGACGCGCAACACGCTGGTCTGGCGGGCGGCCTCGGGTACGAACTACCGGCTGGAGACAGATTTGAGCAGGGACGAGGCGGTGCGGCTGGCCGAGGGGCTGCCGTAGGAGTGGAGAGGGGGCAGGCATGAGGCACGGGTGGGGGAACCGGGGAGTGCCGGGCGGTGTATTCGTTCGCAGGAGGTGTTGGGATGAGAGCTACAGTCCTTCTGATTGTTGTGACGGCGGCTGTCTGGGCGTTCGGCCCGGGCTGCCAGGGAAGTGCTGAGCCGCCGGCCATGCCGAACCCTGTAGCGGCCGATGCCGTGACGGCTACCCAGACCTCTCCTTCCCCCTCCGCGAGTCCTGCGAGCTACTCTGGCAAGCCGGTCGACGCGTTGCTCGTCGAGTGGAAGGAGGGCGGCGGGGAGCTGACACCGCTCGACAGCGCTTTGAAGTCCGCGGCAGCGCCGCTGCCGCTCGTCCAGGCGGGGGCGATGGTTGCCTCCCCGGACGGTTCGCTGGTGACCGTACCTGACGCGGCCGGGATGTCGCTCTACCGCGTCGACCCGTGGCAACTGGTTGCGAAAGCTGTGAACGTGTCGGGGCCCCACGAGCAATTAGCGTGGTCCCCCGAAGGCACGAAGCTCCACGGAATCCGGTACGGAAAGCGCCTCCGGGAAATCGACGCGCGAACCGGCGAAACGGGGGAACTCAGGGAGTTGCCTCTCCGTGCCGACCGCTTCGCGACGATTCCGGGTCGCGAGACTATCGTCCTGCTGGCCTACGAGGGTACTGACTACGCCAGCGACGTCAGCCGCGTGTTTCTGGCCCTTGTCGATACGGCCACGGGCGAGGTTCGCAGCGAGGTCGACCTGCCAGCTATGAGCTACGGGCAGCGCAAGGAGAGTGCGGGCGGCCAGGAGTACTTTGCCGGTTACTGGCCGGCGTTCGCCATCTCGCCGGACGGCCGCCGGGCCTACATCGCGCATAGCGACTCCGAGGCCGTGACGGTGGTCGACCTCGACCGCATGACCGTGGAGAAGACCGTCTCGCTGCACGCGCCGCGGTCGCGCTGGGCACGCTTCGCGGCATCGGTGCGAGGCGTGTTCGTCAGCCGTGCTGAAGCAAAAGGCGGGCTCACCTTCCGGCGCGAGGCGATGGTCTCGGCTGATGGCCGTTGGCTCTATGTCACCGGCTCTGTCGCGCGGCCCTGCGGCTTTTTCGCCTGCGAAGACAATGAGCCGGCCGGCCTGTGGGTTATCGACACCCGCACGATGCAGGTGGTGCACCGCGAGGAGGGCATCAACCACATTGCTGCCTCACCGGGCGGGGCGTATGTGGCCGGCAGCGGCGTCTCTTTCACCGACAAAGGCCCGATCGGCCGGGGTGTGAAGCTACTCAGAACCGGGACATGGGAGCTCGCCGTCCATTTCGAGCCGGAAAGCACCACCAGCGCGCCCACCTTCTCTCGCGACGGTTCGCGGCTGGTGGTGCTGACCCAGGCGGGCGGCCTGGGATACGCCAACACCCACGGCGGCCGTTGCGAGGAGGCCTGCTACGTCCTCCGCTCCATCGATGTGGTGTCGGGGCGGGTAGTGGCCACGCGCGAGGTGTTCGGCCACATGGCCGAGGTGGTCAGCCTGGGGCGAGCGGGACAATAGGGAACCATTCGCCTGCCGGCGGTGTATCAGAGGCAGGAAATGGGAGGAAGGCAATGTTTGTTCGCGTATGCGCCTGGCTGTTCTTCGCGGTGATCACCACAGTGCCCATGACGCTCGGCTCGCGGGCGGAAGTCGCCGCGGGAGGCGGCTGCCGACACATGCCATCGACCGAGGGGATGGGGGCGACCGTGGAGATGCGCGAAATCTGCTTTCAGCCCACAGTCCTCCACGTCGAGACTGGCCAGGCGGTGACCTGGACGAACCTGAGCGAGGTGGTTCACAGCGTCGCCAGCGCGACCCTGGAGTGGGGCAACTACACCACCTTCGGCCAGGGTCAGTCGGTTTCGTACACGTTCGCGAAGCCGGGCACCTACCCGTACTACTGCTTTGAGCACAACGGGATGATCGGCGCGATCGTTGTCGGTGATGGTCGGGGGACGGGGGCAGCGGCGGCGGTACGCGCCGCCGCGAGCGTGCCAGAGCCAGCCTCGCCGGCGGCGACCGAGCCGTCACTGAGCGTGGCGACAGTGGCCCCACCGACCGGGGAAAGCGACGTGGGCTGGCTGCCACTCGGCATCGTAGGGTTCCTGGGCATCGTCATCGGCGGAGGCGGCGGCATGGCGCTCGTGCGAGCCAGACGATAGTCCCTGCGAACCCGAACGCACCCGAGGGAGCCGGCCCAGAGCCGGGGCTCAACGACCGGGGATGGGCAGGCTCTGCTGGACTCCCCGGTCGCGGGCACGAAGTGGTCCGCTGGCCGCCGCCGCGATCAGCGACCACACCCGGGTGCTCCGTCGCCGGACGGCCTCTCCGGCCGGGCAGGGTACAGGCCGTGAGGCCCCGAATCCTGGGTCGGTCGGCCCTTCACCGGCCGCCCTGCAGACCGGGAGCATGAGACCTGCTACGACCGAGAGTAGTACTCTCGGGCCTGACACCGTTCGTGCGCTCGACCGCAACGGGGAACAGGTCAGGGAAAGGGTTCGGGCTTGGGGGATGACGACGCAGGAAAACAACGCCCCAGCAACGGCCGGGTACCGGCGGACAAGGTCCCCCTTCTGCGCTGAAGTATGTCCTGCGGGGTCTGCCGCCAACCTCTGGAGGCCCTGAAGTGAGGGACGCGCGCTTGGCTGTCCGCAACCTGCTGCAGGATCGGCTTCGCTTCAGCCTGAGCGTGGTGGGCGTCGGCCTCTCCCTGATGCTGATCTTGTTCCTGCTCGGACTCCGGGCTGGCGCCCTGCGGAGCGCCGTCGTCTATCTGGACAACACTCCGGGACCCGTCGAGGTCCTGCCGCCCGGGGGCAAGAGCACAGCGGGCGGCTCGGCGCAGTTCCTGGCCCCCGAAATTGCTACGGCAGTCGCATCCACACCAGGGGTCCGCGGAGTCATACCCATCCTCCTCACGATGGGGTTCTCGGAGATGCATGGCACGAAGGAGGTCATCAAACTGATCGGCTACGACGCCGCGCTCGGGGGCGGCCCGTGGGACCTCAAGCAAGGCGGCGAGCCGGCGACGGACGATGAAGTCGTGCTCGACCGCGTTGTCGCCAGCCGCCACGGCCTCCGAGTTGGCGACACGTTCGAGATCGGAGGCCGGACCCTGACCATTGTCGGGCTATCCAACGAGACGAGTTCTTGGACGGGGAGTTATGCGTTCGCCCGGAAGTCCTTCGTCGAGTCACTGGTTCTTGCGCCCGGCGCGGCGAGCTTCCTGCTCGTCACCCCGGCACCCGGGACGAAGCCGGCTGACCTCGTGCAGAGGCTCCAGTCGCTGGAGGGCGCCAACGTCCTGCTCAAGAGCGACGTCATGGCCAACGACCGGCAGATCACTGCTGGCATCTTCGACCAGATCATCCTCCTCATGGTGGCCGCCGCCTCCGTCGTCGGCGCGCTTGTCGTGGGCATGGTGATCTACACCGCGACCAACGAACGCCGCGCCGAGTACGGGATCTTGAAAGCCATCGGCGCCCGCGGGAGCGTGCTCTACCGCGTCGTCGCCACGCAGGCGTTGGTCGCCGCGGCCGTTGGCGCGGTCCTCGGGGTAGCCTTCGCTTACGGCATGGGCGAACTGGTCATGGTGGCCAGGCCCCAGTTCATGGTGATCATCGAACCCACGGCGATCGCGGCGACCCTCGCGGCCGGGTTAGTCATGGCCCTCGCGGGCGCACTCGTTCCGGCCCGGGCGGCGGCGCGCCTGGCGCCGGCAGAGGTCTTTCGGAGGTAAGCGAATTGTTCCGCCTCGCTGTCCGCAACCTGACGCAGAACAAGACCGGTCTCCTCATGTCCGTTGGAGGCACGGGATTGGCGTTGACACTCGTGCTGTTCCTCGCGGCGGTGTACACGGGTGCCACGGGCCGGATTACGGTCTATATCGACCGCGCCGGCGCCGATGTCTGGGTGTCCCAGGCGGGCGTCCGCACCATGCACATGTCGGCGTCCGCGTTGCCCGCTTCCGTCACCGGCGAAGTGAAGGCAGTTGCTGGTGTCGAAGACGGGGTGCCCATCCTCTATGCCCAGGACATGGTTGAGGCCGGCGGAAACCAGTACATCGCCTACATCTTCGGCGTGTCTTCGGACGCCGCTATGGGGGGACCGTGGCGCATCGTCGACGGGACCTCGGCCATCGAGCCCGGCGATGCCATCATCGACCACGCCATCGCCGCCCAGGCCGGAATAGGCGTCGGCGACCGGGTGACGGTACTGGGTCAGGAGATGAGGGTCGCCGGGCTCACGGCCGGAACATCGAGCCTCGCCAGTTCCGTCGCTTTCGTGACGATGGAGGACTTCGCGCGAGTGCGCGGTGGCGGCGATGTGATCAGCTTCGTGCTTGTGAAGGTCGCCCCTGGCGAATCTCCGGCCGCAGTCTCCTCCCGGATCGCGGAGAGCGTTGGTGGCGTCACCGTCCAAACCCGAGACGAGTTCGCTGCGCAGGAGCGCAGGCTGGTAGGCGACATGAGCGCCGACCTCATCAACATCATGAACATCGCCGGGTACCTCACAGGCCTTGCCGTTGTTGTGCTCACGGTCTACATCGCGACCATGGCCCGCCGGCGGGAGTACGGGGTCCTCAAGGCGATCGGCGTCCGCAACGGTCGCCTCTACCGAGTCGTCGCGGCCCAGGCCCTGCTCAGCGTCGGCATGGGGTTCGTCGCCGGGCTGGGTCTCACGCTGCTGCTCACGCTTGTCATTCCGCGATTCGATGAACTGCTTGTGCTTTCTCTGAGTCTTGCAGCGGTGCTTCGCGTGGCCCTCATCTCAACACTCCTGGCCGTGGTTGCCGCGCTGCTCCCGGCCAGGCAGATCGCAGGCCTCGAACCCGTGGCCGTCATGCGCAGGAGGTAGTCATGGACAACGCGGGACTGCGGGTGGAGCGGGTGACAAAGCGGTTCGGCTCGGGCGACACCGAAGTCGTTGCCGTGCGAGATGTTTCCCTGCGCGTGCACCCGGGCGAAGTGGTGCTCATCATGGGGCCGTCGGGCTCCGGGAAAACCACTCTCCTGCTGATGCTGGGGGCGTTGCTCAAACCCACGGAGGGGACAATCACGCTGGACGGGCTGGTGTTGAGCGCCATGTCGGAGCGCAAGCTGCCCGACGTTCGACTCCGCCACTTCGGCTTTATCTTCCAGGACTTCAACCTGCTCTCCGCCCTCAGCGTTCACGACAACGTCGCCCTCGCCGCCGAGCTGACCGGCGCCAGCCGCAAGGCAGCGCGCGACAGGGCCGCAGCGCTGCTCACCGAACTGGAACTGGGCCACCGGCTTCGCTTCGCAGTGGACAAGCTCTCCGGCGGCGAGAAGCAACGCGTGGCGATCGCCCGCGCACTGATCAATGACCCGGCACTGATCCTTGCCGACGAACCCACGGCCAACCTCGATTCCAGTCACGGCCACGAGACGATGCGCTTGTTGCGACAAATCGCCAAGCAGCGCGGCCGGAGCGTCGTTATCGTTTCGCACGACGCCAGGATCAAGGACTTCGCCGACCGCGTTCTCTGGCTTGAGGACGGTCAGTTCAAGAGCGTCGTCGAGATGGCCACGGACCCTGTGTGTGGGATGGCCATCGAGCGCGATGGCGCCGTCACCGGTGTCCGCGAGGGCGAGACCTACTACTTCTGCGCCAGGGGCTGCCGCGACGAATTCCTGGCATCACAAAAGGTAGAAGTCGACCATGACTGAACAATGTTCCCGCTGCGGACGCACGGGCGAAGCCATCCCGCTGACTCTCGTTCGACACCACATCCTCGACCCCTGGCTCGGGAGGCTTGAAGGCAAGGACTTTAGCTTTTGCGAAGCACCCAACTGTGATGTCGTGTACTTCAGTGCTGACGGAGATACGATCGGTACACGTGAGGTTCGGCGCGCCCCAGCGTACAAGACGGGACGGGCCGGCGACCTGCTTTGTTTCTGCTTTGACGTTTCCGGGGGAGATGCCTTGGGCGACCCTGATCCAGTTCCATACGTCCGCGAGCGCGTGCGTCGCCGGGAGTGCGCCTGCGATGTCCTCAATCCCTCAGGAGCCTGCTGTCTGGGGTCCATTGGCCGCTGGAAGAAGGCGACCGCGCAAGCGTGAGTCGTTGCCGGCAGCGGGATCAACCACGCTACAAGCGGGATGCGTGCCGCGCGACCAACCTCCGCCAGCCGTTCAGGATCCTCTTGGGGCGGCCGTCTCGTGGCGGGCGCCGCAGACGTCGCCTTTGTGACGACAGCCTGTAGTAGACTGCGGCGAGCATATCGGGTGGGCCACGTGGACGTTCCGCTCTCGCGTAGGCCCGAGGCCGCTGACACGATTCGGTGGGATCGCTGCCCGCCAAAGAAGGAGCACTCCATGAACCGATTCCACAACTGGTACTGCCGGTCGAGCCTTTGGCGGCGAACGCTCCACGGTTCCATTCTCCCCTGGGCCCTGGATGGCGCCCAGCTCGGAGATCACCTCCTGGAGATAGGGCCCGGCCCCGGGTTGACCACCGAGGTGCTCATGCACAGGGTCCCGAAGCTAACCGCTGTCGAGTACGACCCGATGCTTGCCCGCCGCCTCCGTGACCGGCTGGCCGGCACGAACGTGACTGTGGTCACCGGGGATGCCACAGCCATGCCGTCTCCGTCCGACTACTTCAGCGCCGTGGTGTCCTTCACCATGCTCCACCACGTCCCATCCGCCGATGCCCAGGATCGACTGTTGGCCGAGGCCTTCCGGGTCCTTCGGCCGGGTGGGTCCTTCCTCGGATCCGACAGCCGCTCAAGCCTGGTGTTCCGCGCTGCCCACCTGTTCGACACCATGACGTTGGTCGACCCCGGCGGCTTTGGGGGGAGGCTTGAGGCGGCCGGCTTCGCCGAAGTTCGAGTGGATTCCCGCCGCAAAGCATTTCGCTTTTCAGCGAGGAAGCCCCCGCCTGGGGACTGAACTCGGCGAAAACCACGTATGGCGGCAGACGCCATCCGGCGGGCCTCCGCCCGCCACCTTCACACTCGGCGGCTCCAGCCCCCCAGGTGCCGGACCGAAACGGCTCTTTACGTGCCGGCCCAAGACGGACCGTTCGGCCACCACATCAGGGACGGATGGCCCTCAGTGGTGGCGTCTCCAGGTGAAATGCTACTACGACGATGGATAGTAGTTCCGTCCTGGCAGGCCGCCCGACGTCCAGATCGGTTATCGCCATCCTCGTCGGCGCGGTCGCCGCCACGCTCCTGGTCGCGTTCTACCTGGCTCTCGTGAGCCTGGCGAACGAACCGCGCCATGCCGTCGACCTTCTCTGGGGGGACCGGTACTTCGTGGCGGCGATTGCCCTGGGGTTTGGCCTGGAGGCAGGCCTGTACGCCTACGTCAGGCTCCTTCGGACGACCGCGGCCGCAGCACGGTCGAGCGGCGCCGTGGTCGCGACGGGGACAGGGACTTCGACGGTCGCGATGGTTGCGTGCTGTGCGCACCACGTTGTTGACGTGCTGCCCGTGGTAGGGCTTTCAGGAGCGGCCATCTTCCTGAGCAATTACCGCACCCCGATCATGCTCGCCGGCCTCGCGGTCAACGCAGCCGGGATCGTGGTGATGCTCGGCGTGGTGAGAACGACGCGCATCCGGCTGGCACCCCGCCGCCAGTTGGCCGCTGGAGGAGAAGCATGAGGATGAAATGGAAATGGGTGACGCTCGCAGCGTCCGCGGCGGCAGCCATCGCACTGGTTGCTGTCACCCTCGCCCTCGGGCCGTGGACGACCTCGGAATCGCGAACCCGGAGCGATCTCGAAGCCGTCCTGGACCTTTCTACCCAGCCGCCGGAAATGGTCGCGACCTACCGTTACGTCGAAGGGCATCGCTCGTTGTTCGAACGGATCCCGTGCTACTGCGGCTGCGGGAAGGCAATCGCCCACCAGAACCTCTTCGACTGCTTCGTCATCAGCCCGGGCGTCTACAGCGACCACGCCTCCGGCTGCATGGTCTGCGGGGATGAGACCAAAGATGTCCAGCGCCTGGCTGGCGAGGGCCAGAGCGCGAAAGAGATACGCACCTGGATCGACGGGGAGTACTCAAGGTACGGGGCCCCGACAGACACGCCTTAGTGAGGGAGTCAGCATGAACCGCTCTATCAACGCTCATCGCCGGCGCCGGGCTGTTCTCCCTCGGCGCGGCAGGATCACGCTCCCGGTCGTCGTTGTTGCCGCCATGGTGGCCCTCTTCGTCGTTGGTTTCAGCATCCAGTTCCTGCGCTCCCCCTTTAGCGGGAGCGCAGCGGGCTCGCCAGCCGTCGCGGCCGATGTCTTCACGCCGGACGGGTCTGTCATCTCGAAGGAACCGGTTGTCGTGGCCGGCGTCCAGGTGGATGAGTCCGCCGTGAACCTCGGGCGGCAGCCGTTGGACACGGCTGTTGAGAAGACGTTCAAGCTGCGCAATCCGGGGAGCACGTCCGTCACCCTCGGACGCGTCAATATTGAAGTCCTCGAAGGCTGCTGCCCGGAAGATCCGGTCCTTGGCTCCTCCAGCGTCGCACCCGGGGCGGAAGTGCCGCTCCATTTCTCGCTGCCCATGGGCATGCACAAGGGCATGGACGGACCGCATGTCTTCCGTCTCACCGTGCCGGTGCAAAACGACAACGGGGAGTCAGGCACGCTCGAAATCTACGTCAAAGCCGACTTCGGCTAGTCGGCCGGAGCAACGCGTGAGGAGGGATCAATGAGCTGGAAGGTGGTAACCCGGCGGCGCGCAGGGTGGTCGCTGCTCGTCGTCGCGGCAATTGCTTCGGCGGGCGCGGTGGGATTCGTCATACGAAACTCGGCCGAAGATGGCGCAGGCACCGCGGGATCGCCCGGCCTCGGTGCTAATTCCGCCACCCCGCCGGCAACGCGATCAGCCGTCGCCGGGAACGCCCTGCCAGACGGTCCTGTGCAGGTCCTTGGGGTGGAGGTGGCTCAGCCCGTGGCAGATGCGGGCCGTGTCCCACTGAACACGGCCGTTCAGCGGGAGTGGCGCCTCCGCAACACGGGGACGACGCCGGTAAGCCTGGGGCGCCCGGGCATCGAAGTCCTTGAGGGTTGCTGACCGGCCAACCCGGTCGTGGGTGCCACGACCATCGCGCCCGGCGAAGAAGTCCCGGTCGTTCTCACGCTCCCGATGGGGATGCACGCCGGTATGGATGGGCCGCACCTCTTCCGAATCAGCGTCCCCGTTCGGAGCGCCAGCGGCGAGAGCGCCGTGATCCAGTTGTACTTCAAGGCACTGTTCAAGTGAAAACAAACGCTCCCATGAGGATTATTCCTTGAGCCGAACGGCAATCATCCTGGCCATCACGACCGCCTTTGTGGTTACCGCCGTTGGGGCGGTGGGCTTCTTCGCGCTGCGGGCGACGGATGACCCGCCCACGGCCACAGATGCGACTCTCGAGCAACGGAACAGCGGTGGGGGTGTGGACATTGTTGCCACGGTCGCCTCGCGTGAGCGTCTGCGGAGCCTGGAGTCTGACGCGGCCAGTGCTATCGACATCGACACCCAGCTCGTGATCCTGCTGACGCTCGACACGCACGAAGGGGATCTGAGCGCCTTTGACTATGCCGCGGGGGCCCGGTTGCTCGGCGACGATGGTCTGGAAGAGAAGCCGATCCGGTGGGTCACCACCAAAGGCGACGCCCATCACCTGGAAGGAATGCTCGTCTTTACCCGGCAACCGCGGAATCAGGTGACGTTGGCCCTGCGCGGGCTCGGAGGAGTACCGGAACGTGTTTTCAGCTTTCCCACCCAGCAGTAACCGCCTGTCGTGTGCACCGACCCGGGCCCGGCGGAGACCGTCGGTCGCTGTTGTCGCCGGGGGTGGGTGTCGCCAGGCTCCCGGTCCCGCAGGAGCAGTGTGGAACAGACCTCAGCGCCGGCAAGGCCGATCGGGATAGAAGTGCAAAGAGGAGTGAACATGACACAGACGACCGAGGTGTGGGTGGTTACCGGTTTCGGCTGCAAGCCCTGTGAGAACGTCAAGGAGCGTCTTCATCGCCTTGAAGCCGAATTTCCGGACGTCAGGGTCACAGAGTTCGACGTGGGCAGCGACCAGGGGACGGCCGTCGCCCTGCGCTACAAACTCGTTGGGCTGCCCGGGATCCTGATCAACGGACGAATGGCGCTGGTGGGCGACGTCTCCGAGTCGTTGCTGCGGGAACGGCTGGAGCAGGCGCGTCGCGCCCTGGTGCCGGAAGCCTGATGGACCCGACTCTCTTCCAAGCGTCGATGGTTGCGGCCTTCCTGGGCGGCGTCATCGCCCTGGCCGCTCCCTGCTGCGTAACTTTCTTGCTGCCCGCCTACCTGGCGAGCGCCTTCCGCGCACGCTACGCGCTCCTGGCGATGACCCTCGTCTTCGCTGCCGGCGTGGCCGTCGTGCTCCTGCCGATCACGCTCGGGGTGGCCGCCGTTTCGCGTCTGACCGCCGGATATCACTCTGAGGTCTTCCTCGTCGGTGGGCTGTTCCTTGTCGTGCTTGGCATATGGTCGCTTGCTGGAAAGAACTTCGCCCTACCCATGCACCGCAGCCAGCTCGGGGATCGTCCAACCGTGATGTCCGTCTTCACACTCGGCATATTCTCTGGCGCCGCGAGTTCCTGCTGCGCGCCGGTGCTCGCCGGCGTCCTCACGCTATCGGCCATGTCCTCGTCGTTGCCTCAGGCGACGGGCCTTGGGCTGGCCTATGTGGCGGGAATGGTATCGCCGCTGGTGGTCATCGCGCTCCTCTGGGAGAAGTTCAACCTCTCTAACAATGTCGTCGTCCGCGGACGGGCGGTGACGCTCGGATTCGGACGCGTGAGATGGCGGGTCCACTCAACCAACCTGTTCGCCGGCGTCCTCTTCATCGCTGTCGGGGTCTTCGTTATCGCAGGCACCTTCACCGGCCGCCTGGAGACATCGCAGACGCAGACGCAACTCGGCGAATACCTGCGCTCCGTCGCGCAGACGATCATCAACGCGACAAGCGGGGTCCCAGACGCTGTCTTCAGCATCGTCCTGGCCGGGTTCGTCCTCTATCTCTTCGCCCGGGTGTTCGGCTGGAGATTCGACCGGATGCTCCGTTTCCTCCATCGCTGACGTCAGCTCCGCAAGGAGCGACGGGAAGCGAGCGTCTCCGAACCGGTAGGAGGTACAGCCATGAATAAGACAAGGCGAACGATGCCGAAGCCCATCGACCGCCGCGCTGCGACGATCCGCGAGCGCGAACGGCGACGGGCGCGTCAGCGTTTGCGTCAATTCGCCTGGCGCGGCCTGCTGGCCCTCGGCGTCGTGGCTCTTGGCGCCGGCCTCATCCTCGCCTACCGCGCTGCTGGGCCGGAAAAAGCTTCGTCCTTACCGGACATGACCGCGAGCCCTGCGCCCGACTTCACGCTCAAAACCGTCGATGGACGCGACATCAGTCTGAGCGATTTCAGGGGCAAGAAGAACGTGCTCCTCTTCTTCAACGAAGGCTACGGCTGCGACCCGTGCTGGCAGCAGACGGTGCAGCTGCAGAGAGATCAGCAGACCTTCGCCGACATGGGCGTCGAGACCTACGCGGTCATGGTCGATCAGCCTTCACTGATCAAGAGCGAGATGTCACGCTGGGGACTGAAGACGATACCGATCTTGGTGGACCAGACCACGCAGGTGTCGAAGTCCTACAACGCGCTGGGTGGAATGCACGCCAACAAGCCGGACCACAAGTTCGTCCTCATCAGCCGCGAGGGCACGATCCTCTGGGCTGAGGACTACCCTTCGATGTGGCTCGACGGTGATGACGTCATAAAGCGGGTGCGGACACTGGTCAGCTCTCCGCAGAATTGAGGCATCCCGAATGCGCTCCCCTTCGCTGCTCGACCGCTCAGGTGTTGGTCCTCCTCGTCGAGGCGCGCCGACCGGAGCATTGACATGAGCGGGCTTCGGACGGTGGCGCTCGTAGCGTTCGTCGCCGGCGCGGGCTTCTTCCTCATCGGCCTCTTTGGGTCTGATAACGACCGAAGCGAAACAGAGGCGTTCGCACCGATCGAATGGGTTCCATCCCCCGCGCCGGCCCAGTCGACCCCGGACACGCCCTCCCCGGCTCCCGCCGCGACGCCGACGTCGACGCCATACGCCGGGGGTGTTGCGCGCCTCAAGATCCCGCGCTTCGGAGTTGACTCAGCGATCGAGAATCTCGGTCTCATCCCTGGGCAGAACGAACTCGACATCCCCAAGAACCCCCTCAGCACCGGCTGGTACGAGATCTACGATCGGCCGGGATTCGGCGGCAACGCCGTGTTTTCGGCCCATGTTGACTACTTCCCAAACATCAAAGGGCCCTTCTTCAACCTCTACCAGTTGGAGGCAGGCGACGAGGTCGCCGTCGTCATGGACAACGGCCTCGAATACCGCTATCGGGTGATCCGCAAGCAGCGCTACGACGTTGCGACGATCCCCATGGGCGAACTGATCTGGCCGGCGGTTAAGCCCGCCGCCGCGGAGTGGATCACGCTCATCACATGTGGCGGCCGCTTCCGGGCTTACCTCGGAGGCGATGGCTCAGGGGAGTACCTCGATCGGGACGTCGTCGTCGCGGAGCGTGTCCGGTGACCTGCGCCACGGGCACCTTGCGCCTGGCGGCGGTCAGCCTTCCCCCGCACCACGTGTGACGGCCGGCGGTATCCGGTGGGTCTCCGCGTGACGGTCACTTGCGAGCCTCGATCAGCCTCACGATGCCTCGCAGGCGGCGTTCAACCGCCACCTCGGCGAACCCCGCGGCCTGGACGTTATCCACCGTGTGCCGGTTGATATTGGCGCCGGCCATACGCACGACCACCGGATTGAGCAAATCCATGAGCTTTCCCACCAGCCGATTCTCGCTGCGCACGTGCTCGAGCAGAAGGAGCACTCCTCCCGGCTTGAGCACGCGCCGCACCTCCTGCAGCCCGGCAACCGGGTCCGGGACCGAACAGAAGACGAAGGTTGCGACTGCACAGTCAAAACGAGCGTCATCGAAGTCCAGGTGCTCCACGTCCATCCGGGCGAGATCGACGTCGACGCCCAGCTTCCTGGCACGGACCTCGGCCCGCTTGAGCATGTTCTCCGCGATGTCGATGGCCTTCACGTGCGCCCCGGGCGGGTAGAAGGGCATGTTCGCACCGGTGCCGACCCCCACCTCGAGGATCTCGCCGCCCGGTACACGGCTCCAGAGATCACGGCGCCACCGGCCTACCACTCGTTCCATCATCGCCTGCTCGGTGTCGTAGAAGCGGGCGCTGCGGTTGTAGCGCCGGCGAACGGTCTCACTACCAGCCGTGGGGGTGTTCGTCGAAGCGGTCATCATCTTCTCTCCTGTTTCGGGGCTGCGGGCGTCGTCACGGGCGCGAAGGTCGGGGAGGAACTCGCAGGGTCCTGGCACAGCGGGCACGGCTTCCGGATCACCCGGTGACAGTTGGAGTCGACGACCCATACCGGACTATGAGGGCAGGTCGCGACCGTGGACGTTGAGTCAGCCGTGGAGGCACCGGGCGATGCCATCTCAATTGCCTCCTGAACCGGCTGCAGTCGCGGCCGGGACGGCCCGTGAACCGCGGGCGCTGAATGCCCAGAACCCAAGGGCGCCAAGCAGCAGCACTACCGCCGCCAACTGTGCTTCCTGCAGTCCCAGGGCCCACACCCGTTCCTGCCTCAGGAACGTCAGTCCGAACTTGCCGGCGGCGTAGAGGCCGAGATATGCCGCAAAGAGACGGCCGGGCTGCCAGCCTCGAGTCCGAACCCCCCAGAGAAGGGCGAACACGGCCAGGTCCCAGAGCGCCTCGTAGGCAAACACCGGCTGCAGCGAAACCCCGAGCTGCGGCGCCATCGCGGCGGGGTTCGTGTAGCTAACCCCCCAGGGCAACGATGTCGGGCTCCCGAGGGCGTCGCCGGTCACAAGACAGCCGAGGCGTCCTATCGCCTGGCCGAGGACGGCCGCCGGTGCGGCGATGTCGGCGAGTACCAACACCGGTAGCCGTGCCTGCCTGGCCGCGAGGACCCCCGCCACCAGGCCTCCGATCAGGGCTCCCTGGATCGCGAGCCCACCTTCCTGGATCGCCAGGGCACCCATGGGATCCGAGGCGTACCTCGACCAGTGGTCGACCACGAAGAGTGCGCGAGCTCCGGCAACGCCGCCGGCTATGGACCACACGGCCACTCGCATCAGGGCATCCGTGTCCACGTTGCGCCGCCTGGCTTCGCGGCGCGCGATCAGCAGTCCCGCGGCGATGGCGAGGCCAACGGCGATCCCGTACCAGCCGAGGCCGAAGTGCCCGATGCGTACCAGGATGGGGTCGATCGAGATCGTGATAGTGCCGAAGAGGCCGGCATTGTCGAACAGAACTGCCGTCATGGCCTGCAACCCTGCGCGCGCCCCGCGCTACTTGATGTAGTTGGCTGGATTCTCGTCGAACGTCTCTTTGCACCCCTTGGCGCAGAAGTAGTACTTCGTCCCCTGGTAGTCCGAACTCCAGTGCGCCGTTGCCGGATCGATAGACATCCCGCACACGGGGTCCGTGGCCGACGCGCCTTTCTCGCTTGAACCGGATTCTTGGACTGACATTGCTGCCTCCTTTGGCTTGCCGCCCTGGCGCCCATCACGCGGTTGGTCCAGCCTCGTCTTCACCCAGGGCGTGATCGTGGGCATCAGGATGATCATCGAAAGGAGGAAGACCCAGCCGGCGCCGCCGGCCCGGGCAACCCGGGTGTAATCCCCCGACGCGAAAGTCGCTGCCAGGAACAGGCTCGATGCCAGCGCCGACATGGCGGTGTACGTGAGGGCACTGATGTAGACAGACCGCTTGGTGTTCATTCTCAACCTCCCGCGCCGGGCGCGCCGCCGGCCACGAGTTCGCCCGCCCGCACCTCGCCGGGCCCTGGGCGGGTGGGCCCCGACCGGCGCACCTGCGGCACGAAGCGGCGCATCGACATCGAGTTGAGCGTCACCGACAGCGAGCTGAGGGCCATCAGGAATGCGGCCAGTTCCGGGCTCACCACCTGGGACATGACCGGGTAGAGCAAGCCCGCCCCCAACGGGATGAAGACCGTGTTGTAGCCGAATGCCCAGAACAGGTTCTGACGGACCTTGCGCATCGTGTATCGCGCCACCTGGACGGACGCGACGACGTCCAGCAGGTCGTCCTTCATGAGGATGACGTGCCCCGTCTCCTTTGCGACGTCGGTCCCGGCGCCCATGGCGATGCCGACGTTCGCCTGAGCAAGCGCGGGGGCGTCGTTCACGCCGTCGCCCACCATCGCAACGCGCAGACCCTTCTCCTGGAGCTTTCGCACTTCCGCCGCTTTGTCCTGCGGGAGCACTTCAGCCAGGACGCGGTCGATCCCAACCTGGCGAGCGATCGCCTCGGCGGTGCGCCGGTTGTCCCCAGTCATCATCGCGACCTCGAGCCCCATGCGATGAAGCGCGGCGACGGCTGTGGATGACGTCGGTTTCAGCGTGTCAGCGACCGCGATGATCCCCGCCGGCAGGCCGTCGGCCGCAAGGAACATGGCCGTCTTGCCGTCGTTCTCGAGCCGCTCGGCGTCGGCCACGAGTCCGGAGATGTCGATGCCCCGGTCGTTCATGAGCTTGCGGTTGCCGAGCAGGAGCTTGCGCCCCTCGTAGTCCGCTTCAACACCCTGGCCTGGGATGGATTCGAACTGGCCCGGGTCGTCAACCTGGAGGCCGCGTTCGCGCGCCCCACGGAGGATTGCTTCGCCCAGGGGGTGCTCGGAGTACTTCTCGATAATCGCGGCCAACCTTAGCGCTTCATTCTGGTTCCCGCCTGTGGCCACCACGTCTGTGACCGAGGGTTCGCCCCGCGTCAAGGTCCCGGTCTTGTCGAAGACGATCACCTGCAGCTTGCTCGCTGCCTCGATCGCATCCGCACCCTTGAAGAGGATTCCATGCTGAGCGCCAATGCCCGAACCGCCCATGATCGCAGCCGGCGTCGCCAGGCCAACCGCGCACGGGCAAGAGATGATGAGGACCGTCACCGACAGCAGCAATGCGAACCCAAAGACACCGACCTCGGTCAGGCGGTAGGGACTGAGGATCAGCCGGCTGTCAGGGCTGAACCAAAGGTCGAACCCGACAAAGAACCAGAACAGGAACACCGCCAGGGCGAGCGTGTGGACGCCGAGGATGAAGTGCCCGGCAACAGAGTCGGCAAGCTTCTGGATCGGAGCCCGGGTCGCCTGCGCGTCCTCCACAAGCTTGATGATTTGCGCGAGGGCGGTTTCCTTCCCCACCTGCGTCGCCCGGAGTCGGAAGGCCCCCGTCTTGTTCAGTGTGCCGCCAATCACCGTATCACCGGTCTTCTTTTCGACGGGCAGACTCTCCCCGGTGATCATCGATTGGTCGACCGCCGAATAGCCGTCCACGACCACGCCGTCGACCGGGATGGATTCGCCGGGTCGAACGAGGCAGATCTCGCCGACTTCCACTTCATCAGCCGGGATGTCGACCTCTGCTCCGTCGCGAAGGACGCGCGCCCGCTTCGGCTGTAGCCGCATCAGCTTTCGGATCGCTTCCGATGTCCGCCCGCGCGTGACCGCCTCAAGATACCGGCCGAGGACGATGAACCAGGTGAGCAGCGCAGCCGACTCGAAGAACGTGGCGTCTTTCCCGCCGAACCCCGCATCGGGCCAGAACGTGTTGATGACTGCGATGAAGTAGGAGGCCCCGATGCCGGTTGCGTACAGGAGGTTCATGTCCGTGACGCCCCGGCGTAGCCCGTTGAACGAGTGGACGAAGAATTGCCGGCCCGGCCCGAACACGACAGGCGTGGTCAGGAGGAAGAGGAACCACTTCTCCGCGAAGATCCCCGGGACAACCAGGTCGAGCTTCCAGTAGCCACGGAAGGTCCCGGCCATGATGATCAGCACGAGCGGCGTTGCCACGACCAGGTTGATCAACTGGTGCCGCAGCTCCCGCTTCCGGGCGGCACGCTCCCGGTCCACCGCTGCGGCCCCTTCCGCCTTCTCCGAAACCTGGTAGCCAAGACTCGAGATCACCTTCTTGATCTGGCCAGCCCCGATCAACGACCCGGCGTACGTCACCGCCGCAGTGTCCGTTCCCAGGTTGACCTTCACGCTGATGACCCCCGGCAGGTCGCCGACGGCCTTCTCGATGATGGACTGGCAGTGCGTCCCCATCATCCCGAGAACCAGGAGGTCGAGCCTGTCCCAGGGCGCCTCGTAGCCGAGCCCGCGGACAGCCTCTGCCATTTGCTGCGGCTGCACGCGCGTGGAGTCGTAGTCCACCGCAGCGCTCGCGGTCGCCAGGTTGACCCGGGCGTCACTCACGCCCTCCAGCCGCTTGAGCGCCTTCTCGACCTTGTTGACGCAGGCCGCGCACGACATGCCCTCGACGGCGAGTCGAATCGATCGAGGGTCCGCATCGGGCCCGTCAGCAGAAGCCGGCGTTGGCATGATCTGCTCCTTTTCTTGCTTACTACTATGGTAGGTCGTACTTAAGATGCGACTTTCGTGGGCGCCTTGCAATGTCCGATGGGACCCCGCCCAGGTGGTCCCTTGGGCCTCTGGCCCCCCAGCCTCGCCGGACGGTGGGGCTCGTGCTGGCGGTGGGGGAGCCAGGCGGGCTACGACGTGACCACGATGGTCGCCTTCATCTGGGGGTGATAGTCGCAGGTGACCGCGTATTCTCCCGGCGCCTTCGCCGTCCAGGCGGTGCTGTCACCCTTCTTCATGTTCCCGGTGATGTTCTTGCCGTTGATGTTGCCGGTGTGGATGGCCGTTTCACTGTTCTTGATGAGGACCGTCTGTCCAACCTTGATAGACACGCGCGCGGGAACGAACGCCATATCCAGTTGATCGATCTCGGCGGCGTGGTCGGGGTGAGCGGCCGCCGCGGGCGTTGTGGCACCGCCCGGCTTCGTCTGCACTTGCGGAGTGGCCGTCGGGTTGGAACCCCCGCTGTCGCTGCCGCAGGCGACGCCGATGGACAGCGCCAGGGCGAGGGCGGCTGCAGCCGTCATCCAGATGCCAGGCTTGTGGCGTTTCACGGGTGGGTTCCTCCAGGTCTTGCACTACTACGTCACGTCGTAGCAATTCCATCCTCCGCCACCCGCGCGCACCCCGCGATGGCCGGATGGGGCATCGCTTTGGGACCGTTGGACCCCTATCCCGAACCCTGACCGTAGCCTGGTCCGCCGCCGGCCCGAGGGGTTCACCGCAGGGAGGACCCCGTCAGAAGACCGGACGGTTACGGTCCGGTTAAGCGATGTCGGCGCGCGTCGCATCCAGTCGCGGGCCGGTCCGCGCCCCGCTCAGGGCGAGGGGCTGTCGCGGATCCGCCTGAACTCCTCCTCGGAGATTTCGCCCGCGGCATAGCGGCGGCGCGCGACCTCCAGGGGAGCTTCCCCGGCAAGGCCTGGCCGACGCCGAAGGTGGTATTCACGGCCGGAGAACGGCGCGAGGAAGTGAATTGCCCCCGCGACCACGATTCCCCAGAACACGCTGCCCGCGACCATCCACCACAACATGCCGGCGTCGTGGCCCCATGCCCACGTCATCGTTCGTCCTTTCAAGCGTCTGTCCGGACAGCGTCGTCAGTGATGCGAACCGTGGCCCATCAGCTTCATGTGGGCGTACATCAATCCCGCTCCGCCAACGACCGCGACGACGATCCCCGCGGGCCAGCCAATCAGAGGGATGAGCGCGATGAGGACAAAGATGCCGACGCAGCAGATCATCATCATCGCCATCATGGCGAACATGCCGGTCTGGGTCGCCTCCGTCACTCGGCGTTCGGGCGAAGGGTCCTGCGGATGATCCATCACTACTACTTCCTGTCGTATTAACGTATAGTGTGCGCAGCGGCGCGGCTGTGAGATCACGGCCAAGCGGCCCTGATCGAGGGGACCTAACGGCCCCGCTCTGGGGAATCCACGGTCGGATGGTCCAGGGAAACAGGGCCGGTTGTCTCCGTCGCCGGGCTCGTGGGCCGATGTACACTGCATACGGAGGTCGGTGCATGCGAAACGAGGCGCCCGCTCTGGGCGAACTGGAGGGCCCGGTGCTCGAGGCACTGTGGGATAGCGGCGAGCTTTCGACGCCGGTCGTGTTCGAGCGCATCGGGAAGCCACGGGGCTTGGCCTACACGACGATCCTCACGATCCTCCAGCGCCTCCATCGGAAAGGCCTTGCCGGCCGTCGCGAGGAGGGGCGTTCGCACGTCTACTTCGCGGCGGTCTCCCGAGATGAGTACTCCCGGCGCCGGGGCCAATCGCTCGCCGCTACCCTCGCCGGCCTTGGGGAGGCTGGGATCGCCGGTTTCCTCGCTGAGGCCGAACGCAGCGACCCCCGGGTGCTCGAATCGTTGAAAGCCAGGTTGGCGGTGGCGGAATGACAAGGGCACAGCGCGCCCTTGTCGTGGCAACCCTCCTTGCGATCGTGGGAGCGCCGCTCGCCGCGTTTCATCCCGCCCTTCCGCACTTGTTCGACGCCGGGCAACCGCAGATCCCGTCGCCGCTCGCGGACGCCGCCGTCGTAGCCGTCTTCATGCTCGTCGGCGCATCGCTCCTGCCCCTCGCCGGCCTCGCCCGGATCTCCGCGAAGTGGGTCCGCGGTTCCAGCGATCTTCGCACGCTCTCCGAGTCAGGCAACCGTCGACACACTGAAGATGAGATCGAGTTCGTCCTGCTTCCCGCGCCGGAGGTGATCTTCTTCACCGCGGGGATCCTCCGGCCCCGAATCTATGCAACCGCCGGCGCTGTCAACTCCCTCACACCGGATGCCTTCCGCGCGGGGCTCCTGCACGAGCGGGCCCATCAACGCCGTCGCGACGTCGCCTGGCGAGCAGCGCTCGCAGCAATCGAACGGGCGTTTTCACCGTTTCCAGCGGTGCGCGCAGCAGTGCGGTCCCTTGCCCTGGACTGCGAATTCGCCGCCGACCGGGCAGCCCTCGCGGCCGGGGCCCGCAGGGCAGACCTGTTCGACGCCATGGTCGCCACCTCCCGCCGTGTCACCCCGAGCCCTGCAACAGGGCTGGCTGCGGAAGGACTGATTCCACGCCTGACGGCCCTCGCAGACCCTTCAGCTGCCCAACCACAACCGAAGCTGACAGCTCTGATCGTCGCCCTCACCGCTCTCGCGTTAGTGCCGGTGATGGTTCACGCACTCTTCTGGCTGGGCGCCGTCTGCCTGTAGCGGCGTCTGACCCAAGCCGTTGGGCGGTGACCCGAGTACACTGACGCGAACATTCGTCTCGGAGGACTCTCTTGGCCACGTTTTCGGTGATCGACGAATCCAGGGCGCCCAGGCCCACCCGAAGGGGATCATCACTCGCCGCGCGAATGGCGGAGTACGAACGCTACGTCTCTGCGCCTCGGAGCGGGCAGGTGGGAAAGCTGGTGCCAGCCGCACCCGAGACCTCACGCTCAGTGGCCGTGAGGGTGACGCGGGCGGGCAAACGTGCCGGGCGTGCGATCGAGACCTGGGTGGCGGACGGCGTCGTCTACTTCAAGCCTCGGTAGCCGCCCGCGGGACCCCAGGGTGCGCTCAGGCGTGCTTCTTCAAAGAACGGTGCTATTCGCGAACCTTACGCGACCGGCAGCGAGCGTACTGCGTACCGGGTCATCACCCGGCGGGTGCCGTCATGTCTAAGAAATCCCGTGTTCGGTCAGGAAATCCAGGATGTCCTGCACCGTCTTGATGTTCTCCGCGTCCTCATCCCGGATCTCGAAGTCCGCCTGGTCCGCAAACGCTTCCTCGATCGCGATCGTCAGGTCCACTACGTCCAGCGAGTCGGCGCGCAGGTCGTCCACGAGACTCGAACCCGGCTGCACTTCATCCGGACTTACCTTGAGTTGCGCGACGACCACGTCGCGGACACGTTCGAAAAGCGATGCCATGCGGTTCTCCCCGGGCGAAATGCACACGGCCTTGGCCGCCTGCTGAACTGACGAATGAACGTCGATGCTACGTCACCCGGCGTATTTGCGGAAGATGACGCAGCCGTTCTGGCCCCCAAACCCGAACCCGTTCGCCACCGCCGCCCGTACTGTCATCTTCCGCGCCTTCAACGGTGTGTAGTCCAGGTCGCATACCGGGTCCGGTGTTTCGAGGTTGATCGTGGGCGGAACGATGCTGTCGTGGATGGCCATCACCGCTGCCAGCGAGCCGGCCGCCCCGGCCGCGCCCAACAGGTGTCCGACCATCGACTTCGGCGAACTGATCGCCAGCTTTCGCGCGTGCGCCCCGAACGCCAGCTTGATCGCCACCGTCTCACTCGCGTCGTTCAGGGGAGTCCCCGTCCCGTGCGCGGCCACGTAATCCACGTCCTCGGGCTGCATCCCCGCCGCTTTGAGTGCGGCGGTCATCGCCTGTTCGGCCCCGGTCCCGTCTTCGCGCGGCGCCGTAATGTGGAAGGCATCGCAACTCAGTCCGCCGCCCATCAGTTCGGCGTAGACCCGAGCGCCGCGCGCCTTCGCCCGCGCCTCCGATTCCACCACCATCACCACGGCCCCCTCCCCGAAGACGAAGCCGTCCCGGTCGGCGTCGAAGGGCCGGCTGGCGCGCGTTGGCTCGTCGTTTCGACGGCTTAGCGCCCTCATGTTCGCCAGCGCAGCGATCGGAAGCCGGTGGAGGGCTGCCTCCGTGCCGCCGGCCAGCACCACGTCCGCCAGCCCGCCGTCAATCAGCGCCTTCGCTTCGATGTACGAATACAGGCCGCTCGCGCACGCTGCCACGCTCGCCAGCGCCGGCCCTCGTAGCCCGAGATGCATGCTCACCTGGCAGGCTCCCATGTTCGGCGCCATCGTCGGCACGTAGAACGGGCTTACCCGCCCCGGCCCCCGCGTCAGGAGCACCTCGAGTTCGTCCATCGTGTCGATTGCGCCGCCCGCCCCCGTGGCGATCGCCGAAGCGCACCGCGGCCGTTCCTCGTCGCTGATCACCAGCCCCGCGTCGTCCGCCGCGAGTTGGGCCGCCGCCACCGCGAACTGCGAAAACCGCGACATCCGCCGTGCGCCCTTCGAATCCATGTAGTGCCCGGGTTCGAAGTCGCGCACTTCCGCCGCGATCTTCACTGCCATGTCCGACGTGTCGAACCGCGTGATCGGCCCCGCGCCCGATTCCCCCGCCACCAGGTTTCGCCAGAAGTCGTGGGCAGTCAGCCCGATAGGCGTGATTGCGCCCACGCCCGTAATCAGCGCTCGTGTCACAGCATGCTCCGTGGAGCGCGGTCCGCCCGGCGCCTCCAGCCGTCCATTCTAGCCGCTCCGCCCACACAGCCTAGCGCCGTGCTCCCTCTCCCGCCGTGCGGGAGAGGGCCGGGGTGAGGGCGCCCCGCTATTCCACCTGCCGAAAGATCACGCAGGAGTTGTGCCCGCCGAGGCCCACCGACGTCGTCATCGCCACCTTCACCGGCCGCTTCCGCGACACGTTCGGCACGTAGTCCAGGTCGCATTCCGGGTCCGGTGTCGTGTAGTTGATCGTCGGCGGCACCTCCTGGTCGCGGATGGCGAGCACGCAAGCCAGCGCTTCGACCGAACCCGAAGCCCCCATGCAGTGGCCCGTAATCGGCTTCACGGAACTGATCGCCGCGCTGTAGGCAGCCTTCCCCATCACTTCCTTGAAGACCATCGTCTCCACCCGGTCGTTGAGTGGAGTGCCGCTGCCGTGCGGGTTGATGTAGTCGATGCTGGCCGGGTCGATGCCCGCCTTCCGCAGCGCCGCGTTCACCGCGCGCTTCAGCCCCCGGCCCGTCTCGTGCAGGGCAATCATGTCGTAGGCGTCGCTCGAACTGCCGTAGCCGATGATCTCGCAGTAGATCTTCGCCCCCCGGGCCTTCGCCATCTCCAGGTCTTCCAGGATCATCGCCGCCCCGCCCTCGCCCGCAATGAACCCGTCGCGGTTCAGGTCGAACGGCTTCAGCGCCTTCTCCGGGTGCTCGTTGTCCCCCGCCAGTGCCCGCATCGAACACCACGTCGCGTGGTAGAGGGGCAGCAGCACCGCTTCCGAACTCCCCGCGATGATCATGTCCGCGTCGCCCCGGCGCACCGTCTCGAACGCCTCGCCGATCGTCCCGCCGCCGGTCGCACAGGCGCTCACGATTGCCATGTTTGGCCCGCGTGCCCCCGTCGCGATCGCGATGTGCCCGCTCGCCGCGTCCGGGATGAAGTTCGCCACCAGGAACGGCGTCACCCGCCGCGGCCCCTTCTCTTCGAGCACATGCTGGTATTCGATTACCAGGTCGGTGCCGCCACCGCCGGCGCTGAACATCACGCCCACCATCTCCGCGTTGTCGTCGGTGATTGTGTAGCCGCTGTCGGCCAGGGCTTCCAGCGCCGCCGAAACCCCGAAGGTCACACCCCGGTTCATGTAGCGCTGCTGCTTCGCGTCGGCGCGACCCCCAAGGCTGAAACCCTTCACCTCCGCCTGGATCCGCACCGGGTACGGCGCTGCGTCGAACAGGGTGATCGGCCCGATCCCGCTGCGCCCGGCCAACATCGCCTGCCACGTCTCCTCGGCTGTGTGCCCGACGGCCGTGACCGCCCCCACCCCGGTGACCACCACCCGGCGTGTCATAACGCCGCCGCCTCAACCGTCGCGAAGTTCTCGCTCAGCAGCCCCTCGTAGTCGTCGCTCACGCTCAGGCTGTTCAGGCTGTAGTCGATCCGGCGCACCACCCGCGTGAGCACGTTCCCCGGGCCCACCTCGATGAACATGTCCACGCCTTCGTCTCGCATCTTCTCCACCGATTTCTGCCACTTCACGCCGCTCAGCAGCTGGTCGCGAAGCTCAGCGTATACCTCCTGCTGCGTCGTCAGCAGCCCGGCATTCACGTTCCCCACCAGCGGGTGACGCGGGTCCTTCATCGGCAGCTTCTGCAGCAGCCGGTTCATCCCTTCGCTCGCCTTTGCCATCAGCGGCGAATGCGAGCCGATGGTGATCGGCAGCTTCACCACCCTCCGCGCGCCCGCTTTCTCGGCCAGCGCCATCGCCCGCTTCAGTGGCCGCAGTGCCCCCGAGATCACATTCTGGCCTTCGCAGTTCGCCGTCGCCATCCCCACGTACTCGCCCTCTGCCGCTTCCGAACAGATCTGCGCGACCTGCTCTTCCGAAAGCCCGAGGATCGAGGCCATGCCCCCGGGGAACTCGCGCCCGGCCTCGTCCATCAGGATCCCTCGTTCCTTCACCAGCAGCAGTCCTTCTTCGAAGGTCAGCGATTCCGCCGCGACCGCCGCCGTGAACTCGCCGAGCGAGTGTCCCGCGAACATGCTCGGTTCGATCGTTCGGCCCGCTGCCCCCCAGCGTTCCCGCATCGCCGCGAGCCACGCGATTGACGTCACGAACGTCGCCGGTTGCTGGTTGATCGTCTGTTCTAGCTCCTCCGCCGGGCCTTCGAAACACAGTTGCGAAAGCCGCGCATCCAGCACTTCGTCCGCGCGCCTGAAGAGGTCGTGTGCCGCCCGCGAAACCTGCGAGAGGCGTTGGCCCATGCCAACGTGCTGCGAACCCTGCCCGGGGAAGATCAGGGCCAGTTCGCGCCACGGCTTGACCACCTGGTCCATACGTTCTGGAGCCTCCCTGTGCGCCCATTGCTGGCGCCACAGCCAGCCGGAAGGATACCAGAGGGGGTCAACCCGAAACAGGGAACCGCTTACAGCAGGCTTGCCGGGTCCACATCCACCGCCCAACCCTGCCCCAGCCTCACCATGGCCACCAGCGAACCCGGGTGCCGCCCCCGGAGCAGGATCTGCCAGCGGTGCTGCCCCCGGATGCGCGGGATGAACGCCGGCGTCGGCCCCAGGACGTCTGGTTCCGCCCGCCCCGCCGCGTCCCGCCGCAGCCGCAGCTCCGAAGCCACCCGTGAAGCCTCCGCCAGCCCGTGTTCCCGGTTCGAATGGTGGTAGATCAGCCGCACCAGCCGTGAAAACGGCGGATACCCCGCCCGCAGCCGGTGTGCGATCTCGTGCTCGTAGAACCCCCGGTAGTCGTGGTTCGCCGCGCACTGGATTGGCGATGCCTCCGGGTCGTACGTCTGGATGAACACCTGGCCTTCCCGGTCTCGCCTCCCGGCCCTCCCTGCCACCTGCGAAAGCAGTTGGAACGCCCGCTCGTGGGCGTGGTAGTCCGGCAGGCTCAACCCAACGTCCGCGTCCACCACCCCCACCACCGTCAGTTCCGGCAGGTCCAGTCCCTTCGCCAGCATCTGCGTCCCTACCAGGATGTCGATCTCCCGGTCCTCCAACGCCTGGACGATCCGCTCGTGGCTCCCCTTCCGCGTCGCCACGTCGCTGTCCCAGCGGGCCACCCGCGCCCCCGGGAAGGCGAGCTTCGCCTCTACTTCGATTCGCTGCGTGCCCACCCCGAACGGCCGGTACTTGGTGCTGTCACACCGTGGGCAACGCTCCTCCAACCGGTGTCCCCGCCCACAGCTGTGACAGGTCACCTTCGGGTGGTTCGGGTCGCTCATGTCCAGCCCCATCGCCAGTTCGCAGGCCGGGCAAATCGGCAGGTGGCCGCAATCCCGGCAGAGCATGAATCGGGCCGACCCCCGCCGGTTCACGAACAGGATCGACTGCTCCCCCGCCCGCAACGCGCTCACCAGCGCCCGCCGCAGCGAGCGGCTGAAGATGCCGCGGTTGCCCGACTTCAGTTCCTCCCGCATGTCGACAATGCTGATCTCAGGCAACGCGCCCGGGTGAGTCGTCCCGTCGTCACCGGGCACCACCCGTTCCAGGAGCTCCACCCGCGAAATCCGCCCCGTCTCCGACCGGTGGAAGGTCACGACGTCCGGCGTCGCGCTCCCCAACACCAGCGTTGCGCCGGTCAGCCGGCAGAGTTCCTCGGCCGTTTCCCGCGCGTGGTAGCGTGGCACGGGGTCCGCCTGCTTGTAGCTCCATTCGTGTTCTTCATCCAGCACCACCAGGCCGAGTTCCCGCACGGGCGCGAAGATGGCGCTGCGCGAACCGAGCACCAGCCGCGCTTCCCCGCGTTGCACCCGGTACCACTGGTCATACAGCTCTCCCTGTCCCAGCCCCGAATGGAACACCGTCAGCGTCTCGCCGAAGCGCTCGCCATACCGGCGGATGGCCTGGGGTGTCAGCGCGATCTCCGGCACCAGCACGATCGCGCTCTTCCCCGCCTCCAGCGTCCGCCGCACGAGGTCGAGGTATACCTCCGTCTTCCCGGCCCCCGTAATCCCGTGCAGCAAGAACGTCCCGCCCGCGGCCGCTATTGTGCCTGCCGCCTCCGCCTGTGCCTCCGTCAGCACCAGCGGGTGGCGTTCCGCGAACCGGTAGTCCAGCAACGGGTCCCGCGTCACCTGCCGTTCGAACGTCCGCAGCCAGCCCTCGCTCTCCAGCCGCTTCAGGTGCCCCGGCTGTGCACCCGCCTCCCGCGCTGTTGTCAGCGAGACCTCCGCTTCCGCCGCCAGCAGCCGCAACAGCCGCGCGTCCACCGACCGTGGCGCTTTCGCCGCAATCTCGACCGCCCGCGCTTCAGCCTCGGCCGGCGTCCGGGCCAGCGCCACCCTCCGTTCGAACTTGGGCTGTACAGTCGGCCGCGCCAGGCCCTGCGCCACTGTGAGGTACCCTTCCCGCTGCAAACGCTGGAGCCGGGGCAAGGTCACCCCGGCGGCGCTCTCCCGCATCGCCTCGAGCGTCACCCGCCCGTGTTCGGCCAGGAACCGCAGGATCTTCTGGTCCTTCGGGTAGATCGGCAGCAGCAGCGGGAGGTCCACCGGCGAAACCATCGTCACCGGCTTCTGGCCGTAGCCCGGCGGCAGGCAGGTCGAAACGCACTCCCAGAGGGGCGCCAGGTACGTCTCCGCCATCCACCGCACCAGCGCGATGTGCATGTCGTCCAGCACCGGCCGGGGGTCGGCCACCGCATCGACCGGCCGGACCACGTCGAGGTTTGTCGATTCCCGGAACCCCATCGTGATGCCCTGGAGGACGCGCGGGCCGAAGGGCACAAACACGGCCTGTCCGCTCCCCATTACCATCCCCGCCGGGACCTCATACGTGAACGGCTCCCGCGACGGCTGCCCGGTGTTTACCGCCACGTCCACGTACCGGGGTGGGCCGCTCGCCGTCATGTCGTTGCTCACGCACCTATGCTACCGGAGCGGCGCCAGCTTCAACTCCCGCCGCCGCCAGCCGGTGCCACTTCCAGGACCCCCGCCGTCTCCGTTGTCGCCAGGCCGCGCGTCAGCCAGAGGAAGAACGGCACCCCCACCGCCATCACCACCCCACCGAAGAGAAACGCCGCTCCAATCCCGGAAACGTCTACGAGTAACCCCCCAACCACCGACCCCACGACAATCCCTATTCCGCTGCCGGCCGACCCCAACCCCAGCACGGTCCCCATTCCCGCGCGTCTCCCCGCCACCACCTGGATGGCGCTCGCGGCGACGTTCGAAAGCGCCCCGGCGCCGCCCATCCCCAGCAGCATCACCACCGCAAGCGTGTACGTCGGCACGAACCCCAGCGCCACCAGCAGCGCCGCATTCAGCATCAGCCCGATAGCCACCAGCGGCCGCCGGTCATACCGGTCCGCGATGCGCCCCCAGAAAGGCTGGGCGACCCCACCCGTGAGGTCCTGCGTCGCGAACGCCAGCCCGATCATGATCGGCGCCGCGTGGAGCCCGTCCTCCAGCCGCAGCGCGAGGAAGCTGAACGACGCTCCGCTCGCCAGGGCCAACAGGCCGAAGTGGACCGTCAGCGCCAGGACCAGCGGGTCCCGGAGCGCATCGCCGAAGCTCGTCTGGACGCGCGGTTCCTGCCGCACACGCCCCGTCCGTCCGTGCGTTGGAATTTGCCGCGGCAACCACATCGCGAGAATCAGCGCCGAAAACCCCAGCAGCAGCGCCATCGCCACAAACACCGACCGGAACCCGACTTCCTGGCGCAACACGCCCGCGATGAGCGGCCCCGTCCCGAAGCCGATGATGTCCGCCGTCGCGAAGGCGCCCAGCCATCGCCCTTCCTGGCCCGGCGGCGTCATGTCGCCCACATACGCTCGCGCCACCGAAAAGACGAAGCTCGTCCCCAGCCCGCTGAACGCCCGGAACGCGATCACCTGCGCGAAGCTCTCCGCCGTCAGGTATCCAACAGCCGCGACCATGTAGATGAGCAGCCCCGCGATGATGAACGGCTTCCGCCCGTAACGGTCCGAAAGCCGCCCCGCGAACGGTCCCACCACCGCCTGCACGACTGCGAAGATCGAGAACGTCAGCCCCAGCCAGACCCCGCTCGCGCCCAGTTCCTTCGCATACACCGGCAGCAGCGGGCTGACCATGGAGATGCCCATCGTCGCGACAAACACGGCGACATACAGCGAGATGAACGGCCGGGAAAGCACGTTTCCGAGCCTACACCACCCCGCCGGAAGGGGCCGTCCACCAACTCCCGGCACCCCCTTTCCTCGCCCGTGAGGGCCGGCGTGCTACACTCCCGCTCACCCACACCCACCCTTCCGGCCGAGGCTCCATGAAGATCTTCGACATCCATATCCACTTCCCGCGCAACTGGGAACAGCCCGACGCTGACCCCGCGCCAATGCTCGATCGCCTCTATGAAGTCGCCTCCGCGGCCGGCGTCACAAAGGCCTGCCTCCTCACCGGCGGCCGCTTCGGCCCCTCCTATGAACGCGGCATGGAACTCGTCAGCAAGTACTTGGACCTCTTCATCCCCGTCGCCGTCATCGATCCCGAAGAGACCGACGGAGATGGCGTCCAGCGGCTCTACGACATGGGCTTCCGCGGCCTCAAGCTCATCGGCGTCGCCCGCAACTACGACGACCCTGACTACATGCCCGCCTATTCGAAGGCCCAGGACCTCGACATGCCCGTGCTCTTCCACATGGGCGTCATCGGCGGCGGCCTCGATTACTCCATCACCCACCCTCGCCGCGACGCCGCCGCCGCCCAGGCCTATCAGCGCATGCAGGCCATGCTCAACCGGATGCCCCCCCGCAACGTCTCCGCCGCCCGCATGAGCCCGCTTCATCTTGACACCATCGCCAACCGCTTCCCAAAGCTGAAAGTCATCGGCGCCCACCTCGGCAACCAGGGCAACTACGAATTCGCCGCCTCCGTCGCCCGCTGGCGCCACAACGTCTGGTTCGACATCAGCGGTGGCGAAACCATCGAACGCCACGCTGTCGAGCGGAAGCTCATCGGCGGCGAGTTCGGGATCGAAAAACTCGTCTTCGGCAGCGACTGCGGCATGGATGATATCCGCACCCACATCGACCGCTTCGAGATGATCTACGACCTTCTCGAACTCAGCGACGACGAGCGCGAGCGCCTCTGGTGGCGCAACGGCGCAGAAATCTACGGGCTCGAACAGCCCGTCCTCGCCGGAGAATGACCCTGGTCCGTCAGGCATCACCCGCGCCGCTCTCTGCCGGGGTCGCCGCCCGCTTCGTCCTCCTGACCCTTGTTGCCGGCGGCGGTCTCTTCGCGTTCGTCACCATTCGCCCCCACCAGCCCTGGATCCTCTGGTTGACTGCCGCCCTCGTCGCCCTCGCAGTCGATGGCATGGTCCAGGCCAACCCTCGCTGGCACGGCCAGTGGCTCTCCTCCGTCGTCTACCTCTTCCTCCCGGTCATCGTCCTTCTCGCCAGCGGCTACTTCATCGACCACGCCCTCCATGGCTACGCACGGCCCGTCGCCGCCATCCCGGCCGCTCTTGCCGTCGGCGCCGTCGCTTTCGGCGAATACCACACCGTCGACTTCGGCTCCGCCATGTACGGCCCCATGCGCCTTCTCCTCGCCATCGCTACCTATCTCGCCGCGTTCGCGCTTTACACCGTCGTCTACAGCGAAGGTCCCGGCGTCGCCACCTCAGCCGTCATCGTTGGCGTCGCAAGCCTCGCCCTCGCCATGGAACTCCTTCGCGAAAGCAGGATGATGGGCCCCAGTTCCCTCCTTGCCGGCCTCGCCATCGGCCTCTCCATCGCCGAACTCCGCCTCGCCTTCTACTTCTTCCCCCTCGATGGCATCCTCGCCGGGGCCCTCCTCATCATCGGCTTCTACCTCGCCACCGGCGTCGTCCATCACCTGCTCGACCACGACCTCGAACTCTCCACCCTGGCCGAATACCTCATCGTCGCCGGGGTTGGCGCCACCGCCGTCGTCTTCACTCGCGCCTTCGTCTGACCCTCCCATGCCCGAACTCACCATCTCTTCCTGGAACATCAATGGCATCCGGGCCGCCATCAAGACCGGCGACTTTCAGGGTTGGCTCGCTTCCACCCGCCCCCACGTCGCCGGCTTCCAGGAGGTAAAGGCAACTCCCGGCCAGGTTGATCCGGCACATTGGGAGTCCCTCGGCTACACCGCCTGGTGGCATCCCGCCGAGCGCCCGGGCTACAGCGGCGCCCTCCTCCTCAGCCGCGTCCCTCCCGTCAGCGTCACACTTGGTCTCGGAAACCCTGACTACGACCGCGAAGGCCGCGTCATCCAGGCCGATTTCGGCGATCTTATCGTCATAACGTCGTACTTCCCGAACGGCGGCAAGGGCCCCGGCGACCGCCTCGACTTCAAGCTGGCATTCTTCCGCGCCTTCCTCGACCACGTCGACGCCCTCCGCGCCGCTGGCCGCAAGGTCGTCTTCATGGGTGACCTCAACGTGGCCCACCGCGAGATCGACCTCGCCCGCCCCGCCGAAGGAGCCAAAGGCACAGGCTTCCTCCCCGTCGAGCGCGCCTGGCTCGACGAGTTCATAGCCCACGGCTACGTCGACACCTTCCGCGTCCTTCATCCCGATGCCCGCGACGTCTACACCTACTGGGATGCCTGGCGGGAACGCCGCGCCCGCAACATCGGTTGGCGGATCGACTACGTCTTCGTCAGCGACGACCTCGTCCCCTCCCTCACCGGCGCCTTTGTCGAATCCTCCATCATGGGGTCCGACCATTGCCCCGTCGGGATCACCCTCTCCCTCCCGGCAGGCTCATGACCCCCGGTTTTTCGTTCGTCCGCCCCCGGGGCGTCGTATCATGCAGAGGGACACACTGAACTTCACTCTTGATCGACTTCGAACACTTTCGGGAAATCCTCCGCCAATTTGGGCCGTCCAGCGCAATCGATGTCTTCATCGTCGCCGCGCTGATTTTCGCTGTGCTTCGCCTCGTCTCCCGGACGCGGGCCATGACCCAACTCCGCGGCCTCATCGCCCTCGTCCTCGCTGCCGTCCTCCTGGGCCGCATGTTCGAACTCACCGTCGTCAACTTCATCGTCCGGAACTCGGTCACCGCCGTCCTCGTCGGCCTCCTCATCATCTTTCAGCCGGAGATCCGCCGCGGCCTTGACCGCGTCGGTCGCACCGGCCTTCAGGGACTCTTCGGCCGCCAGAAATACGACGAAGTCATCGATTCCGTAGTCCGCGCTGCCGCCCGCATGTCCGAAGAACGCCACGGCGGCCTCATCGTCGTCGAACGCGAAACCGGCCTCCAGGACGTCATCGATACCGGCGTCTCCGTTGACGCCCGGATCTCCCCCGAACTCCTCGAAGGCATCTTCTATCCCAACTCCCCCCTCCACGACATGGCCGTCGTCCTCCGCGAAGACCGCGTCGTCGCCGCCGGCTGCGTCCTTCCCCTCGCCAGCGACCTCTCAGTCGGCGACCGTTCGCTCGGCACCCGCCATCGCGCCGCCATCGGCATCACCGAACACACCGACGCCCTCTCCGTCGTCGTCTCGGAAGAAACCGGCGGGATCAGCATCGCCCTTGGTGGCCGCCTCACCCCGGTCGCCGACGAGCGCCGCCTCCGCGCTGCCCTCGAATGGGTCCTCGAACCCGACGCCTCGAAGACCGCCTCCGGCTCAGGGGGAGCGCCCGTATGAGACGCCGCTGGGCCACCCGCCGCGCTCCCGCCCAGGTCGGCCGCGCCCTTGCCCGGGGCACTGTCACCGGCGTCACCGGCCACTGGGCTCTCGGCCTCTTCAGCGTCCTTGCCGCCTTCGCCATCTGGGTCGTTGTCGAAGACGTTGAAAACCCCCGCGCTGAAGGCCTCGTGCCCGCCCAGCCGGGCCAAGCGGTGCCGGTTGAGCCCCGTAACGTCCCCGACGGCTTCATCGTTGCCGACATCCAGCAGGTCCAGGTCAATGTTGAAGCCCGCCGCGACGACCTCCCGGAACTCCGCGCCGGCGACTTCCGGGCCACCATCGACCTTGCCGATGTCTCCGCCGAAGGCACGTTTCGCCTGCCCGTCAAAGTTGAGGCCCGCCGGGGCGGCGTCCGCGTCCTCAACGTTGTTCCCTCCACCGTCGAAGTCCGCGTCGAACGTGGCGCCACCCGGGAAGTCACGCTAGTCGTCAACCGCGTTGGCCCACTCCCCGAAGGCTACCGCGAACTCTCGGACCCGGTCATCGAACCCGCCTTCGCCACCATCTACGGCCGCGCAGACCTTGTGGCATCCGTCGATACGCTCCAGATCGATGTCAACCTCAGCGGCGTCCGCGATGAGAACTACTCGGTCGAAGGCGAAGTCGCCGCCCGCACAGCCGCTGGCAATACCGTCAACGTCACCATCACCCCCTCCCACGCGCGCGTCACCTTCTCCATCGAACAGACCTTCTCCCAGCGCACCCTCGCGCTCGTCCCCAACATCGTCGGCAGCCCCGCCCCCGGCTACATCATCACCAGCATCGTCGTCGAGCCCGCGACCGTTGTCGTCAGTGGCCCCAAACTGATAGTGGACCGGCTCGCGCCCCTGTCGGTTGAAAAGCTCGATATCAGCGGTGCCAGGGCCCAGGTGACCAAGACCCAACAGATAGAACGCCCCCAGAACGTCTCCCTCGAACGGCAGACGGTGACCGTCCGCGTCGAAATCAAGGCTATCGAATGCGGCACCCAGGCGGCCGCGCCTTGCGGGACAGCCGTCCTCTATGTCGGCGTCGAACCCCTCGGCCTGCCGGTGGGCCTCGTCGTCGAGCCGGGCCTCTACACCGCCGAAGTCCGCATCTCCGGGCCGCTGGACCAGATCGCCGCCCTCAAGCCAACCGCCCTCCGCGCCGTCGTCTCCCTCACCGGCGCCACGGCCGGCACCGCCCTCTACTCCGTCAGTGTCACCCTCCCTGCCGGCACCCAGCTCAAGATCGAAGGCATCTCTCCCATCACCATCCGCCTCATCCCGGTCACCACACCATGACAGCAGCCACTGCGACCCTCCCCCGCGTCGTCATCGTCGGCCGCCCGAACGTCGGCAAATCCTCCCTCTTCAACCGCGTCCTCGGCCAACGCCGCTCGATTGTTGAAGACGAACCCGGCACCACGCGCGACCGTGTCGAAGCCGACGTCGAATGGCTCGACCGCCGCTTCCGCCTCATCGACACGGGCGGCTACGAAACCAGCGACCAGAACGTCTACGGCCCCTTGATTGTCGAGCAGGTCCGCCGTGCCATGGATGGGGCCGCCGTCGTCCTCTTCTGCATCGACGCCCGCGACGGCCTCACTGCCAGCGACTTTGACATGGCCGACGTCGTCCGTCGCGCCGCCCGCCCCACCATCGTCATCGCCACCAAGGCCGACAACGATCGCCGTGAGGCCGAGGGCATCGCCGAAGCCTCCACGCTCGGCTTCGGTGACGCCCTCCCTGTCAGCGCCCTCCACCACATCAACGTCGGCCTCATGCTCGACGAGGTGGTCGTCCTTCTCCCGGAGTCCCCTCCCCTCGTCGAGTCCGACCGCGTCCGCATGGCCATCATCGGCCGCCCGAACGTCGGCAAGTCCATGCTGGTCAATGCCATTCTCGGCGAACCACGTGTCATCGTTAGCGAAGTGGCCGGCACAACCCGCGATGCCGTCGACACCGAAGTCGACACCCCCGAAGGCGAGTTCACCCTCATCGACACCGCCGGGATCAGGCGCCCTGGGCGGCTTGGCATCGGTGTCGAACGCCACTCGGTGATGCGTGCCACCCAGGCCGTCGAGCGCTGCGACGTCGCCGTCATCGTCATCGACGGCACCGAAGGCGTCACCGCCCAGGACACTCACATCGCCGGCATCGCCATGGAGATGCACAAGGGCCTCATCATCGCCGTCAACAAGACCGACCTCTGGGATGATCCTGAAGGCCGGAAGGACTGGGCCGAGCGCCAGATGAAGAGCCGCATGCAGTTCGTCCCTTGGGCGCTCGTCACCTTCATCTCTGCCCTCGAACGAGAAGGCCTCCCTCGCATCCTTGAGCTGGCGGTCACCGTCCGCGACGCGCGTCGCCGGCGTGTCCCCACGCCCGACCTCAATTCGCTCCTCAAGAAGGCCGTCCAGAAGCACGTCCCACCGCTCGTCAAGAGCAAGCGCTTCAAGCTCTATTACGCCACCCAGCCCACGGTCGAACCCCCGACCTTCATCCTCTTCGTCAACGACCCCGCCATCGTCCACTTCAGCTACAAGCGCTACCTCGAACGCACCATTCGCGAGGCCTACGACTTCGACGGTACGGCCATCCGGCTGGTGTTCAGGGCCCGCACCGAGGATGATGCCCGCAACTGATGGACTACGCCCTCAACGCCCTCATCGGCTACCTTCTCGGCTCCATCCCCTTCGGCCTCGTCGTCGGCTTCATCTGGCTCCGGCGCGACATCCGCGAGTCCGGGAGCGGCAAGACCGGCACCACCAACGTTCTTCGCACGGCGGGCAAGACTGCCGCCGTCGTCGTCCTCCTCTGCGACCTCGCGAAAGGCGTCGCCCCCGCCCTCATTGGCCGGTTCGCCTTCGATGATGACAACGTCGCTGCCGTCGGCGCCGCCATGGCGATTGTCGGACACGTCTTTCCCGTGTTCGCCGGCTTCCGAGGGGGACGCGGCGTGGCCACGGCCTTCGGCGGCATCCTTGGCCTGACCCCGCTCCTCGCCCTCGTCTTCCCGGTTGTCGGTATCGCCCTCATCGTTCCGACCCGCATCGTCTCCGTCATGTCCGTCGTCGGCACTCCCATCGCCGTGGCGATCCTTGTCCTGGCCGCCGCTGCCGGCGAATCCGCATGGGCCTTCGCCTTCTACGGTCTCGCTGCCCTCGCTGTCATCGAATACATGCACATCCCCAACATCCGCCGCCTGCTCGCCGGCACCGAACCGCGCCTGGGTAAGGGCGGCGACCGGCCAGCGAGCGGCTAGGCCCGGCTATGGGCGCCTACGCTGTCCTCGGGGCCACTTCCTGGGGCCTCACCCTCGCCCGGCTGCTTCTCGCCAAAGGCCACAGCGTCACCGTCCTCGTCCGCAACGAAGCCGAACAGGCCGAAGTCGACGCCCGTCGCGGCATAGCCCGCCTCCCCGAAGTCGTCCTCCCGCCCTCCGTCGAGATCGTCACCGCCGCTGCGGCCACCTTCACCTTCGACGGCCTCGTTATCGCGGTCCCGGCCCAGTCCGTCCGCGCGAACGCCACCGCCGTCGCCGTGCCCCGCTCGGTTCCCGTCCTTTCCGCCGCCAAAGGCATCGAACTCTCGACCGGCGCCCTCATGAGCGACATTTTCGTCGACGCCGGCTGGGACCCGGCCCTTGTCTCCGTCATTTCCGGGCCTAACCTTGCCCACGAAGTCGCCCGCGGACTGCCCGCCGCCGCCGTCGTCGCTTCCTCCGATGACGCCCGCGCCGCCGCCTGGCAGAAGGCCCTCTCGGGAGGCGCCTTCCGCGTCTATCGCTCCGAGGATGTCGCCGGAGTCGAAGTCGGCGGCGCCCTCAAGAACGTCATCGCCATCGCTGCCGGCGCCGCAGTGGGGCTCAACTTCGGCTCCAACGCCGTCGCCGCGATCATGACCCGCGGCCTGGCCGAAATCACCCGCCTTGGCGTCGCCCTCGGCGCGAACCCCCTCACCTTCCAGGGCCTCGCCGGCGTCGGCGACCTTGCCGCCACCTGCTTTTCGCCCCTCAGCCGCAACCGCCGCTTCGGTGAACTCCTCGCCGCCGGCCGCACCGCCCCCGAAGCCGCCGCCGAGATTGGCGAGGCCGTCGAAGGCGCCTTCACCGCACCCATCGCCCTCTCCCTTGGCCGCCGGTACGGGGTCGAACTTCCCATCTCCGAACAGGTGGTCGACGTCATCGAAGGCCGCGCCAGCGTCCCCGAGGCCATGACCCGCCTCCTCAGCCGCGCGCTCCGCCCCGAGGCTAGCTTCGGCGGGTGAAATGCTAGACTGGCGGGGTGCCCGAATCAGCCGCGCTGGCTCCGCTCCTCGATAGCCTTCGTGCCGGCAACCGCTTGCCCCCGGCCGCCTTGGCCGCGCTCTCCGCACTGACTCGCGCCGAAACCGACTCCCTCCGCGCCGCCTGGCCATCGATCCCCGTCTCGTCCCGTGAAACCCTCCTCGTCGCCGCCGCTGGCCTCACCCACGACGAGGTCGACGTGGACTTCACCGGGCTCGCCACCGTCGCCCTCGATGACCCCGTCCCCGGCGTCCGCCTCCTCGCCATCGAAGCCCTCTGGGAATCGAGCGACCGCAGCGTCGCCACCAAACTCACCGGCCTCCTTCTCCGCGACACCGACGACGACGTCCGCGCCGCCGCCGCCGCCAACCTCGGCCAGTTCGTCCTCCTGCGCGAATTCGAAGAGTTCAACCTCGCCCACGGCGACGAGATCGTCGATGCCCTCGGCTCCGTTGCCCGCGATCTCGCCGCTGCCGCGGAAGTCCGCGCCCGTGCTATCGAATCCCTCGGGCCGCGCACCCTCCCCTGGGTTGAAACGCTCATTACCGGCGCCTACTACGACGACGGCGACACCCTGCGCCTCGCCGCCGTCATCGCCATGGGCGCCAACGCCCGCGCAGACTGGCTCGAATACTTGTACGACGAGCTCCAGTCCGACGACCCCGCCTTCCGCTGCGAAGCCGCACTCGCGTGTGGGAACATCGCCTCCGAGGACTCCGCTGAATACCTTGCCCCCCTCCTGGACGATGACGACCCTGATGTCGTCCAGGCCACCATCCTGGCGCTCGGTGAGGTCTCCGGCCACGAAGCCATCCGCCTCCTCAGGGAATTCCGTTCCCGCGCCGCCCCGGAGTTCGAAGGCGACGTGGCCACCGCGCTCGAAGAAGCCACCTTCGCGATGGAGAGCCGCGGCCCCGAGGATGACGACTCCCAAGACGACGACCGCGAATGACAGCACCCCTTCCCATCAAAGATGCGGTTTCGGCGGGCGGGGTGGTTTGGCGCCGGGACTCCCACGGTGGCGTCGAAGTCGCCCTCTGCGGCCGCACCGCCGCCAACCTCTGGGGGCTCCCCAAGGGCACCCCCGACAACGGTGAATCCCTCGAAGCCACAGCCATCCGCGAAGTCCAGGAAGAGACCGGTCTCCTCGTCGAACTTGGTCCCGCGCTCGGTACCATCGACTACTGGTTCGTGGCCACCGGCGTCCGTTACCACAAGGTCGTCCACCACTGGCTCATGTCCGCCGTCGGCGGCGAGGTGTCCCTCCACGACCACGAATTCGACGACGTCCGCTGGTTCCCCGTTCTCGAAGCTCACCGCGCGCTCACCTACGACAACGAACGGAGCGTTCTCGCCCGTGCCGAACAGCTCCTCCGGGCTCGGTTATGACCGCGCCATCGTCCCTCCGCCACCTCGCCGTTGCGACCGGGCGGGCCGTGGTCATCCGCCGCAAGCACCCATCCGACGCCCTCGACGACTACCGGTGGCGCCGCGACCCGGACCTGGCCCGCTACGATAGCCGCGAACCCCTCACCCTCCCCTTTTCCGACTTCTATGAACGCTTCGAACGCGACCTCCTCTACCAGGACCCGGCCCGCGGCTCCTTCTCTATCGATTCGCCCGAAGGCGAACACATCGGCAACGTCATGTACTACAACGCCGATGAGTACCGCGAATCAGCCGAATTCGGCATCTCCCTCGGCCGCGACAGCCACCGCGGGGCCGGCCTCGGCACCGACGCGACTGTCACCTTCATCCGCTATCTCTGGGACACCCTTCCCTTTCGCCGCATCTATCTCCACACGCTTGAATGGAACCAGCGCGCAGAACGCTGCTTCCGCCGCGCCGGGTTCGACCAGACCGCCCGTGTCTTCCGCCAGGACCAATGGTTCATCCGCATGGAAGTCCGCCGAGAATGGTGGTTGATGTGGGACATGGAGGGCCGTTTCGCGGTTGCCACCACAGCCCCGCCCCACGCCCTTCCGGCGACTGTGCCAGCCACGCCCGAAACCAGCGGCAGTTGAACCCGCCCGCGTACCGCGTGGCCACTATTCCCGTCCGTCGTGGATTCGCCGTCAACCGTCCCGAAACGCCCCCTCGCTGCCCCCGTTACGCGAATTTCACCCCCTGATTCTCGCTCATGCACCATCTTGATCTGGGCACGGACCCGGATTGGCCGACATTCATCTTGGGGAATGGTGCATGATCCGCCCCACGGACGGCTGCAGGACGGTGGAATGGAACACGGATTCGGACGGACGGTAGGCACGCTCGCAATGGCACCAGGCTACCAGGACCCGCCCCAGGCGCCCCCGCCCTTGCCTCCGCATGCGACGGTGCGCGCCCTGCCGGCCCTGCCCCCGGGTCCCGAGCACCTTACCAGTCTCGGCCTCCCTGACCGTTTCATCGAAGACCTCACCCTCAAGACCCTCCACCGCATGCCCGTTCCCACCCCCGTCGGTGTCGCCAACGCCATGCGCATCTCCCCCGCCATCGCCCGCGACGCTCTCGATGAACTCAAGCGCCAGCGCTTCGTCGAAACCACCTCTGCCTCCGGCCGCCTCGAGTCAGACTGGCAGTACCGCCTCACCGAACTGGGGCTCAAGGAAGCCAACTCCGCCCTCGAGCGGAGCAAGTACGTCGGCCCCGTGCCCGTCCCCATCCAGGACTACTTCAGCGTCCTCGAAGGCGACACCGAAGTCGGCACGCCCGACCCCGTGCGCCTCGCCCGCGCCCTCCAGCAACTCGTCCTCTCCCGCGACGTCGTCGCCAAAGTCTGCCTCGCCCTCACCAGCGGCCGCCCGGCCATGCTCTGGGGCGCCCCCGGCAACGGCAAGACAACGATCCTCGAACTCTGCAGCGAAGCCATCTTCGGCGTCACCCTCATGCCCGTCGCCGTCTACGTCAGCGGCCACATCATCCGCCTCTACGACGAACTCGTTCACGTCGTCGTCGAAAGCGAAAACCCCAACGAAACCGCCACCACCGTCGACCGGCGCTGGCTTCGCATTCGCCGTCCCTTCGTCTTCGTCGGCGGCGAACTCCGCCACGAAGACCTCGACCTCGCCTACGACCCGGCCCTCGGCTACCACCAGGCGCCACCCCATGTGAAAGCCCACGGCGGCCTCCTCGCCATCGACGACTTCGGACGCCAGCAGGTCTCCCCTCACGCCCTCCTCAACCGCTGGATCGCTGCCCTCGAACGCGGCGAAGACACCATGGCCCTCGTCACCGGTGAGCGCATTACGTTTCCCTTCCGTTCGACCATCATTTTCAGCACGAACCTCGAACCGAAGACGATGCTCGAAGAGGCCCACCTTCGCCGTATTCCCTACAAGATCCGCATCCCCCAACCGACGCCCACGCAGATGGCCGAGATCTTCCGCCGCTTCGCTGAAGCCATGGGCGTCCAGGCCTCGCCCGAAAACACCGACATCGCCGTCCAGATGCTCTACCGGGCCTCAGGCGGCAACTTCCGCAGCTGCCACCCCCGCGACGTCCTCCAGCTCATCATCGAAGAGTCACGCTTCGTCCGGCGGCCAGCCGTCCTCGAGGCAGCGGCCGCCCGCCGTGCCTGCGAAGTCTACTTCTCCGTCGATCCCGGGATGCCCGGCGAGGCAGGCCACCCCGTCCGCTAGCCAGCGGCCCAGCACAGTACCCGGTCATCCGAACCGCGACCGGCAGGGAGCGGCGCCCGTCCGCCACGGCTCCACCGCCCTTCAACCGGCGCCCAGCGGCCTGCCCGGGCCCCTACGCCTCGACCAGCTCGAACGAGTACGTCTCAATCACCGGGTTCGCCAGCAGCCGGCTGCACATCTGGTCGACTTGCGTCATCGCCGCCTTCTTCGTCTTCGCTTCCAGGGTGACCTGGAAATAGCGCCCCGACCGCACACCCTTCACGCCATCGAACCCCAGCGAAGCCAGTGCCCCGCCGATCGTGATCCCTTCCGGGTCGTTCACCGTCGGCTTCAGGCTCACGAACACCCGCGCCAGGAACGTCGTCACCGTTTCCGGTTCGGCTTTCTTCACGTTGCCACCTTTCTTGCTCATGCCGGCAGCTTCTCCCCCGTTAGCATTTCGTAGACCGCCAGGTAGCGTTGCGTCGTCGCCGCCACCACGTCTGCCGGGACGGCCGGCGGCGGCAGCCCGTCTTTCCACCCGCTGCCCGCCATCCAATCCCTTATCGGTTGCTTGTCAAAGCTCCTCTGCGGACCCCCCGGCCGGTATTCCGCCACCGGCCAGAAGCGGCTGCTGTCTGGCGTCAACACTTCGTCGATGACGATGACTTCGTCGTTCCACACCCCGAACTCGAACTTCGTGTCGGCGATGATGATCCCGCGTTCGAGCGCCACCGCGTGCGCGTAGTTGTACAGCGCCAGCGTCCGGATCTGCATCGCAGTCGCCGCATCTTCGCCCACGATCCCCGCCAGACCTTCGAACGAGATGTTCTCGTCGTGCCCCTCGTCCGCCTTCGTCGAAGGCGTGAAGATTGGCTCGGGCAGCCGGTCGGATTCGCGAAGCCCCGCCGGCAGGGGGATGCCGCACACCGCCCCCGTCCGCTGGTAGTCCTTCCATCCGCTCCCCGAGAGATACCCCCGGGCGATGCACTCCGCGTCCAGCCGCTTCGCCTTCCGCACCAACATCGTCCGGCCGTAGTACTCCGGCCCCAGCGGGAACGGCACCAGCGACGCATTCGCCGCCGTTATCAACGCCACGAAATGGTTCGGCACAACTTCCTTGATCCGGTCGAACCACCACGCCGAAAGCCGCGTCAGCACTTCGCCCTTGCGGGGCACCCCCGTCGGCAGGACCACGTCGAATGCCGAGATCCGGTCCGTCGCCACGATCAGCAGGTGCTCGCCGAGGTCGTACGTGTCTCGCACCTTCCCCCGGTGGAACCGGTTCGGGAGGTTCGTTTCAAGCAGAACGCCGGTCATCGCCTTGCCCCCTCGCCTTGAGATAGAACAACGTCGTCGCCGCCGTGAAGTATGCCCCAAGCGGCACCGCGACGACTCCCCCGAAGACGAGTACCACCGCGGTCAGTGTCAGCACAGTGGTCCGCCCGGGGTCTTTCGGCACGAAGGGCGCGCTCACCAGTGCCAGCGCGAACACCGCCGCCAGCAGGACTCCCGCCATCAGCGGGATCGTCACCAGCAGGAGGCCGGCGAATCGCAGAAACCGCCCCCGGAGCAGCGACCAGCTCTCCCGGATCGCCTTCCACGGCCCCACTCCCCCGAGGACGTACACATGAAAGGCCAGCCCGAAGCGCACAAGGAGGTAGAGCACCACCACCGCCCCGGCGACCGTCACCGAAAGCATCACGTAGAACAGCAGACCCAGCCCCAGGAGGCCGCCCATCCGGCTGAATGCGGGGTCCAGCGCCGCCGCCAGCCCCGGCGTCTTTCCCGCCTGCACGCCTGCCACCGCCACCATCGTCCCGGCCAATCCCACCAGCGTGAACAGCCAGTAGATCCCCTGGACAACCGCAAGCCAGAACAACAGCCCCGCCGGCAAGTCCGCCAGGCTCTCGAACGAAGTGTACGGCGCGTCCGGGTAGACCTGCGTGAACAGCACGAGGTGGGCAGCCGCACCCGCAATCGAAAGCGGCACCTGTGTCACCAGCAGCGGCAGCATCGTCGCCCTCGGGTTCGCGCGCACCAGTCGGAAGGCATCCTTCCAGTGCGGCGCCCCGCGCGCTGGTGCCGGTCCCTCCGGCGGCTCTGCCATCGCCTCCGGGCTCACAGTTCCAGCCGGTCGAACGTCGCGCCGATGTTGCGCAGGTAGTACGAATAGTCGAACAGCCCGCGCAGCTCCGCCTCCGGCAGCTTCGCCGTCACTTCCTCATCGGCCAGCAAGAGGTCCAGGAACGGCGTCCGGCTCTTCCAGCTTGCCATCGCGTTCCGCTGGACAATTCCATACGCCCCCTGCCGGCTCATCCCCGTCTCGATCAGCGCCAGCAACACCCGCTGCGAAAACACGAGCCCGTATGACCGCCCCAGGTTCTCCAGCATGTGTTCCGGGTAGACGATCAGCCGGTCCATGATCCCCGTGAACAGCGCCAGCATGTAGTCCAGGACCAGGCAGGCATCGGGGAAGACGATCCGTTCGGTCGACGAGTGGCTGATGTCGCGTTCGTGCCAGAGCGCCACGTTCTCCATCGCCGTCACCGCGTATCCTCGCAGCACGCGCGCCAGGCCGGTAATCCGCTCGCATTTCTCCGGGTTCCGCTTGTGCGGCATCGCGCTCGAACCGGTTTGCCCCTCGTCGAACGGTTCCTCCGCCTCCAGCACCTCCGTCTTCTGTAGCGCCCGGATCTCCGTCGCGAACTTCTCCAGCGATGCCCCGATCAGCGCCAGCGTCGTCACGAACTGGGCGTGCCGGTCGCGCTGGATAACCTGTGTCGAAGCCGCCTCCACGCCGAGGCCCAACCGCTCGCAGACGATCTCTTCCAGGGCTGGCGGCACCGAGGCGTGCGTCCCCACGGTCCCGCTGATCGCCCCGACCGCCACCGCCTCCCGTGCGTCTTCGAGCCGTCTTCGCGCCCGCCGCAGTTCGTCCACCCACACCGCCAGCTTCAGCCCGAAGGTCGTCGGCTCCGCGTGGACACCGTGCGTGCGCCCCACGCAGATTGTCTCCCGGTGCGCCTTTGCCTGCCGCTCCACCACCGCTGAGAGCCCGTCCAGCCCCCGCAGCAGGAGGTCGCAGGCGTCCCGAAGTTGCAGCCCCGTCGCCGTGTCCCAGACGTCCGAACTCGTCAGCCCGAAGTGGACGTACCGGCCCTCTTCCCCCAGCGACTCCGAAACCGACCGCAAGAACGCGGTCACGTCGTGGTGGGTGATGCTGATGTACTCGTCCACCTTCGCCAGGTCGAACGCCGCGTTGCGCCGGATCTTCTCCGCCGCCTCCCGCGGGATCTGGCCAAGGTCAGCCCACGCCTCGCAGGCCGCCACCTCCACATCCAGCCAGCGGTCGTACTTCGCCTGGTCCGTCCAGAGAGCAGCCATCTCGGGTCGCGAATAGCGTGGGATCATTGCCCCGCAAGTCTACCCCCCGCCGTCCTCAGGTTCGAATCGCCCCCCCGGTCTGGTAGCCGCGCCCCACCGTGGGCGCATCTCACCCCACGCCGCGCCCGCCGCACCATCCGTAGCCCGAGTGCCAGCGAGGGCAGTCCCCCGTCACCCCGTCACCCCGTCACTTGTTCCTCTCCTCCCTCCTCCCCGCATCCCGATACTCCTCCCGCGGCGGGCTGAACACGTCGATAGCCACGCTCTCCTCCAGCACCTCCACCTCGTGGTCCACCCCGCCCGGCACGCACCAGCTATCCCCCGGCCCCATCTCCAGCCAGCGCTCACCAAGCCGGAACCGGAACCGCCCGCTCGCCAGGTATCCCGTCTGTTCGTGCGGGTGGGTGTGCGCCGGGACGTGGCTGCCCTTCGCCATGTGCAGTTCGCAGAGCATCGTCCGTTCGCCCTCGCTCAGCGTCCGCCGGAAGATCCCCGGCAGCATCTCCACCGCCGTCGCCTCCCCGTTCTTCGTCAGCCCGTCAGCCATCTCGTCGCCCTCTCTTCCCGCTCGCGCGCTGCGCGCCATCATACCTGCTTCTTTGTGGCGGCCGCCTTGGCCGGAGCCTTGACACGGCCCGCAAACGCGTGCGCGGACGACGTTGTTGTCTTACTCCGCGGTCCATTGCCACGCGGCCACGCTGCTGCCACACTCCCCCCGTGGCGACCCTTGAAGCGCTCCTCTCGACGTTGCCCGCATCCGAGCAAGGTCGCGGGCGAGCCTTTGAAGGCCTTGCGAAGTGGTATCTCGAACACAGCCCCACGTATTCCGCACTCATTCGCCGCGCGTGGTCCTGGGACGAATGGCCCGGTCGTTGGGGGCGCGACGCTGGCATCGACCTCGTGGCGGAGACACACGATGGCGAGTTCTGGGCCATCCAGGCGAAGGCGTACGCGCCCACGACCTCCATCACTAAGAAAGCCATCGACTCCTTCCTGAGCGAGTCCGCGCGCCATGTCTTCAGCTTCCGCCTGCTGCTCGCGACAACCGACCAGATCGGCCACAACGCGCGACAGGTTTTTCGCGGACAGGCTATTCCCGCCAGCCTCCGCATGCTCAGCGACCTCGCCGCCGAGCCGATCGAATGGCCCGACTCCTTCGAGGATCTTCGCGCTCCACGGCATGAGCCCGCCACCCCACGCCCGCATCAGCTCGAGGTGCTCGATGCGATTGAACAGCGGTTGGCGCACGGCGGGCGAGGCCGGGTGATCATGGCCTGCGGCACGGGGAAGACGCTCGTCCAGCTCTGGGCGCACGAACGGCTGGCAAGTCACCGGACGCTTGTCCTCGTGCCGTCGTTGTTTCTCGTGCAGCAGAGCCTGCACGAATGGACGGCGAACCGCACGCACCCGTTCGAGTTCCTTGCCGTTTGCTCAGACGACACGGTGATGCCTGATGGCTTCGTCTCGAACGTCACGGAGTTGGGTCTGCCGGTCACTACCGACCCGGCGAAGATCCGCCACTTCCTGGAGGGCCCCGGCGACCGGGTGATCTTCTCCACGTATCAGTCGTCCGGACAGATAGCCGAAGCCCTGCGGGGCACTGAGATGCGGTTTGAACTGGTGCTGGCCGACGAAGCGCACCGGCTGGCTGGGCAAGGGTCGCGGGAGTTCACTTCCGCGCTCCGTGACGAGGCAATCCCGGCGGACTGTCGCATCTTCTTCACAGCGACCCCGCGCTACCTGACGGGCAAGACTCGCGGCAAAGGCGAGGAGAGCGACCTCGAGGTCGTCTCGATGGACGACGAGGCGGTCTTCGGCCCCGAGATCCACCGGCTGAGCTTCGGCGAGGCGATCCGCCGCGAACTCCTCTCGGACTACCGGGTGGTGGTGGTCGGCGTCTCCGACAAAGAGGCGCTACGGCTGGCCAAGCACGGGGCGGTGGTCACGTTCGAAGGGAAGATGACAGATGCGCGATCGCTGGCTCGCGAGATCGGGCTTGCGAAGGCTATGCACGACTTCAGCCTGCGCCGCGTGATCTCGTTCCACAGCCGGGTGACAGCGGCGCGCGACTTCGCGGAAGCGCTTCGCGAATTGATTCCCCGCCTGCCCTCGGCGCAGTCGCCACACGGAGACCTCGTTTTCGGCTACGTCTCAGGCGAGATGCCCACCGGCGATCGCCGACGCCTTATCAGTCGCCTCCGCAACGTAGCGGCGGGCGAGTACGCCCTGCTTGCGAACGCGCGCTGCCTGTCGGAGGGCGTCGATGTCCCCTCCATCGACGGGATCGCGTTCATTGACCCGCGCCGCTCTCAGATAGACATCGTCCAGGCGGTGGGGCGTGCGATCCGGCTCAGCCCCGACAAGTCACTCGGCACAATCGTGATCCCGGTGTTCGTCCCGGACGGCGAGGACGCGGAAACGGTGCTGTGGGACTCTGCCTTCGAGCCCGTGTGGGCGGTCGTCCGGGCGCTCCGCGACTACGACGAAGAATTGGCGGAGCAGTTGGATGCTGCGCGACGGAGGCTGGGGCTGGAACGACGGCTCACGAAGGCGGACCTGCCTGCGAGAATTGTCCTCGACCTGCCAACCGGCGCCATCGGGCCGCGCTTCCTCGACGCGTTCACGGCCCGTGTCGTGGAGCGGACGACTTCGGCGTGGGAAGAGGGATTCGCACACCTGGAGGCGTCCTTCAAGAGCCAAGGGCGTATCGGCGTGTCCGCGAAGTTCGCCGCCGCCGACGGCTACAAGCTCGGGCAGTGGATAGGGGTACAACGATACGAGTATGGGAAGGGCCTGCTGAGTCCCGAGCGTGCTAAGCGCCTCGAGGCCGTTTCCGGCTGGGAGTGGGATGCCCTTTCAGCGTGGTGGGAAGAAGGCTTCGTCCACTTGGCGGCATACGCTGGTCGCGAAGGCCATGCCCTCGTGCCCGCGCTGCACAAGGCCGCTGGCGGCTACCGTCTCGGGCAGTGGGTCACAGTTCAACGCGGCGCATACGCCAGGGGAGAACTCGACTCTGAGCGCACCAGGCGCCTCAACGAGACTGTTGGCTGGGCTTGGGACGCGTTGAGAGTAAGGTGGGAGGAGGGCTTCGCCCAGCTACAGGTGTACCTGGCCGCCAACAACAATCCACGGGTGAACGCAGACTTCACCACGGATCGCGGCTACCGGCTTGGAGGGTGGACTAGCCACCAGCGCGAGGCATACGCCAAAGGGGCACTGAGCTCCGAGCGGACGGCGCGGCTCGAGGCGCTTCCCGGCTGGATTTGGAGTAGCGTGGGAGATAGGTGGGAGGAGGGGTTTGCCCACCTGGAGGCGTTCTTCAAGCGCGAGGGCAATGCGCTGATGAGTTCAAGCTACAACACCGATGGCGGCTACGGACTTGGAGGGTGGACTAGCCACCAGCGCGAGGCATACGCCAAAGGGGCGCTGAGCCCCGAGCGGACGGCGCGGCTCGAGGCGCTTCCCGGGTGGACATGGGACACACTTGCAGAGCAGTGGGAGGAGGGCTTTGCCAACTTGCAGGCGTTCGTCGCACAGAAGGGCCATTCACGCGTGCCCGGGGGCTTCAAGGCGGATGACGGCTACCGCCTCGGGCAGTGGCTCAGCGTGCAGCGAAAAGCTTACTCCCGCCGAACGATGAAGTCCGGACGTGCGGAACGCCTTGAAGCGTTCGCCGGGTGGATATGGGACACACTTGCAGAGCAGTGGGAGGAGGGCTTTGCCAACTTGCAGGCGTTCGTCGCACAGAAGGGCCATCCACGCGTGCCCCAGAGCCACAAGACTGCTGACAGCTACACGCTCGGAGAGTGGGTCGTCACGCAACGAAAAGCTTACTCCAGTCGAACGCTGAAGCCCGGACGTGCGGAACGGCTCGAGGCGCTTCCCGGATGGATCTGGGATCCGTTCGCAGAGCGGTGGGAGAAGGGCTTTGCCCATTTGCAGGCGTTCGTCGAACAGAAGGGCCATTCACGCGTACCCGGGGGCTTCAAGGCGGATGACGGCTACCGCCTCGGACAGTGGCTCAAAGTGCAGCGAAAGGGGCGGGAAGACATGAAGGGTGAGCGTATGTCGCGACTCGAAGCCCTGCCGGGGTGGACCTGGGATGCTTTGGCAAGCCGGTGGGAAGCAGCGTTCGCCCGCCTCGAAGGGTACGTCGCGGACAATGGCGCTGCTCTGGTGCCCAAGAGCTACAAGACCGCTGACAGCTACCCGCTTGGACAGTGGGGACGTAATCAGCGTGCGCTACGCGTCAAGGGGAACCTGAGTGCAGACCACGCTAGGCGGCTGGAGGCGCTGCCTGGTTGGGTGTGGGTCGCCGGGAAGGAGGGAGGGGTCTTGACCCGGTCCTGACTTGCCTTTACCCGCCCCACCCCGTCCACGGTGCCCGCTCCCACGGCCGGGGGCGGTGCTCCGGCGGCAGCGTCCACTCCGTGCCAAAACGGCGGGGAGTGGACGCTCGGCTGATTCGCCTGTGACATCCGCGAGTCGCCAATCGCCCTCCCCTCACCCCCGCGATTGCCGGTCCCGGAAGTCCTTGTACGCCGCCCGGATCTCCGCGTGCTTCAGCGAGAGAATCGCGGCGGCGAGATAGGCGGCGTTCCGCGCGCCCCACGCCCCCACCGCTACCGCCGCCACCGGCACCCCCGGCGGCATCTGCAACACCCCGAAGATCGCGTCCATTCCCCCGGCTACTTCGCTGCTCGCCAGCGGGATCCCGATGACCGGCAGCGTCGTCTGCGCCGCCACCGCCCCGGGGAGGTGGGCCGCACCCCCCGCCGCGCAGATCAACACCTCGAAGCCGTCGCTCTCCGCGCGCTTCGCGAACTCCCGCACCTTGTCTGGCGTCCGGTGCGCCGACATCGCCCGCACCACATACGGGATGCCCAGTTCGTCCAGAACCTTCTTCGTCGGCTCCAACAGCGGTTCGTCGTTCTGCGATCCCATCAGGATCGCCACCAGCGGATTGCTCATGACTCCACCCCTACAGCAATGTCTTTCCGGTAAAACGAGTCCACGAAACGGATCCGCCGGACGTTGTTATACGCCTTCGCCCGCGCCTCCGCGACCGTCGCGCCCTGCGCCACCACCGTCAGCACGCGCCCGCCCGTCGTCACCAGCCCGCGCGCGTCCTGCTTCGTCCCTGCCTGGAACACCTGCACGTCCGCGTCCACCGCGTCCAATCCTTCGATCACGTAGCCAATCTTGTAGGTCGCCGGGTATCCCCCGCTCGCGACGACCACCCCCACCGCCGGCCGCGACGACCAGCGCACGTCGACCGTGTCGAGCGCTCCCCGCGCCGCCGCCGCACACACCTCGAACAGGTCGCTCTCCAGCCGCGGCATCAGCACCTGCGCCTCCGGGTCGCCGAACCGCGCGTTGAACTCCAGTGTGTAGACCCCGTTTTCCGTCACCATCAGCCCCGGGAAGAGCGTCCCCGCGAACGGGTGGCCGTCCGCCGCCATCCCCGTCATCACCCGGTCCACGACCTCCGCCTTGATCTGCCCCCCCAGTTCGTCCGTGACCCGCGAAGTCGGGCTGTAGGCGCCCATCCCGCCCGTGTTCAGGCCGATGTCCCCGTCCCCCGCGCGCTTGTAGTCACTCGCGAACGGCATCATCACCGCCGTCTTCCCATCGCAGAAGGCGTGCGCGCTCGTTTCCCAGCCCCGCAATTCCTCCTCCACCACCACTTCGTCCCCCGCCGACCCGAAGTCCCGCCGCACCATCGCGATGTCGAGCGCGTTCAGTGCCTCCGCGTGCCCGGTGCAGCCGATCGCGCCCTTGCCCGCCGCCAGCCCGCTCGCTTTGACCCACATCGGCCGGTCCGGGAGCGACTCTACATACCGGCATGCCTCGCGGTATTCCGTGAAGCTCCGTCCCGCGGCCGTGCGTATCCCATGCTTCGCCATGAACGCCTTCGACCACGCCTTGCTCGACTCGATCCGCGCCGCCGCCGCCGTCGGCCCATAGGAAAGGATCCCCGCTGCTGTCAGCCGGTCCACCAGCCCCAGCGGTTGCGGGTCGTCCATGCTCGCCAGGTAGAGGTCGATCCGCAGCTCTTTCGCCGCTTTCACCAGCCCCTCGATGTCCTTCGGCTGTACCGCCACGTTCGTCGCGATCCCCGCCGTCCCCCCGTTCCCGGGTGCCACGAACACCTCGTCCACTTTCGCGCTCTGCCGCAGCTTCCACGCAATCGCATGCTCCCGCGCCCCCGCCCCCACCAGCAACACCCGCGCCCCCACTACAGCGCCCCCGCCACAATCGACAATCGACAATCGGAACTCGAAAATCCCCTCATTCCCATTCGATTGTCCCCGGCGGCTTGCTCGTGATGTCGTACACCACCCGGTTGATCCCATGCACCTCGTTCACGATCCGGTTCGACATCCGGCCCAGGAGGTCGTGTGGCAGCTTCGCCCAGTCCGCCGTCATCGCGTCGTCCGCCACCACCGCCCGGATGGCCACCGCGTACCCGTACGTCCGGTAGTCGCCCATCACCCCCACCGTCTTCGTGTCCGTCAGCACCGCGAAGCTCTGCCAGATGCTCCGGTACAGCCCCGCCTTCTGGATCTCGTCCATCACGATCAGGTCGGCCCCCCGCAGCATGTCCAGCTTCTCCCGCGTGACTTCGCCCATCACCCGGATCGCCAGACCCGGTCCCGGGAACGGGTGCCGCCACACCATCTCTTCCTGCAGCCCCAGTGCTTCCCCGATCCGCCGCACTTCGTCCTTGAACAGCCACCGCAGCGGCTCCACGAGTCCCAGCTTCATGTCGGCCGGCAGGCCGCCGACGTTGTGGTGCGTCTTGATCACCGCGGCCCCCGCCCCGTGCGACCCGCTTTCGATCACGTCCGGGTAGAGCGTGCCCTGGCAGAGGAAGTTCGCGTCGTCAATCTTCCGCGCTTCCCGCTCGAAGATCCGGATGAACGTCTCCCCGATTCGCTTGCGCTTCGTTTCAGGGTTCGTCACCTCCGCCAGCACGGCCAGGAACTGGTCCTCAGCCTCCACGTGGATCAGGTTGATCGCCATGTGCCGCTCGAAAGTGGCGACCACCTGCTCCGCTTCGCCCGCTCGCAAAAGCCCGTTGTCGACGAAGATGCAGGTCAGTTGGTCGCCGATCGCCTTGTGCACCAGCGCCGCCGCAACCGCGCTGTCGACGCCTCCCGAGAGCCCGCAGATGACCCGGCCCGTCCCCACCTGCGCCCGGATCGCCGCCACCGCTTCGTCGATGAAGTTGCCCGGCGTCCAGGTGCCTTCGCACCCGCACACGTCCCGGACGAAATTCCGCAGCATGTCCGCGCCCCGGGGCGTGTGCACAACCTCCGGGTGGAACTGTAGTCCGTAGTACCCGCGCGCGACGTCCGCCATCACCGCCACCGGCGAATTGGCCGACTCCGCCACGGGTGCGAACCCCGGCGGCATCACTTCCACCCGGTCGCCGTGGCTCATCCACACGTCCAGGTCTTCCGGCAGTCCCGCCAGCAGCGGCGACGGCGCCGACTGCCGGATCCACGCCGGCCCGAACTCGCGCTCCGTCCCCGGCGAGACCCGGCCCCCGAGCTGGTGTGCCAACAGTTGCATCCCGTAGCAGATCCCCAGGACCGGCTTCCCGGATTCGTACACCCAGAGTGGCGTCTGCGGCGCACCCTCGGCATACACACTCGCCGGGCCGCCCGAAAGGATGAACCCGCGCACGTCCAGGCCATCCACCCGGCTCGCCGGCGCGTCGAAGGGGATCACTTCGCAGTACACGCTCAGTTCGCGCACTCGCCGGGCGATGAGCATGCTGTACTGTGCCCCGAAGTCGATGACGACAACGGTCTCATGGCCGCGCGCCGGGTCGTCGGCGGCAGCCCTTCCTGTCTCGGTCGGACGCTCGGTCAACGGGGGTGCTTCCATCCCCGGACGTTACAAGAAATGTATACTTTGGTCAACGAATTCGATGCCTCCTGACTGCGAATCTCCCACCCCTGATGCCATCGCTCGAACCGCCGCCGCCCTCGCCGCCGGAGGCCTCGCCCTCGTCCCGACCGACACCGTCTACGGCATCGCCGCTGACCTCCGCCGCGACGATGCGGTCCGCGCCCTCTACGCGGCCAAGGGCAAGGGCGAATCGGCGCCACTCCAGGTCCTCTTCGCCCCCGGTCTCGCCGAAATCGCCCGTTACGCTGTCTGGACCCCGGCGGCTGAATCCCTCGTCTCTGCCCTCGGCCCCGGCGGCTGGACCATCATCCTCCCAGCCCACGAGGGATGGGGCAGCCCCGCGCTCGCGGGCGGCCGTACCATCGGCGTCCGCATCCCGGACGCCCCCGTGGTCCACGCCCTCGTCGCCGCGCTCGGCGCTCCGCTTGCTGCTTCAAGCGCGAACCAGCACGGCAGCCCCAGTCCTCGCACCTGTGCCGAAGCCGTCTCCGGCGTCGGAAGTCACTGCGCCATCGCCCTCGACGGCGGCCCCTGTCCCTCCGGCATCGACTCCACCGTCATCGATCTCGCCTCCGCCGAACCCCGCATCCTCCGCGAAGGCGCCATAGACCGCCTCACCGTCGCCCGTATACTGAACCTACCTGCCATCCCCGTCCTCAGGAGTGTGCGCCCGTGAAAGTGGCCTTCGGCGCCGATCACGCTGGCTTCGAACTCAAGCAACACCTGCTCGATACCGCCCGCGGCCTGGGACACGAGATCCTCGACTTCGGCACCCACGGCCCCGAAAGCGTCGACTACCCCGACTTCGCCGAGGCCGTCGCCGGCGCAGTCCTCCGTGGCGAAGCCGACCTCGGCGTCGTCATCTGCAGCAACGGCGTCGGCATCAGCATCACCGCCAACAAGGTCCCCGGCATCCGCTGCGCCCTCTGCCACACCAGTTGGGGCGCTGCCCGCGCTCGCCAGCACGTCAACGCGAACGTCCTCGCCCTCGGCGCCTGGGAAATCGGCCGCGCCATCGCCGACGACATCCTCATCGCCTTCCTCTCCAACGACTTCGAAGGTGGCCGCCACGAACGCCGCGTCGGCAAGATCATGGACGTCGAGCGCCGCGGGATCGCTGCCGAGACGGCCCCCGCGTGAGCGACGAATCCATCGGCAAGCAGACCGTCCGTGACCTCGACCTCTCCGGCCAGCGGGTCCTCCTCCGGGCCGACCTCAACGTCCCCATCGAAAGCGGCCACATCACCGACGACACGCGCATCCGCGAATCGCTCCCGACCATCTCGTACCTCCTCGAACACGGCTGCCTCGTCGTCCTCTGCTCTCACCTGGGTCGCCCCAGGGGCCCGGAGCCGGCTCTCTCGCTCGCGCCCGTTGCCGATCGCCTGCGTGAACTCCTCCCCAACACCACCATCACCTTCGCCAGCGACTGCGTCGGCGCCCCCGCGGAGGCGGCGGTCGCGGCCAGCACGGCCCCCGGCGTCGTCCTCCTCGAAAACCTCCGCTTCCACGCCGAAGAGGAGAAGAACGACCCTGAATTTGCCCGCCAGCTCGCCGCCCTGGCCTCCGTCTACGTCAACGATGCCTTCGGCGCTGCCCATCGCGCCCACGCCTCCACCGAGGGCGTCACCCACCACCTTCCCGCCGTCGCCGGCTTCCTCATGGAAAAAGAGGTCCGCTACCTCAGCGCCCTGGTTGCGAACCCACCGAGGCCCTTCGCCGCGGTCATCGGCGGCGCCAAGGTGAGCTCGAAGCTGCCCGCTATCGACCATCTGCTTCCGAAGCTCGACCTCCTCCTCCTCGGCGGCGGGATGGCCAACACCTTCCTCAAGGCCACCGGCGTCGACGTCCGCGCATCGCTCGTCGAGGACGAACAGGTCGCCGCCGCCCGCCGCATCCTCGATGAAGCCCGCAAGCGCGGCGTCGATGTCCACCTCCCTTCCGATGTCGTCGCGGCCGCCCGCTTCGCCGCCGATGCCCCCGCCGTCACCGTCGACGCCCGGGACGTCCCCGAGGGCTACCTCATCCTCGACATCGGCCCCGCCACCGTTGCCGCCTACACCGAGGCCCTCGGCCGCGCCCGGGCCGTCGTCTGGAACGGCCCCATGGGCGTCTTCGAAATGGAGCCCTTCGCCGCTGGCTCGATGGGCATCGCCCGCGCCATCGCCGCGCTCGACGCCGTCACCGTCGTTGGCGGTGGCGAAACCGCCGCGGTCGTCGCCCGCTCGGGCCTCAAGGCGCGATTCACCCACGTCTCAACCGGCGGCGGCGCCTCCCTCGAAATGCTTGAAGGCCGGGATCTCCCCGGCGTTTCCGCGCTGTTGGACGCCTGACATGCTCTTCGTCTTCCGCGGTGTCCGCGCCCTTCAGGTCCTCTATGCAGTGGTCGCCCTCGTTGCTGGCGTTACCGCCGTCGTCACCCTCAAAGGCTACGTCGATGGCGGGGGTTGGCCTCTGCTCCCGTTCGCCGCTTTCTGGGCCATCCTCTTCTTCATGGCCTTCGGGGTCACCCTTCGCCTTACGACTTCCTTCGTGGCTGTCAGCGACGAACGCACGCGCATCCGGTTCGGCGGCTTCGCCGACACCGTCGTCGCCAACGCTGACATAGCCGGTGCGCGGCTGGCGAAGCACCCCTACGTCTTCGGCCCCCTCGGTGGCTGGACCAACTTCCGTGGCGACGTCGTCTTCGCTTCCGCTTGGGGCGACGTGGCCGAAATCACTTTTCGCCGCCCCATCCGCGTTTGGCTCATCCCGCGCATCTGGCCCGTTCGCGCCCACCGCCTTCGTCTCAGCATTCGCAACCCCCAGAAACTCGTCGACCGTTTCGGCGCCCCGCCCCCGCAATCGCGCCCACCGGCACCGCCCCGTAAGATGAAACACCGTGGACCTCGAACTCGCTAAGCGCCTGAAGCAACCCAACACCACCAAGATCATCCTCTGCGTCCTTGACGGCCTCGGCGGCCTCTCCCGCCGCGAGACCATCCGCAGTGAACTCGAAAAGGCCAGCATCCCCAACCTCGACCGCCTGGCCGCACGCTCTGAAGTTGGCCTCACCGTCCCTGTCGGCACCGGCATCACCCCCGGTAGCGGCCCCGGCCACCTCTCCCTCTTCGGCTACGACCCCTACCGCTTCGACATCGGCCGGGGAGTCCTCGAAGCCGTCGGGATCGACTTCCAACTTGGTCCCGACGACGTCGCCGCCCGCGGGAACTTCTGCACCCTCGATGCCTCCGGCAACATCAGCGACCGCCGCGCCGGCCGGGTCGCCACCGAAGACTCCGCCCGCCTCGTCGAACGGCTCCGCGACATCCGGCTCCCCGGCGTCCAGGTCCTCGTCGAGCCAGTGCGCGAACACCGGTTTGTCCTCGTCCTCCGCGGCGCCGGCCTCGACGACCGCATCTCCACCACCGACCCCCAGGTCACCGGCGTGCCCCCCCTCACTGCGCGCGCGGAAGCCCCCGAAGCCGCCCAGTCTGCCGCGGTCGTCAACGAATTCGTCCGCCAAGCAACTGTGATCCTCAGCGGCGAACCCCAGGCGAACGGGCTCATGCTCCGCGGCTTCGCGAAATACCCCGCCCTCCCCCAGTTCCCCGAGATCTGGGGCTTGCGCGCCGCCGCCCTCGCCGTCTACCCGATGTACCGGGGGCTGGCGAAGCTCGCCGGCATGGAAGCCCTCGCCTGCCCCGGCGGCCTCCCTGAACAGCTCGACGTGGTCCGCCAGCGCTGGGACGACTACGACTTCTTCTTCATCCATTACAAGAAGCCCGACGCCGCCGGCGAAGACGGCGACTTCGAACGCAAGTGCCACGCCCTCGAAGAGTTCGACGCCTGGCTCCCTTCGCTGATGGACACCCACCCCGACGTCCTCATGATCGCCGGCGACCACTCGACGCCCTCGACCATGGCCGCCCACTCCTGGCACCCTGTCCCCTTCCTCCTCCACTCCGTCCACGCCCGCGATGGGAACGCCCAGAACTTCAATGAGCAGGAGTGCCTCAAGGGCAGCCTCGGCATCTTCCCGGCTGTCGACGTCATGCCCCTCGCCATGGCCCACGCCATGCGCTTCCAGAAGTACGGAGCCTGACCATGCGCCGCCCCTTCGTCGCCGGCAACTGGAAGATGAACACCACTCGCGAAGAGGCGGCCGCCCTCGCCGACGCCGTCGTCCAGTCGACCCGCGCCGCCGCCTGCGACGTGGCCATCTGTGTCCCCTTCCCCCACCTTCAACTCGCACACGACATAACGCGACGCACCCATGTCGCCGTTGGATCCCAGGACGTCTACTGGGAACCGAAGGGCGCCTTCACCGGCGAGGTCAGCGTCGCCATGCTCACGGAGTACTGCCAGTACGTCATCATCGGCCACAGCGAACGCCGCCAGTTCTTCGGCGAAACCGATGCGACCGTGCGCAAGAAGCTCGCGGCCGTCCTCGCTTCGCCCCTCGATCCCATCGTCTGCGTCGGCGAACTCCTCAGCGAACGCCGCGAAGGCCGCACCGAGGAAGTCCTCGCCCGCCAGGTCCGCGACGGCCTTGCCGGGGCCGACCTCAGCGCCCGTGTCACCGTTGCCTACGAGCCCGTCTGGGCCATCGGGACCGGCGAAACCGCCACCCCCGAAGTCGCGCAGGCCGCCTGCGCCTTCATCCGCAGCGAACTTCGCAAGCTCTGCGGCCCCGTCGCGGACGAGATCCGAATTCAGTACGGGGGCAGCGTGAACCCCGGCAACGCCGCCGTCCTCTTCTCCCAGCCCGACATCGACGGCGGCCTCGTCGGTGGCGCAGCCCTCAACGCCGAGCAGTTCGCGGCCATCGTCGCCGCGGCAGGTGCCTGATGCTCCGCCGCCTGGTCGCCATCGTCGGCCCCACCGGGTCCGGGAAGTCCGCCATCGCCCTCCAGTTGGCCCGCGAACTCGGCGGCGACACCGTCAACGCCGATAGCCGCCAGGTCTACCGCGGCATGGACATCGGCACCGCCAAACCAACTCCCGCCGACCGCTGCCTCGTCCGTCACCATCTCTTCGACATCGCCGACCCCCGCGACGACTACAGCCTCGCCCTCTACCAGCGCGACGCGCGGGCCGCCCTCGAAGACATCTGGGAGCGCGACACCTTCGCCTGGCTCGTCGGCGGCACCGGCCAGTACGTCTGGGGCCTGCTCGAAAACTGGAGCGTGCCCGAAGTCCCCCCCGACGAGGCCCTCCGCGCCGGCCTCACCGCCTTCGCCGCCGAACATGGCCCCGAAGCCCTCCACGCCCGCCTCGCCGCGGTCGACCCCCTCGCCGCCGAGCGCATCGATGCCCGCAACGTCCGCCGCGTCGTCCGCGCCCTCGAAGTGCACCATCACACGGGCGTCCCGATCAGCCACTGGCAAACCAAGGGCTCCCCGGATTTCGAATACCTCCTCTTCGGCATCGACGTTCCGAAGGACGGGCTCGCCCGCCGCATCGACGCCCGTGTCGAAGCCATGTTCGCCGCCGGCTTCGTCGATGAGGTCCGCGCACTCCTCGAATCCGGTGTCCCCCGCAACGCCGGCAGCATGACCTCCATCGGCTACGCCGAGATCGTCCGCTACCTCGATGGAGCCATCTCCCTGGACGAGGCCATCGAATCCGCGAAGCGCGCCACCCGCCGCCTCGCCCGCCGCCAGGCCCAGTGGTTCCGCCGCGAAGACCGCCGCATCACCTGGGTCCACGACGCCGGCGACATCGAGATGCAGGCCAACATCTTCACCGGCGCCTGCACCAACACCATCCGCCGCCCCCGGTAGCCGCGCCCCACCGTGGGCGCATCGCCTGACGCCTCAGTAGCACCGCCAGCCCCGCACTATCAGTAGCCCGACCGCGAGCACCGCACCCCACAGCGCCTCTTATCGGCCATGCTCGGTCGGCCACGTTGCGCTGCTATAGTTCGGGCAACAGGGGGGACTGCTGTTGTCACGCGAGCCAGCCATCCATCCAGTGCACGATGACGGACGAAAACGAACCGCCGACGTCGTGTTTGTCCATGGTCTGGGCGGGCACTACCGCGGCACATGGGACCCCGGGAACGGCTTCTTCTGGCCCGAGCACATCGCCAGGGAACACAAGGATTGGGGGGTCTGGCTCCTCGAGTACCCGGCGGACAAGACCCACTGGTGGTTCGGAGGAATCGGCCGGCACATCGACGAGACTGCCGACCAACTGCTCGTGTACTTTCGCGACAAGGGCATCGGCGAACGGCCGGTCGCCTGGGTGACGCATTCCCTCGGTGGGCTCGTGGTCAAGGAGGTCCTCCGTAGGGCTGGCGAACGCCCGGACCATCGCCGCCTCGTGGCTTCGACGCAGGCGGTGGTGTTTCTCGCCACGCCCCACGCTGGTTCAGGGCTTGCGAGTTGGGCGTCACGGCTTCGTCCTCTGTTCCGGCCGACCGACATCTTCCGCGATCTGGCGCGGGGCTCGACTCCCCTGCGCACCCTCGACGGCTCTTTCCGCGCCCTCGTCAACGAACGGCGCGGCACCCTGGATGCCTTCAGCCTTTGTGAGGGCGATAGGTCGCTGGGGTTGCTCAAGCCGGTCTCTCCGTCCTCCGCGGATGGCGGGCTCCCCGAACCCCCAAAGCTCATCAATGCCGATCACGGAGGGATCTCGAAGCCCGCGTCGGAGAGGGCCCAGGTGATCCTCGAGGCGCAGCCAAGACTCGATGCGGCACTCCGGCCGGCGCCCCGGCCCAGGGACGTCCCGGCTGCCGCCGGCCAGGCACCGGAGCCGAGCTTCCCGATCTGGTGCGACCGCGTCCCCGTCGTGACCAAGTGGTTCACCGGTCGGGACGAGCTGCTCGGCCGCCTTGCCGCTGCGGCGGGCGATGGCAGCACCCGCGTGCTCACGCAGACCGTGAGCGGTCTCGGGGGCGTCGGCAAGACCACCGTCGCCGCCGCCTTCGCCGAGAGGCAACGGCCGCTCTCGATCTGGTGTGGTGGGTGCGATCAGAGGACCCGGCCACGCTGGTGAGTGATCTCGCGGAGCTCGCACCGAAGCTGGGGCTCCCGCCCGACGAAGATCCAGCAGACGCCGCCGTGCGCGTCCGCCGCTGGCTCGAAGAGACGGACCGGGGTTGGCTGCTCGTGTTCGACAACGTGCCGGACGAAGCGTCGATCGACCGCTGGCGGCCGAAGCGGGGCCGAGGGAGCGTCCTCGTGACCTCGAGGAACCGCAACCTCGACGGAATCGGCGAGGTGGTGGATGTCGCCGTGTTCGACACCGCGATGTCGGAGCAGTTCCTCAGGGACCGGGTGAAGCCCCGTAACCCCGCGGCGGCGGGTGAGCCCGAGGCGCGAGACGTGGCCACCAAGGCGCCAAACCGCCGTTTCGCCCGGTACCGGGAGCTGTTCGACGACGCGGGCAAAGACCCGTTCCCCGACGGGACGCGCCCGACGGGGTACGACGCAACCGCCTTCAGCACCTGGCGCGTGTCCGTGGCCGCGGCAAAGGCGGAGGCGCCACCTGCCGAGCGGCTGCTCTGGGCACTCGCCTACTTCGCCCCCGACCGGATTCCCCTGCGTTACTTCGAAGGCGAGTCGGTCGCGGCTGACCGGTACCTTGGCGCAACCTCCGCCGAGGTTGAGGCGGCGCTGGCGGCTCTCCACGGGTACTCCCTTGTCGACCTGGGCGCGGACTCGCTGAGCGTGCACCGGGTTGTCCAGGCTTCTGCGCTCCGGACGGGCGATCGAGAGGCGGCTGCCTTTGCGATCCGGGTGTTGCGGGCGCAGGCAACGGGGGACGCAAGGAATCATCTCCACTGGCCCGCGCTCCGCGAGCTGACGCCGCACGCGCTGCATGCGGCTGATGCCGCCAGGTCGGTGGACCACGGGGAGGGCCCTGCCCTCTGGTACGTGTCCTCGACGACATCGCCACGTTTCTCGGTGCTAGCGGCTCGGTAAGCTCAGCTATCGACGTCGCGGCGGCGGCGGCCAGCCTCGCCGGCGAGCACTTCGGTCCGGACCACCCGGACACGCTGGGCAGCCGCAACAACCTCGCTTACGCCTATGAGTCTGCCGGGCAACTGGAAAAGGCGATCTCCCTCTACGAAAAGACCCTGACCGACTGCGAACGGGTGCTCGGTCCGGACCACCCGTTTACGCTGAACAGCCGCAACAACCTCGCTTACGCCTATGAGTCTGCGGGGCAACTGGAGAAGGCG
>CAYTMI010000010.1:0-123405 GCA_964438865.1 uncultured Anaerolineaceae bacterium | reverse complement strand
AAAGCGAGCGCGTAAGTAAAGACAGGCGATCGAATGGAAGAAGTGATGGAGGAAGTACTCCCCGATTAGGAGTCCTGAAGGAGGGAGATGGGTGGCGGACAAGGCGCCCACGGTGCGGCGCGGCTACCCCTGATCCCTGACCCCCGATCCCCGACCCCACGCGCCACCCCGCCCTCCCACACCCCCACCCCCGCCCGCGACCATGCCACCATGACCGCCACATCCACGCCGCTCCCCGGCGCTCCGGGACTCGCGACTCCCCATGTGCACATGCGCTCACACGTGCGCCCGCATGCGCTCCCATGCGCTCTTCATGTGAAAAAACTTCGGAGACTTCCACATGACCGCCTGTAGCGCCACCACCCGCCGCGGCGCCCCCTGCGGGTTCCCCCCACGCCGTGGCACCGACCGCTGCATCAACCACGAAGAGGGCGCCGCCACCCACGAGGCATCCGTCAAAGCCGCCACCGCCTCCTCCGCCGCCCGCCGCTACCCTTCCGAATGGCTCGGCGAAACAGCCCTCAGCCTCCGGGATCGCGCCAGCATCCAGGCGGTCCTCGATAGCCTCATTCGCCTCCAGCTCAGCGGCCGCATCTCCATCGCCCGCTCCACGGTCATCCTCCGCGCCTGCTCCATCGCCGCCCACAACTTCGACCGCCTTCCATCAACCCTCTACGCCACCGAACAGCAGGCCCACGATCACAGCACCTACTGGGGAATGGTCTCCGGCCTGCTGGCAGGTGTTGACGCCCTCCTCGAAGAAGCAGCCGAACACGACAACCCACCGCCCCAACCACTTCCACAGTCCGCCACGCCGTGATCCCGGTGCAATGCGCCACGCCACTCCCTGCCGGTCGCGGTAAGGATGCGGTGGCGCGGGGCGAGGGAGATGGGTGGCAGGCGATGCGGCCACGGTGGGCCGCGGCTACCCCTGATCCCTGACCCCGATCCCCGACCCCCCGCGCCACCCCGCCCTTCCACATCCCATCCCCCGCCCGCGACCATGCCACCATGACCGCCGTCCACGCCGCCGCCCTTCGCCGCCGCCGCTCGCGAAACGCACGTTTGACGGGTTCAACGCGTGTTTTTTTCTGCGGAAGTCGTCTCAGGGGTCCGGGGGCGTCGTGGAGGGAGAGGAATCGCGCCCTCCCTGACGGTCGGGGTTCGGTTGTTTCGTCCTCATTCCTCATTCCTCATTCCTCCGTGCAGCCGCTACGATGCGCGCACCAACACCCTGGAGGCGCACGATGGCCACTCCTCCCCCGCTCCCGACCGAAGACGAGGTCCGGCGCTATCTCGAATCCTGCAGCAACTGGGGCCGCTGGGGCCCGGACGACAACGCCGGCACGGTCAACCTGATCACCCCGGAGGTGCGGCGGCAGGCGGCCTCGCTCGTGAAGTCGGGGCGCGCCGTCTCGCTCGCCTACCCCTTGAACACCACTGGCGGCCCGGGCAACTGGAACCCCGCGCAGCACTACATCCGTGCGTGGGCCGACGCCTCGGTCGACTACATCGGCCTCCTCTTTCACGGCTACGCGACGACCCATCTCGACGCCCTCTGCCACATCTTCTGGGAGGGCAAGGGCTGGAACGGGCGCCCCGCCAGCGATGTCACGAGCCTCGGCGCGAAGTTCGGCGCGGTCGACGCCTGGGCGGACGGGATCACCACCCGCGGCGTCCTGATCGACATCCCGCGCTTCCGGGGCGTGCCGTTCGTGCCCCTCGACGAGCCGGTCCGCGGCTGGGAATTGGAAGCTGCCGCGGCGGCACAGGGGGTGGAACTGCGCGCGGGCGACGCCGTTGTCGTCCACAGCGGGCGCCAGGCCTTCTACGCCGCCCACCCGGAACACGTGCCCGGCCAGCGCCCGCAGCCGGGGCTCCACGCCGATGTCTGTCCGGTGCTGAAGAAGCACGATGCCGCGCTCCTCGGCTGGGACCAGATGGACGCCCGCCCCTCCGGCTACCCGATGTTCGAAGAGCCCCCGCGCCCGGGCGGCCCCGTCCACGTCATCGCCATCGTCTTCATGGGTCTGCCGCTGCTCGACAACGCGCTCCTCGAACCGCTGGCGGCAGCCTGCGCCGAAGAACGCCGGTGGGAGTTCCTGCTCACGGTAAACCCCCTCCACGTCCGCGGCGGCACCGGCAGCCCGGTGAACCCGATCGCCGTGTTCTAAGGACGGTCGCCGTGGGCGTCATCCCGGTCGGCCCGCGGCGCGAAGCCAGGCGATGTGGGCGCTTTCTTCGAGGGCGGTCACCCAGTGCAGCGCCTCCCACGGCGTCTGCCCCTTCGCGTAGGCGCCGTGACCGCGCAGCAGCACGACCCGTCGCGATTGCAGCGCCATCGTGATCTGTTCGACCTGCCGGGGCCCGAGGGGGACCACCGGCACGTCCTGGAGGTGGAGTTGGCCTTCGAAGTCCGGCGGCACGAAGAGGTCGGTGTCGAAGGAGAGGGCGATGGCGTGCCGCGGGTGGGCATGGACGACCGACTCGACGCCGCCAAGCGCGTAGACAGTCGAATGCAGCACCGTGTCACTCGACGGCGGGGGGCCTTCGTGGCTGCCATTGGGGTGGACGAAGCTGATGTGGCGTGCCTCCAGGTGGCCGAGCATGGTCCCGGTGCCGGTAATCCACATGCCGTGGCCGTCGCGGACGCTCAGGTTCCCGCCGTGGCTGGTGACGAGCGCCAGCCGGTAGAGGTCGCGCCCGACCTCTTGCATCTCACGGAGCACTGCGGGCGGTACTGCCATCACACCATCCCCGGGCGCGCGTCAACTCCAGATGTTGCCGCCGCCGTCCACGTTGATCTTCTGGCCGGTCAGGTAGCTCGCGCGGTCGCTGACCAGGTAGCGGACGACGTCGGCGACTTCCTCCGGCTGGCAGACGTGGCCATACGGCATCGTCTTGTCGAGTTCGCGAAGGTCGGTGGCGCCCAGCGTCGCCCGCGCCAGGCGCTTCCCCATTTCGGTTTCCACAAGCCCTGGGGCGACGATGTTGACGTGGATGTTGTGCTGGCGTTCCTCCTTGTAGAGGGTCAGCGCCAGGGCCTCGAGCGCCGCCTTGCCCATGTTGTAGGGGCTGCCGTTGCCGGCCATCCGCTCGGTCGCGACGCTCGAAATCGCGATGATGTCGCCTCGCGGCTGTGCCCGCATGGAATCCAGCACGAGCTTCGCCAGGTAGAACGGACCGAAGGCGTGGGTCCGAACCACGCGCTCCATCTCGGCCAGGTCGGTGTCGTGGACCGACTGGCCGCGGCTGGCGATGCCGGCGTTGTTCACGAGGATGTCGATGTGGCCGAACTCCTTGAGGGCCGCCTCGACCATAGCCGCGTCTTCGTCCCAGTTGTCGACGGAGGCGCCGTAGGCCTGTGCCCGGCCGCCGGCGGCGCGGATCGCGGCAGCGGTCGCCTCGGCCGCCTCCTTGTCTTTGCGGTAGTTGACCGCCACGGCCGCGCCGTCTTCGGCCAGCCCCATCGAAATAGCCTTCCCAATTCCACGGCCCCCGCCGGTCACAAGCGCCACGCGTCCCTGGAGTGACATGGTCATCCTCGTTCTTGAAGTGCGTCCGATTCTACGGAGCGCGGGCGCAAGCGGCACGGCCGGCCTTCTTCAGCGCACTGAAGTGGGCGTGGCGCTCGGCAGTTCGACCAGGGCGCCGACCCCAAGGCCGTGGGCTTCGAACCAGCCTTTGTTCACTTCAAGGACGTAACGGTAGGCAGCCGCGGGCCGCAGGGTGGTCGTGTCCTGCGGCACCCCGTCGCGCAGCTCCTGCACTCTCCCGGAGGCATCGATGTAGGCGATCGTGAGCGGCACGAGTGTGTCTTTCATCCAGAAGCCGCCGCTGTTGTCGCGCGGGAAGACGAACAGCATCCCCGCGTCCGGTGCCAGCGACTCCCGGAACATCAGGCCCTTCTGGCGCTCTTCCGGGGTGACCGCGAACTCGACGGTGACCTGCGCGGCACGGCCGTCGGCGCCACGGAGGGTGAGGACGTTCGGACCGGGCGTCGGCGTTGCCGCTGCCGTTGTCTCCGAGGCCGGACTGGGCGCCGGGGCCGCGGACGAATCGCCGCAAGAAGCGGCGAGGGCGGCCGTAACCAGCGCAAGGACCGCGAGCCATGGGAGTCGTTTCACCCGGCGAGCGTATGCCGCCGGGTGGGCGCGCTCAACCGCGACCGGAAAGGCCACGTTCAGGACCGGGTGGCAAATGCCGTGGACGCAAACAGGCTCCGAGTTGGATCGGAGCCTGTCATTTGTTTCTCCAGCCATTCTGCTGCCGGGCGGCTGCAGGATGGTGAGTTCCGTCCGTTGCTGCCTTCGCCTGTGCCGCCCCCTTAGGGAGCGATCCAGCCGCGCCTGCGTCGTGCAGGGCTTGCTGCGTCCGGGAAATGTGCATCCTCTGCGAAGGCGTCTTGCCTCGAACGGTTGCAGTGCGCGGCCCGCCGATGCGGACCTTACTTCTGCACTATCCAGACTCCATAGAAGGTGTGAAGCTTGCTTCGCATGGCTTCCCTGCCCCCTTTAGTCCTGGCGGAACCGGGTGTTCCGGTGGTGATTCCGGAGGTGGGCCCGGCCGCTGTCTAGCCACCACATTACTCCGGCGCACGGGCTTGTCAAGCGGTTTTTTCGTGACTTTTGTCGAGCCCCGGCTACCACTCCCAGCCGAGGTACGCACGCATGAAAAAGTTCCATCGGCGGCGGCTGGCACGGGTGCGGAGGTCGCGCATGGTGGTCCGGACGGGACGGCGGTTGTGGTCTTCGTGGGGCGCACGGAAGAAGGCAACAGACTGGCGGCGAAGGTCGGCTTCCATGGACGGCGTCATGAACTGCATCTCCTGGCCAAGCGTGGCGCAGGGGAGAGTACCTCACGGTTGCGACATCTCCTGTCGCGCCGTCAGTCTTCGAGATCTTCCGGTCTCAGGGCGTCGGTCGAACCGAGCGCGGCCCCCAGTCGCCGCATCTCCCTCCCGAAACGGGTGGTCCGCTCGGCCTGGCCCGCCATCCACGTCCGCGCCGGGGTAACCCGGATCCAGATGCGCCGCCGGGGCACGTAGAACGTCACGCCAAGACCGAGCATCGCCATCGCCACCGCAATCCAGATGAACGTATCCCCGGGGTCTCGCCGCACACTCACGCCCGAGGCCTCTACCCGGCCGCCGAACGAAAAGCCGTACCCCCGGCTGGAGACGTAGTCGGCCCCTTCCTTGAGCACGACCGCCCCTTCGTCGATCCCGGCAGCCACCAGGAACGGGTCCCCCTTGCTGTCCACCGGCATCTGAACGACCGCACGGCCATCCGCGGCCCCGGGCATGTCGTCGATCGTGATGGCGGGGATGCGCTGTGCTCCGGCGAACTCGATCGTCAGCCCCTGTTCGGTCACCGCCACGCCCTGCGCCAGGTCGAGCGCGCCGGACTCCCGGAACAAGAACGTCCGCAGCCTGCCGTCCACCACCCGCCAGCCCACCAGCAGGCTGTCGCCCTCGGAAGTCCGCACTGTCCCTGTGGCAATGTCGTCAGCCGGGCCGGCGCTGCCGCCGTCGATGGTGCCTGTCTGGGCGACCGGCGCGGCGAACACGGTCGTTGCCCCCTTCCGGACGACGATGTGCGGCACGACGGTGCTCTTGGCGTTGAAGTCGAGGACGTCATCGAACAGCACCCTGCCGCCGGGGCCGGTCACCCGCAGCCGGCCGAGGTCATCCAGGAACGCCGCCTGGTGCACCTTGTACCCGAAGGCGTGACAAGGGTCGTTCACGGTGGTCTTGCAGGTCTTCACCTCGTCGCCGCGACGGACCTCGATGATGCTGTGGTAGTCGACGATGTTGCCGGCGGCATCCTTCCCGCGGTAGGCATCGACCATGCGGACGAACATCTGACCGGGACCGGGTTCGTTGAAAACCGGCGCCGCGGAGGTCGTCTCGGCGATGAAGAAGGTTCGGTCGAAGCCGGCGAGGGTGGTGAGCAATCCGCCCACCAGCAACATGAGCAAGGCGAGGTGGCTCACGAAGGTGCCGTACTGGCTCCAGGCGAAGCGTTCGGCGAAGAGGTAGGTCGCGCCGCCGCGCTCGGCGGTGCGCTGGACGCGGTACCGGCGGCCTCGCAGTTCACGCTCGACCGCGTCGACGCCGCCAGGGTGGGAGAAGCTGGCGCGGTGGCGTGCGGCCTCGAAGTAGCCCTCCCCGACAGTTCTCGGGGGGCGATGGACGTTGCGGGCGGTGGGCACGAACCGGCTGACGGTGCAGACCGTCACCGCGGCCACGATCACGATCCAGAGGCCGTTGAACCAGGCTGTGTGGAAGACGTCGAAGAGGCCGAGCCGGTCCATGGCCGTGGTCAAGGCGCCGTAGTCGTCGCGGCGAAGTTCGAGCCAGGCCGACTTCGCCGCTGGGTTTGAGCGCATCGGCACGGGCACCTGGGGGATGACGACGCCAACAAACCCGGCCGCGGCCGCCGTCCCCACCAGAAGGAGGGCGAACTTCACATTGGTAAGGAGGTTCCACGCCGCGCGGAAGGGGTCGAGCCCGGGTCCCGGAGACGCGGCGGCGGCAGGCCGGGCCTCGCTTGCCATCAGTCCAGGTACTCGCGTTCGAGAGCTTCGAGGTCGCCGGCCGTGATGCGGCCCGGGTACACCTTGAGGACGACGCCCTCTGGGCTGACCAGGAACGTCACGGGGAGACCACGGCCGACGCGATAGGCATTCGACACCTCGCCGGCGCGATCCAGGACGATGGGGTAGGTGACACCGAACTCAGCCGCGAAGGCCCCTGCCGTGGCGGCCTCTTCCTGCTGGTTGACCCCAAGGATGACCAGCGACCGCTGCCCGGCACGTTCGTACAGGGACTGCAAGTCGGGAGTTTCGCCGCGGCAGGGCCCGCACCACGAAGCCCAGAAGTTGATGAGGACGTAGCTCCCCCGGTAACTGTCCAGCTGGAGCACCTCTCCGGCGGGCGTGCGGAGGGCGAAGTTGGGAGCGGCGCGCCCGGGCTCAGCGGCCGGAGGCTTCCCGGTAGGGTTGAGGGCCGCTGCGAGTTCGACGATCCCCGGGCCGGCGTCGGTTGGCTTCGCGGAGACGCCTCCCCGCACTTCGAACCACCAGATAGCCAGCCCCACGGCCAGCACGATCACCGCCGCGGCGCCGAGCGTGGAGCCCGCGCCGCTGTATTCGCGCCGCCGCTGGGGACGTTCGTCGGGCAGTTCTTCGGGCATCGTCTTTCGCCGACAACCGTATCACCGGCTCGGGTTTGGCGCGGTAAGGCCGCGCCTCGCTTACTTGAAGTGGGGCAGGACTGTTTCGGCGAAGAGCTGGGCCGGCTCCAGGGTGCTCCTCCCGAAAAACTCCATCACAAACATTGTGCAGCCCAGGTCAATGTGCTTCTGGATCTGCTCGCGCACACGGCGGGGGCTGCCCGCGATCGCCATCGGGCCGGTGGGGTCGCCCATGTGGCCACCGAAGATCTTTCGCGCCGTCTCCACCATCGGCCCGGCGCTCTCTTCATCCGGCGCAATAGTGACGAGGCACTGCTGGCTGATGACGATGCTGGCGGGGTCGCGCCCGGCCTGGTCGAGGTGCATGTTGAGCGCCTGGATCTTCCGTTCGAGGGCGCCCTGGTGCACGGCCAGGTTGTTCCAGATGTCCGCTTCCTGGGCGGCGATTTTCAGCGTCACCTTCTCGCCGGCGCCCCCGATCAGGATCGGCGGCGTCCGGGGCGGTTTCGGTTCGCAGACCACGTTCGTCGCGTGGACGTACTTGCCTTCGAAGGTCACCTGGGGCTCGGTCCACATCCGCTTCAGAAGCTGGACCGTCTCCCGCAACTGCCCAAGCCGCTCGCCCGTGGAGAGGAACGGCACCCCGAAGTCGGTGAACTCGCGCGGCATCCAGCCGGCGCCGAGGCCGGGGATAATCCGCCCCCCGGCAATGTTGTCGATGGTGGCGATCACCTTCCCCAGCTGGGCGGGGTTTCGCATCCCGGCCGGCGTCACGAGTGTGCCGATTTCCGCCCGGCTCGTGACCGCGGCGAGGGCAGCGACCAGTGACCACGCTTCGAGGATGGGGATCTGGGGCGACTGTGGCCCGTACAGGTGGTCGCAAACCCAGAGCGAATCGTAGCCCATCGCCTCGAATTCGAGGGCGGCGGTGCGGCTTTCTTCCCAGGTGCGCTTGATCTGGGGGACAGTTACGCCGAAATGAACAGTGGGCATGGATAAACTCCGGGCGTCAAAGCTGGTAGGGAAAGCCTACGCCATCTGGCGGTTTCAGTGGTTGCGGCGACTTGCCACTACCCGCGAGATGCCCGGCAGCCAGCGCAACCCCGGCGGGGACAGGTGGCTCAGGGAGCGCTCGGGGCGGGCACGCATCTTCCTGGCAACGGGCCTGCTGTCGGTGACGGCGGTGGTGGCGACCGCGCTCGTGGCGGTTGCCACCGAAGGCGAGCCCGCGGTGATCGGCGCCGCTGCCGGGGGTGGCCACAGCAGCCGCGATTCGAGTCCCACGTCCCAACCAGCGGCGGATCCCACGGCCGCCGCGTCGACGCCAGGCCCGGACGCTACCGCGACGACCGGCGCCGGCTCCTTGGCGGCGACCTCGACTGCATCCGCGTCCGCCGTGGCCACAGCCAGCCCGGCGGCGACGGTCACGGCCGGAACCTCACCCACGGCAGCCGCAGCCGGGCCGGTGGACCGTTTCGCGCTGCTGGAAGCGCTGCCCCTGCCCGACGACGCCTGGTTCGAAGAGAACCCGGCGGGCGTCGACCAGGCGTACACGACAGCGGCGACTGGCCAGGTGGTCATCGACCTCCATGACGTCTACCTTCGCGCCGATGGCTGGTCACGGTCCGGCGCGGACGACGGCGGCGCGCGGTGGGTGAAGGGCGAGAACCAGGTCATCCTCGAGCTGGCGCCGGCCGGCGACGGCCAGTTGCGTGTCCACATCCGCATCATCCCCTGACACGTCCCCCTGACACACTGGTGCCCGGCGCGCCTACAATGCCGGGGCGATGGCCCTCTTCCGCATCTTCCACAGCAAGATTGCCACCTTCGAACAGTGCCGGAAGAAGTACTGGTTCCGCTACGTCAGCGGCTACCCAAAGCCGGCCGACGTCATCTCCGGCGCGGGCGTTGTTGGCAGCGGCGTCCACCGGGCGATGAAGGCCCTCTGCCTGACCGGCCGCCCTGAGGACGGACTGAACGCGCTCAACGGCTACCTGAAGATGCCGGTCCACGAATGCGCCGCCCCGGGGACCGAATATCACGCACTCGCGATCCAGTTCTACGAATCCGGCTGCGAAGCGCACGCGTCCCTGGCGGCGGCCCAGACGTGGGCGGAACTCGACGTCAGCGCACCCTGGCCTTCCGGGGGCATCGAGGTGACAGCCCGGATCGACCGCGCGGACCACGTCGAAGGTGCCCGCTGGCGGCTCATCGACTGGAAGACCGGGCGCTACGACATGGATGAGGTTGTCGACGGCCAGCTCGACATCGGCCACGTGGCCCTGCGGAAGGCGCGGGAACTTCCGCGCGACGCGGAAGTCACGGCCATCGGCTGGAATCTGAGGACTGGCGATCAGCGCGTCCGGGTGCTCAACCGCGAAGACGCCCGGGGGACCATCGATTACCTCTCCGCGGCCGCCCGGCGGATGCAGGCGACCACCGAATTCGAAGCGACACCGAGCTTCTCCTGCAGCTTCTGCGAATGGCGCCCGCAGTGCGAAGAAGCCGAACGGGCACAGTCAGGCATTGACGACTGGGACGAAGAGGACTGACAGGGGCCAGTCATTCGCGCCGGAAGCCGACCGATGGGCCGCCCGGCTGGCAGGTGCGGCAGAAGCTCGTGATCCGTTGGTTCGCAGTGATTTCGCTGATGCTGGCGCCGCAACGGGGGCAGGGCTGGCCGCCCCGACGGTGGACGCGCATGAAGTCACGCCGCTCTTCGTAGTCAAGCACGTCGCCCTTCACCATCCGCTCGCGGACGAGCGGGGTGGCCCAGGCCATGACCCCACACGCAGCCCGGTAGAGGCGGCGGAGGTCTTCCTCCGTCAGCGCGGTCTTTGGCGTATAGGGGTTGATGCGGGCTTCCCAGAGGATCTCGTCGCTGTAGGCATTGCCGATGCCCTGGACGAACTCGGCGTTGGTGAGGATCGCCTTGACCTGGCCCCGGTAGCGCTTCATCGCCGCAAGCCAGCGCTCCTCGTCCAGTGATTCGTCCAGCAGGTCGGGGCCGTTGGTCGCCCAGTTCGGGACCGCCGCGAGTTGGTCCGCCGCCACCAGGTAGACCTTGCCCATCACCCGCTCGTCGACGTAGCGAAGGTCGCGCCCCCCTTCGAAGCCGATGACCAGACAGGTGCGGGCGTGCCGCTTCGCCCCGTGGTCGAGGTACTGGAAGCGCCCGGTGAGCATGGGGTTGATGACGAGCACTCGCCCGGAGGCGAGCGGGAAGAGGAGGAACTTGCCGCGGCGAAGGACCGTCCCAAACGAGTCGCCGGGGAGGGTCTCTCGCAGTTCCTGGGCCGCCGTCCGCACGACCGTGGGAATGCGGACCTCGGCGGAGAGGATCGTCAGCCCGGTGATGTGGCCGTTGCAGAAATCGCGGATGGCTTCGAGTTCGGGGATTTCCGGCATGGGCGGATTATAGGGACGGAGGCCGCTGCCAGCGCCGCACGGTATAGTGCGCGGCGATGGGAATCTTCGCGTGGGTCGTCCTGGGGCTGGTGGCGGGGCTTATCGCGCAGTTTGTGGTGCCGGTGAAAGCAGGGAAGCAGGGCTGCGGCTGCCTGGTAACGCCCGTGATCGGGATTGCCGGGGCGGCCGTCGGCGGGCTCATCGCTACCCAGCTTGGCTGGGGTGGCGTGAACCGGCTGGATGTCCGCTCGATCGCCATCTCGGCGATGGGAGCGATCCTCGTGCTGCTGGTCCTCGGCGCGCTGAGCAAGGCCCGCGACTGACCTACTGCCGCGGCGGCGCGTTTCCCCCACCGGCCATCGCGCTCCCCGTGCCGGTGACTTCCTCCGGCGCCAGGTGGGTCACCGAAGCCGCTTCGATGAGCGTGAACCCGCCGTGTCCAACTTCTATCGTCGTGACCGACGCGTTCGCCATTGGCTGGGGGACCACGCGGTCGTCCCCCACGGATTCGCCGATGACGACACCGATGGCGATGTAGTGCGAGACGATGATGAGATCGTGCCCGCTCGCCGAGGCCGCGAGCCCCGCTTCGAGGACGGTATCGACCACGCGTCGGCGCCACGCCCGCAGGTACTCCGGCTGGTCGGCCCACTTGCCGGCCATGAAGGGGCCAATCATCGCCTGGCGCTGCTCGACCGGCATCGAGGGGTCGAAGACTTCCGCCACCTCTTCGCGGATCTCCTGCGTGAGCCCAAGCGCGGCCGCAATCGGGTCGGCGGTCTCGCGGGTGCGTCGGAGGGGCGAAACGAGGAGCCGCCGGGCGTTGGCGGACCGGAGGCGCTTCGCGGCTGCCCGCGCCTGGGCGTGCCCGAGGTCGGCCAGCCCCGGGTCGAGGTCGGCGACGCCGGCCGCCGCGAGGCCGTGGCGGACGAGGTAGATCGTCATCGGCGCTGCCGGCCACCGGTGGAATGCCGCCGGATTCGGCCACGGGTCATGAGAAGAAGGCTGCCTTGATGGTCGGCGGCAGTTCGAGGTTCATCACGTGGGCGCGCTGGAGTTGCTCCCAGTAGTACCGGTAGGTCGCGCGGTCGTGGAGGCTGCCTTCGTGTTGGACGGGGCCCCAGTCAGCGGCGTAAGCCTTCATCAGGATGGCCTCGGCCTCTTCGACTTCCGGCAGTGCGGGCGACATCGCCCGCGTGATAGGTTCGATCTGGGCGGGGTAGATCGACCACTGGCGGAGGAAACCGAACTGGTCGTGGGCGCGCTTCGCGTCGTTGTAGATGAACTCGGTGTCCTTCAGTTCGAGGGTCACGTTGTGGGCAGGGACGACCCCGTTCGCCAGCGCGGCGGCCACCGTCTCCGCCTTGGCCCGGTGGAGGAGCGCATGTTCGAACTGCCCCGGCGACCGCATCGCCGAGGACGGGATGGCGCCGTGATGGGCTGAAACGAAGTCCATCAGCCCGAAGTCCAGCACCTGGACATTCGGAAGCGCGGCAATCTCCCAGACCTGGCGGAGGGCGCCGTGGGTCTCCATCAGCGCATGGATGGGGATCTCGCGCTTGATCCCGGCCTTCGCCCCGGTCTCGCGGATGTACTCGATCATCTCCGCAAGCTGCGTGGCCTTCGTCGACTTCGGGATCGTGATGTAGGCGACGCGCTCCCCGGCCCCGGGGACGATGATGTCGACATCGTCCTTCCAGTGGGCGTTCGTGTAGTCATGGATGCGGACGCCGGCCATGTCGAACTTGTTCCGGTCGCTCTGCTGCATGCGGACGACCATCTCAGCGTGGGCCTTTTCGGCGCCGGTGGGGGCGCCGTCTTCGCAGTCCATGGTGATGTCGAAGACGCCGCCCATCTTCGCCTGGGTTTCGAAGGCCTTGCCAATGCGCTCTTCAGTGCCGGCAAAGTGCTCGCAGACGGGGATGATCGGGAACGGCTTCTCGCCTTCGAAGAGAGCCTCGTTTGGATGTCGGGGCATGGGGGGCTCCGGGTGGGATGTGGTACGAACAGTATCGCAGGGGATGGGAGGATGGAGAAGGGAGAAGCGGCCGGCTCAGGCCGGGAGCCAGTAGAGGGACTTGCCTCGCATCACCTTGCCCAGCCGCCCGACTTCGAAGAGGTATTCCAGGTGGGCGATCGTCTCGCCGACGGCGGCGCGCTGCATGAACGGCTCGAAGTCGGTGAGCATGCCCGTCGCCCACTTCACCCGGCCGGCCACTTCCCAGGCGGTGGAGCCGCCGCGGTCGACGCACTTCGCCATCTCGTCGAGCCGGACGATGTGGTGTTCCTCGATCTCGATGATCCGCTTCTTCAGGTCCTTGGTGTCGAATTCGTGCGCGGGCAGCACCCACTTCACATCGAGGTCGACCAGCTTTTCGAGCGAGCGCATGTAGTCGCCGAGGGGGTTGCCGTGCGTCTGCGCGTGGATCGAGACGTTGGGCGTGATCGTCGGGAGGATGTGGTCGCCGGTCAGGAGGATTTTGTGGTTGGGTTCGTAGAGGCAGATGTGGCCCGGCGAGTGGCCCGGCGTCCAGATGACTTCGAATTCGAACTGCCCCACCTTGAGGACTTCGCCGCCCTGGAACTGGGTGTCGGGCGGGACCGCGGCCACCATCCCGAGCATCCCCATGGATCCCATCGACATCCCCGGGGAGTCCAACGGCGGGACGCCGTTCATCTCCATGAAGCGGCCCATCTGCTCGGTCAGGCTCTTGGGCGCGAAGTAGCGGTCGGTAATCACCTCCGCGTCTTTCTCGTGGATCATCACGTTGCAACTGGACTTCTGCTTCAGGCGCCCGGCCATGCCGTAGTGGTCCGGGTGGACGTGGGTGATGACGAGCCGGGAGATCTCGGAGGGGTGGCTGCCGTGTTCCTGCATCCCGGCTTCGAGGGCGGCGTAGGCGCTGTCGGTGTTCCAGCCGCAGTCGACAAGCACGGTTTCGCCGCCGTCGCGAATCATGTAGGGCAAGACGTAGGGCAGGCCCTTGGTCACCCGCGGGTGCTCCTGGAGTTCGTGGCGGAGCTTCTTCGCGTCTTCGAACGTGAACTGCGGGAACGGGGTCAGGAGCTGGTAGATGCCATCAAGGATGCGCACGGATAGCCCTCGCGCGGGTGGCTCGCCGTCCTGCCCGGCAGGTTGGCGGCGGCCTGATCCTACGCGAATTCGTTAGCCTGGGGCAAAAGGCCACAAGAAATTGCCGAGACGACAACAGTTGTCGCGCCCCTCCCGTATGCTCGCGGCGATGACCGTTACTTTCGTCACCGGCCCTGCCGCCAGCGGAAAGACCGAGGTGCTCCTCGCCCGCGCGGCTGAACGCTACGCCGCGGACCCTTTCGCCTCGACCCTGGTCCTTGTCCCCACCTCGCGCCACGCCGACCAGTTCCGGAAGCGGCTGGTGCAACGCTGCAGCGTCGCCCTCTACCTCGAAGTGCTGACCCTGAACCAGTTCGCGACTGACCGGGCATCCAGCCTCGCGCTCCAGGTTCCATCCCGGGGCGTGCTGGCGGCGCTCCTCGGCCGCGTCGTGGCCAGGCAGGCGGACGCCGGCGAAGCGGCAGCGTTCGCCTCTATTGCGCGGGCCCCGGGCCTCCTCCGGCTTGTGGGCGAAGCGGTCACCGAACTCGAGGGGGCGCTCACCAGGCCGCCCGCGTTCTCCAGCGCGGCGGCCGCAACCGGGAACCCGGTGCTGACGGCCCTGGCCAACATCTACGCCGGCTTCGACAGCGCCATGGGCTCCCACGGATGGACGCACCCCGCGGCGCTCCCCGCCCGAGTCGCCGCCGCCATCGACCGGACGGCGCTCCCGGACCTCGTCGTCTTCGACGGCTTCCGCGCCTTCAACCCGGCGGAACTCGCACTGGTCGTGGCCGCCCTCCAGCATGCGCCGGAAGCATGGCTGGCGGTCGAGTCAACGCCCGGCGAGCCCGGGGCGAGCTTCGAAACGGCACTCCGGGACGCGCTCCCCGGGGCCACGGTTGTGACCACAGACTTCCGGCCCGCGGAGCCGGCAACCTCGGCGATGGCCGCCCACGACCGCGAGTCCGAGATGCGGGCGATCGCTCGCGACATCAAGCTGCGGATGGCGGCCAACCCCGGGCTGCGTCCTTCGGACTTCGCGGTGGCGTTCCGCCAAGCGGCGCCGGTACTCCGGACGGCGCGCCAGGTCTTCGCCGAGTACAACCTCCCCCTGGACCCGGCCGCGGGAGAATCGCTGGCGGCCCGGCCGTTCGGCGGCTGGGTGCTGCGGCTCCTCCGGCTGTCCGGCGGCGACGGTGCCCGTTGGAAACTCCGCGACCTCATGGCGGTCCTCAGGAGCGGCTTCCTTGACCGCGACCGCTGGGAGCTGGACAACCCCGCGCTCGTCGGGGTCATCGCCCAGCGCGGGCGGCGCGGGGGGCTCTGGGGCGGGCTCGAATCTCTGCGCCAGGTCGCGACGTCGCTGGCCGGCGGCGAAACCTCCCACGACGGCACGCGCCGCCCGGCGAGGCCCATCGAACTGGAGGCGGCAGCGGCACTGGCGAAGGCACTCGACGAACTCGCGGCCCTCCTCGAAACGACGGCCCCGGCAACCCCCGGCGAACACGCCCGCAGGATAGACGCCGCCCTCTTCGGCCCCGCCGGGCTGGTCCAGGTGCATGCCCGCGGCGACCGCGGCGTAGCGGCCGACATCGACGCGCTGCGGGGGCACCTGCTCGGTTTCATCGCCGTTGAGGAAGTGCTGGGCGGCGAACCGGCGCCCTTCGCAGCTTTCGTGGGCCAACTGGCGGCGGCGATGGACCTCCCCTCGTCGACGCTGCGCCAACCCGGGGGCGTGCTGCTCGCGCCGATGCACACCTTCCACGGCCTGCGATTCGCCCACGTCGCCGCCGCGGGCCTCTCCGAAGGCGAGTTCCCGGCGCCACGCCGGACGACCCCGTTGCTTGGCCCGCTCGCCCGCCAGGCGCTGGCAGAGGCCGGGCTGGACCTCCCGAAACCCTCCCGGGCCACCGAAGACGAACTCTGGCAGTCGGTTCGCACCCGGGCCGAGGTCACTTTCACGGCATGGCGCCCGCGCGTCGATTCCCGGGGCAAGCCGAGGGCGGCTTCGTACTACTTCGAAACAGTCCCCGGCGCCACGCCCGTCACCCCGGTCACGATGGCGAACGCCGCTTCCGCCCGCGAACTCGCCGTGCGCTGCACCCGGGGCTGGCGCGAAGGCTCCACGCTGCGGCCACCGCGCGGCGAACCCTGGGATGAGGAGGTATGGGCGATAGTCCGGGCCGGGGCGCTGGTGGAGCATCGAAGGCGCACCGGCCAGGAACCCGGCGCCTTCGGGGGCATCCTCCCGGCAGACCTCGTGGCCGCCTCCTTCCCTTCGCGGTTTAGCCCGACGGGGTTCGAAAGCCTCCGCCAGTGCCCGTTCCAGTTCTTCGGCAAGCAGGTCCTGAGGCTCCGGGAACTGGACGAGGAACTCGACGACGCCGACGCGCTGACACGCGGGAATGTCGTCCACGAAGTCCTCGAACACCTGCTGGCGCCCCTGGCCGCCAATGGGCAGCCGTTGAACAGCGCCACGCTCCCGGGGGTGCTGGCTCGGCTGGCGCCCGAAGGCGAGGCCATCTGGCGCCAGGCGCCCCGGGAACATGGGTTCGGGCGGGCGGCGCTCTGGGGACTCGAGTGGCGCAAGGTGCTCCCCCAACTGGTGAAGCTGCTGGAAGAAGAGGCCCGGGCAAGCGACGCACTTGGCATCACCCGCATCCTCGGCGTCGAGCACCCATTCCGTTTCCGGGTGGAGGCTGACCCTCCCTTCGACGTGGACGGCAAGTTTGACCGGATCGACGAAGGCCCCGGCATCGTCGTCGTCGTCGACTACAAGACCGGCGGGGCCATCAGCAGGAAGGCGGTGTCCGACGGCTACAAGCTCCAGTTGCCCCTGTATGCCCACGCCGCCCGCGAGCTGACGGGAGCGGACCGCGCCGTCGCCGCATACGTCTACAGCAAGGGGCTCAAGCGATTCGTTGTCGACACGGCCGACCCCAAGAGCCCGACAACCCCGGAGGACGGGATCGCGGTGATCGTGGCAGCACGGGGCGCAGCTGCCAGGGGAGAGTTCCCGGTCAGGCCGGCCGACGTTCGCGCCTGCACGTACTGCGGCTTCGCGGCAGCCTGCCGGAAGGGCCGGGCGCCTGGTGAGGATGGGGACGATGACAGCGGAAGCTGACCCGATCGCGGATTCCCGGGGGCGCGACATCCTCGTGGCGGCCGGCGCCGGCAGCGGCAAGACGACCAAGCTCGTGGACCGCTACGTCTCGCTGCTCGGCGAGTGCGAACCTTCCCAGGTGGCAGCCGTCACCTTCACCGACGCCGCCGCCGCGGAGATGCGCCAGCGCGTGCGAACGAAGGTCATGGAACTCCCGAGTCTGGAAGGCCATCGCCAGCAGATCGACGAAGCGGTGATCGGCACCATCCATTCGCTCTGCCTCCAGATCCTCCGCGAACACCCCCTGGAGGCAGCGATCGACCCCGGCGCCTCCGTGATGGGCGAAGACGAGGCTGAGTTCGAACTGGTGGCGGCCTGCAGCGACGCCCTCGAAGCGGCGGCGGCAGGGGATGCGGCCCAGGCCGGGGCGCTGCTCGAAATCGGGCTGGCCACCCTCCGCAACCACCTCCCGGCGATGGTCCAGGACCGCAACGAAGTGAGGAAGGCCTTCGAACGAATGGGCCAGTCCACCGGGGAGCGCGAAGACTACGTCCGCGACCTGCTCGCGGAGGCCGCTGAGCCTTTCCGCCCGCAGGTCGTGGAACTCCGCGACGCGCTCGCCGGGCAGTACCGCGACCATCGCGGCGACGACGCACTCACGGAACCCGTCCGCCGCGTCCTGGACGCGCTGACAGGGGCACATTCCTGTCCTCCCGAGGAACTTGGCCGGTTGCTCGCCGAAGCGGCCCCGACCAGAGGCGCCGGCGGCAAGGCGAGCGTGTGGAAGTCGGTCGACGAGGTGAAGGGGATCCTCGACGAACTCAAGCAACTCAAGGAGCGGCTCGCCTCCATCGCCTGGTCGGAGGCGGACTACCCAGCCATCGCCGTTGTCCCCGAACTCCAGGCGCTTTTCGACGCGGCCTGCCGAATCTACGACGAACGCAAACGGGCCCTCGACGCCCTCGACTACCTCGACCTCGAGCTGAAAGCCCGCGATCTCCTGAACGCTCACCCTGCGGTCGCTGCCGAGTACCGGGAGCGGCTCCGCTTCCTCCTCGTCGACGAAGCCCAGGACCTGAACCCGCTCCAGGCCGAGATCATCGACCTCCTTTCCGGCCGCAGCGGCGGTTCGACCGCGGACGGGCGCGTCTTCTTCGTCGGCGACGAAAAGCAGGCTATCTACGGGTTCCGGGGCAGCGACGTCCGCCTGTTCAACGAGCTGCGGTCCCAAATCGATAGTGCCGGCGGCGAGATGCACGCACTCGGGAAGTCATACCGTTCGCATGGGCCGCTGGTGGAGGCAGTCAACCGCGTCTTCCAGCACGTCTTCCGCGACGCGCCCGGCAAGATCCACGCCCGCCACCAGGATCTTGCCGGGCGGGACGGGGCGCCGCCGCCGGGGCCGCACCTGGTGGTGATGCCCATGGCCAAAGCTACCGGAGAAGCCGCCGTCAGGGGCGAGGCAGCATTGGTGGCCCAGGAGATACGCCGGATCGTCGAACAGGGGACGGATGTGTGGGACCGCGAGACCGCCACATACCGCCGGGCTGGCTGGGGCGACGTTGCCGTGCTCCTCCGCGCCTTCACCCACCTGGGGACATTCGAAGACGCCCTCGAAGCCCACGAAGTGCCCTTCGCGACCGCCGCCGGGGCCGGCTACTTTAACCAGCAGGAAGTGCTGGACCTCCAGAACCTGCTCACCTGGCTGGCCGAACCCGCGGACGAGATCGCCCTCTTCGGGGTGCTTCGTTCGCCCCTTTTCCTTCTCGACGACGCGACCCTCCTCCGGCTCCGGCAGTCCAACCCCTACGACCTCTTCCGCGACGCGGGACATCCCCCGGCCGACCTCGACGACGCTTACCGGGGGCGCTGCCACCACGCCTTCGAGACCCTGAACGTGCTCCGCCGGCTTGCCGCGACCGCGCCGGTGGAAGAAATCCTGAACCGGGCGCTCGACCTCACCGCGGTGGAGGCGGCGTGGGCGGCGCTCCCCCGGGGGGAGCAGGCGAACCAGAACATCCGCAAGCTCGTCGGGCTTTCCCAGGCGCTCCAGGGGAGGTCGCTCGACGAGTTTGTGGACTACCTCCGGCGGCGGCGGGAACAGGCGGCGCGCGAGGCCCAGGCCCCCGTCGACCAGCCGGGCGCCGTCCAGGTGATGACCGTCCACGGCGCCAAGGGGCTCCAGTTCCCGATCGTCTTCGTCCCCCAGGCCCATGGCACTGCGCGGTCAAAGACGGAGGCCATCTCCTGGCGGGGCGATTCGGGCATCAGTCTGAAGGTGGATACCGGCGCCGAAAAGCCAGTCGCGCCCGGCTTCCATGGGCTGCTGGCCCACAAAGGCCGCGAGGAAGATGAGGCCGAACACCACCGGCTCTTTTATGTCGCGGCAACCCGCGCTGCCGACTACCTCTACCTCTCCGGGCGGGAAGCGCCGGGGAAGCCGTCCGAAGGCTGGAGCCACCTCGCCGCCGAGGCCCTCGCCGGGTACGACGGTGGGGGTGCGGTCGAGATCCGCAACGCCGTGAACCCGGCCGAAGTCCAATGGCCACCGGCGCCGCCGCCGGTGGTGCCCGAACAAGCGGCGGAAGTCGAAGCAAGTGCGACCCTCCTCCTTCGGCCGAAGGTCATCCCCGTCCGGACGAGCACTCCCGCCACGGCCCTCCGCGCTGTCGACCACGAATGGCTGCCATCGACCCACCCGGATGGTCTCGCTTCGATCCGCGGCACCGTTGCCCACCGCGCCATCGAATTGCGGGCCACGGGGCAGCCCCTGCCTCCGCTCCCCGCCATGGTGCAGGCGCTGCGGAGCACCGCCATCCCTGACGAGGCGATAGAACGCGTGGCAGCCGACGTGGCGGAGATCCTCGCGCGGTTCGAAGCCTCGGCACTTGTGGCGACGCTCCAGCTCCCCGGCGCGGACCCCCGCTTCGAAGTGCCCGTGGCCTTCGACTGGGACGGCCTGCCCATGCACGGCACGATCGACCTGCTCTACCGGAGCGACGGGAACTGGCACGTCCTCGATTTCAAGACCGACAGGATTGCTGGCCACAGCCTCGACGACCTGGCCCGGCCCTACCTGCCCCAGCTCGGCGTCTACGGCCTCGCGGTCGAAAAGGCGACGGGGGCGCGGCCGGCGCTCGAGATCATGTTCCTCGCCACCGGCGCCGTGCATGTCCTGGACCCCGTGGCCGTGGACGCCGCTCTTGCAGAAGCCCGCGAACGGCTGGACGGCGGCGCCGAAATCGCCGACACCGGCGACCCGGCTGCGCCCGGGGGAGAAGGCCGAGAGGAGTAACGCCCGTCAGCGGGAGGCGACGACCCCGCTCCCGATGACCAGCGGCCACGCCTCGCCGGTGCGCACGTCGAGTATCCAGGTCACGCTGCCGATGCCCTCGACGCCGCCGTAGTTGGTGAAGGTCACCCGGTTGGCGTCGACACGGCGGATGTCGCTGACGTTGTCGAAGGGGAAGACCTGGCGGCTGCCATCGGTCAGCGACGCAACCGTGAGGCCGGTATTCCCCTTTTCGGCATAGCTTTCGTGGTACACGAAGCGCGTCTCATCGAGCCACACCTGGAGTTGACCGACGGAGCCGCCGCACTTCCCGCCGATATCGGTCCGTTGCTTCGCCCGCGCGAACTCGGAGAGGGCGCCGCTGACCAGGTCTATCACCCGGTAGGCGCCGACTGACGAGCCGCTCAGCAGTTGCTTGCCGGACGGCGAGAGGGCGATAGTCCCGACGGTCACGCCCTCCGGGAGGGTCACGAGCGGGGTGACCGTCCCGTCGAGGGCGACGCGGACAAGACCGCGGCCTTCGTCGACACTGGAGACGACCGATTTGCCGTCGGGCGCCCAGGCCCATCCCCATCGCGATTCCGCGGGCTCCGTCAGCGGGGTGAACGTTGCCTTCACGGGGTCAATGACCGCGACGTGGCTCTTGCACTTCAACTCACAGCCATCACTGACGGTGACCAGGAGGCGGCCGTCGACGCTCCATGCCTGGGTCCAGCCGCCCGGGTACTCCTGGGTGGCGCCGTCGGCGACCCGGACTACGACGACCCGGGGCGCCACGCCGTCGGCGCCGTGGTCAGAGAAGGCCAGGTAGTCGCCACCGGGCGCGACCTCTGGCAGGCGGCTTCCAAGCCCGAACCCCTCGTGCGCGACTTCGATCGACGACAGCAGCTTCATCGCCGCGTCAAAGTGGGCAACGGTGAGGGACTCGCCGTGTTCCTGCCATGCGACGAAACCGTTGGCAAAGGCGCCGAAGTCCGGGCGGGGAGCCGAGGCCGCCACCGTGAATCGCGTCGCGACCCAGCCGATCCCGAGGGCGTAGCGCCAGTTTTCACCGTCGACCGCCCGGGTGTTCCCGGCGAGCCAGAGGATCGTGCCCTCCGCCACGCAGAACCGGGGGTCCGCCTGAAAACGAAGGCCGGGCGAGTAGCGGACGTTGAGGCAGTCACCGTCGCCGGTCTGGACCTTCACGCGGTCGGCCGGGACCGGACCCATCGGGAGCTGCTTCACCGGCGGTGGTGGCGGAGGAGGCGTCTCGACCGGTGTGGGTTCGGGAGTGGGGGGTTCCGTCGGCTTGCTGTACGGGGTGGGCGAGAGGGGCTCGGGGGTCGGTGTCGAAGTCGCGGTGGCCGCCGGCGTCGATCGCGCCAGCGGGACCTCGGCCCGGCCCTTCCCGGGTTCGAAAAGCAACCCGGCGCCGCCAAGGAGCAGAGCGGCCCCGAGCGCCATCACTATCCACAACCATCGTCCACGAACCAGCAGCCTGTGCATCGCCTGACTCCGGGAGCGGACTGCCCCCTTCGTCTCCAATAACGATGCCGCGCCCCGGATTGTTCCCGGGCTATGTGCCGGCGGGGCCTACGAATGTGATCGGCATGCCCAGCGCCCCCTGCCCGAGCGTGAGCAGGAGTTCGTCGGTCTTCCAGGCCATGACGTTTCCGCCGACCATGTCCCGGAAGATGCGCTCCAGCGGGCGGTTGCGAACGTAAGCGTGGGCGCCGCACACCTTCATCGCCCCCGCCGCCACTTCTTCGCCCATCCGGCGGAGGTGGTAGGTGGTGAGGACGACGTGGCGGGTGTAGGCCTGCTGGCTTTCGAAGGGCGTCTCCAGCCGCCGGACTGTGTCGTAGAGCATGACTCGCCCGCTTTCGAGCCAGTGGGCCATGTTCCCGATCCCGAACTGCGCCCACGCCTGGTCCGAACGGAAGCCCGGCGTAACGCCCAGCGTCGTCAACGGCCCCGCGAGGTAGCCGTGGCGCTCGCGGACGTAGTTGAGGGTGAAGTCGAAGGCGGCCTGGGCGAGGCCAAGCCAGATCGCGTGGATCCCCAGCGCCCCACGGGCCCGTTGCTGCGTCGCAACGTTCACCACCTGCGCCTGTGCCTGCAGCACCATCCGCAGCATCGCCTGAGGGATGACGAGCGCCTCGGACTTCGGGATGACGACGTCCGTGGCGACGATATCGTGGCTGGCGGTCCCGCGCATGCCCATCGCGTCCCAGTTGTGCAGCACCTTGATCCCGGGGGTCGAAAGGTCCGGCAGGGCGATGGCGATGTCGGGCTCGTTGCCTTCGCCACGGTCAACCGAACCGGCGAAGAAGGTGTACTTCGCGCCGTCGGAACCGGACGCGAAGCCGGCCTGCCCATTGACGACGAGGTTGTCGCCGTCTTCGCGGAAGCGGAAGCCTGCCTTGCGGTTGTCCAGTTCGCCGGTGGGGATGGAGCCGGGGCCGCAGATAAGGGCGCCGTTCCTGCCGATGTCTTCGAGCACCGCGTTGCGCCGGGGGAAGGGCGGCAGGAACGAGAGGAAATCGCTCACGAGGACGTGCATGTTCAGCGCAACGGCGGTGGAGCCGTCCCCGTAAGCAACCTCCTCCATCACCCGCGTCTGCCCTTCAACGCTGATCCCAAGGCCGCCGAGGCTCTTCGCGAGCGCCATGCCCGGCACCCCGAGGGCCTTCAACTCGGCGATGTTCTCCGCGGGGAAGCTGCCTTCACGGTCATGGGCGGCCGCGCGCGCGGCAAACTTCGACCGCGCGAGGTCGCGCACGGCGGCGATGAGGTCGGTTTCCCACTGTTCCAAGCAAGCTCCAAGGGACGAAGATTCGTCGCTCCCGGAAGGGTATCACCGGGGCGGTCACAACAAACGCGGGGCTACGCCGGGCGCGGGAGCGGGATGCCCAGCGCTTCTTCCAACTCGTCGATCGCGCGGTGCGTTTCGTCGACTTTGATCGTGTGCATGCCGAGCGCCCGGGCGCCCTTCAGGTTCGCGCCCAGGTCGTCGAGAAAGACTGCCTCCGTGGGTTCGATTTCGAGTTGCTCGCAGGCAATCTGGTAGATCCGCGGCTCCGGCTTGCGAACCCCGACGATCGACGACTCGATGACGACATCGAAGAGGCTTTGGACGTCGAGGCCGGACGTGCGGCGCTGGGGCGATTCTTCGCGGGCCACGTTGTTCGTGATGCTGCCGAGCTTCACCCGCCCGCGGAGGTGTTCGACCACGGCCAGCATCTCCGGGCGCGGTTCGAAACCCTGGAAAAACCACTTCATGAAGGCGTCGCCGCGGGCCGGGCTTCCGGTTGGCGCGACGTGCTGGTCGAACACCTCGGCGAAGCCTTCGGGCGTGAGTTCGCTACGTTCGAAGCGGGACCAGGGGCCGTCCTCAGGCGCGAAGATGGCCCAGCGGACCTCGTCGGCGATTGCGTGGCTCGCGCAGAAGTTCTTGATCCGCGTCACGGGAGAGACGGTGAGCACCCCGCCGATGTCGAAGATCGCCGCCCGGTAGGCCTTGGTCATGCGTTCACTCCCAGTTCGTTGCGGACGAGTTCGCAGATTTCGAATGTTGGCCCTTCCGCCTGGAGGGTGGTCTGCATCTTGTTGATGGTAACAGCCACGCCGAGGCCCACCTCAGGGTCGGCAAAGGCGATCGAACCGCCGGCCCCCGGGTGCCCGAAGGCACTCTCGCGCGGCCCCTGGGCGCCGTGCACGCCGTTGGTCTTACCCCCGAGGAAGAAGCCGATGCCCTTGCGGATTGGCATCATGATCACCCTGTCCGGCTGGGCCGTCTGGACCCGGTACATGTGGGGGATGCGTTCGCGCGAAACGATGCGGACGCCGTCAACCTCGCCGCCATTGGCGAGTGCCCCGTACATCCGGGCGAGAGCGCGGGCAGTGAAGTGGCCGTTCGCCGAGGGCAGGCACGCCTTCCGCACGCGCATGTCGTTGTAATTGACTTCGCTGTCGGGGGGCATCGCCTTGAAGAAGTCGTGGTCCGGCGGTATCTGCATCTGCGGGGCGCTGCGGCCCCCGGGTGTCTGCGTCAGGAGGGTGGCGAGACGCGGCTCCAGGCCATCGGGGATGCCGATGTACATCTCCCCGCTCACCTTCAGCGGGCGGGCGATGTCCTCTTCGACGACTTCCTTGATGTGGCGGCCGCTGGCGTGCTGGATGATGCCCCCGACTATCCATGCGTAGGTGAGCGCGTGGTATCCCGTCGCGGTCCCGGGCTCCCAGGCGGGGACGCCCTCTTCGATCCAGCGAAGCCCGGCCTCCCAGTCGGCGACAAAGTCGACGGTGAGCGGCCGCGGGACCGCGTGCAGTCCCGCCTGGTGGCTCATCGCCTGGGCGACCGTGATCGCCCCCTTGCCGTTCTGGGCGAAGGCGGGCCAGTACTTCGCGACCGGTGCCTCGTAGTCGATCAGCCCGCGGTCGGCGAGGATGTGGAGTGCCGTCGCCGCGACACCCTTCGTCGTCGAAAAGCTGCTGAAGAGGGTGTCGGGCTGGACCGGGCGCGGGTCCGCGGGGCCCATCTCCCCGGCACAGGTGTCGACGAGCACCGAACCGTTGCGGTACACGCAGACCTGCGTCCCGAGTTGGGTGCCGCGGGCGATCTGGTCCAGGAGGAGCGCGTGGACCTTCGCGTCGAGGGCTGCATCAAGCATGGTGAGGGCTCCCGTTCAGTATGGGGTGTTTGCTAGCGTGGCTCGCAACGATAGCGGTGCTGGCGCGCTCGCGCGACGACGATGGCGTTGGCCTGACAAGAGGACGGCCAGCGACCGGCGGAGGCCGCAAGAGTCTTCAGCCAACGCTATTTCTGCGGGAAGCGCTCCCAACGCTGGTACTGTGTTTCGAGCACGATCTTGCCCGGCTGGAGCAGTTCAAGTGCCATCGGGGCAACGCCGCCGAGGGTGGACACGACGCGCCACGACCCGTCCGCCCACACCCAGTCGATACCGAGCACCTGGCGTTTGCCGTCGACGATCGCGGTGGCAATCGTCACCCCGGCTCCCACGCGGAAGTCCAGCGCGTAAACCCGGGCTGCGCCGCTCCCGAACTCGTCGCGGGGTTCTTCCCGGCCCTGTTCCATGAGCCGCTTCATCCGGTCGAGCGTGGCCTGGGCGGGGGCGACGGCCCCGTGCCCTCTCCAATGGCCGACGCGCAGCCCGTCAAACTCCTGCCCCGCGAACTCGCATGCCGGGTCCCCTACTTCCGGCGGGACGTTGTCCGCTGTGCACACGATGTGGACGGTTTGGAGCCGGCCCGCGAAGAAGCCGAGGTCGCCGTCCCGCAGTGCACGGTCGACTATTCCCGCGAACGCGCGAAAGCCGTCCTCCCCCGCCCGTTCGGGTCCGGGGTCAAGGGTGGGGCCTCCTGTAGGCGCCGGGGTTGGCGCCGCGACGGATGGCTGGTTGGTGCCGCTGCAGCCCACGACGAGGGCTGACACCAAGAGGAGCCCGAGCAGAAGCGCAAGGAGCATGCGCGGCGGCACTGCCGGGAGACCTATCATCACAATCACCAGACGCTCCCCGACCCAAGATTGTTTCAGTTGGGCGATCCTGGAGCCTGTGGCTCAAGAATCAATCTCGTGTCGCGTCACTCGACCCTGGCCGCCTTCGGGCAAGCGGCTAGGTGGTCGTTCACCATGCCCACGGCCTGCATGTAGGCGTAGCAGATGGTCGAGCCGGCGAAGGTGAACCCGCGCTTCCGCAGTGCCTTCGACATCGCATCAGACTCCGGCGTCGTCGCAGGCACGTCAGCGAAGCTCGCGAATGGAGGCTTGCGCAGGGGTTCGCCGCCCACGAATCCCCAGATGTAGCGGTCGAAGCTGCCGAACTCGTCCCTGGCGGCCAGGTAGGCGCGGGCGTTCTTCGCGGCGCCCTCGACCTTCAGCCGGTTGCGGACGATGCCCACGTCGGCAAGGAGGCGGGCGACGTCGTCCCGCCCGTAGGCGGCGATGCGCTCGGCGTCCCAGTTGTCGAAGGCGGCCCGGAAGTTCTCGCGCTTGCGAAGGATCGTGTACCACGACAAACCGGCCTGGAAGCCTTCGAGGATGAGCATCTCGAAGAGCTTCCGGTCGTCGTGACAGGGCACGGCCCATTCGTCGTCGTGGTAGGCGGCGTAGAGGGCGTCGAGCATGCCCCAGCAGGTTTCGTGTCGCACATCGCCGGGCATGGCGCGGGTTAGCCCAGGACGTCGAAGAGCTTGTGGTTCTGAAGGAAGGGGTTGTCCTTGTAGCTGGCGTAGCTTTCGCCGCGGTGGCCGGCGGTGAAGTTGTCGGAGGTGATCCACGCCTCGAAGGACTTTTCGTCTTCGAACCGCGTGAGGACGACGTATTCGCCGCGGTCGGGGAGCGCCAGGAGTTCGGTGCCGATGAAGCCGGGGAAGGTGTCGACGGCGCCGACGCGGGTCTTCCAGGTCTGTTCGAACCCGGCGCGGGCCGGTTCAGGGAGGGAGATGGGGAAGTAAGAAACGACTGCCATGGTGGGTGGCTCCGTGGTGGTGGGATTGATCCAGCGTAGCGCAGGGCGGGGTTCGGGGCAGCGCCGTGGAGCGGTAGGCCCCATCGGCGATGAACAACTGGTAGTTGGCCGGCGATGTTCGCGGGGGTACGATGCGGCCCCGGCACAACGCCGGAGGAGGAAACCCACACCATGAACGCAATTCAAATGCTCCGGAAACAGATGGCAGATATGCACCAGTACCTCGAGGTCGCCATCGGCGACTGCCCGCCCGAGGTCGCGGCGAAGCGGCTGCCGGGGGCCACGATCAACTCGATCGGGGCCATCTACGCGCACACCATCTTCGGTGAGGATGGGCTGCTCAACGGGCTCGTCCGTGGCGCCGCGCCGGTCTACCACGCCGAGGGCTGGGCCCAGAAGATCGGGATGGAGATGCCCCAGGGCGGCCTCGAACCCGACTGGAACCCGACCATGGACCTCCCGCTCTTCCGCCAGTACGCCGCCGCGGTCTATCGCTCGATGGACGACTACCTGGCCAGCGCCACCGACGCGGAGATGGCTCGTGTAGTCGATCCGGGCTTCATGCCGCCGATGCCGGTGGGGGCGTTCGTCGCGAACGTGCTTGTCTGGCACGTGGCCACCCACCAGGGCGAGATCTCGGCGCTCAAGGGTGTCCAGGGGCTCAACGGGCTCGAAACGCCTCACTAAGCGTGACTGGGTGAGGGGAGGGCGTTGGCCAACCCCTCACCAGTGCCTCCACAGGGCACACAACGCCACCCGGCGGACCTATGCGGCGTGGGTGGTGCTCGCCGCCCCCTCACGCGCCGTGAAGCGGTAGGCGCCGTCGGCGAAGTCCACGGTCACCACCTGGCCGTCGTGGAACTCGCCGCCGAGGATCCGCTTCGCCAGTTCGTTTTCCACTCGCCGCTGGACCGTCCGCCGGAGCGGCCGGGCGCCGTACGCCGGGTCGTAGCCTTCGCGGACGATCTCCTCCTTAGCCGCGGTCGTCAGTTCGAAGTCGATCTGGCGGTCGGCCATCCGCTTGCGAACCTCTTCCGCCAGGAGGTCGACGATCGTCGTCAGCTCCGCCCGCGTGAGCGGTTCGAAGATGATGATCTCGTCGATTCGGTTCAGGAACTCCGGCCGGAAGTGCTCGCGGAGAGCCTTCTCTACCGTCTCCCTCAGCTTCTCCCGTTCGTTGCCGTCCCCGGTGCGGCGCGTGAAACCGAGGGTCGCCTTCTCCTGGGCGCCGGTCCCGAGGTTGCTGGTCATCACGATCACCGTGTTCCGGAAATCGACCGTGCGGCCATGGCCATCGGTCAGGCGGCCGTCCTCCAGGATCTGAAGCAGCGTGTTGAAGACGTCGGGATGCGCCTTTTCGATTTCGTCAAAGAGGATGACGCGGTACGGCCGCCGCCGGACCGCTTCCGTCAGCCCGCCGCCTTCGTCGTAGCCGACGTAGCCCGGAGGGGCGCCGATCAGGCGGCTGACGGTGTGGCGTTCCTGGAACTCCGACATGTCGAGCCGGATCATCGCGTCCTCGTCGTCGAAGAGGTACTCGGCAAGCGTCTTGGCCAATTCCGTCTTCCCGACGCCGGTGGGCCCGAGGAAGATGAACGACCCGATCGGGCGGCGCGGGTCCTTGAGCCCGGCCCGGGCGCGGCGGATGGCGTCGCTGAGGGCGACGATCGCCTGGTCCTGGCCGATGACCCGGCCGTGGAGGTGGTCTTCCATCTTCAGGAGCTTCTCGCTTTCGGTTTCTTCCAACCGGGAGACGGGGATGCCCGTGATCTGGCCGACCAGGCTGGCGATGTCCTCCTCGGTGACGCGCAGGTCCACCTGGTGCTCGGCGGCCCAGGCTTCACGGATGCGGCCGTACTCGTCCTGCAGCTGGAGGACTTCCTGCTTGATCCGCGCGGTCGCCTCGTAGTCCTCCTTCTGGGAGGCGGCTTCCGCCTGGTTCGCCAGGTCGTCCAGCCGCCGGCGGATATCGCGCGCTTCGGGCGGGAGCTCCTGGGCGTCGATGACGTGCTTGCTGGCCGCCTCGTCGATGAGGTCGATGGCCTTGTCCGGCAGGTGGCGGTCAGCGACGTAGCGGCTTGAAAGCCGGGCCGCAGCTTCCAGCGCTTCGTCCGCGATCTCGACCCGGTGGTGCGCTTCGTACTTCGGCCGGAGCCCCCGGAGGATCGCGATCGTGTCCTCCACCGAAGGCTCTTCCACGTAGACGGGCGCGAACCGCCGTTCGAGCGCAGGGTCCTTTTCGATCCGCTTCCGGTATTCGTCGAGGGTGGTGGCGCCGATGGCGTGGAGTTCGCCGCGGGCAAGCGCGGGCTTCATCAGGTTGCTGGCGTCGATGGCGCCCTCCGCCCCGCCCGCACCCATGACCGTGTGGAGTTCGTCGATGAAGAGGACGACCTCGCCGGCCGATTGCTTCACTTCTTCCATCACCGACTTGAGCCGCTCTTCGAATTCGCCCCGGAACTTGGAGCCGGCGACGAGCGCGCCCATGTCGAGGGCGAGCACCCGCTTGTTCTGGAGGTTTTCGGGGACGTCGCCGGCGGCGATCCGCTGGGCCAGCCCTTCGACGATCGCCGTCTTCCCCACGCCCGCTTCGCCGATGACAACGGGGTTGTTCTTCGTCCGGCGATTGAGGATCTGCATCACCCGGCGGACTTCGAGGTCGCGCCCAATGACCGGGTCGAGCTTGCCGTCCCTGGCCATCTGGGTGAGGTCAGTCGAGTACTTTTCGAGCGACTGGTACCGGCTTTCGGCGGTGGGGCTGGTCACGCGTGACTTGCCGCGGACGTCCTGGAGGGCGCGGTAGAGACCCTCCTTGGTGATGCCGAACTCGGCGAGGAGCTTCGTGGCGCCGCTCTCTTCGTTGTCGGCGATAGCGATGAGGAGGTGTTCGACGCCGACGTATTCGTCTTTCAGCCGGTCAGCCTCGGCGTTCGCGACTTCAAGCATCCGCACGACTTCGGGCGTCGTGTAGATCTGGACGACGTCGTATTCGAGCTTGGGCATGGCGCCGAGGACTGCGCCGACGCGCTGGCGGAGCTTGCCGGGGTCGACGTTGAGCTTCTTCAGCACCTGCTGTGCGAGGCCGCCCTGGAGCCCGACGAGCGCGGCGAGCACGTGGGGGATGCCCCACTGGCTGTGGCGCTGCTGCCGGACAATCTCCTGGGAATGTGAAAGCACCTGTTGTGCCTGTTCGGTGAACCTGTCTTGCCGCATCATGGTGGGCCTCCTGGGCGGGATAGGAATGAGGAATGAGAGGTGCGCTACCGCGCAGCCTTGTTTTCGTCGCGTTGACGGCCCACCGACGCACGAAGCGCGCCGATGATCCTTGAGGTGTCGGTGGCATGACCCATCAGGTCCTGGAACTGCGCTTCCGAGACGTATCCGGCGTCCAGGGCTACATACAGGAGCGAACGAACCTCCGCGCAGGAGCCCTTCGAGATGGAAAGCATGTGGTGGAACTCGGCGCGGCAGCCGCGCTCGTAGCCCTCGGCGATGTTGGACATCACGGACACGGCGGCGCGCTCGATCTGATCACGGAAAGCGAACTTTCGGGAAACGGGCGGCTTGCCCGTCATTTCGGTGATCGCCCTGGTCAGACCTCGCGCCTTCTGCCATGCGATGAGGTCTTCGAAGCTCGCGACATGACGGGGCGGAGAGGAAACAGGCGGGGCGGGGTCCTCATTCCTCATTCCTCATCCCTCATTCCCCGGCGGCCCTCGTAGGGCGCCGGCAGCCTCGTACTCCGCAGACGGTCGAGTTCGGCGCGGACGAGGGCCAGTTCCTCGGCGAGGAGCCGCATCTGTTCGCCCATGCGAAGGATGATGTCCACGCCGGCGAGGTTGACGCCGAGTTCGTCGACGAGACGCTGGGCCTGGCGGATGCGCTGGATGTCGGCGTTCGAATACATGCGGATGTTTCCGCCCGTGCGCTTGGGTTCGATGAGCCCGGCGCGTTCGTAGTAGCGGAGCGTCTGCTGGTGCATGCCCACCAGCCGCGCGGCGATGGAGATGACGTAGCAGGGCTCGTCCTCGGGAAGCTGGTCATCTGAAGACTGGTTTCGCAAACGGGCCATGGTCCGTCACCTCCTTTCTGCTTCGTGGCGGGTCAGGCGGGATTCCCGACCCCGGGTGTCGATTCGATCGCCCGGAGTTGTTCGAAAAGCTCGCGCGCCTCCGGGCTCAACTGTTCGGGCATCTGGACGCGGACCCGGACGAAGAGGTCCCCGTGACCGTGGCCGCCGAGCGCGGGCATGCCCTTGCCGCTCAGCCGCACCTGGCGGCCGTTCTGGGTGAGTTCCGGGATGCGAAGGACCACCCGCTTGTCGAGCGTCTGCACTTCCACTTCGCCGCCGAGGACCGCGTCGGTGTAGGGGACGCTCACGTCTGTGTAGAGGTCGTCGCCTTTGCGTTCGAAGCGCGCATGGGGCTGGACCGTGACGACCAGGTAGAGGTCGCCGCTCGGCCCACCGCCGATGCCGGGGCGGCCTTCGCCGGCGACGCGCACCCGGGAGCCAGTCTTCACTCCCTGCGGCACTTTCACTTCGAGGCGGCGCGGGCGGACCACCTGGCCCATGCCCTCGCAGGTGTGACAGACGGCCGTGGCCACTTCCCCCGAGCCGCCGCAGGTGCGGCAGATCTCGGCGGACTGGAGGCTGAGGGTGCGGGTGGTGCCGTGGAATGCCTCTTCCAGGGCGACGTCCACCGGCGTTTCGATGTCCTGGCCGCGGCGGCTTGTTGGTTGGGCGCGCGGTCCGCCGCGTTCCCGCCGGAAGATGCTTTCGAAGATCGAGCCGAAGTCCTGGCCGCTTTCGCCGCCGTTGGGACCCTGGCGTGCCCACGCCCCGGCCGACTGGCGCTTCTGGGCTTCCTCGATCTGGTCCGCGTGCTCCCAGCGGTCGCCGTATTTGTCGTACTTCTTGCGCTTGTCGGCGTCGGAAAGCACTTCGAAGGCGGTGTTGATCTCCTTGAAACGCCCTTCCGCCGCCCGGTCGTTGGGATTGACGTCCGGGTGGTGCTTGCGGGCGAGCTTCCGGTAGGCGCTGCGGACCTCTTTGTCGCCAGCGGTCCGGGGCACACCGAGGGTTTCGTAGAAGTTCTTAGGCATGGGCGTACGATCACTGTAGCAAGCGGGTAGGGACCTCGCAAGCAGGAGCTGGCAGAAACCCTGCTAATCCCGCTATCAGAGTTCTTGCCTGCCATGACGAGTCGCCAGAAGGCAACGTGGTCGCACGGTAAACCTTTCCTTTCCGGCGGGAACCAGATCGGTCGGCCCGGCGTCTGGAGAGCCATGAGGACTGCGCGTCCTCCGTGGAAGGAGTGAATCATGACTAAGACGAAGTTCGGGCTGCTCGTCCTTGGGGCAACCGTGGCCATGGGCGCCGCCGTGGCGGCCTGCGGCGGTGGGTCCAGCGGAGACAACGACGCCGGGGGCACCACCGGGGGCGGCCGGGACACCCTCGACCAGATCGCCCCCGGGGCGTCATCGGACTCACAAACGTCCAACTTCGCGACCGGCCGCTCCGCTGCAACACCAGCCGCTGGCGCAGCCGGAAAGACCACGGGGACCGCTGAGAAGCCCGCGAGCGGCACCAACCTCACAACCAGCGGCGGTGGGCTGCCCCTCCCCGCTGGAGCCGCCGCCACCCTCGAACGGAAGATCATCTTCACCGCGAATCTCTCGCTCAGCGCGGACGACGTCTCGACGTCGTTCAACGAAGTGGGCCGATTGGCGCGGTCCGCCGGCGGCTTCATCGAAAAGTCCAGCCTGGCCCAGCGCAAGACCGGCGACGACGAGGAGGAGCGGCAGTACGGCAGCCTCACCATCCGCGTCCCCAGCGGTGCCTACCAGGACGTGCTCGGTTCGTTGCGGACCCTGGGGGGCACGAAGCTCGACCGCGAGGACTCCGGTTCGAATGAAGTGACCGAGGAGTACGCCGACCTCCAGAGCCGTCTCCGCAACCTCGAACGGACCGAGGCCCAGTACCTCAAGCTCCTCGAACAGGCGAAGACGATCCAGGAAATCATCACCGTCAACGACCGCGTCGATGGCATTCGCGCCCAGATCGAACAGGTGCAGGGCCGTCTCAAGCTCTACGACGACCTCACCGACCTGGCGACCATCAGCGTCTCCCTCAGCCCCGTCATCCCCGGGAAAGTGGAGCCGAAGAAGGACGACGGCCCCAAGTCCTTCAGTGAATCGTTCGCCGAAGCGTGGGACTGGTCGATGGACGCCGTGGGGAGCGTGGCCGCCGCGAGCGCGGTCGTCCTCGTCGGCGCGATCTGGTTGGCGATCCCGGCAGTGGTCGCATTCGGAGGCATCAGGCTGGCAGGCCGCCGGCGCGGCGGAGAAGCTGCCTGAGGCCCTGGAACGGAAGCGCCGCGGGGCAATCCCCCCGCCACCCGCCCCGCGGCGCCCCCTTACTACCCCATTCCGCAGGGCTGCCGTAGCATCGAATCCCGTCGGGGGAGGTGCCGCACGCCGGTGTCCGACCATCTATGCGCACCGCGAACTACGTCTTCTCCGTGATCTCCATTGTCCTGGGGATCGTCCTCATTCTGTTCATGCTCAGCCAGGACACCGGGTGGAACATCGGCATCGCCATCGGCGTCGTGCTGGTGTTGAATGGCGTCCTCCGGCTCTGGTTCACGCAGGATGACTAGGAGCCGTGGCAGAATGACATTGCGGGGCCTCGTCCCCGCCGAGGAGCATGGCTGAACTGATGGCAGCGCCCAATACCATCCTCGTCCCCGTCATCAACACTTCCGCCAGCCTCGATGCGGTCACGGCGGCCTGCGCCCTCGCGAAGCAGCGCAAGGGCCGCGTCTACGTGGTCCACGTCATCGAAGTGAACCGCTCCCTGCCCCTCAACGCCGAGATGGATGCAGAGGCGCGGCGCGGGGAAGCGCTCCTCCGGCGCGCCGAAGAGGTCGCCGCCGCAGCCGACTTCCACGTCACCGGCGGCCTCCTCCAGGCCCGTGACGCCGGCCAGGCGATCGTCGAAGATGCGCGTGACCGGTCCGTGGATGCGATTATCATCGGCGTGGGATACAAACGCGTGCTGGGGTCGTTCGAAATCGGCCGGACGGCGGACTACGTGCTCAAGAACGCGCCCTGCCAGGTCTGGGTGGTCCGCCAGGCGGTCGGCCAGCCGGCGCCAACGACCCACCACGGCTGAGGTGACCGGATGAACGTACTGATCATGGGCTGTGGGCGAGTCGGGGCCCGGGTGGCGGCGACTCTCGATGAGGCGGGCCACGATGTCACCGTGATGGACCTCACCCCCTCCTCGTTCCGGCGGCTGCCCCCGAGCTTCAAGGGCACACAGGCGGTGGGCAACGGCATGGACGGCCCCGCCCTCGAACGGGCCGGGATCAAGGAAGCCGACGCCTTCATGGCCCTCACCCAGGGCGACAACCGCAACTACTTCGCCAGCCAGCTCGCCCACGAAATCTACGGCGTCAAGCGTGTCCTCTGCCGGATCTACGACCCCCTCCGGGCTGAGATCTTCAGCAGCCTCGGCCTCGAAATCTTCAGTCCCACCGCACTCGGCGCCAGCGTCATCGTCTCGATGCTCCTGGGCGACCAGGCGGCGAAGGGGTAACCATGTACATCATCGTTGCAGGCGGCGGCAAAGTCGGATTCCACCTCGCCGAGGAACTCCTCAACAGCAACCACGAAGTCCTCGTCATCGAACGCGACCCCGCCCGGGCGCGCGCTATCACCGAAGAACTGACCGACGCCGTGATGAGCGGCGACAGCTGCGAAGCGACCACCCTCGACCTCGCCGGCGTCGCCCGCGCCGACCTCGTCGCGGCCGTCACCGGGGACGACGAAGACAACCTGGTGATTTGCGAAATCGCCCGGAACCGCGGCGTCACCCGCACCATCGCCCGGATCAACAACCCGAAGAACGAACTGCTCTTCAAGAAGCGCGGCATCGAAACCACCATCTCCGCGACCCAGGCCATCCTCGGTCAGATCGAACAGGAACTCCCGACCTACGAGATGATCCCCTTGCTCCAGCTTCACAGCGGCCTCGAACTGGTCGAAGTCCGGCTCCCCGAGACCTCACCGGTCGCCGGCCGCTCGGTCCGCGACGTCCTCCTGCCGCCGGAATCGCTGGTCGCCCTCATCGTCGACCCCGGCGGCGTGCCCCGCATCCCGAGCGGGGAAACCCGCCTCAACGCGGGGGACGCGCTCGTCGTCGTAACCCGGCGGGAGAGCATGGACAAGCTCCGGGAAGCGCTCATCGGCACTCTCCACGGGCTGGACACGTAACCCGCCGATGAAAGTCGCCTATCTTGGCCCGCCGGGCACCTTTGGCGAAGAGGCCGCCATGCGCTTCGTCCCGGAGGCCGACCTGCTCCCGTTCCCGTCGCACGCCGCCGTAGCCGCCGCGGTCGACTCCGGGATGGCCGACTTCGGTGTTGTCGCCATCGAAAATTCGCTCAACGGCTCGGTGGCGGAAACGCTCGACATCCTCATCCACGAAACCGACCTCCAAATCCAGCGGGAACTGGTGTTGCCGATCGTCCACAACCTGGTCGCCAGGCCCGGCACCCGCGCGGACCAGGTGAAGGTCATCTATTCGCACACCCAGGCGCTGGGGCAGTGCCGCCGGTTCCTCGAACGCTGTTTCCCGAAGGCGCAGGTGGAAGCCGCGCTCTCGACCGCCGAGGCCGCGACCCTGGCAATGAAGCACGACGATTCCGCCGCGATCTCCACAGAACGGGCCGCCCATCTGACAGGGGCCGAGATCATGGCCCGGGGGATCCAGGATTCTTCCAACAACCTGACCCGCTTCGTCCTCCTCGGGCGCGGGAAGCCAGCGTCCACCGGCCACGACCGGACGTCGATCGCCTTCACCTTCCCGCAAGACCGTGCCGGGGCCCTGGCCAGCGTCCTCAACGAATTCGCCACCCGTTCGATCAACTGCACGAAGATCGAAAGCCGGCCGACGCGGGCGACCTTCGGCGAATATGCCTTCCTCGTCGACTTCGAAGGCCACGTCGACGACCCGATCATCGTCGAGGCGCTGGCGGCAATCCGCCCCCTCTGCGCCGAATTGAAGGTCTTCGGCAGCTACCCTCGCTGGCAGTAGCAGGCTTCGACGGGCCGGCTTGATTCGCTCGCGCTTGCCATCCTGCCCCCGCGTCGGCGACGATCGGACCATGCAGGACGAGATCTATCGCGAAATCACCCAAGCCCTCTCCCGCCGAGAACCCGTGGTCCTTGCCACGGTCGCCCGGACGCGCGGCTCTACGCCGCGGAAAACGGGCGCGAAGATGGTCGTCCGCAGCGACGGCACATTCTGCGGGACGATCGGCGGCGGTTGCGGGGAAGCGGAAGTCTGGCAGGAGGCCATGGCAGCCTTCGAAGACGGCAAGCCCCGGATGGTCACCGTGGACCTGACGGAGCCCCTGGACGGCGACGATAAGATCTGCGGCGGCATCATGGACGTATTCGTAGAGCGGCTGGCGTGAGCGGCGCCGGCGGCCGTTCGTTCTGGCACCTTCCCCCGCGAGGCCTATCCTGTACCACGATTGGGTGATGTCCCGGGACCGGCCGGGCGAGAGAGGTTCCTATGTTTGGTCCACTCGGCGCCCCTGAAGTTCTGATCGTCCTGATCGTCTGGGCGGCCCCAATCGCCATCCTCGTCTACGTGGCGAACGCTCGCGGGCGGTCTCCCTGGTTCGGAGCCTTCGGTATCCTGGGCCTCATTGGACTCGTTGTGGGCCTACTTGTGCTCATCGCCGTGCCCCCGCGAGGGAACCGGGCGTAAAGATCGCCTGCATCGACCCCCGCGGCGTATCCTGTACCATGATTGGGTGATGTCCCCGGACTGGCGGGGCGAGAGAGGTTCTTATGTTTGGTTCACTCGGTGCCCCTGAACTCCTCATCATCGGGGCCGTTATCATCCTGATTTTCGGCGTCGGCAAGATCAGCGGCCTTGGCCGCGAACTTGGGTCGTCGATCAAGGAATTCCGCAAGGCCGTCAAGGACGAGGATGTCGAGGCCGCCAAGAACGCTCAGCAGCAGACGCAGGCCGCGCCGCCGCAGCCACAGCAGACGCAGGCCCAATACACGCCTCCTCCACCCCCGGCCCAGCAGCCACCGGCTCCCCCGGCCGACCAGAAGAACCCCAACGTCTTCTAGCCTCCCAGCGCACCACACACCATCACGGCCCTTCGCTCACGCGGGGGGCCGTTTTGTTACACTGCGGACATGGCAACGAAGACGCGCCTGACGCTGACCGAGTTCTTGGCCCTGCCAGGGATCGACGAACAACGGCTGGAACTCATCGACGGGGAGGTCTGCGACAAGATGTCACCGCGATGGGGTCACAGCCAGCTCGCGCTGCGGCTCGGGGCCAAACTGGACGAGCACGGCTTCGCTGGCGTTGAACCCCGGGCGATCATCCCGGCCTCCGCGACGATGGACGCCAGCGCGCCCCTCCCCGACATTGCCTTCTATCGGGACAACCCGCCGGGAGAGGACGAGTGGATGACGCGGCCACCGGACCTCGCGGTGGAAATCCTGTCCCCCGGTCAGCGACGGGCGGAGATGCGCGCGAAGATCGACGCCTACCTCGCGTTCGGCATCCCCTGTGTTTGGGTGATCGATGTTGACGCGAGGAGCATCGACGTCTACGAAAGCGGGACGCGCCGCACCGCCGCGGGAGATGGCATGGTCGAGACGCCGAGCGTCCCCGGGTTCCGGATGACTGCGGCCGGGATCTTCGCGTTGCTCGAAGGCCGGGGCGGCGCCGCTTCCTAGCCGCCTCGGCGAACCGCCCCTCCACGGCCCTTCGCTCACGCGGGGGGCCGTTTTGTTACACTGCGGACATGGCAACGAAGACGCGCGTTCCTCTGGGTTCCTTCCTCGCGACGCCAGGGATTGAAGACGACCGCCTCGAACTCATCGACGGGGAGGTCTACCAGAAGCCGATGCCCACCTTCGACCATGGCGACCTCCAGATCGAAATTGGCGCCCTGCTGAAACGTTTCGGGCGCGCTTCATCCGAGGCCCGCACGATCATGCCTGCGGCAGGCATGCGGCAAGACAGTGCACTGCTCCCCGATGTCGTCTTCTTCCGCAGCGACGCTCCGCGGGAACACGGGCACGTCACCCGGCCGCCGCACCTTGCCGTCGAAATCCTCTCGCCGGGACAGAGCCGGCTCGAGGCGCGCGCGAAGGTCGACATCTACCTCGCCGCGGGAGTGGAAGCCGTCTGGGTGGTGGACCCTGAGCGCCGCGAAGTCGAGGTCTACGAGCGGGGCAGCCGAAGGACGCTCGGGCCAGAAGACCAGTTGGAAACTGCCAGCGTCCCCGGGCTCTCCATCCTCACCGGCGAGCTCTTCGAAACCCTCGACCGCTGAACAGACGCGCTACTGGCCCCCGGCGACGGCCGGCACGATGCTCACTTCGTCCCGGTCCTTCAGCGCCGTGTTCAGCCCATCCATGAAGCGCACGTCGTCGCCGTTCACATAGATGTTGACGAACCGCCGAAGCTGCCCGGTCTCGTCCATCAGCCGGTCGCGCATCCCGGGATAGGTTGCTTCGAGCCCCTCGATGCAGGCCATGAGCGTGGCCCCTTCGGCGCTGACGGTGGGAAGGTTGCCGGTGAGTCCCCTGAGCGGCTGGGGAATGCGGACAGTAACTGGCATCGGTCGAATCCGTCCTTTTCGTGTGGTAGCGGAGGCCGGGCCGCCGCCGCGGTGCTTAGCCTTCGACGACGTCGCCCGTCACCGGGTCGACACGGACGCCCTTTTCCTGGGCCCAGGCAAGGCTGCGGGCAATCTCGTCGGCTTCGCCTTCGAGTTCGAGCACAACCCAGCCCGTCTTCTCGTCGACATCGGCCATGCGGACGTTGGTGATGACGCGAAACTGGTGCCCGAGCAGGTAGATCACGGGCTCGCGGATGAGGTCTTCGGGGAAGGTGAACCGTACGCGCTTGACTGCCATCAGGCTGCCGCCTCCGCTGCATGCAGGGCCGTATAGGCCGCTTCGAAACTGTCCACGGTCGCGTCGATCTCCAACGGAGTCTTGAGCGCGCCGCTGACCGCCTCCAGGGTCTTGAAACCAGCCCCGGTGATGAAGGCGACTGTCAGTTCGCCCGGGTCGATTCTACCCTGTTCCGCGAGTTGCTTGACGGCGGCGATGGTGACCCCGCCGGCCGTCTCGCCGAAGATGCCCTCGGTTTCGGCCAGGAGCTTCATCCCGGCGACAATCTCCGCGTCGGTGACCATGGCACAGGCGCCGTTCGTGTCGCGAAGCTGGACGAGGCTGTAGTAGCCGTCCGCAGGGTTGCCAATGGCGAGCGACTTGGCGATCGTGTTCGGCCGCTGCGGGCGGAAGTTCATCGAACCCTCGCTCCAGGCGGTGGCCACGGGCGAGCAGCCGGTAGCCTGGGCGCCGCTCATCCGCGTCTTCGGCGGGTCGATGAGCCCCACCTTCGCCAGTTCGTCGAACCCTTTGCGGATCTTCACGAAGAGCGACCCGCTGGCGATCGGCACGACGCAGTGGTCGGGCGCCCGCCAGCCCAGCTGCTCCGCCACTTCGAACCCGAGCGTCTTCGAGCCTTCGGAGTAGTAGGGGCGCACGTTTACGTTCACGAAGCCCCAGTTGTAGCTTCCCGCGAGTTCGGCGCAGAGGCGGTTCACGGCGTCGTAGTTGCCGCGTACCTTCACCAGCGTCGGCCCGTAGATGCTGGAGCCAACCACTTTCCCGGCCTCGAGGTCGTCCGGGATGAAGACGATCGCCTCCATCCCGCCGGCGGCAGCGTGGGCGCTGACGCTGTTCGCGAGGTTGCCGGTGCTTGCGCAGGCGAGCTTTTCGTACCCGAGTTCCCGGGCCCGGCTGCTCGCAACCGCGACAACGCGGTCCTTGAACGACCATGTCGGGTTCACGGTGTCGTTCTTGATGTAGAGGTTCGGAAGGCCCAGCGCCCGCCCGAGGTTCTTCGCCTGGATCAGCGGCGTGAAGCCGGCGCCGATGTCGATCGCGGAGGCCGCATCGCAGGGCAGGAAATCCTTGTAGCGCCAGAGACTCGCGGGGCCGGCGGCGATCCGCTCGCGGGTCACCGTCTTCCGGATCCCCTCGTAGTCGTAGGTGACTTCGACGGGGCCGAAACAGAATTCGCAGACGTGGGTTGCGTTGAGTGGGTATTCGCGATGACACTCGCGGCATCGCAGGTTCGTAGCAAAGCTCATGCCATGACTCCCGGTGGCCACTCGGCGATGCGTGGCCGGACAGGGGGCACAGGAAGGTGCCCCGGGCGAAACGACGACAGTGGGATGGCCCCGAAGGGGCTACGGCATGATCATTCGGCCCGAAAGGCAAGCCATGAGTAGTCTCCTCATTCCGCGTGGGCCGTCATAGTTCCGAGCGCTGGCGCTCTCATCTTTCTCCTGGCGCACCGGGAGACCGGAGTTGGCACCTTGCCTGATGGAGGCAGGCTGCCGGGGTTTCGCAGGGCCGGATCCCTCAACCCCTCTTGATAAGCGCGGCCACGTGTGCGGGTTGTTACGAAGTATCGTACCTGACAGGCGCCGGATTAGGGAAGCGTCGCGCCAGACGGTGTCATTGCTCAGGGAAAACGTCACAGCTAACTGCTCAGTGACTATGTCAGTCGATGGAAGAGGGACTGACGTTGACCAAGGGGGACGAACGACGCGGCCTCCGGGGCCGGTAGACCCTGACGCCGCCCCAAACCGTGGACCATAATGGGCCAGTCACCGGACCCCAGGAGGCCAAGAGCCATGCCCATCAAGAAGATTCGCAAGCACCTCAGCCGCTATCTTCGCCGCGCCGCCGAAGTGCTCGACCCCGCCAAGGCCGACCCCCGCGGCTTCGCGCCCCCGGCCGGAGAGTCCCCGCGGGGCGAGCGGGAGCCGCAGCCTGAGCGGCCCGAAGAACCGCACACGGCGCCCGACGCGAAGGAATTGGGGAAGGAACACCGTGGCTTCTAACCTCCCGGCGCCCACCGGCAGGCCCGCTATCCAGGAATCGCTGCTCGCCGTGGCCAGGCAACTGGACGAAGCCAGCGACGCGGGCCATGCGGCGGACGCCCGGGCCGCAGTCCGCGCAGCGACGCTGGCCGTCGAACACCGCCTGGACCTGCTCTCCGGCCCTCACGGTCTCGGTGCGGAAGTGGCGGAAACCGAACCGCGCCTCCTCCACGCCCTCGACAAACTCGAAGCGGACCTCGCCGCCTTGCTGGTCCAATTCTGGCGGGAGCGCGACAAGCCCGGCGCCGGGCCTGCGCTCAAGGGCCGGCTCCACCAACTGGCCGAGGCGGTCCGGCACGTCGCCAGTGCCGAATACGACATCGTCTACGAAGCCCTCATCTCCACGTCCGCGGCAGACTAACGCCCCTACGGCACCGGCACCAGCACCGCGGTTAGTCGCGGCACAGCAACGCCAACGACTGCAGCAATTCCAGCCGCTGCCGGTGCCACTTGCTCGCCAGCCCGCTCGAACTCGGGATCACGAACGGCACGGTCTCCCCGATTCGTTCGGGCTGCTCGCCCCAGGGACGCGCGCCCGGGACGGCTCCCGACAGGCCAAGCGCGTGGCGTCCGAAGTGCCGGTAGATGCCCCGGCCGCTGAACACCGCGAAGCGCGGCTGGTGCTCAAGCAGTTCGCCCAGCAAGCGAAGGCTGCCTTCCACAATCTCGTCGCGCCGGAGTTCGCTCGCCCGGACCGTCGGCCGGCAGCAGAGGTCAACAAACCCGATCCCGGCCTCGTCCATGAGGAGAGCGTCGTCTTCGGGGCCAACCGTGCGCCCCGCCAGGCCGCTGGCGGACAGTTGGCGCCAGAAAGTGTTGCCCGGGCGGGCGTAGTAATGGCCGGCCTCGGCGGAGTAGACCGCCGGGTTGTAGCCGATGAACAGCGTGCGAAGGCCGGGCCGGAGGTAGTGGGGAAGGGTCTCCACGCCGGCATGGTAGCTGGTCATGGCCCGACCAGCGGCAGGAGCGCGAACTTCACCCGGGGCGTCGCCAGGTGCAGGGCCAGGGGCTTCGCCTCGGCCCCCTCCGGCAGGTGAAAGCGCAGGACCAGCTGCCGCTCAACGCCAAGTTCGATCCCGAAGTCTTCCGGTGGGGCGACGCGCGGCGGTCGGGCCGGTATCCAATCGTCGACGCCCTCGACTTCGAGGCGCCACTCTTCCGGCTGCATCGCCCAGGTCTTGTTCGCCGTTAGCGTCAGGATCACGATGACGACGCTGCCCCAGGGATCGTCGGGGGTGTCGTCCCAGATGTGGTCGACGCGGTCGACGCGGATGACCTTGCCATCGCCCTCGTAGGTCTCGCCGGCCGCAACCTTCTCTTCGCCGTAATAGTGCCTGAGGATGGGCGGCAAGCCATAGAAGGCAAACGTCGCGCCGACGATGATCCCGAGCACGGCGCCCGTGATCAGGCAGCCGCCGCGCCCTTCCTTCGCCTTCGCGGAAGGGTCTTCAATACGGCGGCGAGCCGCCGGGGGAGGGCCTGATTCGGGTTCGTGGGTCACGCGATCATGGTGGGGCCACGTGTGCTGGGGCCTTAGGGCTTGCGGCCGCGGGCGGGATGACCATCGCCTCGCCGTCCACCACCAGCTTGCCGTCCTGGTTGACCACGGTGGTCTTGAACTTCGCCCACTGGCGCTTGTCCAGCTTCTCGACGCACTCGACGGTCGCGGTCACCGTGTCGCCGATGAAGACGGGCGCGCGGAACTGCGAGTTCTGGCTGAGGTAGATGGTTCCCGGGCCCGGCAGCTTCATCGCGAGCACCGTGGAGATGAACGAAGCGGTGAGCATGCCGTGGGCGATCCGCTGCTTGAACATGCCCCCGGCAGCGGACACGGCGTCGACGTGGGCCGGGTTGAGGTCGCCGGTGATCCCGGCAAAGAGATAGATGTCTGTCTCGCTCAGCGTCTTGGTGAACGAAGCGCTGTCGCCGATCTTGAGTTCGTCGTAGGTAGCCATGGGCGACAGCATACCGGGCACACAGCAGGGGGAAAGGGCTCGACTACCCGGCGCGGCGGGAGCCGATCGCGGCCGCTTTTGCTTCCCGCGCTGCCGGGCGGGCGGGCTTGAGCACGGCTTCGGCGTGGCGGCGCTCGGTGTCGGTGATGCGCGGCCGCGCGGACCGGTCGTGGGTTCCCAGCCACGCTTCCGCCGAGGCCACGGAATCGAACACCTGCAGACTGCGCCGGATACCGGCAAAACGCACCAACCGCTTCCCGATCCCCATCTGCCCCGGCTCACACGCGAGGGCGATGCGCATCCCGGCCGGCGCCCGAAGCGCGAGCGCGGCCGCGACCACGGCCAGGTCACCCGGCCCGCGACGTGCCTCCCGCATGTCGCAGAGCACCATCGCCAGGCCGCCAGCTTCCGCGAGTGTACCCGACTGGTTGATCGCACGGAGGGCTTCTTCGGTTGTGACCCTCCCACTCAGCTCCACCCGGAGGAGATGCAGCTGGCTTTCCACGCGAATCGTGTACATGGCGGCTCCTCGCTTCGGGCGGCCCTTGGTGGACTCCCAAGCTCGACCTAAGTGTGCGCCAACAATGGGAGTCCCCGCACTCGGGTAATCTCCCTAGTTGGTCACCCTGCCGCTTCGAAGCGGTGCAATGGAGAAACGCCCCAGCCTGGGACCGCGAGCACCGCCCGGCCGGAGAGTGCCGCCGCGATTCGCGTCGCCGCCCGAGCAAGCCCTTCGCCGCGGGCCCGCGGCACTACTGCCACTTGCCCCGTGCCGGGGACGGCCACCACCTCGTCGTAGCCGCGGGAAAAGCGCTTGAGGAGCCATGCCACTTCGTCGATCCCAACCCCGGGCGCGGGCTCGAACGCGAGCGAGAGCCCCGGCTCCGGCAGCTGCGTGACAAGCCGGAGTCCGCTGGCAGCGTCCCACCGCGGCGGGTCTCGCCAGTCGCGCGACGCCTTCACCAGCGCGGCCGAAACCTGCTGAGGCGTCGAAGGCACGGTAAGCCATTCGGCGACGGCCGGCCCGAGCATGGGAACGAGCGCCCGCCTGCCGACAAATGAGCACAGGAGGACGGTGGCGCCGCCCGCCGCGGGCTGTGTGAAAGGCGGCGAGGCGTCGCAGAACCTGACTGCGGCCTCGTCCGGGGTGGTGATGCGAACTTCCATCTCCCGGCAGGCTTCTTCGATCGTCTGCGCGACGCCGGGGGCGTTCGTCTCCACCGAAACGGTGAGGTGTCGGAGGTTGGGGTGCGGCCAGTGGCCGTAGCCGCCATCGACCACTCGCGATGCGTCACCTCGCGCCGAACGCCCGTCCGCGGCGATGCTCAGCAGCCAGAGTTCACAGGGACCGCAGGCGACGAGCGGACCGATCGATGGTACTTCCCGGTGGCCCCCCGGTTCAGAGTCGGCGTAGGCCGCCGTCAAACCGGTCGCTGAGCCGCAGAGATTGCAGCGGTCGACCGCCGGCAGCCCTCGGGTTCCTCGCGAAGGCGCACCGAGAAGGGCCGGCGCCGGTCCCGCACCCGCTGTCCGGTTGACCGCGCCAAGGAGCCAGTTCGCGCAGGCAACGCACAGGGGGCGTTCCGCCGATGCCCGGCCGTCGAAGAGCCAGCCGTCCCGCCAGGTCAGGCTGCGAAAGCGAAGGGCCACCGCTGCCCGCTTGAAATCGCGGCAACAGCCGCAGAGACTCGCCATCGCCTCAATCATCGGGAGAAGGCAGCCGCGCCTTGAGGAGCTCTAGAGTTCGATTTCGGCGACGACGGCGAAATGGTCGCTGGGATAGAGGGTCGAGTCGCCGGCCGCGTGTTGATTGAAGGCCAGCCGCGCAAAGACTGCCCGCACCGAGCCCCCGAGCCAGAGGTAGTCGAGGCAATTCGGGTCGCCATCCGTGTCCATCGTCTCGGCGATGATCCCGGACGGCCAGGTGAGGCCGGGCTCTTCGCCGTTCGCCTCGCGATAGGCCGAGCGGTAGCCAGCACCGGTCATGCGCGCGTAGGCCGGCTCGAAGGGCGGCGTGTTGAAGTCGCCGGCGATGATCGTGGCGTCCGCGGCCGGGGCTTCGGCCATCCATTCACAGAGCGCGCCCGCCTGTTCCAGCCTCACCTGCGGCTCTCCCGGCTTGTGGTGGAGGTGAGTGTTCGCGAACCAGAGCATCTTCCCTTCCGGCAGGGCGACGAGCGCGCGGTGGGCCACGCGGTTCCGGCTCAGGCGCAACTCTTCGTGTGCCTGGACCTCTCCGACCGCGCAAAGGATCGCGTTTCCGAACCCCGGGTAGCGGTCGCTCCGCGCGTCAACTGATTTGTAGAGGCGGTCCGGCACCTGGCGAGCGAGGAAATCGTCCTGCCGATCATCGACGAACATCACCTCCTGGAGGCCGATGATATCCGGCACGAGCGCGGCGAAGCCCGCTGCGAGGAGCGGCCTTCGCTCCTCGTAGCGGTCGGTCGTGTTGCGAAGGTTGAAGGTGGCGACGAGCAGGCGCATGCGTCACACGATACCCGGGTGGCGCGGTTCGCGGGGGACCGCCCCGAGGCGCCGGAGCACGTCCTGATAGACCAGGTAGTCCTGCGCTCCGGTCACCACCATCCGGTCGTCGAAGATGATGGCCGGGGTGCTTGTGACTCCCTTCTGCCGGGCAACCAGCGTCGTCTGGTCGATCAGCTGGGCGTAGCGCCCGACGAGCGCCTCGACCCTCCATTCCTCCACGTCGAGCCCCGCTGCCGCGGCGATCGTCTCGAGCACGGGCGCCGCGCCGATGTCCTGCGCGTCTTCAAAGTAGGCCCGGAAGATCGCTTCGTGAACTTCCTGGAACCTGCCCCGGTCCCGCGCGAATTCAGCCAGTTCAAGCGAGCGGTGGGAGTTCGCCAGCCAGCGGTTCGATGCCAGCTTCAGCCCGGCCTCGGCGGCGTAGGCTTTCAGGTGCTCGCTGTAGGCCCGTCCTCGCCCCGTTCGCCGCAGGATCTCATCGACGTTCACGCCCCCCGCCGGTGTCTCCGGGTGCAGTTCGAACGGCCACCAGCTGACGGCGACTTCGAACTCCTCCTCGAACTGCGCCACCCGACGGGCAGCGATCCAGCACCACGGTCAGACGTAGTCGGAGATGACGGTGACCTTCATCGGCTCGGCCATACGCCGATTGTAGCGCCGCTGGCGCGCCTGCGGTCAGCCGCCGATGCCGGCCTCGCGGAGACTGCGGACGATGCGTTCGCCGATCGCCGGCGGCGGGTCCATCTCGAAGGTCATGATCGCGACGCCGTGGACCAGGCCGCTCCCCGCGAGCCACGCCAGCGTCCCCGTAAACGCCTCCCACGCGGCCTCTTCCCCGGTCGCCGCCCGGGAATGATGCGCCGCCGGGAGCGTCACTCCCAGGCGCACCTCAATCCGGCGGGCGGCTTCGGCCGAAAGTAGCGGCATCGCCATCGCGACGATCTTCGTGTCGGGCCATCTCCCGAGCACCTCTGCGAAGCAGGCGCCCGCGGCCGCCATGTCGAACACAGGTTGGGTCTGGACGTAGGAGGCGCCCGCCGCGAGCTTTCCGCCCAGGTTGCGAAGGGCGGCGGCCATGTCCGGAGCGTGCTGGTTCAGCGTGACGCCGATGTTCCCAGCAGCGAAATGCCCCGCGGCCAGGGCGACCGATTCTTTGATCGTCATTCCGTGTGGCCCATCCGGGGCTTCGTGGTCGCCGCGAATGCAGAGCACCTGGCGCACACCGCAGGCCGCCGCCCGTTCCATCTCTGCCGCAGCTTCGGCCGCCGTCTTGCCGCGCGTAACCAGGTGCCAGGCAGGCTCGATGCCGTGTGCGACGAGGTCGCAGGAAGCGTCGAGGCTCGACTGGCGCCCCGGCCGCTGAATGACGTTGACCGCGCAGGCCGCGTCACCGAGCAGGCGCGCGCGACGCAGCAGCACCTTCGGCAGCGGTGTTTGCGGCGGCGTGATTTCGAGCGCCACGGGGAACTGGCCGGCGGCCAGGCGGTCGGCGAAAGACATGCGTTTCAGGTTGCCGTTTCCGCTTCCCGGAGTCCAGCCGCCGCTATCCGTGCGGCGCCGCGGATTCGCCAAGCAGGTACTCCCGCGCCTCCGCGACCACGTACAGCGACCCCGTGACGCAGATGATGTCGTCTTCGTTCGCGTAGGCGAGGGCGGTGTCGATGCCCTCCCGGACGCTGTTTTCGGCCACGGCGGGCGGCCCGAGGAAGCCGACTTCCTGGAGGGTGGCGAAGGGGTCCGCCGCGCGGGGGTTGTCGAACCCGCAGAGGACAATCATGGTGGCCAGCTTCGCCAGCTTGAATCCCATCCCCCGGGCGTCCTTGTCGCGCGTGGTGCCCATCACGAAGAAGCAGCGCTTCCAGTCGAAGTATTCGCGCAGGGCCTTGGCCAGGGCTTCGGCACTCTCCGGGTTGTGGGCGCCGTCGGCGACGATCAGCGGGTGCTGGGCCATCACCTCCAGGCGGCCGCGGACGCGGGTCCGGGCAATCCCGGCGACGATAGCCCGGTCGTTGATCACATGGCCCCGCGCCCTGAGCGCGTCGGCGACAGCGACCGCGGTTGCGGCGTTCTGGGCCTGGTGGCGGCCAAGCATGGGCGACCGCAGTTCGATCGTCCCGGCGGGCCGGGTGACGGTGAACGCCTGGCCGAAGATGTGCTTTTCGGTGACGTCGATTTCGTAGGCCGCGCCCACGTCGCTGAGTTCGGCCCCAACTTCCTGGCAGCGGTTCCGGACGACTTCGACCACGGCCGGGTCGCGTTGGGCGGCGAGGACGCAGGTGGAGCCCGCCTTGATGATCCCTGCTTTGTCGGTGGCGATGGCCACGGTCGTGTCGCCGAGGATGGCCGTGTGCTCGAGTGAGATCGGCGCGATCACGACGACATCGGGCGCGTCAAAGACGTTCGTCGCATCGAACGTGCCGCCGAGACCGACTTCGACCACCTGCCAGGTGACCCGCTTCGCCTGGGCGCGCACCAGCCAGAAGAAGAGCGCGGTGAGGACGCCGAACGTGCTGACGTTCCCGTGGACGCTCTCCCGCTCAGCCTCGACGGCGGCGTGGATGGCGGCGATCCCGGCGGCGAACTCCGCCGGCGAAATCGCGGCACCGTCGATGGCAATCCGTTCGGTGAACGAATGGAGATGCGGGCTCGTGAACAGCGCGCTCACCTCACCGCTGTGCTGGAGGATGTTCGCGACCATCGCCGAGGTGCTGCCCTTGCCCTTGGAGCCGGTCACGTGGACCGTGTGCCGGCCGAGGTGGGGGTCGTTCAGCCGCGAAAGGAGCGACCGCACCGAGGCGAGGCTCATCGTCGGATTCGGCGAGGCCTGGTAGCCCCGCTCCATGTCGGTCAGCGAGAGCAGGTAGTCGATCGCTTCGCCGTAGTCCATCCGGACATCTTAGAGCCCCGGCCGGACAGCGGCGCGCTGCCGGGAGCTACTCGTCCCGCCCAAAGTCGACGATGTAGCGCTGGGGCTGGAGCCCCTTCATCATGATCAGCCGCCGGGGCCGGATGCAGAAGAGGTTCCCACGCTTGGTGAAAAAGGCCGCCGTCTCGTTCTTCGCCGCCATGGAGTCGATGAAGTCCTCGTAGCGGGGGTCGTCTTTGGCGATGACCTCGGCCTGGCCCTCGATGACGACGCGGTCGAAGGTGTTCCAGTCGCCGGTGACCGCCGCCCGGTTGTCAATGAGGAACGAGACCTCGGGGGTGGCAGCGATGTTGCGGCTGTGCTGGGGCGCGCCGCCGCTGCCGAAAAGCACCCGGCCGTCGTCCAGCAAGTGGAAGAGGACGAAGGTGACGTACGGAGTCGCGTCCTCCGAGTGGACCGTGGCGAGGGTCCCGCCGAGCTGGGTGGCGGCGAGAGCGCAGGCCTCGCGGAGGATCTCGGGTTCGCTAAGTTCGTTCATGCGCGGATTCTACCGCCCCACGGCCTTCGCTGGCCTTCAGCGCGCGGAGGGGAAGTGCGGCGGCCGCCGTTCCGTGATCGCGCGGGCACCTTCCGCTGGGTCGGGCGAAAAGAACCCCATGATTTCCAGCGCCGCCGAGTAGTCGAACGACGTGATGCCGCCCAGCCGCAGCCACTGGTTGAGTGCACGCTTCGTGAACCGCTGGGCGAACTGGGGGCCAAGAGCCAGCCGCCGCGCGAGCGCCATCGAGGTGGACAGCACCTCTTCGCGCGGGACGGCCTTGCTCACCAGCCCAATCCGCTCCGCTTCGCGCCCGTCGATGAAGTCCGAGGTGAGGAGGTAGTACTTCGCCTTCGCCATGCCGCAAAGCAGCGGCCAGATCATCGCGGCGTGGTCCCCGGCGGCGACGCCAAGGCGGAGGTGGCCGTCGGTCAGGCGCGCGTCCTCGGCGATGATCGAAATGTCGGCCATGAGCGCGACCGCAAGCCCCGCGCCCACGGCGACGCCGTTGATGGCGGAGATGATGACCTTGTCGCAGTTGATGATCGCGTAGACGAGGTCCTGGGCCTCCTTCAGGAGGTTGGCCATCGCCTCGAACTGTTCTCCCGACCCGAGCGATGCCCGCCCCTGGATATCTGAGAGGTCGCCGCCCGCGGAAAAGGCGGTCCCGGCGCCGGTGACGACGATGTTCTTGACCGCGGGGTCGTGTTCGAGGTCGCGCCAGATTTCGGTCAACTGGCGGTGGAGGACGGCATTCGTGGCGTTGAGAAACTCAGGCCGGTCGAGGGTGACGAGCGCGACCCCGTCGTCCCCTACTTCGATGCGCATGTGCTGGTAGCGGCTGTAGTCCATGGCAATCCTCCCCTGGTGGTGCGTGCGGAGGCATCCTACCAAGCCGCAGGGGCCTTCGCTCTCAGCCGGCGGCGCTCGCTTCGTACCCGGGGACGAACTTTCGCCACTCTTCCTGGGTCCCGAGGTACTGGAAGAGCGGGTAGTAGATCGAAACCCGCGGCGCGCCGGGTTCGTGGGGGATGCTCATCTTCGCCTCGGCCGGGGTGCGGCCCGCCTTCCGGTGGTTGCAGGGCTTGCAGGCGCTGACGAGGTTTTCCCAGGTGTGAACGCCGCCGCGATGGCGCGGAATCACATGGTCCAGGGTCAGCTCGCGGGTCAGCTTGCCGCAGTAGACGCAGGCCCAGCCGTCGCGCGCGAACACCTCTTTCCGGGTCAACCGCACCTTCGGGCGCGGCCGCCGGATCATGTGCACAAGCCGGATCACGGAGGGGAGGACGAACGAGCTGGTCGCGGTGTGGAAGACGGCGCGCGCGGATTCGATGACTTCCGCTTTCCCGCGGAGCACCAGCACCAGGGCCCGCCGCACGTTGCAAACGTTCAGAGGCTCATAGTTCTGGTTGAGCACGAGGACGGATGCGAAATCCATTCCCTAGCCCGCCTTTGCCGAATAGTACCAAACGCGCGCGGCCGGTGTCAGGTGCTTTCCCCTTCCCGCCCCATGCCGCCTACTATGCGCCATGGCCGAACCGGGACAGGGACCTGACTGGGTGACGAAGGCCCGCGAACTCTCCGTGGGCTTCGCAACCCGCGCGGCCCAAACTCGCGCAGGGAGACGCGGATGTGGCAAGCTCCGCTGCGGAGTGCATGGATGCCCCTGACGACCAGCCCTGAAGCTACTGACCGACCCCAAGTGGTGTGGGCACGCAATGGCGCGCAGTTCAACTACGAGGTCCGAAGCGCGAAACCCCAGCCGCACCAAGTCGACATCGTAAGGGATCGGTTAGCGCGGGCTGGCGCTGAACTCGTGCGCGAGGTTGTCCCGCACACGTATAACTGTGCTGGGATGGTGCTGGTGAACCGTCGCGGCTGGCTTCTGGGAGGCCGCCGATCATCGCCCCTCGTGAGCACGGTTGACGTGCTTGAGAAGGAGTTCGGCCCCGATCTCGAGAGGTTCCTCGAATGTGACGGCTACCAGAAGCGACGCTTGGATGACCGCGAGATCGCTGTCGGAGACCTGACGTTGTACGGGGATGCGGAGGCTGTGGAGCACGTTGGCGTCGTTGTCCGGGTGGAAGACGTTTTCGGAAACCGGACGGCGTGGGTACTGAGCAAACTGGGCAACCTCGGCGAATACCTACATGAGTCCCCATCCGCGCCGGAACAGGGGAACCTCGTGGCCGTATGGACATTCAAAGGGTAGAGTGTTGACCATGACGACAGTCTTCGACGAGATCGAGTCCCCGGACTTCGCTGCGGGGCTGCTTCTGGCAGGCGCCGTGGGCCCCGCAATCCGAAGGATCCGCCGAGACCATCGCTATGCCCGGCTCCTTCGACTTCTGGAGGACTCCCATGCGGCCCGAGGGCAGGCCGTCTCACGGGTAGTGGACTTCGCCGCGGAGGAGCCGGAACCGGAAATGGAACACAGCGCCGACGGCGCTGCGCTCGCGTACCTCCTAGCATTGGCCGAGACCGAAGCTCTCGAACTCCCGGGGGCGCTGTCGGGCGCTCGCCGAATGCGACGCGCGTGGTGGACGGGCTTAGCCCTGGACACCCTCGAGAGCATCTGGCAGAACAATCGAGAAGTGAACCTTCTCGGCGACCCGGCCAACAAACCTCGCGTTGAAGCGACGAATTCCGGGATCTCGCTGAGGGAGATCAGGATCAAGCAGGCAGCGGGGCACGTGCCTGCGTCGCTCGGGTGGTCCGCGGGGTCGCTTTCACGATCTGCACACTTGATGGGGCTGCGGCGGGCGGGGCCAGAACTCGCTTTCGACCAGCCTACGGGCGTCACTACGAACGTCGTTGCAGTCACGGGGAAGGCCGGGTAGCCCATGGAGCTCGCGTGGGCAGTGCTCTGCCGAGATGTCTCCGTGGATGCGACCACCAACAACATCAGCCTGTTCAGCCTCATCGATGAGGTGCATACAGCCCTTACAGCGACCCAGCCGGGGCCGATCGATGCACCTCCAACGCTGCCACTCGACTTCCGCATCGCTGTGCAGTGGCACCGAACGGATCCGGGTTCTCCCGAGGTGGGCTGGTTCCGCGTGCGATTTCGGGTGTCTGGGGCCGAGACGCCACTGCTTGAGACGCCTCCGCAGGAGGTGAATCTCGAGAAGTCCTTGAGGTCGAGAACGATTGTGACGGTTCAGGGACTGCCCCTTGCTACGCTGGAGGCTGGCAAGCACAACTACGTTGTTGACATCGAGAGGCAGGCTGGTGGCGACTTCGTCCCCTGTGCCTCCATACCCCTCCTGGTCGTCATCGAGCGTAGGGATGACCCTGAAGGTGGAGTGCCCGCGCCGGAGCAGGTTGAGGCCCGCACTCGCTGAGCCTCATCCGGGGCTGTGGCCCGAACGCGCGCGGCCGGTGTCAGGTGCTTTCCCCTTCCCGCCCCATGCCGCCTACTATGCGCCATGGCCGAACCGGGAGCGGGACCTGATTGGGTGGCGAAGGCCGGCGAACTCGCGGCAGTCTTCGCTGCCCGCGCGGCCCAGCACGACCGCGACGGCTCCTTCCCGTTCGAGAACTTCGAGGAACTGCGCCAGGCCGGGTTCCTGGCGATGACGGTGCCAGTCGAGAAGGGCGGCCACGGCGCAACGCTCTCCACCTTCCTCCGGGTGCAGGAAGAACTGGCGGCTGGCGATGGCTCCACCGCACTCGCGCTCAACATGCACCTCATCCGCTTCGGCGCCGAGCGCGAATCGCGCGCCTTCCCGGACCGCTGGTGGGACGCGTTCTGCGATGGCGCCGTCCGCCACGGGTGGCTGGTGAACACCGCGGCGACCGAAGAGGGCCTCGGTAGCCCGGCCGGCGGCGGCATCCCGGAGACCACGGCGACCCCGGTGGCGGACGGCTGGTTCCTCACCGGCCGCAAGACGTTCACGACGATGGCGCCCGTGCTGCGCTACTTCATCGTCATGGCAGCGATCCCCGATGCCGCCGGTGGCCGGCCGTCGATAGGGAACTTCGTTGTCCTCGGGGACGACCCGGGCGTCGCTATCGACGAAACGTGGGACACCCTTGGGATGCGCGCAACCGGCAGCCACGACCTCGTCCTCGACCGTGTGGCCTTGTCGGCCGACCGGCTCGTGAACCGCCGCCTGGCCGGCACGGCTGATGCGCGAGGCGCGGCGGGCCTGGCGTGGTTTGCCCTCGGCGTCGCGGCGACGACCGTCGGGGTCGCCCGTGCCGCCCGCGACTACGCTGTTGCCTTCGCCCGCGAACGCACCCCCAACGACAGCCGGGCGATCAAGGACTACCCCGGCGTCCGGACCCGGATCGCGCGCATCGACCTCTTGCTCCATCGCAGCCGCGCCCTCATCTTCGACGCCGCTCGCGCGTGGGAGAGCCGCGACGCCAGCGGCATTCCGCCGCTCGACCGCGTTGCCATCGCGAAGGTGGACACCCTCAACAACTGTATCGAAGCCGTCGACCTGGCGATGCGTGTGGTCGGTGGCGTGAGCCTTTCGAAGCACCGGCCAATCGAACGCTACTACCGCGATGTCCGCGCCGCCCTGCACAATCCGCCGCTGGAAGACCGCGCCCTGGAACAACTCGCGCGCTCGGCCCTCGATGAGCCCGCCGAAGCACCGAAAGCCGTCGAGTAGGGAAGGGGAAAACTAGCCCCCGGGGGTCTTGAAGTCCTTCCCGACGACGATCGTGATGTCGGGCCCGGAGGGGTCGTCCGTCACTTCCACCCGGATGCTGGCCACGGGGATGCCCATCCACTTCGCGATGTCCTCGGCCATCACCCGCCTCGATTCCTTATGGAGGGTGACCGTGGTCTCCGGCTGGACCGGGTCCTCTCCGCCAAGGTAGACGGTCGGGAGGGCCTTCACGTACCGCAGATAGCGCCCCAGTGCCTGCGCGCGGATGGCATTCTCGTCCCCGTAGCCGTTCCGGATCTCCACGTTCGACTGGGCGTAGACGGCTTTCGTGAAGACCTTGCTGAGCCAGTACTGCACGTTCTCGTGGTTCCAGAGCTGGACCGACGCGCCGTCCCCGGTTGTGAATCCGACGAGGGTTGGGACGTCGTTCACGGGGTCGCCCAGCGAGAACGTCTCCATGCTCCCGTTTGTGGACTTGACGAGGGGGACATAGCCGATGGCCTCGCCCAGGCTGAGGTCGGTCTTCATCGTGTCGTGGTAGGCGTTCCAGAGGTCCACCGGGTTGTTCAACAGCCCCCGCGCGAAGACCTTCTGGAGGGCCGTCTGGATGACCAGCTGCTGGCGCTTCACCCGGTAGAAGTCGCTGTCTTCGCGGTACCGGCCGAAGGCGACCGCGTTGTAGCCGTCGAGGTGCCTAACGCCCGGCGGATAGCTGACGTACTGGCCATCGCGGGACTCATCGTGGTACCACCACTCGGGCACTGAGAGGTCGTAAGGGATGTCGACGTCGATCCCGCCGAGCGCATCGATGAGCGTGTAGACGCCCGTGAAATCGACGATCATCCAGTGGTCGATGTCGATCCCGAAGTTCTTCTTCAGGTCCAGCATGAGCTGGGCCGTACCGGCCGCGAAGGTCCCCCCGTTCTCCCGGAAACCGATGCCGTACGACTCGTTGATTCGGCTCTGATACGTGCCCTGCTTCGTATTGATGTCGATGTACATGTCCCGCGGGAAGCTCAGCAGGCTGATCTGCTTGGTCTGGGGGTCGATGGTCGCGACCATGATCATGTCGGTCAGGTAGCCGCCCTCGTCGATCCATTGCGGGCGCTTGTCGACGCCGATCAGCAGGAGGTTCACGCGCTTGCCAAGGAACCCTTCGCCTTCTGCGCGGCTCGGCGCCTTCACGATCTGCGGGAGCGGATCGAGGATGGCGATCCCGGGGAGCGTCTGCCCTGGGAACAGGGCCGGGGTCACACGCGAAAGCAGGCCAATGCTTGTGAGGAGGGTCACGGCGCCGAAAAAGAAGAGGGCCAAGACAAAAGCGAGGCGCTGGCGGCCGGTGTGGCGGCGGGCCGCCCGGGTAGCCGCCCGGGGGAGCGTACGTCCGCCTGTCCTGAGTGTGGCTTCGTCGGCACGCCCTACCATTACAGCTTAGCTAACCGTCTGGCAGGCGTGGGGTCAAACCGCGACCACCCCCGGGGAAAGGCCGGGGCAAGCCTCATCCCATCCCCAGTTCGTTCAGCCGGTGATCATCGATCCCGAAGTAGTGGGCTAGTTCGTGGAGGACGGTCTTTCGCACCTGCTCCCGGACCTCAGCGTCCGTCTCGCAGATCTCCTCGATCGGATCCTGGTAGATGCTGATCTTGTCGGGCAGCACCAGGTTGTAGTATTCGCCCCGTTTCGTCAGCGGGATGCCATGGTAGAGCCCGAGGAGCGTCCGGCCCGCGCCCAGCCCGGCAGCCTTCCGGTCACGCCCGGAGGGCCGGCGTTCGATCACGATGTCGACGTTGTGGACGCGCTGTAGCAATGCCGCGGGGAGCGAAGCGACCGCTTCGCGGACCAGCCTTCGGAAATGCGAGCGTTCCAGAGTCAGCGTGGGGTGGGAGAGGCGCTCCAGAGCGTGCGGAAGCCCTTCCCGGTGATGGCGTCGCGCTGTTGCTGGCGTTCGAGTGCGACCAATTCGGCGAGTGCGGCTTCGGCCATGCGGACGGCATGGACGTGGCCGGCCTCGGTCACGCGTTCCATCACCTCATCCCAGATTCCCGTCTCCCGGAGCGACGATGCGAACCGGGGCCACCAGATCGCGATAATCTTCTCCGGCGGGCCAAACCGCGGACGCATCCGGGCAAGGCTCCGGTAGCGCTCCTCCACGGATTTCACCGGGTCGACGACCTTAACGAGCGGGCCATCGACATCATTCGCGCGGAAGTCGAGCAGCAGACGCTGGCCGACGGAGACAAACCGGACCGCGATGACATCGCTGGTGCGGATGGTCCCAGCGATGTCGTCCAGGTCGATGCTGTAATCGTTGTCCATCCTCCGCGAGTGTACGGCGTGCTCGGGCGGGCTGCCAGCGAATGCACCAAACCGTCACTCACCCGGGGCGCCAACCTGCCGATAGATCTTTCGACGATGCTCTTCTTTCGCAAGCGAACCACCCAAGGCCGCGTAGAGCGCCTCATCCGCGAAGGCGTCGGCGTGCGCGAATCGACCTGGGCGCTCCCCAACCTCCAGGACCAGGATGCGGCCGACGGGCTCGCCTCCGAAATTGTGTCCTGGGTGCGCGACGGCATGGGCCGCATGCGGCGGCCCTACGGCATCGACCATGTGGCCCTGGCCCTGGCCTGCCGCGACCGCGCCGGCGATGTCCTCTGCAGCAACAGCCTCGGCGTCGTGCGCCCGGGCACGTTCTACCAGGAGGAAGGCATCGCCGGCATCGCCGCCTTCTTCGATGACCTCCGCGCCATCCGCGCCCCCGGCGGCTCCGAAGTCATCGGCGCCCTCCTCAGCCTCGGCGACATCGCCTACCGGCTCGGCGAAGAGGGCGACGTCCTCGGCCGCGCTGCCTGAAGCCGCTTTCCCCTTTCCCGGGCGCTCGTAGAATGGCGGTATGGCAGTGAGCGACCCCACTCGCGGACGTGACCGGATCCAGGCACAGCTCGAGGCAATCGGGCGCCTGCGCGGGTCCGGGCCCAACCCCTTCGATTACAACCAGTGGGACGATCGGACCGTCCAGGTCATCGGGGCGGTGTTCGGCGCCGATTCGCCCGAACTCCAGCGCTACCACCAGGCGGCCGGGACCCCCGGCCGTCTCCCCGGTGTCCGCGGCGAGGGCGGAAACATGACCCTCAACATCCACGGCCCCTGGGGCATCCTCAGTCGCCTCGACCGGGCTGAAGCCGTCCTTCGCGACCTCGCAGCCCAACTCGCCTAACGTCTAACCCCCGCCGCCACTACCCTTTTCAGCATGCAACTGGGAATCATTGGGCTCGCCCGCTCGGGAAAGACCACCGTCTTCAACGCCGTCACCCGCGGCTCCGCACAGGTCGGCGCCTACAGCTCCTCCGCGCAGCCGAACGTCGGTGTCGTGAATGTGCCCGACGAACGGGTCGACCGCCTCGCCACGATCTACCACCCGAAGAAGACCACCTACGCCACTATCCAGTACGTCGACTTTCCCGCGGCCGGGGAATCGTTCGGCAAAGGCGAAGGCCCCGCCGGCAAGTTCATCAACGACCTCGGCCGCATGGACGCGCTCATCCACGTGGCCCGCGCCTTCGCCGACGAAACGGTGCCCCACCCTGACGTGACCCTGGACCCGGACCGCGACATCGCGACGATGGACCTGGAGTTGGCCTTCGCGGACCTCTCCGCCATCGAACGCAGGCTGCACCGCCTGGAAACGGAACTGCGCTCGATGAAGCCGGGCGAACGCGACGCACTCCAACGCACCCGCGACCTCCTCGTCCGGATGAAGACGGCGCTCGAAGCGGAGACGCCGATCCGCGAACAGGGGCTCTCCGGGGACGACTGGAAGCTGCTCGAAGGGTCGCAGTTCCTCACGGCACCGCCTCTGCTCCTCGTCGTCAACATCGGCGAAGAAGACCTCCCGCGGCGCGGGGAACTGGAAGAACAGTACCGCGCCCGCTATCGCCGCCCGGGCCGCGACGTGGCCGTTTTCAGCGGCAAGTTCGAAATGGAACTAAACGAACTCAGCGACGACGAAGCGGCCGAATTCCGCGCTTCCGCCGGCGTCACCGAGACCGGGATGGCCGAAGCCATCCGCCTGAGCTACGCCCTCCTGGGGTTGGTCAGCTTCCTCACCGCCGGCCACGACGAGTGCCGCGCCTGGACCGTGCCCGCCGGCTCAACGGCGCCGGAAGCGGCCGGCAAGATCCACAGCGACCTCCGCCGCGGCTTCATCCGGGCCGAGGTCATTCGTTATCACGATCTAATTGCCTGCGGCAGCGAGGCCGAGGGGAGGAAGAAGGGACTCCTCCGCACCGAAGGGAAGCAGTACATCGTCCAGGACGGCGACATCTTGAACATCCTCTTCAACGTCTGAGGTCCAGCCCGGGACGCTTCCGGTCAGCCCATCAGCCGCCTGGGCAGGGCCCCTTCGAGTTCGAGCAGCGCCTGCTTCATCGCCAGCCCACCGCCGAAGCCGACGAGCGTCCCGTCCGAGCCGATAACCCGGTGGCAGGGCAGCCAGAGCGGGATCGGGTTGGCCCCGTTGATCGAGCCGATGATGCGCGCCTTGCCGGGTTCGCCCACCTGGGACGCCAACCAGCCGTAGCTCCGGGTCTCGCCACGAGGGATGGTGCGCAGCGCCAGCCACGTCCGCCGCTGGAGCGGTGTACAGGGCGGCAGGTCGACCGGGTAGTCGGTGAGGCCGGCGGTACCCTCGGTGTATCCCCGCAGCAACGATGAGACGTCTCCCGCCCGCGGATCGTCTTTGTCGACAGCCCCGGCCGCCTGGAGTTCGCCCCGCGCGGCCGCTTCCGTGTGGTGAAAGAGCGTCGCGTGGCGGATCCCCTCCTCGCTCAGGGCCACCCCCGCCCAGCCGAGCGTGGTCTGCGTCACAACCAGTGAGAGCACCGGGGCAGCGGCCGGGACGGCCATCAGCGAGCCCCGTGCTTCCGGTCGCCGCGCTTGAAGACGCGGCCCAGGAGGGTGTTGCGGAGGCGTTCGTAGGCGCCCGCCGCAACGTCATCGTCGATCCGCTGGAGGTCCGGGCGGCCATAACGGGCCTCTTCATAGGCGTCGCTCAACTGGATGGCGTCGTCCGGGAGGTCAATCGCCTGGCCGACCCGCCGGGACCATTCCCGCGGCGTCTCCGCCGGCCTCGCGCCGAGCCCCGCCCAGCCGGCCAGCCGCTGTGCCTTCGCCCAGAGCCGGGGCCTGCCTTCGAGCCCGCCCATGCCCCAGTTCCAGGTGACCCGCCCGGCGAGGGCCAGTGCCGCAAACGCCGCCAGTGCCCCGGCGAGCAAGTAGATCAGCGTCCACGGGGGACCCTTCTTGTCGACCGGCGCCGTGTTCAGGGCGCCAAGGATGTCCTCCGGCGGAATAGCATTGCCGAGTTCGCCAAGAATCTCCTCGAGGGAGGGATCGACGGTATTGTCGAGCGAGCCGACGACTCCAGCGCCGCCACTCCCGGCGCCGTCGGTAGAACCGGGACGGTCCTGCGTGGGGTTGAACTCCACCCAGCCGTAGCCGGGGAAGAAGACCTCGACCCACGAATAGGCGTCGTCTTTGCGGACGATGTACTTGGTCTCCGCGGCGTCGGCCGCGTCGAGCGCATACCCGACGGCCACCCGGCTGGGGATGCCGAGCGTCCGCAGCATCACGGCCATCGCCGTCGCCTGGTAGTCGAAGTACCCCCGCTTCAGTTCGAACAGGAGGAAGTCGACCGCGTCGGTGCCGGGGGGAGCCGCGGGAACGTTCAGGTCGTACGGGAACGTCCGAAGGTACTTCTCGATCGCCACCGTTTTGTCGTATGGGTTCCCGGCGTCCCCGGCGACGCGGACCGACTCCGCGCGGACCCGGTCCGGGAGCGTGTCCGGCAACTGAAGGTAGCGTTGCTTCACCCAGCCGGGGTAGTTCGAACCCGCCGCCCTCAGCTGGTCGGCGGTCGCGGTGCTCTGCGAACCGACCGCGTTGTAGGTGTCGCCGGCGTCGAGCCCGCGACGGCTGCGAATGCGCTCAATGTCGCTGGCCTCGATGCCGGGCGTGTCCACCAGCGAGGGGAGATTCGTGCTCAGCGGCGTGCCGACCGAAAAGACGGTGCTGCTGTCGCTTTTCACCGTCACTTCGAGGATGGAGAAGGTCCGCTCCAGGTACTTCTCCGCCCCCTCGGCCTGGTCAAGGGCGGCGGCATCGACGCGGGTCGAGTCGCGGCTGGTCGACTTCCAGCCGGTGCCTGTGTACTCGTTGTAGCTCGTGCCACGGATGAGCCCGGCCTCGCCGCTCTTCACTTCGAAGAGGACCCTCGTCCCCAGCTTCACGTCGCCCTGGATGGCAAGCGTCGAACCGAACGTGTGGAGATTCCCTCCCTTCCGGGAGTCGATGTTGTGGAAGAGCCGGACGAACCGTTCGGACTGGCCTTCGAAGGGGCCCGTGAGGCTGTTGAACGCGCTTTTCGCGGCTGCCGCTTCGGAGCCAACCGGGATCAGCCACGCCCCGATCACCAGCGCCAGCGTCAGGTAGAACGTGAGTTGGAGGGCGTTCAGGCTGATGTACTCCGGGTAGTCGATCGCCTGCCGCCGCCAACGGGCCTGGCTTGCCTGAAGATGCAGCCGCCCGATAAGCAGGATCCCGCCGAAGAGGAAGAACACCAGCGTCCCCGTCGGGTGCCCCTTCTGGAAGCTGACATTCGCGAGCAGCACGATCCCGATCGGGACGAGCGCGAACCACGGATTGTGCCAGCGGAAGATCGACCACGCGCCCATGTAGGCAGCGAGGAAAGAGATCGCATGCACCAGCGTCACGAACGGCAGGTTGTCGTTGCTGATGTCCCCGGCCTTCACGACCAGGTACCACTCGTGCATCCGGACCCGGAAGTCGGCCATGCGGTCGGCGAGCGTGACCCCATCCGCGTACTGCTGGGCGGCATAGACCACGACCACGACGCCGATGGCCAGCGCCGCCGGGTGCAGCAGCAGCTTGGGGAACCGCAATCGGGCCGCGAAGAGCCCGGCGAGCAGCCCGGCCATCACGGTCGGGACCACCTTGGGCATGTTGTCGACCCAGCCGGCCTGCTGGATGGAGACGGCCACCGCAAGGAAGGCGATGAGCGCGAAGGCGAACGTCAGCCAGTCTTCCCAGCTCATCAGGACCCGAGGGACGGAGACGGCGGCGGCGCCCATCCGCCTCCCGGCCGACCGATTCATGGGGAGGTTCAACCCTGCCATGCGCCCACTCCTGCTGTCGGACTCAACGCGAGGGTGAGGTCGTCACCGCGGCTGACAACGTAGGTCGTGATGTCGCTCGCTGTGAGTTCACCGTACATCATCAGCGCGGACTTCGCGCCCCCGAACGTGCTCGGGTCGAGCAAGACCACGGCCGCCCGGACGCCGCGCTGTGTGAGCGACTGGACGGCCGTGAGCCAGTGGTCGTCCATTGCCGGCGTGATGATGATGACGGTAGTGTGACGCCCGAAGCGGCGCTGCTCCTCCTGAAGCAAGTTGCCCAGCGGCGCATCGCCCACCGCCCGGACCGTCGCCAGCGTTTCGAGGATGCGCGTCAGTTGCTGGGGCCCGCGTTCCGGTTCGATGACCTTGAGGTCGCGCCCGAAAGTGATCAGCCCGACCGAGCGGTTGCTGAGGAGATAATGGCGGGCAACGCTCGCCGCCACCCGCACCCCGTACTCCTCGGTGCTTTCTTCGCCGCGGCCGGCGTTGACCCGCGCCTCCAGGTCCTGGACGACGAAGATGTCGCTCGCCGGGTCGAGTTCGAATGTCTTGACCATCAGTTCGCCGGTGCGGGCCGTGCTTCGCCAGTGGATCCGGTTGAAGGCGTCACCCGGGGCGTATTCGCGGACGCCGCTCGCGTTCGGCGTGACGTAGTGCGTGCGCTTGCGGAAGCGGCCTTCGCCGGGCAGGTTCGCCGGCGGCGCCTGGAAGTGGGGGAGGTCCACCACCGGCGGGTAGACCAGGATCTGCTGCTGGCCGCCGAATTCGCGGACTCGCCGGAACAGCCCGAAGGGGTCAGTCGAGGTCACCCGCACGGGTCCCCAGTTGTAAACGCCGCGCCGCGTCAGCCGGGTGTCGACAATCCAGTTGCGGCTCCGGCGGGGAGGCACGACAACCACGCGGCGCGAACGGTGCCCGGGCAGTTCGCTCGGGTCCTCCACTTCAAGCCAGAGCTTCGGGAAGATGCCACGATTGCGGACTTCGATGATCTCCTGCGCTTCCTGGCCGACCTGGGCGCGGTCCGTGCGGCGGTCGGCGAAGACCACAAGGTTCCGGGTGTTGTACCAGGCGATACCCCAGCAGAGCGGGATGGCGAGCGCGATGAGATAGACCAGCCGGAAGAGCAGCCAGAACCCCGTTCCCATGGCGACGAAAGCGCACGCCAGGAGGATGGCCAGCACCAGGGTGACCGTCCGGTTGGCAGGGCTGAAGACAAACCGCAACGCGCGTCGCATCGGGCGCCTACACGCGCGCCCGGGAGCCAGGTACCGGCACCCGGTTCAGGCAGGCGGCCACCACATCCGACACGGTGGTGCCCTTCACCTTCGCGCCGGGGCTGAGGATGATCCGGTGGCCCAGCGTCACCAGCGCCAGGTCCTTCACGTCGTCCGGGGTGACGAAGTCGCGGCCTTCGAGCAGTGCCCGGGCCTGTGACGTCCGGAAGAGCGCGAGCGAACCGCGCGGGCTCGCGCCCAGGTAGACGGCTTCGTGTTCGCGGGTCGCATTCGCAATGGCGACGATGTACTGCTTGATCAGCGGGTCGACGTAGATCTCCTTGACCGCCCGCTGCACCTGCAGGATCTCCGTCGCGTCGGTCACCTGCTTGATCGTGTCCACCGGGTGGGTGACCTGCTGAAGGTCGAGGACGAGCACTTCGTCGGTTGGGCTGGGGTAGCCGAGGTGGACCCGGATCATGAAACGGTCGAGCTGGGCTTCCGGCAGGGGGAACGTCCCCTCGTATTCGATCGGGTTCTGGGTCGCCATCACCATGAACGGCAGCGGCAACTTGTGGGTAACGCCATCGACCGTCACCTGCCGCTCTTCCATCGCCTCCAGGAGCGCCGACTGCGTCTTCGGGGTTGCCCGGTTCACTTCGTCGGCGAGGACCACCTGGGCGATGATCGGGCCCGGGCGAAACTCGAAGTCGCCTTCTTTCTGGTTGTAGATCGAAACGCCCGTGATGTCGCTGGGGAGCAGGTCGGGCGTGAACTGGATGCGCCGGAAGCTACAGCCCGTCGAGGTCGCGATGGCCCGGGCGAGCATCGTCTTGCCGACGCCAGGCACGTCCTCGATAAGCATGTGGCCACCGCAGAGCAGGGCCGTGATCGCAAGCCGCAATTCGCGATGCTTGCCGACAATGACGTTTTCGACGTTCGCAACGATGCGCTCGGCGATGATCTTCGGGTCTTCCACATCAGCTCCAATTCCAGCGGAGGGGTCCGCCCCTTCCGCCCAAAGCACGGGTTACGCGTCCGGCTTACCGCACGGTTGCGCGGATTGTATCAACGAATCATATGGCTGGGGTTAAGCCCGGGGAGCGCCGGCCATGAAGCTCCGAAGGACCAGGTCGGTGAACCCGGCGACGATCTCCGCCGCGGAGCGCGACTGCCGCGGGCTGATGTACACCAGTGGATCGCAACAGGCATAGAGCAACCCCCGTGCGATGACCGGGTCCAGGTCCGCCCGGAAAATCCCACGGTCGATGCCGCGCTGGAAAACCTCCTCCATCCGCGGGTTCGAAACGAAGCCCATGAACTGTTCGCCCACGCCCGCCGGCAGGTTCTGGCGGAGCAGCCCGCGGCAAACTTCGCCCCAGGTCTCCAACACGTCGAGAATCCGGGCGAGAAACACCCGGATGGCCTCCACCGGGTCGTCGATCTCCAGGACATCGGCCATCACCGCGTCGAATCGCGCGATAACGTCGCCGATGATCGCGATGATCAAGTCATCTTTCGTCGCGAAGTTGCGGTAGAAGGTACCGATGCCCACGCCCGCGCGCTCCGCGATCTCCCGCACTTCCACCCCTACGCCCCGCTCGGCGAAGGTCTCGTAGGCGGCGCGGACGATCCGTTCACGGTTCTGACGGGCGTCGCTGCGCTCGGCGGCGTGGTGTGTCACGCGCGGCCTCCTGTGCTATGCCCACTATAGACGGTCGTTGGGTTGACGGGAACCGGAATTCCGCTTCACACTGGTTCGGAACCGGCGTTCCGTTTTCGCCGGGCCAAGCCGGGAGCCGAATCGTCATGACCCCTCGCGATCCAGCAAGCCACCAGACCCTCCTCGAACGCTGGGCGCGCCTCGCCCACCGCCGCCGGGGGCGCGTCGTCGCCGCCTGGGTGCTCATCCTTGTGGGCCTAATCGCCTCGGCCATCGCCTTTGGCGGGACCTACGCCACCAACTTCGAACTCCCCGGCTCCGAAACGCAGGAAGCGCTCGACCTCCTCGAATCGCGGTTCCCTTCCCAGTCCGGCGACGAGGCCGTGCTCGTCTTCGAGGCACCCACCGGGATCCAGGACCCCGCCGTGAAGTCCCAGGTCGAAGCCCTCTTCGGGAAAGTTCTCGGCCTGAAGGACGTGGTCGAGGTCCTCTCCCCGTACGAAGAGCAGGCTGGTTACGTGTCGAAAGACGGGACCATCGCCCGGGCGCTCGTCCACTTCTCCACCCAGAACCAGGAGGCCGACAAGGAAGTCGTCGCCAGTCTCATCCAGATGGCGGACGACGCGAACAGCGACAGCCTGCGGGTGGAGATCGGCGGCGACATCGTCGAATTCAACGAACAGCCGGACTTCGGGTCGGAGTTCATCGGGCTGAGCGCGGCGATCATCATCCTCTTCATCGCCTTCGGTTCGGTGATCGCCGTGGGGCTCCCCATCGGCGCCGCCGTTTTCGGCCTTGGAGCCGCCTTCGCGATCATTACCGTTGCCACCCGCTTCTTTCCCTTCCCCGAATTCTCCCCCCAGTTCGCCGCCATGATCGGCATTGGCGTTGGGATCGACTACAGCCTGCTGGTCGTCACGCGCTTCCGCGAAGGGCTCCACACCGGCCACTCAGTCGAAGAGTCGGTCGTGATGGCGGTAACCACCTCCGGCCGCGCCGTGATGTTCGCCGGCACAGTCGTCGCGATCGCGTTCCTCGGGCTCTTCGCGATGGGCATCCCCTTTGTGGCATTGATGGGGGCCACCGGCGCCACCGTCGTCGTCCTCGCGGCGGCCGTCGCCCTCACGCTGACCCCGGCGCTGCTCTCCCTCGCCGGGCAACGCATCGACCGCTGGCACATCCCGCTGTTGCGTTCGACCGAGGGCGTGGACCCGAAGAGCGGCTGGTATCGCCTGAGCCAGGCGATCCAGCGCCACCCGCTGCCGTACTTCCTCGCCACGGCAACCTTCCTCGTCGTGCTCGCCACCCCGGTGCTCCAGATGCGCCTGGGCTTCACCGACGCCGGCAACAACCCGACCCATTACCACTCCCGCCGCGCCTACGACCTCCTCACCAGGGGCTTCGGCGCTGGCTTCAACGGCCCCATCCTCATCGCGGTGGACACGGGCACGGCAACCCCGGCGCAGGTTCAGGCAGTGCGCGAAGCCTTCGTCTCCGGCCCGAACGGCGGACCCGCCAACAACGTCGCCCAGGTGACACCCCTGGTGTTCAACCAGTCCGGCGACACGGCCGCGTTCACGGTGCTGCCGGGGACGTCCCCCCAGGACGCCGCCACCGTCGACCTCGTCCACCACCTCCGCAACCAGGTTGTTCCCCCCACGACCGCCGGGACGGACCTCCGCGTCTTCGTCAGCGGCCGCACCGCCGCCTACGTCGACATCGGCGACCAGATCAGCCGGCGTTTGCCCCTGCTCTTCGGCGGCGTCATCGGGATCAGCTTCCTTCTGCTCCTGACGGTCTTCCGTTCGGTCCTCGTCGCAGCCAAGGCCGCCGTCATGAACCTGCTGAGCATCGGCGCGAGCTACGGCGTGCTGGTCGCCATCTTCCAGTGGGGCTGGTTCTCGGGCGCCCTGAACATCCAGAAGGGGCCGGTCGAAACCTTCATCCCGATGATGCTCTTCGCCATCCTCTTCGGGCTCTCCATGGACTACGAAGTCTTCCTCATCAGCCGCATCCGGGAGGAGTACGTCCGCACCAGGCACAACGCGACCGCCGTCAGCCACGGGCTGGCGGCAACAGCCCGCGTGATCACGGCCGCGGCGGCGATCATGGTCGCCGTCTTCCTCTCCTTCGTCCTCGGCGAAGACCGAATCATCAAGGAGTTCGGCATCGGCCTGGCGACGGCGATCTTCGTCGACGCCACAATCGTCCGGCTTGTCCTGGTCCCCGCGACAATGGAACTGCTGGGCGACGCGAACTGGTGGCTCCCGGGCTGGCTGGACCGCATCCTGCCGCACATCCAGGTGGAGGGCGCGGAACCGGAAGTCGGGCTCCCGGCAATGCCGGCCGGCGGCGAATGACGCTTCTCCGGCGTTTACCCGGCGATTGCCCCCGGCCCCGGGCGCACCTAGCATGGCGGACATGACCCTCGCCCGCGCCTCGGCGTTTCTACTTGGCGTATTCGTGGCACTGGCCCTGGCTGCCTGCGGCGGGGGGGGCACGGACGAACCCGGCAACGGCCCGCGCGTCACCGACCCGGCCGTTGTGCCCAGTTCCACGCCCATCCAGAACCCGGTGCTCTACCAGATTCGCGGCGACACCGTCTCCACCACCGGCGCCGTGGGCACCACCACCCCGGTCACGACGGCGGGCGGGGCCAGCGGCCAACAGAAGTACACCGTCGTCCCGGGCGACACCTGCGGCGCCATCGCCGTCAAGTACGGGATCACCGCCGCCGACCTGATCAAGACGAACCGCACCATCGACGCGAACTGCTCGAATCTGCACGCCGGCGACATCCTCACGATCCCGGCGCCGGCGGCCGGGTCCACGACGACCGGCGGTACCGGCCCCACACCGACTCCACGGCCGGGCGCGGCGAAGACCTACAAGGTAGTGTCCGGGGACACCTGCGGCGCCATCGCCGCCAGCTTCGGGGTCGAGCTTTCGAAGCTGCTCGCCGCGAACCCCACGATCAACGCTAACTGCACCAACCTGGCCGCCGGGCAGACCGTCAACATCCCCTGACGGCGACCCCGCCAAGGCGGACTATTCTGGAGCGGCGGCGGCCTCCGTGAGCCGCTCGACGGGCACACCGACGACGCGGGCGGCGTCGCCGATCTTATAGCCCAGCAGTTCCGTGGTGACCCCCATCTCCGCGAGTTTCGCGCGGGCCGCGGGGTGCGTCCGCAACAACTCGTAGACCGAGGCGTTCCCGGGGTAGGCCGGCGTTTTCGTAACCATTTCGGCGCCTCCACGTTCCCGGGGAAGCCGCGTGCCGCGCCGCGACCCGGGAGGGGATGCCCCGAGGGTAATACCGCCGCAGCGCCACGTCACCCCCTCTGTGCGAAACCTTCACAAAGTCCGATGACTGCCGGGCGGCTGCTCTATCGAGAGGGTTCCCCGGCCACCTCCGCCAGCACCTCTTCCGTGTGCTCGCCGAGGCGTGGGGCGGGGCGCCGCAACTCCCAGGGCGTCGCGCTGAAGATGTAGGGCGCCCCCGGCATCAGCGCGGGACGGTCCATGCCTTCTCCCGTGACTTCGACAAAGAAGCCCCGGTCGTGGAAGTGGGGGTCCTTCACCGTGTCCTCCGGCGCCTGGACGGTGCCCCAGGCCTGCCCGCGCTCCTGCCCGCCGCGGTAGACGTAGTCGGCGTCGTGGGCGGCGATGAAGCGTTCGAGTTCGCGCATGATCTCGGCGGCCTCTGGTGAGCCCCGGCCCGGTTGCCGGGCAGCGGGACTGTCGAAGCGGGACTCGTCGAACTGCAGGCCGAACCCCTCCGACTGGAACCACTCCTTCAGTTTCTTCCAACTGGCATTGTCGCGCCCGGCGCCGAAGATGATGATGTCGCGCCCGTCCTTCGCCCGATAGAGCCAGCGCTCCGTGGGGTGCGCGGCGGCATGGCGGCCGGTCTGGCGAATCACGTCCCGCTGGACATACAGCCAGTACGGCATCCCCACTTCGACCGTGCAGGAAAGCGCCTCGTGCATCGAACAGTCGATGGCCTGCCCTTTGCCCGTGGCGTCGCGGTGCAGGAGGGCGGCGAGGATCCCGTGGACGGCGTAGTGACAGGCGGTGTGGTAGCCCTGGTCGCCGTGCCCGCGAATGGGCGGCGCCCCGGGCGCGTCGGCCAGGTCGTAGCCGTTCATCATCATCGGCCCGCCCAGGGCCAGCCCAACCATGTCCGAAGAGCGGTATCCCGCCCACGGGCCGTCCTGCCCAAAGGGCGTGATCGAGCAGAAGATCAGCGCCGGCGTTCCGATGGCGGCGCAGTCCAGCCCACGCTCGGCCATCCACCCCGGCTCACGGTCTTCGATGACGATGTCCGCTCCCCGGGCCAGCCGAAGGAATGCGTCGCGGCCATCGGCTGCGTCGAGCTCGAGCACCACCGAGCGCTTGTTGGTGTTGTAGTACCAGAAGTTGAGCGAACGGTTCGGCCCGGGGATGCCCTTCACGAACGGGCCAACCCTGCGCGCCGCAGTTCCGCCGGGCGGCTCCACCTTGACCACGTCGGCGCCGAGGTCGGCAAGGAGCTTCCCCGCGTACTGGCCGAGTTCGTCGCAGAATTCGACCACCCTCAGGCCGGCGAGGGGACCGCTCACATCAGCACCCCAAGCGCCTCGTGCTCCGCGATCTCCCCGTCGCTCATCCCTAGGACCTCTCGCAACACGTCGTGCGTGTGTTCGCCAAGGAGCGGCGATGCCGTCCGCAGCTCGCCCGGGCTGGCGCTGAGTTTCGGTACCACACCGTCATAGTTGCAGTCGCCCAGCTCCGCGTGGGGCAGATTGTGCCACCAATCGCGAGCTGCCAGCTGCGGATCGCGTTCGAAGCGGTCGCTGGCCTTCTGGCAAACTCCAGCGCGCACCCCCGCGGCCTGGAGCAACTCCATCACTTCGTAGTCCGTGAACTCCGTCGTCCAGGTTTCGATGCGCTCGTCGAGTTCGTCCTGGTTGGCCAGGCGGCCGGCATTGGTGGCGAAGCGCGGGTCGAGCGCCCATGCCGGTTCGTCCATCGCCCTCACCATCGCGTGCCATTCGGCGTCGTTCATCGCCGCGACCGCCACCCAGCGATCGTCTCCAGCGCAGGCGTAGGTGTTGTGGGGCGCGACGCGGGGTTCCCAGGCGCGATTGCCCGGCGGCATCCCGGCCCGGCGCCAGGGACGGCCGTTCACAGTCACGTCGAGCACGGCCGGTCCGGTGAGGACGATGCCCGCCTCCACCTGGGACATGTCGATGTGCTGGCCCTCGCCGGTGCGGTTCCGGTGGTGGAGCGCCGCCATGATCGCTATCGCGGCCGAATACCCCGCGGTGTGGTCCATGTAGCTGTAGCCCCAGCCGGCGGGCGGCTTCCCGGGAAGGCCGGACATGATCGTGAGCCCGCTCAGCGCCTGCGCGGTTGGACCCCAGGTCGTGAAGTCCCGGTCGCGCCCGCTGTGCCCAAACCCGGAGACCGAACAGTAGATGATGTCCGGCCGGATTGCGCGAAGCTGGGGATAGTCCAGGTCCCACGACTCCATGACCCTGCTGGAAAAGTTCTCCACGACCACGTCGCTGGCGGCAATCAGCTTGCGAAGCACGTCCCCGCCCATCGGGTGGCGGGTGTTGAGCAGCATGCTCTTCTTGTTGCGGTTGAAGTAGTTGAAGAAGCCGGAGTTGTTGAGCGTGGGGGCGTCGCCAACGATCGGGCGGCCCAACCTTATCGCGTCCACAGCCTGGCCATGCTCGACGCGGATGACTTCCGCGCCGAAGTCCGCCAGCACCCTGGTGGCCGTGGGTCCGGCGATGATCCAGGTGAGGTCACAAACGCGGACGCCGGCGAGGGGCAGGGTGCTCATCGCCGCGATTCTACGCGGCGGCGGCGTCGTGCGCAGGTGAAGTGAGGGGGTTGGTGGAGACGAGGGGACTCGAACCCCTTACCTCAGCGATGCGAACGCTGCGCTCTCCCGGATGAGCTACGTCCCCACAGAACGATTCGGGCCGCCAACCATCGTAGTCAGCGGCCCGAATCTGAGTCAAACCCTTGGTGTGGGCAGGGAACTAGTGGCGGCTGCCGGAACCTCGACCGATCCGGTAGCTGGTTTCGCCCGTGAATTCCTTTTGCTTGCCACACTTCTTGCACCGGCCCGGCGTCAGCTCGCCCCTTGGAGACTCGAGAACCCAATGGTGGATGCAGTCTCCTACCAGCTGCAGTGCTTCAGCCTTGGACATGCAGACCTCCCCCTCGCGCGAAAATCGGGCAGTACCGGGTCAGTCTTCACCCCGCCCCGGCCCGCGGCCAGTGTAGTCCCTGCTATAGAGGGATTCAATGGGCTATTCCGCTTCGTCTAACAGTCCGGGCAAAGGTGTAATGGTTAGCCTGCGCCGAAGGACGTCGATTTCCCCGACGACGCTGGCGATCGCCGGCACCAGCACTTCGCCGCCGGAGCCCCTCACCACATAGACGTCGTTCGCCCCCGTCTGCATGACGTCCACGACCTTCCCCAGCTCGCGGCCGTCCGCCGTGACGACGTCCAGCCCGAGCAGTTCATAGACGAAGTAGGATTCCGGGTCGGCCCGGAGGACGTCGCCGTCGGCCGCTTCGAGGAGGAAGCCGCGATAGCCCTCGACGGCGTCGCGGTCGTTGAAGCCGCTGAGCTGGAGAATCCAGGCGTCACGTTCTGGCCGTGCCCGGACGACGACGTAGCGCTTCTCGTCCAGGTACACCGGCCGCCCTCGCTGGAGGTTGGGGGCGCCTTCCGTGAACGCGGCCACGCGGATCTCGCCGCGAAGGCCATGTGGCCGCGCCACACGCCCGACCGCGGTGAAGCCTTCGCGGGGCTCCTGCGGGGGTTCTTGCGGCGGTGGAGGAACAGGGCGGCGTCCTGCCGCCTTCGCTTCGGGGCCAGGTGGAGCGGGCGAGGGTTCTTCGCCGTCAGGCACCGGGAGATCCGTATTCTCCGCGCTCAGTCGCCGATTTCCAGCCCGACGCGGACATCTTCCTTGACCGCGGCGACCTTCACCAGCGAGCGCATGGCCGTGGCAATCCGGCCGCCCTTGCCGATGACCTTGCCCCAGTCGCCCTCGGCAACGTCCAGGCGGACGACGACACGGTCGCCGTTGTCGGATTCAGTGACGCGCACCTCGTCCGGGGTGTCCACCAGGGCCTTCGCGATGTATTCGACCACCGTGCCCATCATCGATGCCACGGCTAGTTTTCCATCACGGCGGCCGTGGCGGCGGCTGGAGCGGCGCCCCATTCGATCCCGGCGCGCTTGAGGATCTTGGCGGCCGATTCGCTGGGCTGGGCGCCCTTGCGGATCCACTCGAGCGTCTTCGCCTCGTCGATGGTCACCGACGGCGGGTCGACGTGGGGATCGTAGGAACCGAGGATCTCGAGGAAGTCGCCGTCGCGCTTATCGGGCTTGTTGGCCACCACGATGCGGTAGTAGGGGTGATGCTTCTTGCCCACCCGGCGGAGTCGAATCCGGATCATATGTTCAGAGTCTCCTGAGCCCGTTCGGCGGGCACGCGTGCATATGTAGCGGCAATGCTATCGCATCCCGGGCTAAGGTGCTCTGGGAGTCCGACGACCTGTTGCTGCCGGGTGGCCACGGCCACGGGGTGCCGGGACAACCTCGACTTCGCCGCGGCTGGCGAGACCCTTGCCCGACTCGCTATACTCCGCGGATGGCCGACCGCTCCCCTGCTATCCAATTTCGTGATGTGCGCAAGCGCTTCGGTAGGAACGAGGTGCTCAAGGGGATCACGGACGACGTGGCGACGGGCGAGACGGTCGTCATCATCGGACCATCAGGGTCGGGCAAGAGCACCCTTCTCCGCACGGTGAACCGCCTCGAGACGATTGAGGCGGGCGAGGTTATCGTCAACGGCGTTTCGGTGCATGACAAGCGGACCGACGTCAACGAGCTCCGGTCTCACGTCGGCATGGTGCAGCAGGCGTTCAACCTCTTCCCCCAGATGTCCGTGCTCGAGAACATCACCCTTGGTCCGCGCAAAGTACGAAAGGAGAGCGCTTCAGCCGCCGAGGCCCGGGCCCAGGCGCTCCTTGAAAGGGTGGGAATCCCAGAGAAGGCGTCAAGCTACCCATCCCAGCTCTCCGGGGGTCAGCAACAGCGTGTGGCCATCGCCCGCGCACTCGCGATGGAACCGAATGTCATGCTCTTCGACGAGCCCACCTCTGCCCTCGACCCCGAGATGATCAAAGAAGTGCTCGACGTGATGCGCGACCTCGCTCGCAGCGGCATGACCATGCTCGTTGTCAGCCACGAAATGGGGTTCGCCCGCGAAGTCGCGGACCGCGTCCTCTTCATGGCAGACGGCATTGTGGAGGAGCAAGGCACCCCCGCGGATCTCTTCGAACGCCCTCAGAGTGAACGCACCCAGCGTTTTCTCAGCCGGATCATTTCCCACTGAGCCGCCTTTCACGGCGACCGAAACAGGGGCCGAACTGGCCCCACCACAAGGAGGGAACCATGAAGTCCATATCCAGGTATCTGCTCGCGCTCGTGGCGTTGGTAGCCATGAGCGCCCTGCTCTTCGCCGCGTGCGGGGGCGATGACGATGATGGTGGCGACAAGACGCCGACCGCCGTCCCTGTCCCGACGTTCGCGCCGGATTCGTCGATGGCCGCGATCGTGAAGAAGGGCAAGATCGTCGTCGGGGTGAAGTTCGACCAGCCAGGGTTTGGCCAGCTTGACCCGGTCTCGAAGAAGGTCGATGGCTTCGATGTCGCGATCGCCAAGGAGATCGCCAAGTCGCTCGGGCTGAAGGAGGAACAGATCGAGTTCGTCGAGTCCGTTTCGAAGGACCGTATCCCCTTCTTGCAGACGGATAAGGTCGACATCATCGTTGCCACGATGACGATCAACGCCGAACGGAAGACGCAGATCGAATTCTCCAAGCCCTACTACCAGGCGGGCCAGTCCATCCTCGTGAAAAAAGACAACACGACGATCAAGACCGTCACTGACCTGAACGGCAAGAAGGTCTGCTCCGTGAAGGGTTCGACTTCGGAGAAGAACGTCAAGGAGAAGGCGCCGCAATCGGACCTGCTTTCACTCGATGCCTACGCTGCCTGCGTGGCATCGCTCAAGGACGGCCGCGTGGAGGCTGTCTCGACCGATGACATCATCCTCGCCGGCTTCGCTGCCCTCGACCCGACCATCAAGCTTGTGGGCGGGCAGTTCACGAAAGAGCCGTACGGCATCGGCATGAAGCTCGGCAAGAAGGACCTGCAGGCGCACGTAGACGCCCAGTTGGACCGGATGTTCAAGGACGGCACATGGGACAAGATCTACATCCTGTACCTGGGCAAGGTGGAGGGCTTGCCGAAAGCCGCAGACGCACGCGCTGCGCTCCCGCCCACGAACTAGGGGCGATATGAGCTCACCGGGCGCCGCCGAAGTGCATGTGGTTAGGAAACCCCGCCTTCGGCGCGCCCGTCACGGCCGGTCGAGCCACCGCCCGTGATCGACTTCATCTCGGAGATGGCCCGCCAGGTGCGGGACCACTACCCGGAGCTGCTGCGCGGCTACCGCACGACGATTCTCCTGACGCTTGTCTCCATGACTTTGGCGACGGGCCTCGGGGCGGTGGTTGCGCTCATGCGCGTCGCTGAATTCCGCGCGTTGCGGATCGTCTCCGCCGTCTACGTCGAAGCCTTCCGCAACACTCCCCTCCTCGTCCAACTGTACTTCTTCTTCTTCGCGCTGCCGAAGCTCCCTGTCCTGAACACGCATCTGCCTTTGGTCGGCACAATCGACTGGCTCCTTTCGCCGCTCCAGGCCGGGATCATTGGGCTGTCGTTGTACACCGGTGCGTACACCTCGGAAGCGCTGCGCAGCGGCCTCCTGGCGATAGACAAGGGACAGTACGAAGCCTCCCGTGCACTCGGGTTGAGCTACCTGCAGACGCGCGCGTACGTGATCGTGCCCCAGGCGGTGCGCGTCGCTGTGCCCCTGCTTACGTCCATCTTCAGCGCGCTCTTTCGCAACAGCGCCCTTGTGTCGGCGATCGGTGTGACAGAGCTGTTGGCCTCGGCCGACAAGATCCAGCAGCAAAACTTCCAGACGTTCGAACTGTTTGCCGTGGCAGGTTTGCTCTACCTGTCGCTCACGTTGCCGCTCGCCTACGCCTCATCGCGCCTTGAGAAGCGCGTCGCGAGGTCCCGCTGATGGAGGCGGTCTGGAACGGCATGCTCGACCGTGTCCCAGGGAACTGGGATCTCTTCCGCCAATGGCCGTACTGGCGCTTCCTCTTCGAAGGCTTGTGGCTGAGCGCCCGGATCGCGGCCTACAGCATCGTCCTCAGCCTGGCGCTTGGCGTGACGATGTCGGTGCTGCGGCTCGCGCCAGCGCGCCCGCTGCGCTGGATCGCCACCGCCTATGTGGAGACCATGCGGGCAACGCCCCTGCTCTTGTTGTTGTTTTTCGTGTTCTTTGGCGCCTCCAGCTTCAATACGGGCTGGGCGAAGGGCGTGCCCATCGCCACGCTGTTCGTCGACGACAACAACGGCGACCTCACACCGCTCGCCTCCGCGGTGATCGCGCTAACGCTCTACAACAGTGCGGTGGTGGCGGAGATCATGCGCGCTGGTATCCTTTCGATTGCAAGAGGCATCATCGAGGCGAGCCGCTGCCTGGGGCTGAGCTACCTGCAATCGATGCGCTTCGTTGCCGTGCCAATGGCCCTCCGCCGGATGGCGCCCGGCCTCGTCAGCCAGCTGATCACCCTCTACAAGGACACGTCGCTGGCGAGCGTTATCGGCATTCTCGAGCTGTTGCGACGCGGCAAGATCCTCTACGAAACACCGATCTACGGCAATCCCACGATCGAAGTCCTCATCGTGGTCTCACTGATGTACTTCATACCCTGCTATGCCCTGTCGCTCGTCGCCCAACGGCTCGAACAGGGCCCGGAGTTGCGCGCCGCCCGGCAACGTCGCTCGCGGTTCCGCCGCGCCCCCGCGTAGGTCCGGCTTCTAGCGCATCCCCGGCAGCATCGGGAACCGCCCGGAACTGAGCGACTTCGCGATCTTCCGCGCTTCGAAGAACTGCTTCAGCAACTGGTTCACCTTCTGAGCGTTGGTGCCGCTCCCCCGGGCGATCCGCTTGCGCCGCTTCCCGTCGATCTTCTCCGGGTGCCGCCGCTCCCAGGCCGTCATCGAAAGGACGATGGCCTCGGCCTGGCCGAAGAAGCCTTCGTCCATGCTGTCGACGTCCAGCTGCATCTTGATCTTGTTGAAGCCGGGCAACATCTGCACCAGCTGCCCGAGCGGCCCCATCTTCCGCACCTTCCGAAGCTGCTCGACGAAGTCCTGGAGGTCGAACGTCCCCTTCTTCAGCTTTTCGCCGAACTTGTCGGCGTCGTCCTCTCCCATCGTTTCCTTGGCCCGTTCGATGAGCGAAAGCATGTCGCCCATGCCGAGGATGCGGCCCGCCAGGCGGTCGGGGTAGAACGCTTCGAGGGCGTCGGTCTTTTCGCCGGTGCCGATGAACTTCACCGGCACGCCCGTCACCGAACGGATGCTGAGAGCAGCGCCGCCGCGGGCATCGCCGTCCATCTTCGTGAGGATCAGCCCGGTGGTTCCGACCTTGTCGTGGAACTCTTTCGCCGCCGTGACCGCGTCCTGCCCGGCCATCGCGTCGGCAACGAAGAGGATCTCCTGCGGCTGGAGCTGCTTCCGGAGGTCCGCCACCTCCCGCATCATCTCCTCGTCGATGTGGAGGCGGCCGGCCGTGTCCACGAGCAGGTGGGTGGCGTTCATCCGCCGGGCCTTCTCCAGGGCGTTCCCGGCAATCACGCCCGGCTTCACCCCGGTCCCCTCTTCGTGGATGGGCACGTCCAGTTGCCTGGCCAGGGTCACCAGCTGCTCCACCGCGGCGGGGCGATAAATGTCGCAGGCGACGAGCAGCGGGCGGTTGCCCTGCTTCTTCAACAGGTTCGCGAGCTTCGCGATGCTCGTTGTCTTGCCGGACCCCTGGAGGCCAACCACCATCACCACCGTCGGCGGCCGGGAAGCCGTCTCCAGTTTCGGCGCCGCCCCGCCAAGGATCTCTACAAGTTCGGCGTGGACGATGTCGATGACCTGCTGGGCTGGCGTCAGGCTTCGCAGCACCTGAGCGCCGAGCGCCTTTTCCTTCACCCGCGTCGTGAACTCGCGGACCACCTTGAAGTTGACGTCGGCTTCGAGCATGGCCATGCGGACTTCGCGGAGGGCCTGGTCGAGGTCCTCTTCGGTCACGATCCCGCGGCTCCCGAACTTCTTGAAGGCGCCCTGCAGCTTGTCGGTCAGCGATTCGAACATGGCAATCAGTCTACCCGAGATGCGCGCTCCGAGGAGCGGACGACCGTCCGCACCGCCCTCATCCGCACCGCGACCGGCAGGAAGCGGTGTCTCCCCTCACTCTCACCATCCCCCGCCGTCGAATCGTGCCTGGTGCGGACGGGCTCCGAGGGCTAAGGCTGGCCCACGTTTACACGGAGCTGCGCCGGAGTTTGCACTCTGTTGATGATCGGACGCTCAAACGCGCACAGAATCGGCTCAGCGCCGGACGCCCCCACGGCTGGAGGAGCGCGCGTGGGCAAGCATCCGCCCGAGCCGGGCGCCCGTCCTGGCCTGCCCCCCACAGGAAAGGCCAGTCGGCCGACAATCGTGTGCGTGTGGTGCGACGCCGTCTTGCGGAAGGGCGGACCCCACATCTCGCACGGGCTATGCCTCTCCTGCCGGCCCGCCTTCCTTGGGGTGCGAATGCGGCGAGAGGGCTGACACCCCAGGCGCCATCGCGCGCCAGAAGGTGAGGCGCAATGCAAGCCCATTCCCCCCGTTCCATGCAGCAGCGATGGCCGCATTCGCAGCCTCGATGGGTGTTCGCCCTCAAACGCCGGGCGCCGCTCTTGTTGGCCACCGGCTGCGCCTTCGCCGGCGCCGCGGGGTTCCTTACCAGCCTTGCCTATGTGGCCGAAGACCGTGCGATCCGTCTCCCCAACGACCCCGTCCCCCAGTTCGCCGCCGTTACGGACGGACGGGCAGAGAACGCGGCTGCGTCCGAACTCGCCGCGAGCGTACCCGCCAGCCCCTTCGAAGCGGATCCTGCGGTGGGCGCCGCGAGTGACACTGGCGCCCTTGCCGTCGCCTTCCAGTCCCAGGACGCGGCGGAAACCGCGCCTGGGCCCGATACCCCGCAGATCACGGTCCCCGAAGCCAGCGCTGCCGGCGATGGCGGGACCGTCGTGCTCGTCCCCGAAACCGGCGATGGCACCGCCACCCCCGCGCCGGAAGTCACGCCCACGGAAACCCCCGTCGCCGCGACACCAGCACCCGCCCCAGACGAGGCGCCGTTGCCAGTCACGCCCGGCGGCTCGCGTCGGACCCCCCGGCACTCCGGCATCCGCCTCGCCCCCTCAGGCGAGGTTGTAGACCCGCGCCGCGTTGTCGTGGAGGACCTTCTGGAGCAGCTCCTCCGGCCAACCGCCCAGGTGCTTGTCGACCCACTCGCGCGGCTTCCCTGAACTCGACGACGGCCCCTCCGAGAGGCTCGTCGGGTGAGGGAAGTCGGTCTCGAACATCCAGTTGTCGGGGTAGAGGTTCAGTACCCGCCGGGCCGACTCCCGTTCGAACCAGAAGCAGCCGTACACCTGCCGCCGGAAGTATTCGGAAGGCAGCAAGTCACGCTCCGGATGTTCGGTGTAGGCTCCCATATTCCGCCACTGCCAGTCCAGCGCCTCCAAATACGAAGGGATCCAGCCGATCCCACTCTCCACGGAGACGAATTTCAGCCTCGGGAAGCGGTGGCAGATCCCGCCCATGATCACGTCACCGATCGCCGCCGAGTTGTCGAGGAAGAAGCCCGCCGACTGCTTCGCGGCGTTCGTGTGGGGGCCGTTGCCCGGGTACCCGCCGAACAGGTCGAACCCCGCGCCCGAGATGATGTGGAAGTTGATCGCGAGGTTGCGCTCCTGGGCGGCCGCCCAAATCGGGTCCCAGTGGGGGTCTGGAAGCGACGCCATCCCGAACTCCTCCGGGTGGCTGCCGAAAAGCACCCCCCGGTGTCCGAGCTTCGCCGCCCGGTCCAGTTCCTTCACCGCCGCTGCCACATCCCAGAACGGGAGCGCCATCACATTGATGAACCGCTCCGGCGCCGGGCTCGCCCACTCAACGAGGAAATCGTTGTAGGCCCGCACGCATTCCAGCATCAATTCGGGTTCCTTCAGCTGGAGGAAGCGCCCTGAACCGAAGCCGCCGACGTTCGGGTAGATGACCTGCGCCCAGAGTCCCGCTTCGTCCATGTAGCGGACGCGGGCGACGGCGTCGTAGGCCGCGCGGTGGGCTTCATCGAGCGTCGCCGGGTGGTCCGGGAGGAAGCCGTTGTAACCGGCCATCGCGGGAGCGCTCGTCGCCCCGGCAACGGCACCGCCGAAGACCCAGACGTCGTTGACCTTGCCATCCTTGCGGGGGCCGCGCGGGTCCTTGATGACGTGAGGGACCAGGTCGCCCCACTTTGGCGCCACCCGCGACGTCCAGAGATCGTGCGGTTCGGAGACGTGCGAGTCGGTATCGATGATGCGGATGCGCTCCGCGATGCCCGTAGCCATGGATGCGCCTCTCAGGGGCGGCAGCGGACCGGCGCCCGCTGCCGCGAAGTCTGGCGCATCCTACCCTCGGGCCGCCGGCTTCTCAATGCCCCCGGGAAGCCGCTAGCCGCGGCCGGTGAAGCCGAACATCACCTGCGCAACCCGGCGGATCTGGATCTCCTCCGAACCTTCCGTGATCCGGTAGCGACGGTGGTGCCGGTAGATGTGCTCGAACGGCATGTGCCGCGTGTAACCGATGCCGCCGTGGACCTGGATCGCCCGGTCGGCGGCATCGCACACCAGCCGGTTCGCCCGGTAGTTGCACATCGCCACCTTGTCGCTGATCTCCATGTGGTGCTTCTGGTCGAGTTCGTGCGCGGTCTTTCGGACGAGTTGCCGAACCATTTCGCATTCGGTCTGGAGTTCAGCCAGCGGCCACTGGATCGCCTGGCGCGTCGCCAGCGGCTGGCCGAAGGTGATGCGTTCCTTCGCGTACTTCACCGACTCATTGATGCAGTACTGGGCGGCGCCCACCCCCGAGGCTGCCTGGCGGATGCGGTTTTCGTGCGTGAACGTGTTTGCCAGGGCGAGCCCGTCGCCCTCTTTCCCGAGCATCGCGTCGGCCGGCACCCGGACGTTCTCAAGCGAAACCTCGGCGTGGTCGCTGGGCATGTTCAGCGTCCACCACATGAACTCGACTTTGAGGCCGGGGCTGTCCGCGGGCACGACGAAGCAACTGATGCCCTTCGGCTTGCCTTCCTCGCCGCCGGTGCGGGCGAAGACAAGGTCGTGCGTCGCCGCGTGCATGCCGCTGTTGAAGCGCTTGGCGCCGTTAATCACATAGTCGTCGCCGTCTCGGATGGCCTTCGTCTCCAGCCACGACGCATCCGAACCGTGCTTCGGCTCGGTGAGGCCGAAGGCGACACGGGTTTCGCCCGTGAACATCCCTTCGAGGAACTGCTTCTTCTGGGCATCGGTGCCGTAGCGCTCCCACATCTGGATTGTGGGGAAGTTGCCGACGACCGCCGACTCGTTCTGGAGGTCGTTGTGGAGGCCGAGGCCCTTCGCCGCGAGGTGCTCGCGGATGATCGCCATGCCCAGGTTGGTGCCGTCGCGGCCGCCGTACTTCTTCGGGACGGCATAGCGCAGGAAGCCGGCTTTGTCCGCCCGCCGGCGCATCTCCCGGAGCAGTTCCTCCCATTCGTGGCGGGGGACGCCCCCGTTTTCGAAGTCGGTGCGGGCGTACTCGCGGCGGTGGTCGAAGAACTGCATGTTCTCGCGTTCGAGCGGCTTGATCTCCGCCTCGATAAAGTCATCGATGTCGGCGAGGAGCTGGGTGATCTCGGCAGGGATTTCGAAGTCCACGGGGAGCCTCCTGGGAAACGAGGGTTGCACTCTCTTTCCTACTCTGCCCCTCGCCGGGCCGCAAGCGGGAGCCCGTTTCATGGCGCCGAACCCCGCCCGATGCTAGGATCGGCCCACCGCGTGAATCCCGTGACCCGGCCCAACGGCGGCCGGGTTCTTTGCGCCGCGACATTCCCCGCCCCGCGACCGGGGCAGCGAGGCTGACGAGCATGGCGGAACAACTCACCGCCCAGCAAAAGCTGGACCACCTCCTTCAACTCAAGGCAAAGGTCGCCGAGGGCGGCGGCCCCAAGCGCATCGAAGCCCAGCACGCCCGCGGCAAACTCACCGCCCGCGAACGCATCGACCTCCTCCTCGATCCCGGCAGTTTCGACGAACTCGACGCCCTGATGCGCCCCCGCGGCTCCTCGGCCACGGCCGGCGCCGTTGGCGAAGCCGTCGTCACCGGCTGGGGCAAAGTCGATAGCCGCCCCGTCTACGTCTTCTCCTATGACTTCACCCTCTCCGGCGGCTCCCTTAGCGAAGCCGTCGCCGAGAAGATCCTGAAGGTGATGGACCTGGCGATGATGACCGGCGCCCCCATCATCGGCATCCAGGACTCCGTCGGCGCCCGCATCCAGGACGGGCCGGAAGCCCTCCGCGGCTTTGGCGAGATCTTCACGATGAACACCCTCGCCAGCGGCGTTGTCCCCCAGATCAGCGTGATCATGGGCCCCTGCGCCGGCGGGGCCGTCTATAGCCCCGCGATCACCGACTTCGTCTTCATGACCGAAGGTTCGAGTTTCATGTTCATCACCGGACCGGACGTCGTGCGCTCCGTGACCGGCGAGGAAGTAACGCAGGAAGAACTCGGCGGCGCCGACGTCCATGCCTCCCGCTCCGGCGTCGCCCATTACGCCATCGCCGGCGAAGAAGAGACCCTTCACGAAGTGCGGCGCCTGCTCTCGTTCCTGCCTTCGAACAACGCCGAAGACCCCCCCTTCACCCCCACCGGCGACGACCCCGACCGCGCCGAGGAAGACCTCCTCAGCATCGTCCCGGCCGAACCGAACCGGCCCTACGATGTCCGCGAGGTGGTCTATCGTCTCCTCGATGATGGCGACTTCATGGAAGTCCACGAGATGTTCGCCCAGAACATCGTCGTCGGCTTTGGCCGCATGGGCGGGAAGCCGGTCGGCTTCGTCTGCAACCAGCCGATGCACCTCGCCGGCTCGCTCGACATCAACGCCAGCCGCAAAGCCGCCCGCTTCGTCCGCTTCTGCGACTGCTTCAACATCCCGCTGGTCACGCTGGTCGACGTCCCCGGCTACCTCCCGGGCACCGGCCAGGAATACAACGCGATCATCACCCACGGCGCCAAGTTGCTCTTCGCCTACAGCGAAGCGACCGTCCCCAAGATCGCCGTCATCCTCCGCAAATCCTACGGCGGCGCCTACCTCGTCATGTCGAGCAAACACCTGCGCGGCGACATGAACTACGCCTGGCCGACGGCGGAAGTTGCCGTCATGGGAGCTGACGGCGCCGCCAACGTGGTCTACCGCGAGGAGATCGCCAACGCCGCCGACCCGGAAACGCGCCGCAAGGAACTGATCGAGGAATACCGCGAAAAGTTTGCGAACCCCTACATCCCTGCCGGCCGCGGCTTCATCGATGACGTGATCGACCCCCGCCAGACGCGGACCAAGATCATCCGTGCGCTGGAGATGCTCCAGAACAAGGCGGACCGCAACCCGCCGAAGAAGCACGGCAACATCCCCCTGTAGCGGCCCGCGGGACCGAACCCGGCGACGGGGAAGGAGCCACCCATGGCCCAGGAGATCCGACCAATCACGAGCGACGAACTGGGTGCTTTCGCCCAGTGCCAGGCCTCCAGCTTCGGCCAGAGCTACCGCCCCGAGATGCTGGAGTACCGCCGCGAACTCTTCGAATTCGACCGAAGCCTGGGCGCTTTCGATGGCCCCGAAATGGTCGGCACGGCGGGTATCTTCTCGTTCCAGATGACGGTTCCCGGTGGCGCTGCGGTGCCCACGGCCGGGGTGACGATGGTCTCGGTCCGGCCGACCCACCGCCGGCGCGGCACCCTCAGCGCGATGATGCGCCGCCAGCTGGAGCATGTCCGCGACCGCGGGGAGGCAATCGCCGCCTTGTGGGCCTCCGAAAGCATCATCTATGGCCGCTTCGGTTATGGGCTCGCGGCGGAAAGCAGCCGCCTGGACATCGACCGGACCCGCACGGCACTGGCTTCGCGGCCGCCCTCACGCGGGAGCCTCAGGATGATCTCCAAAGAGGAAGCGCGCTCGGCCTGGCCCGCGGTCTACGAACGGGTCCGCCCCACTCAGCCGGGGATGATGAGCCGCAGCGACCGCTGGTGGAATCGCAACCTCCGGGACCACGCGGACTACCGCGAAGGCCAGAGCGAGGCCTACCACGTCGCCTACGAAGAAGACGGCGCCACCCTCGGCTACGTCCGCTATCGCTTCAAGCAGGATTGGACCGACGACCACCTCCCGAATCACACCGTCAACGTCGCTGAGTTGATGGCCAGCACGGACGAGGCCTACGCCGCGCTCTGGGAGTACGTCCTCAACATCGACCTCGCCGGCCAGATCGCGGCCGACTACCGGCGGGCGGATGAACCGCTCTACTGGATGCTCGCCGACCCCCGCCGGCTACGACGCAAACCGGACGACACGCTCTGGCTGCGGATCGTCGATGTCCCCGCGGCACTGGGCGCCCGCCGTTACGCCGCCGCGGGCACGGTGGTGTTCGATGTCCGGGACGACTTCTGCCCGTGGGTGGCCGGCCGCTACGAACTGGCCTGCGGGCCCGGCGGGGCCACCTGCCGCCCCACCGGGGACGCTGCGTCCATCACCCTCAACGCCGCTGACCTCGCCGCCGCCTACCTCGGCGGCGTGCGCTTCGAGACGCTGCGCGAGGCCGGGCGAGTGACCGGAGACGCCGCATCGATCGCGCTCGCCGACGCCATGTTCGCCAGCGAACGCGCCCCCTGGTGCCCGGAGATGTTCTGACCTCGTGGCTGCCCGGTGGACGAAAGGTCTGTGTGCCGGCGGCCGAACATTGGGGTAACCCCGCATCGCCGGTCTTCGTCCCCGGGGCTGACACTGGGAGGAAGACACGCCGTCCCGGAGGGTTGCCATGGCATCCGAGATCCCGCCCCGGTCCACCACCCGCCCGAAGCCTGAAGTGCTCCGCGCCATCGACTCCCTCCCGCCGCTGCCCGCCGTCGCGCTCAGGGTTATCCAGGTCGCCCAGGATCCGAAGTCATCGGCGTCGGACCTCGCCCTCGTGATCTCGGCCGACCCCGGCCTCAGCGCCGCAATCCTCCGGATCGTGAACTCCGCCGCCTACCGCCGCGCCCGGGAAGTAACCTCCGTCCAGGAGGCGCTCGTCGTCCTCGGCTTCGTCCAGGCCCGCAACGTGGCCATCAGCAGCGCCATCACCAGCGCCTACGCCCCCGATTCGCTCAACGCCCTCTTCCGGATCTCGGCCTTCTGGCGGCACTCGCTCGCCGTCGCCTTCCGCGCGAGCGAACTTTCATCGCACTTGCGCAACCTCGACGGCCCCAGCGCCTTCACGGCCGGCATCCTCCACAACATGGGCCGCCTGGCCATGTTCCACGCCGACCCCGCCGGCCTCGACCAGGCCGTCGCAGTCGCCATCGCCAGCGGGCGCGACCTCGAAGACGTCGAATGGGAGATGCTCGGATACGACCACGCCGTCCTCGGGGCGATGCTCGCTGAGAAGTGGCGCCTGCCCGCGGAGATCCGCGATGCGATCATCGGCCACCACCACGGGGAGCGCGGCGCGGGAACGCTCGCGGCAGTCGTCGCGGCTGCCGACCACTTCTGCACCACCAACGGCGTCCTCCCGGGCTACGCGGTTCCCAGCGCAGAGCCCGGCCACAAGCAGCACTCCCCGGAGATGGAGCGCCTCCTCCGCCAGGTCGACACCCTGATGGACCTGGTTACCGGCGTCTCGGACATGGCAGTCGCGGTCTGACCCCCGGCTCCCGGCAATGCAACGCGAAGCCCCGGCGCCGTCCCGGGGCTTCGCGCTTCGTCCGTTCCGGGCAATCGTGATACGCTTCACGGACGGGCCGGACGCGGCCTGACCCCCTCTTTCACGGACGACACGATGGCGAAAGTCGGCATCATGGAGACGGCCATCCGCGATGGCCACCAGTCGCTCCTCGCGACGCGCATGCGCACCGAGGACATGATCCCCATCCTTGAGAGGATGGATGCGGTGGGCTACCACAGTATCGAATGCTGGGGCGGCGCGACCTTCGACACCTCCATGCGCTTCCTCAAGGAAGACCCCTGGGAGCGCCTCCGCGAGATCAAGAAGCGGCTCCCCAACACCCCGACCCAGATGCTCCTTCGCGGCCAGAACGCCGTCGGTTACCGCCACTACGCGGACGATGTGATCCGCGAATTCTGCGACCGCTCCGTCGCCAATGGCATGGACATCTTCCGGATCTTCGATGCCCTGAACGACATGCGGAACCTGGAAACTGCGTTCGACGCGGTGAAACGCGCCGGCGGCCACATCCAGGGCACCCTCTGCTACACGACCAGCCCCGTCCACACTGTCGACGCCTTCGCGAAGCTAGCCGACCGGATGGTGGAGATGGGCGCCGATTCCCTCTGCGTAAAGGATATGGCCGGCCTCCTCAGCCCCATGATGGCCAGGGCCATGGTCGGGCGGCTGAAGCAGGACCACCCGACCATGCTCCTCCAGATGCACTGCCACTCGACCTCCGGCTACTCCGAGATGGCCTACCTGATGGGCGTCCAGGCCGGCGCCGACGTCATCGACTGCGCGATCAGCACCCTCGCCGGGGGCACTTCCCACCCCGCCACCGAAACCCTGGTCGCCGCCCTCCGCGAAGACCCGGACCACGCCACCGCCATCGACCTCGAACCCCTGAGCGACATCGCCTCCTACTTCAAGGATGTCCGCCGGCACTACTGGAAGTTCGAAAGCAACCTCCTTGGCGTCGATGCCGGCGTGCTCTCGCACCAGGTGCCCGGGGGCATGATCTCCAACCTCGTGGGCCAGCTTCGCGACCAGGGCGCAGAGGCGAAACTGCCCGCGGTGCTCGCCGAAAACGCCCGCGTCCGCGCCGACCTTGGCTACCCACCGCTGGTCACGCCCAGTTCCCAGATCGTCGGCACCCAGGCCGTGCTCAACGTCCTCACCGGCAAGCGTTACGGCAGCGTCACCAAGGAGACAAAGAACCTGGCGAAGGGCCTGTACGGCGCCACCGCCGCGCCCATCGCCTCCGACATCCTCAAGACCATCCTCGGCGACGAAGTGCCCATCACCCACCGCCCCGCCGACGACCTCCCGCCCGAACTCGAAGCCGCGAAGGCCGAGATCGGCGACCTCGCGAAGGACATCGACGACGTCCTCAGCTACGTCATGTTCCCCCAGCCGGCGAAAGAGTTCCTCCAGTGGCGCAACGAAGGCGGCGGCCCCGAGCGAGAACTCGTGGCTGCGGTCGTCGGGGCACTCTTCGTCCGCGAAAAGAAGCCTGCCGCCGCGCCTGTCACGGTTGCCGGCAGTTCCGACAATGGCACGGCCCAATGGCGCAGCTTCGGCCGCCTGCGCCAGATGCGATAACCGGGAGCACGAAGATGGCATCTGTAACCATTGGCGGCAGGAAGTACGAAGTCGAAGTTCGCGGCGATGTCGTCGTCGTGGATGGGCACGAATTTCCCGTGAAGCTGCGCGAAGAGCAGGGCTTCACCACCGTCACCGCGGGCGGCGTCGCCTATCGCGTCCAGCTTCCGCCCGAAGGCGAGCGGGGGAGCGGCATGGCCATCCAGGTCGACTACCGCCCCTTCACGTTCGAGTTCGAAGGCCGCCCTGGCGGTGGCCCGGCCCCCCGCGAGGCAAGGCCGGCAACCGCCGCGGGCGCCCCGAAGGCCGCCGGCCGCAAAGGCGGCGTGTCCTCGCAAATCGCCGGGCGCGTCATCTCCGTCAAGGTGACGGCGGGGCAGGCCGTCAAGCGCGGCGACGTCCTCCTCCTCCTTGAAGCGATGAAGATGGAGAACGAGATCAAGGCGGGCGCCGACGGCACCGTGACGGAAGTCCTCGTCACCGACGGCCAGCGCGTCGCCGAGGGCGAGACCCTCGTCGTCATCGAGTAGCAGTGCCGGCGCCGCCCGGTTCGGAGTAGGCTCTGGCCATGGCCGCGCTTTCGATGCAGCAGACTCTCATCCGTGACCTTCGCGAAATCCGATTCTCCTTCGAACTGGACGGCGAGACCGTGCCCGGCCTGGCCTACCTCCCCGCCGCGCCGGAAGGATGGCTACCGCTCGTCCTCATCCAGCACCCGGCGACGAGCAGCAAAGATGACTACTTCGTCGAAGAGCCGGCCCGGACCTGGGCGCAGCGGGGCTGGGCCTGCGCCGGAATTGACGCCCCCCTCCACGGCGACCGCCGCGAATACGACCCCATGCGGCTCTTCAAGGATCGCTCCCTCTACCCCGCGATTGCCGCCCAGTTCGCCCGCGAAGTGACGGCAACGATCGACAACCTGTCCGCCGAGTTCCCCATCGACCTTTCGCGGCTGGCATACGTGGGGTACTCGATGGGCGCCATGCTGGGCGTCCCCGCGATTGCCGCCGACGGCCGGTTCAAGGCGGCGGCGCTTTGCCTCGTGGGCGAAGGCGGGTTCGTGGGACCGGCGACCGGTGAGGGCAGCATCATCCCCGGGCTCTCCGGCGTGGCCATCCGCATCGTCGCCAAGAGCAATGATGAACTCGTCCCCCGCGCCGCGACCGAAGCGCTCTACGATGCCCTCCCCGGGCCAAAGGACATCGCCTGGTTCCCCGGCGGACACTTCGAAATCGGCCCCGAGGTCATCCGCGCGGCCGGCGACTGGTTGAAAGAGCGGCTGTAGGACTCAGTCGCGCGGGTCGATCACCTGGCGCACGGCACGCACGATCTCGAGAACCCGGGCGGGCGACACCGACCCAAGGTAGTCAACCTCCCGGAAGTCGATCCGGGAGGTCGCCGAGATGCCAGCCGCCACCACCAGGCTCTCCGATGGCAGTCCACCGTCTCCGCTGCGAAGCAGCACCGTCCCCGCGGTGTTACGTCGCCGCAGGTTCGTGCTGCACGGGACCGCAACGACCGTGCGGATGCCGGACCCGTTGAGCATGTTGTTCTGGAGGATCACCCATGGCCTCCGATACCCGGGCTCGGACCCCACGGGCTCGTCGTCGTCCAGCCAGTAGATGTCCCCCTGGCGGATCACCGGGCGTCGGCCTCATAGGGGCCCTCTGCCTCGGTGAACGCCCGGCGGCCTCTGCGCGCGGCCGCGATCATCCGCTCCGTCTCTTCATCGGCCAGCGGCTCCTCCGCCGGGCCGTACGCTGCTTCGAACCCCCGGCGCATCTCCTCCGTCTCCAGCTCGCGCAGGTACGCCCGGAGCGCGTCCGCGAGCAACCGGCTGCGGCTCATCCCCCGCTCGGCCGCGCGCGCTTCGAGTTCGCTGAAGAGGTCCTCGGGCAGCGAGATTGCCGTCTTCACGACCATGACAACCCTCCTAGGTATTGCCGTCAGTATAACTTGGTCGCCATACCACCGGTACTACTATCGGTCGAACCGCGGCCGGCCGAACTGCCGCCGCCCTCCTGCCCTATACTGCCTCCACATTCTTTCTTCGGGGGCTGGCGGCATGGGCAACCTCATCGATGGCGGCGAAATCATCGCCCGGATGATCAAGCAAGAGGGCGTCGGGCACATCTTCACCCTCTCCGGCGGACACGTTCAGAACATCTACGAAGGCTGCCTCAACAACGGCATCGGAATCGTCGACACCCGCCACGAACAGTCCGCCGGCCACGCCGCCGACGGCTATTCCCGCATCACCTTCAAGCCCGGCGTCGCTGTCGTCACGGCCGGCCCCGGCGTAACCGACGTGGTGACGGCCGTCGCCAACGCCTACCAGGCGTCAAGCCCGATGGTCGTCATCGGCGGCCGCTCGCCCCTGCGGCAGTACGACATGGGGTCCCTCCAAGACATCGAACTGCTGGACGTGATGAAGCCGATCACCAAGTGGGCACAGGGGGTCTACGAGACCCGCCGCCTGCCCTACTACATGGCCATGGCCTTCCGCGAAGCGATGACCGGCCGCTACGGCCCCACGTTCCTCCAGGTGCCCTCGGACGTGCTTTTCGGGCGCGTCGACGAAGACCAGGTGGAATGGCCGCGCAGCTACCGCCCCACCGGCGAAATCATGGCGGACCCCCAGCTGATCAAACAGGCCGCCCAGGTGATCAGTGCCGCCAAGAAGCCGATGGTGATGGCCGGTTCGGGCGTGTTCTGGCATCGCGCCCACAAGGAACTGGCCGAGTTCGCGAAGGCCGCCGACGTGCCCGTCTACACCAACGCCATGGGCCGCGGCACTCTCCGCCAGGACAACCCGAACTTCTTCTCGCTTTCGCGCAGGCCCGCCTTTGCCCAGGCCGACGTCATCGTCATCCTCGGCACACCCATCGACTTCCGCCTGAAGTACGGGCGGCCCCCTGCCTGGAACCCGGACGCCAAAGTCATTCAGATCGACACCGACCCGCGCGACATCGGCCGCAACCGCGACTTCTCGATCGGTATCGAAGCGAACATCCGCCAGGCGCTCCTCCAGCTCACCTCGGAAATCGGCAAGGGCGACCATGCCGACTGGATGCAGACGCTCCGCGGTCTCGAAGGCCAGGCTGACGCCCAGCGCGAAGTCTTCATGAACTCGGACAGCATGCCCATCCACCCGCTCCGGCTCTGCAAGGAGATCGCGAAGTTCGTGGATGACGACACGATCGTCATCGGCGACGGCGGAGACATCGTCGCCATCGCTGCGGGGGTGCTGCCGGTGAACCACCCGGGCCAGTGGATGGACCCGGGCCCGTTCGGGACGCTCGGCGTCGGCACCGGCTTCGCCATGGCCGCAAGCGTCGCCGCCCCCGGCAAGAAGGTGCTCATGGTCAACGGCGACGGCACCTTCGGCCTCAACGGCTTCGACTTCGACACCTTTGTGCGCCACAAGATGCCGGTCGTCTCGATCGTCGGGAACGACCGCTGCTGGCACCAGATCTACGTCGGCCAGAAGGCCCAGTACGGCGAGGGCCGCACCCCCGCCACGGTCTTGGGCGACAACGCCCGCTACGACAAAGTGGTCGAAGGTCTCGGCGGCCACGGGGAGTTTGTGGAGCATCCCGAGCAGATCCACGCGGCGATCGCGCGCGCCATCGACAGCGGCAAGCCCGCCTGTGTGAACGTGATCATGGACCCTGACCCCGCCGGGGTGAAGGGTGGCTACGAGTTCAAGTGATTCGAGCTCCCGGCCAACGAGGAGACTAAGATGCCGACTGTGGTCACCGTTCGTGGCTACCGGCTCTTCTTCTTCTCGTCCGAAGGGGACCCGCGCGAACCCGCTCACGTTCACGTCCAGAAGGGCCGGGGATACGCGAAGTACTGGCTCGAAGACGGGGTTCGCCTGGATCGTGCGAAAAACCTGAGCAGAGCGGACCTCGGCGAACTAGAATCGATCGTGCGGGAGTACCGCGAAGAAGCCCTCAGGAGATGGCATGAGCACTTCGGTAGCTGAACCGCTCGCCGCGGCCGTCTGGTGTGACGACGAACACCTGTGGGTGCGTCTCGCGGACGGGCGCCGCCTCGGCGTGCCTCTTGGCTTCTACCCGCGGCTCCGGCACGCAAGCCCCGTCCAGCGCGCAAACTTCGAACTTGTAGGCGATGGCATCGGAATACACTGGCCGGACGTCGACGAGGACATCAGCATCGCCGGTCTTGTCGCGGGCGAACGAGACAACACCCGCCTCGGCCGGGAACACCGCGACACCTGCGAACTCTGCCGCGAGTCCAACACCCCGGCCTGAGTCCCGCCGCGTAGAATGCCGGCATATTCGTCACCCCATCTCCGGGAGGCCCTCCATGTCTGATGTCCTGCGCTACGACCTTACCGACCACATCGCCACCGTCACCCTCAACCGCCCGGAGGCGATGAACGCGCTCACCCGCGAACTCTATGGCGACCTCGAACGGGCGATGCGCGACGCCCACACCGACCCCGAAGTCCGCTGCGTTATCATCACCGGCGAAGGGCGCGCCTTCTGCTCCGGCGACGACGTCAAGCAGATCATGCTCGGCGAACAGCGCGACGAGACCACCCGCCGTCTGAGGGACGTCCGCCCCCGTCCCACCCCCGCGGGCGCGGCCGTGCTCGAATGCGACAAGCCCGTGATCGCGGCCGTGAACGGCCCGGCCGTCGGATGGGGGATGGACCTGGCCCTGATGTGCGACATCCGCATCGCCTCTGACCGTGCCAAGTTCGGCGAACTCTTCATCAAGCGCGGTCTGGTCGCCGACATGGGCGGCCTCTGGCGGCTCCCTGCTGTCGTCGGACCGTCGAAGGCGGCCGAACTCCTCTTCACGGGCGACGTCATCGACGCGGTCGAAGCCGAACGAATCGGCCTGGTGTCACGCGTCGTCCCGGCCGACGACCTCCTGACCGCCGCCCGCGAACTCGCCACGAAGATCGCCAACAACCCGCCGATCGCGATGCGCTACATGAAGGAGGGGCTGCGGAAGGCGCGCCTCGCGTCGATGGACGAAATCGGCGCCTACATCGGCAGCGCGCTCGGCTACCTGTTCACCACCGAGGACCACCGCGAAGGCGCCCTCAGCTTCGTTGAGCGGCGCGAGCCGGTGTTCAAGGGCCGGTAGCCGGGACGTTCCCCCTCAGGCCGGGTGGCGGCCCGTGATGTAGTCCACCAGGTGCTGGATCTCGACCTCCTGGGTGAGGCTCGCCCAGCGCGTGAGGTCGCCGATGGACACCATCCCGGTCACGCGGCCGTTGTCCATCACCGGCAGGTGGCGGCAGCGGCTCTGGGTCATCACCGCCATCGCCTCGGCGACGGTCGTGGATGGTGAGACGACGATCAGGTCGTGCGTCATCACCTCGGACACGCGCGTCTGCAGCGGGTCGCGCCCTTCGCCCACCACCCGCCGGAGGACGTCGCGCTCGGTGAAGATCCCCAGCGGCCGCTCGTCCCGGTCCACGACGAGCAGCGCGCCGACGCCCTTCTCGTTCATTTCGCCCACCGCCTGGAAGACGGTCACCGATGGGGCGATGGCGTAGACCTGGCGTCCCTTGTCACCAAGGACGTTGCTGACGAAACCGTGCATTGCGGCCCTCCCTCAGGGTTATGTTGACAGTGTACGCGCCTGTCAAGAGGGCCCGGCCGCCCTCTCAGCCCCGTCCGCAGTCCGACTTCCAGGGAGGGGCAGCACGCGTCTGGCGGACGACCCGGCGGCTCAGCGCTTGAGCTTGAAGTTGTCCCAGGTCACCACGTGCGTGGGTTGGATGACGACCCATCGCCAGTGGCGGCCCCGGGCACTGGCCGCGTTCCGCCGGGGTTCGCCCGGCTCCCCGTGCCCGCCGGCATACTTCGTCCCCATCTGCATCCGCACCTCCTCCAGGTGCGGGTCCGCGTTCTCCGCTTCCGGGCCTTCGAGCACGGTCGCCGTCCCCTGGAACATCGCACCCTGCAGTTCCGGGAAGCGTTCGTTGCGGTCGACAAGGACGGTCGCCGCGGGGTTGCGCCGGAGGTTCGTGACCTTCTGGCCGCGGCAATAGGTGTAGATCTTCCCGCCGGCCCACCCGAACCAGAGCGGCGTCAGGTTGATCCGCGTGCCGGGGCCAACGCTGGCGATGCGCATGTTCCACGACGTCGTCATCAGTTCGTCAATCTGTTCCGGCGTGAGCGAGAGTTCCTTCGGGATCGGCATTCGTCTACCTCGTAGAGGGGGCTGGTCGCCGCATTGTGCACAGCCAGCGCCCACCGCCGCAACGGTACTCGGCTGTGGTACGATGTCTGCCAACCTCGGCATCCATACGAAGGCAACGACCGGGACGAGTAGCCCCCAAACCCACAGAGAGCCAGCGCCACCGGCTGAAAGCGCGGCACCCGCAGGGCGAAAACCACCCGCGAGCCTGCACCCGAACCGCCCCCCGGTAGGCGTGCACGGTTGGCCCCGTTAGCGGCCGTCATGAGTCTGCGAGGCTTTGCCTGGCGGAGAAGCATGGGTGGAACCACGGAGCGCGCCTCCCGTCCCTGCGACGGCGAGGCGCGCTTTTTCGTATCCCAGCAACGGAGTACCGCACCATGCCAGCACCGCTCGAATCCCACGTCGACCTCGCCAGCCTCGCGAAAGAGGACCGGCTCGGGCGCATGCGCCACTCGGCCGCCCACGTCCTCGCCGAAGCCATGCTCGAACTGATGCCCGACGCCGAACTCGGGATCGGGCCGCCCATCGACACCGGCTTCTACTACGACTTCCGCCTGCCCCGTCCCCTGGCCCAGGAGGACCTCGCCTGGCTCGAAGATCGCATGCGCCGTTCCATCGCGGGCAAGCACCCCTTCGTCATGGCCTCGCTTACGAAGGCCGAAGCCGAGGCCCACTGGCACGGTCAGCCCTTCAAGCTCGACCTCCTCGCCGACCTCGAAGAAGGCAACGTGACCCAGTGCACGCACGCCGGCTTCACCGACCTCTGCCGCGGCGGCCACGTCAACCACACGGGCGAGATCCCGGCGTTCAAGCTCATGAGCATCGCCGGCGCCTACTGGCGCGGCAGCGAAAAGAACCCCCAGCTCCAGCGCGTCTACGGCGCTCTCTTCGAAACCGCGGAGGAACTCGCCGCCTACGAGGAACAGCTCGAGAACGCGCGCCGCCGCGACCACCGCCGCATCGGCCGCGACCTCAATCTCTTCGCACTCGTCGACGAAATCGGCCCCGGCCACGTCGTCTGGCTCCCCGCGGGCGCCACCATCCGCCGCGAACTCCAGCGCTGGATCGAAGACCTCGAACTCGAACGCGGCTACCTCCACGTGGTGACGCCCAACGTGGCCAAGCGCGAGCTCTATGTGAAGTCCGGCCACTGGGACCACTTCCGCGACGACATGTACCCGGTGATGGAGCGCGACGGCGAAGAGTACGTGCTCCGCCCCATGAACTGCCCCAGCCACATCATGGTCTTCATGAACGGCCAGCACTCTTACCGCGAACTGCCGATCCGCATCGCCGAACTCGGGAACATGCACCGCTGGGAGAAGTCCGGCCAGGTGACGGGCATGAGCCGCGTCCGGATCATGACCCTGAACGACGCCCACATCTTCTGCGCCGATGTCGCCCAGGTCGAAGCCGAAGTCGAAGGCGTCCTCCGCCTGATGGAGGAGGTCTACGGGACGCTCGGCCTGAAGGACTACACCTACCGCCTCTCCCTCGGAGACCCGGCAGACAAGGAGAAGTACGTCGACAACCCGCCGATGTGGGAAGCCGGTGAAGCACTCCTTCGCCGCGTCCTGAAGAAAGTGGGCCTCGACTACTTCGAAGCGGTGGGCGAAGCCGCGTTCTACGGTCCGAAGATCGACGTCCAGTTCAAGACGGCCGCCGGCAAGGACGAAACCCTCGTCACCGTCCAGGTCGACTTCCACTTCCCCGAACAGTTCAAGCTCGAATACGTGGCCGAGGATGGCAGCCGCGCCCGGCCGATCATCGTCCACCGGGGCGTGATCTCAACCCTGGAACGGATGGTTGCCCTCCTCATCGAAGAGTACGAAGGCAGCTTCCCCCTCTGGCTGTCGCCGCTCCAGGCCATCGTCATCCCCATCGCCGACCGCCACCAGGCGTACGCGGAGGAGGTGGCGGCGAAGCTGCGGGCCGCGAAGCTGCGGGCGGAGGTCGATAGCCGGGGAGAGCGCATGAACGCGAAGATTCGCGACGCCCAGCTCCGCAAGGTGCCCTACATGCTCATCGTCGGCGACCGCGAAGCAGAGGCAGGGGCTGCCGCCCTCCGCGTCCGTGGCGGCGGCGACCTCGGCGCGATGCCGATCGCCGAGATCCTCGATAAGCTGCGGACGGAGCGGGACACGAAGGCGCTGGCCCCGTAGCCCGCACGGCCGCGGCGGCCGGGTTCCCGGTGGACGCGACCTCACTCCGGCTGTAGGCCTTGTCCGCTTAGTCTACCCAGTCGGGCTTGCGGATCTGTGACCGCGCCCGCCGCGTGATCCCCTGGGCGAAGTCTTCGTTCGCCTTGCGGACCAGGTCTTCCAAGTCGTCGCTGCCGAGGCGCATCTTCGACGCACGCCAGCGCTTGAGCAGCGCCCGGTCCTTATCGGGAAGGCCGGCATCGTCCGCCATGCGGTTGACGAGCACGGTCAGGGCTTCGGCCAGTTCATCGTCGGTAAATCGGACTTCCATCGGTTACTTCTTCACCGTTTCATACCAGCCGCGGCTCTTGACCCGGCGGAAGAACTTCGCGTCGAGGTGACTGTTCATGGCCTTGTTCAGGTCCTCAGTCAGCTTCTGCATCGCCGGGCTGGCTTCATTGGAATCGGATCGCCAGCGGCGGATGGCTTCCTTCGCTTCTTCGGAAATGCCGGCGTTGTCGATGGCGACGGCGCTGACCAGCATCATGAGGGACCACGCCTCGGGCTCTTCGAGGAGGACTATCATTGGCTACTCACCTGTGAACTGTGGCGGGCGCTTCTCAAGGAAGGCACGCACCCCTTCTGCCCGATCTTTGGTGGTCTGGAGCAGCAAGGTCAAATCGGTCTCCATCCGGAGGCCCTCCGCGAAGGGCACTTCGAGCCCTCTCCAGAGCGCTTCCTTCGCCAGACGGGTCGCGATCGGCCCCCGGGAGGCGATGACCGCGGCGATCCGCGAAGCCCGGGAGAAGGCCTCCCCGGCTGCCGTGACCTCTGAGACGAAGCCACACCCCAGCATCGCATCGGCGTTGAGCACCTCCCCCGCACGGAAAAGCCGGAAGGCGGCGCCCTCGCCGACGAGCACGCGAAGGCGAGTCAGGGACCACTGGCCGAGGCGTCGCTCGAAGGACACCGTGGAGTCCGTATCGCAGACCCGGATGTCGGCCGCCAGCGCCAGCTCCGCGACGCTCCCGTCCAGGTAGCCCTCGAACGCGAACACCACCGGCAGGTCATAGCGGGCGAGCGCATCGAGTACGTCGCCACCCTGGCCCACCCGTTCCGGCATCGCCCCTCGGGCGTCGAGCAGGACCGCCCGGACCGACGGATCCTCGCGGACGCGCGCCAGTTCGCCGCCCAACCAGTCCGCCGGCGGCAGATGGGCCGCGAGCCGTAAGGTGGCGACGCCATCGGCGACCACGGCGCTTCCTCGCATGCCACCATCCTAGCGGTGGCGGCTCTTCGGCGCTGGCGCTTGCGGCGAGCGGACGGAGGCGGGATTATGCTCGAACCAGACGCACCACCCGCGAGGCGACAATGGCGAACCTGACAGCAGCGGCCCCGGTTGAGCCCGAAAAGAGCACCTTCCTCCATGACCGGGGAGGCCGCCCCGAAGCGCCGAAGCGGCCGCTCGCCGAACTCGTGCGCGACAACCTCGGGCTCCTCCTGGGCCTGGTCCTGGCGCTCGGCTTCACCGCGCTCGCGTTCCAGACACGGGCCAGTTGGGATTCCCACCGCGATTGGGTCGTCCCGATGACCGTGCCCGTCTGGGGGATCGCCGGCGTTTCCCTCGGCCACCTCCTCGCCCGGCGCAAGGTCGACGCGGCCTTCACAGGGCTGATGCTCCTCGTCGTTGTGCTGGGGCTGACCGCCCTCAACATCTGGCAGGGCACCCAATCCGAAGGTGAGGACGGCGCTCGCGACGCACTCTCGATCTCGGCCGGGGTCGCCCTCGGGATGACCGTCGTGGCGCTGCTCCTGGCCACCGTCTGGGTCGAAGCGAAAGACCCGACGAAGGCGCCACCGCCGCAGCTGTAGCGAGCCCAGCCCCTAGCCGCGGGCGAAGACGAAAAGACCGTGGCCCTGTTCGCCCCGTTCGTAGGAAGCCACCAGGTTGCCCACCAGGTCCAGTTGCGCCAGGTAGGGCCGTTTCCCGTACCGCGGCTCGTAGATGTTGCGCTTGCGGACGAGGTCGGCTTCCGCCCGGCGCCAGGTCTGTGTCGCCTCGATGCTCATCGCGCGGTGGGCGCCCAGCCGCCAGCCGTAGCCCTCCCACTCGTCGATGAATGCCTCCACGCCGCCCCGGCCGTCGGTCGGGACTTCGCAGCAGAGACACAGCGTCGCCGCCGGCCCCGCCACCCGACTCAGTTCGCGGGGCGCAAGGTAGCTATCGAGGCACCAGACGCTGTCGAACGCGCCGTCGGCGAACGGCAGCCGGTTCGTCGAGGCCAGCACCCACCGCACGGATTCGCCCCCGGGCATCCGCCGGCCAGCGGCGAGGAAGTCGATGTTGAGGTCGGTGGCAACCGGGACCGCGCCCGCGGCCGCGGCCATCCGGGCCGAGGCGCCAATGAACGCGCCCGCATCGAGCATCCGGGCGCCGGGCTTGAGGTCCGCTCGTTGGAGCAGCCAGCGGGTCGCTTCGACGCCGCCGATGTGGCTGTGCTCGCCGAGAAAGTCGATCCACCAGGATGCGTACTCTTCGACCAGCGCGTCGAAGGGGGTGGTCATGGCCCAAGCGTAGGCACGCGCCCGCTACCAGCCAACGGCCGGCAGTCGCAGGACGCGGCGCCTCTTGGCCCCGAAGCTACGCGAACCGCATCAGGATGGCAGCCGCATAGAGGGCAGTGAAAAGAGCCAGGGTGTTCGTGACCGTCGACATCGAAGCGCTCCGGTGGGGTGAAGCGATAGGATCTACCAATAACAACGGCACGATATCTCGATGGGTTAACGGCCCCGGGCGTTGAGATTCGGTACTCTGTGCAATGGGTCACACAAGTGCCCGGACTGCGGCCAGCGGGACCACCCACCCGCCCGGTCAGCCCAGCCAGCGATCCGGGCGGATGACCAGCATCACCATCTTTTCGTGGCCGCCTCCTGAAACCATGGCCCGGGCGGCCTCCTCCCCACGATAGTGCGTCCAGAGCGCCAGCCGGTCCGCTGCTGTCACCGCATCAACGACCTCCACCGGGCCCTCAGCCGTGAGGTACCGAAGGGCGCCGCTCTCCCGGTCTTCGACGCAGAGCGCGGCCCGGCCGGACCGCACGGTGTTCCGATGCTTCTGCGAGCCGCGCTCCGTCAGCACGCGCAATTGCCCGTCGCCCCAGAGGAACCAGACCGGCACAACGTGGGGCCGCCCTCCCGGCCCCGTCGTCGCGAAGACGGCCGTCCGGGGGACGCTGAGGAAGGCCGCGCGCTCTTCGGGGCTCATGATCACAGGTCCCGGACGCGCGGTGCTATCTCAGCCGCGATGTATTCGGGGATCTCGTCGGAGTCGAAGTCGAAGTGCTGGAACTCGACCTCCTGGAGGCCGGCCGCGGCCAGCCGCCCAAGCGTGTCGACCACTTCGTCCGTCGTCCCGGCGAGCAGCCCCCGTGCCTTCATCCCGGCGATGAACTCGGCCGGCGTCGTTGTCGCCGGGACCCCGAACATGCCCATCCGGCGCCGCGCCGAGGCTTCGATTGCGGCCTGGTTCGGCCCAATCAGGGCGAAGGTCATCATCGAGCGGCGGATGGTCGCCGGGTCGCGGTCCTCGGCCTCGCAGTGGCGCTCCAGCACCGAAAGCTTGTGGGCGAACGCGTCCGCCGCGAGGTTCACGCAATTCCACTCGGCCGCGTACCGGGCGGCAATCCGGAGGGTACGCTTTTCGCCCCCTCCACCGATGAGGATTGGCGGGCGCCCGGCCGGCGGTTTCGGCAGGCACTCGGCCCCATCGAGCCGGTAGTGGCGCCCTTCGAAGGAAGCAGCGCCGGTCTGCCACATCCCCCGGATGACCTGGATCGCTTCCTCCAGCCGGTCGAACCGCTCCTTCACCGCCGGGAAGGGGATCCCGTAGGCCCGGTGTTCGGCTTCGTTCCAGCCTGCGCCGAGGCCCATGACGAAGCGCCCACCCGAAAGCTGGTCGATCTGCGCCGCCATCCGGCCCACATCCACCGGCGAGCGAAACGTCACCGGGCTGACCAGCGGACCGAAGCGGATGGTCTTCGTTTCGCGCGCCGCCATTACGAAGGAGAGGTAGGCTTCGAGCGAATTCTGTTGCGTGCCGATGAAGTAGTGGTCCGAGCGAAAGACCGTGGGGAAGCGGAGGCGCTCGGCGAGCGCGAGGATGTGGCTCCAGCGCTCCCAGGTGAGGCCGTTCTGGCCTTCGACCATGAGCCCGACGTGCATGGGAGTGGCCGCCTTTCTTGCGGTTTCGGACGAATCCCCGGGATTGACCCCCGGACGTCCCCGGAAGTTCTAACACACCCGGCCGACTCCCGGCGATTGTTAAGGTTTCCCTCAGTTCGCCTCACCTGCGCGTTCCAGGAACGGCTTCACGGTTGCGGCGAGAGCGCGGTGCTCGGGCTTCTGGAGGAACGGGTCGCGCTGGAGCACCTGCTCGGCGATCCCCCGCGCCCGGAGAAGGATGTCGCGATCCGTCAGCCTGGCCACCCGCAGCATCGTGTTCGCCCCCGACTGGATGCGCCCCCAGGCCTCGCCCTCGCCGCGCATCTCCAGGTCCACCTCGGCCAGCTTGAACCCGTCCGTGGTTTCGACCATCGCTTCGAGGCGTTCGCGCGCTTCCGGGCCGGGTTCCTCCGCCGTGCTGTAAAGCATGCAATAGCTCTGCACGGGGCTGCGGCCCACGCGCCCCCGGAACTGGTGCAATTGACTCAACCCGAACCGCTCGGCCCCTTCGATGACGATGACGGTGGCGTTGGGGATGTCGATCCCAACCTCGATGACGCTGGTGGAGACGAGCATGTCGGTTTCGCCGCGTCCGAACCGGGCCATCACTTCGTCCTTCTGACGGCCGGGCATGCGGCCGTGGAGCAACTCCAGCCGGTAGGCCCGGAAAGGCCCGTGGCGAAGCCGCTCGAACTCTTCCTCGGCCGACCGCACGTCGAGGCTCTCCGAGTCCTCCACGAGGGGGCAGATGACGAACGCCTGCTCGCCCCCGTCGAGGTGCTCGCGGATGAACTGGTAGGCGTCCTCGCGCTCGTGAGGCTGCACCCAGACCGTGTTCACCGGCTTCCGGCCCGGCGGCATCTCGTCGATCGTCGAAACCTCGAGGTCGCCGTAGACCGTCAGCGCCAACGTCCGCGGGATTGGCGTCGCTGTCATCACGAGGAGGTGGGGGTTCGACCCCTTCTGGCGGAGCTTCGCCCGTTGCATCACCCCGAACCGATGCTGTTCGTCGACTACGGCCAGTCCCAGCCGCGGCAGCTGGACGTCGTCCTCCAGTAGCGCGTGGGTGCCGATGATGATGTCGGCCCCACCGTGAGCGGCGTCGCTGCGAATCTGTTCCTTCTGGGCAGGCGTCAGCGATCCCGTCAGCAGCACCACCCGCAGGGGCCGGCCAAGCCACTCGGGGGCGAACATGCCATGGAGCGCCCCGATGGCGTCGCCGCCAAGCAGCCGGGCAATGGAGCGGTAGTGCTGGTCGGCGAGGATTTCGGTGGGGGCCATCAGCGCCGCCTGGTGCCCCGAGCGCACCGCCGCGAGCATCGCCGCCACCGCGACGACCGTCTTGCCACTGCCCACGTCGCCCTGCAGCAGACGGAGCATCGGGCGCGGCCCCCGGATGTCCACGAGGATCTCGTCGAGGCAGTAGCCCTGCGCCCGGGTCAGCGGGAACGGCAGCGAATCGAGGAAGGGCCGGAAAGCGTCACCGAGCTCCAGGGCCGGGGCCGCCTCCCCCTGCTGCCACTCCGCCCGCCGCATGAGCACTGCCGCCTGGATGGCCAGGAACTCGCCCACGGCAAGGCGCCGGCGAGCCTCCTCCGCTTCCCCGAACGTCGCGGGGTAGTGGTAAGTGCGGATGGCCGCGGCCATCGGCGGCAGTCGCTCGCTGTCGCGCACCCATGCGGGCACAGGGTCGGGCACCAGCGGCGCCAGCGTGTCGACGGCGGCCTTCACGGCGCGCCGGAGCGTGCGCTGGGTGAGGCCCTGCGTCGCCGGGTAGACCGGGACCAGGCGCCCGGCGTCCATCGTCTCCCCGTCGAAGGGCTCGTACTCCGGGTTGTCCATCTGGAGGTGGCCCCGGTAGACGCGCACCTTCCCGGAAAGAACCACCTGCGTCCCTTCCTCGATGGCCTTCGCCACGTAAGGCATGTTGAACCAGCTGACGCGAAGGACGCCGGAACCGTCGTTCACCAGCGCCTCGGTGCCGCGCATCCGCCGTCCGTAGCCCCGCTGCTGGATGGAGAACACGGTGCCCACGATCGTCTGGGGGACGCCAGATGGCTTCAGGTCGGAGATCTTGCGGACGTCCGTAAAGTCGTTGAAGCGGCGCGGGAAGAACCGCACCGCGTCGGCCGCGGTCGTGACCCCGAGCTTCTCCAGCCGGGCCGCGCCCGCCTTCCCGATGCCCGGCAGCTTCGCCACAGGCGAATCGAGCACGAGTCCGGCGCCGCCCGTCGTAGGGGCGGGTTCCGGGGCTGCGGGCGCGGCCCGGGTCCGGGGTGCGGCGCCCGCGTCAATGACAACGTGCGGCCGCCGGCTGAGAGGCCTGCCCCGCGCCGCCTTCGTCGCGGCGGGGCGGCGTGGGGGCGCATCCACCACTGCGGCAGCGCTCCGCGGGGAGGCGATGACCGGCCAGAGCACCCTCACCGTCGTTTCCAGCCATGCCCGGCGCTGGGCGGGCCCGAGCGAACGGTAGCCGCCTTCCGGGAGCGCCCCCACCCGCTGGCGAAGCGGGTGCCCGGCCGGCAGGAGGCCGTCTTCCAACATCTGGATGAGCATCCTATCGAGACCGCCGATCACCGTGCCGTTGTCGCAGCCGCGCTCGATCTCGAGCTCGAAGACGCGGCGGACTCGCCCCGCGTCAAGGGCCGCTGACATCAGTCGCGCTCCACCGTGCAGATCCCGAGGGCGTTCGGCCCGGTGTAGACACCAACCACGGAGCCGATGTGGCCAAGGTGGAACTCCGTGTGCGGCATGAGCGGCTGCAGCCGTTCGATGAAGCTGTGCGCCTGCTCGTCGTCCGCCGTGCAGGCCACGTACATCTTCCGGAGGGTCCGGTCAGCCGTGGCGATTTCGAACAGCCGCTCGATCGCCTTCGACCGCGTCCGCACCCGTTCGAACGGCGCCACCTCGCCGTCGTGGATGTGGATGATCGGCTTGATACTGAGAAGCGACCCAACCATCGAACGCGCCCGGCCGATCCGGCCGCCCTTTTGCAGGTACTCCAGGGTATCGAGCACCGCGACGACGTGGACGCGGTCCATCGCTCTCCGCGCGACCTCGATGACCTGGGCCATAGAGGCGCCGGCGTTGGCCGCGGCGGCCGCTTCGAGCACGATGGCCCCCAGGCCGATGCTGACGTTGTACGAGTCGATCAGTTCAATGTGCGTGTCACGCGAGACCTCTTCGCGGGCGACCGAGGCGGAGTTCAGCGTGCCCGAGAGCCGTGAAGAGACGTGGATGCTGACGATCTCGTCCGTCTCCGCACCGAGACCTTCGTAGGCCTCGCGGAACGACTCCACCGAGGGCTGGCTGGTCCTCGGGAGGACCGGTGACTCCCTCAGCCGGTCGTAAAAGGTATCCGGCGTGATCTCGATCCCGTCGAGGAACGCTTCTTCCCCGAAGAAGACGGTCAGCGGCACCACGGTGATGCCGTTTGCCGCGGCCGCTTCGGGGCCGAGGTCGCAGGTGCTGTCGGTGAGGATGCGGACGGTCATCTGTTCATGTGCCTATGCAGACAAGTATAAACGCAACCCGGCCGAGCGGTTAGAATGCGACCATGCGCGCAGTGAAGCTGGCCCCATCAATCCTGACCGCGGACTTCGGGCGCCTCGCCGATGAGGTCCGGGCGGCTGAGGCTGGCGGCGCCGACTGCCTCCACCTGGATGTCATGGACGGCCGCTTCGTCCCGAACATCACCTTCGGCCACGTCCTCGTCGATGCCCTGCGAAAGGTCTGCTCGCTCCCCTTCGACATCCACCTGATGACCGTGGAGCCCGAGCGCCAGGTCGAGTTCTACGCCGAATCGGCCGACACGATCAACGTCCACATCGAAGTCTCTGCCCACATCAACCGCACGCTGGACGCCATCCGCAAGCTGGGGAAGCGCGCCGGCGTCTGCATCAACCCGGGCACGCCGGTCAGCGCCATCGAAGAGTCCCTGGCGGACGTGGACCAGGTGATGGTGATGACCATCAACCCCGGCTGGGGCGGCCAGCAGATGATGGAGCGCCAGTTGGACAAGGTCGCCGAGATCCGGCGCCGCCTCGACGCGGGGGGCTACCGCGCGGAGATCGAGATCGACGGCGGCGTGAAGGTGTCGAATGCGGCCCGTTGCGCCGCCGCCGGGGCCGATGTCCTTGTCTGCGGGAGTTCGGTGTTCAACCCGCAATCGTCGCCGGCGGAGAACCTCGCGGCGCTGCGGGTCGCCCTCCGGGGATGAGCGGCCGCATCCGCCCCATCGCGATCGCCATCTTCCGGCGCGGCGACGACGAGGTGTTGGTCGCCGAGGGCCACGACCGCGTCAAAGACCAGCATTTCGTCCGGCCGGCCGGCGGCGGCATCGAGTTCGGGGAACGGGCCGAAGATGCGCTCCGGCGGGAGATCCGCGAAGAACTCGGCGCGGAGATCGACAACATCCGCTTCCTCGGCGCGACCGAAAACCTCTACGTCTTCGAAGACGAGCCCGGCCACGAAGTGGTGTTCGTCTACGAAGCGGACTTTCGCGACCCGTCGTTCTACGGCCGCGACGTCATCGATGCCTTCGAAGACAGCGGGACGCCCTTCCGGCTCGCCTGGATGCGGCTCACGGACTTGCTGGCCGAAGGCGAGCCCTACTTCTATCCCGACGGGATCGCCGCGCTGCTCCAGCCCGGTGGCTGAAGACAAACGAAACCGGCGCCCTGGTGGACGCCGGGTCGATCGCCGGAACGAGGGATGCCTGGGTTCAGGCCGCCTTCACGAGTGTGCGCAGGCAACGCGTGCAGATGTTGACGCGATGCCATGCCCCAGCGAGAAAGACTCGCTGCTTGTTCACGTTCGGCCGGAACTGCCGGCTGGTCTTATGTGCTTTGCGTTCCCAGCGGCCGCCGTGCCTGTGACGGATGTTCCGTCCAAACACAGTGACTTTGCCGCAAACGTCGCAGGCGCCACTAGCCATGCGTGTGTTTCCCTTTGATGCGAGAATCGGACTTCCCATGCTAACAGCGACTCTCGATTACGGCCAACCCCGCCCACGGATGCCCGGGTGACCGCACTCGCTGCGGCTGTCCTCACCGGGAGCGAACTACGGGCCGTGCTCGCGGCAGCGGCAGCCTACCTGCGCGCCTCGGCGAAGGCCGTCGACGCGATCAACGTCTATCCCGTCCCCGACGGCGACACCGGTTCGAACATGGCCGCGACCCTCGCCGAAGCGGTCGACGCGGCGAACCTCCTACCCCCGGACCCTGCGGCCGCCGAGGTCCTCGCCGCGCTGGCGAAAGGCGCACTGTACGGGGCGCGGGGGAACTCGGGCGTCATCCTCTCGCAAGCACTGAAGGGGCTGGCCCGGGGCGCCGCCGGCGGCCGCGAATTCGACGCCGCAATGCTGGCAGCCGGGCTCCAGGAAGCGGCCCGCGCCGCCTACGCCGCAGTAGGCAAGCCGGAGGAGGGCACCATGCTCACGGTCCTCCGCGTCGCCGCCGAAGAGGCCGCTGCGGTCGCCGGTTCGCTCGCCGGTGGAGGCCGCGGCCTGCCCTGCGCCAGCCTCCTCGCGCGCGTGGTCGAAGCCGCCGAAGCCGCCGAAGAGCGGACCATTGACCAGCTCCCGGCATTGAAGGAGGCCGGCGTCACGGATGCGGGCGGCGAAGGGATCTGTGTCGTCTTCCGCGGGCTGCTCGCGGCCATCCGGGGCGAAGTGCCGGTACCCATGGCCATCCCCGCCCCGCCGATCGCCATGGCCGCGGGCCACCGCCACGAAGCGTTTGGCTTCTGCACCGAATTCCTCCTCGAAGCCGCAGGACGGGCGATCGACACCGCCGCCGTGCGAGAGTTGGCCGACGCCGTGGGGAACTCCTCCGTCGTCGTCGTCGGGGACGAAGAGGCGCTCCGCGTCCACGCCCACACAGCCGACCCGGAGCGGCTGCTGGCGGGGGCCGCCGCCTTCGGCCACGTCACCCGGGCGAAGGCCCAGGACATGACCGCCCAGAACGCGCGCTGGCAGGCCACCGGCAGCGGCGCCGGCGAGCGCGTCGCCGTCCTCGCCCTCAGCCGCGGTGAAGGTTTCGACGCCATCTTCGAAAGCCTCGGGGCACACGTGACTGACCTGGGGGAGGTGATCAAGCCGCCAGCCGGGCAGATCGCCGCGGCCATCGACGCGCTCGGCACCGCCGACGTGATCGTGCTGCCCAACCACAAGAACGTCGTGCTCGCGGCCGGGCAGGCGGCCTCACTCACCCGTTCCACTGTGCACATCGTCCCCACGACCTCGCTGGTGGAGGGCATCGCCGCGGTGCTCGCGTTCGACAGCAGCGCGGGCGCGCCTGCCAACCGGGAAGCGATGGAGCGGGCACGCCACGCCGTCCGCACGGTGGAAGTGACCCTGGCCGCCGCCAACCGCACCGCCGACGGGGTCCGTGTCCACGCCGGCCAGGCGATCGCGCTGCTCGACGGGAAGCTGGTCGCAGGACGGGAGACCGCGGCTGACGCCCTCCTTGCCGGGCTGGAGGCGGGCGGCGCCGCCTCCGCGGGGCTGGTGACTGTCTATGCCGGCGCCGGGGCATCCGGGGGCCTGGACGAAGCTCTCAGCCGGGTGCACGCCGCCTTTCCCGGGGTCGAGGTCGAGGGCACCAGCGGCGGGCAGCCGCTTTACGAATACATCGCCTCCATCGAGGCCTGACCCGGATCCGCCGGCGCCGGCTTCGCGTATGGACTAAGACGCCCCGCCACGGCCACCGCTTTCCAGCGGGAGCGGCGGAGCGTGAGGAGGAGCCCCATATGACCCGGATTCACCTGATCCTGCGGCGGCCATCCACGACCTGGGTGGCCTTCGCTGCCGCGGTCCTTGCGATCGGCATCTCGGCTGCGGCAGCCTGCGGCGGCGACGACGATGGCGTTGCGCCAGCCGCAACCCAGCCCGCGACCGCCAGTTCGCCTACGCAGTCCGCGCCGATCATCGGTGTGGAAGACAACTCCTTCAGCCCCGGTTCGCTCACCGTGAAGGCCGGGACGAAGGTGACCTGGACGTGGGAAGGCAAGAATCCCCACTCCGTGGTCGGCAAGTTCGATGGCCAGGAGGTGAAGTCCCAGCAACTCACGGGTGCCGGCACCTTCGACTTCACCTTCGCGAAGGTCGGGACGTTCGAATACCAGTGCGGCGTGCACGGCGCCGCCATGACGGGCAAGGTCGTCGTCCAGTAGGCGCGTGGGCCGGCCCAGAAGCCGCCCGGCGGCTACATGGCTTCCATCGAGGAGTGACCGCGGCCGTCAGCCGGCGCCACCGGCCGGGTCCAGGGCCTTCGTCCCTTCGGCGACAGGTGGGGCCATCTCCGGCGGTGCGCCCCCCCGTGGCCCTGACGGCGCGCCACCGGGCACTGACGGCCGGAAAGCCTCGTCGTGAGCACCGAGAAACAGCGTAAGCATCAGGCTGCCGATGAGCAGCATCTTCTGCCGCTGATCGAGGATCTCACCGAGGGGGGCGGAGCGGTTCGAGCGGGGCAGTCATCGTTGCGCCTGCCTTCGGGTCAGAGAGTGGAGGGAGCTTTCGCCGCGTCCGGGGGTTCCAGGCGCGGTTCAGGGCCAGGGGGTCGCGCGGCCTCCGGCCCGGGCCCGAAGCTGCGGCGCAGGGGGAGTTCCTTGATGAAGAGGCTGAGTCCGAGACAGATGGCCGCAAGCAGGGATGCGCCGATGAAGATGTCGTCCACTGCCGTGGCGACTGAGCGCTGCTGGGTGTCCACCGCATCCACAAGCGCCTCCTTGCCCCCGGGGATCGCGCTCAGTTGTTGCTGCAGGCCGGCGTACTTCCGCGGGTTCAGGGCAAGGGTCGGGTCGTTGAAGCTTTCGAGCGTAGTCGGCGGAAGCGCGCCAGAGGCCTGCGCGTCTTCGATCGTCGTCCGGGCTTCGGCGGGAAGGTCGCTCGTAAAGGCGGACTCGTACGAGTTCGTCAGGATCGCCGCGAAGATCGCGATCCCGAAGACGCTGCCTATCTGGCGGAAGAACTGACTCGAACTGCTGGCGACGCCCAGGTACTTGTACGGCACCGCGTTCTGGACGGTTAGCGACATCGTCGGCATCGTCAGGCCGAAGCCAATCCCGAGGAAAATCATCGCGATGCTGATGTGCCAGCGCACCACGTCGACTCCCAACTGCGTGAAGAACAGCATCGGCAACACGATCACCGCGCACCCGAGGATCGTCTGGTACTTGTAGCGGCCGGTGCGCGCGATGATCTGGCCCCCTATGACGCTCGCCCCCAGCATCCCGAACGACTGCGGCGTACTGATGACGCCCGAGGCCGTGGCCGAAGCCCCGAGTGCGGTCTGCACGAAGATCCCCAGATACTGGAGGGCCCCGAACATCCCCACGCCGAAGATGAAGACGAGCACGTTCGAAAGCACGAACGTTTGGTTCTTGAACAGGTGTAATGGCAGGATCGGCTCGGCGTGCCGGCGCTCCTGCGCGATGAAGAGACCGAGCAGGACCAGCGACGACCCCACGAGCCCCAGGATTTGCACGGAGCCCCAAGCATAGCGCTTGCCCGCAAATTCGAACGCAAGCAGCAACAGTACCGAAGCCACCGACAGGAGAAAGGCTCCCAGGAAGTCGATCTTGGGGCGGATGGCCGCCTTCCGCGCCGGCAGGTTGAACCAGATCGCCGGCATCGCCACCAGCAGGAACGGGATGTTGATGTAGAACACCAGGCGCCAGCCGCCGTGGTCCGTCAGGAAGCCGCCCGTGGCCGGCCCGAGAATGCTGGCGAGGCTGAACGTCCCCGTGAACAGCCCCATGTACTTGGCGCGCTCGGCCGGAGGAAAGATGTCGCCAATGGAGGCGAAAACGGAGGCGAAGATCATCCCGCCGCCGAAGCCCTGCACCGCCCGGAAGGCGATCAGCATCGGCATGCTCGTGGCCGCCCCGCAGGCGATGGACGACACCAGGAACACAACCAGGCCGCCCATGATGAAGTACTTGCGGCCGAACGTGTCCGACAGCTTCCCCACCAGCGGGATGATCACCGTCGAACTGAGCATGTAGCTCGTAAACAGCCAGGAGAGCAGGTTGAAGCCACCGAGGTCCGCGAGAATCCGCGGCGTCGCAGTCGAGACCACCGTCTGGTCGATCGCACCCACGAACATCGCGAGCATGAGGCTGAGGAGGAGGAACCAGCGTTCCCGCCGGTTCAGGATCTCGCCGAGCGGCCGGCCCATCTCGATCGCAGCAGGTTCCGGCAAAGGCGCCTCCCAACGCTCACGTACACGTCAGCATTGGCTAGCCTACAGGAGGTCTTTCGCTCGGGGCAAACTAATTCGCGCTAACTTCCGACGCCCTTACCCGCCTGCTACTCGCGCGGCAAACCCAGGCCCCGGCTGGCGATCACCGAACGCTGGATTTCGCTGGTGCCCCCCTCGATCGTGTTCGCGACGCTCCGCAAGAGGGCGTACTGGTACTGCGGCACCCGCGAACCCACGCGCGCCGCCTGTCCCTCCATCCCGAACACCTGCAGGCACGTGGTGGAGAGTTTCTGCTGCATCTCGGCGCCGAACAGCTTCGCCATCTGCGCCTCCCGTGTCGGCGCGATCCCCGTCCGCTCCTGGGCCGTGGCGATGTTATAGGCCATGTTCCGCAGCACTTGCACGGCGATCGCGTGCTCAGCGATGCGGTGCCGGAGCACCGTCGATGTCTCGCCGCGGTGCTCCCGCAGGTAGGCGGCGATGTCATCGACCGTCCGGCGCGCTGTCGAGGTCGCACCGATCGACGAGCGCTCGAAGTCGAGGCCAACGGCGACGTTGTACCAGCCGCGGTTCTCTTCGCCCACCAGTTGCGATGCCGGGATGCGTACGTCTTCGAAGAAGATCTCGTTGAACTCGTGGGTCCCGGCCATGTTCCGCAGCGGCCGAATCGTGATCCCGGGGGTGTCCATCTTGATCGCGAACGTCGAGAGGCCTTTGTGCTTGGGCACGTCCGGGTCGGTACGCGCGGCCAGCCAACCCCAGTCGGCGTAGTGGCCAAAGCTCGTCCAGATCTTCTGGCCGTTGATTACGTAGTCGTCGCCGTCGCGGACCGCGCGTGTCTGCATCGCGGCAAGGTCCGAACCTGCGCCCGGTTCGGAATAGAGCGTGCACCAGAGCTGTGACCCGTCAGCGATGGCGCCCAGGTAGTCGCGCTTCTGCGCGTCCGTCCCGTAGAGCATCACCACCGGGCCCACCCAGGCGACACCCATGTTCATCATCCCCGGGACGCGATGGTAGGCCATCTGTTCGTTGAAAATGAGCTGTTCGATCGGGCTGGCGCCGGTCCCGCCGTACTCCTTCGGCCACGGCAGAGCGAGCCAGTGCTTCGACGCCAGCCGCTTCATCACCTCGCGTTCGATCGGCCCCCCGGCCTCGGCGTCGCCGTCCCATCCCTCGGGCAGCCCGGATTCGATAAAGGTGCGCACTTCCTGCTGGAAGGCTGACTGGTGGGGGTTGAGGCGAAAGTCCATGGCGGTGAAACTCCTGGCGGCCAATGCCGGTTGCTGACGGGACCATTCTATCCCGGCGCGCCGCCCCCTACGGTACGAGCCCCTCCGGCCACGGCGCCAGCCCTGCCTCCCTCGCCGCCACCCACAGCTCGCGGTCGAAGGTGGCGAGCACCACTGGAGCAGCGATCGCTTCCGACCAGCTAAGCGCCGAAGCCAGGTGGACGGCGTCGAGTGCCCTGAGGCTGTATCGCTCAGCCAGCACTGCGGCTGCGCCGAGCTGGCGATCATCGACCGGGATGCGGACAAAGTTCGCCCAGTCACCCTGAAAGAGCGTTATCGCCCTCGTTGCGTCAGCGGCTCGCACGATGCCGGCCTTCTTCGCCCGCGAGATTGTCGCCGGCACCTCCACCTCGGTCAGCGCCGACCCCGCGATCGCATCAGGTCCTCCGAACAGATCGTGGACCGCCTCAGTCCCCGCCTCCACCAGGTAACGCTTCACCAGGGCGCTGCTGTCGAGGTAGATGTTCACCCGCGATCGGCGATCAGGAGGTCGGCGACGGACCGGCCCGGAGCGACCTCCCCGGCAGGCTCCAAGTCTGGGTCCGGCAGTTCGCCGCTCCAGGCCACGGCGCCCGACTCGGCGAGCATCCTTACGCGTTCCAGGGTCGTTAGCTTCGGCGCGCTCACTTCACCGACGGGCTTCCCCCGCTCGGTGAGCACGATCGTCTCGCCCGCCTTCACCCGCCGCAGGTATTCGCTCAGGTGCGCCTTGAATTCCCGGATGCCAACTGTGACCTCTGCCACGGCGTTGTGACCTCATTCCCCTCGATGTGTCCACATTAGCACACTGAGAGCCCCGGCACTCCTACACTCGGGACTCGGGACTCGGCCCTATAATCAGCCGATGCCTCCCGCCGCCAACCGCAAGCCACGGCTCGTCATCCTCGATTCGCACGGTATCCTCTACCGCGCCTTCTTCGCCTTCGCCAACAGCGACAAGCCCCTCATGACGAGCAAGGGCGAACTCACCTTCGCCACCCACGGCTACGCCGAAACGCTCATCCGCGTCCTCGACCAGTTGCAGCCCACCCACATCTGCGCCGCCTGGGACTTCGGTGGCAAGACCTTCCGTCACGAAGCCAGCGAAGCCTACAAGGCGACCCGCCGCGAAACCCCGTCCGAATTGATAAAGCAGATGGCACGCGTGCGCCAACTCCTCGAAGCGTTCGGGATCCCGATCTACGAATGCCCCGGCTACGAAGCCGACGACGTCGCCGGAACCATCGCTCGGATCGCCTCCGCCGAGGGAGTCGAGACCTACATCGCCACCCTCGATACCGACCTCGTTCAACTGATAAAGCCCGGCGTGAACCTCTTCATGTTCCGGCCCTACCAGCGCGACACGGTCGACTACAACGAGACCCGCGCCGCCGAACGCTACGGCTTCAGCCCCATCTACATGATCGACTACAAGGCCCTCAAGGGTGACACCAGCGACAACGTCGAGGGCATCCGCGGCATCGGCGAAAAGACCGCGACCGACCTCATCCGGCAGTTCGGCACCGTCGAGTCCATCTACGAACGCATCGACGAGGTGAAGGGCGCGCTCAAGACGAAGCTCATCGAAGGCGAAGCGACCGCCCGCTGGAACAAGGAACTCGTCACCATCCACACCGACGTGCCCGTGGACTTCGACATGGACGCCTGCGAAGTCCGAGGCTACGACCGTGACGCCGTGATGTCGCTCTTCCGCGAACTTGAGTTCCGGATGCTGGCCACCCGGCTGGATGAAGTCTTGGGGTCGCAGCCACGGGCCAGTGCCGGGAGCGCCGACGAAGCCGTGGAGCAGGCCTACGAGGCGGTCACTTCGGAACCGGCCCTGCGCGCCCTCTCCGAGACGCTCCGCGCCGCCGGGAGCTTCGGCTTCGCCGCCCTCTCCACCACCGGCGACACGGCGCACCACCTGCTCCTCGGGCTCTCCTTCGCGACGGCTCCCGGGCGGGCATGGTACGTCCCGGTCGGTCACGCCCCCCGGCTCGACGCCGGCACGACCCAGGTGACGATGGATCAGATCCGCGCCACGCTCGGGCCGCTCCTCGCCGACTCCACCCTGGGCAAGACCACCTACGGCGCGAAGTACCTGATGCACCAGCTCGCGGCAGCGGGCATGGCTTTCGACGGCGCCACCTTCGACGTCACCATCGCCGCCTTCCTGCTCGGCGAAACGTCATCGACGCTCGGCGCCCTGGTGAACGAACGGCTGGGGCTGGAGATGCCGGCACTGACGACCCTCACAGGCTCCGGCCGGAACGCCGTTGCCCTCTCCCAGGTGGAGATCGAACGGGTACAGGACTACGCCTGCCAGCACGCCGACATGCTCCTCCGCGTCCGGCCCCAGCTGGAGGCGCAACTGCACGAGCGCGGACAATGGCCGCTCTTCGCGGAGATGGAACTCCCGCTTGTCCCGGTCCTCTACCGGATGGAGGGCGAAGGCGTCGCCCTCGACATCGCGGTGCTGCGCGACCTCTCGCGCGCCATGTCGGCCGAAATCGAACGCGGCGAACGCGAGATCTACGCCATGGTCGGGCACGAATTCAACATCGCCAGCCCCCAGCAACTGAGCGACATCCTCTTCAAGGAGATGGGCCTCCCGAAGACGCGCAAGACCACGCAGGGCTACAGCACCGACCAGCGGGCGCTGGAGTCGCTCCGGGCCGTCACCCCGCTGATCGACTGCATCTTCGAATACCGCGAACTGACGAAGCTGAAGTCGACCTACCTCGACGCCCTCCCCATGACCGTGGCCGACGACGGCCGCATCCACACCGACTTCCAGCAGACCGTCGCCGCGACTGGCCGCCTGAGCAGCAAGAACCCGAACCTCCAGAACATCCCCGTACGCACCGACACCGGCCGCGACATCCGCAAGGCGTTCGTCGCGGCCCGGTTCGCGGACCCCTGGTTCGTCGCCGCCGACTATTCCCAGATCGAACTCCGCGTCCTCGCCCACGTTACCGGCGACCGCGGCCTGGTCGAAGCCTTTCTGGCCGACCAGGACATCCACCGCACGACCGCTGCGACGGTCTACGGCGTCCAGCCCGGCGAAGTCACCCGCCAGATGCGCGACACGGCGAAGATGGTGAACTTCGGCATCGCCTACGGCATGGGCGAGTTCGGGCTCGCCAGCCGCACCGGCATGTCGCGGGAAGAGGCCGACGCCTTCATCAAGTCGTACTTCGCCAGCTTCCCCGGCATCGCCGAATGGCAGCAGGAGACGCTCAAGTTCACCCGCGACCACGGCTATGCCGAGACCGTCTTCGGGCGCCGGCGGTATCTCCCCGCCATCCACAGCACCAACTTCCAGGTTCGCAGCGCCGCCGAGCGCGAAGCCATCAACATGCCTATCCAGGGCACCGCCGCCGACATCATCAAGGTCGCGATGATCCGCGTCGACGCCGAGATCATCGAACGCGGGCTCCGCAGCCGGATGATCCTCCAGGTCCACGACGAACTGATCTTTGAATGCCCCGCCCACGAAATCGAGGCGGTCACAGAGATCGCCCTCCGCCTGATGCCCGCCAGCCTCGAGATGAACGTGCCCCTGAAGGTGGACGTGAAGAAGGGCAAGAACTGGGGCGAAGTCCAGTAGCGGGGTGTAGAATCCGCCCCATCTACCACATCCAGGACGAACGAGATGCGTTTCAACGACACCCCGGAACTCGCCACATGGCGCCAACAGGTCCGCAACTTCGTGCACCAGAACTGGCAGCCGCCCGAAGGCGAATCCTACGAAGGCGAACTTGGCGCCACCGACCCCGCCCCCGCCCGCATGGCCGCCCGGGAAAAGCGCCTCGGCCAGTGGCTGGACAAGCTGGGCGCCAACGGCTGGCTCGCCCCAGCCTGGCCGAAGAAGTACGGCGGCGCCGACATGAGCGTCCTCGAACAGTTCGTCCTCAACCAGGAACTGCTCGAAGCCCAAGCCCCAACCAGCCGCCAGATGCTCAACCTCGTCGGCCCCACGATTATGCTCCACGGCACCGAGGAGCAGAAGGCCGAGCACCTTCCGCCCATGCTCCGCGGCGAGGTGTCCTGGTGCCAGGGATTCAGCGAACCGGGCTCCGGTTCCGACCTCGCCAGCCTCCAGACCCGGGCCACCCGCGACGGTGACGATTATGTCGTGAATGGCCAGAAGATCTGGACCTCCGGCGCCCACCGCGCCGACTGGATATTCCTCCTCACCCGCACCGACCCCGACGCCCCGAAGCACCGCGGCATCAGCTACCTGTTGCTCAACATGAAGTCGCCCGGGGTCACCGTGCGGCCGCTGATCAACATGGCAGAGGGGCACGTCTTCAACGAAGTCTTCTTCGAAGATGTCCGCGTGCCCGTCCGCAACCGTATCGGCGAAGAGAACCGCGGCTGGTACGTCGGCACCACCACCCTCGACTTCGAGCGCTCGAACATCGCCCGCGCCATCGCTGCCCGGAAGTCCGTGGAGAAGATCAGCCATTACCTGCAGGCCCGTTCGAAGGCCGGCGCCCCGGTGGCCGCGACCCACCGCCTCGAAGTCGCGGACCGCGCCATCGAGACGGCTGTCTGCGCGTTGCTGTCCTTCACGGTCATCGCCATCCAGGCGCGGGGCGGGGTCCCGAACATGGAGGCGAGCATGACCAAGATGTACGGCTCGGAACTCTCCCAGCGCATCGCCTGGACGGAGATGCGCATCAGCGGGATGCGGGGCCAGCTCCGCGACCCGCAGGGTCTCGAAGGCGCTCACAAGATCCGCGCCGCCATGGACTACATGAGCACCGTCCCGGCGACAATCGCGGCCGGTACGAGCGAGATCCAGCGCAACATCATCGCCACGCGCGGCCTCGGTCTACCTCGCGGCTAGGAGTTGTTCGTGGCCGGGAACAACCGTCTCGTCGCCGTCGTGATCGAAGTCTCTGACCTCGACCGTTCGGCGCGGCTCTACGGGGACGCGTTCGGCGTCGACCTCCACGCCTCGGATCACGCCCGAACAGACGACCGCTGGACCGGCGGACGGCACGCGGCCACGTCCTGGACCGACGGCGCCTTCCTCCATTTCGCGCTCTACGAAGCGAAGGCGGACGGGCCATCGAAGGGCGTGCAGGTCGCGTTCTCGGTGGACGACATCGAGCAGGCCCACGCCCGGGCGGTCGCCGCAGGCGCCGAGGTCGTCCACGGCCCACGCGACGAACCCTGGGGCCGCTCCGCTCGCTACCGCGACCCTGACGGCAACGTCATCGAACTGACCCAGCGACGGTAGCGGGCCGTCAGCCGCCGCCGATGGCCGGGACCAGCGTCAGCTCCGTCCCCGGGGCCAGCGGCTCGTGCAGCGCCAGTGAGAGCACCTCGCCGTTGATGGCGACCGCCAGTTCGGGCCGGACGCGGCCATCCTCCACGACTCGCTCATAGAGCCCGGGACAGCGCAGATCGAGCGCCCGGAGGACCTCCCCCAGCGTCGCGCCCTCAACCTCGAGCCGCGCCGTGCCCCCACAGAGCGAGCGCAGCAATGCCGGGACCCAGACGGAGATCACGATTATTCCAGGTGGTGGAGAGTCTCGACGACGCGCCGGGGCGAAATCGGCAGGTCCGTGAACCGGTGACCGGTCGCGTCCGCGATCGCGTTAGCCACGGCTGCGAGCGGCGGCACGATCGGCACCTCACCCACCCCCCGGACCCCGTAGGGATGCCCCGGGTTCGGCACTTCCACCAGGATCGTCTCGATCATGGGCACGTCCAGGGTCGTCGGCATCCGGTAGTCGAGGAAGCTCGAGTTCGCCATCCGGCCGGTGTCGTCGTAGTAGTACTCCTCGTTCAGCGCCCAGCCGATGCCCTGGACGGCGCCGCCCTGGATCTGGCCCTCAACGTACGCGGGGTGAATCGCCGTGCCGACGTCCTGCACCGCCGTGTAGCGGAGGATGGTGACCTTGCCCGTGTCCGGGTCCACCTCCACGTCGACGATGTGGGTGGCATAGGCAGCGCCTGCCCCGCGCGCGAGCACGGAGCCCTTGCCGTTGATTGGGCCGCCGGTGCGCGCCGACTGGGCGGCGATCTCCTTGAACGTCATCTTCTTCGACGGGTCCGAAACAACGTGGACGCCCCCGTTCTCGTAAACGAGGTCGTCTGCTGGCGCGTTCAGGAGCTTCGATGACCGCTTGACCATCTCCCGCTGGACGTCCATGCCCGCTTCGTAAACGGCCATGCCGCTGGCAAAGGTCGTACGGCTGCCGCCGGTGACGTCGTTGTGGCCGATCGAGTCGGTGTCGACGACCGTAGGCTTGATCGTGTCGTAGGGAATGCCAAGCGTCTCCCCCAGTTGCATCGCCAGCGACGCCCGCGTCCCGCCGATGTCCGTCGAACCCTCGATCAGGTTCACCGTGCCATCGACGTTGACGGCGACGACGACGCTCGACTGCATCCCGGCGTTGAACCAGAAGCCGGAGGCGACACCGCGGCCGCGGAACGGCCCCTCGATGGGCGAACGGTAGTGGGGGCTGTTCATCGCCGCCTCGACCACTTCTTCGTGCCCGATCCGGGGGAAGGGGACGCCGGTCACCATCCGTGTGCCCTCGTGGGCGCTGTTCTGGAGCCGGAACTGGAGCGGGTCGATCTTCGCAGCCTTCGCCAGTTCATCGAGGACGCTCTCAGTGGCGAAAGCGCTCGCCGGCGCTCCCGGGGCACGGTAGGCCGCGGTTTTCGGCTTGTTCACGACCACGTCGTAACCGTCGATCTTGAAATTCTCGACGCTGTAGGGCGAAAGCATGCACATCGCCCCCGCGCCCACGGAGGAGCCCGGGTAGGCGCCGGCCTCGTAGGCGAGCGTGGCTTCGATGGCGGTCAGCTTCCCGGCCTTCTCAGCAGCTTTGAGCTTGATGTAGGTGCCGCTCGTGGGGCCGGTGCCTTCGAACACTTCGGTCCGGTTCATCACCAATTTCACGGGGTGGCCCGACTTCTTCGAAAGCAGTGCCGCGACCGGGTCCAGGTAGATCGGGAGCTTCCCGCCGAAGCCGCCGCCGATCTCCATCGGCACCACCTTTATCCGCGCGACCGGCATCCGCAGGATCTCCGAAAGCTGCGCCCGCACCGAGAACGCCCCCTGGGTGCTCGTCCAGATGGTCACGGTCCCATCGGAATTCCAGCTCGCGGTCGAGTTCTGTGGCTCGATGTAGCCCTGGTGCACCATCTTCGTCGTGAACTCGCGCTCGACGACGTGATCGGCTTCAGCGAAAGCGCCAGCGAGGTCGCCCGACTGGAACTGGACGTGGCTGGCGATGTTGGAGGGCTTCTCGCTCTTCGCCCCGCCGAGATCCTTCGTGTAACGGTTCTCGTTCAGCAGCGGCGCGTCTTCGCGCATGGCGTCGCGGACGTCGACCACCGCGGGCAGCACCTCGTAGTCGACCTTGATCAGCTTCAGCGCTTCCTCGGCGACGTGCGGGTTCGCGGCGGCGATGGCGGCGATGGCGTGGCCGCGGTAGAGCGCCTTGCCGGCCGCGAGGATGTTCTCGCTTAGTTCCTTGAGGTTGACGGCCGTTTCCCCGAGTTCCTCAACCCGGTCGGCGGCCAGCGGGAAGTCCGCGTGCGTCAGGACAGCGAGCACGCCGGGGTAGGCCTCGGCGGCGCTGGTATCGATGCTCCGGATGCGGGCGTGGGCATGGGGGCTGCGAAGGACGCGGCCGAAGATCATCCCCGGCAGCCGGATGTCCGCGCCGTACTGGGCCTTCCCCGTGACCTTTTCGACGCCGTCCGGGCGGATGGGGCGGGTGCCGATGATCTTGTAGGTGGGCTTCTCGATCGTCGTCATGCCTTCGGTGCCTCCTGCATGTGTTCTTCCGCGCGAAGGACGGCGCGGATGATCTTGTCGTAGCCGGTGCACCGGCAAAGGTTCCCGGCGAGCCAGTGGCGGATGCGCTGCTCGTCGGCGCCGGGTTCGCGGTCGAGCAGCGCCTTTGCCCCGATGATGAACCCGGGGGTGCAGATCCCGCACTGCAGGGCTGCCTCTTCGAGGAAGGCCTGCTGGAGCGGGTGGAGCTGGTCGCCGGTGGCGACGCCCTCGATCGTGGTGACCTCCGCGCCCTCTGCTTCGACGCCGAGGACGCAGCAGGAGTTCACCACGCGGCCGTTGAGCATCACGCTGCAGGCGCCACAGTTGCCGTTGGCGCAGCCTTCTTTCGTGCCCGTGAGCCCGAGTTCGTCCCGAAGCACTTCGAGGAGGCTCTGGCGAGGTTCGCAAAGGAAATCGACTTCGGCACCGTTGAGGCGGGCCTGTACCTGGGTTCGGCGCATGGGTTAGCGGGCCTCCCGTGCTCGCTGGAGCGCCCCTTCCAGGGCGCGGACGGTAAGGACGGAGACGAGGTGGCGGCGCTGGGCGGCTGACCCGCGCATGTCCGTAATCGGCGTCGAGGTCTCGGCGGCGGCGGCGCCGGCTTTTTCGAACACCTCGCGGGTGGGGGCCTGACCGACCAGTGCCGCGGCCGCTCCGGCGGACATCAGCGGGGTCGGGCCGACCGCTCCGAGGGCGATGCGGGCCGCTTCGATCCTGGTCCCCGTGGCGTCGAGACGAAGGAACGCCCCCGCGCTCGCGACGGCGATGTCCATTTCGTTGCGGGGGATGAAGCGCAGGTAAAACGATGCGGCGTGCCCGCCCGGCGGGGGCACCTTGACCGCCAGCAAGATCTCGCCGGGGGCGAGCGTATTTCGGCCCGGGCCGGCAAAGAACTGCTCGACCGGGAGTTCGCGCGTCCCGGACGCGGAGCCGATGACCAGGCGGGCGCCCAGCACCATCAGCGCCGGGGACGAATCCGCGGCCGGGCTGGCGTTGCAGAGATTGCCCCCGAGGCTGGCTCGCGACTGCACCTGGATGCCGCCGATAAGCGAAGCCGCATCCACAAGGCCGGGCAGCCGCCGGGCAACCTCGGCGTCTTCATAGATCTCGGCGAGCGGCTTCGCGGCGCCGATTTCGAGCGTCCCATCGGACAACCAGCGCATCCCCATCAGTTCCGGGATGTGCTTCAGGTCGATGACCTGGTCGCAGTGGCGACGCCCTTCGCGAAGCTGAACAATGACGTCGGTCCCGCCGGCGAGAAACTGGCTGCTCTTCCCGTTCGCGAGGACGGTGTAGGCTTCGGCCAGTGACTTCGGCGCAACGTAAGCGAATGCTTCCATGCAGTTTCCTTGTCGCGTGGAGGTTGGGGAGCCCGGGCCGATGGGTCCAGCGCGGGCGGCGTGCAACCGATGATAAAGGGCGGAGATGAACTTGTCTTATCAACCGTCCCGCGGCCCGCGACGAGCCTCGCTCACCATCACCGCCCTGGCACTGATGGTGGCGGCCGCGGCCGTCCTCGGCGCGCTCACCTCGGGGGCGGGCGCCCGCGCCCAGTCCGGGTGGGCCGTCACCTCCTTCACCGCCACCTACACCGTCCAGGCTGACGGGACGGTGGACGTCGAAGAGGCGATCGTCGTTGATTTCGGCTCGCTCGAACGCCACGGCATCTTCCGGGACCTCTTCGAACGCGTCCCCTGCGGCCTTCCGCCTCTCCCGGACGAGCCCCAGCCACTGTATCCCTGCCCTTCGGGGAGCGACCGCGTCTACCGCTACCTCGGCATGGAGGTCACCGACGGCGCCGGGCGTGGCGTCGAGACGGACATCAGCCACGAGAGTGGGCGGATGCGCGTCCGTATCGGCGACCCGGACGTGATCGTCTCCGGCGTCCAGACCTACCGCCTCTCGTACCGGATCGAGGGGGCGCTCAACGCCTTCGACGATCACGATGAGCTCTACTGGAACATCACCGGGCCCTGGCCCGAAGCGACCCTGGAGAAGGTCTCGGTCACGGTCAGCCTGCCCCGCGGAGCCGTAACCGGCGCCATCTGCTACGAAGGCTACCAATCCACCGCGACCTGCCCCGCCACGGCGCAAGGGACGACCGCCAGCTTCTCTTCCAGCCGCGACCTCTACGCCAACGAGGAACTGACCGTGGCCGTGGCCTGGCCGAGGGGCATCGTCGACGTGCCGCCGCCGCTCACGCAGGACCGCCCGAGCATCGATGACTACTTCGAACTCGACCCGGTCGAATTCGGCGGCGCCGGCGTCGTCGGTGTGCTCGCGCTGATGGGCGTCGCGGGGGCCTGGTGGCGCCACGGCCGCGACCGGCGCTACAGGAGCCTCTTCTACCTCACCAATGACCCCCGCGAACACACCCGTCCCCTCTTCGCCAGGGACCCGATCGTCGTCGAATACACCCCGCCCGACGGCCTTCGCCCGGGCCAGATGGGCGTCATCCTCGACGAGGCCGCCGACACCCTCGACGTCACCGCGACCGTCGTCGACCTCGGGGTGCGCGGCTACCTCCACATCACCGAGATCCCCAAGAAGGGCTGGTTCGGGAAGACCGACTGGAAGCTGACGAAGACGCGCGTGGACGAAGAGGGGCTCCAGCCATACGAACGGACGGTCTTCAGCGGCCTCTTCGACGACGGCGACGAGGCGCTGCTTTCCGGCCTGAAGAACAAGTTCTACAAGGACCTCGCCCGTGCCCAGGACCAGTTGTACAAGGACGCGGCCGAGCGAAAGTGGTTTCCGCGAAGCCCGTCAACCGCGCGGGCGCTCTGGATCGGGGCGGGAGTGGCGGTCGTGGCTGCGGGGGTGGGCTTTACGTTGGCCTCCGGGGCGATTGCCGGCCGCGCCCTGATCGGCATGCCCGTGATCCCCGGGGGCCTCCTCCTCATGGCCATCTCCCGGACCATGGCCCGGCGCACGGCGGCGGGCAGCGAAGCGCTTCGCCGGGTGCTGGGCTTTCGCCTCTACGTCGCGACCGCGGAAACCCGGCGCCAGGAGTTCAACGAACAGCGCAACATCCTCAACGACTTCGCCCGGTACCTCCCCTATGCGATGGTCTTCGGCTGCGTCGACAAGTGGGCGAAGGCCCTTGAAGGGCTCGACGACCAGGTCGACCAGGCAGTCTCGGGCTGGTACACCGGGGCCGCCGGGTTCCACGCCGTCTCCTTCGCCTCGGGGATGCACTCGTTCTCCAGCAGCGTCGGTTCCACCATCAGCAGCTCGCCCGGGAGTTCCGGCGGCTCTGGCTTCGGGGGTGGCGGCGGCTCCGGGGGCGGAGGCGGGGGTGGCGGGGGCGGTAGCTGGTAGGGCTTAGCCCCGGGCGACCGATGACGGCGGCGGCGCCCCTTCGAGCCAGGCACGCAGCTGGTGAGGAACGTTGGTGATGATGCCGTCGACCCCTGCCGCGGCAAGTCGCGCCCAATCGGCCGGCGAATCGGCCGTCCATGCCCACACGCAAAGCTGACGCTGCTTCGCCCGCACCACCAGCGCCCGGTCGATGCAGCTGTGCTCGATGGAGACAGCCTGGCCGTTCCGTTTGATCGTGCCCGAAAGCAGCCGCTCCAGCCGTTCGCCCTCCACCGGCGGTGAAATGATCGCCGCCGAGATCCGGGGTTCGCTGGAGCGCGCCCGTTCCACCATGCCGGGGTTGAACGAATGGATCGCCGTCCACACCCGCGCCTCGTGCTGTTCGATCACCGCCAGCACGGCATCGACGAGGCGCTGGTCATAGTCCGGCTCGCCGGGCGTCTGCTTCAGTTCGCACATCACGGTCAGGCGCCCCCCGACGAGGTCGAGCACCTGGTCCAGCGTCGGCACCGGTTCGCCGCCGCCCGCGTCCGCCGCCTGGAGCGAAGCCAGCGAGAGCGTCCGCACCGGCCCCCGGAGGTTTGTCGTCCGGTTCACCGTCTCGTCGTGCATGAGCACCGGCACGCCGTCGGCGCAAAGCTGGACATCGATCTCCATCGCCTCGGCGTGGGCATCGAGGGAGGCGCGCACCCCGGCAAGCGTGTTCGCGGGGGCTTCGCCGGCGGCGGCAGCATGACCAATCACGAGCAGGTTCGGCATGGTTCGCAGCGTAGAGAGCCCGGCGGCGAAAGGGAAGAGCGGGGCCGCGTCTATTCGTCCTTGGGTACGTCCGGCGCCAGCGTCTCGGCCAGTTGGATTCGGTCCAGCAGGTGCCGGCGCGTGATCAGCCCGACCATCCGCCCCTCCGCCAGGACCGGCACCTGGTTGAGGCCCTTCTTGCTCACCAGCATCAAGACGTCGAACGCCGGCGTCCCCGCATCTACGGAGACCACGCGCTCCCGGGGAGTCATCACCCGCTGGGCGGGGGTGTTCGGCCATTCGGCGCGGGGCACCCGGCGGACGTCATTCACCGAGAGGATGCCCATCACCGTCCCGTCGTTCGCCACGATCACGGCGCGATGCCCTTCGCCCACCATGTAGTCGTCCACCACCGCCTGGACGGGGAGGCCCGGCGCCACCGAGGGGAAAGACTCGTCCATCAGGTCGCGCGCGAAGAGGCCGGCCAGGATCGATTCCAGTTGCATCCCCTGGCTTTCGCTGCGCGCCGCGCCCGTGAGGAACCAGCCGATGAACAGGAACCAGAGCCCCTGGATGACGAACCCGCTCAGGGCGAACAAGAAGCCGCCGCCCATGAGCGCGTACCCGAAGAGTTCGCCCACCGACGAGGCGATCCGCGTCGCCCGCCGGAAGCTGCCCGTGCTCCTCCACGCGATCGACCGGAGCACCCGGCCGCCGTCGAGCGGAAAACCAGGGAGAAGGTTGAAGACGCCGAGCACCGCGTTGACGCTCGCAAGGTAGTAGAGGATCGCCTCCGCCTGTTCGTTCGTACCGCTCACCGCGAACCCGGCGACGCCCGTCAGCGCCGCGATGACGAAGCTCGTGGCCGGCCCCGCCGCCGCGATCGCGAACTCCTCGCCGGCGCTCTTCGGCTGCCGCGAGAGGTGGGAGACGCCGCCGAAGATGAACAGCGTGATCTTCGGCACAGGCAGCCCCCGCCGGATCGCCACCAGCGCGTGCGCGAATTCGTGGACCAGCACCGTCACGAACAGCAGCACCGCGGCACTGGTGCCGACCACCCAGTACGTCGCCGTCGACCACCCCTCGTAGGTGTCGGGGAAGAACTGGTCCGAAAGGCTCCATGAGAGGAACGCCAGGATCAGCAGCCACGACGGGTGGACTTCGACGAGCACCCCCGCAATCCGGGCTATCGGGAACGAACGGCCAAACATCACCACCTACGCTATAGACCGCGGAGAAAAGATGGAAGAGGGGAATCAGAGCAGGCGCAGGTTCGCTTCCCCGGGGGGCTCCGGCGGCCCCGCTTCCTCCAGCACCGCGGCGAAGTCGTTCTTGACGCTGTTCACCAGCGGCGACACCCGCCTGGCGACCAGCAGGCCTTCCGGCGCGGGGCCGAGCAGCCCAAGCAGCGCGTGCGGATCGGGACGGTTCGGGTCGATCCAGAGCCCTGCCGCCTCCCCGGTAAGGACCGCGGGCATCCGATCGTGAATGCGCGCCACCACCTCGTTCGCGTCCGTGGTGATGATCGTGAAGGTCCGCTGCCATGTCCCGGGGGCGGGCATCCATGACTCGTAAAGCCCCGCGAAGAAGACCAGCCGTTCGTCCGGCCGGTGGAACCAGATCGGCTGGCGCGCCTCTTTCGGGCCGACCCATTCGAAGAACCCGGTCGCCGGCACCAGGCAGCGGCGCTTCTGGAACGCCTCCCGGAACGCCGGCGTCCGCTCGATGGTCTCGGCCCGGGCGTTGGTCTGCATCGCCGCCCGCTTCGCGTCCTTCGCCCACGAGTTCACCAACCCCCAACGCGCGGGCACCACCTCACGGACCTCGTTCTTCTCCCGGACGATGAAGTGTTCGTCCGTGGGGGCGATGTTGTAGCGCACGCGGGCCTGCGGCGGGAGCGACTCCACCGGCACCCCGAGGTCTTCAGCGAGCAGTTCCAGCTGCTCCTCCGTCATCGTGAATCGCCCGCACATGGGACGATGGTAGCGCGGATGACGGAGGCGGTGCCCGGCCGGGCTCAGCGCCGGCGATGCCGGGGAGTGCTCGCCGCTACTGCCGCCCCCCGGCAGCGGCCCCCGTGCGCTTCCATTCCCGGACCAGCGCCTCGCCCTCCATGATCCCCGTCTGCAACTGGCCCTGAGTGTTGGTGTGCACACCGTCCCCGAGCCGCATCGCCGGATCGACCAACTTCTCCATCGACTCGAACGGCGCAAAGGTAATGTGGGAGCGCTGGCACAGTTCGGCCAGCCGGCGGTTCACGTACTGGCGTTTCTCCTCCGACTTCAACAGCGCTGCCCGGCTCCGGAAGCCCCCGAACGGCGTCCGAGGGCCTCGCACCACCACGCCAACGCCCTCCCGCGCAAGGATCGGGCGAAGGCACGCCTCCGCCACCTCCACGGTCTGGTCCGGCGTCAGCAGCGTGGCTCCCCCGATCGTCCGGAGCATCCCCTTCTGGAGCAGCTTGAACGCACGATTGTGGCCGATGCGGGGGTTCGCCGCCGCGTCGTTGCCCAGCTTCGTCAGCCGGCGCGACCACGGCCCAAGCGCCCGCTCGACCCGCAACGGCACCGACTCGTAGGTGAACCAGTACGAGGAGATCCGGATGATGACGAGGTCCGGCTCATAGCGCTTCACCCAGCCGGCGATGATGCCCGGCAGCTCAGGCGCCGGCCAGATGCCCTTCGTGACGGCGTCGATCTCCTCACCCGACGCCTCTGAGAGCATTCGCTCGGCCACCGCCGCCGACCGCTGCTCCGGGGGGATGTCGGTCCCGAGGTCGTCACTATTCGTCAGCCGAAGGAGACGGATTGCCATGCCCGTTAGTCTACGTGAAGCCGACCGGCCCGCGTCTCAGTCCCCGTACTGCTTTGTCTCCTGCGGCTCAAACACGAGGCTATAGGCAACCGAGTCCGCGACGGGACGGTGCTCGGTGCCCCTGGGGACGACGAACAGGTCGCCGGTCTGCAAGGTGACCGGTTCCATACCGCGCAGCTCGATGCGGAAGCTTCCGCGCCAGCAAAGAAAGAGCTCGTCCTCGCCATGCTGGTGCCAGGCGAATGCTCCTTCAAGCCGGGCGAGGCGCACGACGGACCCGTTCGCCACCGCAAGGTCGACCGGCTGCCAGGCCTCGGCGAGCAAGGCGGCAGCGGCATTGATGTTCACGGTCTCAGACATGGACGGGCTCCTCTGGTGATGCCGGGATCACAGAAGGCCCTCCTGGAGGAGGGCCTTCTAGTATGTGCTTGGTAGCGGGGAAGGGATTCGAACCCCTGACCTTCGGGTTATGAGCCCGACGAGCTGCCACTGCTCCACCCCGCGACGGGTGCCGGGTGCGGCCGGGCCGCACCTTGGTAACTGAAGAGCGAGAAACTGCACGGCTTTTCATGATGGCAAACCTAAATGTAGGTCAAGCCCTCGACCATTAGTACGCCTCAGCTGAACGCATTACTGCGCTTACACCTGGCGCCTATCAAACAGGTAGTCTTCCTGTGGTCTTACCCGATTAACTCGGTGGGAAGTCTCATCTTGAGGTCGGCTTCGCACTTAGATGCTTTCAGCGCTTATCCGGTCCGGACATGGCTACCGGGCAATGCTCCTGGCGGAACAACCCGCACACCAGCGGTCCGTCCACCCCGGTCCTCTCGTACTAGGGGCAGATCCTCTCAAACTTCCTACGCCCACGGCGGATAGAGACCGAACTGTCTCACGACGTTCTGAACCCAGCTCGCGTGCCACTTTAATGGGCGAACAGCCCAACCCTTGGGACCTACTCCAGCCCCAGGATGTGACGAGCCGACATCGAGGTGCCAAACCTTGCCGTCGCTGTGGACGCTTGGGCAAG
>CAYTMI010000009.1:0-141360 GCA_964438865.1 uncultured Anaerolineaceae bacterium | reverse complement strand
GTGGACCAACCCGATGTGCTCAGAGATCAGGCGTTCTCGAAGACTGGAGTCGAGCCTGGGGCAGCTTCCCTGGCCGGTGGCAATCTGGGTTGAGCTTGTGTTGTCCATCGGTTTCTCCTCAGCGTTCGCGACGTCTTGTGCGTGCTCTTAGCCTGAGGAGGTGTGGCCGGCGGCGTCAGCCTGAAATGTGCGGGGAATCCCCGGCAAAGATACCGCTAGTACTGAGGGGAAAAACCCCTATCCGTCCGAGGGATCCCCCTGACGAACCGGGGTTGGGGCGCTCGCCGGGGCTGTTCGACCCCGGTTTAGTACGACCGGGGGAGGCCGAGTTCGTGCTGGGCGAGGTAGTTGAGGACCATCTCCTGCGTGATCGGGGCGATCCGCATGACGCGGACTTCGCGCCAGTAGCGCTCGACGTCGAACTCCCGCGCGTACCCGAAGCCGCCGTGGACCTGGAGCGCACGGTCGGCGGCTTCGAACCCCCATTCGGCGGCGAGGTACTTGGCTGTATTTGCCTCGGCGCCACACGGCTGGCCCTTGTCGTAGAGCCAGGCGGCCTTCCTGACCATGAGCTCGGCAGCGTTTAGCTTCGCGAAGGAGTCCGCCAGCGGGAACTGAATCCCCTGGTTCTGGCCGATGGGGCGTCCGAAAACAACCCGTTCCTTCGCGTAGGCGGTGGCCTTACGAAGGGCTGCCCTCCCCGTGCCGAGCGCCTCGGCAGCGATCAGGATCCGTTCCGGATTCAGGCCGTCAAGGAGGTGGTAGAAGCCACGGCCGACTTCGCCGACAACGTCGCGGGCCTCCACCGGGAGGTCGTCGTAGAAGACCTCGTTCGAATCGACTGCGTGACGGCCGAGCTTCTCGATTTCGCGGATAGTCACGTACCGGGGGTCGAGGTTGGCCAGGAAGAGGGTCATCCCATCCGTGCGGCGCGCGGAGTCAGCCAGCGGGGTCGTCCGCGCCAGGAGAAGGACCTTCGTCGACTCCTTCGCCTTCGACGTCCACACCTTCTGGCCGCGGATCCGGAAGTTGTCGCCGTCGCGGTGGGCGAAGGTTGTGATCGAAGGCGTGTCGGACCCCGCGGTGGGTTCGGTGACTCCGAAAGCGACGTGGAGGCGGCCGGCCGCGGCGTCCGGAAGCACCCGGCGCTTGAGTTCGTCTGATCCGTGCCGGACCACGGGGTTCAGCCCGAAGATGGTGAGATGCAGCGCCGTCGCGCCATTCATGGCTGCCCCGGAGGCCGCGACTTCTTCGAGCAGGATCGAGGCTTCAGCGATGCCCAGGCCTGAGCCGCCGTGTTCCGGGGGGATGGCAATGCCGAGCCAGCCGGCGTCGGCGAAGGCGTGGTAGAAGTCCCAGGGGAAGGCGTGTTCGCCGTCGCAGCGGCGCCAGTAGGCGTCGTCGAAACGGGCCGCGAGCGCGCGCGCCTGGAGGCGGATCTGGCGTTGTCCCTCAGTCGGTTCGAAGTCCATGAATACCCTCCAGCGGAGCGTGTCGTGCGGGGGACGGCCCGGGAGCTACAGCCAGGCCGGCTGCCCGCTCCCGAGCGGTGCGGTGGGGATCGTCCAGTGCGGGGGCGTCCCGGACATCCGCAGGGCCGGGCGCAGGTACTTCATCCGGCCGTAGCCGGTCTCGCGTTCTTCCATGAAACGGGATACATCGCCGGCGCCGGAAGCGGCTGCGCGGTCCAGTTCGCGGCCTAGGCGGTAGTACCACATGCTCGTCTGGGAGAGGGAGACGCGGACGAGCCACGACCCGCCCTCCACCGCCCTCCGGCGCAGCGCGATCATCGTGCCAAGGGCGGCGAAGTAGCCGGTGGTGTAGTCGTTCATCGCCGCGGGCGCGAGGGTCGGACGGTCGATTCCCTGGACCACGGTGACGCCGGTCGTCGCCTGTGCCAGCTGTTCCCAGCCCGGCCGCTCCCCCCAGGGACCGTCGTGGCCGAACGCGTTTTCAGAGACGTAGATGATCCCGGGGCGCAGCGCCGCGAGTTGCCCGGCGCCGAAACCGCGGCGTTCGAGCGACTTGTGCTGGAAGCCCTGGGAGAAAACGTCGGCGCCGCGGACGAGTTCCTGCAGGGTGGCCGCCTGGGCCAGATCGTTGAGGTCCAGGTATGCCTGCCGCTTCCCGTGGCCGGTGTCCATTTCGAAGCGGTCGATGGTCGGCAGGTTTGGCGATGTGATGTGGAGGACGTCGGCGCCGTGTTCGGCGAGGGTCCGAGCGCAGGTGGGGCCGGCGAGGACGCGGGTGAGGTCGAGCACGCGCACGCCGCTGAGCGGCCGGTCGCCCGGGGGCAACGGCGTGGGCGGGCCATCGCCGATACGCGTGACTTCGACGACGGGCTTTATCGCGAGGAGGGCGCCCTGGGGATGGGCAGCCCACTCCTCGGCGGTGCGGCAGACCGCGCAGCAGAGACCCTTCGCGGCCAACGCGTCCTCAAGTTCGAACGCACCACGCTTGCGGCACGCCGCCGCCAGAGCTTCGGGGGCCGCGCCCACCTCGAGGCCAAGTTCGGCGAGGATGCCGGGCCCGTGCGTGAAGCTGGCGTGCAGGTGGATGTAGCGGCCATCCCCGCATTCGAAGATCCCGGTGACCGTGGGGACCGACCGTGGGGGCACCGCCTCGCCCTCGAGGAGTTCGAGGAGCGCGTAGCTGCTGAGCGACGCGGCGGCGTGACGCACGTCGACCGCGAGCGACTGCGGACGGCCTCCGCGCATCTCCCAGAGGCGGCCAGCCTCCTGCCCGGTAAGGGCGAGGGACACAGCGGCGCCCTCACCCAGGTGGAATGGCGTTGGGAGGACGGGGTCGCCGCCGTCAATCGTGACATCCGTGCCAGGGCTGAGTTCCAGGCCTGCAAACTGTGCCGCCCGTTCGATCGCGCTTCGGTCCATCCCATGGCCTCCCAGGTGAGTAGCGTGGTGGGCATGATAAGAAGGCCGGGGCCGGGCCGCGAACGTCCCCTGGTCCGGGAACCTATGATCGCGCCGAACGGCCCCGTTTGGCGGGCCGGTCGGCCGGTCCCTCTGGGGCGTGTCAGCGGCATCATTTGGAGGAATACGGCGACTGGGGGTGTGTCATGCGTTTCGTAGTGGCGCTGGACGGCAGTGAGCCTTCGGCCCACGCGGCATTGGCGGTGGGTCCCTTGGCGCGCGCGGCGCGGGCCGAGGTGCTGCTCCTTCAAGTACTCAATCCGGACGAGTTCCGGGAAACCGCCGCTGAGACGGAGCCGGCGGGCGCCCTTCCGGCCAGCGCCGTGCCATCCGGGATGGTGGTGCGGCATGGACGACAGCCCGGGTTGCGCCTCGCCGAGGATCGCACCCAGGCGTTGGAGCGCGCCCGTGTCGATGCAGAGGCGTACCTGAAGTCGGAGGCGGCGCACATCGAGGGAGCCACCTCGACGGTCCACATTGTCTGGGCAGAGCATGCCGCCGAGGCGATCTCCACCTTTGCCGAACAACAGGGCGCGGACCTGCTCGTGATCGGCACCCACGGGAGGTCGGGCGTCCGGCACGCCCTCATGGGGAGCGTGGCCGAGGCCGTGATCCGGCGGTCGAAGGTGCCGGTCATGGTCGTCCGCTAGCGGCGGGCCCGGCTGGGAGCGCAACTCCCTTTACGGCGCTGGCGTCAGTCGGCGACGAGGACGAGGGTGCCGGTAGTGGAGAGGCTGCCGCCGGTACCGTTGACGATGCAGGATCGGGCCTTCGTCTGCTTGCCGGGGAGACCGTGGATCCCGTCCTCGGCGGTCCCGGAAAGCTGGCGATAGGCTTCGACCAGCAGTTGCATGCCGTACATGCCGGAATGGTTGAAGGAGAGGCCGCCGCCGTTGGTGTTCACCGGGAACTTGCCGCCCGGAGCAGCGTGGCCGTCCTTCCAGAGCCGGAACCCCTCGCCCCGGGGAGCGAGGCCGAGCATCTCCATCGTGATCCCGGCGGTGACCGTGAACGAGTCGTAGACCATCGCCATCTCCATGTCCTCGGGGCCCATCCCGGCCATGCGATAGGCGGTCGCGGACGAAGCAGCGGCGGAGGTGGCGGTGAAGTCCTCCATTTCGAGCATGTTCGAATGGCTCATGTTCTCGCCGGCGCCTGCGATCCAGACCGGCTTCGTGCGAAGGCTACGGGCGATCTCGGGCTTCACAATGAGGACCGCGCCGCCATGGTCGGTGACGAGGCAGCAGTGGAGCAGCGTCAGCGGCCAGGAGATTAGCCGCGCGTTCTGGACGTCCTCGACCGTGATCGGGCCACCCTGGGGATGGACTTCGCGGGAATGCATGATCGCGCGCGGGTTGAGCGTGGCCCATTGCCGGGTGCCCACGGCGATGTGGGCGAAGTCCTCCGGGGTCGACCCCCAGCGGTGGTTGTGGCGCGTCATCGCATGGGAGTAGTTCGAAGGCGCGCCGGAGATCCCGTAAGGATTGCTGAAGAGCGAACCCGGGTCCCACGGGTCGCCAGAGCCGCGCGGACGGCCGGTCCCGCGGCCCCGGGTCGCACGCGACGACCAGCCGCTCTCCCCGTGGGTGACAAGGGCGACATCGATGATCCCCGCATGGATGGCGGCGAGGGCGTGGTGGACGTGCATTTCGAACGAGCAGCCACCCACCGACGTGGTGTCGATGTAGCGTGGGTGGAGGCCGAGGTGCTCGGCTATCTGCGACGACCAGCCGGCACTGAAGATGCCGTCGATCTTCGAGATCGGGATGCCGGTCTGGTCGCTGACGTTCTTGATCGCCTCGATGTGAAGTTGGAGCGCGGTCTTCGGCGTCTCCGGATAGCCGATTTCGTTCGCTTCAGCGGCGCCGACGATGGCCGCGGCCCGGGAAAGTTCTCCTGGCATGTTTCCTCCTCCCTAGCCCTGGATGACGCGCCAGAACGGGATGTGGACATCCTCGCTGGCGGCTTCGAATTCGACACGGACGCGGGCGCCGACCCAGCTCAGGTCGGGCTTGGCGGGGTCCACGCCGCGGAGGACGGTGAACATCCGGTCGCCCTCGTTGAGGTCGATGTAGGCGGTGACGAATGGTACTTCGTCGGCCCAGCCGCCGAAGGCGCGGTGCTGGACCGCGAAGGTATGCACGCGGCCCTCGCCGCTGCCTTCGATCCATTCGATTTCGCGCGCATGGCAATTCGGGCAGATGTGCCGCGGGTACCAGTGGACGCGGTTGCAGCTTGTGCAGCGGGGGAGCATGAGCTTTCCGGCCTTCGCGCCCTCCCAAAACGGCTTCGAAAGCGGGTCGGGGTCGGGGATTGGCTTGTTGTAGGGCATGGGGGGCCTCCTGCGCGGCACAGCCGCCTCACCGCGCGGCCTTTCGGGAGCCGGCGACGCGTCGGCGGGGTTCGACGTGGGGATGCGGCCACCTGCGTGCGGCGGCCACGCTGGGACATTAGGTCGCGCGCACAGCAGGGTCAACCGGCGGGCGAGGGACGCCCCCGGGACGCCGCTCGCTCCCCGACGGTGACGGTGCGGATCGACGCTGCGGTGGAGGCTGGCGCGGATCGTGGTGACCCGGCGATGCGCCCACGGTGGGGCGCGGCTACCGGCGTCAGAGGGAGTAGAGGCGCTGGGCTTCCTTTCGGAGTTCGGCGCGGAAGTCGGGGTGGGCCACGGAGATGAGTTCTTCGGCGCGCTGGCGCAGGGTCTTCCCGCCGACTCTTGCGATCCCGTACTCCGTGACGACGTAGTCCACGAACGTGCGGGGCACGGTGATGATCGACCCGGGCGGGAGCAGTGGCAGAATGCGCGACTGGCGCTCGCCGTTGACCGTGGAACTGGACGGCAGGGCTATCACCGAGCGGCCGCCTTCGCTATAGGAAGAGGCCACGGCGAAGACGGTCTGGCCGCCGGGGCCGCTGTAGACGCGCCCGTTGAGGGTCTCTGCCGTGACCTGGCCCGTGAGGTCGACCTGGAGGGCGTTGTTGATCGCGACGAAGTTGGTCTCGCGGACGAGGATGCGCAGATCGTCGGTGCGGCAGAAGTCCCAGAGTTCGAACTTCGGGTTCATGTGGGCCCGGGCAGCTTCTTCGGGTGGGACAACGGCGAAGGCCGAACCAATCACCTTACCCGGGGCTATCTCCTTGTAGCGGCCGGTGACGACACCCTGTTCGACGAGGTCGACGACGCCGCCGGGGATGATCTCGGTCTGGATGCCGAGGTCGTGCTTGTCGCCAAGGTAGACCGCGAGCGCGGCGGTCACGTCACCGAAGCCGATCTGGAGGGTGTCGCGGTCGCGAATGAGTTCGGTGGCGATGAGCGTGCCGATGACTTCGGTGGCGGCGATAACCTCGTCGGTGCGGGGCGGGACCGGCATCGCAGTGTCGTGGGACTGGTTGTGCTCCAGGAGTGCGGCCACCTCGGACATGTGGATGTAGTTCTCGCCGTAGGTCCGAATGAGGCGCTCGTCGACTTCGCAGATGATGGTTTTCGCTACATCGAGGGCGGTCCGGTTGGCCCAGACAGCCGTGCCCATGCTCAGGTAGCCGTTTTCGTCCGGCGGAGACGTCTTCACGCAGGCGACGTCGAAGGGCCCAACCGCGTCTTTGATCCACGACTGACGGAAGTTCCCCAGTGGGAGGTAGTCGCCCATGCCGGCGGCAATCTGCTGGCGGTCGGCGGGGGTGGTGAAGCAGGTGGTCAGGTGGAAGGAGCGGGCAGAGTCTGGAGTGGCCCAGACGAAGGGCGACACGTAGTGATGGATGTTGACCGCCTCGACCTCGCCGTTGCGCGCGAAGAGGGAGCGGCAAAACGTGTCGGGATTGCTCGTGAACATGCCCATCCAGGCGCGGTCGCCCGAGCGGACGAGCTTCGCCGCCTCCTCGGAAGACTTGAGCCGGTCGGCGTAGCGTTGTTTCCAGTCCATGTGATGCCCCCTCTAGAGTGAATAGACACGGGCTTGCGTGGCCCCGTCCACCGGGAGATTCTACGTGCCCGCGCAAGCCCCCTCGACAAGCGGCCCGGGATTGATCGCCCGGCGGCCGGGTAGTACATTTGTTTTGCCCTTTAAGCCGGTCCCGTGAGGCTGGCAAGGGAGGAGGCGCCACGATGGCGCGTGTCTTGCCGCATGGCCTTTCGAACGCCTGCCCCGACTGGGGGAGGCGTTTTTCATGAGCGGCGAAGCACTGCTGGGCCCTGACGAAGTCGCTCGCACGTTGCGCCGGCTGGCGCACGAAATCATCGAAAACAACCGCGGCGCCGAGAACCTCGTGCTGGTCGGGCTACTTTCGCGCGGGTATCCGCTGGCGCAGCGCCTGGCGGCGGCAATTGAGGACTTCGAGCACGTCGCCGTGCCCGTCGGCAGGCTTGATATCGGCCTCTACCGGGACGATGTCACCCGCCGCGCGGCCCCGCCACGGATTCGCCCAAGCGAAATCCCCGCGGACATCGACGGGAAGACCGTCGTCCTCGTCGATGACGTGCTCTATACGGGACGGAGCATCCGGGCGGCGCTGGACGCACTGCTGGACTTCGGGCGGCCGGCGCGCGTGCGGCTGGCGGTGCTCATCGACCGGGGCCACCGCGAGTTGCCGATTCGCCCTGACTTCGTTGGCAAGAACATCCCCACAGCGGCGTTCCAGTCAGTCAAGGTCCACGTGGCGGAAGTGGACGGCGATGACGGCGTGTACGTGTTCGATGAGGAGGCGACCCATGCTTGACGTGCGGGAAGAAGCGAGGCCGGTTGCCCTTGGGGCGCCCCCCGAAGAGCCGCGATGGCGGTGGAAGGACCTCCTGGACACCGACGTGCTGAACGCGGCTGACATTCAACTGGTGCTGGACACCGCGGAGGCGATGAGCGAGGTGCGCTCGCGGCCAATGTCGAAGGTGGCGACGCTCCGGGGCACGACCGTGGTCACGCTGTTCTACGAACAGAGCACCCGGACCCGCGCCAGCTTCGAAGTCGCGGCAAAGGCGCTCGGCGCCGACGTGGTGAACCTGACCGCCTCCGGGAGCAGCGTGGAGAAGGGCGAATCTCTCATCGACACGGTACGGACGCTGGAGGCAATCGGGGCCGACCTGGTGGTGATGCGGCACAGCAAGTCCGGCGCGCCCTACCTCGCGGCCAGGCATTCGAAGGCCGGGATCATCAACGGCGGGGACGGCACCCATGCCCACCCCACGCAGGCGCTGCTCGACCTCTTCACCATGCGCCGCCACCTGGGAGACCTCGCCGGCCGCAAAGTGCTGATCGTCGGGGACATCCTCCACAGCCGGGTGGCGCGTTCGAACATCTGGACGTTGCTTTCGGCCGGGGCCGACGTGACCCTCTGCGGGCCGGCGACGCTCCTCCCTACGAGCCTCGCGGGGCGGTCGGAGCGCGGCTCCGTGACCGTGACCACGAACCTCGACTCCGCCATGGAAGGCGCGGACGTGGTGATGGCGCTGCGTATCCAGAAGGAGCGGGCCGAGCGGGGACTCATCCCTTCGCTGCGTGAGTACATCCGGGGATACCAGGTGAACGCCCGCCGGCTGGCGCTCGCCGCCCCCGGGGCTCTGGTGATGCATCCCGGCCCGATGAACGAGGGGATCGAGATTTCGCCCGAAATTGCCCACGGGGTGGGGTCGGTCATCGAAGAACAGGTGAGCAACGGGGTCGCTGTGCGGATGGCGGTCCTCTACCTGATGGCGACAGCGAGGACATCGTGAGCGAACGGATCCTCCTGGCTGGCGGCCGGATGATCGACCCGGCCTCGGGTACCGACGCGCTCCTCGATGTGCTCGTGGAAAGCGGCGTGGTGCGCGCGATCGGGCCTGCGTTGAGTGCAGACGGTGCCCGGCGCGTCGACGTGGCCGGTTGCATCGTGGCGCCCGGGTTCGTCGACCTCCATGCCCACCTCCGCGAGCCGGGGTTCGAACAGAAGGGGACGATCGCGACGGAGACGGAAGCGGCCTTGCGGGGAGGGTTCACGACCATCTGCGCGATGCCGAATACGAGCCCGCCGCCGGATTCGGGCACCATCGTGGAGGCGCTGCTGGAACGCATCGCCCGCGACGCCCGCGTCCGGGTGCTGCCCATCGGCTGCACAACCCGCGGCCGCAACGGGAGCGAAGTCGCGGAACTGAGCGAGCTGGCCGCCGCGGGCTGTGTCGCCTTCAGTGACGACGGCAACCCGGTGGCGCACGGGGCGGTGATGCGCAACGCGATGATGCTCGCCGGCTCGCTTGGCCTGCCCGTCTCCGAACACTGCGACGACCCGGTCCTCAGCGCCGGCGGGGTGATGAACGAAGGGCGCGTGAGCGAACGGCTCGGGCTTGCCGGACAACCCGTGGCCGCGGAGGTCGCGGCAATCGCCCGCAACATCGCGCTCTGCGAAGCGACCGGGACACGGCTCCACATCGCCCACGTGACCACGGCCCGGGGCCTTGAATTGGTCGCCGATGCGAAGCGTCGAGGAGTGCCGGTCACCTGCGAGGTGACGCCCAGCCACCTGTTCCTGACCGAGGAGGCCGTCTTCGGGGGCGGGGATGTCGCTGCCTACGACACCAACGCGAAGATCAACCCGCCGTTGCGGACCGAGGCCGACCGCCGGGCGCTCTGTGCCGGGCTCAACGCCGGGATCATCGACGCCATCGCGACGGACCACGCCCCCCACGCGATCGAGGACAAGCTCTGCGAGTTCGACAGCGCGGCCTTCGGGATCAGCTGCTTCGAGACGGCGCTGGGAACGCTCCTGACCCAGGTTGGGCGGGGCGAACTCGACCTCCATGCCGTGCTGCGTGCCCTAACGGCCGGTCCCGTGGCGGCGTTCGGCCTCGGCGCGAGACTGCCCGGCGCCGGCCGCCTGGCCGAGGGGCTCCCCGCCGACATCACGGCGTTCGACCCGGACCTGGCGTGGGTGGTCGATGTGCAGCGGTTCGCTTCGAAGGGCAAGAACAGCCCGCTCCACGGGATTGCACTGACGGGCCGGGTGCGGGCAGTGCTGGTCGGCGGCGAACTCGCCTTCGCCGAGGAGGTGGCCCATGCCTGAGGCGCTGCTCGTGCTGGCGGATGGATCCGTCTTCCCGGGGACAGCCTGTGGCGCCCTCGGCCATACCGACGGCGAAGTCGTGTTCAACACGTCGATGACCGGGTACCAGGAGATGCTGACGGACCCATCGTACGCGGGGCAGATCCTCGTGCTCACCTACCCGATGATTGGCAACTACGGTGTCGACGTGGCCGTCGAAGAGTCGGACCGCATCCAGCCACGTGGGCTGGTGGTACGGGAGGCGGCGCGATTCGCCAGCCATCTCCGGTCGACGGGCGAAATCGAGCCCTACCTGCGCTCGAAGGGCGTGGTCGCGATCAGCGGGGTGGACACGCGGGCGGTAACGAGGCGGATCCGGCGCCACGGGGTGATGCTGGGAACGATCACGACGGACGAAACGGCCGAACAGGCCCTGCGGCGCGTGCGCGCTCTGCCAGGCTACGACGACACGAATTGGGTCGCTTCGGTCACGACCGACCATGTCTACGACTGGGACAACGCGGCGCGAAGGCGCAGGATCGCGCTGCTGGACGGCGGCGTGAAGCGCAACATCATGCGGTCGCTCGCCGCACGAGACTGCGCCGTCCGCGTGTTCCCGGCGACCGCGAGCGCGGATGAGCTTCTCGCCTTCAAGCCCGATGGGGTCGTTCTCTCGCCCGGGCCGGGCGACCCGCGACTGCTGGAAACGATGGTCGCCGAGGCCGGCCGCCTGATCGGGCGGGTGCCGATGCTGGGGATTTGCCTCGGGCACCAGGTCGCGGCCCAGGCGCTTGGAGCGGGCACGTATAAGCTGCCGTTCGGGCACCGCGGCGGCAATCACCCGGTGCAGGAAGTGCTCACGGGCAAGGTCACGATCACCGCCCAGAATCATGGCTACGCGGTCGACCCGGATGGGCTTTCGAGCGCCGCCTATGTCAGCCATGTGAACCTGAACGACCAGACGGTTGAGGGCATCGCGATGCGCTCTGAGCCGCTGCTCACCATCCAGTATCATTCGGAGGCCTGCCCGGGCCCGCTTGATAACACGGCCATCTTCGACCGTTTTGTGGAGATGCTCGCTGCTGTGCAAGGAGGAGTGAAATGACGAGGGCAACCGAACATCGCCCCGCGACCGAACACGACGCCGAGGGGATCGCCAACATCGTCCGCAGCCTCGGGGAGAACACCGGGCTCGGCGGGGACTTCAACCCGGAACGTGCTCGCGAGTGGATCCGGCGCCTCGGCGACCAGGGCACGATGGTAGTAGCGCTCGATGGGAGCATCCCGGTGGCCTTCGGAGCGCTCGACTACAGCACGACCGAGCCCGAAACCGGCCTCCTCGGGGTATGGGTCCACCCTGACTACCGGCGGCGCGGCCTCGCAACCGAACTGGCGGAGGACCTGCTGGAGTTCGCGCGGGAACGCGGCTACCGGCGGATCCGGGGGCGGCTGCCCGACGGCAACGAACCTGCCCTCAGTTTCCTTTCGTCCATCGGGGCGATGGTGCCGCTGCGCAACCCCGAGATGACCTTCGAGCTACCGCTCTAGCGTGGAGACTGCCATTTCTGACCACCGACCCGATACCGTGGGCCACGCCCGGAGGCCGGGGCGCAGGAACAACGCGCCTATCCGTCCTCCCCGGCGGGCGGCGACGAGCGTCCCCGACCTGCTGTTCGCGCTGGCGACCACGGCGTGGACGATGGCGCTCGCGTTCGTCCTCGCCTCGTACGTCGATGAGAACGTTACTGCGGGCGACGCCGGGCCGGTGCTCGCGCGGGTCTTCGCGGGCGCGCTGACGGTCAGCGGGATGTTCCTGGCCCTGCTCGGGTATGGGCTCCTGAGAGACGAAACGCGCAACTTCGACCACTACGCCTTCCCCGTCCTCCTGGGACTGGTGGTCGGCGGGTTGGAAGCAGCCATCTTCCTCTGGCCGGCCGACCAGTTGCTCCTGGCGCCGTTTGCGCTGCTGGTCCTTACCTTCCGGCCGGTGCGGCGGGGCTTTGCGCGGCTGCTCCACCTGCCGCGGGCGGGGATGGCGTAACCGATGACGACAGGCGTGTGCAGCTGCCGGGGACGGGTCACCCGGGTTGTTCCTTCGCGGGCAGCCGGGGAAGGGGAGCGGCCATGAAACCAGCCAGCGTGCTCATCATCGGGTCGGGGCCGATCATCATTGGCCAGGCGGCCGAATTCGACTACGCCGGCACACAGGCCTGCAAGGCGATGCGCGAAGAAGGCGTCCGCAGCATCCTCGTGAACTCGAACCCGGCGACGATCATGACCGACCTCGACATCGCCGACGCCGTCTACATCGAACCGCTGACGGTGGCGGTGCTGGAGCGGATCATCGCGCGGGAACGGCCAGAGGGGCTGCTGCCGACGATGGGCGGGCAAACGGGCCTGAACCTGGCGGTGGAGCTCGCCGCAGCCGGGATCCTGGAGAAGTACAACGTACGGCTGCTCGGCACGCCGCTCGAGGCTATCCGCCGGGCCGAGGACCGCGAGCTGTTCCGGGACCTGCTGGCCAAGCTCGGCGAGCCCGTGCTGGAGAGCCACATCTGCCACACCCTCGCCGAATGCGAAGACGCCGCCAGCTCGATCGGGCTGCCGGTGGTGATCCGGCCGGCCTACACCCTCGGCGGCACCGGCGGCGGCATGGCGTTCACCTGGGAACAGTTGCGGACCGTCGCGGCAAGCGGCCTGGAGGCCAGCCCGATCACCCAGGTCCTCGTCGAGAGGAACCTCCTTGGCTGGAAGGAGATCGAATACGAGGTGATGCGCGACGGCGCCGGCAACTGCATCACCATCTGCAACATGGAAAACTTCGACCCGATGGGTGTCCACACCGGCGACTCCATCGTCGTCGCACCCTCCCAGACGCTCAGCGACAAGGACTACCAGATGCTGCGGTCGGCTAGCCTGCGCATCATCAGCGAACTCGGTATCGAAGGCGGCTGCAACGTCCAGTTCGCGCTGGCCCCCCGCAAGGACGTGCGGGACTGGGAAGGCGACCCGGGCGACCCCCTGCCCTACTACGTGATCGAAGTGAACCCGCGCGTTTCGCGCTCGTCGGCGCTGGCCTCGAAGGCCACGGGGTACCCGATCGCGCGGGTCGCGACGAAGATCGCCTGCGGGAAGACGCTGGACCAGATCCCGAACGCGGTCACCGGCAAGACGACCGCGGCGTTCGAGCCGGCACTCGACTACTGCGTGGTCAAGATCCCCCGATGGCCGTTCGACAAGTTCGCCCTCGGCGACCGCACCCTCGGCACCCAGATGAAGGCGACGGGCGAAGTCATGGCGATCGAGCGGTCGTTCGAAGCTGCCCTGAACAAGGCGGTGCGCTCGTTGGAAGTGGGCCGCCGGAGCCTGCTCTGGGAGCGGCCCGAGTGGCGCAGCGGTGGCGAGTTCCCGCTTCACGCCACAGACGAACGCCTGTGGGCGCTGATGGCGGCCCTCCGGCGGGGCGCTGCGGTGATGGACGTCGCGCGGCAGACAGGCGTCGACCCGTGGTTCCTGGAACGGCTGCTGTCCATCATCGCGATGGAGAAGCGGCTGCTGAACGAGCCGCTAAACCCGGACCTCTTGCGCGCGGCGAAGCGGATGGCGTTCAGCGACGAGATGGTGGCACAACTCGCAGACCTCCTCCCGGACCAGGTGCGCGAGCGCCGTCACCAGTGGGGGATCAAGCCGGTCTACAAGATGGTGGACACCTGCGCCGCCGAATTCGACGCGGAGACGCCCTACTTCTACAGCACCTACGAGACTGAGAACGAGGCAGAGTCTGTCCCGGGCCCGGCGGCGGTCGTCATCGGCAGCGGGCCAATCCGGATCGGCCAGGGGATCGAGTTCGACTACGCGAGCGTCCACGCGGCCTGGGCACTCCAGGCGGCCGGCCTGCGCGCGGTGATGGTCAATTCGAACCCGGAAACCGTCTCCACCGACTTCGACACGAGCGACCGCCTCTACTTCGAGCCGCTGGACGAAGAGGCCGTGCGCGACATCATCGAAAACGAGCAGGGGAACGAACCGGAGCCGCCCCCGAGCATCGTCCAGTTCGGCGGGCAGACGGCCATCAGCCTGGCTGAGCCGCTCCGCCGCGCATCGCTGCCGATCATCGGGTCGAGCGCGGAAGTCATCGACACGGCCGAAGACCGTCACCTCTTCGAGCGATTCCTCCAGGACCGCGGCATCCCTCAGCCGCCGGGCGCCGCCGTCACCACGCTCGAAGCGGGGATGAAGATCGCCCAGCAGATCGGCTACCCGGTGCTGGTGCGGCCGTCGTATGTGCTCGGCGGGCGGGCGATGGAGATCGTCCAGAACGCGAACGAACTGGTGACCTTCATGGCCCAGGCGGCCGAGGTGGCGCAGGGCAAGCCGATCCTCATCGACAAGTACCTGGAAGGGCGCGAAGTGGAAGTCGACGCCATCTGCGACGGCGAGACCGTGCTCATCCCCGGGATCATGGAGCACATCGAGCGCGCCGGGGTGCATTCCGGGGACTCGATGGCCGTCTACCCGCCCCCGCACCTCGACGCGGCCGAACGCGAGGTCCTGCGGGACTACACCGAACGGATCGTGCTCGGAATGGGCGCCATCGGGCTGACGAACATCCAGTACGTGGTCCTGCCACACGAACCAGGGGCGGAACCACAGGTGTACGTGCTGGAAGTGAACCCCCGGGCGAGCCGGACGGTGCCGTTCCTTTCGAAGGTGACCGGCGTGCCGATGGTGCAACTGGCCGTGAACGCCATGCTCGGGAAGAAGCTGAAGGACCAGGGCTACGAAGGCGGCCTCTGGCCCGAACGGAACCTGGTGGCGATTAAGGCGCCGGTCTTCTCGATGTCGAAGCTGGTGGACGTCGACACCCACCTGGGGCCGGAGATGAAGAGCACCGGCGAGGTGATGGGCATCGACCGGAACTTCGAAGGGGCGCTCGCGAAGGCGCTCCTCGCTTCGGACATGGCCCTGAAGCCGAACCTCGCCATCCTTCTGAGTCTGAGCGACCGGGACAAAGCGGACGCGCCGGCCCTCATCCGCCAGCTTGCCGGCGCCGGTTACCGCCTCTACGCCACGGAGGGCACGAGCCGGATGATCCAGGCCCTTGGGCTCCCGGTGACCGTGATCACGAAGGTCCTCACCGGGGACCACCCGAACGTGGTCGACGTGGTCCGCGACGGGACGGTGCAGTGCGTCATCAACACGCCCGAAGGCCGGCTGACGGGCACCCTCCGCGACGGGTTCTACATTCGCCGTGCCGCGGCCGAGAAGCGCATCCCGTGCTTCACCTCCATCGACACCGCCCGGGCGGCAGTGGAAGCGCTGAGCCGCCAGGCCGAATACGACATTGCGACCCTTGCGGAGTACGTGAACGGGTGATCATCGAGACCGCGACGCTGCTTTCGAACGAACCAGCCTACGAGGGCGTGCGGACGGCATGGTTCCACGCCCCGGGGGTGGCCGCGAACGTCCAGCCGGGGCAGTTCGTGATGGTCCACTGCAGCAGCGACGGCCTCGACCCGATGTTCGCGCGCGCCTTCAGCTACTACCGCGTCGACGGCGACCGTTTCGCCATCCTCTACAACGTCATCGGCAAGGGGACCGGCTGGCTCGCCGGGCGTGGCCGCGGCGACCAGGTGCGGATGTACGGGCCGCTCGGGAACGGCCTGCGGCTGCCGCACCAGCCCGGGAACCTGCTCCTGATCGGCGGGGGCGTGGGGATCGCGCCGATGGTGGACACAGCCGAGCGGGCCATCGCGGCCGGGCACCAGGTGGTGGCGATGATGGGCGCGCGGACGGCGGCGCATCTCCTCCCGGCATCGGCGTGGCCGAAGGAAGTGGAGTACGTCGTGGTCACGGAAGACGGGTCGGCCGGGCCCAAGGGGTTCGTGACCCAACACCTCGGGCAGTACCAGGAATGGGCGAGCCGCGTCTACGCCTGTGGCCCGAACGCGATGTTCGAAAGCCTCGCGGAAGTCCTGCGCCAGAACGGGCGGCGGCAACGGCCGGAGATCCTGATGGAAGAGAACATGCCGTGCGGCTGGGGGATGTGTTACGGCTGCGCCATCTTCACGAAACACGGCGTCCGCCTCTGCTGCAAGGACGGCCCGCGCTTCAACCTCTTCGACGTGTACTGAGGACGGCGGCGCCGTCGCCCACTATCCTTTGACGCCCAGGCTCTCGGCGAGCAGTTCCAGCGCACGCTGCGTGATCTGTTCCATCACCTGAACCCGGGTGCCGGGGAAGAGATGCTCTTCGGCACGCGGCCCCTCGGGGCCGGCGACGGCGATGGCGACCGACCCCACCGGCTTCGGTGAACGTCGGCTGCCCAGGGGCCCGGCGATGCCGCTTTCCGCGACGGCCCAGGCCGCGCCCGTCGCCCGGCGCATGGCTTCGGCGGTGGCCGTCACCCATACGGGGCTAACAGCGCCGTGTTCGCGGGCAATCTCACGGTCCATGCCGAGGACCGCCCACTTCGTCGGGCTGGAATAGGGGACGAGGGCGCTTTCGAACCAGCGTGAAGCGCCGGGGACGCTGAGCATCCGGGCGCTTATCAGCCCACCGGCGGTTGTTTCGGACACGGCGACTTTCTCGCCGCGGGCGACGAGGGCTTCGCCGATGGCGGCGGCAAGGGTGTCGTCTTCAAGGAGCATGCGCGCATCCTACGCGCGGGGGCGCAGCCGGACTACCGGGAGACCACGGGCTTCTTCGCGGCGATAAGGGCGTCGAGTTCGACCTTGAGCCGGTCGAGGACGGTGTCATAGGGGAAGGCGCCGAGTTCGTGCTCGCCCTTCTTCAGGTTCACGAAGTTCGGGGCGCACCAGAGTCCGAGGTCGGCGTCGTCGGTTTCACCGGGGCCGTTCACGCGGCAGCCCATGACAGCGATGGTGATGGCGTAGTCACGGGCGTACGCAGCCATCTCCTTCACCTTGAAGGCGAGGTCGACGAAGGCTTCGTTCTCGACGCGGCTGCAACTGGGGCAGCTGATGATGTTGAGCCCCGTGCCGAAGTCTTTGGGGACCGAACGGAACCGGCCTGCCTCGATGTCGGCGAGGATCTGCTTCCCGACCTCGACTTCGCGCCACTTCTCGGCGAAGGGGAGGGTGAGGGAGACGCGGATGGTATCGCCGATGCCTGCCGAAAGGAGCTGCTCGAACGCGATCCGGGTCTTGATGGCGCCGTCGGGGAGCATCCCGGCCTCGGTCACGCCCAGGTGGAGGGGGACATCGGGACGGGCGGCGGCGAAGCGGCGGTTGCCCTCAACCACCTTCTTCGGGTCGCTGTCCTTCATGGAAACGACGAAGCGGGTGAAGCCGAGGTCATCGAGGTAGCGGCAGTGTTCGAGGGCGCTTTCGACCATCGCGGTGACGCCATCGAAGCCGGGCAGGTCGGCGCCCTCGAACTTCGCTGCCACCGCGGGATCGACCGAGCCGCAGTTCACGCCGACGCGAAGGGCGATGTCGTGGCGGGCGGCTGCCTCGGCGATGAAGGCGACCTTGTCGCGGACGGGCTTGCGCTTTTCGTGGTGGTAGAGGTGCCCGGGGTTGTAGCGGACCTTGGCAACGTAGGGCGCGACCTCGGTGACCAGGCGGTAGCTCTCCTGGAGGTCGATCACGAGATTGGCCTCGGGGACGCGAGCGCGCACTTCAGCCAGGGCCTCGACATCCTTCGCGCTATCGATCGCGACCCGGACGAGCCCGGCCCCGGCGTCGTGGAGCATCTTCGCCTGGCCGGCTGTCGCCTCGATGTCCTGCGTGCGGGTGGCGCACATGGACTGGACGACGATGGGGTGGCCCCCGCCGATAGTGACGGAACCGGCCCGGACCGCCCGCGTTGCTGCTCGCTTCATGAAACGAGTCTAGCAGCGGCGGCGGCACCGGTCGTTAAGCAGCCTCACGGTCCCGACCCTGGGCCTTTCGCCGGCGACCGTTTTCGTTATGTCGTGCGATGTCACGGAAGGATCACCGAGACGTCACGCCGCGTGCGTTGTTCTGTCACCGCTACCCCCTGAACAATCGAGTCACCGGAACGACAACCAAAACACAAGGTTGCCTCCGGGGTTCAAAGCGGGGAGAAACGTCATGGAACTGTCGTCGATGGAGACTCCAACTGAATCCGTGCCAGGCATGCGCCTGACCCTGGAGGAGCAGCAGCAGCTGGTCATGCAATACGCGCCGCTGGTCCGGCGCGTGGCGCGGTCGCTGCCGCTGGAGATCCCGGGGTTGCTCGAATTCGAAGACGCCGTCGGCTACGGTACCTGCGGCCTGGTCGAAGCGGTGCGCCGGTATGACCCGACGAAGGGCACGAACTTCCACGCCTACGCGGTGCGCAGGATCCGTGGGTCCATGATCGACGCCTTCCGGCGGATGGACCGTCTGAGCCGCACCATGCGCCAGAAAGCCCGCGACGTGCAGCGCGCCCAGAGCGAACTCGAGATGTCACTCGGGCGCACGCCGACGGAAGCGGAATCGGCGGACCACCTCGGCCTGAGCCTGCCGCAGTTCCGGGAAGCCGCCTCGAACGCGCGGTGGGTGACCGTCTCGCTCGACCGGATGCTGGAAAAGGACGACGACGGCGATTCGTTTCCTGCCGCTGAAATGCCCACGGCCGACGAAGACATTGACTTCACCAAGGGCTTGGACGAACGCGAACTGCGCGAAGAACTGGCGAAGGCCGTGCAGGTCCTGCCCGAGCGCGAGCGCCTTGTCGTCTCCCTGTACTACGTCGAGCACCTGACGATGAAGGACATCGCCAACGTGCTTTCGGTATCCGAAACGCGGGTAAGCCAGCTCCATGCCCAGGCCGTGAAGCGCCTGCGACGGACGCTCTTGCGCGAAGTCGCCTGACCTTTCTCCCGGACACCTCCCGTTGCCGGCCGCGGGGCCCGCGTCATCCATGGCGCAGCCCCGCGGCCGGACCCGCTTCCGGGCGGCGACTGGGTACGTGACCGGGGAGTGACAAGGAAAGAACGAAAAGAGTGAACCGGCACCCTATTAGGGCCGCCTTTCCTGCCGAAGATCCCTAATGAACACCAGTAGTCCACACGGGGCCCAGCGCGACTGTGCGCAGGGTCCACCAACGGCCTCACCCGAGACCACACGCAACCATGGGGGTCCCCACCAATGACAGACCGTTCCGACCAGGGTTATCGATCCGCGGTCGCCTTTGTCACTCACACCCGCGAGTACCGATCGTCGGACGTGCTGCCGGCGCTTGCGCGCCACGGCTTCACGACGACTGAACGGCCCCACGACCGCGAGACCGAGCGTCTCCTGGCGCAGTTCGAGCCGGATCTTGTGGTCCTGGCAATCGACCCCCGCCACGACACAGACCTCGCCCTGGTGCGGTCCGTGGCGCGGAGTTCGACCGCCGCGCTCATGGTTATCGCGCCCGGGCCCCACGCCCATGGACTGACCGCGGCGTTGGAAGCGGGGGCAGACATCTGCCTTCGCGACACCGACGGCGTGGAGATGCTGACGGCCCAGCTGGGCGCGCTCGCCCGCCGCAAGGCGCCGGCTCCGGTTGTCGAAGAAGGCCCAGCCTCGATCACAGTCCGCGACCTTGTGCTCGACTTCGACCGCTGTCAGGCGATTCGCGAAGACCAGACCATCCCGCTGACGCCGACCGAGTTCAAGATCCTCGCCTACCTGGCGCGGAACGCCGGCAAGGTCGTGAGCCCGGTCGAAATCCTACGGGCGGTGCAGGACTACACGTACTCCGACCGCGAGGCCCAGGAGATCGTGAAAGTGTACATCCGCCGCATCCGCCGGAAGATCGAGGCGGACCCTTCGGAGCCGAGCTACATCATCAACGTGCGGGGCTTCGGCTATATGCTGGAGCGGCGCGGCGATCGGCGGGGAGCCATCCAGCAGGCGGCCTGAGGGCCATCCCAAACAGAGTCACCTCCGGGGCGGCGCGAAGGCGTCGCCCCGTTCTGTTGCCCGGCGGCGAAGCTATCTCGGCCTTCCCAGCCGCCGTACAATAGGGCGCATGAACACGTTGCTCACCTCGGTCCTCACCATCTCTAGCGGCCGGCCCTCGCTGCGTGATGCTGCCGCGGTCCGCGCTTCCATCGACGACATCGTCCGGCTCGCCGTGTTTGGCGACGCGGAGGACCAGCTGCTGGCCCGGTACGCGATCCACGCTGCCGCGCCCCAGCTCGGGGCCGTCCCATCGTCCATCGCTGCCCTCTACGAGGCGCGCGGCCGGGGCGAGGTCAGCGGATTCACGGTGCCTGCCGTGAACATTCGGGGGATGGCGTACGACATGTCGCGGGCGCTGTTCCGAGCGATGCAGGAGACCGCCGGTGCAGCGACGGTCTTTGAACTCGCGCGGTCGGAGATGGGGTACACCTTCCAGGAACCGGCGGAGATGGCAGCGGTGGTCCTCGCGGCAGCGATCGCCGAGGGATACCAGGGGCCTGTGTTCATCCAGGGTGACCACTTCCAGGCGAACGCGAAGAAGTTCGCCGCCGACGCCGAGGGCGAGACGAAGGCGCTGGAGGACCTGATCAGGAAGGCTGTGGCAGCACAGTTCTACTGCATCGACATCGACGCATCGACGCTCGTGGACCTGAGCTACGAGAAGGTGAGCGACCAGCAGGCGCCGAACGCGAAGCTGACGGCACGGCTGGCCAGGCTGGTGCGCGAACTCGAACCGAAGGGTGTCCGGGTCTCGATTGGCGGCGAGATCGGCGAGGTCGGCAAGAACAACAGCACGGTCGAAGAGCTGATGGCGTATGTGGACGGCTTCAATGCGATCGTCGCCGCGAGGGGACCCGAACTCGCCAAGGTGAGCGTCCAGACCGGCACGAGCCACGGCGGCATCCCCCTGCCCGACGGGACGATCGCGAAGGTGGCCATCGACTTCGACACGCTCCGCGAGATGTCGCGGGTGGGGCGCGAGACCTACGGCATGGCCGGCGCCGTCCAGCACGGCGCCAGCACGCTGCCGGACGAACTGTTCCACCGCTTCCCGGAGGTCGAGACCGCCGAGATCCACCTGGCGACGGGCTTCCAGAACCAGATCATGGACCACTCGCACTTCCCGGCTGACCTCCTGGCGGAGATGCGGACGTATTCGGACACCAAGTTGGCAGACGAACGCAGCCAGGGCGAGACGGACCTGCAGTTCTTCTACAAGACGCGCAAGAAGGCCTGGGGGCCGTTCAAGCGGCAGACCTGGGACATTCCCTCGGAGATCCGCGCCGAACTCGGGAAGGAACTCCAGGGCAAGTTCATCTTCCTCATCCGCCAGCTGAAAGCTGGCAACCTGCGGGAGATGACACTGAAGTACATCACCCACGCGCCTGTCGAGGTGGTCCCGCCGAAGCTGGAAGGCTGAAGCGGCAAGCGAGTCTTTACATTTGGTCTTTACCTTCGTTTGGGGCGGCAGGGTCTAGGGTGGGTACGAGACCGTTGGAGGTGGACCGCTCATGCGAGTCCTTGTAGTGGAAGACGAAGAAACGATCGCCAGCGCCATCGAGCGGGGGCTGGTGAAGAAGGGCTACGCCGTCGACGTCGCCCTGGACGGCGCACAGGCGCTGGAGAAGGCGAGCGTCAATTCGTACGACGTCGTCTGCCTGGACCTGAATCTGCCGCGGATCGACGGTATCGAAGTGTGCCGGCGGCTGCGCGAAGACCGCTTCGCCGGCGGGATCATCATGCTCACGGCGCGCAGTTCGATCCGCGAACGCATCGAGGGACTGGACCACGGTGCAGACGACTACCTCGTCAAACCGTTTGCGTTCAGCGAATTGGAGGCGCGGATCCGGGCCGTCGCCCGGCGGGAGGGCGGTCTCCGCGAGCCGGTCCTCAACACCCGGGGGCTGGAGCTGGACCCGAACACGAATCGCTCGCGCCGCGACGGGCAGGAGATCCATCTCACGCCCAAGGAGTTCGCCCTCCTCTACTACCTGGCGCGGAACGAAGGCCGGGCGGTGCCGCAAGAAGAACTCCTGGAGCACATCTGGGACGAACACGCCAACCCCTTCACGCAGACCGTGAAGGTGCACATGAACAACCTGCGCCGCAAGCTGAATGAAGGCTTTGGCGAGCAACTGATCGAGACCATCCGGGGGAAAGGTTACGTCCTCTAGGATTCGCCTCCCGGCTTTCGCGCGGACGGTGCGATTCAAGCTGTCGGTCTGGTATTCCAGCCTGCTGCTGGTTTTCGGCGTCGCCTTCGTGATCGCCCTGAACGTGGCCGCGAGAGTGGACCATCCCAACAACTACGAGATCAGCGACGTCCTCTGGGAGCCCGTGCGCGACGGGCCCGGCCGGGCGATGAACGGCGACCCCGCGCTGACGGTGACAGTCAAGTATTTCGAGGACCAGATCTACGCCGACAACATCGAGCGGCTGCAGACATGGTCGCTGATCGCGATCGTCGGGCTGGCACTCGCTTCCGGGGTCGGGGGCTACCTCTTCTCCGGAATGATGCTGCGGCCCGTCCGCGATATCACGGAGGCGGCATCGGAGATCAGCGCCTCCAACCTGAGCCGGCGGATCAACCACCTCGGGCCGGATGACGAACTGAAGGCGCTGGCCGACACCTTCGACTCCATGATCGGGCGGCTGGAAGTGTCCTTCACGCAGCAGCGGCAGTTCGTGCAGGACGCCTCGCATGAGCTCAGGACGCCGCTGACCTCGATCCGGACAAACATCGACGTGACCGAGGACGACGAAGACGCCACGATCGAGGACTACCGGGGTCTCGTCGGGATGATCAAAGGTCAAACCGAACGGCTCGCCAGGCTGAGCGACGACCTCCTGCTGCTTTCGGTGAACGAGCACGACGCACCGGAGCGGGAGCCCGTGGAGGTGTTCCGCGTGGTTCGCGAAGTCTTCCACCAGCTGGACTCAGTTGCGGGGCTCAAAGGGGTCGAGCTCCGGACAGAGGGGGACCCCAACCTGGAGGCAGAGGCAGCGCCAGACCTGCTCTACCGGGCAGTGCTCAACCTCGTGGACAACGCCATCAAATACTCCGGCGAAGGCTCCACCGTGACGGTGCGGTCGCGCCGGGACGGGCCATGGGCAGTGATCGCCGTTGCCGACAACGGCCCGGGGATTGCCCCGAAGGACCTGGAGCGCGTGTTCGACCGGTTCTACCGGGTAGAGAAAAGCCGCAGCCGGCGCGACGGGGGCACCGGCCTCGGGCTCGCGATTGTCCGGGAACTGGTGCAGAGCATGGGCGGCACCGTGGGTGTGACATCGACCGTAGACGTCGGGACAACCTTCACCATTCGCCTGCCGGCCGCGCAGGAGCCCCCCGCGGAGGTCCACCGGCAGTCATTCGAAGGCCCGCGCGTGGGCGCCATCAACCCGTCCTGAAGCCAGTCCTTGACCCACCCGCGGCGCCCCCGTACGTTGGATTTTCGTAGGCTCGCGGGTAGGCCCATGCCGCCGTCACGGCGCGCCGTAAGCTGCCCGACTGCACCCCGGCGCGGATTGTGCTTCGCTGATAGGCGCCCACAAGGAGTTGCCGTTGACCCGCATCCTCGACCGCGTTGACTCCCCGGCCGACCTCCGATCCCTCTCCCACGCCGAACTCCAGGAACTCGCCCGCGAAGTCCGCGAATTCCTGGTAGAGACGGTCCACTGCATCGGCGGCGGCGGGCACCTTGCATCGAACCTCGGTGTGGTGGAACTCTCGATCGCCCTGCACCGCCTTTTCGATTCGCCGAAGGACAAGATCCTCTGGGACGTGAGTCATCAGATTTATGTCCACAAGATCCTGACCGGCCGGAAAGAGCGGATGGCGACCATCCGCCAGTACCAGGGCCTCTCCGGGTTCGCCGACAGAAACGAAAGCGAGCACGATGCCTTCGGCGCCGGTCACGCTGGTACCGCGATCTCCGCCGCTGTCGGCATGGCCGTGGCCCGCGACCTCAGGGGAGAGCACAACCATGTCGTTGCCGTGGTGGGCGACGGCGCGATGACCGCCGGGATGTCGCTCGAGGCGATGAACCACGCCGGGCACCTCCAGGAAGACGTCATCGTCATCCTCAACGACAACGCAATGTCGATTTCGCCGAACGTCGGCGCGCTCAGCCGGAACGTCAACAAGCTGCGGATCGATCCTCTCTACCGCAACGCGAAGCGAGAGATTGGCAGCATGGTCGAACACCTCCCGCTCGGCCGGCAGGTTTGGGAAGGGGCCAAGCGCGTCAAGGCAAGCATGCGCGACCTCCTCGTGCCGGCGCGGTTCTGGGAACAGTTCGGGTTCGAGTACTACGGGCCGGTCGATGGCCACGACCTCTACGAACTCGAGGCGACGCTCGCGGCCATCAAGAAGGTGCGCACCAAGCCGGTGCTGCTCCACATCCTCACGGAAAAAGGCCACGGCATCCCCGAAGCCGCAGCCGACCCGATCAAGAGCCACAGCGGCACCTATTGGATGAAGAAAGCGGCCGACCCGGCGGCGGCGCCCCCGGTGCCCACGTATAGCCAGGTCTTCGCCCAGGCCACCCAGGAACTGATCGAACAGGACCCCCGCGTCGTCGCTGTGACGGCGGCGATGCTGGAAGGCACTGGCCTCGCGCCTGTCCACCGGAAGCACCCGGACCGCGTGTTCGACGTGGGTATCGCCGAGCAGCACGCGGTGACCTTCGCCGCGGGGATGGCGACCCAGGGGATGCGGCCGATCGCGGCGATCTACTCGACCTTCCTCCAGCGGGGCTTCGACTCTATCGTCCACGACGTCGTCGTGCAGAACCTGCCCGTGGTGTTCGCCATGGACCGGGCAGGATACGTTGGCGACGATGGCAAGACCCACCAGGGGTTCATCGACATCAGCTACCTCCGGTGCCTCCCAAACATGGTGGTCGCGGCGCCGAAGGACGAAACGGAACTGCGCGACCTGCTCTATACCGGGGTCAACCACGATGGGCCGTTCGCGGTGCGCTTCCCCCGGGGAACCGGCACCGGCGCCCCAACCGACCTGCCGATGAAGGCGCTCCCGATCGGGAAGGCCGAAGTGCTCCGCGAAGGGCGCGACATCACCCTGCTCGCCTTCGGGACGCCCGTGACCGAATGCCTGCAGGCCGCCCGCATCCTTGAGGACACGGGGATTGAAGCGACCGTGGTGAATGCCCGTTTCGCCAAGCCGCTGGACGAGAACCTCATCCTCCGGCTCGCCCGGGAGACGGGTGGGATCGTGACGGCCGAAGAGAACGTGCAGGCCGGCGGCTTCGGCGAAGGCGTCCTCGCACTCCTCGCCGAGCACGGCCTCGCCGACCGGCTACTCACCATGCTCACCATGCCCGACGCGATCGTCGACCACGGCCCCCAGGTGACCTTCCGCCACCTCCACGGCCTCGACGCCGCCGGGATCGCGGAGCGTGCACGGTCAGTGCTGGGCCGACCGCCGGCGGCCGCCGCTCCAGCAGCATTCGAGGCGCCGGTCGAACTGGCGCCCGCCTGAGCCGATGGTGCCTCCTCCCGCGTCACTGCTGCGCCACCGGGCCGAACTCGAAGTGGCGCTCAAGGCCGCGATTGGGAGTTCGCCGGGAGGGTTGGCATCTGCCGCGCGCTACGCCATGGGATGGGAAGACCGCGACGGGCGCCCTGCGGACGCGGGCGGAAAACGCATCCGCCCCTCGCTTTGCCTGATGGCAGCGGAAGCGCTGGGCGGAACGGCGGCAGAAGCGATGCCTGGGGCCGTCGCAATCGAACTCATCCACAACTTCTCGCTGGTCCATGACGACATTCAGGACCGCGACGCGGAGCGCCACGGGAGGCCGACGCTGTGGTCGTTCCTGGGTGAGGCGCAGGCGATCAACGTTGGCGACTACCTGTACTCAAAGGCGTTCGCGGTGCTGGTGGAGGCCACGTGCCCCGCTGATGCGAGAATCGCCGCGCTCGCGGTGCTGAACCGTGCCGCGGAGGCCATGATCGGGGGGCAATGGGCGGACATCGCCTTCGAATCGCGCGACCGCGTCACTCCAGGCGAGTACATGGAGATGGTGGCGGGCAAGACCGGAGCAATGCTCGCCGCGCCGCTTGAGATCGGCGCTATCCTGGCCGGGGCCCCGCCGGAAGTCTCGGCCGCGATGGGGCGATGGGGACTCCAGGTTGGTCTGGCGTTCCAGGTCCAGGACGACTACCTCGGCACATGGGGAGAGAGCTCCCTCACCGGGAAGTCCACGGCCAATGACATCGCCCGCCGTAAGAAGACCCTCCCCATCATCTACGGGCTCGGCGACCCCGTAGAAGGACCGGTGATCGCAGCCGAATACGGGGCCAGCGCCCCGGACGTCGCGCGCGTGGTCTCCGCGCTCGAACGCGCCCGGGCGGACAGGCGCTGCCGCGAACTGGCGTCCACATTCGTGGAGGCCGCGGCGGGCGAACTCAGCCAGCTACGGCTGGCGGCAGCCGCCGAGGCCGGATTCAGGGCCGTGGGAGAGTACCTCGTATCCCGCGATGCCTGACCACGGTTCGAGGCCTGGATTCGGCCGCTATGCCCGGGTGGTTTCGGGCAGTGCAGTTTCGCCCATCAGGTAGCGGTCGATGCCGATGGCCGCGGTCCGGCCCTCTGCGATCGCCCAGACGATGAGCGACTGGCCGCGCGTCATGTCGCCAGCCGTGAACACGCCCGGGACGCTGGTCATCTTGTCCTCGTCGGCCCGGACGTTGCCGCGCTCGGTGAACTCGACCCCGAGTTGTTCGAGGAGACCGCCCTTCTCGGGCCCAAGGAAGCCCATCGCCAGGAAGAGGAGGTCCGCCTCTTCCTCGAACTCAGACCCGGGAACTTCTCGCATGACCTGGCGGCCGCTCTCGGTCACGAACTCGACGCGCACCGCGTGAAGCCGCGTGAGGACGCCGTTCTCGCCGGAGAGCCGCTTCGTCAGGATGGAGTAGTCCCGGAGGCCGCCCTCTTCGTGGGCCGACGAAACACGGTAGACGTTCGGATACGTGGGCCACGGGTTCGCCTCAGGCCGAGTTGCCGGCGGCCGCGGAAGGAGTTCGTACTGGAGCACCTCGCGGGCGCCCTGGCGGAGGGCCGTGCCGAGGCAGTCGGCGCCGGTATCGCCGCCGCCGAGGATGATCACGCGCTTGCCGGCAGCGTCGATGAACGCGTCGCCCGGGATCTCGTCACCCGCGTTGCGCTTGTTCTGGAGGGGGAGATACTCCATCGCGAAGTAGGCGCCCTTAAGGTCGCGGCCGGGCACGTCGAGGTCGCGCGCCTGGGTGGCCCCGCCGGCGAGGCAGATCGCGTCGAACTGGCCGCGGAGCTCGGCGCCAGTGACATCGACGCCAGCGTTCACGCCCGGGCGAAAGACCACGCCCTCCGCCTCCATCTGGGCCAGGCGGCGGTCGAGGAAGCGCTTCTCCATCTTGAAGTCGGGGATGCCGTAGCGCATGAGCCCGCCGATGCGGTGGTCGCGTTCGAAGACGGTGACCGAGTGGCCAGCCCGGGCAAGCTGCTGGGCGGCGGCGAGGCCAGCCGGACCCGAGCCGACGACCGCGACCGACTTCCCCGTGAGCGCCCGGGCGGGCTCCGGCGTTATCCAGCCCTCACCCCAGGCGCGCTCAACGATGGTGAGTTCGACCTGCTTGATGGTGACGGGGTCGTTGTTGATGCCGAGCACGCAGGCGGCCTCGCAGGGCGCCGGGCAGAGGCGGCCGGTGAACTCCGGGAAATTGTTGGTCGCGTGGAGGCGCTCAATCGCCTCCTGCCAGCGCTCCCGGTACACGAGGTCGTTCCAGTCGGGAATGATGTTGCCGAGGGGGCAGCCCTGGTGGCAGAACGGGATGCCGCAGTCCATGCAGCGGGCGGCCTGTTCGCGGAGCTTCGCAACGGGAAAGTCCTCGTAGACTTCGAGCCAGTCGTGGACGCGCTGTTCGGCAGCCCGGCGCGTTGGCGTGTCGCGCCGGTACTCCATAAAGCCGGTGGGTTTAGCCACGAGCGGCCCCCACCGGGTTGTTCGTGGGCGCCTGCGATGATGGGGTAGCGGCACGGCGGCGCTCCTCCAGCACACGGCGATATTCGTTGGGCATAACCTTCACGAAGCGGGCGGCGGCAGCGGGCCAGTCCTGCAGCAAGCCGGCGGCGACGCTGCTCCCCGTGTACTGGCGGTGGCGCTCCATAAGGCCGTGGACCAGTTCCAGGTCTTCCTCTTCCTTGAGCGGTTCGAGACCGACCATGTCCGGGTTGCAGCGGGTGAGGAAGCTGCCGTCGGCGTCGTATACATAGGCGATGCCGCCGCTCATGCCGGCCCCGAAGTTGCGCCCGGTAGGCCCGATAATGACGGCACGGCCGCCGGTCATATACTCGCAGCAGTGGTCGCCGGTACCTTCGACTACGGCGACAGCGCCGCTGTTCCGGACGCAGAAGCGTTCGCCCGCGACGCCACGAATAAAGGCGGAGCCGCTGGTGGAGCCGTAGAGCGCGACGTTGCCGATGACGATGTTCTCTTCGGGGACGAAGGTGGCGGTCTTCGGAGGATAAACCACGAGGCGGCCGCCGGAGAGACCCTTGCCGAAGTAGTCGTTCGAGTCGCCTTCGAGTTCGAGGGTCATGCCGGAGGGCAGGAACGCGCCGAAGCTCTGGCCGGCCGAACCCGAGAACTTGATGTGAATCGTGTCGTCGGGGAGGCCGTTGAAGCCGTACTTGCGGGTGAGTTCGCTGCCGGTGATGGTGCCGACGGTCCGGTGGATGTTCCGAATCGGCATCTCCAGGCGGACCTGTTCGCCGCGCTCCAAGGCCGGAGCAACGAGCGGCAGGATTTCCTGGTCGAGGGCGTGAGCGAGGCCGTGGTCCTGGGTGGTGACGCAGCGCGTCGCCACTTCGGGGCCAACTTCGGGACGGTAGAGGATCGCGGAGAAATCGAGGCCCTGGGCCTTCCAGTGATTGACGGCCCGGCGCACGTCGAGCAAGTCGCTGCGGCCGATCATCTCGTCGAGGCTGCGGAAACCGAGTTGGGCCATGAGCTCGCGGACTTCTTCGGCAACGAAGCGGAAGAAGTTGACGACGTGTTCCGCCCTTCCCGTGAACTTGTCGCGGAGCTGCGGATTCTGGGTGGCGACGCCAACGGGGCAGGTGTCGAGGTGGCAGACGCGCATCATCACGCAGCCCATAACCACGAGCGGCGCGGTGGCGAATCCGTACTCTTCGGCCCCGAGCAGCGCGGCGATGACCACGTCGCGGCCGGTTTTCATCTGGCCGTCAGTCTGGACGATCACCCGGTCGCGGAGCTTGTTGAGGACGAGGGTTTGCTGGGTTTCGGCCAGGCCGAGTTCCCACGGGCCGCCGGCGTGCTTCAGGGAGGTGAGGGGGCTGGCGCCGGTCCCGCCATCGTGGCCGCTGATCAGGATCACGTCGGACTTCGCCTTGGCGACGCCGGCCGCCACGGTCCCGACGCCGACTTCGGCGACCAGCTTCACGCTGATCCGGGCCCGGGGGTTGGCATTCTTGAGATCGTGGATCAGCTGGGCGAGGTCTTCGATGGAGTAGATGTCGTGGTGCGGCGGCGGGCTGATGAGGCCAACACCAGGGATGGCGTGGCGCACCTCCGCGATCCAGGGGTACACCTTTGTCCCCGGAAGCTGGCCACCCTCGCCGGGCTTGGCGCCCTGCGCCATCTTGATCTGGATTTCGTCGGAATTGACCAGGTACTCGCTGGTGACGCCGAAGCGGCCGGATGCGACCTGCTTGATCGAACTTCGCCGGCTGTCGCCGTTGGGGTCGGGGATGTAGCGGCGACGATCTTCGCCGCCTTCCCCGGTATTGCTGCGGCCGCCGATGCGGTTCATCGCGATTGCCAGCGTCTCGTGGGCCTCGGCGCTGATCGAACCGAACGACATCGCACCCGTGGCGAAGCGCCTGAAGAGGTTCTCCGCCGGTTCGACTTCCTCGATAGGGACCGGCTGGCGCCCGGGCTTGAATTCGAAGAGGCCGCGGAGCGTCGCCATGTTCTCGCTCTGGTCGTTCACCAGGCGGGAGTATTCGCGGAAGATCTCGTACTGGCCGCTGCGCGTGGCGTGCTGGAGCCGGAAGACCGTGTCGGGATTGAACAAGTGGTACTCGCCGTCGCGGCGCCACTGGTACTGCCCGCCCCATTCCAGTTCGTGGAGACCGCCCTCGCGCGACGGGAAGGCGCGATGGTGGTGGGCCAGCGCTTCCATCCCCACCTCTTCGATGCCGATCCCGCCGATCCGGGAGACGGTCTTCGTGAAGTAGGTGTCGACGAGCGGTTCAGAGAGGCCGATGGCTTCGAAGATCTGGGCGCCGCGGTAGCTGTGCACCGTGGAGATGCCCATCTTCGACATCACCTTCACAACGCCCTTCTTGATCGCCTTGAGGTAATGCTTCGCCGCTTCTTCGGAAGAGATGTCGCCGTCGATGTAGCCCTCCTCGCGCATCTGTTCGAGGGTGTCGAGGGCGAGGTAGGGGTTGATCGCGCCCGCCCCGTAGCCGATGAGCAGGGCGAAGTGGTGGACCTCACGGGCATCACCGGTTTCGACCACCAGGCCCACCTGGGTCCGCTTCTTCTCGCGGACGAGGTGGTTGTGGAGCCCCGCCACAGCGAGGAGCGTCGGGATCGCGGCATTCTCGGCGTCGACCCCACGGTCAGAGAGGATGAGAACCTTGGCGCCGTGGGCAATCGCCGCGTCGGCCTGCTCGCAGAGGGCCGCCATGGCGGGGGCGAGCCCGGCGGGACCGGCCCTGGCGGGGAAGAGCATCGGCAGGATGGTGGCGCGGAGGGCGTGATCGCGCAGCGTCTTGATCTTCGCGAGGTCCTCGTTCGAGAGGATGGGGGTGTCGAGGGCGATGAGGTGGCAGCTCTCCGGTTCCGGGTCGAGCAGGTTGCCTTCGGGGCCGATCACCGTCTTCACGGATGTCACGATCTCTTCCCGGATCGCGTCGAGCGGCGGGTTCGTCACCTGGGCGAAGAGCTGCTGGAAGTAGTTGTAGAGCGGCTGGGGCCGGTTCGATAGCACCGCGAGGGGCGTGTCCGTGCCCATCGAACCAATTGCTTCTTCGCTATTCCTGGCCATCGGGCCGAGGATGTACTTCAGGTCTTCGAGTGAGTACCCGAACGCCATCTGCTGCGTAAGGAGGGTGTCGCCCTCCATGCGGGCTGGCGGCTCGGCCGGCGGCACCTGCTCAAGCGGCAGCAAGTCGCGCTTCAGCCAATCGGCATACGGCTTCTCGGTGGCGAGGCGATTCTTGAGTTCGGCGTCGTCGATGATCCGGCCCTCTTCGAGGCTGACCAGGAACATCTTCCCGGGCTGGAGGCGACCCTTACGCAGCACCCGCTCGGGATCGATGGGAAGGACTCCCACTTCGGACGCCATCACGACGATGTCGTCCTTCGTCACGTAGAAGCGGGACGGCCTGAGACCGTTGCGGTCGAGGACGGCGCCGATCGACTTGCCATCGGTGAAGGCGACGGAGGCCGGGCCGTCCCACGGCTCCATCAGACACCCGTGGTATTCGTAGAACGCCTTCTTCTCGGCGCTCATGGATTCGTGGCCGCTCCAGGCCTCGGGGATGAGCATCATCATCGCGTGGGGGAGCGAACGGCCCGTCAGCACGAGCATTTCGAGGGCGTTGTCGAGGCAGGCCGTGTCGCTGCCGTGCTCGTCGATGATCGGGAGGATCTTGTGGATGTCCGGGATCAGGGGCGTCTGAAAGAGCGATTCGCGGGCAGTCATCCAGTTCACGTTGCCCCGAAGCGTGTTGATTTCGCCGTTGTGAGAGATGTAGCGGTAGGGGTGGGCGAGTTCCCAGCTCGGGAACGTGTTCGTGCTGAAGCGCGAATGGAACATCGCCAGGGCGCTGATCATCCGCTGGTCGGAGAGGTCAGGGTAGTAATCGCGCAGCTGACGGGCGGTGAGCATGCCCTTATAGACGAACGTGCGGCAAGAAAGGCTGGCGAAGTAGAAGTACTCGTCGTCCTTGATGCCCCAGCGGCCGATCGCCTTTTCGAATCGCTTGCGGATGACGTACAGACGCCGTTCGAAGGCGTCATCGTCGGCGATGTCGCTACCGCGGGCGACAAACGCCTGCAACATGGCCGGTTCGGCGGCGAGGGCGGTGGCGCCGAGGGTCGCGTTGTTGGTCGGGACTTCGCGCCAGCCGAGAAGGTGCTGCCCTTCTTCTTCGACAATCGCGTTGAAGAGGGCCTGCCCCTGGGCACGAGCGCGAGCATCCGGTGGGCAGAAGAGCGTGCCGGCGCCGTAGTGGCCGTCCTCCGGGAGACGGATGCCCAGCGCGGCGCATTCGCGGCGGAAGAACTCGTGTGGCAACTGGATGAGGATGCCGGCCCCGTCGCCGGTATTGACCTCGGAGCCGCTTGCTCCGCGGTGGTAAAGGTTTTCCAGCGCCGTGAGCCCGTCGTCAATGATCTGGTGGGACCGCTGCCCCTTCAGGTGCACCACAAAGCCCACGCCGCAGCTGTCGTGTTCGTAACGCGGGTTATAGAGACCCTGGGCGGCAGGTAGACCCGGACGAGCCATCGCAGTTCCCATCTGGTGTCCCGAGGCCCTTGTTGTGAGGAATGTGCGGAGCCACCGCGCGTCCGGCCGGGACCGGGTCGCTTTGTGAAAACATTCCCAAACTCAAGAGCGCGGGTTGGTGAAAGGCCAGTATAGCAGTCGCGTCAAGAACCCCGTCGAGTCCAGCATCGGCCTGACGCACTTCTGATTGCAGCGATTCCCGCGCCCTATTCCCGGCGCGCCGCTATTCCCCGGGCGCATATACTGGAACGCATCGCACCCCCCGGAGCCAGCACCATGACCGAACAGAAGTATTGGGACGCCGACCACCTCGAAGAGGTCGTCAGCCAGCGCGCGAAGATCCTTGGCCCCACCGTCTGGGCCGCCGCCACGCCCGACCCGCGCCCGGTGATCTCCTTCGCCGGCGGGCTGCCGGACATCCCGTCGCTGCCGGGCGAGATCCTGCTCAAGGCGGCGCGCACCGTCATCGACCGCGAACAGAAGGAAGCGCTCGAATACAACGGCACCTTCGGCCCCCGGCCCCTGCGCGAGGCCATCGCCGAGCGGTCGTCGCGGATCGAAGGTATCCCCGTGAGCGTAGACCAGGTGATGGTCGTCTCCGGGTCCGCCCACGGCATCGGGATCATGTGCGAAACGCTGATCGACCCCGGCGACGTGGTGGTGGTCGAAAGCCCCAACTTCCCCGGCAGCATGCGCACGATCCGCTCGTTCGGGGCGCGCCAGGTGGCGGTCCCCATGGACGAACTCGGGCTGCGCGTGGACATGCTGGAGGAGGAACTGAAGAAGCTGGCCGACGCGGGCAAGCGGGCGAAGTTCATCTACTGCATCCCCACCCACCAGAACCCGGCCGGCATCACCCTCAAGATCGACCGCCGCGAAAAGATGGTCGAACTGGCCCGGGAGTACAGGACCTTCATCCTCGAAGACGACGCCTATGGCGAACTCTGGTTTGACACCCAGCCGCCGCCGTCTCTGTTCGCCCTCAGCGGCGGCGACCACGCGGTCAAGATTTCGAGTTTCTCGAAGATCCTCGCGACCGGGCTGCGGATGGGCTGGACGATGGGGCCGGAAGCGCTCATCAGCCGGATGTCGGCCGTGCGCTTCGACATGGGTTCCAGCGCGTTCATGGGGCGCGTCATCGCCGAGACCATCCGCAACGGCGACCTCGACCGGCACATCGCGAACCTGAAGGGCATCTACCGGCGCAAGCTGGAGCGCGTCGAGGACGGCCTCCGGCGCTATTGCTCCGGCTACTGCACCTACACGCGGCCCGACGGCGGCTTCTTCCTCTGGCTGCTCCTGCGCCCGGGGATGAGTTCGCGCGACGTGGCGACGGCGGCGAACGCGAAGGGCGTGATCGTCGGGCAGGGGCCGCAGTTCTTCGCGGACGGCCGCGCCACCCAGCACATCCGCCTGGCCTTCAGCTACGTGCCCATGGAAGAGATCGAAGAGGGCATGCACCGGCTCGGCGAGGCGATGGCGGAAGTGGCGGCGAAGTCAGCGGCGAAGTAGGGGCGCGTTCGTCCCCGCGGGGGCGGCGCGGTAAGCTTCGCACACCAGCCCACGCCCGGAGACTCCCATGCCTTACGACCCCCGCCAGCACAGCCGCGTCATGCTCGACGGCCCCGGCCGCGCCCCGGCGCGTTCCTACCTCTACGCTATCGGCCTCCAAGCAGAGGAGATCCACCGCCCGCTCGTGATGGTCGCCCACAGCTGGATCGGCACGATGCCCTGTAACTTCAACCAGCGCGAACTCGCGGCCCAGGTCATGGCCGGGGTCCGCGCGGCGGGCGGTACGCCACTCGAAGTCAACACCGTCGCCATCAGCGACGGCATGTCGATGGGCACCGAAGGCATGAAGGCCTCCCTCATCAGCCGCGAAGTGATCGCCGACTCGATCGAACTGATGGGCGTCGGGTATTCGTTCGACGCCGCCGTCATCATCGTCGGCTGCGACAAGACCATCCCCGCGGGGGCGATGGCTGCGGCACGGCTGAACCTCCCGACGGTGATGCTGTACGGCGGGTCGATCGCCCCCGGTTCGTACCAGGGCCGCGACGTTACCGTGCAGGACGTCTTCGAAGCCGTGGGCCAGCACGCCGCGGGCAAGATCACCGACGCCGAACTGGACGCGCTCGAACGGGTGGCCTGTCCGGGAGCGGGGGCCTGCGGCGCCCAGTACACCGCCAACACGATGGCCACGGTGGTCGAGTTCCTCGGCCTTGCCGCGATGGGCAGCGGCACCGTGGGGGCCACCGACCCCCGCAAAGAGAAGGTCGCCTTCCGCACCGGCGAACTGGTGATGGACGTGCTGAAGCGGGGCCTCAGGCCGTCCGACATCCTCACGCGGGACGCCTTCGAAAACGGTATCGCCTGCGCCGCGGCCACGGGCGGATCCACGAACGTCGTCCTCCACCTGATCGCGATGGCGGCCGAAGTTGGGATCAAGCTGGACGTGGACGACTTCGACCGCGTGAGCAACGCCACGCCGCTGATCGGCGACCTGCGCCCCGGAGGCCGTTATGTGGCGCTGGACATGGACCGCGCGGGCGGCACCCCGCTCCTCGCGAAGCGGCTGGTGGACGCCGGTAAGCTCCACGGCAGCGCCATGACCGTCACCGGGAAGACGATCGCCGAAGAAGCGGCGAAGGCCGTCGAAACGCCGGGGCAAGACGTTATCGTGCCGGTCGAGTCGCCCCTGAAGCCGACGGGGGGCCTCGTCATCCTCAAAGGGAACCTCGCGCCGGAGGGGTGCGTGGTCAAGGTCGCCGGCCACGAACGGCTGGAACACCGCGGTCCGGCGCGCGTGTTCGAACGCGAAGAAGATGCCTTCGCGGCGGTCTCGGAGCGGCGGATCAAGCCCGGGGACGTGATGGTCATTCGGAACGAGGGGCCGAAGGGTGGCCCGGGGATGCGAGAGATGCTGGGCGTGACTGCCGCGCTGGTCGGCGTAGGGCTTGGCGAAACCGTCGCACTACTCACCGACGGGCGCTTCAGCGGGGCCACCCGTGGCCTGATGGCCGGGCACGTCGCCCCGGAGGCAGCGGTGGGCGGGCCGATCGCCTTCGTCCACGAGGGAGACCTTATCAACATCGACATCCCCAACCGGCGGCTCGACCTGGAAGTGGGGCAAGCCGAACTGGACCGGCGCAAGGCTGGTTGGACTGCGCCCGAACCGAAGTACAAGACCGGCGTCTTTGCGAAGTACGCCCGCGGGGTGTCGAGCGCGTCGGACGGCGCGGTCACCCGCTAGCCGCCGCCATGGCCTACTCGACGGCCCTGCGCGATACCCTCGACCCGGCGGTGATGACGCTGCCGGGCGTGAGTGCGCGGGTGATGTTCGGGGCGCACTGCTACCTGGTCGACGGCAAGATGTTCCTGATCCTGCTCGGCGATGGCGTGATCCTGAAGCCGGCGGCGGGTGACGAGGATTCGCTCCGGGAAGGATTCGGGGCCGTCCCCTGGTCGTACCTGCCGGGGCGCACCTTCGGGCGATTCGTGGAAGTTGGGGGTGGCGCCACACTGGATACCGGGCGCATGATTCCGTTCATCCAGGACGCCTGCGAGGCGCGCCGAAGGGAGCGCAAGTGACACAGCCGCCAGCCCAAGCACCCACGCTCGCGAAGCCCCAGAAGCTCCCGTTCGAGCTGCAGGACGGGGAGCACGTCCTCGTGTTCTGCCGCCGCCACTGGCTTTACGTCTACCCCAAGCTCGTGGCGATGGCGCTCGTGGCCGTCCTCGCGCCGCTGCTGCTGGTCCTGCTCGTGTCGAAGACGGCGGGGATGGACGGCGTCGCCGCGAAGGCCGTCTGGCTCATCGACGCCGCCTGGGTCGTCTACTGGGCCGTCCGCGTCTACTTCACCTGGTACCGCTATCAGTACGACACGTGGGTGGTGACGAATCAACGGATCGTCGATTCAGTGCGGCGCCACTGGTTCCACCACCAGATGGCATCGGCCGACCTCGTCGATGTCGAGGATATCCGCGTCCAGAAGGAGGGCGTGCTGCCGACGATGTTCAACTTCGGCGACGTGCGCTGCCAGACGGCAGCCGAACAGCCGAACTTCATCCTCGCAGGGATCCCGAGGCCGACCGACGTGCTCGGGATCGTGGACCGTGCCCGGGACGCGGCCCGGCGGGCGCTTCGCGGCCCGGGATGACAGCGGTGCGAGCCGGCCGCTGGAGCCTGCCGGTGCTGGCCGCGCTCCTTGGCCTTTCCAGCTTCGCCGACGGGACTGGAAGCGGTCGAAGCGATGTCGCGGCGGAGGAAGCGGGCAGCCCCACGGTGGCGGTCCTCGCCGGACTGGCGGTCGACGGGTTCCCGGCAAGGCCATCTCTCTCGACGACGGGGGTTTACCAGGGCGGCGCAGTCTTCGTTTCGGTCCCGGCCGCGACCTCCGGTTCTGTGGCGATGCTGGGACGAACCGCCCCGCTGCTCGACGGCGGCAACGGGACGCTGGTCGCGATCTTCGGGATAGGAACCGAGGACCCGCCGGGCGCCACGCCGCTGACGGTCCAGATCATCGACCGTTGGGGCGAGGCAGCGCGCTTCGTGGTGACGGTCGAGGTCCTTGCAACGCAATGGACGGTCGACTACATCACGCTCCCGCCCGGCGTTGGCGGCGGATTGACGCCGGAGATCGTCAAGGCTGAGGAAGACCGCCTCCGGGACATCTATTCCGGCGTCACGCCCGTGCGGTGGGATGGGACCTGGGTGGCTCCGGTGGACCTGGACGTCTTCCCCATCAGCGGCTACTTCGGGGAACAGCGGTCATTCAACGGGGGACCAGTCTCCGGCCACCACGGGGGCACCGACATCGGCACCCGCGACGGGGGGCCATCCATCGATGGCGCGGCGGTGGGCGCCACTAACGCGGGAGTCGTCGTCCTCGCCGAAGAGATGGCAGTGCGCGGGAACATGGTCATCATCGACCACGGGGGTGGCGTGCTCTCCGGGTATGCCCACCTCCAGCAGCTTGCCGTGGTGGCGGGCCAGGTCGTCGGCAAGGGCCAGGTACTGGGGTACGTGGGCACGACGGGGCTGTCGACCGGTCCGCACCTTCACTGGGAACTCGCCGCGGGCGGCGTGCTCGTGGACGGGCTGCGCTGGCTCGACGGCACGCAGGGGTTCTAACCCGCGAGGCCAAACGCCCTGGCGAGCAGTTCGTAGGACCGGATGCGGGCGGCAAAGTCGTGGGTGATGGTGACGACGATGAACTCGTCGATACCCCCGAAATCGGCGCCCAGTTCGAGCATGCGATCCTGGCAGTGGCCCGGCGAGCCGTGGATCGAACGGCGGCGCATGAAGGCGATATAGTCCAGTTCGGCTTCGGTGTAAGGGAACGCCTTCGCCTCCTCCGGAGAGGGGATGCCGCCACGCTGGCCGTGGTTGTTGGCAATGCGCCACGACCAGCGGCTCCAGGAGAGGTGTTCGGCTTCTTCGTCGGTTTCGGCGCAGGTGGCCGAGACAGCGAGCGCGGCCCGCGGTTCGCGAAGAAACGGCGACGGCTCGAACCGCTCACGGTAGCGGCGGATGACGTCCTCGCCGCCTTCGGGGCTGATGAAGTGCGCGAAACAGAAGCTCCAGCCCAGTTCGGCCGCGTAGTCGGCGCTCGCCTGGGTCGAACCCAGCAGCCAGAGTTCGGGCATCGTTTCGCCTTCCGGCATGGCGCGAATCCCGTGGAAGGGGTGCTCCGGCGGGATGGTGCCCGAAAGGAAGCCATAGAGGTCCAGGAGCTGGTCCGGGTAGTGCTCAATCCCCAGGCGCCCGGGACCGGTGGCCAGCGCGTCTGCCGTCCGGCGGTCGCTGCCGGGGGCTCGCCCGACGCCGAGGTCGATGCGTCCCGGGTAGAGGGCTTCCAGCATCCGGAACTGCTCGGCGACTTTGAGCGGGCTGTAGTGCGGCAACATCACGCCGCCGGAGCCGACGCGGATCCGTCCCGTGTTCGCCGCGACCTGGCCGATGAGCACTTCGGGAGAGGCCGAAGCAAGGCCGCCGGAGCTGTGGTGTTCGGCCAGCCAGTAGCGGCTGTAGCCGAAGCGGTCGCAGGCCTGCGCCAGGGCGACGGTCTCGCGGATGGCCTCCGAGGCGGTGCCACCCTTGCGGATGGGTGACTGGTCTAGCACGCCGAGCATGGTCATGGGCGGGTGCGAGGCGGCTTCGAACCACCGGGAGGGGGTGAGTGGGTCACAGCAGGTTCCATCTCGCAGGGGTGCCGCGAGCATAGCAGGGGGTTCGGGCAGACGCTGATGCCGCCGGGGGCGCTGCGACGTAGAATCCGGGCAATGCCGAGTCCGACGCGCGCTTCTGTCACGCGGCTCTTGTTGCCGCTCGCCGCCAGCGTGATCATCCTCGCCGGGGTGAAGCAGGCCGCCGGGATCCTGAACCCACTCCTCCTCGCCCTGTTCATCCTGCTCGTCCTCGTCCCGATGCTGCGATGGCTCCGGGACCGGGGACTGCCCGGCTGGCTCGCGGTGACATCCGTCGCCAGCTTCGTCCTCCTTGTCGGCGCGGTGGGAGTGACCTACACCGCGGTCACCGCGAAGGAGATCTCCGACAAGCTGCCCGAGTACAAGGACCAGCTGGCGGAGCGGCAGGAGACCGTCGAAATCTGGCTGGAGAAGCAGGGCGTCGACGTCGCGGCGCTGAAAGAAGACAACAACCTTGACGGAAACGAGGCCCTCCAGTTCGCAGTGGACTTTGCCCTCGGCCTGGCCTCGACCCTGACGAGCATCCTGCTGGTGGGGGTGATCCTCGTCTACTTGCTGGCAGAGTCGGCGGGGTATTCGAAACGGTTCCACCGCGCCATCGGAGAGGAGGCGCCCTTCCACCGGGCACTGGATGACTTCGCCCGCGACCTGGGTAAGTTCATGACACTGCGGGCGTGGTTGGGACTTTTCGCCGCGATCTTCGATGTCATCCTGCTCTCGGTGCTGGGAGTGGACTTCGCGGTCTTCTGGGGCGTCCTCTCCTTCGTGCTGAGCTTCATCCCGAACGTCGGGTTCATCATCTCGCTGGTGCCGCCGACGGTCCTGGCGTTCATCGAATTCGGCGTGGTGAAGTCGCTCGTGGTGTTGGGCGGCTACATCGCGATCAACTCGGCGATCGACTACATCGTCGCCCCCCGCATGCTCGGCCGGGGGCTGAACCTTTCGCCGCTGGTGACTTTCATCGCGGTCGTGTTCTGGGCATGGATCCTTGGGGCCCCGGGCGCATTCCTGGCTCTCCCGCTCACCCTGGCAATCAAGAAACTGGTGTTGGAACAGTTCGAAGAGACCCGCTGGCTCGCCGCAGTGATCGGCACGGACGACGGAAGCGCGGCGCCCACGGCTTCCCCGGGCGTCGAGGCCCCGGCAGACGCGGCCGGTTGAGCCGCCCGGACTGAAGTTCAGGACGCCGCGGAGTTCCAGAGATCGAGGAAGTTCGTGAGCATCCGGGCGGTGGCGCCCCAGATGAGGTCATCCTGCCACTGGTACGACGGGAAGACGTACTCGCGGCCGTTGACGAACCGGCGGTCGGGGATGAGCGTGGCCGGGTGGAGGAGGTGGGGGATCGGGACTTCGAGCAGGTAGGCGACTTCGTCGTCGCTGAAACGCCAGTCGTACGGGTAGTGCTGGAGCCAGCCGACGAACGGCGTCACCCGGAAATTACTGATGGTCACCATGTCGTCGAGACGGCCGAGAATCTCCACATGGCCGGGGTCGACGCCGATTTCCTCGTGGGTTTCGCGGAGCGCCGTGAAGACGAGGTCAGGGTCGCCGGGATCCATGCCGCCGCCGGGGAAGCTGATCTGGCCCTTGTGGTCCTGAACGCGGTCGGTGCGCTTCTGGAAGACGACGTGGTGCTGGCCCTCGTGGTCGTAGATAAGGACGAGCACGGCGGCGGCCATTTTCCCGGGGTCGTGCTCGATGACCTGGGGCTCGTAGGCCTCAAGCGCCCTGCGCAGCGAATCTTTCACCCAAACATGATATGACGGCGGCGGGTGGATTCGCGCAGTTCGTCCCAGATTTCCTCATTCACGCCGGCCGCTTCCTCGCCGGGGAGGGCTTCGACCAGCGCGTGCACTTCGACGAGCACGCGACGGAGGCGGTCGTTTTCCGCCTGGAGTCTCGAAATGTGGAGGTCGACATTCGGGTTGGCGGCGATCTCTTGGAGCATCCGGCTCCGGACCGGGCCGGTGGGGATGGCCCTCGACGCCCGCCGGAAGAGCGCGACCATCGCGTCGTTCTCTTCGGCCAGGCGGGCGGCGGCGCGGTCGTATTCCTGGGCGAGCATGGTGAGGATGCCGGCGACGCTGCCGATGTTCTGCTGGGCGAAGGGCGTCTGGAGCTCCGGCGCGAGCTGCATCATCAGCACGCCGGCCATGCCGAGAAGGACCTGCGGCGGCTGTGGCCTCATGCGCCCCTCCCGAGGCTCCGGAGCATGACCTCTTCCTGGAAGTTGAGGAGCCAATACGAGGTGGTGACCATGATCAACTCCTGCGTGCGGCCGTCGGCATAGGAGCGCGCGCCCGTGAGCCAGATCCCCTGCGCCTTCACCCCGCTGAAGACGTCCCACCAGTGGAGGGCTTTGCGGTCCACCTTGGAGCCGCTGGCCTTTTCGTAAATGGCGATGGCTTCGTCCTGGGCGACGATGCCGCCTTTCTTGCCGTCGCGGCCCCACTCCCAGACTTCGTTGCAGGACCAGGCAAGGTCCTCCATCGGGTCACCGAGGTGCGCCATCTCCCAGTCGAGGACGCCGTGGATGCCTTCATCTGTATAAAGGAAGTTGCCGACGCGGTAGTCGCCGTGGACGACCCCTACCCTCTTGGCGGGCGGGGGAGGGTTCGCTCGAAGCCAGCGGATGGCGGCGCGGGTGATGGGGTTCGGGCTCTGCTCGTTCTTGTCAATCATGCCTTCCCAGTAGGCGAGCTCGCGCTTCCAACATTCGTTGGCCGCGGGAACGGGCACGGCAGATTCGATCGGGGATCCGCGCCAGTCGAAGCGGTGGATTTCGCCGAGGATTTCGTAGAACCGCCGGGCGAGCATCGGCTGCGCAGCCTGGTAGCGAGGTTCGACGATGACCCGCGGGCTGGAGTCGCAGCCAACGATGCGGTCCATGATGAAGAACGGCGCCCCGAGATGCTTCGGGTCCTGTTCGAGCCAGCGCATGCCGGGGACGGGGACGGTGGTGCCGGCGTAGGCGCGGTAGAACGCGTACTCCACTTCCCGGTCCGATTCGACGAGCGAGGCCGGCGGGTCGATCCGGACGATGAGAGGAGCGGTCTTCTGCTGGCCGCCTTCCGTCCACTCGGCGTCGTACATCCAGGTTTCTCGCGAAGCGCCGCCGGGGATGCGAAGGAGGTTGCTGACCCTCAGGGCCGATGCCCCGGGGAGCCGGGGTTCCATGTAGCGTTCCAGGGCTGTTGCGTCCACCGAGCGGCATCGTGTCGCAGGGCAGCCGGAGTGTCAAACGGCGGGGGCGGACTACTCCAACCCTCGCAAGAGCTACAGCTAGCGACAGGAGGTCGTACCCGGATGCGCGCGACGTACCGGGCGCATTCTACGTTCGCGACCACGAGCCGCGCATCAGCGGTAGCCGGGACCGCCGGAGGGCTAGCGAATCAGGGCCGATCGGCCCACATGGGGGATTGCACCCGGGTGTATAGTCGCCCGCGAGTCAGGTTCGTCACGGACTGACGTTGGAGGGTTGCCATGTCCCGTCTCGCAGCGCTGGCGTTCGCGTTCTTCCTCGCCGGGGCTGGAGCCCTCGCCCTGGCAGGCACCGCCCGGGCAGACGAAGGGGCTGGGGCATCGTTGAGCGGTTGCCAGGGCACCGCCGTCTCGTTCGACAAGGATGGGAACGAAAAGGACAGCGTCACGGCGCCCGGGGACCGCGGCTCGTCGCGGAGCAACCCGTTGCACGTGGCTTCGAACGGCACGGTGAAGTGGGAAGGCTCCAGTGAATCGGTGATCACGAACCTGACGTGGCACGTCAAGCTCTTCGGGGCGACGGTGAAGACGGGCAACGCGGACAACGACGACAAGAAGACTTCGGACAACGGCACGGAGAATGTGGACGACTACTTGCCGTTCAAGGTGACGGGGTTGTACCACGTGGACTTCGACTTGAGCGGCGAGGGAGGCTCCTGCACGGGCGACATGTGGGTGAAGCTCGATGGGAACCCGGCCGGGACGATTCCCTGGATCGCCGGGGTTGTACTGGGGCTGGTGGGCCTCGCGGGCGGTTGGTTCTCGCGTCCTGGCAGTTCCGCTGAGGGGAAGCGCAGTCACCCCCTGCTCGGCGCCTTGAGCGGGCTCGCCCTCGGTCTTGGGCTGGTGGTGCTGTTGCTCATCTATGGGCTCGCCTTCGCGGCAAGCTGGTGGCCGTTCGCCGTGGTGCTCGTCCTTGTGATCGCGGCGGGCGTTGCCTGGGGGATGTTCGGCCCGGCAGCGGGCGCCGCGGCGGAGGGGTAGCCGGCTACAGAGTCCCCTTGGTGCTCGGGATCTCGCCGCCGCGGCGGGGGTCGACGCGGCAGGCGGCATCGAGGGCGCGGGCGAGGGCCTTGAAGCACGCCTCCGCCTTGTGATGGTCATTTGTGCCTGATAGCGACCGGACGTGCACGGCCGCCTTCAGCGTGAACGCGAACGACTCCAGGAAGTGGTCGAGGAGGTCCGGGGGCATCCCGCCGATTTCGCGGCCAAGAAGGCGCATATCCAACTGCGCGTAGGGCCGGCCGCTGAGGTCCACGGCGGCAAAGGCGAGGGCTTCGTCCAGGGGCATATAGGCGGAGCCGGCGCGGACGATGCCGGCCTTGTCGCCGAGGGCGCGCGCGAACGCCTCACCCATGGCGATGCCGCAGTCCTCGACCGTGTGGTGCTGGTCGATGTGGAGGTCGCCTTTCGCGATGATCTCGATGTCGAAGACCCCATGCTTGGCGATGTGGCTGAGCATGTGGTCGAAGAAGCCGATCCCGGTGTCGATCACGAACTTCCCGGTGCCGTCCAGGTTCACGGTGACCGAGATCTTCGTCTCGGCGGTGTTGCGTTCGACGGTGGCGATGCGGCTGGTCATGCGTCCTCCAGGCTGCGGAGCGCGGCCAGCAGCCGGTCTGTGTCTTCGGGGCGGCCCGCGCTGATGCGGATGTAGTTGGCGAGGTCGGGCTTATCGTAGTAGCGGACGAGGACGCCCTGCTTGCGAAGCGCGTCGCGGACGTCTTTCGCGCGGCGGCCGACCACCCGGAAGAGGACGAAGTTCGCCTCCGAGGGCGCGGGTTCGAGCCAGCCGAGTTCGCGGATCAGCCGGACCATGCGGTCGCGCTCGGCGACGATGGCGGCGACCGTCTCCCAGATGACCCCGCGGTGGGCGATCGCGGCACGGGCGGCGACGTCGGCGGCGACGTTCACGTTGTAGGGCTGTTTGATCGCCATCATCCGCAGGGCAAGTTCAGGGTCACTGAGGGAGTAACCAACCCGCAGGCCGGCAAGGCCCGCCCACTTGCTGAACGTGCGGAGAATGACGAGGTTGCGGTAGCGGCCGAGCAGGGGGATGAGCGTGCGCCCCGAGAACTCGGCGTAGGCCTCGTCGATGACGACGAGGGCCGGGAGTTCGCAGACGGCAGTGGCCTCCGCTTCGGTGAGAGAGTTGCCGGTCGGGTTGTTCGGCGACGTGAGGAAGACGACGCGGGCGCCGGCCTCGACCGCCCGGCGGATACCGGGGATGTCTGGAGCGAACCCGGCCAGGCGCGGCACATCGATCACCCGGGCGCCGACGATCTTCGCGAGGAAGCTGTACATCCCGAAGGTGGGCGTCACGTTGACGACCGCGTCCGGCATCACGAGACGAAGGACGATGTCGATGAGGTCATCCGCACCGGTGCCGCCGACCACCTGTTCCGGCCCGACGCCGGCATACCCCGCGATCGCCTCGCGGAGCGCGGCCTGGCCGGGGTCCGGGTAGATGTGGAGGTCGGCCCGGGTAATGGCTTCGACGACTTCGGGGATGGGGCCATAGAGGTTCTCGTTGGCGTCGAGCTTCACGAGCCGCTCGACCGGCAGGCCGATCTCCCGCGCCAGGACGTCCAGGGGCTGGACCGGCACGTACTCCTCGAGTTGGTCGAGGTCGGGCCGAAGGAGAGTCAGCGGGTCCATCTCCTTACTTTACCGCAGCGACGGTATACGCCCCCGCGGGCTGGAAGTGTGAACCCGGCCACAGACGGCCCGCAGCCAAGTAGTAGAGTGAGTGCGAACTGCGGGACTCCCCGGGCCCGCGACCCAGCTTCTCTCTGCCGGATGCCACAGGCCGGCGCCAAATGCGAGAACAAGCTGGAGGATGCTATGTCTGGCGCACCTGTTGATATTCAGGCGAACCAACGGACACTGACGAAGATGCTGGTGGCCTTCACCGACCTGCGGGGCTTCACCGCGGCCGCCCGGAGCCACGACGACCAAGATGTCGCACGCGTGCTCGACCAGCTCTACGGCCTCACGGCGAGCATCGTCGCGGCGTCCGGCGGCAGGGTGGTGAAGTTCCTCGGTGATGGGGCGCTGCTGGCCTGGCCGGAAGCGCTGGTCGACGAGGGCGTGGTCGCGCTGGTTGACCTGCGGGAGCGTGCCGGGCAGTGGTTGTCCCAGGAATCCTGGAAGGTCGACCTTATCGTGAAGGCACACTTCGGTGAGGTACTGGCAGGCGAGTTCGGACCGAGCTTTGCCCGCCACTACGACATCATCGGCAAGACCGTGTTCGTGGCCGGGAAGATGGATGCGCGCACCGTCTCACTGACCGCCGAGACCTTCCGGCGGTTGCAGCCGGAGACCCGGCGGCTCTTCAGCAAGCACACAGAGCCGGTGGTCTACATCCCGGTTGGCGACCCCCGGCCCTAGCTTCGGCGCCTCCGCGGCGCGCGGTCAGCGGCCCTGGATACGGCGTTCGACAGACGCCGCGTGGGCGGTGAGCCCTTCCGCCCGGGCAATCACGCTGGCCGCGCGGGCGAGTTCCTCTGTGATTTCATCGGGGAGGTTGATCACGCTCGTCGTCTTGATGAAGTCGCTGACCCCCAGCGGCGAACTCCAGCGGGCGCTGCCGCCAGTCGGCATCGTGTGACTCGGCCCTGCGGTGTAGTCGCCAATGGCTTCGGGGGAAGCTTCGCCGAGGAAGAGTCCACCCGCATTGCGGACCTTCGCGGCGTACGCCATCGGTTGTTCGACCACGAGGCAAAGGTGCTCTGGCGCGTAGTAGTTCGCCAGTTCGATAGCGTGGTCGATGTCGTTGACCAGGATGCAGCCGCCACGGTTGTCGAGGGATGCCCGCGCGATCTTCGCCCGTTCGAGCTTGCCAAGCTGGCGTTCGATGCAGCGGCTGACTTCCTCAGCGAGAAAGTGCGACGGGGTCAGGAGGATCGGGCTGGCGAGCGCGTCGTGTTCCGCCTGGGCGAGGAGGTCGGCGGCGACCAGTTCCGGGTTCGCACTTTCGTCGGCGATGATGACGGTTTCCGTCGGCCCGAAGATCGAATCGATGCCGACGTCGCCGAAGACCTGCTTCTTGGCGATGGTGACGAAGAGGCCGCCCGGTCCGCAGATCTTGTCGACCCGGGGGATGGATTCGGTGCCATAGGCGAAGGCGGCGACGCCCTGGGCGCCGCCCGCCCGGAAGACGCCGTCGACGCCTGCGATGTCGGCCGCGACCAGCTTCACCGGGGGGACAGACCCGTCGGGGAGGACCGGGCTCGTCATGTAGAGTTCGTCGACTCCCGCCACCCGGGCCGGGATGGCACACATGAGCACAGTGCTCGGGAGGGGCGCCCGCGTGCCGGGGATGTAGAGGCCAACGCGCTGGATGGCGCGCGTCATCTGGCCGAGGCCGCCCTGGTTGAAGTCGAACCAGGCGCCGCGCATCTGGTGCTCGTGGTAGCGGCGAATGCGCTCGGCGGCAAACTTGAGCGCGTCGACGATCTCGCCGCTCACGGAGTCGTAGGCGGCGCGGATCTCGGCATCGGGAACGCGCAGTTCGGTGGTGTGGGCATTGTCGAACTTCGTGTTGTAGAAGCGGACCGCGTTGTCCCCGTCTTCGCGGATGTCGCGGATGACGCGGCGGACGACCTCTTCCGGAGCAAGTTCCTGTCCGAAGGCGCGGAAGATGGTCTCCCGCACCTCCATCGGGAGGTCATCGGTTTCGAGCGGCTTGCGCGAGAGGAGGAGGCGGCGACCCTCCTCGGCGTTCCTGATTATCCGCATACCAGGTACCTTTCCACCGCTTTGCGAGCGGCATCCGTGGACCGCTGGACGAAGGCGTCGACCTCGGTGCTGGTGACATGGGCGATCGTTTCGTCGAGCAGGTCGGGGAGGCGATCGAGGAACGACGTCAGCGCCTCTCCCTCTTCGAGGCCACTGTAGCGCAGGTGGTTCGAGATCATCCCGCGCATCCGGTCCCAGTCCATCGTGCGCGCGGCAACATCGACGGTCACTTTCCGCCAGCGCTCCAGCGTCTCGGACTCCACGAACCCCGCCTCGATGTTCTCGACCGTGCAGGCCAGCGCCCCGAGCAGGTCCTGTTTCAGTTCAGGGTCGTTGCCGTAGACCCGGTCGAGGTCGAACTGGAGGAGGCGGTCCATGACGTTCGCGCGGATGGCGCCGCCGAGGGCATCGTGGCGCGCAAAGAACGGCCGGTAGATGCCTGTTATGTACTGTTCGTCCATCACCAGGTGACTGATGTAGCCGGCGACGAACGCCCGCGTCGCCGGGTTCAGTTCTTCCGGGCGCCCGAGCGCAGCGTGTTCGCCCAGGAAAGTGGTCACCGAGTCCTGGTGCCCGTGTTCGTTCAGGTCGAAGAAGTGGGTGCTAAAGCGGTCCTGGCGAGTGAGCACGCGGATGTCAGGAGTCGTTGCGCCGAGCAGGTAGGAGCCCGGCGAGTCCACAAGCGATGCTTCGGCGAGGCCGCGGGCGATATCGCGGGCGAGCACCATGTGGAGGGTGATCGGTGGCATCAGACGGCCGGGACGGCGGCAGCCGTGCGCTGAAATCGCCGGATAAGGTCCGCGAGGAGCGCGGTCTGCTTCGTGACCGGGTCCCGGCGGACGATGACGCAGGCTGTCGACTCCATGAACGGGTCGAGCATCTTCAGGCCGTTGGCGCGGATGCTGGTGCCGGTTTCGGTGCCCTCGACCAGGAAGTCGGCATCCTCGGGGACGAAGCCCTCGCTGGCGCCGGCGACAGGAATGATCGTGGTGTGCTGGAGCTGGTGGTCGCGCGCGAACCGCTCGGCCGTGGCGGGGAATTCGCTGGCGATGCGAACCGGCCGCCCCAGCCGGTTCCAGATAGCGACCGCGTCGGGCGTTGTCTCCGCCGGGAAGGCAGCGTCGACCACGGGGCCGATCCGGTAGCGGTTGGTGCCGAGGTCGACGGCCATCTCGACGGGAGAGCCGGGGAACTTGCTGAGGTGCTCATAAAGGAGGTCGCGGCCGCTGATGGCGATATCGAACATGCCCATCGCGACGAGTTGGGGCATGTCCTGGGGCCGGACCACCTTCACCGCGAGCCCGGGGATGCCGCTGATGGGTCGGCGGACAAAGGACTTCTCGTCGTATCCCTCGAATTCGAGGCCCGCTTCTCGAAGCGCCGCCGGGGTATGGCGCTGGGCGTGGCCGTCTGGCAGCGCGATCCGGAGAGTCTCGGGATCAGGTTGTGCAGTCAGCATCCCAACGCCCGGCCGGGAAGCGGGGAACGAGAGCGCGGGCTGCTCGGGCACGAAGAGCGGCGCCAGGTTGCCGAGAATAGACGCGAGGTCGCGGGCGGCGAGCGCGTCGGCGTTGGCGATGAGGGCGATGCCGCCAGCGAAGACGCGATGCAGCGGCACGAGGCCCTTCGCCCGCACGGCATCCGCGTCCGGCGCCGGCATCAGGACCAGGTCGGCATCTTCGGGCGGGTAGGCGTCGGCTGACCCGTAGACCGTGATGAGCCGATAGGCCGGGATCCGGAGGTGGACGGACACCAGGTCGGCAAGGTTGGGCAGTTCGGAGACGATCCGGGCGCCTGCGAGGGCCTGCCGCTCGGGGATGTGCCCCTGGGCGAGGCCGGACTCCGGCGCGGCGCAGAGCCAGACCTCGTGGCGAGGGCCGGGCAGCGAGCCGATGCGGACCACCCGCTGGAGCGGGAAGCGCACCTGGAGTTCGGTAAGCCAGATGTCGCCGCAGATCCCGAGGTCGTAGTTCCCGAGCGCGACCTGGATCGGGATGTCCTTTTCCCGGAAGACGCGGAGCGTGAGGCCGGCGTCCGCGAGGACTGACCGGAGCTGGCGCGATGACGGCTCGTAGCCGCTGGTCGCGATGCCCGCCCCTTCGAGCATGGCCCCGACCGCCTGGCGCGGGTCGCCGGTTGGGAGCGCGAACTTGACCGTCACTTGTACTGGATCAGGAGCCCCACGACGTCGTCGAGGGCTGACATGGCCCGTTCGCCATCGGGCGTGCGGGCGACGAGCGACGAACCGCTGACGGTAACCCCCAGCTTGCTCGACCCCGGCTCCCCCGAAAGTGCCGCGGAAATCCCGCCGCGGTGGAGGGCACGGGCGACGGCTATGGCGCGGCCCATGTCGTCGGGCGAGGCTGGAGTCACAGCGACGACCATCCGTTCGCGCGTGGTCGGCGCCAGGTGGGAAGCGAGCAAACCGGCTTCGAGCCCAAGCCCACAGGCCGTGGACGCGGTGCCCGGGCCGCCGGGGGAATAGCGGCCGCCGCCGCCCCAGGACTCGCCGTGGGATTCGAATTCGAAGACGACGCCGGTATAGTAATCAAAGTCGCGCGGCATGCCGAGGTCGATCACCACCGTGCGCCCGGAACCCGCGAGGGCTTTCGCCACCCCGGCGAGCTCTTCGATGGCCGGGAGGGCCGCCGGGACGCTGGAGCGGGCGAGCGCGGCGAGGTTATCGAGCAGCGCGAGGCCGCCGGCCGGCTGGAGCGCCACTTCGAGGAACGCTGCGACCTGCGGGTCGGCGACGTTGCCGCGGAGCGCGCCGAGACCGTGAGTGGCGACGCCGTTCCGGGCCGACGCCTGCACCGACTCGGAGACCGCGCGGGTGATGCCAATGTGGGAGAGCCGGACCTGCGCCTTCAGGCCGAGGGCGTCCAGTGTCTCAGCGGCGACGGCGGCAACTTCGAGGTCACCGATAGCGTCGGGCGCGCCCAGGTATTCGATGCCACACTGCCAGTCTTCGCGGTCGTCCGCTTCGCTGAAACGAAAGACGTTCTGGACATAGAAGAGGCGGGCCGGAAGCGCGAGATCCCCTTCGGCAGCGGCGCGGGCCACCGGGATGGTTGAGTCGGGTCGAAGGACCACGCGCTCGCCGCTCCAGCCGTCCCAGTCGAGGAACGAGTAGACGCGGGAAAGCATCTCCGGGGTGAGGGCGCCGGCGGCCGTGAAGAGCCTGTAGGTTTCGATGGTCGGCGTGCGCACTTCTTCATATCCCCAGCGGGTAGCGGCCGCGCGGAAGGCGTCTTCGACACGGCGAAAAGCCCGCATGTCTGCGGGAAGAAGGTCACGCATGCCGCGGCTGCGCTGGACGGGCAGGGGAGGGACAGGGGGCATAGTGCTTGGGATTCATGATAGGGGATGGAGCCGATCAGGGCGAAGGCGGGATGCGCGAACCGGGCCGTCTGCTATTCTGGGAACGTTGTGCACGCATCGGCGGCGCGTGGCCCTTCGGGGTCAAATCTATGCGCCGCACTGGCGGAGGATCCCCTTTGGTTACCCCGGTTAGCATGAAGCAGCTCTTGGAGGCCGGCGTCCACTTCGGCCACCAGACCCGGCGCTGGAACCCGAAGATGCGACATTTCATCTTCACCGAGCGCAACGGCATCCACATCATCGACCTGCAGCAGACCGTCACCCGGCTGGATGACGCGATCAACTTCATTCGCGATACGGTGGCCGGTGGCGGCGACATCCTCGTCATCGGCACCAAGAAGCAGGCCCGCGAGACCGTCGAGATCGAAGCACGGCGCGCGGCTATCCCCTTCGTCAACAACCGTTGGCTGGGCGGCACGCTCACGAACTTCCGGACGATCCAGGGGCGCCTTCGCCACATGGCGAACCTCGAAACCTCGATGGCGCGGGGCGATTACACGCGCCTCACCAAGAAGGAACAGCTCGACATCTCCAACGAAATCGACCGCCTGAACCGCTACTTCGGCGGGATCAAGGAGATGGACCGGCTCCCGGCGGCCGTCTTCATCATCGACACGGTAAAGGAGAACATCGCGGTTGCAGAGTGCCAGCGGTTGAAGATCCCGATTGTTTCGCTGGTGGACACGAACTGCGACCCGGACCCGGTTTCATACCCCATCCCCAGCAACGATGACGCCATCCGCGCGATCAAGCTGATCCTCGGCAAGGTCGCTGACGCGGCGATCGAAGGCCGGGCCGCACGGGAATCCGGCGCCGGCGCAGGCGTCCACGGGGACGACATGATGGCCGCGGCAGCCCGTGCCGAAGAAGGCATGGAGACAGGCTCGTACTCGGCCTCGCCTGAGGAAGAGACTGCCGGCTCCGGCCAGGCGTCGGTCACCGTCATTTCCGCTGCAGCACAGGCGGCCGCAGCGGCCGCCGGCGAGGAGTAAGAACGCCCGTGGCAGAAGTCACCACCGCACTCATCAAGGAACTTCGAGAAAAGACGGGCGCAGGCGTCATGGATGCGAAGCGTGCGCTCGAAGAGGCCGGCGCCAACATGCAGCGCGCCATCGAAATCCTCCGCGAAAAGGGCATGGCCGCAGCGGCGAAGCGGGCCGACCGCGAGACCCGGAACGGCGTCGTCGAGGCCTACATCCATGCCGGCGGCCGGATCGGCGTCCTCGTCGAACTGAATTGCGAAACGGACTTCGTCGCCAACACCGATGACTTCCGCACCCTGGCGCGGAACATTGCCATGCAGGTGGCAGCGATGAACCCGCTGGTTACCGCGGTCGCGGACCGCACCGCCGACCACGCCGGCATGCCGGACGCCGAGATCTGCCTGCTCAGCCAGCCCTTCATCAAGGATGGCTCGCGCACCATCGGCGACCTCGTCACCGACACCGTCGCCAAGACCGGCGAGAACATCCGGGTCAGTCGTTTCGTTCGCTTCGAACTGGGGCGCTAGCCTGCGGAGGTAGCCTGTGGCTGGTCTCTACCGGCGGGCGCTGGTCAAGCTCAGCGGCGAGGCCCTGATGGGTCCGCGCGCGTTCGGCATCGACCCGGAGACGATCCGCGCCCTGGCCAGCCAGATCAGGCGCGCCGTCGATGACGGGGTGCAGGTGGCGGTCGTGGTCGGCGGCGGCAACTTTTGGCGCGGTTCTGCCGTCGCGGAAACGGGCATGGACCGGGCGACAGCCGACTACGCCGGGATGCTGGCAACAGTGATGAACGCGCTCGCCCTCCAGGATGCGCTGGAGAAGGTGGGCGCCGACGTGCGGACTCAGACTGCGCTCCCGATGGCGCAGGTCGCCGAACCCTACATCCGCCGCCGGGCCATCCGCCACATGGAGAAGGGCCGCGTCGTGCTCTTCGCCGCCGGGACCGGCAACCCCTACATGACCACGGACACGGCCGCCGCCCTCCGCGCTGTCGAAGTCGACTGCGAAGCGCTGCTGATGGCCAAGAACGGGGTCGACGGCGTGTACGACGCCGACCCGGCAAAGGTGCCCACAGCCACGAAGTTCGACCACATCACCTACCTCGAAGCCCTCCAGCGCCGGCTCCAGGTGATGGACAGCACGGCCGTAAGCCTCTGCATGGAAAACCATCTGCCGATCATCGTCTTTGACGTCCAGGGGCCAGACGCTATCTACCACGCCCTTCGCGGCGACCGGATTGGGACGGTAATCTCGGGGAACCCTGAGTCCGAACCCGTCCGGGCGCTGTAGACTCCCCGAGGAGGACTCGCGGCCATGGTTGACCCGGAAGAAACCCTGCTCACCGCCGACGAGAAGATGGACGGCGCGGTGCAAGCGCTGAAGCGCGAACTGAACGGTGTCCGCACGGGACGCGCACATCCGAGCCTCATCGAAACGTTGCCGGTGGACTACTACGGCGCGATAACACCACTCCGCCAGCTGGCAAGCATCAACGCCCCGGAGCCGCGGCTGCTCAGCATCCAGGTGTGGGACCGGGGCGCGATGAAGGCCATCGAAAAGGCCATCCAGTCTTCGGACCTCGGGCTCAACCCGGCCATCGACGGCCAGACCATCCGCCTGCCGATCCCGCCGCTTACCGAAACGCGGCGGAAGGAGATGGTGAAGATGGTCCACCACAAGAGCGAGGACGCCCGCGTGGCGGTGAGAAACGTCCGCCGTCATGCCCACGATGAACTGCGGAAGGCCGAAAAGGACGGCCACATCTCCCAGGACGAGATCAAGCGCCACGAAGAAGAACTGCAGAAGATGACCGACCAGCACATCGCGGTCATCGACGGCGAGGGCAAGAAGAAGGAGACCGAACTCCTTGAAGTTTAGGCGGGTAACCCGGACGGAAGAACCCGGGGGGGTGGCCGCACGCCCGGGAACGCCGGCGGCCGAACACCTCGGTGACCTGATCTCGCCCATCTCCGGCGGGCGGGTGCCCCGGCACGTCGCGATCATCATGGATGGGAACGGGCGCTGGGCCACCCAGCGGGGGCTCCCCCGGGCCGCCGGACACCGCGCCGGCACCGAAAACATCCGCCGCATCATCGAGCGGTTTGGTGACCACGGCGTCCAGTACCTGACCCTCTACGCCTTCAGCACCGAGAACTGGAACCGGCCCCAGCCCGAGGTGCAGACGCTGATCCGCCTGCTCAGCCGGTTCATCAAGCGCGAACTCGACAACTTCCAGAAGAACAACGTCCGGTTGCGGTTGCTGGGCCACCTCGAATCGCTCCCCGCCGCCCTTCAGCGGCAGGTCTCCGAGGCGATCGAACTCACTGCGGCGAACACCGCCCTGAACCTGAACATCTGCTTCAGCTATGGCGGCCGGGATGACGTGGTGATGGCGGTCAGGACGCTGATCGACGAGGGTGTTCCGGCTGAGCATGTCACCGAAGATGCCATCGCCGCGCGGCTCTACACGGGCGGAATGCCCGACCCGGACATGGTCATCCGCACCGCCGGGGACCAGCGCGTCTCAAACTTCATGCTCTGGCAGTGCGCCTACTCGGAACTGTATTTCACCGACACCTACTGGCCCGACTTTGGCCGCGAGGACATCGACATCGCCCTGGCGGAGTACGGGCGGCGGAAGCGCAAGTTCGGCGGACTGTTGCAGGAAGACCTCGATGCCTTCCGCCCCCGCTAACCGGGACTGATGCCAGCCTCCAACCTCCAGTTACGGCTCGCCACTGCGGCTGTCGGCCTGCCGGCGGTGATCGCGCTCATCTACTTGGGCGAATGGCCGTTCGCGCTCGCCGCCGGGGTTATCGCCCTGCTCGCCTCGGCCGAATTCGTCCACGGGTGGCTCATCCCCTCGCGCCCGATCCCAGAGGTGGCGCCGCAGGTCACGGTCTTCGCCGCCTCCGCGGTTCTGGTGGTGGGGGTGCACGCGGATGTGCGCTTCGCGTGGGCAGGGCTCGCGCTGGCGGCGATGCTGCTGGCCGCGGGATACCTCCCCACGAACGTGTTCGGGCCGCGGCGGCCGCTCCGGGTACATGGCTGGTGCATCCTCTACATCGGCATCCTCTTCGCCACTCTGGTACTGACGCGCGACCTCGAGCAGGGTCGAAAGTGGGTCTTCCTCGGCATCCTCGGGACGTTCGCCGTCGACACCGGCGCCTACGCCGTGGGGAGGCTCATCGGCCGTCACCTGATGGCCCCGAAGATCAGCCCGAAGAAGACGTGGGAGGGCGCGGCCGGCGGCTACGTCGCCGGCGTGGCAGCCGTCTTCGGGATGAACGCCGTCTTCGACACCGGCGTCAGCGCGATGACCATCAGCCACTTCGCCATCGCCATGCCGCTCTTCGCCGAAGTAGGAGACCTCGTCGAAAGCAAACTGAAGCGGCTGATGGGGGTGAAGGATGCCTCCGGCCTGCTCCCCGGCCACGGGGGCTTCCTCGACCGGATGGACTCCGTGCTCTTCGTCATGCCCCTCTTGTGGGTGTTTCTCCAGGTCCGCGTCCTGTAGCGCCGTTGCCGAAGCACAGACCGTCGCTGCCCTAAGATAGGGGACATGGTCGCACCCCGGCTTGCCGCACTTGCCTGAGCCCCTTCACCTCAGCCGTCCCACCATGGACGACTTCATCTACGAAGGCGAGTCCACACCGCTCTTGATGCAGAAGCGGGTGGTCGCCGGCATCGTCGTTGCGTTCATCATGCTGGTCGCCGGATACCTGGTCGTCTCGGAGTACTTCGGGCTCTCCTACCGCGTGGACGCCCAGCCGCTCCGGGACTGGGTGGAGGATCGGGGCGCCCTCGGCCCGATCGGCTTCATCCTCCTGATGGCCATCTCCGTGCTCTTCGCCCCAATCCCGAACGCGCCGATCTTCATCGCGGCAGGGCTGGTCTGGGGGCCGGCGCTGGGGACAGCCTACTCAATGGCCGGGATGATGCTCGGTTCCGTCATGGCCTTCTACGTCTCGCGCTGGTTCGGCCGGCGGCACATCCACCGGCTGATCGGGCACAAAGCCGCCGACCGGCTGGACGGGCTCGTCGACACGATGGGTGGCCGCGTCATCTTCTGGGCACGGATGTTGCCGGTCGTTAACTTCGACTGGATAAGCTTCGTTGCCGGACTCACGACCATCCGCTTTTGGCCGTTCTTCGCCGCCAGCTTCCTTGGCATGCTGCTCCCGACAACTGTGGCGGTGGTCGCCGGTGACGCGCTGGGGAAGGATGTGCGCGTCACCCTGGCGATGGCCGGTATCTGGGTGGGAGGGATAGCCGGGAGCGCCGTGTTCTTCTACGAACGGCGGCGGCGGCAACGGAAGCGCCGGGCCATCGCTCTCGCAGCTTCGGCGGCTCCGCCGGACGAATTCAGGAGTTCCTGAGGGGGCCGTGAGGGAAGCACCTATCTCCGTGAGGCACCGTCGATAGGACAATCCGCACCAGCCGTCCAGTGGAGACCCTCGCATGACTCTCGCCCAGTTGCCCGCCCACCTGCGCCTCATCGTCCCTGCCAGGAGCCCGGCAAAGGCGGCATCCCGTGACACCCGCACCCGGGCCGAGCGCCTCTTCGGCTCGTTCGAACGCGACCCGCTCTGCCAGGTGGCCACGCGGCGGGCGCTGTTCGAACACCTCGAACGGGTAGGCGCGCTGGCCCCCTCCTCGCCGCTTTCGCTGGTGGTGGTGAAGGTCAACGGGCTGGCGGCGCTAAACCGGGACGAAGGCTGGCGCCGCGGAGATGACCTGCTCGAGCAGATCGCCGGGCGAATCCGCTCGTTCACGCGCACGACAGACGTCGTTGGGCGCCTCACCGGCTCATCGTTCGGCCTCGTCCTCCAAGGGACGGGCGCGACGGCAGCGGGCGCAGTCGCCTCGCGGCTGGCGTTCCAGCTGCACCGCCCCTCCATCGTCCCGCCGCCCGCGGGGGTGACGGTCTCCGTGGCGACGGGGTCCGGAATCAACGCGGAGACGCTGCCGATGGCGGCGCTGGACTCGCTCGGGGAATGCTGCTGAAGCTGCCTTAGCCGCTCCCGAGCACGGGCAGGCCGAGGTTCTCGCGCGGGTTGAGGTCGAGCACCACCGCCACCTCCTTGCAGTTGGTGAAGAACGGGCAGCGGACGCACTCGTTCCAGACCTTCTGGGGAAACTCCATCACGTTGGCGATGCGGAACCCCTGCTTTTCGAAAAACCCCGGGCGGTAGGTGAGGGCGAACACGCGGTCGAGTCCGAAGCTGCGCGCATCATCGATGCAGGCGGAGACGATCGCCGCGCCGATCCCCTTGACCTGGAGGTCTTCGCGCACCGCCAGCGACCGCACTTCCGCGAGGTCGGAGCCCATGATGTGGAGCGAGCCGCAAGCGACGACGGCGCCTTCGAGACGGACAACCTTGAAGTCGCGGATGGCTTCGAAGATTTCGCCAACGGGCCGGTGGAGCATGTCGCCGCGGTCGGCCCAGAAGGTGACGAGTTGATGGATAGCTTCGGCGTCGGCGATCCGCGCCGCCTCGATAGAAATCAAAGGGAACTCCTGGGGGACAGAGAAGGGTACGCCCGCTGAGGGGCAGGGCCGGGCTGCGGGCGCTACCGGCGCGCAGGGGCGACGTGCGTTGCGTCGCCCCGGGAACCTCTTCTGCTCTGAGCCGTACCCATAGTCACCTGAGTGTACGCGACGGCGGGATGTGACGCAGCGGGGCGAAGGAGCGCACGGCTTTTCGGCGGCTGTCCCGCGGTCACCGTTCCTGAACGGCGTGCCGAGGCTGGAGACCCGCGGTGCGGTACACTCCGCGGGGATTCCCCGGGGAGATGACAGCATGCGTGTGTCACTGATTGGCCAGGCCGCGTTCGGTGAGGCAGCGCTCCGTCGGCTCCAGGCCGAGGGAGTGGAGTTGTCCGGGGTGAGCGCCCCGGCGCCCCGCGACCCCGGCCGCCCGGACCCACTCTGGAAGGCGGCGGAGGAGGCGGGTATCCCGCTGCTCGACACGGCCTCGCTGAAGTCCCCCGGAGGGCTGGGCCAGTGGGCCGCAATTGCCGGCGATCTCTGCGTGATGGCGTTCGTGACGGAGATCCTGCCCGACTCCGTCTTCGGTCTGCCCCGCCAGGGGACGGTCCAGTACCACCCGAGCCTGTTGCCGCTTCACCGGGGGAGCTCGGCCATCAACTGGGCGATCATCAACGGGGACACCGAAACCGGGCTGACGATGTTCTGGCCCGAAAAGGGGATCGACGCCGGGCCGGTCCTCCTCCAGAAGCGCTGCCCGATCGGCCCGGACGACACCGTCGGCTCGCTCTATTTCGACAAGCTGTTCCCGATGGGGATCGACGCGGTGGCGGAGTCGGTAGCACTGGTGGCGGCGGGTAACCCGCCCCACCACGCCCAGGACCACGCTCTGGCCACCTACGAACCGCCGTGCGGCGAGCCCCACGGTGAGATTCGCTGGCACGAACCCGCCCACCAGATCTACGCCCGGATCCGGGGGTGCAACCCGCAACCGGGGGCGTGGACGACGTACGCCGATGCGAAGCTGCGCTTCTTCGACTCTCGCCTGACCGGCGAGCAGGCAGCGGGGATGCCCGGGCGGGTGCTGACGGTGGACGGCGACGGGTTCACGGTCCGGCTGAACGGCGGCGTCCTCCGCGTGCTCCGGGTGCAGCCGGAAGGCGCCAAGAAGACGGGCGCAGGGGAATGGGCCGCCGCGGCCGGGCTCAGGGAAGGCTTCCGCTTCCGCTAAGGCGTCGGCGTGGCCGACGGCGACGGCGACGGCGACGGAGTGCCGGTCTCCGTTGGGGTAGTCGTGCCGCCGGGGCCCTTCTTGACGTTGATCGTCACCGATGTCGAGAGTCCGATGATGACCGCGTCCTCCGCCGTGAGCCGAACGGTGTAGACGCCATCCTTGAGGTCCTTCAGGTCAATCGTCCCGAGGACGGCGTTCTGGACGCGCGTCGTCCCGGTGCCGATGGTCTTCCACTCGGTCGGGTTGCTCCCCGCACCGATCTCGAGTTTCCAGGTCTTCACGTTGCTGGCCTGGACGCTGCCGACCACCTCGGAGTTGGCCGTGATCGTCTTGCCGTTCGTCGGGTTGGTGATGGCGACCGCAACCTGCCCGGCGCTCTTTTCGGTCGGGACGATCGGGATGTGCGTCTTCTCCGCGAGTGTCTTCGCAAGGTCGGCCTTGAACCCGGGGAGCTTCACGAACTTCTTGCTGACGCGGAACTGGGCGGGCGTCTGGTCGCTGGCCAGGAGGCCGTTGCGGCTGTCGATGTCCTTCGCTTCGCAGTCTCTCTTGAAGGTGACATCGGTGCGCACCCAGCCCCGGACGGCCTGCTCGCAGAACTTCGGGGGGTCCTTGCCGTTTGAGGTGTAGATGCGGTCGGTGGCGGGCGTCTCGACGTCCCTCAACGCCACGTTGTTCGGCCGGAGCGCTTCGAAGCCTTCGGGGACGCTGAAGACCCCCTGCGACTTGAGCATGGCGTGGTATTCGCCCATCCAGTTCTTGAAGAGGCGGACCGTGGTGTTGGCCGTGGCGTAGTTTGCGCCGGGACCGTCGCGGACCAGTTCGTTGGTCGCGTTGCCAACCCAAAGGGCCGTGGCGGCGTAACGGGAATAGCCGTTCATCCACGTTTCGAGTGTGTCGGCGGCGCTCAGCGGGCCCTGCTGGGTGCCGGTCTTCGCGCCGGTCGGGATCTTCACGCCATCGACGAACGAATCGAGCGCGAGGTCGTTGTTGCTCCCGCCGCAGCCCCAGATGATGAACCGGGAGGTGCAGTCGGAGATGACGGAGTTGAGCAGCCAGACCGAACCCGCGTCGACCACCTGCTTACGCTTTGGTTCGCCCTGGGTGAAGAGCACGTTGCCGTCGATGTCCTCCACCTGGAGGACGACGATCGGGTCCAGTTCGCGCGTGCCGGGAAGGCGGATGTGGCCGCGGCCAAAGTCCTGGTACTGCTTATAGGCGCGGTCGTACTCGGCCCCCTCGGTGAAGGCGAAACTCTTAAGATCCTTTGGCTCGATGGTCCTGGCCAGGGTTTCCACGCCGACCATGGCGCCCATGTTGGCGAAGACGGAGTTCATGTAGGCCATGTCGATGGCGCGGATGTTCGCGCCGCCGGTCGCGATCGACGCGCCGTAGGTGACGTCGGCGTGCGAATTCCAGGTGGGGTCGAAGTACTGCTGGAGGGTGGTGATCCCCAGCTTCTTGGCCATTTCGATGACGTTGTCGGGGCCGGCTTCCTGCGCAGCCCGGAAGGCGCCGACGTTCTGCGAGCCGCCCAGCGCCGCGCGGGCGGAGATGAGGCCCGCGCCTTCGTAGCCCGCATCGGAGCGCGGGTTCGTGATAGCGACCCCTTCGATCGTCAGAGGGCTCGTGTCCCAGAAGATGTTGAGGGGCGCCTTCCCAAGGACGTCGAACCAGGTGAGGTAGACGGCCGGTTTGAACGAAGAGCCCGGCTGGTTGATCTCCGTCAGCTGGTCGACATTCCCCGCGACGCGGCGGTCCGCGAGCTCATTCGGGTTGCGATTCGCCGCGTAGACTGTCACCTGGCCGGTGCTCGGCTCGATCGTCACGATGGCGGCGTTGTGGCAGTCGCACTCCTTGGCCTCGCCGTCCGCGACCCACTCCTGGATCAGCTGGGTGGCGCGCTCGGTCGCCTTCCAGTCGAGCGTCGTCGTGACGCGATAGCCCGCGGCGTGGACGCTGGCCGTGCAGTCGGTCGCCCCGGGCACCTTGGGGAGCCAGCCTGCTTCGCACATCCGCACGAGCCGGGGCTCCACCTGGTTGTCGATGAAGGCAGCGGACTTGATCGGGTTCGTGGTCCCGTAGACGCGGATGTCCTCCGCCTTGGCAGCTTCCGCCTCCGCGAAGGTCGCCCGGCCATGGCGGACCATCAGGTCGAGCACGTCTTCCTGGCGCTGCTTGGCGTCGCCACCGACCACGGTCCGGCCGAGGCCATCGACGACGCAGGCCTTTCCTTCAGGGTCGTCCTTGTCGATCACGCAGTTCAGGCGCGGGTGGTACTTCGTCGGGAATGCCGGGACGCCCGCGAGGAGCGCCGCCTCGCCGAGGGTGAGGTCGACTGCGTCCTTGCGAAAGTACCCCTGCGCCGCCGCCTGGATGCCCACGTAGCGGTCGGCGTAGGAGATCTGGTTCAGGTACCACGTCAGGATGTCGTCCTTGGTGTAGTCCTTTTCCAGTTCCAGGGCGTAGGTGATTTCGCGAAGTTTGCGGTCGATCGTCCGGGCGGCGGTGACGCAGCGGGTTTGCTCGTCGCCGATGTTGGGGCAGATGTAGACGTTCTTGATGAGCTGCTGGGTGATCGACGAGCCGCCCGTGCCGGAACCAATGCCGCCCTGGGTGTAGTTCTCCCACGCCGCGCGCATGAGGCCGCGGAGGTTGACGCCGGGGTTCGTTTCGAAGCTGTCGTCTTCCGTGGAGATGGTGGCCTGAATGACCCAGCGGGAGATCTGGTCGAGGGGCACGGGTTCCAGGAGCTGGGCGTCGGAGTTCGTCAGCGCGCCAAGGAGGACGCCAGTATCGGGGCCGCCACGGTCGTAGATTTCGGTGAGACCGATGTTGGTCTGGCGGAGCTTTTCGTCGATAGGCACGTAGTCCTCGGCGTAGGACTGGTAGACCGCGAAGACGGCGCCGATAGCCGCCGCGGCGCAGATGGACCCGAGCGCGAAGAGGGCGAGAAGGCCGGTTACCCACCAGGGCATGCCGCCGCGGCGGCGCCGCGACCGGGCGCGAAGGAGACGGCGCTTGTAGACACTGTTCACGCGCGGCCCTCGGGGGCTTCCCCGGCCACGGCTGGGGACCACTGCGGCAGGGGGTGATCCATCGCTTCCGAGCGTAGCAAAGCCGGGATCTCCGGGCCACGCGCGCGGTAAAGGTATTGTCGTTGTACGCTCACTTGCATGGCTCTCACCCCAGAAGACGTCCTCCACATCGCGAAACTCGCCCGGATTGCGCTCACGGAGACCGAGGTGGAACGCCTCGCGAACCAGCTTTCCGGCATCCTTGATCACTTTTCCGCACTTTCGGCGGTGGACACCGAGGCTGTTGAGCCCACGGCACATCCCCTCCCTCTCTTCAACGTCATGCGGGCCGATGAAGTTGCATCGTCGCTGCCACGCGCGGAGATCCTGAAGAACGCTCCCGAGCAGGAGGAGGGGTTCTTCAGGGTGCGGGCGGTGCTGGAATGAGCGACCTCTGGCGGCTGACCGCCCACGAAGCCCACGAAGGCCTCCGTTCGAAAGAGTTCACGGCGGTGGAGCTCACCGAGTCCGTCCTATCACGAATGGCGGCCGTGGAAGAGCGTGTCCACGCCTACATCACGACCACCGCTGACCTGGCGCTCCAGCAGGCCCACCAGGCCGACGTCCGGTTCGCGGCAGGCACGGCGACGCCCCTCACCGGGATCCCGGTGGCGGTGAAAGACCTGATCGTCACCGCGGGCGTGCGGACCACCGCCGGGTCGCGGATCCTCGAAAACTTCATCCCTCCTTACGACAGCCACGTCTACGAGCAGCTGCTCCGCGCGGGCGCCGTGATGGTGGGCAAGTCGAACATGGACGAATTCGCGATGGGTTCGAGCACCGAGCATTCGGCCTTCGGGCCCTCGCACAACCCGTGGAACCTTTCGCTCGTCCCGGGCGGGAGTTCGGGCGGGTCGGCAGCGGCCGTCGCCGCGGGCGAGTGCCTTGTCGCGCTCGGGAGCGACACCGGCGGGAGTATCCGGCAGCCGGCCGCGCTGTGCGGGATGGTGGGGATGGACCCAACGTACGGGCGGGTGTCACGCTTCGGGATCATCGCCTTCGGGAGTTCGCTGGACCAGGTGGGGCCAATTGGCCGCGACGTCGAGGATGTCGCGACGATGGCCGACTGCATCTCCGGCCACGACCCCCGCGACAGCACCAGCAACCCGGAGCCCCTCCCGGACCTTCGCCACTACCTCGGGCGCGAGATCAAGGGGATGCGGATTGGCGTGCCGAAGGAGTACTTCATCGCCGGGATGGAGGAGGGCGTGAAGGCGCGGATCGAGGAAGCGCTGGCTATTCTCGAAGGCCTCGGTTGCGTCGTGGACCGCGACCTCTCCCTGCCCAGCACCGAACACGCGCTGGCGGTCTACTACCTCATCGCCCCGAGCGAGGCGAGCGCGAACCTGGCCCGCTACGACGGCGTGAAGTACGGCTACAGCGACCGTTCGCGCGGGAGCATGTGGGAGAACATGGAGCACACCCGGGCGGGAGGCTTCGGCGCCGAAGTGAAGCGCCGGATCATGCTCGGGACGTATGCGCTCAGTGCTGGCTACTACGACGCCTACTATCTGAAGGCGCAGAAGGTGCGCACCGTGATCAACCGCGAGTTCCAGGAGGCGTTCGCCCGCTATGACGTGCTGGTCACGCCGACGTCGCCCACGGTTGCCTTCCCCATCGGGGCGAAAGTGGACGACCCTTACGCGATGTACCTGAACGACATCTACACCCTCCCGGCTTCGGTGGCCGGCCTGCCTTCGATCAGCGTGCCCTGCGGACTGAGCGAAGGGCTACCCGTGGGTCTGCAGATTATCGGCAACTTCTTCGACGAGCCGCGGATCGTGATGGCGGCGCACGCCTTCGAACGCGCGCTCGGCTGGGCGAACCGTCTGCCGGAACTCTAGATTCCCTCCCGGCTGCCGTGGAGGACACCGAGAATTTCGACGTGGTCGCGAGCCACGACATAGAGGATCCTGTATGGGCCCTCCAGGACTTCACGAACTTCGATTGCGGCTGCCGGTGGCAGGACGCGGCCAGACCTCGGGAACTCGCCGATCTGCATGGTGCGCCTGGTGATGCGGTCGATCATCCTATCAGCAAACCGTGGCGAAGAACTCCAGAGGAAGGCATGAATCGCCCTGAGGTGCGCCTCCGCGGGCTCGGTCCAGTAGACCTTCACGGGCCGCTAATCCGGCAATCCGTAGCTCTTACGGATCTCCTCCACGGGCCGCATCCGGCCCTCACGGCCCGCCTTTAGACCGGCCTCAATCGTTTGCAGGACATAGACGCGTTCCATCACGTCGTCCCAGTTGGCGTCTTCTGGCAACTCGTCTGCGATCCGCCGGACTTCCTGCTTCACTGTGCCCATGACATCCCTCAGGAATATCCTACACGCTCCCCTCGACCGGGATGTTTCGGCTACAGGACCGGCCGCCGCAGATGCCACTCCGTCGCCTGCTCGTAGGCGTGGCCAGCCCGGAGGACCGTCGCTTCGTCGAAGTCGCGGCCGGCCAGTTGCAAGCCAATCGGCAAACCATCGCGCGTGAACCCGCAGGGTACTGAGAGCGCCGGCAACCCGGTGGCGTTGAATGGCTGCGTGAGCCGTACCAGTCCAACCCCAACAGGCATCGATTCCCGGCCGCAGTCGAGCGCGCCCGCTCCAATCTTGGGGGCCGGGCCGGCCATCGTGGGGGTGAGCAGCAGGTCCACCTCCTCAAGCACCGACCGCACGGATTCGGTGTAGGCAGCGAGAGCGCGGTGCGCCGCGACCAGTTCCAGCCCGCCGGGAGTGCGCGCCGCAAGCCGTTCGGCGACCGACGCGCCGTAATCCCCGGGCCGCTCGCGGAACCAGCGCTCGTGGTAGTGCTGAGCTTCGGCGCGCTGAACCAGGACCCGCGCCTCCACAAAGGGCTCGAAGTCGAGGCCGTCAACGTCGCGGACCGTGCCCCCAAGGTCACGGAAGACCTGGATAGCGGCCTCCACCGCCGCCCGCACCTCGTCGTGGAGCGGGTCAAAGTAGAACGCCCGGGGAACGCCGATTCGCAACCCCTTCCCGCCGCCGCCGATGCCGTCGCGGTAGGAGGGCACGGGGATGCGGACGCTGCTCGAGTCCCCGGGGTCGTAACCGGAGACTGCTTCGAGCACGATGGCCGCGTCTTCGACCGTGCGCGTAATCGGGCCTGCGTGGTCGAGCGTCCACGACAGCGGAATGACACCCCGTTTGCTCACCCGGCCGCGGGTCGGTTTCAGCCCAACACACCCCGAGAGGGCGGCAGGGATGCGGATGCTGCCGGCGGTGTCGGTACCCATCGTCGCGAGGGCGGTGCGGGCGACGATGGCCGCCGCCGAACCACCGCTGGAGCCGCCGGGGATGTGGTCGAGCGCCCAGGGGTTGTGGACGGGGCCGTAGTGTGGGTTCTCGGAGGTGGCGCCGTAGGCGAATTCGTGGAGGTTCTGCTTCCCGAGGAGGACGGCCCCGGCCGCGCGAAGTCGTGCCGCGACGGTGCCGTCCGCCGCTGGCACGTGGTCCCCGAGAATCTTCGATCCCGCGGTCGTGCGGATGCCGGCCGTCTCGAAGAGGTCCTTGAGCCCGAAGGGGATACCGTGGAGCGGCCCCCGGTACTCCCCCGCGGCGACTTCCGCTTCGGCGCGGCGAGCATCTTCGCGGCCGCGTCCGGCGGTGACGGTGATGTAGGCGTTGAGCCGGGGTTCCAGGCGTTCGATCCGGGCGAGGTAGGCCTCGGTCAGTTCGACCGGGGAGAGGCGCCGGGAACGGATGGCATCGGCGGCCGCCGCGAGGGTGAGCTCTGTGGGATCGGACACGGGTCCCTCGGCGGGCTTTTCGCCAGTATAGCCGCGAAGGCGGGCAACGCCGGTATGGATTCCCTCTATTGACGATAACGGGTGCGTCCGACAGAGTTCTTGTCGATGCACGTGACCACCAGTGCCCTTCGCCTTGCCCTCGCTGCTGCCGCGGCGGCGGCGGCGCATGCGCGCGGGTAAAGCTGGCGGTCGCAAGCAAGACGTCGAGAAGATTTGGGCCGCCTCCAGGGGCGGCTTTTTTGCGAGGCGGCCTCGGCAGGGGGACAGGAGGAGCCATGACAGCCGATCCATCGAGCGCTCAATCGAGCCGCTTCGTTTCGCGCCGGATGCAGAGTGTGCCCCCGAGTGGGATTCGCAAGTTCTTCGACCTGCTCAGCACGATCGAGGACGTCATTTCGCTCGGCGTGGGCGAACCCGATTACGTCACTCCCGCGCCGATCAGCCGCGCGGCGATCGAAAGCATCGAGCGCGGCGACACCCACTACACCAGTAACTACGGGCTGCTGGAACTGCGCGAAAAGCTGGCGTCGCACCTCGAACGGCTCTACGGCGTCCGCTACGACCCCCGGGACGAGATCGTCATCACCAGCGGCTCATCTGAAGCGCTCGACATCGCCCTCCGCGCCCTCCTGGACCCCGGCGACGAGGTGCTCTGCGCCGACCCCTGCTACGTTGCCTACCTGCCGGCGACGGTGATGGCGGGCGGGTGTTTCCGGCCGGTGCCCACCTCCGCCGCGAACGACTTCCGGCTGCTGGCCGGCGATGTCGAAGCGGGGATCACGCCCCGGACGAAGGCGATCCTCCTCGGCTACCCGTCGAACCCCACGGGCGCGGTGATGGGGCGCGAAGACCTGGCGGCAATCGCCGAGGTGGCGGCGAAGCACGACGTCGCCGTGATCAGCGACGAGCTATACGACCGGATGACCTACGGCAGCGAGCACACCTGCTTCGCGGCACTGCCCGGGATGCGGGGGCGAACGGTGCTCCTTGGCGGCTTCAGCAAGACCTACGCGATGACCGGCTGGCGGCTGGGATGGGTCGCCGCGCCCGCGCCCCTCGCCGAGGCGCTGATGAAAGTGCACCAGTACGTGATGATGTCGGCGCCGACGGCCGCGCAATATGCCGGAATCGCGGCGCTGGACCACGGCGAGGCGTTCGTGCGCGAGATGGTGGCCGAATACGACCGGCGGCGGCGGCTGATTGTCGACGGCTTCCGCGCCGTGGGCTTGCCGACGTTCGAACCGCGGGGCGCCTTCTACGCCTTCCCCGACATCACCGTGACCGGCCTGGACAGCGTGACCTTCAGCGAACGGCTGCTGGCGGAGGAGCGCGTCGCGGTCGTCCCGGGCAACGCCTTCGGGGCCGGCGGCGAAGGCCACGTGCGCGCCTGCTACGCCAGCAGCTACGAGAACATCGAGCGGGCGCTGGAGCGGATCGGGCGCTTCGTCCAGCGGCGGCGGTAGGACCAATCCTTACCAGTCGCTAACCCCGGCTGCGATCCCCAACCGAGGGTGCGGCGTATTCCCTCTAGAGCGCCACCCACCACGGCGCTACCAACACTCGGAGGAACAATTTCCACATGAAATCAGTCCGGTCGTTATCTCTCCTTCTCCTGGGGGCCGCGCTCCTCGCGCTTGGAGCCGGCGCGGTGTTCGCTCAGTCGGCCGAGAAATCCGTCAATCTCACCGGCGCCGAAGAGGCAACGCCGGTCACGACCACCGCAACGGGCAAGTTCACCTACACGGTGAGCGCAGACAAGATCACCTGGCGCCTCCAGGCGACCGGGACAGGTCTCACCGCCGCCCACATCCACCTTGCCGCCAAGGGCGCCGCCGGGCCCATCGTCGCCAACCTCGTCGCCGGCGCCGGCGTGGCCACCATCGACACCACCGGCACGGCGACTGCGGCCGAGCTCCTTGGCCCGCTCCAGGGGAAGACCTTCGCCGACTTCGTGGCGGCGTTGAACGCGGGCACGCTCTACGTGAACGTCCACTCGCAGGCGAACGCTGGGGGAGAGATCCGGGGCCAGTTGCCCGCGGCAGTGACCGCGCCCAGCACCGGCACCGGCCTCGCACCCAGCAGCGGCGGGAGCACGGACGCGCTGCCATGGGTTCTTGGCGTGGTGCTGCTCGTGGTCTCGGGCGTAACGGGCGGGATTGCGGTAGCGCGCCGCCGCGCGTAGGCGAAGACCTGCTGAGCGGCCGGCCCCGACGCCAAGGGCGTTGCCGGGGCCGGCCGCAACGCCCGCGCCGCCCACGCCAGCAGCTGCGAGAACATCGAGCGGGCGTTGGAGCGAATGGGGTGGTTCATCCAACGACGGCGGCAGGAATCCGATGGAACCCGGGAACGCCACGGGATGGTCGCGCGTCGCTTAACGGGGCGGATCGAGTCGGCAACCTTGAGTACCTCATCGTGTGTCAGTGAGCAGTGAGGGCCTGCTTCCTGACACACGCATGCTGTCTTCTCCCCAGGGAATCCCCGCGGAGTGTGCCGCACCTCCGGTCTCCAGCCTCCACTCCCTCGAAGCGGGCGGCTTGTTCGCCCCGCGCGAAAGATCCTGATACAATCCCGCCGCAATCCAAGAGCGCCCGCGGGGCGGGCGAACCACCACGAAAGGGACAGAAGCCGCATGGACCTCGGCCTTAGCGAAGAGCAAGAACTGCTCAAGAACTCCGCCCGCGAATTCCTCGAAAAGGAATGCCCCGAAGAACACGTCCGCGCCATGGAAGACGACGAAAAGGGCTACAGCCCGGCGCTCTGGAAGAAAATGGCCGACCTCGGCTGGCAGGGCCTGATGATCCCGGAAGAGCACGGCGGCGCCGGGTTCTCCTTCCTGGACCTCTGCGTGCTGGTCGAAGAGTGCGGTCGCGCCCTGCTGCCCGGTCCGTTCATCCCGAACCAGTTCGCGGCCGCCCAAATCATGCACGCCGGAACGGATGCCCAGAAGGCGAAGTACCTCCCCAAGATCGCCGATGGCAGCGCAATCCACACCTACGCGGTCACCGAAGCGAGCGGCCGCTGGGACGTCGATGGTGTCCAGATGAAGGCGACCGCCAGCGGCAGCGACTTCATCCTCAACGGCACCAAGCTCTTCGTCCCGGACGCCCACGTCGCCGACTACCTCAACGTCGTTGCGGTAAAGCCCGATGGCGGCCGTGCCGTCTTCTTCGTGCCCCGCGACCAGCCCGGGATCACGGTGACCGTCCTCAAGACCATTGCCAGCGACAAGCAGGCAGAGGTCGTTTTCAAGGACGTCAAGGTTGCGGCAGCGGATGTCACGAGCGGCGCCGACCAGAAGACGGTTTCGCACATCCGCAACATGGCCATGAACATGGAGTGCGCCTACCTCGTCGGTCTCGCCCAGCGCGACTTCGAGATCTCCGTGAACTACGCCAAGGAGCGCGTCCAGTTCGGCCGCCCGATCGGTTCGTTCCAGGCCATCCAGCACAAGGCCGCCGACATGGTGACCGACGTCGATGGCATGCGGTTCATCATGTACAAGGCCGCCTGGGCGACGAGCGAGAACGAAGACTCGCAGGACATGGACACGGCGATGGCGAAGGCCTGGTGCAGCGACGCCAGCCGCCGCGTTGTGGCCCACGGCCAGCAGATCCACGGTGGCATCGGCTTCACCAAGGACTACATCATCCAGCTGTTCTTCCGCCGCCAGAAGCGTGCGGAACTCTTCTGGGGCGACGGCGACTTCCACCGCGAGCGCGTTGCTCAGATGCTCGATATCTAATCTCGAACCCTGGTCATCCCGACGGAAGGCGGCTCGCAAGGGCCGTCTTCTTCTTTGCCCATGACCCGGCCGCCGGGAAAAGAAGTCCCCGGGCGGCTTTACTTGCTGCGACGGATAGCCGTTAATTCACAAAGACAACGAGGAGGGACCCTTTGCACACGAAACGATTCCGGAGGTGGGCGCTGCTGCTGCCCGCCATGCTCGCCATCGCGGCCGCGTTCGCGCTGGTCGCATGTGGCGGCGGCGACGACGATGACGACGGCGGCGATTCTGGCGGCGACGTCCAGGCCACCGGAAGCGACGAAAAGTACGTCGGCCAGATCTGCAAGGCGATGAAGACGTTCTCTGTGAGCCTCGAGAAGGCTTCCGCAGACCTCTCGTCGGGGTCGGCCGGCGACGTCGACAAGCTGCTGGAGAAGATGGCGGCGCCATTCGAGCAGCTCGCGAGAGACTTTTCGAAGGCCAACCCCCCCAAGGACATGAAAGACTGGCACACGGCGGCTACCAAGGCGCTGAACGACATCGCGAAGGCGCTCAAGGATGCCAAGGGGCTCGAAGCCCTTTCCGCACTTGGCGATAACCCGTTCCCCGAGCCCCCCGCGGGCGTGGAAGAACGGCTGAGCAAGATCGCAGATAGCAACAAAGACTGCAAGGACGCGGCGTTCGACTTCGGCGAGTAGCTGAAGCCAGGCACCGGCGTATCAACCAGGCACGAAGAAGGGCGGCGGGGAAACCCGCCGCCCTTCTGCATGCCGGCTGGGAGTGTGGCGGCGGCGAAGTAGGGTCCGCCGTACCCCACGTTGGCCCCCGTTTGGCCGGGTTTCGTTAACTTCGGGCCGTCCACCATCGCCGTTGGATGCGCCGGGCTCCCGGCGCCGGGCCGGAAGGCTAAGCGGAGGCCATCATGCGTTTCTCCCTGGGCGGATTGTTGGCCCTGGCAATGGTTGTTGGGACCCTCCTCGTGGCGTCGCCCGGCGGACGGGGGTTGGCGGACGGTGGCGAGAAGCTGCCGGGCACAGTCCTTGTGTTGCGCGAAGGCGCGGGCGAGGCCGGCACCTACGTTCCCCCCGAACCACCACCGTCAGGGCCCGGCGTGGCACCGCAGGCCGCCGGGGCCACCGTCGTCGTGAACTACACAGGTTTCACTGCCCAGGCCCAGTCCGCGTTCCAATACGCGGTCGACATCTGGAAGGCCCGCATCACTTCGCCGGTCACCATCGTGGTCGAAGCGAAGTGGGAGCCGCTGAGCACGGGAACCCTGGGAGCGGCGAAGGCCGCGAGCCTGCGGCGCAACTTCACCAACGCCCCGAGGGCGAACACCTGGTACCCGATCGCGCTCGCGAACAAGTTCGCCGGGTCGGACATCGACCCCACGGAACCCGACATCGAGGCGTCGTTCAACAGCACCAAGGCCAACTGGTACTACGGCACCGATGGCAACACCCCGGCCGGCACCCACGACCTGGTTACGACCGTCCTCCACGAACTGGCGCACGGGCTTGGCTTCAGCGACTCGATGGGCATGGTCGGCACCATCGGCCGCTGGCAGAACGGAAGCCCGTTCACCACGCCGATCTCGCCGAAGGTGTTTGACCTCCTCCTCTACAACGGCAGCGGGCAGCAACTGGTCACGTCGTTCCAGACCAGCACCACTGCCCTTGGTTCGCAGCTCACGAGCAACAACCTGTTCCTCGACGCGCCGAAGATCCGCGCGGCCAACGGCGGTGCCCCCGCGAAGGTGTATGCACCCACCGACTACGAGGAGGCCAGCAGCATCGGGCATCTCGACGAAGCAACCTTCCCGCCCGGCGACCCGAATTCGCTGATGACGCCCTTCCTCGACCGGGCGGAGGCGATCCACGACCCCGGCGCGATCGCGATGGCCGCGCTGGAAGAGACCGGGTGGACGGCGCCGGAGCCACCACCAACGCCGCACCCCGTCTACCCAAACCGGGGGCTGGCGCCGCTGGTCGCGAAGGATGGGTCGGGCGGAGTACCGGCCACGCCGACGCCGGCGACACCGGGCGGGGCCACGCCAACCGCCACGAAGACGTCCACGCCGCCGTCGACGCTTCCCCCGGGCGGGCCGGTAACGCTGCAGCACATCGCCTGGTGGGTGAACTCGCTGGGCTCCATCTACGTCCACGGCGAGGCCGTCAACGGGCTGGGCCACCCGATCGCGTTCGTGAAGGTGACCGCCAGCTTCTGGGACGCATCGAATCAGTTGCTTGGTACCCAGTACGGCTACGCCGGCCTGACGACGATCCCGGGCGGCGGCGATTCGGTCTTCACCATCCTCAAGACGAGCCCCTGGCCCGGCATCCACCACGTCACGGCGGGAGTCACCAGCTACGCCGACCCCGCCTATGACGACCCGGTCACCGGCCTCGTGGCGAATGTGACCAACCAGTACGTCGATGGCATCGGCTGGCTCCACCTTGTTGGCACGGTGACGAATACGTCGGGCAACACCTACAAGTACGTCCAGCCGTACGCGGGCTACTACAACGCCGCCGGGGATGTCGTGCGGGCGTTCTTCGATTCGACCGACCCCTCGACCCTCGGGCCGAGTCAGTCGGGGGCCTTCGACATCAGCGTCTCGTCGCAGGGCGCGGGGATCGTGTCCTATCGGATTTGGGTCGACGCGGACTGGCCGTAAAGCCCGGGTGACGGGCGCGCTCTCCAGCTAGTGGGAGTGGCCGCCGGGTCCGTGCGAATGGCCGTGTCCGTGGCCGTGACCCCCGAAGTCGGCGGTGTCGAGCCCGCCGTCGCCACCGCCCTCGGAGTCCCAGGGGGCGGGGCCGTCTTCCACGCCGGCCGATGCACGGCCGGTCACCGCGAACCCGCCAATGACCTTCTGTGCTTGCTTCCCGCACTTCGGACAGGGGATGAACTGGAGGACGTCGGACATGGGCATGCGCTTTTCCGTGCGCGTGCGGCATTTCGGGCAGGAGTATTCATAGAGAGCCATGATCCGATCGTCAGGCGCGGGGGCACGTGGGTCAACCAGCGTCGGCGGCAACCCGGCGGACGTCGTAGATCGCGGTGTGGTGGACGCTCATCACCGGGCGGCCTTCGCCTGCGACCATGAGCACGTCGTAGTCCACGAAGCGGTGGCCTTTGCGGTCGAAGAGGCTGGCGACCCGCCCGCGGGTGGAGAGCCGCTCGCCGGGCCGGGCGATCGAGTGGTGGGTAACGTCGCTGGAGACGTGGATCCAGGGGCCGAGGAGGACGTTCTCCACGAGGATGGTGTTGGCCCGGCGGATGAGATAACCGGAAGGGACGGCGGCTTCGACGCCGCCGTAGAGCGCGAGGTCGTCACGCACTTCGTCGAGGTAGGCCTCAAGCTGGGGCGTGTGGATCGTCTCGATGAGGCTGCCGAGAACCTCCACCGCCGCCAGGGCTTCGTGGGACACCGGCGGGCGCGATGCAGGCAGCGGGGCCTCGGGAAACCTTGCCAGGTCGGGGGCTGGGCCCGGCTCCCTCAGTGCCGCGGAACCGATCGCGCAGACCTCGCCGGACTGGTTCAGCCCTTCGAGCGCGAATTCGACCCGATCGTCCCCCACCGCGCTCACCGTTGCCCGGCAGGTGACAAGGTCTCCCTCGTAGAACGGTTTGACGAAGCGCGCGGTCATCGAGCCGCGTTCGAGCCAGGGCAGGGCGAGCGCGTCCATGACGGGTCGCGTCATGTAGGCGTAGCCCGTCACCCCGGGGACCAGGCCGCCGCTGAAGCCGTACTGCTTCGCGACGACGTTGTCGTGGATCTTGTTGTCGGAGGCTTCGGCGCCGTTGTGGGCGACGACACGGTACTCCGGCATGGATTGCCCTTCGCGGAAACGTGCTGCGAACCCCCCCGGCGACGCCATCAGTCTTGCGGCCTGCTGGTCTCGTAGGGGGTCGCGACACGCGCGGTCTGGCGGAAACGGTCGAAGTTCGTGTCGTAGCGGCGGACGTTAGTGGCGCGATGGACACCCTGGTGCTCGCAGGCCGAGCCAACCGAACAGCTCGGGCAGCAGTACGGGCGGCCAGCCATGAGGTAGGGCGCGCCGGGAAGGACGGCGTAACAGCGGATGCAGCGGCCGGGAAGTTGGCGGGCCACGGGTACTCCTGGGGCACGGCGAAGCGCCGCGGATTGCCCTCACTCTAGCGAACCGCCGCGGTTCCGGCCATCGGCGATTCCCTCGCGGCCCTCCGCGGCGCACAATGGCTCGATTCGTGGAACGGGGGGCAACTGATGCGCGGGATGACTCCAGAGGACCTCTACGAGATCGCCTGGGTGGGCGACTGCGACATCTCCGCGGACGGCCGCCGGGTCGCCTTCGTGGTCACCCGGATGGACCGCGAGAGCGACGGCTACAAGTCTGCGGTCTGGGTGGTTGATGCGGCCGGCGGCGAGCCCGCACAGTTCACCGCCGGGGCGAAACGGGACACGGCGCCGCGCTGGTCGCCTGACGGGAAGTGGCTCGCCTTCCTCTCCGAACGCGGCGAGGAGAAACCGCAGCTTTGCGTGATGCCGGCGGACGGCGGCGAGTCGAGCGTGTTGACGAAGCTGCCGTTCGGGGCGGGGGCGCCCGCCTGGGCCCCCGACAGCCGCCGGATCGCCTTCGCCGCAAGGGCGGGCACCCCGCCCGACCCGGACCTGAAGAAGGCCAAGCCCTACCGGCGCATCAGCACCCTCAAGTACCGGCTCAACGGGGAGGGCTTCACCTATGACCGCCGCCGGCACGTCTTCGTCGTCGACCGGGAGGCTGGCGCCAACCGCCAGCTAACGGACGGCGACTGGGACGACACCCAGCCCGCCTGGTCACCCGACGGAACGACGATCGCGTTCGCCTCGGCGCGCCACGACAACCGGGACTACGACAACTGGAGCGACATCTGGGTTGTGGCCGCGGAGGGCGGCTCGCCTCGTGTGCTGACGGCGACGACGGCCGCGTTGTCGGGGCCAGCATGGTCCGCGGACGGTTCGACCATCGCCTGCGCCGGCAAGGAGGTGTTCCCTGGGAACAGCCACCTCTGGCTCGTGAGCAGCGACGGCAAGGGCCTTCGCAAGGCGGACCCCGGCTTCGACCGCAACGCCGGCGTCGGGGCCGTGCCTTTCGGTTCGGAGCCAGCGAAGTGGCTGGCCGATGGGAGCCTCTTGAGCGCCGCCGAGGAACGAGGCCGGATCGGGCTAATCCTGGCGCGCGAAGGCCAGGCAACGGCCTGGGCAGATCGCGCGCTCCGCTTCGTGCATTCGTATGCCGCGACGACTGGCGGCCGGGTAGCGTTCTCGGCGTCGACACCGGTCGCACCGGCCGAGCTGTTCGTCCGCGACCTGGTGACGGGAGACGAAAGGAAGCTGACGCATTTCAACGCCCGCTGGCTCGAACACGTCGCCCTGAGCCCGGCGGAGCGCTTCGACGTGGCCTGCGGGGACCCGGCGGTGACGCTCGATTGCTGGGTGATGAAGCCGGCGGGATTCGAGCCGGGCAAAACCTATCCCGTGCTGCTCAACATCCACGGCGGACCCTTCTCGCAGTACGGCGAGACCTTCTTCGACGAATTCCAGGTCTACGCGGGCGCGGGCTATGGGGTGGTCTTCTGCAACCCACGTGGAGGGTCGGGGCAGGACACCGCCTTCGGCCGCGCCATCCGCGGAGACCACGGCGGGAGCGACTACCGGGACGTGATGGCGTGTTTCGAAGCTGCGCTGGAACGCATGCCGTGGGCCGACCGTTCGCGGCTCGGGCTGATGGGCGGGAGCTATGGGGGCTTCATGACGACCTGGATCATCGGCCACGACCACCGCTTCGCCGCCGCCTGCAGCGAGCGCGCCGTGAACGACTGGTACGGGATGCAGGGGGCGAGCGACATCGGCTCCTACTTCAACGCCATCGGGCTGGGCGACCACGCCTACATCCACGAAGACCTCGACGCCGTCCTGCGCCAGTCGCCGCTGACCTACGCGAAGGACATCCAGACGCCCGTGCTCCTCCTCCATTCGGAGGACGACCTCCGCTGCCCGATAGAGCAGGCGGAGCAGCTCTGGACCATCCTCAAGCTGATGCGGAAGGACGCCGAGTTCGTGCGCTTCCCGGACGAGAATCACGAGATGTCGCGGAACGGGCGCCCTCGGCACCGCGTGGACCGGTTCGACGTCATCCTCGACTACTTCGGCCGGAAGATGCCGGGGAGGGCGGACTGACGTGCGCGCACTGGTCGTAGCGAACGGTGAGCCCCCGTCGGCCGGCCTGTTGCAGGAGCTCGGGGCTGGCGCCGACATCATCGTGGCGGCCGACGGGGGCGCCCACGCGGCGATGGCGGCCGGCTTGCACGTCGACATGGCCGTCGGCGACCTCGACTCGCTGGCCGACGATGCGCGGGTCTCGCTTGGCGAGCGCATCCTCCTTCGCGCCGACCCCAACCGGACGGACCTCCAGAAGGCCGTGGACTATTGCATCGAACGCGGCTGCGGGGAGATCGACATCGCCGCGGCGGGCGGGGGGCGGGCCGACCACGCGCTCGCGAACCTGGCGCTCCTGACCCTGTCCCGGGGCAGGGCCCGCCTCCGGATCGTGGATGACCTCTTCGAGGTATCGCTGGTCGAGGGGACGGTAGTCGTCGATGCGCCCCCGGGGACGGTGGTGTCGCTCGTGGCGATCGGCGAATGCCGGGGGGTGTCGACCTCGGGGCTGCGGTGGGACCTGGACGACAAGACGCTGGGGTTCAGCCCGCTGGGCATCCACAACGAAGTGGCGACCCCGCCAGCGACGGTGAGCGTGGCTTCCGGGGACCTGCTCCTCTTTCGCGGTCGCTGGGTGGAAAAGCACGGGTAAATGTGCCGGAGTGGTCGCCTGCGCCCCGTCACCTGAGGGCGCGCCGGGGACATGTTGTTCGTGAAGGGCGCCGCTGACGCCGCTAACCCCGCGGAGCGGCAGCGCACCATGAACAAGGAGTGATTCGAAATGAAGTACACACGGAAGTCGCGGTTGATGGCGATGGGCGTCGCAAGCGTCATGGCAGTCGGCCTGCTCGGAGCGGCCGGCGCCGCGATGGCCCAGACCCCCGGCGACGGCCAGGCCACCCAGCACCAGGGTGCGCACCGCATCGTCAAGTCCACCATGAAGCAGATCGTCGAGAGTTCGGGGCTTTCGCCGGACGTCTTCAGGCAGGGCTTCAAGGACGGCAAGAGCATCAACGCCATCCTCACCGAAAACAACGTCGACCCGGCCACCGTCCAGGCGGCCGTCCTCGCGGCCCTCGACGCGAAGCTCGACGAAAAGGCCCTGACGGGCGACCTCACCCAGGAACAGGCTGACGCCCTCTACGCCCGCGCCGAGACCGCCCTGCCCGGCCTGATGGACCGCGAGCCCACTCCCGGCGAACACCGCGGCAAGTTCCGGAAGGCCATCAAGGGCGCGATCAACACCGCGGCCGAGGTGATCGGCGTCGAACCCCAGGAACTCGTCGAGGCGATCAAGGCGGGCGGGACCATCGCCGACGTGGCCACCGCGAACGGCGTCGACCCGGCCGCTGTCGTCGACGCGCTCGTCGCCCAGGCCAGCGCGAAGCTGGACGAAGCCGTCGCCAATGGCCGGATCAGCGAAGAGAAGGCCACCGAGATCAAGAGCGGACTGGAAGAGCGGATGACGAAGCTGGTCAACGAGGGCCACCAGCCCCAGCCGTAACGCAGGCCCGGAGTGTCACCGCGCCGCCATGAAAGAGGCCCCGGCACACCACCGGGGCCTCTTCACGCCCGGAGTGCCCGCACCCCTGCCAGCCGCTAGCATGGGTGGACGGGCCAACATCCCCGTCGGGAGCTGTGGTTGGACAACGGATCGCCTCGGGTTCTGATGCTCGGCCTCGACGCGCTCGAAGTCTCCTGGGTCGACCGCTTCCTCGCCCAGGGGCGGCTCCCCAACCTCGCCCGCCTCGCTGAAAGCAGTGCCCGGCTCGCGGTCCGGTCCGACGGCTTCACCCTCCACGGGTCCCTCTGGCCGACCTTCGCGACCAGTACGCCCCCGGGATTCCACGGCGTCCACTTCTGGCAACAGTGGCTGGCCGAAGAGATGCGCCACGTGCGCAACAATCACCCCGCCTTCGCGATCACCCCGTTCTGGGCACCCCTTGCCCCGGCCGGCATGACCGCGACCGTCATCGACCTGCCACACGTGCCACTGGTGAGGGAGCGCGGTTTCCGCGGGGTCACCGCCTGGGGTCTCCACGACGAGATGCAGGAAGATTCGTACCCGCCAAAGCTGCTAGGAATGGTGCGGAAGCGCTACGGAAAGCACCCGCTCCACTTCGACACCGTCGAGCCGCAGTCCGGGAAGGACAAACGGAAGATGGTCCGGGAGATGCAGCGCGGGATCGAGATACGCATGCGCCTGTGGACTGACATCGCCCGGCGGCGGAACTGGAACCTGCTCCTGGGCACGGTCGCCGAATTCCACAAGATGGGGCACTACCTCGCGCTGCCGGAAGACCTCGGCGGCGGCTACACCAACGACGACGCGATCTTGGACATCATTCGCGCCTTCGACGACGGGCTGCCGGCGCTCATCGACGCGGCGGGGGACGACTGCGAGGTCTTCGTCTTCGCCCTGCACGGCATGAGCGGCCAGGTGGAGTACAGCTCACTCGGCCGCCAGGTGCTCCGCGCCTTCGCGGGCGAACAGCCGGAAGATCCTGAAGCCGCCCCCGACCTGGTCCGCCGCATCCGCGAACTCCTCCCGGACAGCGTGCACCGGGCGATCTGGCAGCGGCTGCCCGCCCGGGTCAGGAGCGCCCGCCAGGGAGTGATCACTACGACCGGCTGGGACTACGCCCGCGACCGGCTGTTCACGGTCACGCACGACGGCCACCCGGCGGTGCGGGCGAACGTGGCCGACCGCGAACGTGACGGGTTCGTTGACCCGGCGGAAGTCCCACGGCTGCTCGACGGGCTTGAGCGGTTCATCCTGGAGCTGCGAGCCGAAGGCGGGTCGCCGGCCTACGGGAGCCTCTGGCGAGCCACCCGCGACGCCCCGGGGCCACGCTCGCACCTGCTCCCCGACGCTCTGATTGTCGCCAACCCCGAAGTCGCACGCACGCAACGTCTTTCCGGGCCCAACGGCATCGAAATCGCGACCAGGCGTGCGGAAGCGAGGAACGGCATCCACACCGGCACCGGCTTCTGCTTCTACCGGGGTAGCCGGCCCCTGCCCGGCGGCGCCACGATGGACAACCTCGACTTCGCGCCGAGCGTGCTGTCGCTGCTCGGCCTGCCTCTCGGCCCGGGACTGCAGGGGCAGAACATCTTCGCCTGAAGTCCCCGCGGCAGTTCGCTAACCACCGAAGGTTGTGGTCACCATCACCGCCACCGTGGCCAGGCAGGATGCCAGGGCCAGGATCATGATTCCGGGGCGGATGCCGGGTTCGCGGCTGTTCATCCCTGCTCCTCAGTTTCTGGGGCGCACCTTTCCAAACGGCGGGAAGGGGTGGCGGGCGCACGTGTGCCCGGTGGCGGCTCGGTGAAGGTCGCGCCCGACCATGGCGGCGGGTTCGCGACTGCCTCTGGTACACTGCGGTACTACATCTCCCTGCTGGAGTCCGCGCGATGAACGAACTCGGCCGCCTCCTTACCGCAATGGTCACCCCCTACACCGTCGACGGCGCCGTCGACTACCAGCATGCCCGGCGGCTGGCGGAACATCTGGTCCGCTGTGGGAACGACGGCGTCGTGGTAACCGGGACCACGGGCGAATCCCCGCTCCTCACCGACGACGAAAAGGCGCGCATCTGGACCGAGGTGAAAGAGCAGCTCGGGGACAGGGCGACAGTGGTCGCGGGTGCGGGGACGAACGACACCCGGCATTCCATTCAACTGAGCCACCTCGCGGAGAAGGCCGGCGCGGACGCGATCCTGGCAGTGGTCCCGTACTACTTGAAGCCCCCCCAGGAGGGTGTCTACCAGCACTTCAAGGCGATTGCGGAGAGCACGAGCCTCCCGGTGATCGTCTACAACGTCCCCGGCCGTGTCGGCATGGGCATGACTGTGGACACCATTCTCCGCCTGGCCGAGATCCCGAACATCGTCGGGAATAAGGAAGCGAACGGTGACCTCGCCCACACCGCGGCGGTGATGGAAGGGGTGCCGGACTTCAAGATCTGGAGCGGCAACGACAACGACAACTTCCACCTCTGGTGCATGGGCGCCTGGGGGGCCATCAGCGTGACTTCCCATGTGGTCGCGGGCCAGCAACAGAAGATGCTCCGGCACATCCTCGCCGGCGAACTGCCGGCCGCCGCGGCGATTCACCGCCGGCTCTGCCGGGTGACCGATGCCTGCTTCCTCAACGGTAGCCCAAGCACCATCCGCTTCGTCATGCGCCAACTGGGCTTCGAAATCGGTGCGCCCCGGTTGCCGGTCGTCGAACCGGACCCGGCGGTCGGGGCAAAGGTGATGGCCGAACTGCGACGGCACCGCCTCGACGTGCCGGTTTCTGCCTGAGCCGATGGCCTGGGAAGCGATCTGGCAGGGTGAGGGCGAGGCGCTGGCCGAGATCATCGCCGGCAGCCTTGCGGCCCGGGGTATCCGCGCCCGGACGCGGGGGACGGGGGCCCTGCCGATGGCCATCCCCGGCGGATTCATCCCTGACACCCGGGTCGTGTTCGTCCGCCGCCGGGATGCCCGCCTCGCACGCGCCCATCTGCGCAACAGCGGCGAGACGGCGAACCTGGTCGGCGGGCCGGAGGACGACGCCGCCCTCAACCGGAACCAGGTGGCGACGCTCCGCTTTGCCGCGTTCGGGCTGCTGGCGGTGGCGGGTATCGCGATCTACCTTCTCCTGCGGCAAGTCATGGACAGCGGGACGTAGCTGGCCAGTGTGTCTAGCGGGGCACGCCTGTACCCTTAATCTTCTATGGGCGAACTCGGGACGTGGCTGGTGCGGGCGCGCGAAGCCCGCGGCCTGACCCTCGAAGACGCGGAACGCGACACGCGCATCTCCCGGCGGTACCTCCAGGCGCTCGAATCGGAGCAGTTTGAAGTGATCCCCGCCCCGGTATACGCGCGCGGCTTCCTGCGTTCGTATTCGCAGTACCTTGGGCTCGACCCGCAGGAGATGCTCGCCCTCTTCCCGAGGGACGATGAAGCCGCCTACCCGGCTACCGTCGGCCAGCCCCGGGCGACCAGGCAGCAGCCGCTCGCCCCGGTCAGCCCATCCCGCCCGCAATGGCAGCGTCCAGACCGGGCCGAACGCCCCGGCGCCCCACGCCCGCAACCGTACCGTCCCCCCCAGCAGGCGCCATCGGAACCGGTCATCGGGATTGACATCGGCGTGCCCTCGCCCGCACACAGGATCCAGACCGACCCGGCGGCCCAGGCGCGCTCACTGACGGTGCTTGTCGTCGCCGTGGCCGGCATCCTGGCCGTCGTCCTCCTGGCGATGCTGATATCGAAGCTGGGTGGCGGCGGCAGCCCCGCGTCCGATAGCGGATCGCTTGCGGGCAGCGCCACCCAGACGGCCGCTGCCGCTACTGCAGCCGGCGGTTCCCAGGCCACTCAACCGGCTGCTGGCGACCTCCCGGACGTCCCCAAGGGCGTCGTCCCCAACGTGACCGGGCAGCAGGTCGCCACAGCGAGGCTCACCCTGCAGGCGGCCGGCTACAGCGTGAGGGAATCGACCCAGAAGAATTCGGCGGCCAAGGGGCTCATCCTGCAACAGGCGCCTGCCGCGGGCATCACCCTCGCCGAGGGCTCCGAAGTCTTTGTCATCGTCAGCGGGGGGCCATAGTGGCGATTCCCCGGACCTACCACCTCGTCACGCTCGGTTGCCCCAAGAACGACGTCGACAGCGAACACCTGGAACGGCTCCTTGCGGGCGGCGAACTGCTGCCGGTGCTCCAGCCCGAGACGGCTGACGCGATCATCGTCAACACCTGCGGCTTCATCGAACAGAGCCAGGAACAGTCGATGGAGGCCGTACGCGCGCTCGCGGCGGGGAAGCGCGAGGGCCAGACCCTGATCGTCGCGGGATGCATGACCCAGTTGTACGCGGGGGAAGTGCGCGCCGGGGCGCCGGGAATCGACCACGTCTTCGGCGTAGGCCAGTGGCAGGAAGTGGCCCGGCTCCTGAGCGTCGACGTCGACGCCATCTACGACATCCCGGAGCACCACGCGAAGGTCACCGGCCCCAGCGCCTACCTCAAGATCTCCGACGGCTGTGACGCACCCTGCACGTTCTGCGTCATCCCCCGGATCAAGGGCGGGCTCCGGTCGGCGCCTCTCGGTCTCCTCGTGCGCGAAGCTCGGCGGCTCGTGGCGGCAGGCGCGAAAGAGCTGGTGCTGGTCGGCCAGGACACCACGGCCTGGGGCGAAGACCTCGGTATGCCCGTCGCCAGCGGCCTCCCAGGGCTGCTGCGGACTCTCAGCGAGGCCGTCGGCCAGGACACCTGGCTGCGGCTGATGTACGCCTACCCCAGCCGCGTGACGCCAGCCCTCATCGAGACGATGGCGGCCCTGCCGAACGTCATGCACTACCTGGACGTACCCCTCCAGCACGGCTCGGAAGCGGTGCTCCGGCGGATGAAGCGGCCCCACAACGTCGAACGCGTCTCCGCGATGATCCGCGAGCTGCGGGTGGCCATGCCGGACATCGTCTTGCGGACATCGTTCATCGCCGGTTTCCCGGGCGAAACGGAAGCGGAGTTCGAGGAATTGCTGGCCTTCGCGAAAGCCAGCAGGTTCGACCACGCGGGCTGCTTCACCTACTCCCTTCAGCAATGGACCGGAGCCTACGAAATGGACGGGCAAGTCGCCGACGAGGTCAAGCAAGAACGGCGCGACCGCTTCATGCGCCAGCAACAACGCATCTCGGCGAAGCAGGCGAAGCGCTTCGTCGGAAAGACCCTGCCCATGCTCGTCGAAGGCCTCGGTGACGCCGACGGCCGACCGGTTGTGGCCGGGCGCACCTACCGGGAAGCGCCAGAAGTCGATGGTCTGGTCCTTGCCGAAGGGCAGGCAGAGCCCGGCGACCGCGTCCTCGTGCGGATCGAGGAGTCCGGCGAATACGACCTCTTCGGCCGCCTGGTCCCCGGTTAGCCCTGGCCGATCCCGAAGGCGGGGAAGAGTTCCGGGTACTTCTTCAGGCTCTGGCCCCCGTCGATGTAGAGCGCCTGGCCGGTCATCAGCGACGACACATCCGACGCCAGGTAGAGCGCGAGCTGGGCAACATCCTCCGGCTCCCCGGCGCGCCCCATTGGCGTGTTTTCGATGAACCCGTCGTAGACCGCGGGCATCGCCTGGAAGCCCGCTGTCGCCGGCGTGTGGATCAGCCCGGGCCCGATGGCGTTGACGCGGATCCTGTGGCGTCCGAGTTCAAGCGCGGCGACCTTCGCCAGCATCGCGACCCCCGCCTTGGCCGAGCAGTAGGCGGCGAAGCCTTCTGTCGCCTGGATCGCGTTCAGGCTGGCGATGTTGATGATGCTCCCGCCCTGGCCCTGGGCGATCAGCCGCGCCGATTCGTGTTTGATGCAGAGGAAGGTACCGGTGAGACAGATCTCGACGATCCGCTGGAACTCCGCCAGCGGGTAGTCCTGGATCGGTGAGAAGTGGCCGACGCCGGCATTGTTGAAGCCGATGTCGAGCCGTCCGAAGCGGCGGAAGGCGAGGTCGACCATCTTCGTCACGCCGTCTTCGTCGCGAATGTCGACCGCAAGGCCGTCCACGTAGTTGTGGCCGAGCTGACTGACCATCGCCCCGATGCCGTCCGCGTTAATGTCGCCGATGATGACGCGGGCGCCCTCTTCGACGAATAGTTCCGCGGTCCGCTTGCCGATGCCCGAGCAGCCGCCGGTGACGATCGCTACCTTTCCTTCGAGCCGTCCCATGCAGGCGCCGGCCTACAGGTTCGCGCGGAGGAAGGCGAGGGCGCGGCGCCAGGTGTCATCCGCGGCCTCCTTGTTGTAGATCTCGGGCCGGTCGTCGTTGAAGAACGCGTGCTGGGTCCCGGGAAAGCTGATCCCCTCGTAGGCGACGCCGGCGCCACGGATGCCGGCTTCGAGGTTCGGGATGTTGGGGTTGACGAAGTCGTCGTGGCCGGCCCAGAAAGCGAGCACGGGCGCGTTGAGGCCGCCCCAGTTGTACTTCACCGCCGGGTGCCCCCCGTAGTAGTCGATGCAGGCGCCGACATCCTTGCCGCTGTTGCAGGCGGCGAACAGGCTCAAGGCGCCGCCCATGCAGAACCCGGTGGTGCCGACGGGCGCGCCGGTGAAGTCCTTGAGGTACTGGACGGCGCCGCGGGCGTCCTTCTCGGCCTGGGCGATGTTGAGTGCCATGAGCAGCTTGCCCGCCTCGTCGGGCTCGGTGGTGATCTTGCCGTGGTACATGTCCGGGGCGAGGGCGACGAAGCCTTCGCCGGCGAAGCGGTCGGCGATGCCCTTGATGTTCGCATTCAGCCCCCACCATTCCTGGAAGATGACGACACCCTTGCCGGAGCCGCTCGCGGGCTTCGCGAGGTAGCCGGGAGTGGTGCCGCCGTTGGATGGGAACGTGATCATTTCGCCCATGAGATGCCTCCGTTGCGCGGTCGCGCGATGTGCCCGTCACTCTACCGCCGGGCAGCGCCGGTCACAACGCACCGCCGAAGAAGCAGGGCGAAACCTGCCGGTAACAGGCCATCTCCTATAGTAGGAAGATGGACCCGCGCCCCCGGATCGTCCTTGCCAACCGGGCCTTCGTCGACCATGCGACGCCCCCAGGTGGGGGAGCCATGCCCGAGGTGCCGCCGGGCGGACTGCTCGCGGCGTTGCGGCCCCTCGTCGAACCATGGGATGGCAGCGAAGGCACCACCTGGATCGGCGCCGGCCGGGGCGCATGCGACCGGGCGTGGACCGACGACCGAGGCTACGAATTCGTCCCCACTCCGCGCGGCCCCTTGCGGCACCGCCGGATCTACCTGGACAACCCGACCTGGCAGGGGCACTACGGCGCCGTCGCGAACAGCTTTCTCTGGCCGCTTGTGCACCTGGTCTGGCGGCCGCTCCCCTTCATCACGGACTACTACCCCCTCCCGGCCACGCCCTCCGACGGACAGTGGGACGCCTACCGCTGGGTGAACGAGCTTTTCGCGGCCGCGGCGGTCGACGAAGCGCCCGGCCAGACCTGCTGGGTCCACGACTATCAACTCGCACTGGTGCCGGCTTTCCTTCGCCGCTATGGCTTCCGCGGGGCGGTGGGGTTCTTCCTCCACACCCCCTACCCTGACGTCGCGACCGCCACGAGCGTGCTCGAACCACGCGGAATGCACATCTTTCGCGAATGGACCCAGGGGATCCTCGCGGCCGACCTTGTCGGAGTGCAGAGCGAGGGCGACCGCAATCGGCTGCTGGAGGCGGCGCGGGCGTTCGGCGGTCCCGGTCCGCTTCCTCGCATCATCGTCTGCCCCGTCGGCATCGACTGCGACGACGTCGATGCGGCGGCGGCAGCGGGCGGACTTCCCATCGCAATGGACCAGATCGCGGATCTGTCGCTGCCGCTCGTCGTCGGACTGGAACGCGCGGACTTCACGAAGGGGATCCCGGAGAGGATGCGGTCCGTCGCCCGTCTGCTGGACGGCGGCGCGCGGTTCAACTACGTGGGCGTCGCCGCACCGACACGCCGGGGCGTCCACGCCTACACGAGGTTCGAATCGAACCTTCGGGCCGCGGCCGGGATCGCGGAGGCCGCGGGACGCCGGGCCGGGGTGAGCGTGATCCACTACGAAGAAGCGCTCGGCTGGCCCGACGTCGTCGCGCTCCAACGGGAAGCGGATGTCGTCTTCACGTCTTCGCTGGCCGACGGGATGAACCTGGTCCCCCTGCAAGCCGCCATCGCCCAGGCCCAGCGCCCGCCCGGCGAGCGCGCCGTCCTCATCGCAGGTGCTGATGCGGGCGTGGCCTCGGCCTTCCCCGGATTCGAACTGGATGGCCTTGTCCCTGTGGACCCGCTCGACGCGACGAGCATGGATGCGACGCTTGAGGCCGCCCTTCGCGGCGAACCCGGCAGAGTCAGCGAACGGCTCATCGCCGAGGTGCGCCGCCGGGATTCGCGGGCCTGGGCATCCGCGTTCCTTTCCGAACTGGAGGGCGTGCGGTGTTGACGATGGCGGCGATCGAGCAGTTGCGGGCAGTCGCCGGCGGCCGCGGACCTTTCCTCATCGCCACCGACCTGGACGGGACGCTGGCGCCGATCGTCGAACAGCCGTCGGAAGCCCGGGTACCGGCCTCGACGCTCGCAGTGCTCGACCGGCTGGCCCCGGCGGCGAGAGTCGCCGTGATCACGGGGAGGGATCTGAACACCGCCCGCCGGATGGTCCCCTGCGACGGCGTGACCATCGTAGGGAGCCATGGTCTGGAGACGAGCGGGCCCGACGGACTGCTGCCCGGGGTCGACCGCCTGGGACTGGCGGCAGCACTCGAACGGATCGAGCAGCAGGTCGTCTCGGCGGTGCCGAGCGCCTACCTCCACGTCGAAAGGAAGGCGATATCCACAGCCTTCCACTACCGCCAGACCCCGGAGCTCGAGGCGCCGTTGCGGAAGGCCCTTGAGTCGCTGCCCAAGGGACTGCGGCTCCGCGAAGGCCGGATGGTGCTGGAGGTGCTGCCGGACGCGCGTGGCGGCAAGGATCGCGCCGTGCTCGCGATCGTCAAGCACTACCGGCCGAAGACTGTGATTGCAATGGGCGACGACGAAACCGATGTCGCCATGTTCCGGGCGGTCCGCGGCCTCCAGTCAGAGTTGGTGGCGACGATGATCGTCGGGGTGGCCGGGGGCCCGGAGACACCCGCCGCCATCCTCGAGTTGGCCGACCTCATGTTGCGGTCCACAGAAGAAGCGCGTGAGGCACTGGAGACGCTGGCGCGGGCTCTCGGCGTCTGAGGGGTCAGCTCAGGAGGCGGGGCGGCGGGCCGCTTCGCAGGCTGTGGACGACGCGTAGCAGCGCCAGGCTATCGGTGGTGACGCCGTCGACGCCCCAGCCGGCGACCTCTTCCAGGTGAGCAACGTTGTTGACCGGCCAGGTCACCACCGCCGATGCCTTCTCCTTGAGGGCGGCGACGGCAGCAGCGCTCAGCAGCCGGCGATGGATCGATATCGCGTGGTCATCGTGCCAGCTGAGCCGGCTCCAGACCGTGCGAAGTTGCCCGGGGCTGCCCACGGAATGGAGCACCCTCACCGCCGGGTAGTGGCGGAACTCTTCAAGCAAGTCCCAGTTACGGGAACACACCGCGTAGGCGCGCCCGGGAGCCTCCTCTGCCATCGTCTCGGCAACCATCACGGGCAAGAGAGGGTCCGTACCCTTCAGGTCCAGCAGCAACTCGGTCGAAGGGCTTGCGGCGCCGACAAGTTCGGCCAACGACAGCCGCGGAGTCCAGCCGGGCGCCAGCTTCCATCGGTCCCAGAGGATGGGTATCGGCCCCATGGTCTTGAGGTGACGGACTTCAAGGGCGCCCCGCCGGGCCCAGACATCGGCTTCGACGATGTCGGCCCCGGCCTCTTCGGCAGCGCGGAGTCCGGCGATGGTGTTCCCGGCGCGATGGGCAACCACGAAGAGCGGCGGCAGGTTCACGCGGCTGCCTTTGCGTCCGGGACCTCGGCGTCGCCCCAGAACCAGGCCGAGACCTGCGAGGGGAGCTTGATCCGGCGGAGGCGGATCGCTATCCACAGTCCTGCGAAGGCCACCGCCGCACCGGCGAACCCATCGACAATGAAGTGGTTGGCCGTGAGCACGATCGCCAGCGCCATGAGCACAGGCAGCACCCAGCCGAACAGCCTCACCGGCAAGTAGCGGCCTTCCCGGATGAGCGCCCAGCCGACCAACATGTTCCAGCCGAAATGCAGGCTCGGCAGGGCGGCGTATTGGTTCACGAACGCAGGCGGTTGGAGCACCCGGTAGGCTTTGGAATGGAGCGTGACCGTGTCGACGAACTCGCTGCCCAACAAGCGGGGGGGGGCCACCGGGAAGGTCGCGAAGACCAGGATCCCGAACGCGCCCGAAATCAGGCAGGCGTTCCGGACCAGGAAGAACATCTGCGGCCGCCGCAGGTAGAGCCACAACCCCACTACCGCGATCACGGGCCAGTGGCCGTACATGTAGACCCAGTTGAAGAGTGTCACCATCGACTGCCGGCCGATGATCAGGTCCTGCCCTTCATCTTCCCAGGCCATCCAGGTCGCGCGCTCGAAGTCCAGGAGCCAGCGTGCGTTCCGGAGGGCGTCGTCCTTGCTGCCTTCGGTGAGGCCGCGGACGAGGAAGTAGACGGCTATCGCGGCGAGCACCACCACCAGTTCGCGGCCGAATTCAAGCGCGGCGCGGCGCCGGGACCTGCCAGCAGCCCCTGTGGGCACCGGAGTCGGAGGACCGGGGGCTTGCTGCTCCACCCCGCCAGTGTAACCACCGCGATCAAGGATGGCAGCCCCCGAACGGTCGCGCGTTTTGGGGGCTGGTCGTCCCTTGTCGCTTCAGTCGCTGCTGAAGGGGAGTTCGCCCCCCACACGGCGGCCCTGGCTGGCATGGATCTTCGCGATCTTCTCCGGCTCTTTGTCATGGACGTTGGTGGTCTTGGCGCCCCGGACCATCGCCATCCGCCCCGTGCGGCTCAGTTCGCGAATTCCGTAGGGCTCACACATCTTGATGAGCCCGTCGATCTTGTCCACGTCCCCGACCACCTGGAGGATGATCGAATTCGTGGCCATGTCGACGATGTCCGCCCGGAAGACGTTGGCGATGTCGAGCAGTTCGTGGCGGTTCACGTTGTTGCAGCGCACCTTGATGAGCGCCAGTTCGCGGGCGACGATGTCTTCTTGCGAAAGATCGCTCACCTTGACGACGTCGATGAGCTTGTAGAGCTGCTTTTCGACCTGCTCCACCGGGGCGCTTTCGCCGTCCACGACGATGGTCATCCGGCTGAGGCCGCGTTCTTCCGTCGGACCCACGGTCAGGGATTCGATGTTGAAGCCGCGGCGGCGGAAGAGGCTGGAGACGCGCATGAGCACGCCCGGCTTGTCCTCCACGATCGCGACCACCGTGTGGACGGTGTGATTGTGGCGGGGGCGGGAACCGCTTGTCGTCGTCGTGCTCATCGCGCGAGCTCCTCTTCCGGGGCTTCGATGGTCTCCGAGAGCGACGCGCCAGCCGGCACCATCGGCCAGACGTTCTCTTCCTGGTCGATCTGGAAGTCGATGAGGAAGGGGCCGTCGTACTCGCGGGCGGTGCGGATGGCGTCGTGCACCTCGGCCTTGGTGTTCACGCGGAGCGCGCGAATGCCATAGGCGTCGGCAAGCTTGACGAAGTCCGGTTGGGTAACAGCGACGGAGACGAAGTTGCGGTCGTAGAAGAGCTCCTGCCACTGGCGGACCATGCCGAGGTAGCCATTGTTGAAGATGGCCATCTTCACCGGCAGGCGTTCATCCACGAGCACGGCGAGTTCGTGCAGGGTCATCTGGAAGCTGCCGTCGCCGCAAATCGCCCAGACTTCGGCGTCCGGTGTGGCGACCTGCGCCCCAATCGCGCCCGGAAGTTCAAAGCCCATGGTGCCGAGACCGCCGGAGCTGATGAGCTGGCGCGGACGTTCGTAGAAGTAGTGCTGCCCGGCGAACATCTGGTGCTGGCCGACGCCGGTGACGATGGTGGCGTTGCCCCCCGTCTCTTCGTAGATCGAACGCACCACGTACTGGGGCAGAAGCCGGCGGGTTTCGCGGATGTGGAGGCTGGGGTGGAGTTCGCGCTCGTTGTCGATCCACTTGATCCACTCGGAGCGAGATTGCGGGTGGACCTGCTCCATGAGCCGGGGCAGCACGTTCTTGGCGTCGCCGACGATTGGGACGGTGGTGGGGAAGTTCTTGCCAATCTCGGCGGGGTCGATGTCGATATGGATGATCTTCACGCCGGGGTTGAAGCCGGAGAAACGTCCCATCGCGCGGTCGTCGAAGCGCATGCCGATGCCGATGACGAGGTCGGCGTTGTCCGCGGCGCGGTTCGCATAGAACATGCCGTGCATGCCCAGCCAGCCGTAGCTGAGGACGTGGCTTTCGGGGAACCCGCCAATCCCGAGGAAGGTGGTGATCACCGGGACCTGGGCCTTCTCGGCGAGCTCCACGAGTTCGTTGTGGGCGTCGCCCCAGATCACCCCATGCCCCGAGATGATGATTGGCCGCTTTGCCTGGTCGATGAGTTCGGCGGCGCGCCGGATCATACCGGGGTGGCCTTCGGTGTTGGGCTTGTAGCCGCGCAGGTTGATCTGCTCGGGCCACTCGAACTCTGCCTCTTCCTGGAACACGTCCTTCGGGATGTCCACGAGCACGGGGCCGGGACGGCCGGTCGTGGCGATGTGCACCGCTTCGCGGACGGCGAGGGCGATGTCTTCGGCCTTCATCACCAGGTAATTGTGCTTGGTGATCGAATGGGTGATGCCGGTTATGTCGGCTTCCTGGAATCCGTCCTTGCCGAGGAGCGTGCGGGCGACGTTGCCGGTTAGGACGAGCATCGGCGTCGAGTCCATCCACGCCGTGCAGATGCCCGTGACCAGGTTCGTCGCGCCGGGACCGCTGGTGGCAAGGCAGACGCCGATTCGGCCGCTCGCGCGAGCGTAGCCGTCGGCCATGTGCGCGGCACCCTGTTCGTGGCGGACGAGGATGTGGCGAAGCTCCGGGAACTGGGGCAGCGTGTCGTAGAGCGGAAGGACGACGCCGCCGGGGTAGCCGAAGATCGTGTCGATCCCTTCTCTGCGGAGACACTCCAGGAGGATTTGGGCGCCAGTCATGCGGACCATGGGAGAACCTCTTCGCGGCCCCGTGAGATTCGTACCCGGCGCTTCCCCGGTGAGGGGTGGCCGGTGCCCGCCACGCCATTCGGTCGTGGCTGCCACCAGGACGGCAGAGGAGCCGTATCCCGGAGGCTGAAGGCAAGAGGGGCAGGCCGGTAAGCCCGAACCCTCCGACGTAAGCCGCAGGATTCCAGAGTACCGCGAAACCAACGTTAGGTGAAGGACATCGCGCCCCCGCTACTCGACTTCGACCACCATTTCGATTTCCACCGAGATGTTGAAGGGGAGCATCTGCATGCCGACGGCCGAGCGGGCGTGCTTGCCCCGGTCGCCGAAGGCCGCTACGAGGAGGTCGGAGGCGCCGTTGATCACCGCGGGCTGGTCCTGGAAGTCCTCGGTGCAGTTGACCATGCCGAGGAGCTTGACGATGCGCGTCACGCGGTCGAGGTCGCCGATTTCTGCCTTCAGCGATGCCAGGCAGGCGAGGACGGTGAGCCTCGCGGCCTCGTAGCCCTCTTCGAGGGTGCGCTCGCGTCCGAGCTTGCCGGTAACGTAAGAGCCGTCGGCCAGGCGAGGCCCGTGCCCGGAGACGAAGACGAGGTTCCCTGTGCGGGCCGCCCCCACGTAGTTGGCTGCCGGCGGGAAGACCAGCGGCAAGGGTGAACCGAGCGTGGCGAGTTGCTCTTCGACGGACATGCGACACCTGCGGCGAGTTAGTCAACGGATGGTGGGGCGGGCGGGCGGCGGGCGCAAGCGAACCGCGAGGGCCTGTCTACTTTCCCTTTCGGCCGCCGCTCTCTAATGTGGCCGAATGTCTACCTTCCGCATCCTCCTGACCCCTGGCGACGGCATTGGCCCCGAAGTGATGGAAGAAGCGACGAAAGTGCTCGCCCGGATCGAGCGCCGCTTCAGCCACGAGTTCGTTTACGACGAGGAGAAGCTTGGCGGCGCATCCATCGACGCCTACGGCACGGCCCTCCGCGATGAGACGGTCGCGAAGGCGAAACAGTCCGCCGCGGTGCTCTTCGGCGCGGTCGGCGGCCCCAAGTGGGACGACCCCCAGGCGAAGGTACGCCCCGAAGACGCGATCCTGGGGATGCGGAAGCAACTCGGGCTGTTCGCGAACCTCCGCCCCGTGCGCGTCCACCCCCTCCTCCTCGGCGGCAGCACCCTCAAGCCAGAAGTGCTCCAGGGCACGGACATGGTCGTGATCCGCGAACTGACCGGCGGCCTCTACTTCGGCAAGCCGAAGAAGCGCTGGACGAATGCCGAGGGCCGGCAGGGTGTCGACACCCTTCGCTACAGCGAAAAGGAGATCGTGCGTATCTGCCACGTCGCCTTCCAGCTGGCGCGCCAGCGCCGGAACAAGGTGACGAGCGTCGACAAGGCGAACGTCCTCCGCACCGGGCAGCTCTGGCGGGAAGTCGCGACCGAAGTCGGGCGCGAGTACCCCGACGTGACGCTGGACCACCTGCTCGTCGATGCCTGCGCGATGCACCTCCTGCGGCGCCCGGCCAGCTTCGACGTCATCGTCACCGAGAACATGTTTGGCGACATCCTGACGGACGAGGCGGCGATGCTCGCGGGGTCGATGGGGATGATGCCATCGGCGAGCCTTGGCCGGCGCCGCAAGGACGGAACGGGAATTGGCCTCTACGAGCCCATCCACGGCAGTGCCCCGGACATCACCGGGCAAGGCAAGGCGAACCCGCTGGCGATGATCCTGAGCGCGGCGATGATGCTCCGGCTCTCGCTCGGGCGCGAAGCCGAGGCGGCGGCGATCGAAGCGGCTGTCGACGCCGTCATCGTCGATGGCTACCGGACCCCAGACATCGCCGGCTCCGGCACCACCGTCGTCGACACGCGAAAGATGGGCACCCTGGTCGCGGAGCGCGTGTAGCAGCGGGTCGTCCCCTGCCGGTAGACTTCGGACATGCCCTACGCCCGCGTCAACGGCGCCAGCCTCTACTACGAACAGCACGGGACTGGCCCGGACGTGGTCTTCCTCCACGGCGCCGGCGGGAACCACCTCTCCTGGTGGCAGCAACTGAGCGCCTTCGCCCCGCACTACCGCTGCACCGTCTACGACGCCCGCGGCTGGGGCCTGAGCCGCGGCGACATGGGCGCCGGCCGCTGGACCCTCGGGACCGACCTCGTTGCCCTGCTGGACCATCTCCGGGTGGACCGCGCCCACGTCGTCGCGCAGTCCATGGGCGGGAGGGCGGTGGCCGGGCTGGTCCGGCTCGCCCCCCACAAGGTGCGGTCGATGGTGCTCTGCGGGACCACGGCGGGCGCAACGAACGACCGGGTGCGGGAACTACAGGACGAATTGCGGGACGAGCGCGGCAATGGAAGCCTGCGCGAGTACGCGCTCGCGCCCGCGTTCGAACAGGCGAACCCGGGGCTGGCGTTCCTCTACCGGCAGGTGAACGCCCTCAACCCGCCACGGCCGAAGGGGCTCCTCGGGCGGCCGCCAGCGGCCTACAAGGGGAGCATGCACCAGGCGATTGTCGCGACAGGCACGCCCGTGCTCTTTGTGGTCGGCGAGCACGACATGATCACCTCGCCGGCGATGATCCGTGAAGCCAACGGACTGGTCGCAGGGTCACGCGTGCACGAGATTTCGGGCGCGGGCCACTCGGCCTTCTTCGAAGCGGCAGACGAGTGGAACCGCGTGGTCCTCGAATTCCTGAAAGCCGCTCATCCGGGAAATCCCGCGTAGGACGGTTGCCTGCCCCTCACACAGGGGTTATTGTTCACCGGTTATGGTCGCCCTTTTCCGGCGATGGCTCTCGCTTGTCTCGAGCGTGCGGGCCCATGTGGGTTTCCGCCAGGAACACTGGGTCGAACCCTGGAACGAGATCACGCGCCAGGTCGAAGCATCGCTGCTCGCGCTCCCGTCGCCCGCGCGGGCGACGCTGATCGCCCCGGCGAAGACGGCGCCTGCCCTGGCCGCGCCCCGCACCGCCGCGGAGACCGTCATCGAGGGCGAAGCGGTAGCGGTCGAGGCCGAACCGTGGCCCCCGGAAGAAGCCCTGGAGGTGACTCCCACCGCTGCCCCGCAGGCGCCGGCGGCGGATGCGCCCGCCGCGGACGGGGAGTCGCAGAAAAAGCGCCGCCGGGGCTCCCGCCGCGCAGCCTGAGCCCAGCGTTCGCTATACTTCAGCCATGGCCATCTACGAGTACTACTGTCCCACCTGCCGGAACCGCTTCGAACAGCGGCGGCCCATGTCCCAGGCGGCGGTTGCCGTCCGCTGCGAACGCGGCCACGAAGCCGAGCGCACGGTCTCTGCTTTCGCCGCCCTGCGCGGCGCTGACGGCCCCATGGAATTCGCCGGCGACGGCGGAGGCGGATGCTGCGGCGGGGGCGGCGGCTGCGCCTGTTCGAACTAAGAGGGGCTCAAGGCCGCGCCCGGACCCGGTGAGCGCTCGCCCGCGGAGGTTCTGACGCGGGCGGTGCCCCGTTGCCGCGGCTGACCACCAGGTACGCCACCGACGCCACCACCAGCACGGCGACCTCCAGGAGCGAAAGCCCGACGACGAGGTAGGTGGCTGCTTCCCAGAACGGCTCGGGGAACATCTGGATGAGCCGGTCCGTGTCGGGGTCCAGCTGCCAGAGGTCGTTCCGGAAGACCACTTTGTGGAACGTGTTCCAGACTTCGTCGAACCCGAAGGCCAACGCGAGACCCCCGATTGCGGCAACGGCCGCGAACCCCGCCGCCACGCCCAGCAGCGTCTGCTTGGCGAGCGCCCGGACCGGCCGCTCCCGCGCCCAGATGAAGACCGCCGCAATGTAGGTGAGGACCACGACGAGGGCGATTTCGTTCACGCGAAAGGTGGCCCGGACGAGCGACTTCACGTCTCGCATGTGGTCGGTCTCGCGCTGGTTGAAGAGGGAGACCTCTTCGCCGTCGACGTGGACGACGACCCGGAGTGAATCCGCGTCGTCTTCGAAGTAGTCGATGAGCTCGGCCGCGGCCACGTCGAGTTCGTCCTGGGAGATCCCCGTCGTCTCAACCGCGTCGTACTCGCGGAGCCCGCGCTTGTAATAGCCTTCGTCACCCAGGAGAAAGCGGACGTTGGAAGTGACGAGGAGGATGGGCACGGCGGCGACGTAGAACACGGTCGCCGCGATAGGGAAGAATCTCATGCCGGGGCTCCCACCCTTCCTGCGGACTATGGTGCGGAGACACGCCGCGCGGGTCAACCGCCGGGCGCGCTCTGAAGGCGGCTGTCTGGTAAGCTTCCCCCTGCCCCAGGCGCACTATCGAAGGGGCTACGAACTGCTCACTCCCTCGGAACTGGAGACGCCCTTGACCGCTCCGGCCACTGCCGTGCCCGAACTCGATTTCATCTTCCACCCGCGCTCGATTGCCATCGCCGGGGTGTCGGCGAAGGAAGGCACCGGCTTCGGCGGAGGAGGATTTGTGTCCTCCCTGCAGGACGTCGGCTTCCGCGGGCCTATCTACCTCATCCACCCCAGCGCTCCCGCGATCCGGGGGCTCAAGTGCTACCAAAGCCTTCGTGACATCCCCGACAACGTGGATTATGTCATCTCTTCCGTGCCCGCCCGTTTCGTCCCCCAACTGCTGGAGGATTGCATCACCAAGGGCGTGCGGGTGCTGCACCTCTTCACCGCGGGCTTCACGGAAACGGGTGACGCCGAGCGCGCGAAGATGGAACAAGCCGTGGTCGCACGCGCCCGGGAGGCCGGCATCCGCCTGATTGGGCCGAACTGCATGGGGCTCTACGCGCCTTCCGGCCGCCTCGCGATGATGCAGGGGCAGCTTCCCGAAGCCGGGCCCGTTGGGATGGTCTCGCAGTCCGGGATGAACGCGGGCGAATTCGTGCGCTACGCGATGCCGCGGGGGATCCGCTGCTCCAAGGTCATCAGCTTCGGCAACGGCGCCGACCTCAACGCCGCCGACTTCTTCGACTACCTCGCCGATGACCCGGAGACGGAGATCATCGTCGCCTACCTTGAGGGCATCCAGGATGGACCCCGGCTGGCCCGCGCGATCCGCAAGGCGGGGGCCGCCAAGCCTGTCGCCATCCTCAAGAGCGGCCGCACGGAGGCCGGGTCCCGAGCCGCGAGTTCGCACACCGCGTCGCTGGCCGGGTCCCTCCAGATCTTCGACGGGCTTTGCCGGCAGGCCGGCGCTCTCCGTGTCGAGAGCATGGAAGAACTCGTGGACGTCTCCGTGACCTTCCGCTTCGTGAAGCGGCTGGCCGGGCCGAACGTCGTCGTCGTCGGCGGGGGTGGCGGCGCCAGCGTGCTCGCCGCCGACGACCTGGCTGCGGCCGGGCTCCAACTGCCGCCGCTGTTGCCGGAGACGCAGGAAGAGCTCAGGAAGGTGACACAGGAGGCTGGCACGAGCATCCGGAACCCCATCGACACGATGTCGCTGTGGGACGACCGGAGCTTCGAAGCGACTCTGATGCCGTGCGCGCGAGCCTCGAATATCGACGTCATCCTCTACCACACCAGTTTCGGCGGCGGGCCTACCCAGCGCTACGCCGACGTCCGCCCGCGGATGCACCGGCAGGTAGAGAGCCTCAGGAAGGTACAGGAAGACGGCGGCAAGCCGGTGGTGGTCGCGATCCGGGCGCCGGTCACCGCCGACGCCTTCGAGCACACGGCCGAGTTCCAGGAAGCTTGCTGGCGCAACGGGCTTGCCACCTACCCGAGCATCGACCGAGCGGGCCGGGCCCTGGCCAGGCTCCTGCAATGGCAACGCCTCCACGAATGAGCGCGACGGCCGACGACGGCCTTCGTGACCGCGCACGAGCCCAGGGCGTGGTACTTCTGCCCTACGACCCGGAGTGGCCCGCGCGGTTCGAAGAAGCGAAGGCGGCGATCCTGGCGGCCTGCGGCGGCGGCCTCACGGCCATCGAGCACGTCGGCAGCACCTCGGTGCCCGGGCTTGGCGCCAAGCCCTACCTGGACCTGATGCCGGGGCTGCGCGCCTTCGAAGACGCCGCGGCAATGCTGGACCCGATGGCAGGGCTGGGCTACGAGTATCGTGGCGAATACGGTCTCCCCGGCCGTCACTACTTCACGAAGTGGGTCGAGGGCGACGCGCACGTCTGGAAACACAACGTCCATACCTACGCCGTGGGCCACATCGAATGGACCCGGCACCTGGTCTTTCGGGACGCCCTCCGCGCAGACGCGGGCCTGCGCCAGGAGTACTGGGACCTCAAGGTCGCGCTTTCGAAACAGTTCCCGGACAACATCGATGCCTACGCCCGGGCAAAGTCCGAATTCGTCGAGCGCGTCCTGGCCGCGCACGGGGCCCCTGCGCGGCCCACCCAGGCCTGATCCCCTCGCGATTTCCATCGCCTCCGTTGTCCGATGTAGACTGTCCGGGCCCGGGGCATGCGATCGCGTGTCTCCGTTCAGCGCGACATCCAGGACAAGGAGTGAACAATGGACAACGTCCTGAGCATCAGTGAAGAAACCATGCAACGCCGGAAGGTCGTCAGCGACTTTATGGTGGAGCACATCTACCCGAACGAACGGCTGTTCGAACACGGCGGCCCCGAGGCCGAAGAGCTCATGAAGAGCCTGCGGAAGAAGACCAAGGCCATGGGCTATTGGGCGCCGCATCTGCCGGAAGACGCCGGCGGCATGGGCATCGGCTTCCTCCCGTATGCCTATCTGAACGAGATCATCGGGCGGAGTGCCTACGCTCCCGCCGCCTTCGGTTCACAGGCGCCCGATTCGGGCAACGCCGAGATCCTCCACCAGTACGGCACCCCCGAACAGAAGGAGAAGTACCTCAAGCCGCTCGTCGATGGCGACATCCGGTCTTGCTTCTCGATGACGGAGCCGGCCGTCTCAGGGGCGGACCCGACCGGCCTCCAGATGCGGGCCACCCGCGAGGGAGACGAATTCGTCATCCAGGGGCGCAAGTGGTTCAGCTCCGGCGCGATCGGGGCAACGTTCGCGATCGCCATGTGCGTCACCGACCCGGAGGCGCCGCCGCACAGCAGGATGAGCCAGATCATCGTGCCGACCGACACGCCCGGCTTCAAGATCGAACGCCGGGTCGAGGTCTGGGGCGAGCGCGAATCGAACCACCCTCAGATTCACTACGACAACGTACGCGTCCCGGTGACGAACCTCCTCGGGCCGCAAGGGGCGGGCTTCAAGCTCTCCCAGAAGCGCCTGGGGCCCGGCCGCATCCATCACTGCATGCGCTCCCTCGGACAGGCCCAGCGCGCCTTCGACCTGATGTGCCAGCGTTCACTCAACCGGGAAGCCTTCGGAAGCCTGCTGGCGGACAAGGGCATCATCCAGACCTGGATTGCTGATTCGCTCGTCAACATCCAGGCGGCGCGGCTCCTGACCATGCAGGCAGCTCTCAAGATCGACTCCGGTGACGAAGCGCGCGTCGAGGTCTCGATGATCAAGTTCTTCGTGGTCAACGTCACCTGCGACGTCATCGACAAGGCGATCCAGGTCCACGGCGCGATGGGCGTCACCACCGACACGCCCCTCCAGGCGATGTACAAGAGCGCCCGCACCCTTCGCATCGCGGACGGCCCGGACGAAGTGCACCGCATGGTCGTGGCGCGCCGGGCGCTTCGCACCTACCGCCAGGGCGGCACCTGGGACTTCGCGACCTTCTAGTCCCGGGATCCGGGCCCAACAGCACCCTGAGAGCGGCCTCCCCGTGAATGGGGAGGCCGCTCTTCTTATCTGCGGCCGAACTGGCGCTCGACGGCGTCGGTGCTCAGGTGCACCAGCGTCGGGCGCCCGTGCGGGCAGGTCCGGGGCGAGGCGGTCTCTTCGAGGTCCGTCACAAGCTGCCGCATCTCGTCCAGCGAGAGCGCGGTGCCGGCGCGGACGCTGGCATGGCAGGCGACGGTCGCCGCCGCTCGTGCGAAGGGGTCTGTCACACGGCGTTCGCCGGCCAGTTGGTCGAGGACGGCGCGGATGGCCCCGGCGACATCGGTCCCCCCAAGGCCCGCGGGCACGGCACGGACGAGGTAGCTGCGTTCGCCAAACGCTTCGATGGCGAGGCCCAGGGCGGCGAGTTGTTCGTGATGCTCTTCGAGGGTGGCGCAGGCGGCGAGGTCCAGCTCAAGCAGCACCGGTTCGAGCAGCGGCTGCCATGCCCCGGCCGGCTGGCCGCCCGTCCTCGCGAGGAGCCGGTCGTAGACAACCCGTTCGTGGGCGGCGTGCTGGTCGATGAGATACATCCCGTCCGGACCCTCGGCCACCACGTAGGTCGCGCCCACCTGGCCAACGACACGGAGCATTGGGAGCAGCTCGCGCTGGGTAAGCGGAGCCCCGGGGGCACCGGCAGCCGTCCGCCAGGCGAGCGGGGCCTGTACGGGGTCGGGCGCGCGCAGGGCCGCTACCGGCGCTGAGGACGCGTGCAGACGGTCGCGAAGGGGGGAGAGAGAGGTTCTACCCGTCGTGGCTGCCGGCCCCGGCTGGAGGCTGGCCCCGGCGCCCTCTGCCCAGGACACGGGGCGTGAGGCGTCGAGCGCGGCGAGGACGGCGTGGCGGACCACGCGGCCCACCAACCGCTCGTCGCGGAAGCGCACTTCCGCCTTCGCCGGATGCACGTTCACATCGACGTCGGCTTCCGGGATGGCGATCGAGAGCGCTGCGATGGGGTGGCGCCCGATCGGGAGTTGCGACTGGTAAGCGTCGGCGACGGCGAAGGTCAGCGGACGGCTCTGCACCCAGCGCCCGTTGATGAACACGGAGATCGCAGAACGGTTGCCCCGGTGCACAGAAGGCGGCCCAACCAGCCCGGCGACGCCGATATCAGCCTCGCTGTAGTCCGTGTCGAGCATCGCCGCGCCCGTCTCCGCGCCATAGACGGCGGCGAAGGCGTGGCGGATGTTTCCGTCGCCGGGCGTGGCCAGCAGCCGGCGCCCGCCCATCGAGAGGTGGAATGCAATGCCCGGGTAGGCGAGGGCATAGTGCGAGACCAGCACGGTCACCTGGCGCCCCTCCGCCGCGGGAGAGGCGAGGAACTTCCGGCGGGCCGGCAAGCGGGCGAAGAGGTCGCGCACGGCGATGCTGGTGCCCACCGGCGCCGGGCGGGCTGAACGCTTCGCCGGCCGGGCTTCAATGAACACCGCGTGGACCCCAACGGGCTCTCCGCGGGCGCGCGATAGCACCTCTACATCGCCCGCGGCGGCAATCGATGGCAGCGCCTCACCCCGGAAGCCAAGGGTGCGGAGGTGGGCAAGGTCGTCCATGACGGTGATCTTGCTGGTGGCGTGGCGTTCGAAGGCGACTTCCAACTGCTCCGGGGGGATGCCGTGGCCGTCATCGGCGACCCGGATAAGCGCCAGGCCGCCGTCTTCGATCTCGACCGATACCTGGGTGCTGCCCGCATCGATCGCGTTGTCCAGCAGTTCGCGGACCACCGACACCGGGCGTTCGACCACCTCGCCCGCGGCGATGCTGGCGGCCACCTCGGGGGAGAGCACACGGATCGAGGCAGGGTTGGCGACGGTCACGGCCGGTTGCCCCGCCGGGCCAGCGCGCGAAGTTCGTAGAGGCGCTGGATCGCTTCGAGGGGCGTCATCCCTTCGACATCGAGGGCAGCCACCTCCGACTCCACCGGTGATGGCCCACCGAAGAACGACGGCTGGAGCCGGGGCGCGTTCGCCGGGACGGGCCGGACACCATCTCGGCTAGCTTCGAGTTCGTCGAGGAGGTGCTGGGCGCGGCTCACGACGGCCGCCGGGAGCCCTGCCAGGCGGGCGACGTGGATCCCGTAGGAACGGTCGCTCGGGCCCGGGACGATGCGGTGTTCGAAGACGACGTCGCTCCCCTCTTCGCGGACCGCGACGTGGGCGTTCCGTACCCGCGGGAGGATGCCTTCGAGCGCCGTGAGTTCGTGGTAGTGGGTCGCGAAGAGCGTGCGGGCGGCGATTTCACGGCGGTTGTGGAGGAATTCGACCACGGCGCGCGCGATCGCCATGCCGTCGAAGGTGCTCGTGCCCCGGCCGACCTCATCGAGGATGACGAGCGACCGGGGCGTCGCCCGGTGGAGGATCTGGGCCGTCTCCACCATCTCGACCATGAACGTGGACTGCCCGGCTGCAAGGTCGTCCTGGGCGCCGACACGAGTGAAGATGCGGTCGAACAGCGGCAGGTCAGCCTCCGCCGCCGGCACGAAGGAGCCCGCCTGCGCCATGAGGGCAATGAGGGCGACCTGGCGGAGGTAGGTCGACTTCCCGCTCATGTTGGGGCCGGTGAGGATCACCACCTGGCAGCCCTCATCCAGGAGACAATCGTTGGGGACAAACCGCCCGGGCCCGAGCGCAGCTTCGACCACGGGGTGCCGCGCCCCGGTGAGGCTGAGCCGGGAGCCGTCGTTGAACGCCGGACGGACGTATTTACGAAGCGCCGCTGCTTCACCGAGCGCCAGCGCCAGGTCGATCAGGGCAACGGCTTCGGCGACGGCCTGGAGCGCCGCGAGCCCCGCCGCCAGGGTCTCCACCAGCTGGCCGAACGCTTGCTTTTCCAGTTCAACGAGCCGGTCCCGGGCGCCGACCAGCCGGGACTCGGACTCCTTCAGCTCTTCGGTAACGTAGCGTTCGGCGCCAACAAGGGTCTGGCGGCGCTGATAGTGGGCCGGGACAAGGGCCGCGTTCGCCGCCGAGATTTCGATGTAGTAGCCGAAGACGCGGTTGTGGCCGACCTTGAGGGTCTTGATCCCGCTGCGCTCGCGTTCGAGCCGCTCGAGCCCGAGGAGGAAGCCGCGGGCGTCGCGGGTCATCGCCCGCAGGGTGTCTATCTCCCCCAGGAAGCCGGGCTTAATCACACCGCCTTCGTCGAAGCCGGTAGGGGGGTCATCGTCGAGGGCAGCGTCGAGGGCGAGGAGTGGTTCGGCCGCCCCGGCAAGTCGCTGCCGGGCGTCCGCAAGCAGCGACGGCAGATCGTGGCGGGCGAGGACGGCGCCAAGGTCCAGCGCCGCCCGCAAAGCAGCGCGGAGGCCGTGGAGATCGCGGGGGTTCGCTGCCCGCGACCCGACCTTGCCGGTGAGGCGGCCAACGTCCGCCATGGAGCGAAGGACCGCCTGGCACTGTTCGCGTTCGATAGGGTGGGCAACGGCCCATCCGACCGCGTCGAGGCGGCCCTCAAGCGCGGCCGCGTCCCGGAGCGGGTGTGTCAGCCATGCCCGCAGGAGCCGCGCTCCCATCGCCGTCTTCGCCAGGTTGAGGACCGAAAACAGGGATGAGCGGCCATCGCTGCCCAGCACGTCGAGGTTGCGAAGGGTGCGGGGGTCGATGGTCAGGACCTGGCCGCCGGGCACCTGGCGGACGCGCTGGAGGGAGCCGAGGGCAGCGGGGTAAGTCTCTCGGAGGTAGATGAGGATGTGGGCGAGCGCGGCGGCTTCGGCTTCGCCCGGGACGAGGCCGGCGCGGGCATGCTCGCCGAACTGCCGCGTGACTTCGTTGGCCGCCTGGAAGTCGCTCACTTGCGGCCGGCGGCAGAGCGTCACCGTGACGCCCGGCGGCGCCTCGCCGTCTTCGACCAGCAACTCCGCCGGCAGGCTGCGGAGGAGTTCGTCGAGCGCCTCGTCGCCCGTGGCCAGCCGGACCTCGCCGGTGGTGATGTCGGCGAGCGCGAGGGCGGTGCCGTCCCGGCGAGAGACCATGGCCCCGAGGTAGTTCGGCGCGTGCGCGTCCAGCGAGTTCTCGGCGGTAACCGTACCGGCCGTGACGACGCGGACGACATCGCGGGGGACGATGCCCTTCACCTCCGCGGGGTCGGCCATCTGTTCGCAGATCGCGACGCGGTAGCCGCGCCCCACGAGCTTCGCCACGTGGCCGTCGATGCTGTGGTAGGGCACGCCGGCCAGCGGGACGCGGATGTCCTTGCCCATGGGCTTCGAGGTAAGCGTTATCTGCAACTCGGAGGCGACGAGCTTCGCATCGTCATCAAACGTTTCGTAGAAGTCGCCGAGGCGGAAGAAGAGGATGGTGCCGGGGTAGCGCTGCTTGAGTTCCAGGTACTGGCGGCGGATGGGCGTGGACACGCAAGGCGCTCCGGGTGGGGCGGGAGATAGGCCATTCTACCCTGATCCGAACGGATGTGCGGGGGATTCATGATCTTGGGCAAGAACCGTCGGAGGCTATTCCTGGAAGTGCCTGGCCTCAAGGCGGATCTCCTCGACGATGGTCCGGATCTCGCGCAGGTCCGAGGCAAGGACGTGCGGCGCCAACTGCGCGAAGAGCTGATCCGCATCGGGTTCGTACCTGTCGAGGAGCGCGCCGATGTCGCCGCGGTACACACGGACGCGGGCGAGCCGGCCCTGGCGGTACAACGATGGGAGGGCGTAGAGCTTCATCAGCAGCAGCCCCTCGGGAGTGGCGCAAGGAATTGTGCGACTCCCGGAGCGAAGGGTGGTCGAGAATCTGCGACTTACTGCGTCAAACAGCTTGTTTCGGGTGAAGAGGACATCAACCACGACTCCGCGGAACGTGCCCCGGGCGAAGTCGGCGTTCCGCTCGGTGATCTCGATTTCCGGTATCTGGGTGAGCCAGCGGGATGGCATCAAGAGGTCGATGTCACGGGTGTTGCGTCCGCCGACGTAGTAGAGCACCGCGAGTCCGCCGACCAGGAGATATGGGACCGCGCGTTGCTCCAGCAGGTCGAAAAGTGCGTCGACTGATGCGGGGAGGGAAGCGTAGTCGAAGGACTCCTCGGCCAGCGTCCGAAGGTCTCCCATCCTGGCCTCGGCGAGGATCTCGGGAATCGGCAGATTGGGAAGGGCGGGCGCGGGGAGCGTCTTTGCCTTCATCCGCTTATTTTACCACGCGTGGTGCTCCCAGGCCCCACGGTTCACCCCTCGGTCGCACCTTCATGAGCGCGGTGTCAAGCTCCCGCGGCCGCCCCGGCAGCGACCGGTACGGCGAGCCGGTCGCGGACTTCGATAGCGTTCGGCGCCACTTCGCGGCAGGCCCCGCAGCGGACGCAGAGTCCGTCGTCGATCCGCCACTGGCCCCCCTCTTCCACGAACGCGGCCGTCGGACAGATGTCGCGCGCTTCCGGCAGGGCCGCGTCCGATTGCGCGCAGACCCGGTATTCGATCAGCCCCGCACAGACGCCGGCGCGGCAGCGCTTTTCGACGATGTGCTCGGTCCACTCGCTTTCGAACGCCTTGAGGGCGGTCTTGACGGTTGTCATCGCGAACTGGCCGTGGAAGCAGTTCGACCAGACGAGCGTCTTGACGAGCTGCAGGAAGTTGTCGATGTCGGCGGCGTGGCCACCCCCGAGGGAGATGCGCCGCAGGATTTCCACGGCCCGCTGGGTACCTCCGTGGCAGGTGGTGCAGCGTCCGCACGACTCTGCTTCGCAGAACCCGAGGAAGTAGGTGCACAAGTCCACGATGCAGGCGCTTTCGTCGAAGAAGACGATGCCGCCGCCGCCGAGGAAGAGCCCGCGTTCGCGGTAGGGGTCGAGGGTGAGGGTGAGGTCCAGTTCGTCGCCGTTGACCACGCCCGAAAGCGGGCCGCCGGGCTGGAACCCTTTGCAGCGCTTGCCGTCCTTCATGCCCCCGGCGTACTGCTCAAGGGCTTCCCGCACGGTTGGGCCGAAGACGATCTCGACGCAGCCCTGCCAGTTCACGTTCCCGGAAAACGAGAACATCTTGGTCCCCTTCTCCTTGGCCGTGCTGACAGTGCTCCACCACTCGGCCCCGTTGCGGAGGATGAGCGGCGCGTTCGCGTAGGACTCGACGTTGTTCACGTTCGTGGGCTTGTTCCAGAGCCCCGCCTGGGCGGGGAAGGGCGGCTTGATCCGGGGCATCCCCCGGTAGCCGTCAATCGAGTTGATCAGGCCGGTTTCTTCGCCGCAGACGTAAGATCCCGCGCCACGGAAGACGATAAGGTCGAAGTCCAGACCGCTTCCCAGGATGCCGGCACCAAGGAGGCCTTTCGCGTAGGCCTGATCGACCGCCGTCTTCATCCGGGCGAAGGCGAGGGGGTATTCGTAGCGAATGTAGATGTAGCCTTCGCGGGCGTGGGCCGCCAGCGCGGCGATGAGCATGCCTTCGACGATCAGCTGGGGGTCGCCTTCCATCAGGACGCGGTTCACCCATGCCCCCGGGTCGCCTTCGTCGGCGTTGCAGACCAGGTAGCGCGGTTCGGCCGTGGCACTGCGCAGGAAGTCCCATTTCCGCCCAGCAGGGAAACCACCGCCGGCGCGGCCCCCGAGGCCGCTGTCGACGACCTCCTTCACGATCGCTTCCGCGTCCATCTCCAGGGCTTTGCCGAAGCCTTCGTAGCCGCCGAGTGCGATGTAGTGGTCGATGTTCTCGGGGTCGATGACGCCGATGTTCGCCATCAGCCGCCGGACCTGGCCCTGCATGAACGGGTGCTCGCTCAGCAATGGCACGTCCGCGGTGGAGGTGCCCTCCACCACGCCGAGCGCGAGTTCGGGCATGTCGCCCCCGGCAACGAGCACGCGGTCGACGAATTCGTCCACCCGATCGGCCGTCACGTTCGCGTAGAGGACGGTGCGCGTGCCGGCGGCTGTCCGGACGGTCAGCGTCGGCTCCATCCAGGAGAATCCCCAGGAGCCGCCCACGCCGATGTCGACGTTGAGGCCGCGGGCCGCCACAGCCGCCCGGAATGCATCGAGCGTGGCCTGGCCGCCGCGGGCGAGCGAGGACGTGTCGATGCAGATGCGGACGTGCTGGCGGCCGTCCGACTGGTAGGCCGCCCAGTCGCGCTTCGCCGTGTCGATGATTGCCTGGAGCTTCGCGTTCGTCATTCGCCCTTCACCTCGCGGGCCAGGCGGATGGCCGCGGAAACACTCAGGTTCCCAACGACTTCGCCGTTGACCCACACCTGTGGGGCTTCGCTGCAGGTCCCGTTGCACTGGCCCACGTGCAGCCCGTAGCGGTGGTCGTCGCTTTCGCCGCCGAGCGGGAGTTCGAGCGTCTGCTGGATGGCCTCGCGGATCCGGTCGCCGCCGCGCAGCCGGCAGGCGGGCCCGCTGCACCACGCGATCTCGGTTTCCGGGCGCGGGTGGGTGCGGAAGTCGTCGTAGAAGGAGACCGTCCCGTAGACGAGCGCGGGAGTGGTGTTCAGCTGGCGGGCGACCACGTCGATAGCGGCCCGGGAAATGTACCCGTAGCGGTCCTGTACGCGGTGGAGGGCGGGCATGACGTGACCCCGTCCCGGCTGGAAATCGGCGACAAGACCGCGCAGTTCTTCGAGTGTTGGCTCAGGCTGCATGCCCGCTCCCCGGCTTGTGAAATCGGGCACTACTATAACTCGGGAGGGGGCCTATATGCGCGCACCCGCGGCGGCTGAGACTGCCCGCCAGTCGTCGTCCATGAGCCCCGCCACCTTTTCGCCGAGGAGCAGGCTGTAGTTCTGGCCCCGGTCCTCGGGGTAGACCTGGGTAGTGTTCGCCAGGTACAGCCCGCTCACCCCGGTCCGCATCTCCGGCACCTGGAGCGAATAGTTGGTGGTGATGACCGGCTGGCCGCCCGGGTCCTTGAAGAGCCACTTCTGGCGGACCCAGGACGGGTCGAAGGCCGGGTTGATCGCGCGGATCCCCTCCAGGTAACTGGCGAGCACCGCATCCGCGTCCATTTCCAGCACCGGGTGGCCCGGCGGCACGTAGTTCGAGAGGTAGACCACGTGGTTCCCCCCGTACCGTTCCGGGGGGAGGAAGTTCGTGTGTTCGACGCAGGCGACGAATGGCAGCGGGTCGCCGATGTTGAGCCAGTAGAAGGGGCTCAGCTGGCGATCGAGGGCGAGGATGAGGCAGGTGGCCCACTGGTAGCGGACCCGCTTGAGAATGTGGCTGTAGTCCTCCGGGAGGGACGGCGCAATCTGCATTGTGATGCTGTTCGGGGTGGTCATGAGCACCTGGTCGAATTCCCGGAGTTCGCCCTTCACCCGGATCCCGAGCACGGCGCCGTCCTCAACGACGACTTCCTCGACCGGGCAGGAGAGGTGGATCTCGCCACCGTTGTCGCGCACTTTCTGGGCGAGGCGGTCGATGTAGCCTTCGAAGGACCCCTGGAGGTAGCCCAGTTGCTCCCGCGAGCCGGTGGCGCCTTTCCGGGACGCGAACCGGAGGTAGACCTTCCCCCAGAGCCAGGTCATGCCCACGTGGTCGGCCTGGTCGGCGAACTTGCCCCGGAGGAGCGGGCCCCAGACGGCAGCGAACGCCTTCTTCCCAACGGCGCGCTCCATCCACTGGCGGGCGGTGACGTCTTCGTACTTTCGCCAGTCCTTCTGGCGGCGAAGCCAGACCGCGGCGAGGCCGAGGCGAATCCGCCCGATGAGCGGCGCCGGCTTGTAGCGCAGCAGGTCCAGCGGCGTGACGAAGGGGTACATCTTGCCGCCGCGAAGAAACGCCACCTTCGACTCAATCCACTGCAAGCGGTCGCCAAGGCCAAGCTCTTCGATGTAGCGGACGACGGCGGTGTCGTTCGTAAAGATGTGGTGGTAGAAGCATTCCAGCTTCTCGCCGCCGACTTCGAACGTCACCACCTGGCCGCCGACTCCATCCCGGGCTTCGAAGATCGTCACCTGGTGGCCCCGCTCCTGCAGTACCTTCGCGGCGGCCAACCCGCCAACGCCGGCGCCAACGATGCCGACGTTCACGGGAGTGTCGCATCCTCTTCGACGGAGACGTTGGTGATCCGCCCGAACGACACCCCGAAGCTCCAGAGCAGCACGAGACCCACGATCGTTGTCGGGACGAAGATGACCGCGTGCGCAACGACGGAATAGGCGCTCGCCAGACTGTCCGGGACACCGGCGCCCACGAGGACAAGCTTCGCCGCCCATTCGAAGGGGCCCGTGCCCCCGAAGAAGGTGGGGATGATGATCGCCAGGTTCGCCGCGGAGAGCAGCAGGGTGTATTGGCCGAAACCGACGCCGAGGTCGAACCCGGCGCCGATGACCATGTACGCCGACGCCTCCACTGTCCAGGCGACACCGCTGAGGAGGACGACGAGGAACAACGAGCGCGGGTCATGGACCGAACGCAAGGAGAGGACGAGCTGGTCGGCGATGTGTTCGGCGCGGGGTTCGAAGCGGTCGGGGAGGACGCGCAGAAGGTAGTGAATGACCCGTTTGGCCCGCGCCTCGGAGAGGGTAAGGATGTAGAACGCCGCAACCGCGGCGATGAAAAGCACGCTCGATGCGATGGCGATGGTGCGGAGCTTCGGGTCTTCGAAACCGACGATGGAGCCGGAGATGAGGAGCATGAGGACGAGGACGGAGCCATCGAAGAGGCGCTCGACGGCGATCGTGCCAAAGGTGCCCATGCGCGAGACCTTCTCCCGGTCGCCGAGGACGTAGGCGCGGACGACCTCGCCGGCGCGGGCAGGGAGAAGGTTGTTCGCCATGTAGCCAATGATGGCGTAGGGGAACAGCCGCCAGGGGCTCATCGGCGCGACGGGGCGCATGAGCAGGGACCAGCGGTAACAGCGAACCATGATTGCGACGCCGAGCACGCCGACGGCCGGGACCATGTACCAGTAGTTGGCCGCCTGCAGCGCGTCGCCAATCTCACCAGCATCGGTGGCACGGAAGAAGAGGTAGATAAAGAGGGCACTGATGGCAACGCCGGCCCAGAAGCGAAGAGAACGGAGCAAAAGGAAGGGTGCTCCCGGTTGGTTATGGGATGGCGAAGAGGCGTACCCGGCCGCTGCCGCCCTCCACGACCCACAGCTTACCATCGGCCGTCGACGCAATCCCGTAAGGCCGGCTTAACGGCTCCGCGGCCGTGAGGCTGGCAATCACCCCCCCGGTCCGGTCGTACACCCGCACCTGGTTCTGGCCCGGAAGACCGAGGGCCACCCGCCCGCCCGGCAACGCTTCCAGGTAAGGCTTGTCCTCGACGCCCTGGCCGCCCCAGCCAGCGACCCTGAACTCCCCGGAATAGCCTCCGTCGGGCTTCAGGATGACCACGCGGGCGTTGTACATGTCGGCGACGTAGATGGTGCCGTCATCGGCGATGGCGAGCCCCACGGGCTCCTGAAACTCGCCCGGCCCGGAGCCTTTCTTGCCGACCGTGAAGAGCGGTTCGCCCTTCAGCGTGAAGACGAGGATGCGATGGTTGCCCGTGTCGGTCACCCAGAGTTGGCCCTTTGCGTCGACGACGGCGTCGCGGGGGCCGAAGAAGTCAAGCGGCCCGGGAGCGCCCTTCGAAAGGTCGGCCGGCTGCCCGAAGCTGAGCAGCGGCTTCAGGTCCTTGTCGAAGACGCGGATTCGATGGCCAAAGGTGTCGGCGACGACGATCGTGCCGTCGGGGGCGATGGCGAGGCCCCAGGGCTCGCTCCCTTCCTGGGGCGCCGAGCGGATGTCGATGGCCGTGATGAAGTTGCCCGCCGCGTCGAACTTCTGGAGCCGCTTCGTCGCCCGGTCGATGACGTAGAGGTTTCCCGCGGCGTCGAGTTCGATGTCTACAGGCGAGAAGAACTGCCCGGGCTGGGCGCCCAGTCCGCCGAACATCGGCCGCCCTTCGCTGTCCGCCGTCGGTTTCGGTGGTTCTATGGGCCGCAGCGAAAGTTTCCCGCTCGCCAGATCGAAGGTGGCGGGGAAGAACGCGAACGCGTCGACGGAGCCGCAACTGTTGCAGGAACGGTCCCCGGCCGCGCCAGCGAGCTTGTCAGGGTCGTGGTCACGCCAGTAGGAGAACCAGGTGTCGAGCCACTTTCCGCCGAAGACGCCCTCGGCGATGATCTTCCATGTCTCCGGGTTGGTGGGCCCGCAGTTGCCGGTCTTCGTCGTGCAAGCCCCGCTGCCAGTATCGAGCGCCTGCTTGTAGGTCTCGTCGAACCACCAGCGGTGGGGGTAGCGGACCGGGGCGCCGTAGAGTCCCCCGCCCTGGGAGGCGAGGAAGTCGTTGACCTTGTTGACGTTCGCAGCGTTGACCAGGAGCACGGGGTAGTCGCCGGCCGGGGGCCCGGCGCTGAACTCCATGTAGCTCACGGCCCGGTAGTCGCGCAGGTACCACGCCCACGGCCACGAGAATGAGTCAGTCGAATCGACAGCGATGGGAAGGTCGAAACCCCTCCCGGTGGCAGCAGCGAGCGCGTCGATTTCGTCGGCGATGCGCGCGATGTCGGGGGAACTCTGGGTGTAGACAAGCATGTCCTTCGGGATGTCGCCGCGCTCGTAGGCCGCCATGAACATCGCCCGGAACGAGAACACGGCCAGCGCCGCGGCGACGGCGACGACCGTGAACAACGGCACGGCGCTTCGGCCGAAGGGGCGGGCGGCGACGGCAACTGCCCCGATCGCGGCGGCCCCGGCCACCACGCGGACAACATCGTAGGCGCCGCCGCCGGGAAGGAAGGCGATCACGACGAGCGCGCCAGCGGCTATCGCCCCCACCCCCACAAGCGCCGGGAGCGTACGCGAGGTTTCGGGGCGGTTCGACCAGGCGCTCCAGGCCCGGCTCACGGTCCAGGCGGCAAGGAGGCAAGCGGGCACGGAAAGATGCGTGGTGTTCCAGGGCATCTTCTCCGACGTCCAGGAGAGCAAGAGGAGCATCGAGAAGAACCAGAAGGCGAGGTAGCGGGAGAACGCGTCGCCGCGGACGACTGCCCACCACGTCCCCGCGAGCGCGATGGCGACCGGCAGGAACTCGTAGGCCCCGAGGACCATGTAGTAGTAGTACCAGGGCTGGTCGCCGCGGGTTTCGCCCTGCTGCGTCGCCCAGTAGTCGAGCGAGCCCCAGGGGCCGCTCACGAGGCCGTCCATGTTCGTCCAGAACGACGTCATCAGGGTGAGATAGATGGCGCCGCAGCCAACAAACAGCATCGCCCAGAGCTTCGGCCGCCACTGCAGCCCGACAAAGGCGGCCGCGCTGAGGGTGATCGCGAAAAGCCCGGCGAGGGCACGCTGATCGGCAGCGGTGATGCCGGACCGGAGGTTCTTGTCCCAATTGAGGCGGCTGGTGAACTTGCCGTCCCCAAGGGCGATGTCCTTGTCGACCAGCCCAAGTGGCTCGAGGAAGTAGATGCGCGTGAGTGGTGTCAGCAAGGGCAACGTCAGCGTGCCGAGGATGATCAGCAAGTCCCCCTGGCGCGGGAGGTCGTCCCGCCAGCCGAACGACTTGCGGAGCCCGCCGATGAACGGCCAGAACGCCGCTACCGCCCAGGCGTAGGGGGCATACGCGCCGGTGAGGACGAACCTGCGGCGCGGGGAGTCGAGGTCGCGCTCGGCGAGCGTTTGGCGGGCCAGGTCGGAGGCCAGGTAGAGGTCGAGGTAGATGAGGAGGATGGCCGCGACGAGGAAGGTGCCTTCCTTCGTGAGCATGGCGCCGGTGAAGCTGAGCGCAAAGGCGGCGAGCCAACGGTCGCGTCCGCTCTCCACGTATCGCCAGATGGCCACCCCCATGGCGAGGACGAAGAACGCCATGTAGATGTCTTCGCGGAAGAAGCGGCTGTAGAAGACGAGGGTGGGTGAGAAGACGAGCAACGCGACCGCGGCCGCCGTCCCCACCGGCCCCAGGCGGCGGCGGAGCAGGAGCGGAAGCGCGACGATGCCGGTACCGAAAATCGCCGCGGTGAGCCGCGCCGTGTAGTCGGTGGCGCCGAAGAGGATGAAGGCCAGGCCCTGGATGTGGTAGTAGAACGGCCCATGGAACACAGGGCTGTGGTTGTAGTCGCCCTGGGCCAGCTTCCACGACCACTGCGCGTGGATGCTCTCGTCGTGGTGCATCGAACGGGCGCCGAGGTCCCAGAAGCGCAGGGCGATGGCGGCAGCGAAAAGCGCGGCGTAGATCGCGAGCTCCCATGTCAGCGGGACGCGGATCGCCAGCAGACGGTCGACCACTCCGGGGCGGGTCACCTGAAGCCGCGCCGCGCGGGCCGTCATTCTTTGTTCCTCGTGTACACGATCGCCTTGTCCGCCGTGACTGTGAGAGTGTTGCGGTCGATGAACCAGCGCAGGTAGTCCAGGATCTCGCCGGTCGGAGGGGCGACCTCCTGCGTGAGTGCCCATTCTCCTTCGAGGCGAGTAAAGCCATCGGGAGGGGCGCTGGCGGCGGGCCAGACCGCAACGTTCGCTTCGGTGGGCACGCGAGAAACGATCAGGACCCGGCCAGAATCGCGGAAGGGCCATGCAATCTCGTCCCGGAAGCCGTCGTGGATGGCGATTTCGCCGCCGGCGGAGGACTGGAGTTCGAACGTGACATCGCGCAACAACCTGGCCTGGGCCGGGCTCACCGGCGAGGGAATCGGCTCTTCGATTGCACTCAGCCCAACATTCACGGCCCCGGCCAGGACCGGGATCGCCGCCGCAGCCAGCGCGACCGCATAGACCGCGGGCGCACGACGCCGCCCGGCGCCGGCAATGACCGCCGCAGCAACGGCCAGAATCCCGAAGAGCAGCGCCCGCCGCCAGTCGTCGGCATCGCCGGCCCGGTCATCCCGTGCCCAATCGACGATCACAGCACCCGCCATCAGGGCCGCCGTCAGCGCCGCGGGGACCAAATAGCGGGCGAATCGCCAGTCGGCGCGGACCATCGCCGTGACGGCGGCCGAAAGTGCCGGCCCGAGGAGGAGCGCGAACGGCAGGGTCAGCGCCGTGACCGGGACGGCGGTGTGCGCGTTCGCACTGGCGATGAGCCATGCGGTCGAGAAAGCCGACCACGCCAGCAGAGTCGATGTCGTTCGGTCCGTCGTACGTTCTCGAAGGGCACGGCGCCCGGCCCAGAGCGCGGATGCAACGCCACCCACGACCACCGGCCAACTGTAGAGGGCGACGACCTGCCCGGCCGTCGCCGTCGACCAGGTGGCGCCGGTGCCGCTGTCGAGCAGCCGGAAGGGAGCAACAACCACGCCGTCGGCTCCGAACCCGAACCCGGCAGAGGCGGCGGCCACTCCGGCCGCGACGCCCACCACGCCACTGATGAGCGCCGCTCGCGGGGGCTGTTCGCGACGGACGAACGCCACCGTCGCTGCCCCGGCGGCAAGCGGCAACGCCAGCGGCCCCGCCGTGGCGACCAGGAACCCGAGGACGCCCCATCCCCACGGCGCAGGCAGGCCGCGGTCAAGCGCGACAAAGAGCCATACCGTGATGGCCAGGTCGAAGCCCATCGCGGTAGCCGTTGAACCGAGGAGGATTGCGGGCGCGTCGAGGGCGAGGACCAGCAGTGCGAGCAGGGCGCCGGCCTCGCCGAGGCGCGGGCGCAGGCAGTAGATAGCGCCGGGCACCGTCGCGGTCGCCGCGAAGGCGAGGATTCGGGCCGGGACCTCGGAAGTGGTCCAACTGAACAGAAGCGCGCAGATCGCCTGGAAGAGCGATGGGGCGAAGCGCGCGTCGCTGATATCCGAATGGGCCTGCCATGCTCCCGAAAGGTGGGCGAGTTCGGCCCCGCCGACCGGTGCCTGCCAGGTGGGGCCAAGGCGAAGACCCACGAAAATCGCGGTTGCAACGAACCAGAGAACGGCCGCGAGGGAGATTTCAAAGCCGCGACCGGCGGAGTGGCCCGGCGTTGCGGAGGGTTCGGTCATGGTGCGGCGGCCCCCTCCTCCACCGGTAGGCGGTAGATGCGAAGGTCGCCCGACTCGAACGCCAGGTCGAGCACTCCATCGAACGGCTGCAGGAGGTTACCCGGGAACCGCTGCCGCTCGATCCTGCCGACGACAAGGTATTCGGCGCCGAATTCGGCCATCACCCGGAGCACCGTGGTCCGGTCCACCGCAACGTAGGCGCTATCGACGAGATCCTGGCGGCGGGAGAACTCTGCATGGTTCGCTGCAGTGTCGCCCCGCCACTGCACTTCGTGGAAGTACCAGCCGATCGGCGTGGGCCGCCCCGTGCGCGCGCTCATGCGGCCAGAGTCGCTGTAGTCGCTGCCCGCGTTGGTGACCGTAGCGTTGCCGTTCCCGTCACGGCCCCAGGCCCGCCCCGATGCTTCCACGATGACAGTGCCCGGGGGGACGTTGTCCTGGATCCAGCGCACCAGCGCGTACTCGTCGGGGTCGCCGCGCGCGACGAAGGCGAGGCCGTCGATGGAGGTCTCCCGGCTGAATGCCTCGGTACGGTTGGGGATGGCGATAACGGCGTAGACGCCACCGAGGGCCAGCACGCCCGCCACCGGGGCAGCCGCCCACCCGGCAGCCGCTCGGCCGGACCATGCCCCGCGCAGGGCAGCGACGAATGCCACCCCCCCACCAACCGCGAGCAGGATCCACGCCTGGTAAGACAGCTTGAAGACCGTGTTCAGCCGGGGGACCGAACCCGCGAACACGTCCTTGATGTAGAACAGCTCCGACCCGAAGAGGAGCAACACCGCGACCGCGAGGAGGCCAACGGGAAGGACGGCGGCACTTCGCCGCAGGGAAAGCGCGACAAGGGCCGTGACCAGTGCCCAGGTGACCGCCCCGTAGATCGCCAGCGTCACCCACCCCCCGCTTCCGCGGGCGTCCGTGGCATCGCCGAACTGGCCGTGGTAAACGCTCAAGCTGATCCAGAGCAGCAGTGGCAGGAGCGGGACCCACGCCGTGAACGGGGCCGCCGCGAAGAGGACGTTGCGGTCCGTGCGGCGCAGACACCATGCGAAGGCAAGCACCGCGCAGAGCAGGAGCGGGCCGAATTGGAGGAACGCATGCGCCGGCCTGGTCCCCTCGCCCACGTAGGGGTAGAAGCCGGCGGCCTGCGAACTGAAGTCCAGGTACCACGGGACGTAGGCTGCCACTCCAAGGACGGCGACCGGGGCAACGAATGTCACGGCCCCGGCGAGCGCTTCGAGCAGCGGCGCGGCCCGGAGGTTGCGAAGCAGGGCAGCCACCGCGAAGACGGCGGTGAACGTCAGCACATCCCAGGCGTTTTCGAAGGCGAGGGCGCCGAAGAGGATGGCGAAGGCTACCAGTTCGAACGGCGCCAGGCGGTGGCGGCGCCAGTCCAGCTTCCCGCGCCCACGCCAGACGGAAGCACTGAGCCCGAGCGAGAGGAGGACCAGTGGGATCGACATGACGTGGGGGTGGAGGTCGCCGAGGAGGAAGCTGAAGAACGGCGCTTCGGTGATGGTGTCCGGGATGACGCGCGTGTCCCGGAACCAGAACCAGAACTCGGTCGGATACCAGGTTGTGCTCCGCGGCGTCGGCCCGGCGTAACAGTCCGTAGCTTCGCCGGGCGCGCAGGGCAACAGCTGTTCGACCCCGAACGCTTCGTAGACGCCCGTGTTGTAGCGTTCGTGCGCGGCCGCAAGTTCGAATACTCCCGCCAGCGACCCGAGAAACAGCAAGAGGAAGAGACTCAGCGCCGAGGCACCGAGTGCCCACCGTTGTGCGGCGCTGCCGAGCACCCATCGGGCCAGGGCAAAGGCAAGCGACGCCACCCCTGTCGCCGCGGCGGCGAAGGTGTAGGCGAGCCCGAGGTTGTAGCCGACGGAGGCCGGGACGCCCGCGGTCGCCGTCAGCACCCCCGCCTGGAGGTAGCCGAAGTAGTAGTAGCTTGCGTCGTGGCCCGAGAGCCAGGGGTCATCCGGCGGGTAGTCTGGCGACTCGATCGTGGCGTTCAGGTACATCAGGTCCATCGGCTGTTCGGTGCCGGCGATGTCTGCGGTGTACGAACGGAAGGCCGTGTAGCTGAAGAAGGCGAGCGTGAAAAGGCCGCCGGTTGTGATCAGGGCAGGCAGAGACCGGCGGAGGGTGGCAGCGAAGTGGCGATCGCGCCCGGCCACCAGCGCCGAAACCAGGGCGAACAGCCCAAACGCCAGCAGGTATCCCGCCCGCCCCGACGGCAGCACGTCCACCACCCGGAGAATGAAGTAGCCGTAGCCGAGGAGAGCCAGTCCGAGCGGGAAGCTCAGCCCGGCCCCGGCATCGGGAAACCGGCGGAGGAGGCGGAAGGCCATGGGCAGCGCGAGGGCGCCGGCCAGGAGAGAGACGCCCCAGAATGCCAGGACGTCCGTCATGCCTTAGCCCTCAGCCAGCAGCGAATCGACGAACTCGTGCGGGTCGAAGGGGGCAAGGTCGGTGATCTTCTCGCCTGTGCCGATGAACCGCACCGGGATCCCCAGCTCGTGGGCGATGGCGAACACGATGCCGCCCTTGGCCGTGCCGTCCAGCTTCGCCAGGACAATGCCCGTCACGCCAACGGCGGCGGTGAAGGTCCGCGCCTGGGCGAGGCCGTTCTGGCCACTGGTCGCGTCGAGCACAAGCAGGGTTTCGTGCGGCGCCTCCGGGTAGTTGCGCTGGACCACGCGGTTGATCTTCTTCAGCTCCTCCATGAGGTTCGTCTTCGTATGGAGGCGGCCGGCGGTGTCGACGATCACGATCTCGGCCTTTGCGCTCTCGGCAGCCGAAAGGGTATCGAAGACGACCGCACCGGGGTCGGCGCCCGGCTGGTGAGCGATAACACGGACGCCGGCGCGCTCGCCCCAGACCTTCAACTGCTCGCTGGCGGCGGCGCGGAACGTGTCTGCGGCGGCAAGGAAGACCGTGGCCCCGTCGGACTTGAAGGCGTGGGCAAGCTTGGCGATGCTCGTGGTCTTGCCCGCGCCGTTCACCCCAATCACGAGAATGATCAGCGGCACGGGGGCATCTTCGCGGGCCCAGGCCGGGACACTCCCGTGGGGCTCATTGAGAGTGGCGAGGAGTTCGTCGCGGAGCACTTCCCGGACGCGGTCTCCCTGCTTTATCCCCTCGTCCTTCACGCGCTTCTTTACCCCGGCGATGATCGCGCCGGTGGTGGCCAGCCCGGCATCGGAGGCGATCAGCGTCTCTTCAAGGTCGTCCCAGAGTTCTTCCGTGAAGTCGGCCCGTTCGAAGAGGCCGCCCAGCCGGCTCAGCCATCCGCGGCGGGTGCGTTCGACCGCGCGTTCGGTCTGTTCGTGGACCTCGTCCACCTCCTCGGGCGCGAGGACGATGTCTTCCCCGGCTGGCGTGGCGGCCGCGGCCCCTGGTTCAGCTTCGAGGGTGGCTTTCCTGCCCCAAAACCGCACGCGGCGCTCCTTTGGTGGTCGTCCCCGGATGGTAGGCGGCTGCCCGGTAACGGTCAGTTCTGGGGCATGTCGGCGATGCGCAGGGAAAGCACCTTCGAGAGCCCGTCCTTGCCCATCGAAACGCCGTAGATGGCGTCCGCAACCTCCACCGTCCGCCGGTTGTGAGTGACGATCAGGAACTGGGTGCGCTCGGCCAGCTTCTTCAAGGCGGCGGTGAACCGGCCGACGTTGGCCTCGTCGAGCGCAGCATCGACCTCATCCAGCACGCAGAAGGGGGCGGGGTTCGCCGAAAGCAGGGCGAAGAGGAGGGCCACCGCGGTCAGGGATCGCTCTCCGCCGGAAAGCAGGCTGAGACTCTTGATCCGCTTGCCCGGCGGCTGTGCCTCAATCTCGATCCCGGCCTCGGCCATGTTGTCCGGGTCGGTGAGCATGAGGGACGCGCTCCCTCCACCGAAGAACGCGTCGAAGTATTCGCCGAAGGCCTTGTTCACCTGCTGGAAGGTGACCCCGAAGCGGCTCCGGATCTCTTCGTTCAGGTCGCCAATAACCTCACGCAGTTGAGCCTCGGCGTCGGCAAGGTCGCGCATCTGGGTGGTGAGGAACTCGTAGCGCTCCTGGCTTTCGCGGTAGTCCTCGGGGGCCTCCTCGTTGATCGGGCCGATGCGGCGAATCTGGCGGCGGAGGTCCTCTATCTTCTCCCTCGCCTCGCCGACATCAAGCAGCGCGCCTCCCTGGACGCGAGGGGCGCCGGCTTCTTCGGTCGCGCTCTCTCCACCGGCGGCGGCTTCTTCGATGGCGACGACCCGGCCCCCGCGGTCCGCGGCAAGGCCTTCGCGTTCCATCTCCAGGCGAAGCGTCTCGATGTGTTCCTGGGCGCGGCCGACCTCCGTCTCTACGTCGAGCCGGCGGCGTTCGATGGCGAGGAGGCTGGACTGGGCGTCCTGGTAGTCCTCCTGGACCTGGCGCTCGTGGGCTTCGAAGCGGTGGAGTTCGTCGCGGTCGGGCGCGGCGTCGTCGGAGAAGCGCTCGCGTTCGAGGAGGATGGCCTGATGTTGGGACTGGAGCCGGTTGAGGCGCTCGCTGATCACGTTCGCTTCGAGTTCGAGGTTCTTCGCCTGGAGCCGGCGGCCCGCAATCTGGTTGGCGAGCCGCTCGATCGCCTTCTCGTGCTGTTCCCGCATGAGCAGCAGCGTACGCCGCTCGCCATCGACCGAGGCCAGCCGCCCGCTCGCCTTGGAGACGGCCTTGAGTGCGTTCTCCCGGCGGGTCGTGGCGGCGTTGAGGTCGGCCTCCAGCGCGGCCATCGTCGTGCGGCGTTCGTCGCGGCGGCCACTGAGCTGGGCCTCGGCCTGGGTCGCTTGGGCGACGGCCCGTTCGCGGCCTTCCCGTTCCCGGGCGATGCCGGTGCGCTTGGAGTTCACGGCGTCCATCTCGCGGCGAAGGCGGTGGAGACGGTCGCGTTCGCGCTCCAGTTCCGTGCGCGCAGCATCAAGCCCGCGGCGGAGGGCGTCGTAGGCGGACTCCGCTTCGTGCGACCGGGTGGCAAGCTGTTCGATCGCCTGGCGGGCGTTCTGCAACTGGTGGGCGCTTACCGCGGTGCGGTCGCGGAGTTCGGTGATGCGCTCCGGGAGCTCCTCCATTTCGCGCTGGCGGGTGAACGCGGACTCCTCGGCCCCGCTCGCACCGCCGGTGATGACCCCGGTCTGTTCGATGTAGGTGCCGTCGAGCGTGACCACGGAGCCCAGGCTGCGGCGAATCATCCGGAGCCCGGCCTGGACGTCCTCGACGATGATCACGCGCCCGAGCAGCGTATCGACGAGGGGGCGGAACTTGGTCTCGCAGCGGACGAGCTTCGCCGCGACGCCGACGACCCCGCGTTCCTTCTGAAGGTTCAGCGGGTACACGTGGCGGACCGTGTCGAGCGGGAGGAACTGGGCGCGGCCATGGCGGCGGTGCTGGAGCGCCTCCACTGCCTGGAGCGCGACCTGTTCGTTTTCGACGATGACGGCGTGGAGGCGCTGTTCGAGCGCCGCGTTAACCGCGGTCTCCATGCCTGCCGGCACCTTCAACTGGCGCGCCAGGAGGCCGACCACGCCCTGGATCTCGGGCGGCTCCCCGAGGCTCCCGGGCTGGACCCCTTCGATCAGCGCCTGGCCCATGATCAAGACGTTGCGCGTCCCCGCGGCGACACCGTCGTGCTCGGCCTGGACGCGGCGGAGGGCATCAAGGCGGCCTTCGAGGTGGTCCAGTTCACGGAGGTCCTGGTTCGACGCCTGTTCGTACGACCGCACTTCGTCCTGGACCCGGAGGAGACGGTCGCGGGCGTCTTCGGCGTCGTCACGGGCAGCCCCCAGTTCGCTCTCCGCCTGCCAGGTGCGTTCACGCAGTTCCATGAAGCGCCGGCCGTAGGCGATTAACTCGAGCAAGAGCTGCTTGCGGCGGACCACCAGCTGCTCGCCTTCGCGTTCGAGTTCGGCGATGCGGCGGGTGGCGGCTTCGCGGTCGGCGGCGGCGCCACCGGCGCGGCGCTCATCCGCTTCGGCGCCGTCACGCAGTTCGTGGACATGGCTGCGGACCGTGGCGTACTCCCGTTCCGCCATCTCCATTGCTTCGCGGCAACTGGCGAGATGGGCCTTCGCCTGTTCCGCCTCTTCGACGACTTCGAGCCCGCGGCGGCCCTCATCCACATCGGTGGTGGAGAGCGTCATCTTCTCGGCCTCGACGGCTTCAATCTCCAGCCGTAGCTCTTCGGCGCGGGAGGCGACCATGGCGTGCCGCTCCCGGTCGAGGGCGGTCGATTGCTCCACCGAGGCCAGGCGCTGGTCGATGTCCAGGCTCCGCGTGTCGCGGCGGGAGATGGCTTCGCGGCGCTTGCGGATCTCGTCGCCAAGGGCCCGGAGCTGTTCCTTCAGCTGGGTCACCCGCTCCTGGGCGGCGGCCTGTTCGGCGACCCGCTGGTCCAGCCCGGCCCGGGCCCGGACGACCGCGTTGTGGGACTCGGCCCAGCGGTAGCCATAGTAGGTGCGGAGCGCTTCACCCAGTTCGGCTGAAAGCTTCGCGTGCTGGGCGGCGCGTTCGGCCTGGCGGCTGAGCTGAGCAAGGCGCGGTTCGATCTCGCCGATGACGATGTTGACCTTCGCCATGTTCTCCCTGGTGGCGGCGAGGCGGTCCTGGGCCTCCTTGATCTTCACCCGGAAGCGCTTGACGTCCGCGGCTTCGTCGAGGAACGACCGGCGTTCGTCCGGCGTCATGCTCAGGACTTCGTCGACGAGCCCCTGGCCCATGATCGTGTAGCTGTTCTGGCCAACGTCCCCCTTCATCAGGAGGTCGATGACGTCGCGGAGGCGGACGCGAGAGCCGTTCAGGAGGTATTCGGACTCACCATTGCGGTAAACGCGACGGCCAACTTCCACTTCCGCGAATTCGACCGGCAGCCAGCGGTCTTCGTTGTCGAGCGTGAGCACGACTTCGGCCATGCCCACGGCCGCCCGGCTGCTCGTCCCGGAGAAGATGACGTCTTCCTGCTTTCGGGCGCGAAGGAGGCGGATGCTCTGTTCGCCGAGGACCCAGCGGATGGCGTCGGCGACGTTGCTCTTGCCCGAGCCGTTGGGGCCGACGACGGCGGTGATCCCGTTGCCGTACTCGAAAGTCGTCCGGGTGGCGAAGCTCTTGAAGCCCTGGATAGACAGCTTCTTGAGGTACACGTCAGCCCTCCAGCCCATCGGGCCGCGACAGCAGGGCGACGGCGTGACCCGCGGCCTCCTGTTGCGCTTCCCGCTTGCTCGCCCCGCTCCCCCTGCCCAGGAGGTTCGGCCCGACCTTCACCTCGACCGTGAAGCGCCGTCCAGCCTCGCCGGCAGCCTCCTCCACCGTCACATACTCGGGCGGTTCGTGCCACCGCGCCTGCACCAGGTGCTGCAGGTTCGACTTCGGGTCCAGCGGCTCTCCCTCCCGGCGGACCCTCACGAGTTCTGGTGCGAGCAGGCGGCGACAGAGCGCGCCGGCCTTGCGCAGGCCCTGTCCCGTGTAGACGGCGCCGATGATCGCTTCGAGCGCGCCGGCCAGGTTCCGTTCACGACGCCGGCCCCCCGCCGCCTCTTCGCCGCGCCCGAGGATCAGGTGGTCGCCAAGGTGGAGGCGGTGAGCTACGCGGGCGAGGGTGGTGCCACGGACGATCCCCGCTCGCATGCGGGTGAGCGGGCCTTCGCCGGCGTCGGGGAACCAGCGGAAGAGCTGGTCGGCCACGACCATGCCCAGGATTGCGTCACCGAGGAACTCGAGGCGTTCGTTGGAGATGGCTGCGGCATCCGTTTCGTTGAGATAGGAGGAATGGGTGAGGGCCTGCTGGAGGAGGTCGTCCGGCAGCCGGGCAATGCCCAGCCGCTCGATCAGCGCTTCGCGAGTCGCGGGTTCAGCCAGCGGCACAAGACCCCCTGCGCGCATCGCCCTGTCCGGTCGTGGGACGAAGAAATGCTAAAGTTCCATGATCATATGGACAGGGTTTTGCCGCTGTCAAGGATAACGCTATGATCCCGGGCAGACCGTCTCTACCTATGACAACTACGAAAAATTCATGCACCGTCTGTGGCGAGGGGCTCACCGAGTCCACCTCGGCGACCTGCAACTCCTGCGGCGAGCTCTACCACCTCAACCAGCGGGCGGACACGCCCGGCAAGGACTGCGGCGAAGTCTGGATCGACGAGGGCCATCTTGCCCTTGAGTTCGCCTGCAGCGACTGCCTGAACCCCGCGCCCGAACCCGGCGGCCTCGATGACGTGCTCGACATTGAAGAGGCAGCGGCCCTTGCCGGCGTGGCATCGGGCACCCTCGAAGCTGCCGCGGGGATGGGGACGCTTCGCCACCGCCGGACCGGGAGCGGGATCTACCTGTTCGCCCGCGGTGATGTGATGGCGTTTCGCGAAGGCGGCGATGCGTGACCTCTGCTGCGAATGCGGTGAACTGGCCGGGCGGTCGAGCATCCTTGTCTGCGCCGATTGTGGCGGCTGGTTCCACAGCCCCGACGAACGCGTCGCCGAGGACGGCCGGAAGTGCGGTGTCCATGTGATCGGCTTCCGGCTGCTGCTTGGCAGGGACGTGGTGCCGCTCTGCCTCCGGTGCGACATGGCCTTCCGCTTGCGGTACGGTATCCCCTCATGACGACGAAACGGCGGGAACGCAGGACGACCAAAGCCCACCCGGTCAGCGAGAGCACCACCAGCCAGGCGCCGGCTGGCTTGCCGCCCCTTCCGGTCTGGCGATGGCGGACGTTCCCCGTCTATTTCGCGGGGGCACTGGGGCTGTTCATCGGCGTCTACGTCGGCTACCTCGTGGGCTTCGTCCACGCCGAAACCGACAACGGCACACCGACGCTCGTCGTCTTCGTGACGGCGTCGCTGCTCGTCGGGTTCGGCCTCTCGCGCGTAACCTCCCGGTTCATGATCACTCGCCGCTGGGTGAAACCGCGGCCGAAGCGGAAATAAGACCGAGGAGCCTCCCCCGATGGTGTTCTCTGGAGTCGCGCTCACGGGCGCCAGCGTCGAAGAGCACGTCCGCACGGCCGTGGAAGCCGAGCGCGCAGGATACACCACCGGCTGGGTAACCGAAGTCCAGGGCGCCGACGCGGTGACCGTGATAGCTGCGGCCGCCATCGCCACGACCTCGCTCCGGCTCTCCACCGGCATCGTCTCTACCTATGTGAGGAGCCCCTACCTCGCGGCGATGACTTTCCACTCGCTCGCCGACCTCTCTGGGGGGCGCGTCGCCGCCGGGTTTGGGACCAGCACCCCCGCGATCGTGACCGGCTGGCACGGGCTGGCCTTCGACCGCCCCATCGCCACCACGCGCGAATTCGTCAACCTCTTCCGGAAGCTGCTGGCGGGCGAACGCGTGAAAAGCAGCGGGCGCTTCGAAATCCGTGGCGCCTCGCTCCGGGGACCGGCGAAGGGCGGGCCGATGCGCGTCTACCTGGCCGCCCTCAACGACCGCATGCTCGCGCTCGCCGGCGAAATCGCCGACGGGGTGATCCTGAACTTTCCGACCCCGGGATACACGCGCCACGCGCTCGACGTGCTCGGGGCCAGCCTGGCGAAAGCCGGCCGCAGCCGCGAGTCATTCGAAGTGGTCGCGAACTTCCGCGCCGGGATCGGCGAATTCGACGGCCTCGCAAATGTGCTCCGGCGGGAACTCGTCACCTACCTGCTCGCGCCGGTCTACCAGAAGGTGTTCACGGCGGACGGCTTCGCCGACGAAGTGAAGGTCGCGCTGGAGCGCTGGGCGGCCGGCGACCGCGCGACCGCCGTCTCGGGCATCAGCGACGCCTTCGTGGACGCGCACAGCGCTTTCGGCACGGAGGAGCAGGTGCGGGCGAAGGTCCAGGGCTTCATCGACCTCGGGATCGACTCGGCAGTGCTCTTCCCGGTGGTCACCGACGGCCCCGACCGTAAAGCCCGCGAACTCGAGACGATGAGGGTGCTGGCGCCGGGAATCCGCCAGCCCCCCGGTTGACAGGCGGCGGCCTGGCGTGGCACTGTCTAGACCTGACTTAGTGTACTTGGTACACTAAGTACATCCGGGGCGCTGGGACACCCCGGGGAGGTTGGAAGCCATGACCGCCGTCGCCACGAGAGAAGTCACCAGGGACGAGGAACTCCTCGCCCTGTACACCGACCCGGATACCTGCCCGACCGACAAGCTGAAGCCCGTCCCCCTGATTGAAGAGCAAGCCTTCGTGGCCTGGCAGCAGGACATCCCCCGGGAATACCTGCGGGTTTCGCCGGAGGAGCTCGACCGGCGGATCCGCGCCGCGCGGGCCTACCTGGGCAAGCGGCTGGTGATCCTCGGGCACCACTACCAGCGAGACGAGGTCATCCAGTACGCCGACTTCACCGGCGACAGCTTCAAGCTCGCCCGGCACGCGGCAGAACAGCAGGAAGCCGAGTACGTGCTCTTCTGCGGCGTCCACTTCATGGCCGAATCGGCCGATATCCTCACCCGCCCGGAAGTCCGCGTCATTCTCCCGAACATGGCCGCCGGCTGCTCGATGGCCGACATGGCCGACCCCGACGACGTCTACGCGGCCTGGGACGAAATCCAGGAAGTCCTCGGTGACAGCGGCTCCAAGGTCATCCCCATCACCTACATGAACAGCGCCGCAACCCTGAAGGCGTTCACCGGTGAGCACGACGGCCTTGTCTGCACCTCCAGCAACGCCCCCAGGGCGTTCGACTACGCTTTCGAGCGGGGCGACAAGGTCTTCTTCTTCCCGGACCAGCACCTCGGCCGGAACACCGGCTATGCCAAGGGCATCCCGCTCGACCAGATGGTCCTCTGGAACTGGCGCGTCCCCCACGGCGGCCTCACCCCCGAACAGATCCGCAGGGCGAGAGTCATCCTCTGGCAGGGGCACTGCAGCACGCACCAGCGCTTCACGGTCGACCAGATCGAAAAGGCGCGGCGCGACTACCCGGGCATCAACATCATCGTCCACCCGGAATGCCGTTGGGAAGTCGTGCAGGCTGCCGACGAAAGCGGCTCAACCGAGAAGATCGTCCGGGCCGTGACGGATGCGCGGGCGGGGACGGCCTGGGCGGTCGGCACCGAGATCAACCTCGTGAACCGGCTGGCGCACCAGAACCCGGACAAGACCATCTTCTGCCTGGACCCGGTGGTCTGCCCGTGCAGCACGATGTATCGCATCCACCCGGCGTATCTCGCGTGGACGCTCGAAGGGCTCGTTGCGGGGCACGTCATCAACGAAATCCGCGTCGACGATGAGACGCGAAAGTGGTCACTCGTCGCCCTCGAACGGATGCTGGCGCTGCCTTAGCCCGCACCGACGACCGCCGTCACATCTATTTCGACCTGCCACTGCGGGGCGGCGAGCGCCTTCACGACGACCATCGTCACTGCTGGGAAGGGCGGCGTCAGGAATTCGGCACGAATCTCCGCGGTCGTCGCCCAGAACTGTTCGTCCGTCGTGTAGATCGTCACCTTCACGATGTCGGCCATCCGCGCCCCCGAGTGCGAAAGCAGCGTCTTGACGTTCGCGAACGCTTCGCGGGTCTGCGCCTCCAGACCCTCCGCGCTGCTGGTCTGCCCGGAACAGTAGACGGTGTCGCCGATGCGTATCGCATGGGAGAACCCATGGGCGGGCGCGTTGAAAAGCGACGGCGGGTTAATTGCTTGCTTGCGGGAACCGGCCACCTTTCGCCTCCTCTGTGAGCCGCGCGGCCGAGGGACGCCCTCCGCTGCGCGCCACCTCAGATGTTAAACGAACCCCACAGTTCCTGCGCTTCCTTCCGGAGTTCCGCCCGGAAGTCGGGGTGGGCGATGCTGATCATTTCGTCCGCCCGCTGACGGTGGTTCTTGTCCAGCAGCCGGGCGATGCCGAACTCGGTCACCACCGTGTCCGTCAGGTACCGGGGGATGGTCACCAGCGTCCCCTTTTCGTGCTGGGCCACCACCTTCGAAAGCGCCCCTTCGAGCGCTGTCGCGCGCATGACGGTGATCGCCCGGCCGCCAGGGCAGAGCGCGGCTGCGATGTGCGTGTCTGGCTGTCCCCCCGTGCCGTTGACCATGTGCCCGCCAAACCGATCCTCGCTCGCCACCTGGCCCAACAGGTCGACGGCGACGGCGCTGTTGATCGAGGTCATGTTCCGGTTCTGCGCCATGTAGAGGGGATTGAGGAGGAAGTCCGGGTCGTAGAGTTCGAAGGCGGGGTTGTTCCGGATCAGGTTGAGGTCCTCGCCGTCACAGCCCGACCAGGCGACCGCCACGGATTTCCCCCGGTGGATGGTCTTCATCGAGTTGTCGAGAATCCCGCGCTGCCAGAGCTTGGCCAGGCCGGGAGATCCGAGTTCCGTGTGGAGGCCGAGGTGCTTTGCGTCGTCGAAGGCGCCGGCCTTGAACATGAGCGAACTCGGCTGACCCACTCCCACCTGGAGAGTGTCGCCATCGCGGATGATCTGGCGGATGTGGTCGGCGATCCCCTGGGCAGCGGGGTCGACGTCGCTCAGCCCGAACGCCTGGCTCATCAGGCCGATGGGCATGGCGTGGAAGAGGTCCTCGACGAGGGCCACCTGGTCCGGGCTCGCCCGGTTGAGCAGCGAGAGGCGCTCGGCGCGTTCGCCCTCCGGAGCCAGCGTCTCGATCCGCTGCCGCACCGCCGCCAGGTCGACAGGGTTGATGACGCCGTCAACGAACGCCGTGATTTCGCTGACGTGCACCCAAACGTCGCCGTAGACCGGCGAAAGGTTGGGGTCGACCACGGCGATTGTAGTCTTGCAGCGCCGCGTGTAAGCCTTGCGCTGCCACATGTGGGGGCCGAAATGCACGTAGCCGCGCTCGTTGGGTTCGCTGCACTGCGTGAGGAGGACATCCGGCATCCGCGCTTCCGGCCGGCCGGCGTCGAACGCCTTCATGCCGAGCATGAACGTGTTGGGAAGGTAGGTGGCGATGTGCGCGTCGTGGGCGGGGCGAAGGCCGTCGCCGATGAACAGCTCGATCTCCTTCTCGCCGCGGATCTCCGGCCCGTAAAGGTACGGTTCCCGCGGGGCGAGCATCCGGAAGTCGACGCGCCCGAGCGTCTTGGCGCGTTCGTAGAAGCCCATCGCCAGGACTGAAGGCGAAAGGACGGGCAGGCAAACCAGGTCGCCCTCCTTCACCAGTTCCATGGCTTCGGCAACGGACTTGCGGCGGCGCTCGTACTCCTCGCGCCAGTTGGCATGGACACTCATCGTTCGCTCCCTCCGGGGGTCGTGTGCGTACCTGCGGGTGACTTCCCGGCTACCAGGGTGTGCCGGGCATGAGAGGATGGCCCCGGCCGTCCGGGTCCCAGTCGTCGCTGACGAACGGCCCCGGGCTGAAGCCGCTCGACGCCGTGAGCCCGCCGTCCAGGGCCAGCACCACGCCGTTCACGAACTTCGAAGCCTCCGAAGCCAGGAACACAATTGGCCCCGGGAGGTCGTCGGCCTGGCCGATCCGTCGCATCGGTGTGCGCCCTTCGAGGTGGGCAAGCATCCCGCTCCCGGCGAGTATTTCGTGCGTCATCTCGGAATCGAAGAAGTGCGGCGCGATTGCGTTGGTGCGGATCCCGCGGTCGGCCCATTCGACGGCCATCAGGCGGGTGAGCTGGTTGACCCCGCCCTTGGCGGCGAAGTAGCCGGGCGTCCGCCCTTCGAAGCCCGCGTGGCCGAAAATCGAGCTGATGTTGATGATGTTGCCGTGGCCCTGGCGGAGCATGTGCTGGGCGGCGGCGTGGGCGCAGTACCAGAGCCCGATCAGGTCTGTCTTGACGATCTTTTCGAACAACTCAGGCTCGGAGTGTTCCGAACGCAGGGCGCGAGGGTCGGACACGCCGGCGTTGTTGACGAGGATGTCGACGGTGCCGAAGTGGTCCCAGGCGGCCTTCATGAGGGCCGTGACCTGGGCGTATTCGGTGATGTCGCAGGCGACGACCAGGCACTTCCGCCCGGTCTCTTCGATCAGCCGCTTCGTGTCTTCAAGCTTGTCGACACTCCGGGCCGTGGCCACGATGTTCGCGCCGGCTTCGGCGAGGGCCCGCGCGAAGGTGACCCCAAGGCCGTAGCTGGCGCCGGTGACGATCGCGGTCTTGCCTTCGAGGGAGAATTGGGAAAGGGCCAAGGGTGTGCCTCCTGTTGGGCGCCTCCGCTTCCGGCTGGCCCGGTGGCGCTGAATCCTACCAGAGCCGCATCAGTGGAAGAAATCGCCGCGCGGCTTGCCGGCGGGGGTGGCGGCGCTGGCCACCGGGCATACCGCGAAGGACCGCGCCCCGCTGCGGGCGCCCACGCGGCTGCGGCGGACGGTCTTCCTGGGCCGTCGCCGCCGGACCGTGACCTCCGCGCTCTGGGTGCCGTGGTTCACGACCAGCCATTCGCCCAGCGTCTTACGGAGCCACGCCCAGCAATCCCGCGATTCCGGCGCAATCTCGTATTCGCGCTCCCAGAACGCCGGCGGGTGGTGGGTCACGCGCCGCCCGCTCCGCACAGAAGGCACGTCGATGTGGATCAATTCGTGTTTCACGATGAACCGGAGGACGGCGAGCGGCGTCTCCGGCCGGCTGAGGGCAGGATGGATGGAGATCTGGTGGCCCTCCGGACCCTCGAGCGCGATGCAGGCCACCCGGGTGCCGTCCGTGAAGACGATCGGCGTCTCAACCGTGAGGTGCGGGAAAAATTCGGCGCGCACATCAGCCACTACGCTTTCGAGCGTGTAGGGCAGGAAGTTCATGGCGGGTTGCATGCCGGTCATCTTCGCCAGACCACGATACCCGACCCCCGCTGAACGCACACAGCCTGGATGGCTGACGCCGTCCGTCACCTCGGAGCTACCGGGCGAGGTTCGGGCCGTCCACTTTCAGCTTGTTGTTGACGACCATGCCCAGGTGGGCCATGACCCGGGAGCGCGTCGGTTCGTCGTCGGCAAGGCCATTGCGGATCCGGGCCGAGAGGTCCGCGTTCCGGCGCCGCGTCGCCTCCCGCCAGGCAGCCACGGTTTCCGGGCGCTGCTCCGGGCCAAGGAGCCCATCGAGACTCTCCCACTCGGCAACCAGGTGCGCCTCTTCGTGCTGGAGTTCGCGCCGGATGATGTCGAGAGCGTTTGCGGAGACGCGGGCGTGGAAGTTGATCCGCCCGGTCGTGTTCGGCATCACGTCGTCGCGGAGAAACCCGGCGACGGCGCCCAGCAGTTCGTCGACCGTGGGGTGATCCTGCACGGTTAGTCCCTCCCTTCCAGCATGTCGAGCAGCGCCTGTTCCATGTCCGCAGTGCGCCGGCCGATGGTCGCGAGCTCGACGCTCTTGCTCCGTCCGGAGAGGTAGCGTTCGGCCTGGGTGATAGTGATGATGCCCCACTTCAGATTCGCGAAGACCTCCCAGAAGCGCACGCGTTCAGGGTCCACGGGGAAGCCGCCGGCCGCTTCGTAGGCGGCGAAGAACGACTCCCGGTCGCCGACGCCGGCCACGGGCCTGGTCCCGCCAAACCGCCAGGCCCGGCACATCACCCAGCCGAGGTCCTCCATCGGGTCGCCGAAGTGCGCCAGTTCCCAGTCGATGACGGCGCGAAGCCCCTCTTCGCCGAAGATCACGTTCCCCAGGCGGAAGTCGCCGTGGACCAGGAGCGGCTCGAGCGCGGGCGGAGGCATGCCTTGTTTCAGCCAGCGAAGGACGAGTTCGAAGACCGGGTGGGGGTCGCGCGACTGCAGCCGGAACGCCGCTTCCCATTCGCCTATTTGTGCCTCGGCCGGAGAGACGCCCGGCGCTGGCGCGGGGAGCGCCCGGAGTTCGGGGTAGCGGCCCACGTCGATCCGGTGGATCCGGGCGAGGCTTTCCCCAAGCTGTGCCGGCAAGACCTCCCGGGCGGCGGCGTACTGGTCCCCGCGGATCAGGCGGGCGCCGAGAGTCTCGCCCGGCACGCGCTTCATCGTGAAGAAGTCCACCCCGAAGCGGGCCCGGTCCCCGTCCCAGAGCGGTTCCGGGGCGCGGACGCCGTTCTCCCAGGCGGCCTTGATGACTGAGTACTCCAGCTCCCGGCCCGGCGAACTCATCCCTTCGCCGGGGTCGGCCCGGAAGATCGCCTCCAGGTGCTCGGTGCCGGACGCGGTTACCACGTCGGCGTCGAACGTCCACGTCTCCCGCGAAGCGCCGCCTGAGAGCCGCGAAAGGTTCGTGACCTGCACGGCCGAGGCAGACGCCTTCTCCAGGACGAAACGCTCCAGCCCGTTGCGGACCGTTTCGACGTCCAAGGCTCACTCCACCTGGTCGAGGTATTCGCTGAGGCCGTAGCCCTTGCGGTCGCCGTCCAGGGTGTACTCGGTCATGCCTTCGCCGATGTGGGTGAACTGCCCCGCGCGGCGGTTGCGCAGAGGGATGAACCCCTTGACAACGCCCTCGACGGTGTGTTCGGTGCCGTCAGCGAGCTTCACCTTCGCCTTGAGGGTGTTGTGGTAGTTGGTGTCGCCTTCGTAGCCCGTTTCGACCTTCGCGTCCACGATCTGGATGATCTTGTCACCCTTGTGGAAGACCCCGCCGACGCGGTCGCCGACGACGGAGATGACCATGCCGAGGTCGTCGCCAAAGTTACCGGTGATCCAGCGGTAGGAGGGCGTCGACTGCCAGTACCGCGGGCCCCAGGAATGGTCGCGCAGGCCGTGGCCGGTCAGGGTGACCACGGGGCCGTCTTCGATCTGCAGCGTCCCCGAGACCTTCATATGCTGTTCGTAGTGGGCGCGGGCGAAGTCGTTCCCGGACTTCTCGTCCGCCACATGACCATAGATGGGCCCGACTCCTTCGTGGACGAGGTCGAGCTTGAGGCGCTTGTGCGGGTTCTCCTTGAAGGCGACCGAGGGTTCGCGCATTTCCCGGGGGTCCTTCAGGTAGACGACCGAACCGTCGTAGGTCGTCCGGATCTTCTCGCCGGGGACAAGGACGTCGACCTTGATTCCGCCGGCGTCCCAGCCATCGTTGGAAGAGATCTGCGGGCGCTTGTAGTTGAAGAGGGCTGAACCGTCCGGCTGGTAGACGATGACGGTCATCTCGGCGTGGCCTTCGTTCGCGCGGTTGCCGATGCGGAGGAAGCCGCCGAGGTTCTGGGCGCGGTCGAAGAAGTTGAAGTAGACGGATTCGTTGAAGTTTTCTTCGGGGCCGAGGGGATGAGTGTAGTCGTCTTCGGGCTTGACGTTGCCGACGATGGTGACCATTGTTCGCTCCACGCTAAGGGTTGGCGCCGCGCCGCGGATGGCCGCATTGTAGCCCACCGGGCGGCGTCCGTCCCGGCGCCAGGGAGAGGCGATGAAGCTCGCGAAACAGCACGTCGACGTGGGCCTGTTCACCAACGACGCGGAGGCGATGATGCGCTTCTGGCAGGAAGAAGTGGGCCTGCCTTTCGAAGAGACGCTCCCGCTCGGCGCGGGGATGCGCCAGCAACGCCACGGGATGAACGGCTCCGTGCTCAAGATCAACGACGCCCGCGACCCGCTGCCGGAAGAACCGCCCGCCGGCTACCGGGAACTGACGATCGCGCGCCCGGGCATCACGACGCCGCGACGGCTGCTCGACCCGGACGGGAACGCCGTCGTGCTCGTCCCCCCGGGCACTGGCGGGGTGTCTGGCATCAGCATCCGGCTGGCCGTGGCGGACGCGGCCGCCTTCCACGATTTCTACGGCCGGGTGCTCGAACTCAATCCCTGCGGGGACAACGCCTACCGCTGCGGAGACTCGGTGCTTTCGTTCTTCGAAGACGTGACGACGGGACGGGCTGGCCGGATGCGCGCCCGCGGCTACCGCTACCTCACCGTCCAGGTCTGGGACGTCGATCGTGAGCACGCGGATTTCCTCGCCCGCGGCGCCGAGGAGGGCCAGCCGCCCCGTACGCTCGGCGCCACCGCCCGCATCGCGTTCATCCGCGACCCCGGCGGCAACTGGATCGAAGTCTCCCAGCGGGCTTCGCTCACCGGACCCCTGGCCGGGTCAGCCTAGCCGAACCGGAAGGAGCATCCCCTGAGGACCAGGATCGTTTCGGCGCTGGCGGCGGGCGCCGCCGGTCTGGGGAGAGCGTCGAGGCAGGCGTTCCCGGGGTTGACCTTGACGGAGCGCGTCGTGTTATGGTGCCCCGGCGGGCGTGGTTCTTGCGTGGTTGTTGATTGATGAACAGGCTGCTATTGACCGGGCTACTGCTGGTGTTCGTTGCCGGGGGCGTGTACCTCGTTCGGCGAGATGCCGCTGAGGCCGCGACCGGTCCATGTGGCACCACTCACGATTCGCTCAACGCCGAAGAGACCGAGTTCATCGCTCTGCTGCAACAGTGGCGGGACACGCACATGCTGATTCCGGCGGGGACGGGTTCGTCGCCACTCACCTCTTCGATGCCACTCAACAAGGCCGCCGCCTGGTTCGCGGAGTACCAGGTCAATGCCAACAGCCCCGGCGGCCACTTCGACAACTTCGGCCGCAACTGGCAAGACCGTGTCCGCGACTGTGGCTACGACCCATACTGGTGGTACGGCAGCGGTGAGGGCGTGTACGCGCTCGCATCAAGCCAGGTACTGGACATCGGGCCGGGTGAGGCGGTTGATGGGCCGCCGTCCAACGGGGTGACCTACCCGGGCAGCGGCGCTACCGCGGGGGACCAGAACCCGGCCTACCCATTCAAGTGCGTTGGCGCCGCCGTCGCCCGCTCGGCTGACGGGAAGCGCGTCGCCTGGGTTGTCGTTCTCGCACAGTTTCCCGTGAACTCGACCTGCCCCCTGCCCGGCAACGGCACACCGCCGACGCCGCCGGACGACACGCCCACGGCTACCGCCACTCCCACAAAGACGCCAACCCCGACACGCACGCCAAGCCCTACCGCGACCCCTACGGGCCGCAGGGCGGTGGCGCCGGAAGTCGTGGCGGGCAACGGGAACTGACCGGCGACTTCCCCTTGTGCAAACGCCAATGAAAACGGCCCGCTTCACAGCGGGCCGTCCCTGTCTGGCGCGGTGCCAAGTCCGCTTAGAACGCGAAGGACGTCCAGGCGACTGAACCGACGATCGACTGTCCCAGCACGCCCACGGCACTAACAGCGACGACCGCTATCAGCGCGAGGATCATCCCGTACTCGGCAAGTCCCTGGCCGGACTCGCCGCGCTTCCACCGGCGCCACAGCCGTCGCGCCAGTGGTTGCTCCTGTCCTTGCATGCCTCTCACCCCCGAGAATCCGTAATGTGCCCTACCAATCAGTTCGACCGGTGGGGACGGGACCATTCGGGTTCGGGAGGGAACAGAGGGTGGCCTCGGGGTGACGAATCCCGGGGCGTCCCCGCTCAGACCTCCCGGGAGGCGTACCGGGCCAGCGCCGGCGCGTCGTCCGTGATGATCGTTCGAGCGCCCAGCCGAAAGAGCGCCGCCAGCGACTCACGCGCCCTCGCCTCCCCTTCGTCGCGCATGGTCCAGGCAGCGAGGGCGATGCCGTAGCGGTCTAATTCGCGGCCGAGGGCGCACCCCAGGCTGGCCAAGTGCCGAAGCGTGGCGATGTCCACCATCCATTCGACCGCGCCGGGGAGCAGCGCGACGAGGTCCGCTATCCGGGACGCGGTATACTCGGCGGCGGTGGTCCGGGGGATGTGGGCGAGGGGGGCGTCGTCCCAGAGGCCGTGGAGCCCCTTGCGCGCCGGCGTCATCTCTTCGCCCCGAGCGCGCGCGCTGTAGTGCCACTGGAGCGTCGGGTCGAAGGCCACCGGCACGCCGAGGTCGTGAAAGGGCCGCAGGTTCCAGTGGGCCTGGGAGCCGACGAACGTGTCCCGGCCGAGCGGCGCGAGGGCCGCGGCGAGCAACTCGACCCGGCGGGGAGAAATCGGGCGCATCAACTTGAGGTCGACCTGGAGAAACGTCGCCGAGCCTCGGAGCACGCCCACAACGTCTCCGAGGAAGCAGAGCGGCGTGTCCGGGTGGCTGCGGTAACGAAGCTTGCGGGCCTCCGCGCGGGTCAGAGCGTCGACCTTCCCGGAGCCCGTGGTGGCCGCCGCAAGCCCCGAGTCGTGGAACACCAGCATGGAGTCGTCGGCGAGGAAACGGACATCGATTTCGAGGCGGGGGACGCTGGCTGCGGCGCATTCGTTTACGGCCGGGAGCGAGTTCGGTGCGAACCTGCCGCTCAGGGTGGCCATGTGGCAGCAGAAGACGCGGGGCACCCCGTCGGCCGTCACCGTGAGCGAAGGGCTGCTCATGCCGCCGAGCCTACGCCCGCGCCGCCTTACAATCGCCGCATGGACGATCTCGAAGCCGCCCGGTTTCGCATTTACTCCATTGAAGACGGCGCCATCCGCGCCCAGGCCCTCGCGTTCTGCCTGCGCACCCGCCTCTTCGACCGGCTGGAAGGCGGTGCCCTGACCTTCGAACAGCTGAGCGAGCAGGCAGCGCTTTCGAAACGAGTCCTCCCGGCCCTCCTCTCATTCCTCTGCAGCGAAGGGCTGCTCCAGCGCGACCGGGCGGGGCGGTTCGCGAACACAGAAGCCGCATCCGCATTCCTCGTCCGGACGAGCCCGCGCTATATAGGCGGGCGCGGGCTGCTCTTCGCGGGATTCCACGAGGCCATCGGCCACCTCCCGGAGACGCTGGCCAGCGGGCAGCCGTGGACGCCGTCCGGGCAGCACGACATGTTCGCCGGGTTCGGGGAAGAAGAGCAGCGGTGGTTCGCGGAGGGCATGTTCGCGAACGCGGTCCACGGGGCGAGGGCGCTGCTGGAGGTGGTCGACTTCCGTGGCGTGAGCCGCCTGCTAGACGTGGGTGGGAACGCCGGCGGCTACGCCCTTACCATCGCCGCCGCCCACCCTTCACTTTCGGCGACCATCTTCGACCTCGAGGCCGTGCGACCCCTCGCCGAGGAACGCATCGCCGCCGCCGGGCTGCAGGCGCAGGTCCAGTTCAGCGCCGGCTCGTTCTTCGAAGACGCGATCGCCCGCGACCACGACGCCCTCCTGCTTTCGAGCATCCTCCACGACTGGGACGAAAAAGACTGCGGAAAGATTCTCCGGCACGGCTACAACGCTCTCGACCCCGGGGGCCTCATCGTGGTGACCGAGCCGATGCTGCGCGAGGATTCGACCGGCCCGGACCACCCGGCGGCCAGCGGGCTGACCATGGCCCTCCTCGGCGGCGAGAACCGGACGCCGTCCCGGGTGGCGGCCATGCTGGCGGCGGCGGGATTCGTGGAGACCTGGCAATTAGCGCTGGGATCCCAAAACACGACGGTCACCGCCCGCAAGCGCTGAGTACCGTTCCCCGGCGCTGTGCAACCGAAGTGGCCGCCAGGTTGCCAAAATGCAACTTCCGCTCTGCGGCAGAAAGGGCCCCGTGTCGATACCAAACATATGGACGGAGAAAAGGCTTCCGGTGCGGGACGAGGTTCAGAGTCGGCGTGGCTGGCCGGCTACGAGGCAGCCATTGGCGACGCCCTCGCGGTGGTGGAGGCCATGGGCGGGACCCTCCAGAGCTTCAGTTCGCCCGTGCTGATGCGGGTAAGGGCGAGGCTTGCGGAACTGCAAACCGGCGGCCGCCGGGAAAGCGCCTGACTCCCCCGCGAGGCTGAAACGCCCGGCCGGGGCGGCGTTTGCCGCAGTGGCCACGGCTGGCCATACTGGTTGAAGCACCGGGGCTGTTGTTGCAGGTGCAAGTGGGCATGTATACTCCCGCCCGACCCGGTCAACGGGGGGCCGCTAGCTCAATTGGCAGAGCAAGTGACTCTTAATCACTAGGTTGAAGGTTCGAGTCCTTCGCGGCTCACCAGCACTCGCTGTTCCATACCGGTAGCCCGCTCCGGCGGGCTGCCGGGCACTTGTGGGGAAGTGTCGGAACTGGCAGACGAACATGACTTAGGATCATGTGCCGAAAGGCGTAGGAGTTCGAGTCTCCTCTTCCCCACGAACTCGTTTTCGCGTACAAATACGCCGAGCAATCGTTGGGCACCGGATCTCCGGTGCAGGTAAAGGAGGAGGGATGGCGCTTCTTGAGGTGAAGGACCTGCGCACCTACTTCTACACGCAGGAAGGGACCGTCAAGGCCGTCGACGGGACCTCCTACACTGTGGAAGAGGGCGAAACGCTGGGACTGGTGGGCGAATCGGGTTGTGGAAAGAGCGTTTCGGCGCTTTCCATCCTCCGGCTGATCCCACAGCCCCCAGGCAAAATCGTCTCGGGCGAAATCATTTTCCAGGGCCGGGACATCCTGAAGCTGGACGAAGACGAGGTCCGGAAGATCCGCGGCAACGACATCGCCATGGTCTTTCAGGAGCCGATGACTTCGCTCAACCCCGTGCTGACCATCGGCCGCCAGATGACAGAGGCGCTCGAACTGCACATGGACCTCCATGGCAAGGCAGCGCGGGACCGGGCCGCCGAGCTTCTCGAAATGGTGGGCATCCCCGAGGCGCGTGGCCGCCTCAACGACTACCCTCACCAGTTCTCGGGGGGTATGCGCCAGCGCGTCATGATCGCCATGGCCATGAGCTGTAACCCCAAGCTGCTCCTGGCCGACGAACCGACGACAGCCCTGGACGTCACCATCCAGGCGCAGATCCTCGAAGTCATGAACCGCCTGAGCCGCGAATTTGGCACGGCCGTCATCATCATCACCCACAACCTCGGGGTGGTGGCGCGGTACGCCGACCGGGTGAACGTCATGTACGCCGGCAAGGTCATCGAGATGGCATCGGCCCACGAACTCTACGGAAACCCGAAGCACCCCTACACGGTGGGGCTGCTCAACTCCGTCCCGCGGCTCGACGAGACGCGCAAGGAAAAGCTGGTCCCCATCGAAGGGCTGCCGCCCGACCTGGCACACCTGCCCGTGGGCTGTGCGTTCTACCCACGCTGCGCCTGGCGCCAGGATCGCTGCATGGAAGAATACCCACCGTTCACCCTTATCGCTGAAAACCATTACACCGCCTGCTGGGAATCGGGGCGTGTCCAGAGGGAGGTGCCAGTTGGCGCAGCAAACTAGCAGTTCCGGCCGTCAGCGAGTCGGCACCATCGGCGAAACCCTGGTCGACATCCAGGACCTGCAGGTCTTCTTCCCCGTCTCCGCGGGCGTGATCTTCCAGCGGAAGGTCGCCGACGTGAAGGCCGTCGACAAGATCAGCTTCCAGGTGAAGCGCGGCGAAACCCTTGGCCTCGTGGGCGAGTCCGGTTGCGGCAAGAGCACTACGGGGAAGGCGCTTCTCCAGCTCATCCGCCCAACCTCGGGCACCGTCCTCTTCGAAGGCACGGACCTCACGAAGATCAAGGGCGGCGAACTCCGCCGCTTCCGCCGCAAGATGCAGATGATCTTCCAGGATCCCTACGCAAGCCTGAACCCCCGCATGTCGGTCGGCAGCATCATTAGCGAGCCGATCACCATCCACGGGCTGGCGAAGGGTAAGGAGAAGAAGGAGAAGGTCCAGAACCTCCTCCAGACGGTAGGCCTGAACCCCTACTTCGCGAACCGCTTCCCCCACGAATTCTCGGGTGGGCAACGCCAGCGCATCGGCATCGCCCGCGCGCTCGCCGTCGAGCCCGACTTCATCGTCTGCGACGAGCCGGTTTCGGCGCTCGACGTCTCGATCCAGGCGCAGATCATCAACCTGCTCCAGGACCTCCAGGAACAGTTCAACCTGACCTACCTGTTCATCGCGCACGACCTCTCGGTGGTTCGCCACATCAGCGACCGCGTCTGCGTGATGTACCTCGGCCATGCCATGGAACTGACGGACCGGGACTCGATCTTCGAAAACCCGCTCCACCCCTACACCAAGGCCCTGCTTTCCGCCGTCCCGATCCCGGACCCCGAGATCGAACGCAAGCGCGAACGCATCATCCTCCTTGGCGACGTGCCCAGCCCGCTGCGGCCGCCCCCAGGGTGTGTCTTCAACACCCGGTGCCCGATCGCCATCGACGAATGCCGCGTTCGCACTCCCGAGTGGCGGAACGTGGGCACCGCGGACAAGGAACACTGGGTCTGGTGCCACCGGGTCTAACCACCCGGGCGCTCCTGAATCGAACAGAAGGGCGGCCAAACGGCCGCCTTCCTGTTTGTGGTTATCGGGGCCCACCGAAATCCACATCACCCGGGACTAAAGCGTTCGCGGATCCCGCCCGGCCAGCACTTCCCGGTACAGCGCGTCGTAGTTGTTGGCCATCCGCTCGTCGCTGAACTCCGCCAGGACCCTTGCCCGTCCCGCTGCCCCCGTAGGCCGGCGGAGGACCGGGTCCCCCACCAATCGGCGGAGCGCGGTCCCGACCGCCACGGCGTCCCCTACGGGCGCCAGGATGCCGGTTACGCCGTCGACGACTGTCTCAACCGAACCCGGCGCGCTCGTCGCCACCGCCGGCAACCCCGCCGCCCCCGCTTCCAGGACCGCCAGCGGCATCCCTTCCCGGTCGGAGGTCAGCGCGAAGACGTCGAGGATACGATGCATTTAAAACATTTCTCAGAGTGAGATACCCGTAGATTGCGCTACGAGGCGGGCAACTGATTGTTTCGATTCCTCTGGTGCCTTATCGTAATATATCTTGAAAAGCGACTTCCCGTCATTGAAGGACTGAGAGAATACCAATTTATTCGCTTGCATAAATGCATCAAAGCCCATGGTTTCCCGAAGCGCGCTCACCAACCTATATCCTTTCGCGCCTTCGCTTCGTTCAGTCTGTGGTGAGACTCCTTGCTGATGGAAAAGCTCCGCATCTAGCTTTCCATTCGCATTGCCTCGTGTATAGAACCCATTCGCATATCCTGAACCCGTCACCCCCGCATCTTCTGCGATGCCTTCATGAAAGCCTATGGGACCAGGACGTCTCGCCGCAAGATTTGCAACATTATAGGCGACCTGTTTGGCCCAGAACACATGGTTGAGCTCATGCCCGATGAGGAATGGCCAAAAGGTCGGATCAGCATCTGTGTCTCTCACATACAGATTAGGGCCCGTGCTAAAGCTCAAATCACCTTGGGATATTTGTTGAATGGTAATTGTCTTGTATGGCAAATCCATCCCTCCAAGATACGTTGACCCAAGTTGGAGCTGTGATTTTGTCGTATCAACTGTTCGTCTGAGGTTCTCATTCGAACCTTGTTCAGATGCATACAGCACCACAACATCTTCAGGACGCCCAGCAAGGGAAGCAAAATCGTATGATTGATTCGAAATGGTAGCGACGAGCTCATCGACCGTGAACCCCCGAAACTTCACTCCCTTCAACTGACTTGTGGAACCAGGGACAGTGAGCATCGGAAACCACAGTCGCGGCGCACTTGCATTGATATTTTTGGCAGCATCGAACAGCGATTCAGCCAGCTGCGCTTGGTGTATTTCGATATTCCCGGCATAAAAAGGACTTGCGCTCATCGCCTCCTGCAGAGGCGCTGGAAGCTTCGCGTATGCTGTCTCGAATCGGGTCTGGAAAGGATTCGGAGTAGGAGAGGGCGCCAAGGTAGGCGTTGGGAGCGGTGTGGGCTTGTTGGGCACTGTAGGAGTCGGCAAAGGAGTCTGCTCGCTGCGCGCATCATCGTCCCCGCCGCAGCCCACCACCAACGCCGCCAAGCCGCCACCCATACCCAACAGCTGCCTTCGTGTCATAGTCATAACGCAGATCTAAGTTGTTTCGGTATATAGGTCTTTCTATTGTCGCCATCAATAAGTGGTAAAATCATACGTTTCGCAGGACCCGAACCAAAACGTTCACTGCCCATGAATCGCCCCCTATTTCGGCGTGGCGCCGAGCTTTGTCTGGTTGTCAGCCAGGTCGCGGTAGCGAGCCCCGTCCATAAGGTGCGCACCCCTGAACACGTACACTCCATCAGGCTCGGCAGTGCCGTCGGCATCGTTATAGCGCGCGAACACCGGCACGACCCCCCACCCAAGCGCCGGGAGTTGCCGGACGAGCGCCGCAACCGCCTCCCGCACGCCACCCCCGCCGGCGCAGTCAACGAGAAGCATCCTGGGCGGGCCCGTCGTCACTCAGCTCCGGCCGACGGTCTCTACCGCCTGCAGGGGCGGCTTCGCCGGGTCCACCAGGTAACGGATGCGCGGCATCGTGATGTCACAGGTGGTCACCGAGGCGGCGATGGGGAAGTACGGAACTGCCCCGTCCATTCCCCACGCGCCGGCTTCGAAGGCCAGCAACCTGGGTCCGCCACGGTCCGCCCGGTGGAACACGTAATCCGGGTCGACCTGCACCAGGCGGAGCGCCTCCGAGCCTCCCCGGACGATGCGCGCCAGGTTCAGGTTCGCCAGGTACTGGACGTCCCCGCCGCTGATCGGCTCGGGGTTCATCAACGCCACGTCGAGGATGGTCCGCCCATCGAGTTCGACGATGGCGTGGACGCGGTCATAGCCCTTGCGGAGGACGACCGCAGCTTCGCCGACGGGGTAACCCCAGCGGGTGCGAAGCTCGGTTGTCGCCGCCGCCGAATCGGTGTACCCGCGGACGAGGAGCCCGCGCGGCCGGGCGCCCGAGCGGCAGCCGACTCGCACTTCGGCCAACGTGAACGGCCCGGCCGGGCTGTCGGGCACGGAGGTGACGTTGAAGACGACCGTCGGCGGGATCGTGGGATGCAGCGCCGGCGGGAGGAGCGACAGCATGCACTGTTCTTCGAGTTCGTACATGACCTGGAGCACGGTGGCGCCGCGCAGTTCCCAATGCGGCGTTTCGAAACTGGGCAGGAGCGGCGAAAGGGCGCCGAGCGGCGTGACATCGCGCAAACCGACGAGGGGCACTACGCGCCTCCCGCGGCGGAGGCGCCGGCCGGCTGCTTCTGGAACTTGGGCATTACTTCCTTGGCGAAGAGGCGAAGGCTGGCCAGCACCTGCTCCTGTGGCACCGTTTCCACGCAGTTCAGGAGGAAGTTGATCCGATCGACGCCGACGGCCTCCCACTTGCGGATGCATTCGATGACCCGGTCCGGGTTGCCGATGGCGAGCCCCTCCGGGATCTGCCCCTCGCCTGGAGCCGTCGCCTCGCGGCGCAGGGCGGGCAACAGCCCGAGGTTGGGGTAGGAGCGGCTGGGATACGCCTGCCGCGCCGCCAGGAGCTGCTCAGCCATGTAGTTGAACGTCCCCGAGAGGCGGAGGCCCGTCTTTGTGCCGTACTCGTCATCTTCGTGGCAGAAGAGGAAGTTCACGGTGTTGACCTGTTCGTTGACGAACGAACCGACGGGGTCGCAGTACTTGATCCGCCGGCGGTACTCCGCGATCTTCTTGTCCTGTTCGGAAAAGCCCCCGAAGGTCAGCCCGAGGCTGCCCATGCCGCGGTCCGCCGCGTCGAGTTCCGTGCCCGGGCTGGTAACGGCGACCCACATCGGCGGGTGCGGCTTCTGGTAGGGCTTGGGGAGGACGGCCCGGGTGGGCATGCTGAAGGCCCGGCCCTCATAGCCAAAGCGCTCCTGCGTCCACATCTTGGGGATGATCCGCACCCATTCGTCCCAGGTCTTCTTGGTCTCGTCCGGGTCGGCGCCCATGCCGCCGAGTTCCGTCCAGGTCGCGGACCGGCCAGTGCCGAACTCCAGCCGCCCGCCGGAAACGATGTCCATCGTCGCTGCCACCTCGGCCGCCTTGATGGGGTTGTTGAACTCCGGCACGCAGACGACGATCCCCCGCCCGATGCGGATGTTCTTGGTCTGCATGGCGCAGGCCGTCAGGAAAATCTCCGGCGCCGAACAGTGCGAATACTCCTCCAGGAAGTGGTGTTCCACCGCCCAGACCTGGTCGAATCCCAGCTCGTCAGCGAGCCGCACCTGTTCGAGACAGTTCTGGTAGACCTCGTACTCCCTGTCGCCCTCCCACGGCCGTGGGACCGAAATCTCATAGAAGACGCCGAATTTCACTGCCGCACCTCGAACGATTCGTTTGAGCGCGCAATCTACCACACCCGGGCGAACAGGTGGCTACGGGGAGGCCGTGGACGGGGCGGAGCCTTGCCGCGGCAGCCATCGCCGCCAGTGCCGGGGCTTCGCTCCTCTCCCCGCGGGTGTCCCTGCCCCCGCACCTTAATCGCATACTTCATATTTCACACTGGCCTTTAAAAAGCTTACTGCAAAAAACCAATCGGCACTGTCATCACTATTGTAAAGCAAAATAACGCAAGGGATTAGTCTTAGAAAGCATTGAAATATCGCCGGTTTCACGACTGCCTGCGAATGAGAAATAATATGTTCCCACTATGCTACTGCCTGAAAAAATGTTTGCATAATATCTCGCACTAAGGTTTTTCAAAGAAGTCCCCCCATCCAATGATACAGTGACAAGAGTTGGCCATGAAGCACTCGAGAAAGTTTCGGTAACATCATTTTGAGCAATCGTTGTTACCGGACCTTTGGGCGTCAGGTAGTTGAAGAAACCTTGCCCCCAACTCATTGAAGATATAATCACGGCGCCTCCAAATTGCTTAGAGTTTAATGCAGCTGAAAGCTGACTCGGTGAAAGATAGTCTCCGGGCTGAATTAACACCTGGGTTTGAGGGCTACGGAAATTGTTTCCATGCGCATCAATTAATATCGTCAGATGATCATTGTTGTCTGTTGGAATCGCACGCACTTGTTCCAGCACTGAATAAGTCGTTACATTTTGGTCTTTAACGTCAATCACCGCAGGAAGCGGCACCTCTAGGAGATTGCCAAAATATTTACTTCCAGGAAGTGAACTTACATTTTTAGGATTTTCTAAAAAGTCTGACTGGAAAAGCAAGACAATTTGGTCGTCAGAATACCCATTTGCCTTGAAGTAATGGTATACCCCCAACACATTCCCAGGATCAGCGAACTTATTCTTAGAATCAATCCCTCGTTGTGTCCCATTCATCAAAACAGCATATCTCTCGCTCAAATTCCCAGGATCGGTTTCCAAGGCCTCGTAAGCATTCGTGTGTTGACGTAGCTCAGCCAAATTGTCAATTCCATCGCCATCAGAGTCCTTTTTGAGGTTCTCATCGGCAAAAAAGCCGCCGGTTATGTAATCGCGAAGCACCCACCAGCGCGTCTCGGAGGGGTCCATGAAGGCAGAGAGCGCCTGGACCTCGAGCTCTGAGATGGCGCCATCCTTGGCAAGAGACTTAGCCAAAGCCAGCTGGTAGCCCTCGATCTCAGAAGGCCTATAATACGCTGTCTTGATAGGCTCAGGGATGAGAGTTCCAGCATACTGAACAGCCTTGATGGCAACCTCTTCCCGGGCATTGATACCATCCAAGTCAAGAGAAGCCAAAACATCATTAAGCTCCTTAGAGAGCCCATAGGAAGACAAACGAACAGCAGGAGTTGGGGTTGCCGCAACAGTAGGAGAAGCAGTAGGGGAAGGAGGGATGGTGGGCGTCGGGCTGGCGGTCGCCCCCCCGCCCAGGCATCCCGCGAGGAGCGCAACCGCGCCGAACCCCCCAAGGCCGGCCGCTATCCTTACCACCTGACCAGGCATGCCCTCACTCCCCTCTCCCCGTGGGTGTCCTGCGCCCCGCGCTGCGCTGGTTATACACGTTCTGGCGGGTGCACAATTCACCCCCTACGGCGTCGGAGTCGCGGCCGGCGTCAACGTCGTTGCGACAGTCGGTGAGACTGTCCCCGTCCGGGTCGGCGTCGCGGTTGGCGTGGTGGATTTCGTCGGCGTGGCGGTCGCCGTCGCCGTAGGCGAAGCCGTGGCCGTGGCCGTGGGCGAAGGCGTCTGCGTCGGGGTTGGGGTGCGCGTGGGCTCGGCGGTGGCGATCGGCGAAACGGCGGGCGTCGGAGTCGGCCGGGGCGAGTCTCCGCCGCCGTCACGGGTCAGCATGATCGCAGCGACGGCCCCGACGCCCACGGCCAGCAGCACCGCCGCGATGACGACGGTCACGAGCGCAGCCGTGTTCGAGCCGGGCGCGGGTGGGGGCGCCGCCGGACGGACGCGGGCCGTGGGGTGCCTC
>CAYTMI010000008.1:141266-169800 GCA_964438865.1 uncultured Anaerolineaceae bacterium | reverse complement strand
AGAGCACGTGGCTTGGAGACGAGCGCTACAGCGGCGACAGGGAACTCGAGAATCCCCTCGGCGCCGTCCAGATGGGCCTGATCTACGTCAATCCGCAGGGGCCAAACGGCGAACCAAGTGCACTTGCCGCAGCGAAGGACATTCGAGAGACGTTCCGTCGCATGGCGATGAACGACGAGGAGACGGTCGCGCTCATTGCCGGCGGTCACTCGTTCGGCAAGACCCACGGCGCGGCCGATCCCGGCAAGTACGTAGGCCCCGAACCCGAGGCTGCCCCCCTTCAGGAGATGGGCCTCGGCTGGAAGAGCAGCTACGGCACCGGGAGCGGTGACGACACCATCACCAGCGGGCTGGAGGGCGCCTGGACACCCACCCCGGTGACGTGGGACAACAGCTTCTTCGAGACCCTGTTCGGCTACGACTGAGATCTGACCAAGAGCCCTGCCGGTGCGTGGCAGTGGGTCCCGACCGATCCCGCTGCGGCGCACGCCGTGCCGGATGCCCACGATCCGTCGAAGAAGCACGCCCCGGTCATGCTCACGACCGACCTCTCGCTGCGGATGGACCCGATCTACGGGCCTATTTCACGGCGCTTCTACGAGAACCCGGCGGAGTTCGCGGACGCCTTCGCCAGGGCGTGGTTCAAGCTGACCCACCGCGACATGGGGCCCCGCACGCGGTATCTCGGCCCCCTGGTTCCCGCCGAACCGCTGATCTGGCAGGACCCCGTCCCCGCCGTCAATCATGAGCTGATCGGGGCGCAGGATATCGCCAGCCTCAAGGGCAAGCTCCTCGCATCGGGACTCTCCGTTTCCCAACTCGTCTCGACCGCCTGGGCGTCGGCGGCCACCTTCCGTGGCACTGACAGGCGAGGTGGCGCGAACGGCGCGCGCATTCGCCTCGCGCCGCAGAAAGATTGGGAAGTCAACAACCCGTCCGAACTGGCGAAGGTGCTGCGGACGCTGGAGCAGGTCCGAACGGAATTCAACAGCTCCCAGACCGGCGGGAAGAGGGTCTCGCTCGCGGACCTGATCGTCCTGGGCGGGTGCGCGGCCGTCGAAAAGGCTGCGAAGGACGCCGGGCACGATGTGCATGTCCCCTTCGCGCCGGGACGCACGGATGCGTCGCAGGAGCAAACCGACGTGGAGTCGTTTGCCGTGCTCGAACTCACTGCAGACGGGTTTCGCAACTACCTCCGGGCCGGACACCGAAAATCGGCGGAGGAGCTGCTGGTGGACCGGGCGCACCTGCTGACGCTGACCGCTCCTGAGATGACGGTGCTCGTCGGTGGCATGCGCGTCCTGCGTGCGAATGCGGGGCAGTCCGGCGCCTTCACCAGCCGGTCCGGGACGTTGACCAACGACTTCTTCGTGAACCTGCTCGACATGGGCACGAAGTGGCAGGCGACGTCCGAAGCGGAGGAGACCTTCGATGGGCGCGATCGCGGGACGAGCGAGATCAAGTGGACCGGCACGCGTGTCGACCTCGTCTTCGGTTCGAACTCCCAGCTCCGAGCGATCGCGGAAGTCTACGCGTGTGACGACTCGCAGCAGGCGTTCGCGCGTGACTTTGTGGCTGCGTGGGACAAGGTCATGAACCTCGATCGCTTCGACCTCGCCTGATCCCGGCGGGGCGCTCGTCACGGCCCGCGCGGTGGTCACCGATCAGGCCGTGGCGTTCGGGTGCGAATTCCGCGGGCGCTGGTCGTGACCGCCGCCCGGGGGAGACTGTATGCTTCGCCGCGCGGGGGAGGGATGTCCCGAATGACACGCGCGGCCGTTGTTCTTGCGGTGGTTGCCTGTGGTCTCGCCGTGCTCGCGGGCACCCTCGACATCGACCAATGGGCGCAACAGACGCTCTGGTTCGCCGCCCTTGCCGCCGGGACCTTCGCGATCATCGCGGTATACGGCGTTGCCATCACCTGGGCGCGCCGCCGAAAGCGTCTCTGGGGATAGCCCGAACGCCAGGGAGGAGTGAGTCAGATGGTCTCTCGAGCCGCATCAGCCCAACACACCGGCAACTTGCTGGCGAACCCGGCGTCCATCTTTCGTATCCCGGCAGTCCCGCGCTGGGGAACGATGCGCCGCCGATACCTCCTCCGCTCGGCGCTGCTTGCGACACTGATGGTGATCGCCTCGTTCGTCCTCATCTTCGCGGTGGACTCGCCGTATAGCCGCGCGGCCGGGATCTCGCTCGTGGTACCCGGCGGAGGCTTCCTCTACGACGCCTGGCCCATCCTCTTCGTGGCGACGTGGTGCGCCTGGTTCATCGCCTGGAACTTCTGGGTCGGGTTCGGCTCGATCTTCCATCTCGGTGTGGTCTACCTCGCGCAACTGGCAGGGTCGATAGCCCTCGCCAAAGGGCCCCGGCTCGGCGTCGCCGCGGATACGAACTGGGAGTGGGCGATTCCGCTACTGCTCATGCTTGCCGGGCTCTACATCGTCAGACATCTCGTCCGCTGGGAGCAGGGCTTTCGCCAGGCGGCGAGAGCGAGGACGGAGCGGAACGCATACCTGGCCGACATCCCTGAAGCGGTGAAGTCTCGCGTGGTCGAGTCATTCGACGCGCCGGGACTGCGTCACGCCGGTCGCCCCTTCGACCCGCTTGAACTGGTAGACGGCCAGTCGCCGCTCCCCGTCACCGATGCGGACGCGGCCCTGGCGAAGTGGCTTCTCAAGATCAGCGTTCAACCAATCGACTCGTTCGCAGGTTGGGACTGGCGCCCCGGCCCGTTCGAAGACTCGGCCCTCCGGTACCAGATCAACGACGTGGGCTACGCGCTCGCTTACTTCCAGGCGAACTACGTGCCGGCTTACCCCAGCCTCTACGGGCTGGCCCAGCGGAACGTGATCGAAAAGGCCCAGAACCGGAAGGCCTGGGGCTACTGGTTTATGGAGAACTTCTGGGGGAATCTGACCTTCAACCCCGACCCCATCAAGGGGGCGAAGCTCCAGAACATCATGTTCTCCGGCTTCTTCGCGAAGCACCTCGCCCACTACGAAGCCGCAACCCATGACCACCGCTACGACGAGCCGGGGTCGCTCTGCTTCGTCTGGAAGGACGGCCGGACGTTCCCCTACAGCTACAAGGAGATCGCCGAGCACTGCTCGCGCGGGTTCGCCGAGTCGCCGTTCACGCTCTGGCCGTGCGAGCCGAACCAGGTCTATATGGTGTGCAATCAGATGGGCGCCGCGGGCGTCCAGGGCTACGACGCACTGCATGGGACCGACTACTGGGGGCGCGTGAAAGATCGCTACCAGGAAGCGCTCGACCACGAGTGGATGAAGCCGAACGGCGACTACTACGGCCACTACAACACCCGCCTCGGGATGAACGTCGGCGCGCTGGGCTGGAACGACGGCACCTCCCCGCTCTTTATGGACGGCAACGGCGCCATCATGGGGCAGGGTCGAACGATGGCCCCGGAGGTCGCCGCGCGTCTCTTCCTTCTCGGCCGGAATCACGAGGTGTGGACCAGGCTGCCCATCGAGAACGGGCGGATGCGACTGCCGCAGCCGGCCGGCCCTCGAAAGCGAAAGGGCCTGTTCGACTGGGGGTATTACCGCTGGCGGATACCCTCTCCCCAGCATTTCCTCTCCGGTGCATGGGTCGGGCTCACCGAAGGTGGCGTCTGGCCGATGGGTGGCCACACCAACGCGCCGGGCTACGCCGCAATCGCCGACACCGCCCGCCAGTACGGCAACGACGAGGTCGCTGACGCGGCGATTCGCGGGCTGGACGGCGACAACTTCCTCGGGCTCGACGCAGAACGCCCCTTCTCGGCCCGTCTCTCCACGCTGACGACGATCTGCAAGGCGCGCTGGGGGCGGCTCTACAAACAGGACGACTTCCTCAGCGCCCGCATCCCGAAGTACGAAGGCCCCATCCTCGCCAGCGCGCCGCACCCTGAGGTCCTCGTGACCTATGCGAACGGCCGCGATGACCAGCTTTGCCTGACCATCGAGCCGACGGCCGGTGGCGGCAGCTTCCCGCTGACCTTCGAACGGCTGCGACCCGGCACCGAGTACGTCATCGAGTCGGACGGCACGAAATTCACGACCTCGGGTGACGGCTCGGGCGGGGCCGACATCGTCCTTACCTCGCGCATCACGACGATCGTCCGCCCCGCCTGAAAGCGGCCTCGATGCCAGACCCCCCAGTCCCTATGCCCGCGGGCCCACCGTTAGCTCGCGGATGGCCCCGGGTCGTCGCGTTCGTCCTGTTCCTTGGGCTCGACGTCCTCGCCCTTGGCGTCCTGCCGCTCCCCGAACGCCTGACGCTGGCCTTCCGGAGCGCGATAGCGCCCGGGCTCGGGCTCTTCCCCGAGTCCACCGGAATCGCCATCGCGCTGCTCCTGGCGGCGTTCGTCTGCACTTGGGCGTGGTTCCGATGGGGGATCAGCCTGCCCGCGTTCTTCGTCTGGTGGCTCGGGATCGTCCTCACGGTGCGCCTGTTTCCGGCACACACGCACACGGAGCTCGCGGCCGCCGCGGCGGCGCCCACCCACGGCGGGTACGTACTGGCGGCACACGAGTTCACATGGATTATGGCGGTCTACGTCGTGGTCTACTCGGTCGGCCTGTTAGTGCAGCGGCTGCCATTCCTGAACCGGCTGGTGGCGCTGCGCCGCCGCTCGCGGCCCGCGAACGAGCGTGCGCTGCTCGCTCTCCCTCCTGTGGAGCGTGCACGGGCCGTTGCCCTGTGGGGGATAGCGCGAGACGCAGGCGGCGCTGTGCCCCCCGAAAGCCTTCTCCGCGAAGCGTTCGGCACGCCCGGTATGTTCCGCAGGGCACGCATCATCTCTCTCCTCGCCCATGGCAGGTGGAGCCACGCCGGTGACCGCGATAACGCCCACCTCCGGGCCGCGCTCATCCTCGGTGACACCGACCGTCGCGGCAGCGTGGCTCAGGCTGCCACCCTCGACGCCCGGACAAGCAGATTGGCGGTGCCCGCGAGCGAACCCGGCTGGGTCGGACTCCTTGATGGAACATTGCTCACCGCCGCGCTCCAGTTAAATGGGGACGCGGTCGCCGGGGCCCGCTGGGCGTTCGTGCTCGACCGGTGGTTTGGCCTTCACCGGGGGCACCGGCCCGGGGCGCGCCACGATTTCATTGGTGTGACGCGCGAACGCGCCCCGGCCTGGGAGCATGCAACCGCCACGGCCATCGCCGCGGCGAGCGGATGGTGTGAGCCCACAACTGAGTGGCAGGCCCTTCGCCGCCAGGTGTTCGGTGCGATAGGGAGAGGAGGCCGCACACCGAACGACAACCGGCTTGTAGCTGCCGGGCGCTGCTGGGCCGCCCTCATGCAGGATGACGAGGCAGAGACGCTCCTGCGCAGGGTGACGAGCTCGCCACGAGATCCCCTGGCGCAGGCGCTCGACTCGCTTGCCGCCGCCCTGCAGGCGAACCCTGCCGCGCTGCGTCGCGTCCCGCAGGTCGCGGCGCGGTCCAAGGGTGAAGGCGCTCGCAAGCAGAGCACTCGAGTGCCAGAATGACGACCGGCAACAGCTCATCCAGGGAAGGCGAAGAATTGTCAGAGCCGAGATCCGACTGGCCCGTCACGCTGGCGTTCGCTGTCGTCGCACTCTTGCTTCTCGTTGGCGGGGCGGTGGCCGCTATCCAGATAGGCCCGTTCTAGACGGCACCGGCTCGTCCAGCCCGGCGAGCGCCCGGGCAGCTGTTACTTCCGGACAAAACCTCGCGCCCGTTCAGAAGTCCCGTCGAACAGCGCTTTGCCCCCGCCTCCCGCGAGGTCGCGAGAGGGGTCGGGGGTGAGGGCACTCAGACCGACACGGTAACTTGCAGGAAGGTTGCGGGGATGGAGGTCGCATCCTTGCTGGCGCTCGCGTTCTGGCTGTTGAAGAGGGCTTCGAGCTCCTTCTGGAGGTCGTCGGTGCGCCCGTTCTGCTCAGCTGCGGCGAACGCGTTCATGGTCGGGCCATAGTAGGTCCGGAACCGCGCAAGGAGCTCCGTGGGGGTGACCGGGAGACTGAACGTGTACGTCTTTCTCGCGAACGACACCCGCTCCGGCGCGATTCCCGCCCCCGCGAACCGCTCCCGCACGTTGTCTTCGACCCCCCACGTCATCGGGCTGACGAAGCCTTCCGGCGGGGGCGGCGAGTAGGCGGAGCTGATCTTGAGGATCTGCGCGACGAGCGTGGGGTCACCGGGAATCCAGTTCCCCATGATCACCCGGCCGCCGGGCCTGGTCACGCGGACCATCTCCTTCGCCACATCGAATGGCCTTGGCGCGAACATCGCCCCGAAGATGCTGACGACGAGGTCGAACGTGTTGTCCTGGAGACCCTCCAGGTTGGACGCATCGCCCTCCTGGAACCTGCAGTTCGTGAGCCCCTGCTCGCTGGCGCGCTTGTTCCCGGCCTCAACCAGGTTACTGGCGATGTCGACGCCCAGGACGTCCGCCCCGAGTTTCGCTGCAGGCAACGCGGTCGTGCCATCGCCGCAGCCGAGATCCAGGACCTTGAGGCCTTTTGTGATTCCGAATCCCTGGACGAGCGCCTCTCCGCTCTCTCTCATGCTCGCCGCGATGCGAGTGAAGTCGCCTTTTTCCCAAAGATCTTTGTTTGGATTCATTCGAACACCTCCCAAGTGTCGAGGGTACATTTTGCACCGTGGTGGCCGCCATCCGGCAGCGTCCCGAGATTCTGCACGGGCCGTTCCTCGACGTCAACTTTGCTGTGCGCCCCCGCCTCTGCTAAGCGCCCGCTCGACTGGGGGAGCGACGAGAAGACCTGCGCCCGGGGGCTGTTGCCAGCCGGCTGAACGCCATCGTGGCGGCGAACGCGGCCTGCGAAGGGCTTGAGCTGGGCTTCTCGGAGTAGGGGGCGCCGCTCATAGCCCCCGGCCGGGCGTAAGATTCGCGCGTGGACGGATCGGCGGGGCTGACGGTGTACCGGGCGCGGCGCATCATCACGATGGAGCCGGGGCTCCCGGTGGCCGATGCGGTCGCGGTGCGCGGAGGCCAGATCGTGGCAGTGGGAGAGATGGCGTCGCTGCGGCCGTGGCTCGATGCTTTCCCCCACGAGGTGGACGACCAGTTCGCGGACCGCGTGCTGCTCCCGGGATTCATCGACCCGCACCTGCACCCATCGCTCGCGGCGTTTCTCCTGAGCTACGAGATCGCCGCCCCGGAGGCGTGGGATCTGCCGGACCGGACGGCGCCGGCCGCGACCGACCGCGCGGCGTTCCTGGCGGCGGTGGCTGCTTCGCTGGCGAAACACAACGGCCCGGCGGAGCCGCTCATCGTCTGGGGCTGGAACCGATTCTGGCACGGGCCGATCACGCGGGGGGACCTCGACACGGTGGGCGGCGAGGTACCGATCGTCGTGATCCAGCGGTCCTTCCACGAATTCGTCTTCAACACGGCGGGGCTGCGATGGCTCAACCCGGACGAAGGGCTGGTGAAGGCGCACGCGTCGCAGGTGAACATGGAGGACGGGCACTTCTTCGAAGGCGGGATTACGGTCGCGCTGGCGAGCCTCGCGCCCTACCTTTCGGCTCCGGAACGCTTCCACCGGGGGCTACGGCTGACGCGCGACCTCGTCCATGCGGGCGGCGTGACGACGGTGGCGGACATGCTGGGCGGCGGGACGCTCGGGCCACGGCGGGAGTGGGACGCTTTCCGGGAAGTGCTCGACGCCGACGACGTGCCGTTCCGGACGTACCTGGTGGCGCCACCGCACGTGTGGCGCGCGCGCTACGGGGACGAGACGCTGGCGACGCTGAGCGCGCTCCCGGAGCGGAACACCCACCGGCTGCGCTGGCTCAAGGCGATCAAGACGTTCGGGGACGGCGCCTTCATCTCGCAGTTGATGTGCCTCTGCCCACCGGGGTACATCGACGGCCACCACGGGGAGTGGCTGACCCCGCCTGGGGAGCTGAAGGGACTGATCGAGCCGTACTGGACAGCCGGCTTCGACGTGTACCACCACGTGAACGGGGACGAGGGGCTCGACGTGACGCTCGACGCCCTGGAGGCGCTGCAACAGGAGCATCCGCGGGCCGACTTCCGCTTCAACCTTGAGCACTTCGGCATCTCCCGGGAGGACCAGGTGCGGCGGCTCGCCCGGTTGGGTGCGACGGTCTCTGCGAACGGGTACTACCTGTACCTGTTCGCAGACCGGTGGTCGGAGGTGGGGCTGGGGCCGGAGCGCGCGAGCCAGATGACGCGGTTGGGTTCGCTGGCACGGCATGGGGTCAACATCACGCTGCATTCGGACCTGCCGATGGGGCCGGTGCGGCCGTTGCTGGCGGTGGGGACAGCGGTCACCCGGAGGTCGCAGTCGGGCGTGGTGCACGCGGCGGAACAGCGGATCGACCTCGAACGCGCGCTGCGGGCGGTGACGATCGACGCGGCCTGGTCGTTGCGGCTGGACCGGGAGATCGGGAGCATCGCGGCGGGGAAGCGGGCGGACTTCGCGGTGCTGGATGCGGACCCGTTCGAGGTGGAACCGGAGGCGATCAAGGACATCCGGGTGGTGGCGACCGTGTTTGAAGGGGCGGTGTTCGGGGTGTGAGGGCGCACCATTGGATGAAAGCTGTCGACACCCCGCTCAGGCGGGCGCTGCTCTCGCTCCTCTCCCTTGCCGCTGCGGTGCTTGTCGCGAACGTGCTCGTGTTGGCCGTGGACGGGCTCCGGTGGGGCCTGGGCTCTGGCGGCTCCGAGCCGATCACGCACGGCAACATCGCCAGTCGCGGGAGCCGGGCCATCCGCCTCTTCGACACCGGCGGCGGCGGCGGCCGCGCAGTGCCCCTGGCGACCGACGGGACCTCGCTCTGGTACGCCGCCGGGAGCGGTGACGGGACACAGGGCCTCTACCGCCTCGACCCGACGACCGGCGCCAGCGAAAAGACGGCCCCCTTGGAGTGGCAAGAGTTCCCTCAATGGATGGGCCGCATCGAGGGCGCGACCGTCCTGATGACTGGCCACAGGGTCGTTGTTGTCCGCGACGACGGGACGAAGGAGGAAGTGGGCCTGCCCCGCATCTCGTATCCCGCAGGCATGGAAGGCGGCAACTACGTCGAGGGCGTCTCCCTCGACGGCGACCGGCTCTTGATGGTCCGGTTCGGCGCCCTGGAGATCGCTGCTTTCAAGCTCACCCCGAAGCTGGAGCTGCTGCCAGTGATCCCCCTCCCGGCGAACCTTCCACCCCCCAGGAGCATCCGCGCGCTCGATGGCGAAAAGGTGCTCCTCGCCACCGACGTCGCCTACCCGGCGCAGGGGTACGCCCCTGGGATGTGGGTGTTCGACATCGATGCCGGGCCCGCCGGGGCCGTGGCGGGCGCGAAGGCGCCGTCCGTGATTTCGGCAGGCGGCGCCGTCGTGTTCATCGACTCGGGGACGCTCGCCCGCCTCGACCCCGCCGGGCCGCGGGCCGATGCGCTCTCGGCCCCACCTGTCCCGGACGGCTCACTGGCGGCCACCTCCTCGGGCGATGTCTGGCACGTCGGCTTCAAGGAAACGGCGATCACCTTCACTTCGGCGCGCGGCTTCCAACGGACCTTCCAGCTCCCGACAATCGTGGGCTACGACGAGGGCCCACCCACGGGCGAGTGGACGGTCGTGCGCCGGGACCGGCCAATGGCCCCCGCCATCATGGTGACGCTCGCCGACGGCAGCCTCGTCTTCTCTTCGGCCGACACGTCGGTGATCGGCGTCATCCCGAAACCGCGGTAGCTCCCTTCCGCCGGGAGAATGTGTTGACACTCTGAGTGCCACACGCTAGGCTCCGCCGCACCCGCCCCCGAAACGACACCCCGCCCTCCCGAGAAAGGAACCCGCCGTGAACGCAATCTGTGACCTCTACGGAATCCGCTACCCGCTGGTGATGGGGTCCGTCGCCGCCACCCCCGCCCTCGGCATCGCAGTCTCCGAAGCCGGTGGCCTCGGGACGATTGCGGCGGCCGGCGCCACTCCCGACCAGCTTCGCGAACGCATTCGCGCCTACCGGGCCGCCACGAACCGTCCGTTTGCGGTCAACTTTCCCATCGCGCTCATGCCCGCGGACCAACTGGAAGCGAAGATCGGCATCTGCATCGAAGAGCGCGTGGCGGCCGTGATCACCTCGGCGGGCAGCCCCAAGGTCGCGACCGCGCGTCTGAAGCAAGAGGGCATCCGGGTCGCACACGTGGTGGCGACGACGCTGCATGCACAGAAGGCGGCGGAAGCGGGCGTCGATGCCGTCATCGCCGAGCCTGCCGAATCGGGCGGCTACCGGGGCGACAACGAGGTCAGCATGATGATCCTCATCCCTTCGATCCGACGGGCGCTGCCGACGATGCCGCTGGTCGGCGCGGGTGCGGTGGCAGACGGCCACGGGATCGCGGCCGTGTTCGCCCTGGGCGCGGACGGGATCCAGCTTGGGACGCGCCTCGTCGCGACCGTGGAGTCGGAGCTACCCGCCTACTACCAGCGGCTCATCCTGGCGGCGAACGACACGGCGACGGCGTCGGCCGAGGGGCGCATCCGTCCGCGGGTGGCGAAAGCGGAGTTCGCGGAGTCGGTCCTGGGCGAGGTGCGGCGCGTCCAGATGGGGCAGGTCTCGGCGCTGATCGATGACGTGGCGCCTGCCCGCGAGGTCATCGAGCGCATCTTCCGGGAAGCCGGGGAGGTCGCCCGCGCGAACATGGCGGCACTCTCCGGGTTCGCAGATTCGGGCGTGCCCGCCCGAGCCGCCCGTGGCTGACGGAGAAGGCCGATGAAGGCTGACGAGATCCCGGTGGCGCACACCCCCCCGGGCGGATGGCACACCGAGATGCCGCCGCCGGTGCTCGATGGCTGCGATGAACCGATTGCCGCGGGCCTGCCGGACTTTCGCGGACTGTGGCAGGCGTTTGAGGTGGCGGTCGATGGGGCACCGGTCGCGGATGTCTCCCACCGCGAGCGCGTGGAGCAAGCCGGCAACCGGGTGGTCATCACAGCAGGTGGCGTGGTCCACGACATGCGCGCCGACGGGACGCTCGAGAACGGGGTGAACGACGTGAGCGCGAGGGGTTTCCTGCCGATCACCGTGGCGGCCCGCTTCGAAGATGGCGCGCTGGTGTTGCGGCCGAACGACGCGTTCGTGGCGGTCACGCGGCACCTGGAGGGCGACGTTCTGGTCTGGGACATGGTGCCGTTGAAGCGGGTGACGCGGATGCGGCGGGTGGACCAGCACTGACCTATGGGACGGGGCGTGGCCTGGATACTGCTGTTAGCCGCCGCTGCCTGGCGATGACAGGTCGGCCGCCCGCCCGGTCAACGCGGCGTCGGCATTCCGAAGGCGGCGGGCAAGCATCCGCATGATTTCGATGGCGAAGAAGGGGTTTCGGCTCACCTGGCGGGTAAAGCCGGCGGAATCGATTTCGACGACGCGGCAGGCTGTGCGGGCGACGGCGGTTGCCGTGCGCGGAGCAGCCTCGAGCATGCCCATTTCGCCGAAGACGCCATCGACGCCGACGGTCTCCACCAATTGGTCGCCGACGAAGAGGTCCACTTCTCCGGACTGCACCACAAACATCGTGGAGGCCGGGTCCCCGGCGGCAAAGATGGTGTCACCGGGCAGGTAATCGCGACCCCCGGGTTCGTGGGCAAAGATGCTTGTGGTCATGAGGACCGAGGCTATCGGCGGTGCGTTAACGGGCCGTGAACAGGGGGCCCGGCGGCTGGTGCTGGCCCTGGCGGATGGGATCAACGGTCGTTAAACACCGCGGCCTAGGGTTGGGCCTGTGGTTGGTTGATGTGCGGCCGCGCAGCCAGCTGAACGAAATCAGACCAAAGGATGTCTCCTCCATGAACTCTCGCTTTCCCTCCTCGCTGAGGGGGCGGACCTCGCTTGGCGTCGCGGCAGCCGGACTGGCTGCCGCCGCGCTCGGCGGTGTCGCGCTCGCCGGCCAAACCGTCAACGGGCCCATCGCCTTCGATCCCATCTCCAAATCCGCCGACACCTCCGCATGGAATCCAGCGGCCCCCTGGGTGCTCCCCAATGGATTCCGTCAGTACATCGTCTCCGATGAATCCAACCTCAACATCTACCAGGCGCCGGCCGTCAGCGGCGACGGCGACGACTGGAACGACATGAACACCGTCAACGAGACCGGCAAGTACGCCGGGCGCTTCCTGTACCGCACCCACGAAGTGCGCGGCGCGAACGGCGGCACGATGGGTGGCGTCGTCTCCGTCGTCGATCTCAAGACGGGTGAGACGAAGATCCTCGCCGGCCCCGACCTCAACCAGCCCTACCAGGCGCTCGACGGCATCCGCTGGACGCCCTGGGGCACCATCCTCTTCGCCGAGGAAGTCACCGGCGGCCGCCTCCTCGAAATCGTACTCGACAAGAACGACCCCATGACCGCGGTCGCGGTCATCGACCGCCCGGCTGTCGGCCGCCTCGCCCACGAAGGCATCGACGTCGGCCCCGATGGCGCCGTCTATGTCGTCGATGAGTTCCGCGGCCAGCGCGAAGGCTACGGCGGCGGCATCTACAAGTTCGTCCCCGATCGCCGCGGGGACCTCTCCAGCGGCAAGCTCTACGCCCTCAAGGTCACTGGCCCGGATGGGACCGGCCAGGGCGAATGGGTCGGCCCCATCAACCCTCTGACCGCCCCCACGGCGGGCACCGCTGCCGGTGGCACCGGTTGGAACCGCCCTGAGGACATCGAGATCATCGGCAACACCCTCTACGTCGCCGTTACCGAAGGCCGCTACGCTGGCAGCGTGGAGCTCTATGATGGCCGCGTCCTCGCCATCAACCTCAACTCCCTCAAAGTCACCGACTTCGTCAAGCCCGGCATCAATGTGCCGTTCGAGGTCGGCACCCCCGGCTCTACCGGGTACCGGACCGGCTTCGACAATCCCGACAACCTCGCCGAATCCCCCAACGGCGACCTCATCATCATCGAGGACAACGTCCCCTCAGACATCTGGTGGGCTGGCAAGGACCTCGACGGCGACGGCTCTGCCGACAACGTCTACCTCTTCGCCTCGTTGAGTGACCCGTCGGCCGAGGGCACGGGGATCTACTTCGGCAAGGACCCACACACCATGTTCGTCAACATCCAGCACTCCGCCGCCCCCGACGGGGACGGCACCTGGGCTATCACGAACCGCCAGGACTAGCCACGCCGGCTGCCTGGTCCAAGACAACGAAGGGACGGCCACGCGGCCGTCCCTTCGTCGCGCCTGGGCGAGCACAGTCCTCATCGGTGCGGCTGGCTCAGGGGGGTTTCGCAGCGGAGGTCGATCGGACCGCAGTGGGGCTGTGCACTGCCGTGCGGGCCATGGGAGTACGCTGTCCCGGGTGCGAACGACAGGACGCCCGATTGCCGCCGGGGGCGAGAACGAGCGCATGAGATCCCGGCGCTGGCTGGTCGCTTGCCGTTTCCCTTACCGCGGCCGTGCGCCAAATGTGGAGATGGATCACACTACTACTGATGGTCGTAGTAACGACCGGGGTCCTCGAACAGACTCCTGGAGGAATACGTGAAGCGTCTCTATCTTTCGTGCGCCGCTGCTATCGCCCTGCTGGGCACGGTTGTCCTCGCTGCCGCTTGCGGTGGAGGTGGGAACTCGGGCGGCATGGGAGACATGACGGGCGGCTCGGGCGGGATGATGGGCGCGAACCAGCCCGCGGGGTCCATCCGGGTCGGGCTCGCCAACTGGGCAGTCGAACCCGCGCGAGCCGAGGCAAAGGCCGGGACGGTCACGTTCTGGGCAGTCCACGAAATGAGCCACGCGGATATGGCCGGCGCGGCCGGCGCCACGCACGACCTCCAGGTGATGAAGAAGAGCGCCGACGGCAGCCTTCAACTCGCCGGCCAAGTGACGGGGCTCACGATGGGCCAGGCGAAAGAGCTGACGCTCGACCTCACCCCGGGCGACTACGAGCTGTCTTGCAACGTCGTCGAAGTGATCAATGGGCAGGCGATCGGTCACTACGCCAAGGGCATGAAGACGGCGTTCAAGGTCACCGCGTAGCCCCCGGCTCGCGCTAATCGCGTACCGTGGAGGGTGCATCGCGAACGGCCTGGACCCGGAGACGGTGCGGGATTCGGGGCCGGGGGACGGGGATCGGTGACGAGAGGCGTCTTGCTGGTTGGCCACGGGTCGCATTTCAACCCGAATTCGAGCGCGCCCATTTATGCCCACGCCGAGCGCCTGGCGAAGCGGCTCGCGGTGGAGGTCGAAGTCCGCGCCGCTTTCTGGAGGGAGGAGCCCCAACTTTGCCGGGCCTTCGACGCGTTCACCCCGGCAGTGGACGACGTGACCGTCGTGCCGGTCTTCATGGCCAGCGGGTACTTCACGGAAGAGGTCGTCCCCCGCGAACTGCGGATCACCGGCGCGCTCTCCGAGGTTGATGGCTGCCTGGTGCGTTACGCCGGGGCTATTGGCGCACACCCTTCCCTGGCGAAAGTGATTATCCAGCGAGCGATGGAGGCCGGGGCCACGGGGAAGGAAGCGCTGGCTGTCCTGGGACACGGGACTTCGCGGAACCGGCGTTCGGCCGAAAACACCGTGCTCCAGGCGGAATTCGTGCGGCGTCTCGGCGTCTTCCCCGAGGTGGCGGCTGTGTTCCTGGACCAGGAACCGAACATGCGGGACGTGTTCGATTACGTGGAAGCGAAGGAGACGGTGATGGTGCCGCTCTTCATCGCCGACGGCTGGCATGTCGGCGAAACGATCCCGGAAGACATGGCGCTCGACGGCGTCTCGACGATTCGCGACGGACGCTCGCTGCGGTTCGCGGCGGCGGTGGGCACGCACGCCGATATCGCGGGGGTGATTGCGGAGATGGTGACCGAGGCCTGGCAGTGGCAGACCGGCTAACGGCCCCGGCTGCTAGACGTTTCTCAGAGCCAGCGGCGGAGCCAGTATTGTTCGAACGCGATCTTGGCGGCGTGCCACGTCCTGCCGGGCCGGTACATGGCGACGCGGGGCACCGGTGAGGCGAAGAAGTCACCGCGGGCGAGGCCGGACTTGCCGCCGCCCGTCTCCAGGAAGCAGGTGCCATGGCCGTCGAAGGCGTCTTCGCGCAAGTCGCCACGGACCCTGCGGGCGATGTTGGCAGCGACCACCTCGGCCTCGCCGTGGGCGAAGACACCGGCCTTCGGCAGCATCATCCCGTTCTCGAGGGGAATGGCGGCGTTGTCGCCGATGGCATAGACATTGCTCGCGCCCGCGCGGAGCGTCGAGCGGTCGACGGGGATCCAGCCGGTCGGACCGGCGAGCCCACTGGTCGCGATCACAGGCGGCGGACGGTGCGGAGGGATGACGATGGCGAGGTCGTGGGGGATCGATTCGCCACCGAACCGCAGGGCGGAAGGCTCTACCCCTTCGAGCGGGGTGCGCGGATGAAAAGTGATCCCCCGGGCGGCGAGCTCGGCCGCAACGCTGTGGCCCGCCTGGGGTCCAGCCACGGGAAGCGGCAGCGGCTCGGGCGTGTAGAGGTCGATCGGGGAGCGGTCGCGGATGCCGCGCTGGCGGAGGTAGCCGTCGATCAGCATCGCCGTCTCATAAGGCGCCGCGGGGCACTTGTAGGGCAGGGAGGCGATAGCCACCGTCACCCGCCCCCCCTGGAATGCAGCCAGGGCATCGCGGAGGCGTTCTGCGGAGGGAAGGTCGTAGGGATGGTGCGTGTGCTCGGCGAGGCCGGGGATCCGGCCGGGATCGAGCGCGGCGCCGAGGGCAACGACCAGGTAGTCATAGCCGACCGCGCCGGTCTCGGTCTGAACTTCGGCGGCCGCGGTGTCGATGGCCGTCACGGTAGCGTGCACCAGTTCAATCCCCCGCCGGGCGATCCCGGAATAGTCGCGGGTGATCGTGCGCGGCTGGCGCTTGCCGACCATCAGCCAGAGCAGGGAAGGCGCGAAGGTGAACGTCGTCGACCGTTCGACGAGGATCACGCGCGCATCGGCGCCGAGCTTCTGCTTGAGGCGAGTGGCGGCGACCTGGCCGCCAATTCCTCCGCCAAGAACGACGATACGGGGGACGGTGGGACTCATGACAGCCTCCTAGAAGACAACGACGCGGTCGCTTTCGGTGATCCACGACGCGAGGTCGCCCATGGTGGCCATGATCGCTTCGGGGATCACGTCGCCCTGGCCGATGCCGCAACGGTTGATGCAGGTGGTGCAGATCTTGATCCGGCCGCCCCTGGGCAGGAGGTCGCGGAGCATGGCCTGGAGGTCGAACTCGGCGCCTTCGGGCGTAGAGCCCTTGCGGACGACGTCGATCGCGTCGTTCATGACGAAGATGCGGACCGGCGACTTCCGCTCGACGAGCGTGGCCGCGAGCCGGAGGGCGTTCCAGGTGGAGTCGCCATCGAACGGCGCGTGGCTGAGGACGATGAGGACCGACTTCGGCGTGATGGGCCGGGCGCGGCCGGGGATGCGGGCAGTAAGTGACTTCAATGTGCTGAGCATCGCAAATTCCTTCAGGCGGCCTGGACGGGGAGGCCGGCTGCCTTCCATTCGGGGAACCCATCTTCGAGCCGGACGGCGGCGAACCCGTTGGCGCGAAGGCCACGGACTGCGTCGAGAGAGAGCATGCAGTACGGCCCGCGGCAGTAGGCGACCACAATCTTGCCGTGGGGCAGGGTGGCCAGGCTGGCGTCCAGTTCGTCGACGGGGATGGACAGCGCGCCCGGGATGTGGCCGGCCCGGTATTCCGGCCCGGGGCGAACGTCCAGGAGCACGACTTCGCCGCTTTTCATCCGTGCCACCAACTCGTCCCGGCTCAACAGCTCGAGGGGGTCGGTGCCCGAAACCAGTTCCGCGACGATGCGGTCGAGTTCGGCGAGCTGATTCCGCGCGAGGTCGCGAAGTGCGAACCAGAACCTGACGACCGTGTCGTTCGCGACCTGATAGTAGACGCGGGGGGGGACGCGGCGGACGGAGGCGAGGCCGGAATCGGAGAGCATCCGAAGCTGGCGCGAGGTATTCGACACGCTCAAGCCCGCCGCTTCAGCCAGTTCCTCCACGGTTTGTTCGCCCTGGCAGAGACGGTCGAGGAGCTTGAGGCGGCCTGGTGAGGAGAGGGCCGCCGTGATCCTGGCGAACTGGCGGAAGATGGAGTCGGTGGGATCACTTTGCATGATTGCGCAAGTATGCAATCCAGCGTGGCGCAGGTCAAGTCCCGTCCCGGGACGCCTCAGCCGCCCACTCTCGGGCCGTTCGTGCTTTGGGAGTTGGACCTCTTGGCCCTGTGCAGGACGGGCCGGGCGGCTGACACTTGTGGTGCTCCACCGGCGAGCGGCCTGGGGCGCTGCTGTTGGCGCAGACGTCCTCAAAGGAGGTGCCAGGGTGGGACAGGATGCACGCCGTCCCGGGGGGCCTGCCGATCCGGGCAGCTTCGGCGCCGGGCATCGGCTACTCACGGAGGCGTTGAGGGCGGGCGAACTGCTGGGGCAAGCCGGGCCGGTTGAGGTCCGGGAGACGCACGCCTCGCTGGTCTACCTGACCCCGTTTGATGCGTACAAGCTGAAGAAGCCGGTGGACCTGGGATTCCTCGACTACAGCACGCTCCGGCGGCGGGGACGCATGTGCCGGCAGGAAGTCGCGCTGAACCGGCGGCTGGCCCCGGATGTCTACCGCGGCGTCGAGAAGGTGACCCGGGACCGGAGCGGCGGGTTTCGCCTCAATGGCCGAGGGCGCGTCGTCGACTACCTCGTGCACATGCGGCGGCTTCCCGACGAGGGTTCGCTGGAGGCGGCAGCGCGGGCGGGCAGAGCAAGCATCGACGACCTGCGGCGGGTGGGAGCTCGGATCGGGGGCTTTCACAACGAGGCTGCCCCCGCGCCAGCCCGGTTCGGGCCCGTGACGTTCTTACTTAACGCCGCGGAGAACCTGGCCGTCCTGCAACCAGGCGGCGGCACCACGCTGCCGGCGGCCGTCGTGGAGGAACTGGCGCGATACTTCCACGAGGCGCGGCAGCGATTCCGGGGGACGCTCGATGCGCGGGTAGCGGCAGGGCGGATCCGCGACGGCCACGGAGACCTGAGGGCGGAACACGTCTACCTCGAAGACGGCATCGAGATCATCGACTGCGTCGAGTTCAGCCCGCGCTACCGTCTCAGCGATACGGCGCTCGACTTCGCATTCCTGGTGATGGACCTGACCGCCGGCGGGTTTCTGGACCTCATCGAGCCGCTCGTCGAAGCCTATGAACGGGAAACGAATGACCGCATTGCCGACGTCATGCCGTTGTACTGCTGGTACCGGGCGCTGGTGCGGGCGAAAGTCGCCGGGGTGGTGGAACGAGACCCGGGCATGCCGGAGGAGAAGAGGCAGGAGGCGGCCCTCTCGGTGCGGCGCTACGTCTACCACGCACTGCGGTTCGCGCGCGAGGAGCGGCGGCCCGTGCTGCTGGCGGTGGGGGGCCTGCCCGGCACGGGGAAAACGACGCTGGCGGGGGCGCTCGCAGCGGCCACCGGGGCGACGGTGGCAAGCGCGGACGCGACCCGGAAGCGGCTTGGCGGCATCGGCCCCGGGGTCCACCCGCAGGCCGCAATCGGCGCCGGGCTCTACACAGAGGAGATGAACCGGCGGGTCTATGACGGGCTGAACACCGACGCCGATGAGGCCCTCAGGCGCGGCCGCAGTGTGGTGGTCGACGCGACGTTTCGGCGGCGGGCCGACCGTGAACGCTTGCGGAAGCTGGCACGTGCCCGGGGAGCGCGGTTCGTGATGGTAGAGTGCGTGGCGCCGGAAGAGGTGGTCGCCGAACGGCTGCGGCGCCGGGAGGCCGTCCCCGATGCCTGGTCCGATGCGACGCTCGACACGTACCGGGCGCACCGGGCGGAATTCGAGCCCGCGAACGAGTTGGCCCCGGGCGAACACCTCCGGGTCTCCACGGTGGGCTGCCTCCCGGGGCAGGTCGACGAAGTGCTCTGGCGCCTTTGACGCCCGAAAGGAGGATTGCCATGCTCTCTATCATCAGTGGGGGCGCGCACCCGGACCTCGCCCGCGACATCGCCGCTCTCCTCCGGCGCAGCCTGACGCCCGTCGACCTCGCCCACTACCCCGACGCCGAAGTCATCCGCATCCAGGAAAGCGTCCGCGGCAGCGACGTCTACATCGTCCAGTCCACGCCGCCGCCCTCCGAGGGCCATCTCTTCGAGTTACTGCTGCTGGCGGACGCCGCCCACCGGGCCGGGGCGGCCCAGGTCACGGCGGTCATCCCGTATCTCGGGTACATGCGGCAGGACCGCCGCGCCGGTGGCGAGCGAATGGCGATCGGCGCGCGAGTTGTGGCTGACGCCCTGAGCGGGGGCCGGATCGACCGGATCGTGACGATCGACCTGCACCAGCCCGCCGCCGAGGCGTTCTTCAGCATCCCGGTGGAGCACCTGGAGGCGTTCCCGCTGTTCGTGGCGGCGCTCCAGGACGTGCCGCGAGACTCGGTGGTGGTGGCGCCGGACCTGGGCGCGGCGAAGCTCGCCGACCGCCTCGCGCAGGCGCTCGACCTCCCGTTCGCGGTCGTCCACAAGACCCGGACGACGGGCGTCGACGTGACCAGCACGCGCGTCACCGGGGAGGTGCATGGCCGCCGGCCGATCGTCGTCGATGACATGATCACCACCGGGCGCACGGTTCAGGCGGCGCTTGAGGCGGTGGCGAAGGCCGGGGCGAAGGGGAGAGCGATCGTCGCAGCCACCCACGGGATCCTCGCCCCAGAGGCGCCGGCCCTGCTTGCGTCGCTGCCGATCGAGCGCCTGTTCCTCACGGATACGGTGCCCCTGGAAGCGGCGGGCGGCATCCCGGGGTTCAGGCCGGTGCCAGTCGCGGGGTTGCTTGCCGACGCCATCGCCCGGCTGCACGAAGGCCGGTCGCTCGCCTGGACCCGGTCGCAGCGCTGACCGGCGGGCCGCCCGGATCAGCGCGAGCCTGCGCTCGCCTCGGCCCCGGCCACGGCCTGTTTCGCGCGAAGGACCGCGTCCGGGTTCACCGAAATCGAGTCGATGCCGCAGTCGACGAGGAAGGCGGCGTAGTCCGGGTCGTCGCTGGGCGCCTGGCCGCAGAGGCTCACTGTCGCGCCGTTGGCATGCGCCGTCTGAATGACCGACCGGATCATGCTCTTCACCGCGGGGTCGCGTTCGCTGAAGAGGGCCGCGAGTTCAGCCGAATCGCGGTCGACGCCGAGCACGAGTTGGGTCAGGTCGTTCGAGCCGATCGAGAAGCCATCGACGCGCTGGGCGAACTCAGCCGCGAGCACGACGTTGGAGGGGATTTCGCACATGAGCCAGACCCGAAGGCCGCCAGCGCCGCGCACGAGCCCGTTTTTCCCCATCTCTGCGAGCACGCGGTCGGCTTCGGGGACGGTGCGGCAGAACGGGATCATGACGACCACGTTCGAAAGGCCCATCCCGTCCCGCACCCGACGGATGGCCTCGCATTCGAGGGCGAAGGCCTCGCGGTAGCGTTCGTGATAGTACCGCGAGGCGCCGCGCAGCCCGAGCATGGGATTGGCCTCCGGGGGTTCGAACCAGCGCCCGCCGATGAGCCCCGCGTATTCATTGCTCTTGAAGTCGCTCAGGCGTACCACGGCGGGGCGCGGGAATTGAGACGCGGCGATCTGCGCGATCCCTTCGGCCAGCCGGGCGGCGAAGTACTCGGCCCCGGACGGGTATCCGCGGGTCAACACCCGGAGCGAATCGCGGACGGCGAGGTCGTCGATACGCTCGGGGTGGAGCAGCGCCATCGGGTGGGCGCGGATCTCTTCGCCGATGATGAACTCGATGCGGGCGAGGCCGACGCCGTCGACGGGGAGTTGCCACCAGCGGAAGGCGGCATCGGGGATGGCCAGGTTCATCATCACCTTGGTCCGGGTTTTCGGGATGTCCTCGACCCGCACTTCCTCGACGTCGAAGGGGAGCTTGCCCGCGTAGACGTGGCCTTCCTTGCCCTCGGCGCAGGAGACGGTGACCACGTCGCCGTTGCGGAGCCGCGAAGTCGCGTCTCCAGTGCCGACGACGGCAGGGACGCTGAGTTCGCGGCTGACGATTGCGGCGTGGGAGGTCCGGCCCCCGAGGTCGGTGACGATGGCCGCGGCGCGCCGCATCAGCGGTACCCAGTCGGGGGTTGTCGCGCTCGTGACCAGGACGTCGCCCGGCTGGAGGGAGGCGCCTTCGAGGCTGTGAACGACGCGCACGGGCCCGGACGCGATCGCGGCGCCGACGCTGATGCCCCTGGCCACGGGGGTCGCCGTAGCGGCGAGGGTGTAGCGCCTGAGCACCTCGGCGACGTGGCCGGCGTGGACCGTTTCGGGCCTGGCCTGGACGACGGCGAGGCGGCCGGTGGCGCCGTCGACCGCCCACTCGATGTCCATCGGCACCCCGTAGTGGCGTTCGATGGCCACTCCCCAGCGCGCCAGTTGGAGGGCGTTGGCGTCCGAGAGGCAGACGCTCGAACGCTCGAGTTCGGTGGTGTCGACCGCGCGGGTCGTCCCCGGCTTCTCCCCGGGCACGAGCTTGCGGGGCTTGTTTCCCATCCGGCGGCTGATGATGGGGTTCGGCGAGCGGTCGAGGGAGGGCTTGAAGACGACCACCTCGTCGGGGGTGACGAGGCCCTGGACGACGGCTTCGCCCACACCCCAACTCCCGTTGATCACGACGGCGCCGGGGAAGCCGGTCTCGGGATCGATGGTGAAGAGCACACCCGCGGCTTCGGTCGCCGGCCAGGCGACCATGGCGTGGACGGCGATGGCCAGGGCCATGCCCGCGTGGTCGAAACCGAGCGCCTGGCGGTAGGCCATCGCCCGGGCGGTGTGGAGCGACGCGAAGCACGAGCGGCAGGCGTCCAGGAGGGCCGCGGGGCCTATTAGGCCGAGGTAGGACGCGTGTTGCCCGGCGAAACTGGCGCCGGGCTGGTCTTCGGCGGTGGCGCTGCTGCGGACCGCGACCGGGATGCCGGGCACGCCGAGGCGAGTGCAGAGTTCGGCGTAGGCGGCGGTGATGGCGGCGGAGAGGTCCGTGGGAAGAGGGGCCGCCTCCATTGCCGCGCGAATCCCGGCGGCGGCTTCGTCGATGGTCATCCGGCCGCCGGAGAGCGCGCCCAGGGCGGCGGCCAGCACTTCACTGACCGCGGGCTGCTGGACGAACTGGCGATAGCCGTAGGTGGTGACAGCGAAACCCTGAGGGACGATGGCACTGGTACCGGCGAGCGCGCGCCCAAGTTCACCCAAGGACGCAGCCTTGCCGCCGACGCGCGCCACATCCGCGGCGCCCACGGTATCGAGCCAGGCGATTAGCTCCCCCGCCGTCATGGCAACAGTCCTCCCGCTGTGACCTGGCCGGGGCACACTGGGCCTTAGCCCGGCTTGATTTCGATCTTCGTGGCTTCCGGCCTGGCCGGGATCGTCTTCGGCAAATGCACCTCCAAGACGCCGTCCTTCATCATCGCTTCGATCTTCGCCTCGTCGACGGTGGCGGGGATGGTGAGCGACCGGGCAAAGGCGCCGAAGAAGCGCTCGCTGTACTTGCGGCCCTCCTTCTCCTCCTTCTTCTCGGTCTGCTTTTCGCCGCGGATGGTGAGCGTGCCGTCGCTGATCGAGACGTCCATGTCCTTCGCTATGACCCCCGGCAGCTCAACGTGGACGACGATCTCGGTATCGGTTTCGTCCATGTCGCAGCGGGGGCTCCATTCGACGGCGAGGCCCCCATCAGGGCCCACGCGGCCGAAGAGGTCGCGGGCGAAGAGGTCCCGCGGCCAGAGGCGTTCGATGTCGGTGAACGGGTTCCAACGAGTCAGGGTAGTCATGGCCAACACCTCCTGCTGATCCACCCTTCAGGGTCGCGCGAGGAGGGAGCGGATGCTACGGCCGAAGGGCGCAATCGCGGTGGGCCATACGGGCCATAGAGGGTGGGGCGCGAGGCCCATCGCCTCAGGAAGTGACTTGCTGCAAGGCGAACTCGAGCTCTTCCAGCGCGTACGGCCCGTCGAATCGTGCGACGACCGTGCCTGAGGCATCGACGACGAAGACCCATGGTTCGGTTGGGAGTCGCCAGGCGAGCCCGGCCTCCACCAACTGGAACGGCTTTCCCTGGGCGTCCGTCGCCAGGCCGCCGTTGGCGTCCAACTCATACGGTTCGACGTGGACGAAGTTGGCTTTACCACCGAAACGCTTCGCTGCGTTGATGGCTACCTGCAGGGAGGGGCCGCAGGTCCTTGTCCGGCAAAAAGAAGGTGTGGCGAAAACGATGACCGACGGTTTTCCCGACGTCACCGCGTCCGCAATGCTGAGGGTGTGGAATTCCGGGTCCACGTCGGAGCCCGTGTGGACCTGCTTGAGTGGGCGGTCCTTGGTCGTGGGGTTCGTCACGGCGACAGCCTTTTCACCAACGGCGAGTGCCTCGTTCTTGGGCTTCACCGTGAACTGGAGGCGCACCTCGGCCTTCTCATCGAGCTTGTCTCCAACGCTGATTCCCACGCCCCAGGTGCCGGCAACGTCGAACTCGATGTTGACGAAGTAGACGCCGCTCAGCTCCGTCTCGGTGTGCTCCCCGGAGCCGTGCGCGGCTTCCTTGGCCCCCAGCGGGCTCCACGGCACGGCCCCTTCACCGACGAGTTGTGCGCGGTCCGGAGAAGCGACCTTGAAGAAGCGGACGTAGGAGGGCTTGTCAGTCACGGGGACGTCACCGTCCAGGATGACGAAGCTGAATCGCTGGGCACCAACCGCAATGTCAGAGGAGGTAATCACGGCCGCCCGCGCGCCGGGCGTGGCCTCATCGGCGGACTTGCTGTCGCCGTCTCCACAAGCGCCCAGCGAAAGGCCCAGTACGGCGATGGCGGCGAGGGTAATAAGGACCAGTGGCAGTGGGTGGCGTGATGCCATGCCGTGACTCCTGGGTGCGTGATGTTCCCGGGTCACCGGTCCGGCCCGGGCCACGGCGAGCGCGACCAACGGATCCGCGGCGGGCGCCCCTGGACTCTGGGCCTATGGGTCATCGTATTGATAGTTGAGCATCCGTTCAAGTATGCTGGTCGGCGTGGACGATGTCTGTGAGCTTCGGTACCTCGACCCTGACAAGGTCCGGCTGATCGATGAACACCTGATCGGCAGCGACCTGGCCGGCCGTATCGCCGGGAGCTTCTGGGCGCTTTCGGACCCGACCCGGATCCGGATCATTCATGCCCTTTCACTGGCTGAGCTCTGCAATTGCGACCTGGCCTCCATCCTCGGCGTGACCGAATCAGCGGTCTCCCACCAGATGCGTGACTTGCGCTTGATGAAGCTCGTAAGCGCTGAGCGCCGGGGGCGGATGGTCTACTACAGGCTCACCGACAGCCACGTCCGGCACATCTTCGAAGACACGCTCAAGCACGTCCAGGAGCCGGCCGGATGAGCCACGATCACGGTAGCGCGGGCAGCCGGCACGCCCGCCGCCTGGTGTTCGCCCTGGCGCTCACCGGGAGCTTCATGGTCGTTGAAGCGGTGGCCGGCTACCTGGCCAACAGCCTCGCCCTGCTTGCCGACGCGGGCCACATGCTTACGGACGTTGCAGGCCTGAGTTTCGCGCTGATCGCGATCTGGTTCGCGCAGCGCCCGGCCACACGGGGCAAGACGTACGGCTACTATCGCGTCGAGATTCTCGCTGCCCTCTTCAACGGCGTCCTCCTTCTCGGGGTCTCGGGCTATATCCTCTTCGAGGCGTATCGCCGCTTCACGGATCCCCCAGATGTGAGCAGCGTGCCGCTGCTCGTGGTGGCGAGCATCGGTCTGGGCGTGAACGTCGTCTCCGCAGCGATCCTCATGTCTGGGGCGAAGGAGAGCCTGAACGTGCGCGGGGCGTTTCTTGAAGTCGCCGGCGATCTGCTCGGATCGCTGGGGGCGATCGCTGCCGGGTTGATCCTGCTGACCACCGGCTGGAAGTACGCAGACCCGCTGTTCGCAGCCGGCGTCGGGCTGTTCATTCTGCCGCGGACGTTCCGGCTGATGAAGGAAGCCGTCGACGTCCTGCTCGAGGGCACCCCGCGAGGGCTGGACTTCGAAGTGCTCGCGGGAGCCATGGCGGAGGTCGCCGCGGTTGAGTCGGTGCACGACCTCCATGTCTGGTCCGTCACGAGTGGGTTTGTCGCGCTCAGCGGGCACGTCGATGTCCAGGATGATGCGGACCGTCAGCAGGTCCTCGTCGACCTTCACCGGGTGCTCAAGGACCGGTTCGACATCGACCACGTCACCATCCAGATCGAGACCGGGGGGATCGAGCATGCACTGGGGCAACCCTGCCTGCCGGACTCCGCGAATTGCTATGGGGGGGCACCGGCGGCGAGGCAACCTGCCACGCGGGGGCCTTAGCTGGTCATGCCCTGGAGGCCGACGAGGGCGGTGCCGGACAGGTCACCCTGATCCATGCGTTTCGAGCGGCTGCGGCAGTTGTGCGCTCACCGGGCCGGGCTCTCCCGATAGAGCCTCGACGATGCGGCACTCCAGGACCACCGTGTGCTGGCACTGCTGCAGGAGATCGCCCAGGGCGTCGCGCATCGCGGAAAGCAGCCGCAGCTTCTCAGTGACGGATTGCAGGTGCTCGCTTGCGATAACGTCGATTTCCCGGCATGAGCGATCCCCCTGGCTGGCAAGGCCGAGCAGGCTCCGGACCGCTTCAAGAGAGAAGCCCAGTTCGCGGCTCCTTCGGATGAAGAGGAGAGGCCGGACCTCGGCTTCGTCATAGAGACGTTGGCCACCACCTGTCCGCAGCGGCTCCTTCAGCAAGCCGACCTGCTCGTAGTAGCGGATCGTCTGGACCTTGGAGCCCGTGCGCTCAGAGAGTTGACCGATCGAAAGCGGGCGTGCCACGGGGGCTTGCACCTCTAGTTACTAGAGGTTTCATCATACCCCAATGGCCTTACGCGAGAAGCTCTTGCGGCGCGCGGCGCCACTCGCCGCCACAGGCGCCGATGACTGTTGCTCCGCCAAGGAAGGCGAGTTGGCCCATCTCGCCACGCGCTCAGCCCAGCGGAAGGTCCTGTTCGTCGCCCTGGGGATCAACACCGCGATGGGCATCGTCGAGATGTCCGCCGGCGTCATCGCAGGCTCGTCGGCGCTCATGGCCGACTCGCTCGACATGTTCGGCGATGCCTCGGTGTATCTACTCAGCCTCTATGCCCTTCACCGTAGCCTCCGATGGCGAGCCGGTGCCGCGATGGCGAAGGGAGGAATCGTCTTTCTCTTCGGTCTCTGGATCCTGTTTGAGATCGCGCGCCGTCTTGTTGTGGGAGGCACTCCCGGCTTCGAAGCGATGGGCCTTGTGGGCTTCGCTGCCCTGGCCGCCAACCTCACGTGTCTTGGTTTGCTGTGGCGATTCCGGACGCACGACATCAACATGTCGAGCACCTTCGAGTGCTCTCGCAACGACGTGATCGCCAACGCCGGTGTTCTCGCAGCCGCCGCTGGCGTATGGGCCACCGGAGCAGCCTGGCCCGACCTCATTGTGGGGTTCGTGATCGCCGCCATCTTCCTTCGCTCCTCGTTCACGATATCCCGCGCTGCCCTCCCACAACTGCGGTCGCCCGGCGCAGCGGGCCGGGCGTGAATTGCCGAGCCGTCCGGGCTGCGCCCCCGTCGTGGCCGCTGACCACAGCCAGGCTGCCCGCGCGGACCTCCTCCGGGAGTACCCCAAGGCCGCCGTGGGGGCCCATTCGGGGTGGGCCTTAGCTGGTCATGCCCTGGAGACCGACGAGGGCGCGGCCGTGTTCGACTTCGCCCATGTGGCGGAGGCCGTGCTGGTAGACGAAGCATTCGAGCACGTCGAGCTTGCGGAGGGGGGCGCCGGGGCCGATGACGATGGCGCAGAAGATGTTCTGCATGTTCGGCGGAAGCTGCGGCATCATGACTTCGGCAAGCGACTCGGCGGTGACGGTCTCCAGCACGCGGGCCGTCCGGGCGATGACTTCGGACTGGTAGGCCTTCCAGGCGTCGAGGTCGGAGAAGCTGAGAGTCTCCATCTCTTCGACGCTCTCTTCACGGCCGAGGGCGTCGAGGCTGACGCCGACCTTCGCGGCCCAGCCGCCGGCGACCCAGAGCGGGGGTTCGCGGAGGAAGGGGCCACTGGCGGCCTGGTCCTGGGCGCGCATGAAATGGCTGAAGCTGAAGGCCATGGGGAGCACGCCTTCGCGCTCGTGGTGGTTCATCTGGTCGAGCGTGAGGTCGCTGACGGCGCGCTCCCAGAGGATGTTCAGGGCGCGGATGCGGTTGCGAAGGGACTGGACGAACATCTCGGTAGCGGGCATGGGGCTCCCTCTCAGGAAAGGCTCCTGGGCGTGCGCTTGATGAAGTCGAGGACGCGGACGGAGGTGGGGACGATGCGGATGCGGACCTGGCGCTTGACGCGGCCCTCCATCCGGCCGAGGTAGCCGTCGGCGCCGGGGCCGAGGAACTTGCGGACGATCTCGGGGTATTCGGGCGCCATCCCTTCGACGGGCTCGATGGTTGCGAGGCCGTCGACGAGCAGCACCTTGTAGGGTGGGCGGTCGGAGTCGATGGTGAAGGAGACGCGCGGGCGGTCGGCGATGTGACGGACCTTGTCTGCTTTCGGGCCGGTGACGACGACGAATTCGCCATCGGCGTAGCGGTACCAGATAGGGACGACGTGGGGCTGGAGGTTGGCGCCGACGTAGGCGAGGCGCATCAGCGTGGGACTCGCCAGGAGTTCCTGGACGACGGGGTCGGACTCCAGGTCGCGCATCTCGCTCATCGTTACTTTCGCCGGAGCAGCCGCTTCCAGAGCGGCGCGCGGGCGGCTTCGGCCTTGTCCTCGGCCAGCGCATCCTTCACTTCGCGGGAGAAACGTGCGGCTTCATCCATCATGGTGTCGCGCATGGAGCGGCCGCCACCGGAACCTCCGCGGTCGTGGGCGCGGTGGTTTATGTGGTCGAACGGGCTGGGCATCAGGATCCTCTCTTCGTTACGGCGATGCGCTGCATGTCGCGGGCGATGCGGATGGGGCCGGGATAGACGTCGTTCATGCCGGCGATGAAGGCAGCTTCCTGGGCGTCGTCGTTGCCGATGGGCGGAATGATATGCGAAAGGACGACTTCGCCGACACCCGCGTCCCTGGCGAGCTTCGCGATCTCGCCGGTGGCGATGTGGTAGGAAGGGACGTCGCCCATGAGCCCGGCTTCGCGATTCCTCCCGGTGAGCTTGAGCATGCTGATGAGCTGCTCCATGAGAGAGGCGCTCATAGCTTCGCAGACGAGCATGTCGGCGCCCTGGGACGCGGCGGCGAGAGTCTCGCAGAAGGAGGTGTCGCCGGAGAGGATGGCAGTGCGGCCATCGAAGCTGACCCGGTACCCGAAGGCCGGGACAACGGGGAAGTGGGCGACTTCGAAGGCTCCGCGCTCATTCAACGCGACTACGGGACGGGTTAGCGTGCGGCATGGCTCCCTGGCGCCACTGGTTACGCAACCCGCGCGCGGCGTACGCGAGCGTGCGCAGGCAGGCCGACAAGGCACGCGACGTTGCTCGCGGCATGAGCCTTGACTTGGCCGCGAGTCCCGAGGTGCGCCAGGCGATGCTGCGCGCGCTCGCCGACATCGACGAT